>NZ_LAKD02000043.1 GCF_000968685.2 Streptomyces antioxidans
GCCAGGGTGGGGTCGGGGCCGAGTTCGAGGAAGACGCCGGTTTCGGGTGCGATGTGGGTGATGGCGGGGTGGAAGTGGACGGGCTGGCGGATGTGTTGCGCCCAGTAGCGGGGTGTGGTGATTTCCTCGTCGGCTGGTTGGCCGGTGAGGTTGCTGAGGATTGGGATGGTGGGTGAGTGGAAGGTCAGGCCATCGATGGCCTGCGCGAAGGGTTCCAGGATGGGGTCCATCAGGGGGGAGTGGAAGGCGTGGCTGACGGTCAGTGTGCGGGTCTTGCGGCCCTTCGAGGCCCAGGTGGTGCTGATGTCGGTGACGAGTTCAAGAGGGCCGGAGATGACGGTGTTGGTGGGGGTGTTGAGGGCGGCGATGCTCACTTGGTTGTCGTGTGCGGCAAGATCTTCGGCAAGTTCCTCAGCCGTGGCGGTGATGGTGGCCATGCCTCCGCCGTCGGGGAGTCTTCCCATGAGGGTGGCGCGGGTGGCGACGAGGTGGCAGGCGTCGGGGAGGTCGAAGACTCCGGCGATGTGGGCGGCGGCGATTTCGCCGATGGAGTGGCCGATGACGGCGCCGGGGCGTACGCCGAGCGAGTCGAGGAGTCGTGCCAGGGCGATGTGTAGGGCGAACAGTCCGGCTTGGGCGTAGGTGGTGTGGTCCAGCAGCGCCGCCTGCTCGGGGTCGGTTTCGAAGACCACCTGCCGTAGCGGGTGTTGGAGATGCGGGTCGAGGAGGGCGCACACCTCGTCGAAGGTTTCGGTGAAGACGGGGAAGTGGTCGTAGAGTTCGGCGCCCATGCCGGGGCGTTGGCTGCCCTGTCCGCTGAAGAGGAACACGGTTTGGCCGGTGGCCTCGGCGGCCGTGCCGGGGTGCACCAGGCCCGGATGTGGTTCCCCGGCGGCCAGTGCCTCCAGCCCCGCGACCAGCTCCTCGCGGTCCTGGCCGATGACCACGGCCCGGTGGTCGAAGAGCGTCCTGGAGCGCAGCAGGGACCATCCCACATCGGTGACACTCACGCCGGGGTCGGCGTGCACCCGTTGGGTCAGCGCCCGCGCCTGGCCCCGTAGCGCCTCCGTACCGCGCGCCGACACCACCCACGGCACCGGCCCACCCACCGACTCCACCAGTTCCCCCGAACCGACCGCCGCCCCCGGCTGCGCCTCAGTGCCCCCCTGTGCCATTGCGACCCCCTCGGGGGCCTGCTCCAGGATCAGATGGGCGTTGGTCCCGCTGATGCCGAACGACGAGACCCCCGCCCGCCGCGGATGCTCGCCCCGGGGCCACTCCCGCGCCTCGGTCAGCAGATGGACATCGCCCGTGCTCCAGTCGACATGGGGGGTCGGTTCGTCGATGTGCAGTGAGGCGGGCAGCACCCCATGGCGCATGGCCATCACCATCTTGATGACCCCGGCCGCGCCCGCGGCCATCTGTGCGTGCCCGATGTTGGACTTGATGGACCCCAGCCACAGCGGATGCCCCTCGGGCCGCTCCTGCCCATACGTGGCCAGCAGCGCCTGGGCCTCGATCGGGTCGCCCAGCGGCGTACCCGTACCGTGTGCCTCTACCGCGTCCACATCGGACGCGGACAGCCGGGAGTTGGCGAGCGCCTGCCGGATCACCCGCTGCTGGGAGGGCCCGTTGGGCGCCGTCAGGCCGTTGCTCGCGCCGTCCTGGTTGACCGCCGTGCCCCGGATCACGGCCAGCACCCGGTGGCCGTTGCGGCGCGCGTCCGACAACCGTTCCAGTAGCAGGACGCCCACGCCCTCGGCCAGGGTCATGCCGTCGCTGTTGGCCGAGAACGCCTTGGACCTGCCGTCCGGCGCGAGCCCCCGCAGCTCGCTGAAGCCGATGAACGGTGCCGTCGAGGACATCACGGCCACGCCCCCGGCGAGCGCCATTTCGCATTCGCCCTGCCGGATCGCCTGGCAGGCCAGATGCATGGCGACCAGGGAGGAGGAGCACGCGGTGTCCACCGTCATCGCGGCGCCCTCCAGACCGAGGGTGTACGCCACCCGGCCGGACACCACACTGGCGGAGTTGCCGATGGTGAAGTAGCCCGCCGAGCCCTCGGGCACCTGGGAGGCGTCGGAGCAGTAGTCGAGGTGATCGCAGCCGATGAAGGTGCCGGTCCGGCTGCCCCGCAGCGACTCAGGATCGACCCCGGCGTGCTCGATGGCCTCCCAGGACGCCTCGAGGGCCAGCCGCTGCTGCGGCGCCATCCCCAGGGCCTCGCGGGGGCTGATGCCGAAGAATGCGGCGTCGAATCCCGCGGGGTCGTCGATGAAGCCGCCCTCGCGCGCATAACTCGTCCCAGGATGGTCCGGGTCTGGGTGGAGGAGATTCTCCAGATCCCAATTGCGGTCGGTGGGGAGTTCCGAAATGGCGTCCCGCTCCGCGGCGACGAGTTCCCACAGCTCTTCTGGGGACCGTACGGCTCCGGGGAAGCGGCAGGACATTCCCACGATGGCGACCGGTTCATGCCCCGCGGACTCGACATCCTTCAGACGGCGCTGTGTCTGCCGGAGATCCGCCGTCACCCGCTTCAGATAGTCGAGCAGCTTCTCTTCATCGCTCACCATGGTCGGCCACCCCCACTTCCCTCGGTCCGGAATGCTGAACGCTATTGGCGGCGGCAGTCGTAACTGCCTTGCAAGGTACTTCCGTCGGGGAAGGTGAAGCTCGTGGTGTCCTTGAAATGCCCTGGCCCGAGCACCTGATAGTCATCCCTAAGGTCCAGCTTCACGCCCGTTGTCTCCCCCGATGCGTTCGGGTTGATCACTTGGGTGAGGGGGCCCTTGAATATCAGATGGCCGTCCTTCCAGCCGGGCGAGGTGTAGTTCCCCGAGGAACCCCAGTTGTCGTGGTACTGGGTGATGAATGTCCGGTCCACGGGATTCCAGCCGAAGGACGAACGGCCCACCACGCCCCCGGGTTCGAGCGTGGCGTCCGTGTAGAGGTAATGCCCGCCCAGCGCCCGCTTGGTGTTCAGCTTCAGCACCGCGGGCTTTCCGCCGGGCGGTGGGGTGTAGTCACAGGTGTGGGAGCCGAGCAGAAAGTCCAGATCGCGGATCTGCGGGGGAGCGGGGAGCGGATTTCTGCCGCGCGGCGGTTCGGCTCTGGTATCGGGCTCGGCGTTCACGGGGGAGACGGTGAGCGCGATCAGGCTCAGGGCGGCCATACCCACGACACCGGCGGGGATCTGCCGGGTCCACCTTCTCCGCCGGGCCGCGCCCCGCGCTTCCCGTTCCCGTTCCCGTTCCCGTTCCCGTTCCCGTTCCCGTTCCCGTTCCCGTTCCTCCGAGCTTTCGGTACGCACACTCGACTCCCAACCGTCAATCGGGCGTTGACCTGCGGCTGAGCCGCTTGAGCGGCGGCCTGTCCGGCATATGGCGACCATCATTTGTGCCGTCACCAAAGTGGGCCTAACGCCCGGCTTGGCCTGCTCGTCGATGGCGAACCGATACCAAATGGGGTGCGGCGAAAAGCGGCGTACTGGCCTCGCGTTAGCCCAGCTTTAGCCCGCCCGCCGACCATGAATGCCGACCGTGGCGATGAGGGCGATGAGGAGGATGACGATGGGCGGCTGGCCGGAGCTGGAGAAGTACATCGATCGGGCCCCCACCTCGAAGGAGATGATGGCCTGGATCGAGCTGATCGTCAGCCAGGGCATTCGCCGGGCGGGCTATCCGGCCGACGGCTGGACCGAGGAGTGGGCCGCCGAACAATTCCGGGAGACCGGCCTGGCGGACGTACGGCTGGAGCCGCTGGACACGCCCATCTGGCGGCCGCGGTCCGCCACCTTCGAGATCTGGCCCACCGGGCGACCCGATGAGGCCATCCGCTTCCAGGGACTCGCCCTGCCGTACACCACCCCGACCGAGGGCACCGAGGGCCCGTTGGCGCGGATGGAGAACGGGGAGGTGCGGGGCTCCATCGCGGTCCAGGAGATCGGCTTTACTCAGCTGCCGCAGACCGAGGTGGAGGCCCGGGCCACGGGCTCCTACGACCCCGAGGGCGTGTTCCCCGACCTCGTCCAGACCGTGCCCTTCGACCTCCCCCATGTGCTGGACTTCGACATCGCCATCAAGGACGGCGCCACGGCCTATGTCGGCCTGCTCACCGGACTGCCCTGGGAGACCAGCGACTTCTACTGGCCGTATGACGCCGAACGGCGCCCCATCCCCGGCATCTGGCTGAGCGGCGCGGACGGGCAGCGGGTCCGCGAGCTGATGACGTCGGGGGAGTGCGAGGGCCGGATCGTCTCCGATGCCACCATCACCGAGGAGACCACCCACAATGTGGTGGGCACCCTGCCCGGCGCCTCCGATCACTGGGTGATCGTCGGCTCACACCACGACGGCCCCTGGGCATCGGCGGTGGAGGACGCCTCCGGGGTCGCGCTCGTCCTGGCGCAGGCCACGTTCTGGGCGTCGGTGCCACAGGAACTGCGGCCGCACAACATGCTGTTCGTGCTGACGTCCGGCCATATGGCGGGCGCCGCGGGCACCCAGGCGTTCATCGCGGCGCACCCGGAGCTCTTCCCCCGGGTCGTCCTCGAAATGCATCTGGAACACGCCGCCCGCCAGGCGGAGGTGGTCGACGGCGAGGTCGTGCCCACCGACCATCCCGAGGTCCGCTGGTGGTTCACCACCCAGGCGCCCCAGTTGGAGCAGCTGGTGGCCGACTCCCTCGCGGCGGAGGACCTGCGCCGCTCGTGGATCCTGTCGCCGACCGCCTTCGCGCCGAACCCGGCCACCGACGGCGCCTACTTCTACTACACGGGTGTGCCACTGGTGCAGCTGATCACCACGCCCATGTACATCTTCGATCCGCGGGACACCCCGGACAAGGTGGACGAGCGGAGCCTGGTGCCGCTCACCAGGGGGGCGGCGCGGATCATCGCCGGTACGGCGGGCTGTGAGCCCGACACCCTCAGGGTGCCGATCGACGGGGCGTAGCAGTCCCGCTGAACGGGGACGGCCCGCCGTATTCCCGGCGGGCCGTCCCCCGTTGCCCTACCGGCGGCCCGACACCCGGCACAGCGCCGTGGCCGTTCGGTGCGGATCGCTCTCGGAGCGGGCGGTGAGGACGACCGCGCCCCGCCGCTCGGCACCCTTCCGCGCGGCCACGGCCACCTCCACGTCCACCGAGCCACCGGCCCTGGCGGTGGCGAGGCGGTTGGGCAGCCAGGCGGACCAGCCGCGGCCGACGGCCTTCGCCGACAGCCGGTAGACATCCGAGTCCACCGATGTGGCCGGAGTCTTCGCCCGGTCCCCGGTGGCGCGCCCGGTGTTGGTGAGGCCGAAGGTGCACACGGCCCGGGAGCGGGAGGGGTCCCCCTTGGCCGTACCGCGGTGCAGGGCCACTCCGCGGCGCTGCGGTCCGGCGCCGTCCAGGGACTTCACGGCGATGGTGTACGAGAGCACTCCGGACCTGTCGCGCTTGAGGTCGAGCACATAGAAGTGCAGCCGGTTGGCCCGGTCGGTGTACTCGTACTGGCTGCCTGAGTCGGCCCCGGCGTGGAAGAGCGCATCGCTGAGCTGCCGGTAGTCACCCATGGTGATCTTCTGGGTGGTGCCGTCGGGGCGCTCGAAGTCCACCATGTCGATGTCCTCGGGGTGGGCGTCGACCACCCAGGCGAACGGTGCCCGGTCCTGGTCCTTGGTCTTGGCCAGCAGCACCCCGTGGTCCGGGGTGAACGAGTCCATGCCCATGCGGTCGACGACCTCGACGGTGTAGTTGTCGTAGCCGCCGCCGTCACACAGCGGGTCCGTGGCGTTGTCGCAGGGCCCCGACAGATCGCCGCCGCCCATGGCGATGTTGACCCCGGAGAGCCCCTGCTCGCCCGGTGGCGCCGAGCGTGCGGTCACCCGGGCCACGACCAGGCCGGAGCTCTTCAGCGCGGCGCGGTCCAGCCGCAGCACGTTCTTCTCGTCCACGATGCCGAGCTTCAGCTTGTCGCGCAGCACATGCTGGGAGCCCATCGAGCCCCCGGCCGTGGCGGGGATCCGCCACCGGGTGTGGGGACCGCCGGGGCCGTTGAAGGAGCCGCGGGAGAGCATGCTCCAGATGCCGGTGTACGCACGGCTGAGCGGGGTGCCGTACGGGTTGTTGTAGTTGTCCCCGATGCCCAGGATGTGGCTGAGCTCATGGGCGTACACGGCCATGCCGGAGCTCTCGGCCTGCACCGATGACCCGTCGGCGGCGTTGGGCCAGATACGGGCCGCGGCCTGCCAGGACGTCCACGGCACGTAGCGGGTCCGGGCGGAGTTGTCGCCCGTGGGGGCCGGTGGTCCCCAGGCGGCGGGTATGTCCGGTGCGCCCGGGAACTTCATCGGGCCGAACTCCTGCCAGGTGGACGACTCGTCCTGTCCGGCGGTGAGGTAGAAGACGAAGTCGAAGGAGTCCGCCTTGCCTGCGCCGACATCGGCCACCCAGGCGGCCCTGCCGTCCTCCCGGATGTTCTTGCCACAGGTGTCTCCGGGCGGGCAGGCGCCCGGGTTCATCGAGTCCTCGACGCCGTACTGATGGGACCGGCCCGGCATGCGGTACACACCGAAGGCGGTCAGATCGACACCGATGCGGCCGCCGGAGTCCTCCATCCAGTACTCGTTGATGGTGTGACCGTTGTTCAGCGGCCCAGGTGTGTTGAGGAAGTCCTGGTAGAAGCGCGGAAGCCGGGCGCGAGGGACATCGGAGGCGCTGGGCTGCGGATTGCCGAACAGCGTGGACCCGGGCGGTTGGCCGACCGTGAACTCCTCGTCCGGATAGTCCAGGAGCACCAGCGCACCCTTGAAGGTGCGCTGGGTGGGCTTGACGGCGGGGTCCGCCCAGTCGGTACCGGGGACCGCGCGGTAGTCGGCCCAGGTCATGTCGTCGGGGTTGCGCCAGTGCTGCGGATCGATCGGCCGCACCGGCGACGGCCGGGCGGGGGCGGCCGACGGTGTGCCGTCGGGGGTGGCCCGGGCGGGCCCGGCGGCGATGGCCGCCGCGGTGGCGAGGACGGCGGCGACGACGGTCAACCGGCCGACGGGTCTTCGGGGGAGGATCAAGGCTCACCTCGTGTCGGGCGTCTCGGAGCTCAGACATGACAAGCCGTGCGAGCGGTATGCCTACGGCTGCCCAAAAGGTAGGACGGGGAAGGGAGAGGCGCCAGAGTGCGTCGGGGCGCCAGTGCGCCTGGGGACCTCCGAAGTGCCCCGGGGATGCCGAAGTGCTTAGGGGCCGCGGATGTGCCCCGGGAATGCCGAAGTGCCTAGGGGCCGCGGACGTGCCTGGGGAATGCCGAAGCGCTCAAGAGATGCCGAAGTGTCCCGGGAATGCCGAAGTCGGAGGACGGCTGACGGACCGGTCGGAAAGCGCGATAGCGTGTACCGGCCAACGGGAGCTGCCGCCGCCTGGGACTTCGCCAGCACAGCCCGGGAACAGCCCACCCCGGAAGGCGAGGTGCGCCCGCGCCCCCGAGGTGCGTCCGCGCTCGCCCGAAGCCGGGCACCGGCCCTCCTTCCGTCCGGCGCGATTCGTGGATACCAGCACACCCGTGGATACCAGCCACTTGTGGATACCAGCACTAGGAGACCTCTTGACCAGCCCAGAACAGCGCATGGCTGACCTGCTCAAGACCTTCGGTGAGCCTGCGGCGAATACCGCGTACCTGCTGTGCGACAGGCACCCGGACGACGCCGTCGCGTTCACGGTGGTGGGCAAGGACTTGACCGGCTATGACCTGACGTACGGGGAGCTCCGTGACCGTTCCTCGCGCATGGCCGGTGCCCTGGCCGCCCTGGGGGTCGGAGTGGGCGACCGCGTCGCCACCTTGATGGGCAAATCCACCGAACTGCTGGTCGCGAGCCTTGCGATCTGGCGGCTCGGGGCCGTCCAGGTGCCGCTGTTCACCGCGTTCGCCCCGCCCGCCATCGCGCTGCGGATCACGGGCAATGACACCAAGGTCGTGATCGCCGACGCCGATCAACGCCCCAAGCTGGACCCGGAGTCCGGCTTCCCCGGTGAGCGCCCCTGGCGGATCGTCACCACCGGCCCGGCCACCGGGGCCGATCTGTCCTTCGCCGAGCTGGCCGAGGGGAACGCCCCGCTGCCCGAGCCGGTGGCCGTGGGCGGCGACGGGCTCATCGTGGAGCTGTTCACCTCGGGCACCGCGGGCACGCCGAAGGCCGTCCCGATCCCACTGCGGGCCGTCGCGGGCTTCGCCATGTACCAGCAGTTCGGCCTGGACCAGCGGCCCACCGATGTCTTCTGGAACGCCGCCGACCCGGGCTGGGCGTACGGCCTGTACTACGCGCTCATCGGGCCCCTCGCCCTCGGGCAGCGCGCACTGCTGCTGAACGGCCTGTTCTCCGCGGAGTCCACCTGGGAGGTGCTGTCCCGCTTCGGGGTCACCAACTTCGCCGCCGGGCCCACCGTCTACCGCAAGCTGCGCTCCTCCGGCATCCCCGCCCCGGCCGATCTGCGGCTGCGCTGCTGCTCCGCGGCGGGCGAACCGCTCCCCCCGGACGTCGTCGACTGGGCGCTCGAGACGCTCGGCGTGCCGGTGCGCGACCACTACGGTTCGACCGAGCTGGGCATGGTGATCGCCCACGCGTGGCACCCGGCGCTGCGGGACGAGATCAAGCCCGGCTCCATGGGCCGTCCGCTGCCCGGCTGGGGGGTCAAGGTGCTGCGCGAGGACACCAACTCCGCGCTGGCCCGCGTGGACATCCCCGGCCGGGTCGTGGTGGACATCCCCGACAGCCCGCTGATGTGGTTCAGGGGCTACCGCGACGCCCCCGAGCAGACCGCCGAGAAGTTCAGCCCCGACGGGCGCTGGTTCTACACCGGTGACACCGCCTCCCGCGACGAGGAGGGTCACCTGTTCTTCTCGGGGCGCGGTGACGACATCATCCTGATGGCGGGTTACCGCATCGGCCCCTTCGAGGTGGAGACCGTGCTGCTGGAGCACGCCGCGGTGGCGGAGGCCGCCGTGGTCGGCGTACCGGACGAGGAGTACGGCGAGATCGTGGAGGCGTTCGTGGTGCCGCGCGCCGGGATCGAGGCGGGCGACGCGCTCGGGGCCGAGCTGCAGCAACTGGTCAAGGAGCGGTACGCCAAGCACGCCTATCCGCGGCAGGTGCACTTCGTGACCGAGCTGCCGAAGACCTCCAGCGGTAAGACACAGCGGTTCCTGCTGCGCCCGCAGCAGACCACACCGCGGAGCCGCTGAGCCGGCGCGGCCTTGGGGCACTGAGGTACCGAGCGCCGCCGGGACACCGAGGTACCGCGCGCCGCCACATACGCCCCGGGGCCCCGTGTACGGCACGGGGCGCCGGGGCGTATCTGGTGCGCGCTTTCCGTACTCCCGTGGGCTGGGCCCGGGGTCAGCGGCGGGACCGGGACAGCGCCTCCCGTACCGCCTCCTCGGTGCGCCCCACCAGCGCCGAACCGTCGTCCGCCGTGATGAGGGGCCGCTGGATGAGCTTGGGGTGCTCGGCGAGCGCCGCGATCCAGCGGTCCCGTGCGCTCTCCTCGCGCGGCCAGTCCTTCAGGCCCAGCTCCTTCGCGGCCGTCTCCTGGGTCCGGGTGATGTCCCACGGATCCAGCCCGAGCCGGTCGAGCACCGCGCGGATCTCGTCCTGGCTCGGTACGTCCTCGAGATAGCGGCGCACGGTGTAACCGGCGCCCTCCGCGTCGAGCAGGGTGAGCGCGCTACGGCACTTCGTGCATGCCGGATTGATCCAGATCTCCATGCCGCACACGGTACCGCGAGACCGCCCTGGAACGGGGTCTGACCAGGGGCCTTTGTCAGTACCCGGCGGTAGAATGGAGGGAGTTGAAGGGAAGCTTTCCCGACCGACGCAGGAGGCTGCCGATGGCCGTTGCCGGACCCCCTCTTCAGGATCTGCCGACCTTTCCGACCCTGCCGAAGAAGCGGATGCCCGCCGGGCGCCCGCGTGAGTGGTACGAGTCCCACAACCGCCGTCTGAAGGCCATGCGCCTGGCCATCGCGCTGCTCAACTCCGGTGTCTACCGCCCCGAGCAGGCGTCCAACCGCAAGATACGCACCACGGCCGCCCGGATCGGGGTGCATCCGCCGTCCGACACCACCTGCCGGATGGTGCGCTCCCTCATCCGCACCGATCACACCGACCGAACTGACCACCTCGCCCGCCGCTGATACCGGTAAGCCCCTTCGGGTCTCCGGTTCCTTTCCGCTCGGCGGAAAGGAACCGGAGACCTCCGGGAATCGCGTGGTCTCGGACGGGTGGGAATTGAGGGGCGAAGAGTGCCGGGGAAATGTTCCACGGAGAGCCGCGGCGGTGTTCCGGATAACCGGCGGCGCGGCGGCGGCGCGCACTCTCCGCTGGGGTTTTCTCCGCTCTTCTCCGCTCCTCCCGCTTCTCTCCCGTTGCGAGGGGGCAGGCGCGGGCGCACGCTCTCCTTGACGGAGGGAGTCAGCGATGACCCAGCAACCGCCGTCGGAGGTGGTCGACCGCCCGGTCGTCGGCTCGTACCCGACCTACGCCGGGGCTCAGCGCGCAGTGGATTTCCTGGCCGACAACAAGTTCCCGGTGGAGCACACCGCGATCATCGGCTCGGACCTCCGGATGGTCGAGACCGTGCTCGGGCGGCTGACCAGGGGCCGTGCGGCGCTCGCGGGCGCCGGTACGGGGGCGTGGTTCGGACTGCTGATCGGGCTGCTGCTGTCCGTGTTCGCGGCGGGGGCCCACAACGTGATCGTGCTGCTGCTGAGCGGTCTGGTCTATGGCGCGATCTTCGGCGCGATCTTCGGTTTCGTGGGGCACGCCATGACCGGAGGGCGGCGCGATTTCTCGTCCCGCAGCCAGATCGTGGCCGCGCGCTATGAGGTGGTCGCGGACGCCCAGGTCGCCGATGACGCGAAGAACATGCTGGCCAGGCTGGCGATGCGGGAGGTCTAAGCGGCCCCGGGAAGTCTCCGGGGGTTGGTGCGCGTACTAACCGCGTTAGGAGTAGGGTGGGGCTCCGAGAGAGATCGCGCCGACCCCGAGGAGCGACGGTGACCACCGCCAGGAGCATGCGCACGGACGGAGTCCTTCCGCGGCTTCTGCTCGTCGTGGTGCTCGCGCTCGGGGTCCTGGTGATGCACACCCTGGGCCATCCCGAGGGTGGCTCCGGCCCGGGTATGACCCATTCGGCGCACCATGCGTCCGGTGGGGCGCGCCCCGTGTCGCATGGCGGCGGTGGGCCGTACGACGGCAGTGTGCTGTACGACGGAGATCCTGCGCCCGATGGCACCGGCCACGGTGGTGCCACCGACACCGGAACGCAGCGGACCGCCGCCGCGCCGTCCGCCGAAGCCGGGCATGCCCCGGCCGCGCCCGAGACAGAGCCACGCGAACCCATGACCGCTATGGACATGGCCTCGCTGTGTGTCGCGGTACTCGGCGTATGGGTCCTCGGAGCGCTCCTGGGCGCCGTGTTCGCCCGCCGGGGCGGTCCGCCGCTGGGGCTTCCCGTGGTGGGGGCCGTCGTCGCGCGGCCCGACCATCCCTCGCCCGGCCCCGACCTCACCGCCCTGTCTGTTCTGCGGATATAGGCCGCACCGCGCGTAAAGCGCCGGTACGCCCCAAAGAACAGTCAACACTTGGCAAAAAGAGGTATATCGACATGACCGCATTCATGCGTGCCCCGCGAGGGTCGATCCATCGCCGTCTCGCGTTCGTGGGCGCCGTCACCGCGGGAGGGCTGCTGCTCGCCGGGTGTGGCGGCGATGGCGACACGAAGGGCGCGGACCACACGGGAGCGAAGGAGTCCGCCACCTCCGGAGCGACAGCGAGCTCGACGGCGGGCACGGGCGCGTTCAACGCCGCGGACGTCACGTTCGCGCAGATGATGATCCCGCATCATCAGCAGGCCCTGGAGATGGCCAGGCTGGCCGACGGCCAGGCGTCGAACGCGCGGATCAAGAGTCTGGCGGGGCGGATCGAGAAGGCTCAGGATCCGGAGATCGTCACCTTGAAGTCCTGGCTCAAGGGCTGGGGCAGGCCGGAGAAGGCGCCCTCGAGCGAGATGCCCGGAATGCATCACGATGCGGGCGGTAAGGGCACCATGGAGGGAATGATGTCCGAGGAGGACATGCGGAAGCTCAAGGCCGCCAAGGGGCCCGCCTTTGACCGGGCCTTCGCGAGCATGATGATCGACCATCACAAGGGCGCGATCGCCATGGCGAAGGACGAGAAGAAGAACGGCCGTAACGCCAAGGCCAAGAAGCTCGCCGACGACGTCGTGAAGAACCAGTCGAGCGAGGTCGCCACCCTGCGGACCCTGCTCCACCGGCTCTGAGTCGCGTCACATCCCGCCCTGGGCCTCGCGGCCCCTCCGCACGGCCCTGGGCGGGCCCTTGGCGGGCCGTAACGCCAGGGGCGGGCCTGGGGCGTGCTGGGGGTGGTGTGCTGGGAGCGCTACATCCCGGGGGCGCAGCCCAGCAGGGGAGGCAGTAGCGGTAAGCCCGCCACGACCGCCGCCAGCACGCCGCACAGCGCGGGATGCGGACGCCGCCGGACATCCAGCATCCGCCGCAGCCGGACCACGGCGCCCGGCCCGCCCACCGCGAAGGCCCCACCGGGGGCGTGGGCGGCCTTGCCCGCCGCCATCGTGCAGAGGGCGGAGGCGAGCGCCTGGCGCGGATGGCGGCGCAGTGCGCGGTCGTCCGCGGCCATCTCCAGCAGGAGCGCCGTCTGCGCCCTGGCCTCACGCGCCAGCGGCAGCCACCGGAACACCCGGGCGAACGTCTCCGTGGCCGCCAGCGCCAGATGGTGGCGGCCCGCGATATGCGCCCGCTCATGCTCCAGTACGGACTCCAGCTGCGTAGGGGAGAGCAGCCGCAGCGCGCCCGCGCTCACCACGATCCGCGGCCTGCGGCCGGGCAGGCAGTAGGCCGCGGGCGTGTCATGGTCCAGCACGGTGGCGCGCAGCCGCGCCGAGCGTCGGCCGACCAGATCCAGAACACCCCGGTGGCGGGCGCGGACACGGCGGGCCCGCAACACCTCATGGCCGAAGCGGACGAGCGGAATCAGTGCCACCGAGGCGGGTGCGGCGATGGCCGGAACGCCGATCGGGCCGGTGGCTGGCATCCGGGCGTCCAGGGTCAGCCCGCAAAAACGGAGCAAGCCCGACATTCCACTGTGAAGATGCCAAGTTGGGGTGACGAGGTGATAAGTGGTCAGAGCGAGCGCGATGGTGAACGACAGGACCAACCCATGCCAAACGGCAACCGCCAGGGCGGGTGTGCGATGCGGCCAGGCGCTGCCCGCCAGCGCCTTCGGGGCCACCACGCCGACGGCGGCGGCATAGCAGGCCAGGGCGAGGGCGGCCGTCACGCCTCGGTCCGCCGCCCCGCGGCCCGCAGGGCCTTGCGCAGCGCGCTGACCTCCTCGGGGCCCATCTGCTCGACGAAGTGGGTCAGGGCGGCGGAGCGGTCGTCACTGGTGCCGAGGGCGTCCTCCATCAGTGCCGCGGTGTACTCCTCGCGGCTGCGGACCGGTGAGTAGACCCATGCGCGGCCCTCCTTGGCGCGCAGCAGCCAGCCCTTGTTGTAGAGGATGGAAGCGACGGTCATCACCGTGGTATAGGCGACCGGGCGGTGCTCGTTGATGTCGTCCACGATCTCCCGCACCGTCGTGGGGCGCTGCCAAGCCCAGAGGCGGTCCATGATCTCCGCCTCGAGGTCCCCCAACCGTCGCATGGACGCTTCCTTCCGCCGTTAGTACGGAGGCCCATAGTAGAGACCCCTCGGCGGGGCGCCGCACGCGGCCGTGGGAAAACCCTCAACTCGCCCTGCCCGCGATAGGCTTGACGGCACGCGCATTCAAATCCGTTTGGTTCGAGGGAAGGGAAGTCCGGGTGACTGGTCTCAACAAGGGGCTTCAGAAAGTCGAGGTGGCGCTCAAGTGGGATCCGAGCCCCCTCGGTGAGCCGCCCCACGATCTCGACATCGTGGCCGGGACGTACCGCGCCGCCGATCCGTATGGTGCGCCCGCGTACCTCGTGCACTTCGACAGCCGCTCACCGGACGGCACCATCAATCTCAACCGGGACAGCCGCACCGGTCAGGGCCTCGGCACCGACGAATCCATGACCCTCGAGCTCGAGCGGCTGTCGTCCGAATACGTTCGGGTGGTCATCGGGATAACCATCCAGCAGGGTTCGGGGCGGAAGGTGTTCGGGGATGTGGCGAACACCGGTGTCCGGATTCTCGACGGATACACCGAACTCCTGGCAAGTGACTTCACCGGTGTCGCAGAAGCCACTTCTGCCACCGTCGCGGTATTCGCCAGGGACGATGCGGGGGAATGGGGAATTCAGAGCGCTATTCGTGGATTCGACGCGGATCCCGAGGTCTTTGGGCAGCTCATGGGCAAGGACTATTCCTGAGCGTCCGGGTCGCCCCCGGAGAGCTTCCAGGGAGCTTCCGCTAGGGCTTCTCGAGAAGCCCCCGACGGACCGGATCACCCCGGGCCCGATGTGGCGCGGGGCCCGCACGGTCGTCGTGCGGGCCCCGCGCCGATTCCGGACATCGAGTTAGATGTCGGATCCGGTCCCGGCCGGCGGGCGGCCCGGAGAGCGCGGCCCCCGGGTGAGGGTGTAGCCGCCCACCCCGGCGAGCGCTGCCAGCGCCGCGCCGATCACGGTCCACACCCAGCGGTCCGACCACCAGCCGGAGCCCCAGCCGTCCCCCGGCTCGGCGACCGCGTGCGGAATGTCCCCGCCCTTGCCGTCGTCGTCCGGCGGCTCGGAATCCGTGTCCGGTGCCGTTCCCGCCCGCAGCACTGGATTGAGCGGGCTGACGTCCCCGCCGTCGGCGTGTGCCCCGCCCGCGTCCCGTACGGACGCCTCGACCTCGGCGTCGATCGGCAGCCCGAGGTCCTGGGCGGGCAGATCGACGACGGTGAGCCGCACGTAATACGCGCCCTGCAGAGGGTCGTTGGCCCAGCGCTCGGACCAGGACCGCACCCGGCGCAGGGTGCAGCTCACGGTGACCGTCCGGTCCTGCTGGGCCGCCCGGCGCGCCGGGGTGCCCGAGGCGCACGGCTGGTGGCGGCGCAGACCGTCGTAGACATCCAGCTGCCAGGTGGCGCCGCCGTGCCGGCTCGAGGCGTCGGGCAGCTTCAGCTCCGCCTTCACCCCGGGGACCTGCCCGGCGGCGGCCGGGAACACCCAGTACAGATAGTCGCCGGTGGAGGCCGCCGCGGTGGCCCGCCGCCCGGGCTCGACCTCCGTGGCGGTACGGAAGTTCGTCCCCGCCTCGGTGGGTGCTTCCTTGCCGCTCTTGCCGTCGGTGCCGTCCTCACCGTCCGCGGCGGCCGGTGCGGCGGCGGTCAGCCAGGCGGCGGCGCACAGGGTGAGCGCGGCGCCGAGAATACGCAGGGCACGCATCAGTTGGACCTCCAGACGGTGACACGCCAGCGGGCCAGCCAGCCCCACAGCAACCCCACGAGCAGCCCGCCCGCGGTGAGCACGCCCAGCAGCACCCAGCCGCGGCCCAGGCCGAAGGCGGCCACATCGGCGGGCGGATCGTCGTTGTCCACCACATCGACGGCGAACTCCACCGGAAGGCCCGGAGCGCGCTTGACGGAGGCGGGCGCGGAGAACGACTGGCTCAGCTCCACGCAGACCGTCCGCGCCGTCTCGTCCTCGTCGTCATCCGCATCCGCGACCGGATAGCGCAGCCCGCTGGAGATGACGTCCGTACGGCCGCTGCCCGCCTCGCTGCCGCGCACCAGCTCCCGGCCGCCCGGGGTCACCGCCCGCAACAGCACGCCGTAGTCCGGGTCCACGGCGCGGTCCACCGCCACGCTCGCCGACGCCCGCAGCTCCTGACCGGGCGCCACCCGCATCCGGTACCAGCGGTGTTCCCCGAAGCTCTCCCGGTCGCTGTAGAGGCCGGAGCCCAGGTACGGGGCCTTGGCGCACTCCGCGGCGCCCCGCACCGGCGTGGGCGTCTCCACCGGCGTATCGGCCGAGCGCCGGACCAGCTGCTTGATGCGGCCGGAGAGCTGGTCCCGGTGCTGGATCGCCGTGTACGTGCCACCGGTGGCCTCGGCGATACAGCTGAGCTGTTCGCGGACCTTGCGGTCCAAGGTCAGGCCGAGGGTGTCGACGACCAGGTGGGTCCCCTGGGCGGCCAGTTCACGGGCCACATCACACGGGTCCGGCAGACCGCAGGAGTCCTCGCCGTCCGTGATCAGCACGATCCGGCGGGTTCCCTCGCCCCCGGAGAGGTCCTTGGCCGCGCCGCGCAACGCCAGTCCGATGGGCGTCCAGCCGGTGGGGCGCAGGGTGGCGACCGCCGCCTTGGCCTCGGTGCGGTCCACCTGGCCCACCGGGTAGAGCCGCTCGCTGTCCTGACACCCGGCTTTACGGTCCTTACCGGGGTAATTCGCACCGAGGGTGCGGATGCCCAGCCGCACCTCTTCCGGTGTGACGTCCAGCACTTCGTTGAACGCCTGCTTCGCCGCCGCCATCCGGGTGTCGCCGTCGACGTCGCGGGCCCGCATGGAGCCGCTGACATCGAGCACGAGCTCGACCTTGGGGGAATCGGGCGCCGGCTCGCCGCCCATGGCGGCGGAAGGGGATATCAGGCCGAAGGCGAGGGCCGCGAGCAGCCCCAACGCGCCTGTCGCCAGACGTTTCTTTGTGATCACCGGCGCATCCTATGGAGCATCGTCCGAGTGATCCAAAAGCTCGCCGTCACGGTGGGACATACCGCGCAGGGTGTACGGAGGGTGTCCGGGTACTCCCCGGGGAGTGGACGAGAATCCCACTGGTGTCAGCCGCGGCGTTTGCCTCCGCCTCTTAGGGTTTCCCCATGGATCTCCGAAAGACCCGGCCGAGGGGCCGACGCCTGGCCGCCGTCGTGGCCGCCGTGGCCCTCCTCGCGGGCGGGGGCACCTGGGCGGTCGCCTCCTCCGGCGACCGGCAGGCCGTGCACCGCCAGGACCGCGTGCTGGACATGCCGGGCGCGCGCATCGACACCTCGTACTTCACGGCGGGCACCGGCCGCAGGCCCGCGGTCCTGCTCGGCCACGGCTTCGGCGGCAGTAAGGACGACGTACGCGACCACGCCGAGAAACTGGCCCGCGATGGATACGCCGTGCTGACCTGGTCGGCGCGTGGCTTCGGCAGGTCCACCGGGAAGATCGGGCTCAATGACCCCCACCACGAGGTGGCCGATGTCCGGCGGCTGATCGACTGGCTGGCGAAACGTCCCGAGGTGCGGCTCGACCGCCAGGGTGACCCCCGGGTGGGGGTCGCCGGCGCTTCCTACGGCGGGGCGATCTCCCTGCTCGCCGCCGGATACGACCGCCGGGTGGACGCCATCGCGCCCGAGATGACCTACTGGAACCTCGCCGACGCGCTCTTCCCGAACGGCGTCTACAAGAAGCTCTGGGCCGGGCTGTTCTTCACCACCGGCTCGGCCGACCTCAGCGGCGGCCAGGGCGGCCCGGGCGACATGAGCGGCGCGGGAGGCGCCGACGGGGGGATGGGCCCGGGAAGCCAGGGCGGCCAGCCGGACGCGAACGGCGGGGCGGGCCAGGGAGCCCAGGCGGACCCGGGAGACCCGAACAGTGGGGGAGAGGCCAGGACGGACCGGGGCCAGGGCTGCGGGCGCTTCGAGAAGCAGCTGTGCGAGATGCACGAGCGGGTCGCGGTCGCCGGAAAGCCCGACGCCGCCGCCCGCCGGATGCTCGAGGCCCGCAGCCCGTCCGCCGTCGCCGACCGGATCAGGGTCCCCACACTGATCCTCCAGGGACAGGCGGACTCCCTCTTCCCGCTCGGCCACGCCGACACCATGGCGAAGGCGATCCGGGCCACCGGGGCACCGGTCGCCGTCGACTGGACGGCCGGCGGACATGACGGCGGCGACCGCGAGACCTCGCGGGTGCTGGCCCGCACCCACGCCTGGTTCGACCGCTACCTCAAGGGCGACAAGGACACCGACACCGGTCCCGCCTTCCGGGTCAGCCGCACCGGCGGCGTCGACACCACCAACGGCGCCGTCCAGCTGCGGGGCGCCACCGGCGACCACTACCCCGGCCTCGGCGACGGCGGCCGAACGGTGGCGCTGCGCGGACGCGAGCAGTCGTTCACCAATCCGCCCGGGGCGGGGCCGCCCTCCATCTCCACCGTGCCGGGCGTCGCCGGACTGTCCCGGGCGTCCTCGCTCGGCGTCGGCCTCTCCCTCGACGTCCCCGGCCAGTTCGCCCGGTTCGACTCGGCGCCGCTCGACCGGCCCCTGCGGATCACCGGATCGCCCGAGGCGAAGGTGCGGGTCAAGGCCGACACGGACGACGCGGTGCTCTTCGCCAAGGTCTACGACGTGGGGCCGGACGGACAGCAGGTGCTGCCCGAGCAACTGGTCGCGCCGCTGCGCGTCACCGGCGCGAAGCAGGGCCGTACCGTCACCGTGCGGCTGCCCGCCGTGGACCACGAGCTCATCGCCGGCCACCGGCTGCGGCTCGTCCTCGCCTCCACCGACCTCGGCTACGCCTCCCCGGACGAGCCCGCCACCTACACGGTCGGGCTCGCGGACGGCGGCCTTACGGTGCCCACCGCACCCGGGGTGCACACCCAGCCCGCCCCGCTGCCCGCATGGGTGTGGGGGCTGCCGCTCGGCGCGGCCGTGGTGGCGCTCGCACTGCTGTTGACCGGCAGGCGGCGTACGGCCACTCCGCCGCCCGACCCCGAACTGGCCGAGGTGCCCCTGCAGATCACCGGTCTGAGCAAGCGCTACGCCAAGTCCGCCGACCGCTACGCGGTGCGCGATCTGTCCTTCCGCGTCGAGAAGGGGCAGGTGCTCGGGCTCCTCGGGCCCAACGGCGCGGGCAAGACCACCACTCTGCGGATGCTGATGGGGCTCATCGCCCCCGACGACGGCGAGATCCGGGTCTTCGGCCAGGCCATCAGGCCCGGCGCGCCCGTGCTCTCCCGCGTCGGCGCCTTCGTCGAGGGGGCGGGCTTCCTGCCGCATCTGACCGGCAGCGCCAACCTCGAGCTGTACTGGCGGGCCACCGGCCGCCCCGCCGTCGACGCCCATATCGAGGAGGCCCTGGAGATCGCGGGCCTGGGCGGCGCGCTGGAGCGTGCCGTACGCACCTACTCCCAGGGCATGCGGCAGCGGCTGGCCATCGCCCAGGCCATGCTGGGCCTCCCCGATCTGCTGATCCTCGATGAACCGACCAACGGTCTCGACCCGCCGCAGATCCGCGAGATGCGCGAGGTGATGATCCGGTACGCCGCCGCGGGGCGCACGGTGATCGTATCCAGCCATCTCCTGGCGGAGGTCGAGCAGTCCTGCACCCATCTGGTCGTGATGGACCGCGGCCGGCTCATCCAGGCGGGCGAGGTCGGCGCGATCACCGGTAACGGCGGCAGTGTGCTGGTGGGCCATGACGGCGAGTTGAGCGAGGCCCTGACGGGCAAGGTGGGCGCGCTGCCCGGGGTCGCCTCCGCCCGCCGCACCGCCGACGGACTGCTCGTCCAGCTCGACGGGACCACCCCGGCGCGGCTGCTCGCCGAACTGGTGCGGCTGGAGATCCCGGTGACCAGCTTCGGGCCCAACCGGCGCCTGGAAGACGCCTTCTTGACGTTGATCGGAGGAGGATCCGCGTGAGCTCCCTGTCCCAGGTCACCGAGGTCGCGCCCGGCTACCGGGCCGGTCACACCCTGCCGCTGCGGGTCGAGGCCGTACGGCAGCTGCGCCGTCGCCGTACCCTGGTGATGGGCCTGGTGCTGGCCCTGCTGCCGTTCGTCCTCGTGATCGCGTTCGCCATCGGCGGCGCCCCCGAGGGGCGGGAGAACCGGGTCACCCTGATGACCACGGCCACCGCCTCCGGCGCCAACCTCGCCGCCACCGCGCTCTTTGTCTCGGCCGCCTTTCTGCTGGTGGTGCCGGTCGCGCTGTTCTGCGGGGACACTGTGGCCTCGGAGGCCAGCTGGTCCTCGCTGCGCTATCTGCTGGCCGCGCCCGTGCCCCGGGCCAGGCTGCTGGTGAGCAAGCTGGTGGTGGCCCTGGTGTTCAGCGCGGCCGCCATGGTGCTGCTGCCGCTGGTCGCGCTCGCGGTGGGCACCGTGGCGTACGGCTGGGGGCCGCTGCGGATGCCCACGGGCGGTGAGCTGCCGGTCGGCGACGCCCTCGTCCGGCTGGCCCTGGTGGTGTTGTACATCTTCCTGTCCCAGCTGGTCACGGCCGCCCTGGCGTTCTGGCTCTCGACCGTCACGGACGCGCCGCTGGGCGCGGTGGGCGGCGCGGTGGGGCTCACCATCGTGGGCAATGTGCTGGACGCGGTCACCGCGCTCGGCTCGTGGCGCGAATTCCTGCCCGCACACTGGCAGTTCGCGTGGGCGGACGCACTCCAGCCCCATATGGAATGGGGCGGAATGGTGAAGGGCGTCTCGGTGTCCGTCGCCTACGCGCTGGTGCTCATCGCGCTCGCCTTCCGCGGCTTCGGCCGCAAGGACGTGGTGTCCTAGCCCGGCCACGGCCACAGCCACAGCCCCCTGTGCGGGCCTCGGCCGCCGGGCCGGGTCAGTAGTCCTTGACGGTGTAGGAGTTGACCACCTGGTAGAAGTCATCGCCGATATTGGTCGGGTTGGCGTCGGGCTCCGGCCCGGCCGATGCGTCCCGCGCCTCCTTCCGGGCGATGTTGTCCAGCGCGAGCTGCTGGTTGGCCGCCACATAGCCCCGCAGCTCGCGCTCGTAGGCGGCGAAGGCCGCGGTGTGGTCGCCGCCGGCGGCCCTGAGCTCGCCCGCCAGGACATAGGCGCCGACCACCGCCACGCTGGTGGACTGTCCGGACGCCGGTGAGCCGCAGTATCCTGCGTCGCCGACCAGGGCCATCCGGCCGCGGGACCAGGAGTCCATATGGATCTGGGCCGTCGCGTCGAAGTGGAAGTCCGGCGCCCCCCACATGTACTCCAGCAGCCGCGGCATCTCCCAGCGGGCGTGCCGGTACCGCTCGGCGACCAGCTGCTTCTGCTCCGAGACGGACCGGGAGCCGAGGAACGTGGCGGGCGGTTCCTCGGATTCGATGCCGATGTAGACCCGGGCCTCGGCGTTGTCGCGGACACTCATCAGCATGCCGCCCCAGGCGGCCCCGGCCATCTGGTAGACGACCTCCCAGCGGTCCAGGCCCAGATAGTTCGGCACCGTCCACACGCCCAGATAGCCCCCCAGATGGCGCAGGAAGCTCTCCTCCGGGCCGAAGACCAGCGCCCGGGTGGAGGAGTGCACCCCGTCGGCCGCCACCACGATGTCGAAGGCGCGCGCACCGCCCCGGTGGAAGGTGACCGCCACCTCGTCGGGCTCCTGGACGAGCGAGGCGATGGAATCGTCGTAGAGATACTCGATCCCTTCGCCGCCCGCGGCCATCAGCACCGAGGACAGGTCGTCCCGCAGGATCTCGATGTCGGAGCTGTTGAGATCCCCGCCACTCGCGGTCCGCTCGGTGGTGCTGAACAGCTCCTTCCCATCGTCGTCGACGATCGACATGCCGCGCAGCCCGGTGCGGCGCGCCCGGATCTCCTCCAGCACGCCCATCCGTTCGCACACCTCGAGCGCCGGGCCCCGCACGTCGATCGCCTGTCCGCCCGGCCGCGGCCGCGCGGCGCGCTCCACGACGGTGACCTGAAAGCCATAACGATCCAGCCAGTAGGCGAGCGCGGGCCCGGCGATACTGGCCCCCGAAATCAGAACCCGTGCATTCCCCATGGTGTTGTCCCTTCCGAATGTCAACCACCGAATGTGGTGCCTCGAAAGAGACTGGCCGGAGCCACCGACACCGCGCCGACGCGGCACCGACGCCGGGCCGATGACGCGCCGACGAGCCGCCGACGCGGTACCGACGGGGCTCCGACACCCCGGTGTCGCGGGGGAGTTGGGCATGGCCGGGGTCGATCGGCGGGCGGGCGGAACTCTCTCATCGGTTAATGAGAGTGTTACTCAGATGTGTTGTGTGGTTCCGCACTGATCGATCAGACTGGGGATTCCGACCGGTCAGCCCAAAAGATCGGTCGCCGCACTGGTGACGTTCGGTCCGCCCCCCACGATCCGAACAGGATGGGACCTTATGCGCAATTCACTGGAGCACGTCCGCGTGATCCCCGCCGCCGTCGTGCCCGTCTGTCCGAGACCCCGCCGGAGATCTCACCTCTCCCCGCGCGGATCGGCCACGGTAGCGGCGTAGCCGCCTCTCACCACTCACCGAACGGCGGATCGCCCCGGCCTTCCCGGCGACGCCGTCCTCCGGCCTGCCCGTAGGCGCCTGCCCCTGCGCATATGCCTGCGGGCCAGGTGGTCTGCCATGACCACGCGGTCTGCCATGCCACGCGGCCCGTCGTGACCTGGGTCTGCCATGACCGGGTCTGCGATGGCCGGGGTCTGCGATGGCCGGGGTCTGGCATGACCACTGATCTGTCATGACCACGGCTGGAACGTCGGCGTGCCCACGGCCCGTTCGGTGACGCACCCCCCACGAAAGGAACCCCTCAGGTGCTTACTTCGCACCACCCACGATCACGCGAATCCCAGCAACCCGTGCCCGCCGCTCGTGGCGGCGTGGCGGGACCGAGCGGGCATGTGCTGGCGGTTGGCGAACCGGGCCCCAGGCTCGACCGGCTGACACGGACTCTCGTCTCCACCGGGCACCAGGTGAGCCATGCGGAGCCCGGCGACGTCAGCCGACAGATGCGCCACTCCCCGCCGGACGCGATCGTCGCCCTGGACGACGCCGAGGACGGACTCGACCTGATACGCGAGGTCCGCGCCGTCCCCGCGGGACGGGCGCTCCCCCTGCTGATGGTCACCTCGGCCCCCGGCCCCGCCGGCGTCGCCGACATGCTGCGCGGCGGCGCCGACGACTGCGTGGCGGAGACCTCCGACCCCGTGGAGCTCTCCGCCCGGATCGAGGCCAAGCTGCGCCGGGTCCCGGTCCCCGTCGAGAACCTGCTGCTCGACCCGCGCACCGGCCTGTACTCCCAGCCCCACTTCCTGGGCGAGCTCGACCGGGAGCTCAAGCGGGTCGACGACAGCCGCACCGGTGGCGTCGTCGCCATGGTGGGTGTGGCCGAAATCGCCGCCCTCGAAGCCCGGTTGGGGCCGCGGGTGCGCCGTGAGGTCGCCGAACGCCTCGCCGGAGTGGCCGAGAAGCTGGGCGGCGTCTGCGACCGGCTCGGCTGGGACGACGAAGGCCATCTGCTGATGCTGATGCCCGGTGTGGACGAGGACACCGCGCGCCGCGAACTGCAGAACTTCGCCAACGCCGTGGCCGGGACCCGCTTCGTGGTCGCCGATGAGAACGTACGGCTGACCCCGGCGATCGGCTGGACCCCGCTGGCCGACTGCGCGGACCGCGCCCAGACCGTGGCCAACGCCCGGAACGCGGTCGAGGAGTCGATCCGCCACCGGGATCTGCGGCCGGTCAAGTACGCGGCGTGGATGCGCGGCACCCACCGGCGCAGCCGCCGTACCCTCGCCACCGCGCTCCGCGCTCTGCTGTCGGCGCTCTCGCCCGTCCTGGTGCTCCTCTTCGGAGTGGGCATCCCGTTCGTCTTCTACCAGCAGATGTACGAACTGGGCTGGGACGTCGGCTCGGCCGCGTACTGGGTCGTGGTGTCCGGTCTGGTGCTCTCGGCCGCGCTGATCGTGCTGGAGTGCCTCTTCTCGCTCGACGCCAAGCCCCGGCCCGAACGGCCCGCGCAGCCGTATCCAACGGCCAGCGCCGTCATCGCCGCGTATCTGCCCAATGAGGCCGCGACCATCGTCGACACCATCGAGTCCTTCCTGCGCCTGGAGTATCCCAACGAGCTGGAGATCGTGCTCGCGTACAACACCCCGCACCCCATGCCCGTCGAGGAGACCCTGCGCGAGATGGCCCGCCGCGATCCGCGGCTGGTGCTGCTGCCGGTGGCGGGCAGCACCTCCAAGGCGCAGAACGTCAACGCCGCGGTCACCCGGGTGCGCGGTGAGTTCGTCGGCATCTTCGACGCGGACCACCACCCGGTGCCCGACGCCTTCCAGCACGCCTGGCACTGGCTGTCGAACGGCTATGACGTGGTCCAGGGCCACTGCGTGATCCGCAACGGCGAGAGCTCCTGGGTGTCCAAGCTGGTGGGAGTGGAGTTCGAGGCCATCTACGCCGTCAGCCACCCCGGCCGGACCCGGCTCTACACCTTCGGCGTCTTCGGTGGCTCCAACGGCTTCTGGCGCACCGATCTGCTCGCCAGGACGCGGATGCACGGCACGATGCTCACCGAGGACATCGACTCCACGATGCGCGCCCTGCACGAGGGCGCCCGGATCGCCACCGACCGCACGCTCATCTCGCGCGAACTGGCGCCCACCACCCTCAAGGCGCTGTGGAACCAGCGGTCGCGCTGGGCCCAGGGCTGGCTCCAGGTGTCGCTGAAGTACCTGTGGCGGGGCCTGCGTTCGCCGGCCTTCACCCCCCGTCAGAAGGCGGGGCTGCTGGTGCTGCTGGGGTGGCGGGA
The DNA here is from genome assembly GCF_000968685.2 of Streptomyces antioxidans. Classification (GTDB taxonomy): domain Bacteria; phylum Actinomycetota; class Actinomycetes; order Streptomycetales; family Streptomycetaceae; genus Streptomyces; species Streptomyces antioxidans. The sequence continues at coordinate 24,514 of NZ_LAKD02000043.1, forward strand.
GATCCAGCCGTGGCTGACCCTGCAGATCCTGCCCGTGCTGCTGTACTCGGCGTGGCGGGCCGGGGGAGTGGACCATCTCGACTGGGCGGTGCCGGTCTGCCTGCTGGCCACCCTGTTCACCCTGTCCGCCGGGCTGGTGCAGGCGCTGTTCGCATGGCGGCTCGCGGTGCCCGAACTGCGCCGCCGCAGGGCGTGGTTCTGGCGGTACCTGGTGGTGTCCACCGTCTTCTACAGCCACTTCAAGAACATCGTGGCCCGTCAGTCGCTCCTCAAGGAGGTGCTGCGGGACCGCCAGTGGCGGGTCACCCCGCGCCCCGGCGACAAGGCGGTGAAGCGGACATGAGCACGGTGTCCACCACCATTCCGGCCACCACCGCCCCCCGGGCGGTCAACGGCACACCCGCCAAGTCCGCGCGCCCGCGGAACCGGATGAGCCAGGAGATCCAGGGCCTGCGGGGCATGGCGGCGCTCCTCACCGTCGTCTTCCACGTCTGGCAGCAGTACTTCGTCTACGACCGGGACGGCGCCCACTCACCGGTGCCCAACCGGTACGCGAACGCTCTGGTGTCGCTGGAGGTCATCGACCTCTTCTTCGTGCTGTCCGCGTATCTGCTGACGCTGTCCTACGCACGGGCGGCGATCGAGGGGGGCTCGACCCGGCCCGGCCGGGTGTTCCTCTTCCGGCGCGCCATCCGGATCGTCCCGCTGTACTTCCTGGCGGTGACGTTCGTCTGGGCCACCCGCAACCCCACCCTGCCCGGTGAGTGGTCCGATCTGCTGCACCACCTCACCTTCACCCAGGTCTTCGACCAGGAGCAGATCTTCTACACCATCGGCCCCACCTGGTCGTTGTCACTGGAAATCATGTTCTATGTGGCGCTGGTGGGACTCGGCCCGCTGGCCGTCCGCGCCTGCCGCCCGCTGCGCCGAAGGGCCTCCCGGGTGGCGGTGTGCGCGGTGGGCTGCGCCCTGCTCTACATCGGTCCGTTCATCTGGATCGCGGTCGCCCGCTACGGGCTGGACATCCCGCACACCGAATGGCCGGTGTACTTCGGACCGCAGGCCCGCTTCGGCGGGTTCGCCGCGGGCATGGGCCTCGCCGTGGCGATGATCGCCCTCGGCGACCGCGGACGGCTGGACGCGAAGGTGGCGATCCCGCTGCGGGCGGCCGCCCTCGCGGGGCTGTACCTGCTGTCCTACTCCGGTACGGAGGCGGAGGACTTCCCCACCACCTTCTACCACCCGCTGTCCGCCCTGCTGTGGATGCTGCTGCTCTACAGCACCATCCATGTCCGGCGGCAGGGGCGGTGGCACTCATGGCTCACCGCCCGCTGGCTCACCGGCGTCGGCCTGGCCAGCTACAGCCTCTTCGTCTGGCACGAGCCGATCATGCTGGCCCTGTACAACGCGGGCCTGCTGCCGCCCGACGGGCAGTCGGGCTTCCCGCTGGCCGTGGTCATCGTGCTGGTGGTGGCCGTGGCCGGCGCCGCGGTGAGCTACTGGGTCATCGAGTACCCGGCGAGCCTGCTCGGGAAGCTCAAGGACGGCCAGGGCCGTTCGCGTGACTTCTATCCGGAGGCCGCGCGCTAGCCAGGAACACACGTTCCCCGGTGTACGGGTGGCCGTACACCGGGGGGCGGTGGCTATCATCTGGCTCGTTCTTTACTCTGTAACGCGTGTGCGTCGGACATCAGTTCCGCTGGGAACCGGGCTTCCGGGGCACCCCCACCCAACTCATGCCATAACGGGGAGACCAGCGAAATGGGTCGACACAGCCGACCGACCGCCGCACAGCAGGCGCGCACCACGACGCTCAAGGCGGCCACCGCCCTCGGCGTGGCCGGAACCATAGCCATCGGCCTCCACTCGACGCTCGGCAGTGACAAGTCCGTACAGGCCCGCTCCGATGTGAACGCACAGCAGGCGCAGGCGCCCGAGCTCGACCCCACCGCGGATGACACGCCCTCGCAGAGCCATGTCTCGCCCAGCCAGTCCGCGAAGCCGAAGCTGATCTCCGACCACACCGACGCCACCACCCCCGGCGGCGCCCGTGCGGACCGGAGCGCGAGCACACCGCGGCACGCCGCCCCGGCCACCCCGGACGCGGCCCCCTCCAAGGCCGCGCCCACCGAGGCGCACACCGCCCCCGCGCAGCGGGACGACCAGGTGCCCCCGTCGCCCTCCGCGCCGAGCGAGACGACCCCGAGCCCCGACCCGACCACCCCGTCGCAGCAGCCCAGCCAGCCGTCGCAGAGCCCCGGCCAGGGCGGCGACCACGGCAAGGGCGTGGTCGGCGGACTGGTGGACGGTGTCGGCGACACCCTGGACGGGGTGCTCGGCGGGGTCGGCGGCGTGCTCGGCGGCTGAGTGCCGCCTCACCCCGTGGCCAGCGCCTTGAGGCGCGACAGGCTTCCGTTGAACCGGTTGTGGTCACCCACCAGCGACCCGGTCGAGGTGTACTGCCACAGGGTGTGGGTCTTCCAGCCGGACGGCAGCGGCCCGGGAGTGGCGGCGTACCGTGCCAGCCACAGCGGGTTCCGGGCGGCGAAGGCGGCACTGTCGCCGGTGCAGGTCTGCCACCAGCCGGTGGTCGTGTAGATCACCGGCTGGCGACCCGTGCGCTTCTTGACCCGCGCGGTGAAGTCGCCGACCCAATTCACGATCTGGGAGGCGGTCAGGCCGTAGCAGGTTGCTCCGTACGGGTTGTACTCGAGGTCCAGGACGGGCGGCAGCGTCTTGCCGTCGTTCGACCAGCCGCCACCGTTCGCGACGAAGAAGTCCGCCTGACGGGTGCCGCTGGAGCGGTCCGGCAGGGCGAAGTGGTAGGCACCGCGGATCATGCCCTGCTGGAAGGAGCCGTTGTACTGCGAGGCGAACGAGGGGTTCTTGTAGGTGGTGGACTCGGTGGCCTTCACATAGGCGAACCTGACGTTGTCGTCCCACAGGGCCGCCCAGTCGACCGAACCCTGGTGGTCGCTGACGTCTACGCCCTCCACCGAGGCCGCTCTGGGGGCCCGGGGCGTGGCACCGGGGTCGGTCTCCTCGTGGCGGGTGACGGTCGAGCCCATCCAGTCCCGCTCGGGGTGCGGGACGGCTGATGCGGGGGCCGGGCCGGTGCCGGCGTCGTGGTCGGGGTCGGTTGCCGAGGCCGAGGCCGTGGCCGTGGCCGGTGCGAGGGTGGCGAGGACGGCGGCGCTGACCGCCACTCCGAGACCGCCGATGGCGTGGGGCGAGCGCAGACGCGAAGGCGCCCGGCCGGGGACATGACGCAGGCTCTTACCGGATTTCAGGGACATCTGTTCCTCCGATCCGTTCCGCATCGACGGTATGCGCGCGGAACGAAGAACGTGAATCGGAACGGGAGATTCTGTCCCTCCGTCAGCGGTCCCGGCCGTCCTCCGTCAGCGGTCCCGGCCCTCCTCGCCGAACGGCCCGGACGGCATGCCATGGCCCGCCACCAGCGCCCTCGCGGCCCGGGTAGCCCGGATGGCCACGTCCTCGACCACATCATCCGGATCGCCGAACTTCCCTTCCAGCAATTGGGCGACATAGCCGCGGGCGAGTGCGTGCAGGGCGTCGAGCAGCGCCACGGCCGTCACCGCGGCCTCGCCCGGGGCGACCACCTCGAAGGCGCTCGGCAGCAGCAGATCCACGAACTCCCTGGAGCTGTCCCGTAGCTCCGGATGGGTGGCCCGCAGCCCCGGCGCGAAGAGGATGTCCAGCCCGCCGCGGTAGCGGGCCGCCGCCCGCACATAGGTGCCCGCCACCATGGCCAGCCGCTCCTGGGCGGACCCGATGTCGGCCGCGGTGTCCAGGTAGATGGCCCGCAGCCGCCGCGAGACCTCGAGGGCGGCGGCGGCGAGCAGCGCGTCACGGTCGGCGAAGTGGCGGTACGGCGCACCGGGGCTCACACAGGTGCGGCGCGCGGCCTCCGCCACGGAGAAGCCGCGCACTCCGACCTCGTCGATGATCTCCAGGGTCGTCTGCACCAGCGCGGCGGCCAGATCGCCGTGGTGGTAGGTGGCGCGTCCCTTCGGGGTGAGTGCCATTCGGGTGACCCTACCCGACCCGTGATTCCGGCTCACCCGCCCCTGGCCTGCGCCTTCCGGCGGCCCGCAACGCGTCCCGCGAGCGCTCGACACGGATCGGCAGATCCCGCACCCGCTCCCCGGTGGCATGGTGGAAGGCGTTGCCGATGGCCGCCGCCGCGCCCACGATGCCCAGTTCGCCGATGCCCTTGGCGCCCACCGGGTTGCTGGTGTTGTCGTACTCCTCCAGCAGCACCACGTCCAGTCGCGGAACGTCGGCGTGGGCGGCGATGTGATAGCCCGCGAAGTCATGGTTGGCGAAGTCCCCGAAGACCGGATCGACCTCGCCGACCTCCAGCAGCGCCATCGACAGACCCATCGTCATGGCCCCGAGGAACTGGGAGCGCGCGGTGTGCGGATTGACGATCCGCCCGGCCGCGAACACGCCCAGCATCCGGTCCACCCGGATCTCACCGGTGTCGCCGTCCACCCGCACCTGGGCGAACTGCGCCCCGAAGGTGTGCCGCGACAGATCCGCCCGCTGCTCCAGATCCTCGGCGGTGTCGGCCACCACCTCCAGACCGCCGTCCGGGACCACACCCCCGAAGGTGTCCAGTTCCTTCATCAGCGCACGGCACGCCTTGTCCACCGCCCAGCCCCAGGAGGCGGTGCCGAGCGAACCGCCCGCGAACGGCGCCATGCCCAGCGACGCACGGCCGATCTCCAGCCGCAGCCGCGACAGCGGAACGCCGAGCGCGTCCGCCGCCACCTGGGTCAGTGCGGTACGCGCGCCCGTGCCGAGGTCGGCCGCGCCGACGCGCACCCGGAACGTCCCGTCCTCCTCGGCGCGCGCCATCGCGGAGGAGGGGAAGGTGTAGTCCGGGTGGTGCGAGGCGGCCACTCCGGTGCCCAGCAGCCAGCGGCCCTCGCGCCGGATCCCCGGCGCCGGATCGCGGCGCTCCCAGCCGAAGCGGGCCGCGCCCTCGCGCAGACAGGCGACCAGGTTGCGGCTGCTGAACGGCTTGCCGCTCTCCGGGTCGGCCTCCGGCTCGTTGCGGATCCGCAGCTCGACCGGGTCCATGCCCAGCGCCCCGGCCAGCTCGTCGACGGCCGACTCCAGCGCGAACATCCCCGGGGTGTGGCCGGGGGCGCGGAACCAGGCGGGCGTCATCACATCAAGCGGCGCCACCTTCACCGTCGTACGGGCGTGGGGCGCCGCGTACATCATCCGCGTGGAGGACACCGTCTGGTCGGCGAACGGCACCTGGGCCGAACGCTGCTGCACCGACTCGTGCTGGATCACCGTCAGCCGGCCGTCGCGCTCGGCGCCCAGCCGCACCCGCTGGATCGTGGGGGAGCGGTAGGGGATCAGCTGGAACATCTGCTGTCGGGTCAGGGCGATCTTCACCGGCCGTTCGACGGCCCGCGCGGCGAGCGCCGCCAGCACCGTCGGCGAGCGCGGAATGCCCTTGGCGCCGAAGCCCCCGCCGACGTACTCGGCCACGACCTCCACCGCGCCAGGCTCGATCCCGAACAGCGCGGACATCAGCTGTGCGCTCATATAGGGACCCTGGTCGGAGTTGAACAGCGTCAGCCGGTCCCCGTCCCACACCGCGATGGTGGCATGCGGCTCCATCGGGCTCGGATGCTCCACCGGAGTGGTGTACGTGGCGTCCACCCGCACCGGGGCAGCGGCCCAGGCCCCATCGGCGTCCCCGCGCTCCACCAGGCCCGGGCTGCCGTCCGTCACCGTCTCGGGGATCTCCAGCCGCTCGTCGTCGGCGCGCAGCACCACATCGTGCGGCTCCCGCTCATAGCCCACCCCGACCGCCGCCGCGCCCTCGCGCGCCGCCTCCAGCGAAGTGGCCACCACGGCGGCCACCATCTGGCCGTGGTACGCCACCTGAGGGGACTGCAGCACGAAGAGGTCCGCGCTCGCCTCCGCCTCGGCATTGAGCCGCGGGGCGTTGGTGTGGTCGAGCACCGCAAGCACACCGGGCAGGGCGAGCGCCGGGGCCGGGTCCACCTCCGTCACCCGGCCGTGGGCGACGGTGGCCTGCACCGGCCAGACGTAACTGACGTCCCGGGTGGGGAACTCATAGGCGTAGCGCGCCGCGCCGGTCACCTTGGCCAGGCCGTCGACCCGGGTCATCGGGGCGCCGACACTCTGCTCGATTGTGGTCATGCGCGATCCCTCCTCGCGACGAGGTCGCGGACGCCCGCGACGATCAGATCAGTGGCCAGGTCGACCTTGAAGGCGTTGTCGGGCAGCGGCCGTGCCCCGGCCAGCTCGGCCCGCGCCGCATCCCGCACCGCCTCCTCGTCCGGTCGGACCCCGCGCAGCCGCTCCTCGGCGATGCGGGCCCGCCACGGCCGCGGCGCCACCCCGCCGAGCGCGATCCGCACCTCCCGCAGCGAGCCGTCCTCGGCCACCGACACCGCGGTGGCGACGCTCACCAGCGCGAAGGCGTACGACCACCGGTCGCGCACCTTGCGATAGCGCATCCGGGCACCGGGCGGCGGCGGGGGCAGCTCGACCGCGGTGATGAGGTCGCCGTGGTCCAGGACGGTCTCCCGGTGCGGAGTGTCGCCGGGCAGCAGATACAGCTCCGCCACCGGAACGGCGCGCGAGCCGCCGTCCACCGAGCGCACATGCGCCACCGCGTCGAGCGCCACCAGCGCCACCGCCATGTCGGAGGGGTGGGAGGCCACGCAGTGGTCGGAGGTGCCCAGCACCGCCAGCTCGCGGTGCGTGCCCAGGACCGCCGGACACCCGGTGCCCGGCTCGCGCTTGTTGCACGGCTTGGTCACGTCCTGGAAGTACCCGCAGCGGGTGCGCTGCAGCAGATTGCCGCCCACCGTGGCGACCGTGCGCAGCTGTCCGGAGGCCCCCGCCAGCAGCGCCTGGGACAGCAGCGGGAAGCGCTCGCGGATACCGGGATCGCCCGCCAGCGCGCCGTTGCGCACGGTGGCGCCGATGAGCACCGAGCCGTCCTCTCGGTGCTCGATCCGGTCGTACGGCAGCCGGGAGACGTCGATGAGCAGCCCGGGACCGGTGACGCCGAGCTTCATCAGGTCCACCAGATTGGTGCCCCCGCCGAGATAGCTGGCATCGGGGCGCTCGGCGATCAGCGCGGCCGCCTCGGCGGCGTCGCCTGCGCGGGCGTAACCGAACTCCTTCATCGGGCGCCTCCGGCGGTGGCCGGGTCCTGGACACCTCGGGCGCCCGCGGCCTCCAGCACGGCCTCGACGATCCCGTTGTACGCGCCGCAGCGGCACAGGTTGCCGCTCATGCGCTCGCGCACCTCCCGCGCGTCCAGCGCCGACGCCTCGGCCACCCCGGTGGCGGTGTCCTCGGTGACATGGCTGGGCCAGCCGCGCCCGGCCTCGCCCAGCGCCCCGATGGCGGAGCAGATCTGGCCCGGGGTGCAATAGCCGCACTGGAGCCCGTCGTGGTCGAGGAAGGCGCGCTGGACCGGGTGGAGCTCCCCGCCGTCCGACAGGGCCGCCACGCCCTCGATGGAGACGATCTCGCGCTCCTCGGCGGTCACCGCCAGCATCAGGCAGCTGTTCACCCGCTCACCGTCCACCAGCACCGTGCAGGCCCCGCACTGACCGTGGTCACAGCCCTTCTTGGTGCCGGTGAGCCCCAGTCGCTCGCGCAGTACATCGAGCAGGGTCGTCCGGTTGTCGATGGTCAGGGAGTGGGACAAGCCGTTGATCCGCATGATGATGTCGCTACTGGGTGAGTGATGTGAGAGGGTCATACATTGAATGTATCAACCTCTTACATCCGTGGCGAGGAGATATGGATTCCATGCGGGACGTCGTAGCGCAGATGCACCGATGGTGGGGCGAGGGCGAGCCGTTCGCCCGTGCCACGGTCGTGGCGACCTGGCATTCCTCGCCGCTGCCGCCCGGGACGTCCATGCTGGTCGGACCCGATGGCGCGGCGATCGGCAGCGTCTCAGGCGGCTGTGTCGAGGGCGCCGTCTATGAGCTGGCCCAGGAGGTGACCGACGGCGGCACACCCGTGCTCGAGCGCTATGGCGTCAGCGACGACGACGCCTTCGCGGTCGGGCTGACCTGCGGCGGGATCATCGATGTCTATGTGGAGCGGATCGACCCCGCGGGCTTCCCCGAACTGGGCGAGGTGGCCGGGGCGGTGGCCGCCGGGGAGCCGGTGGCCGAGGTGATCTGCGTGGCCGTCGACGGACCCGACCCCGAGGGGCGACTGGGCCGCCGGCTGGTCGTACGGCCCGATGGCACCTCCGGATCCCTCGGCTCCGGACGGCTGGACGCGGCCGTGGCCGAGGACGCGCGCGGACTGCTGGCAGGCGGGCGCACAGAAACCCTGGCGTACGGCTACGACGGCGTCCGCATGGACGAGGAACTCACCCTGTTCGTCTCGGTCCACGCCACCCCGCCGCGGATGCTGGTCTTCGGCGCCGTGGACTTCGCTGCGGCCATGGCCCGGATCGGCGCCTACCTCGGCTACCACGTCACGGTGTGCGACGCCCGGCCCGTCTTCGCCACCCCGCGCCGCTTCCCCGAGGCCCACGAGGTGGTGACCGACTGGCCGCACCGCTATCTGCGCACCGAGGCGGAGGCGGGCCGGATCGACGAACGCACGGTGGTCTGTGTGCTCACCCACGACCCCAAGTTCGATGTGCCGCTGCTGGACGTCGCCCTGCGCCTGCCACTGGCCTACGTGGGCGCCATGGGCTCCCGCCGCACCCACGACGACCGGCTCCGACGGCTGCGCGCCACCGGTCTCGGGGAGGAGGCGCTGGCCAAGCTCGCCTCACCGATCGGCCTGGACCTCGGCGCCCGTACCCCGGAGGAGACCGCCGTCAGCATCGCGGCCGAGATCATCGCCGACCGCTGGGGCGGCAGCGGCACCCGGCTGACCTCGCTCAGCGGCAGCATCCACGGTCAGGAGCCGATGCGGCCCGCGGCCGGAGGCTGAGACGGGTCCACGGCCCGGGCCGGAGATCGCCACAATGGTGCCCGGCCCGAATGGATGCAGGAGGAATCGAACCAGCCGTGGAGACCGCTCGAAGCAGCGACGACGCCGTAGAACCCACCGCCGCCGACGATGACCCGCCCCTCGGCGCCGGGGACGCCGCCCCCGCCCCGCCGCCGAAACCCGGCTGGCGCCGCTGGGTGATGGACACCCGGCCACTGCGCCACCGCCCCTTCCGCAGGCTGTGGGGCTCCACCACCGTCACCGCCATCGGCAGCCAGCTGACCGCCGTCGCCGTGCCCAAGCAGATCTACGACATCACCGGCTCATCGGCGTGGGTCGGCTACGCCAGCTTCGCCGGGCTCCTCCCGCTGGTGGTCTTCGCACTGTGGGGCGGGGTGGTCGCCGACCGGATGGACCGGCGCACCCTGATGCTCGTCACCAACGTCGGCATCGCCGTCACCTCGGTGCTGTTCTGGGCCCAGTCCTTCGCCGGTCTGGACTCGGTGGCGCTGCTCATGGTGCTGCTCGCCGCCCAGCAGGGCTTCTTCGGCATGAACTCCCCGGCCCGCAGCGCCTCCGTCGCCCGTCTCGTCCCCGCCGAGGAACTGCCCGCCGCGGGCGCCCTCCAGTCCACCGTCGCCCAGACCGGCATGATCCTCGGCCCGCTGCTCGCGGGCGCCCTGATCCCCGTACTCGGCCTGCCCGCGCTCTACCTCATCGACGCCGTGGCGCTGTGCGTCACCCTGTGGGCCGTCTGGCGGCTGCCCGCCCTGCCGCCCCTCACCGAGGGCGGTACGGGTGGCGCGCGGCGGGGCGGATGGCGCGATGTGGCCGACGGCTTCCGGTACATCGCCGCCCGCCGCATCCTGCTGATGTCCTTCCTCGCCGACATCATCGCCATGGTCTTCGGCATGCCCCGGGCGCTCTTCCCCCAGCTCGCCTCGCACACCTACGCACCCTGGGGCGAGGGGTTCGCGCTGGGCCTGCTCTTCGCGGCCATCCCGCTCGGCGCGGTGGCCGGCGGTCTGCTGTCCGGCACCTTCTCCCGCGCCCGCCGCCACGGTCTGATGCTCATCGCCGCCGTGGTGGCCTGGGGCGTGGCCATCACCGGATTCGGGCTCAGCCCCAACCTGTGGTGGGCGGTGGCCTTCCTCGCCCTCGCGGGCGTGGCCGACATGGTCTCGATGGTCTTCCGCGGGACGATCCTCCAGGCGGCCGCCACCGACGACATGCGCGGCCGGATGCAGGGCGTGTTCACCGTGGTGGTGGCGGGCGGCCCGCGCGTCGCCGATCTACTGCACGGCACCGCGGGCTCCCTCCTCGGGGCCCGTGCGGCGGTCGCCGCGGGCGGGCTGCTGGTGGCCGTCACCACACTCGGGCTCGCCGTCGCGGTGCCGGCCTTCCGCCGCTACACGCCCTGACGACGCGGCGGCCACGCGTGGGCGCCCAGAACGAACGGTGCGATGGCCGTGCCCCGGCCGGGACCCGGCGCGACGGCGTGCCCCGCCAGAAGTCCGCACGGGGCACGGCCGCCGCGGCCCTCAGGCCGTACGCTCGTCCCGGTCGCCGCCCCACAGGGTGTGGAACGAACCCTCGCGGTCCACCCGCCGGTAGGTGTGCGCGCCGAAGAAGTCCCGCTGCCCCTGGACCAGCGCCGCGGGCAGCCGCTCCGAGCGCAGCGCGTCGTAGTACGCCAGCGCCGCCGAGAAGCCCGGCGCCGGTACGCCCAGCTCGACCGAGGTGGCCACCACCCGCCGCCAGGCGTCCTGCGCCGCGCCCAGCGCCTCGGCGAAGTGGTCGTCGGTCAGCAGCGTGACGGGCTTGCGGTCCTTGGCGTACGCCTCGGTGATCCGGTTCAGGAACCGCGCCCGGATGATGCAGCCGCCGCGCCAGATCCGCGCGACCGCCCCGGGGTCGATGTCCCAGCCGTACTCCTGGCTGCCCGCCTCGATCTGGTGGATGCCCTGCGCGTACGCCACGATCTTCGAGGCGTACAGCGCCTGCTCGACGTCGTCGGCGAACCGCTCCGCCGCGGCCCCCGTGAGCCCCTTGCCGGACGGCCCCGGCAGCCCCTGCGAGGCGTCCCGCAGATCCGCGTGGCCGGACAGCGAGCGGGCGAACACCGCCTCGGCGATCCCGCTCACCGGCACGCCCAGGTCAAGCGCGGTCTGCACGGTCCAGCGGCCGGTGCCCTTCTGCTCGGCCTGGTCCTGCACCACATCCACGAACGGCTTGCCGGTGGCGGCGTCGGTGTGCCCGAGCACCTCGGCGGTGATCTCGATCAGATACGACTCCAGGCGGCCGCCGTTCCAGGTGCGGAACACCTCCGCGATCTCACCGGGCGACATGCCCAGCGCCCGCCGCAGCAGGTCGTACGACTCCGCGATGAGCTGCATGTCCGCGTACTCGATGCCGTTGTGCACCATCTTCACGAAGTGACCGGCGCCGTCCGGGCCGATGTGGGTGCAGCACGGGGTGCCGTCCACCTTGGCGGAGATGGACTCCAGCAGCGGGCCGAGGGACTTGTAGGATTCCACCGATCCGCCGGGCATGATGCTGGGCCCGTTGAGGGCGCCCTCCTCGCCGCCGGAGATGCCGGTGCCCACGAAGTGCAGCCCGCGCTCGCGCAGCGACTTCTCCCGGCGCCTGGTGTCCTCGAAGTGGGCGTTGCCCCCGTCGATGATCACGTCGCCCTCTTCGAGGAGGGGTGCGAACTCCTCGATCACGGCGTCGGTGGGCGCACCCGCCTTGACCATGATGATCAGCCGCCGGGGCCGCTGCAGCGCGGCGACGAACTCCTCGGCGCTCTCCGTCGGCACGAAGTCCCCTTCGTGGCCGTGCTCCTCCATCAGCGCCTTGGTCTTGGCGAACGTGCGGTTGTGGAGGGCGACGGTGTGCCCGTGCCGGGCGAAGTTGCGGGCGAGGTTGCTACCCATGACGGCGAGCCCGGTGACGCCGATCTGGGCGGTGGGCTGGGCGGTGGAAGGGCTGGGCATACGGTGTTCCACTCCTGTCATGCGCATCGGAAGCTTCCGCGAGGCAGCAACGCCGAGGGGCACGGGGATCTTCCCCCTCGGTCCGCCGGGTATCGCCCGGCCATAGTTGCACGATGTGCGCGACGGTGGACGAGTGTCCGGAGAAAGCCAGCGGGGTGTGTCATCTCTCTCCCGCCGGGGCGGTACGCCGCCTTGTGGACGTCCCACAAGGCGGACAGCGGAGGGGCCGCTCGGCCGTCCACGGACGGCCTGCGGTCACCGGCCCAGCAGGCCCACCGCTCCGTACCAGAGCGGCCCCTTGTTGAGGCGGTCGGGGTACAGGCTCAGCATCGCGTCGTAGTACTCCCCGGCGTTCGCGCTCGTCTTGAGCAACCGGGCGGCGTCCAGCAGGTACTGACGCGTCTCGCCCAGGATGGCCGGGTCGTCGGGCAGCTCCCGGTTCTTGTGGCTCGCAACGACCGCGCGCGGGTTCAGGGCCTCGATGGTGTCGAGCGCCTCGAGCCACTTCTCCAGGCCGCCGTTCGCGCTCTCCAGGAGCATCTGGTGCACGCCGTTGTAGACGGCGTCACCGGCCACCACCAGGCCGATCGACGGCACGTGCAGAACCGTGGTCGCGTCCGTGTCGGTGTGCCCCACCTCGACGGCCCGGAGCACATGGCCTTCCAGCAGGAACCCTTCGGCGGGCACCGGCTCCGCGAGCACCGGCGTCTTGGGAATCTGGCCCGGGAAGAAGGCGTCCCACTGAGCGCGTCCCTTGGCGGCCTCGTGCATGAGCCCGATGGTGCCCCGGGTCGCGTGGACCCGGACCCCGCGGAAGCGCTTGACCAGCTCGCCGGTGCCGAACCAGTGGTCGCCGTGGCCATGGGTGATGTAGATGTGCGCGAGCCGCTTGCCGGACCGCTCGATCCAGTCGCCCACCTCCTGGATCTGCTGGTGGGTGAACGGCGGGTCGACGAGGACGGCGTCGCGCTCACCGTGGATCAGCGTGCAGGCCACCGGCGACGAAACGAACGGGTCACCGTTGGGCATGCGCTGCTCGGAGACCCGGGTCACTCCGTCGAGGACCAGGACCTCATAGGACAGGACGGTTGAGTCCGACATGGCGGAACCCCTTCAAAGGTGGCAATGGACGCATGACAGAGCGCATCGGCAGAACAGCGCATCGGCGGAACGAGGGATGACAGAACGACGGATGGCAGGACAGGAATTGGCAGGACAGTAATTGGCTGAGCCAATTGCCAGAGCGGGTCACGCGCCCGGGACGTCCAGGACGACCCGGCCGTAGGGCCGGTCCTCGATGAGGTACCGGGTCGCCTCCGCGGCGTCCTTCAGCGGGAAGGTACGCGCGATGGTGGGGTGGAACGCGCCCTCGGCCAGGTACTGGAAGAGCTTGGTGTTGGTCTCCACCAGGGTCTCCGGGGCGAAGAGCGTGAACATGAAGCCCCGTATCCGTGCCGAACGCCAGATGACGTCGGTGACGTTGACCGAGGCCTGTTTGCCCCCCGAGTAGCCGACGGAGACGAGCGTGCCCCCGACCGCCAGACTGGCCAGGGCGTCCCCCGTGAACGGACCGCCGACGCCGTCGACCACGACATCCACCCCGCGGCCGCCGGTCAGCCGTGCCACACCGTCCCGCAGGGACTCCTGCGACAGGTCGATGACCTCGTGCCCCTCGGCGCGCGCACGCTCGGCCTTGTCGGTCCGGCTGGCGGTCGAGATCGCCAGTGACGCTCCGAGCCGGTTGGCGACCTCGACGGTTCCCAGCCCCACGGCGCCGCCGATACCGGGTGCCAGGACCGTCTGCCCCGGCTTGAACGAGGCCAGTTCCAGCAGGGACAGATAGGCGGTCAGATAGCCGCCGCCGGTGGTGAACGCGACGACGTCCTCCAGGCTCGGCCCGCCCGGGAGGGGAACGAGGTCCCGCGGTTCGGCGAGCAGGTATTCCTGCCAGGTGCCGTCACGGAACATGCCGTAGCCCCGGCCCGCCACGACCACATGGGTGCCCGGCTTCAGCGCTTCCACGCCCCCGTTGTCGACGATCTCCCCGACACCTCCCGTACCGGGAACCAGGGGCAGCTGCCGTGCGGAGGGGAGCACACCGGCGCGCACGGTGTCGTCCAGCGGGTTGACGCCCGCGAGCCGTACGCGGACGAGGACCTTGCCCGGCGCGGGGCCGGGAGCCGGGGCCTCGATGAGTTCGAGCTTGTCGTAGCCGCCGAACTCGGAGATCTGAATGGCTTTCATGGGGACCTTCCATCTGGTGTCGTCTCGGCGTCAGCGCTCATGGCCGACGCGGTATCAGCACTCATGGCCGACTCCGTAAGGCCGGCGCCGTGCTACGCGGGGAGCGACGCGTCCACCGCGCGCAGATAGGTCTCGGCGCGTTCGGAACCGATGATTCCCGGGCTCATCCTGTTCATCATGTAGCTGATGGTCAGGCGGCGGTCGAGGTCGACGACGATCAGCGAACCGCCCCAGCCGCCCCAGTAGCAGGCCCTGCCCTGCGGGACGTAGGGGACGGTCTCCGTCTCGGGCAGTGCGAAGCCGATGCCGAAGCGCAACGGGACGCCGAGCACCAGGTCGACACCGTGGCTCTGCTGGTCGAAGATCACGTCGATGGTGTCGGGGGAGAGGAGCCGGACGCCGTCCGCGGTCCCGTCGAGCGCCAGTACGCGCAGCAGCCGCGCCACGGACCGCGCGTTGCCGTGGCCGTTGATCGCGCCCAGCTCCGCCGCCCGCCAGGGCGCGGTGTTGGCGCGGTTCGGATCGGTCAGCGGGCCGGTGAGCGTCTTGTACATCGGGCTCTCGGGGTCGAGCGAGGCCAGGTCCATCGGCAGCGCCGGCGGGGGGACCACGGGCGCGATCCGGCCGACGTCGGCCCCGGCGGCGCCGATGCTGAAGTCCGCCCCCAGCGGGCCGGCGAGCTCCTGCGCCACGAACTCCGTCAGCGAACGGCCGCTGACCCGCCGCACCAGCTCGCCGACGAGGTGGCCCTGGTTCTGGGCGTGGTAGCCCGACGCCGTGCCCGGCTCCCACCACGGCGCCTGCGCGGCCAGCGCCGCCGTCGCGGCCTCGACGTCGTACATCTGCTCAGCGGTGAACGGGGCCTCCCAGCCGGACACGCCGGAGGTGTGTGAGAGCAGGTGCCGGACCTCGATCGCCTCCTTGCCGTTGGCCGCGAACTCCGGCCAGTAGCGCGCGACCGGCGCGTAGGGATCCAGCAGTCCGCGGTCGACCAGCACGAGTGCCGCGAGCGCGGTGACGGTCTTGGTCGTCGACCACACATTGACGATCGTGTCGCTCGTCCACGGCACCTGCCGCTCGGCGTCCCGCCAGCCGCCCCAGAGGTCGACGACGGTCTCGCCGTCGAGGTCGACGGCGATCGAGGCGCCTAGCTCCTCGCCGCTCTCGAGCTGCCCGGCCAGGGCGTCGCGTACCGGTGCGAAACGGGCGTCACAGTGGCCCGTGATCTCAGCGGTGATCATGAATCCTCCTTCTGCGGGACAGGGGTCCGGTTGCGGGAAAGAGGGTCCGACGTGGATACGGGTCTAACTTGGTTTTCCAAAGTCATCATGCTCGGTACGCTTCCATGGTGACTTGGTAAAGTCAAGCCAGCTTGAGGGCTGGCTGGGAAAGTCAGAGTCAAGTGATAGCCTGAGCTCATGGCGGACCGAACCTCACTTGAAGCAGGGGGAGCCTGCTCGATCGCGCGCAGCCTCACGGTGCTGGGGCAGCGATGGACCCTCCTGGTCGTCCGTGAAGCGCTCAACGGCCGTACGAAGTTCAGTGAGTTCCAAGAGGCTCTGGGCGTCTCGACGGACGTGCTCACGCAGCGCCTCGAGAGCCTGGTCGACGCGGGCGTCCTCGAAAAGCGGCCCTACCGGGAGCGCGGCGCCCGCGAGCGCCAGGCGTACCACGTGACGGAGGCGGGATGGGAGCTCGTCCCCGTGCTCGCCGCGCTGATGAGCTGGGGTGACAAGCACCTCGCCGACGCGGCGGGGCCCCCGGCGCTCCTGCGTCACCGGCGGACGGAGCAATGCGTAAGGGTGGCGCTCGTGGACGCCGACGACCGTCCCGTCGCGCTCGAAGACGTCGTGACCGTCGCCGGACCCGGTGCGTCCGCTCATGCGGGAAACGACGGGGGCGCGACAGGTCCTGACGCGCCCCGGCGCCCTGACGCGAACCGGTCTTGACGCGAAGGCGCACCCCGGTCCCCCGAAGCGGGCGCAGCCCCTGAGGCGGGTGCTCCGCCTCCTGAAGCGGGTGGCTCGACTGAAGCGGGCGGCTCGACGGCCTCAGTGGCCGCGAGGACCGCCGAGGAACCCATCGAGCAGGCGGGCCACGGCGCCCGGCGCCTCGCGGGGGGCCATGTGGCCGACGTGCGGCAGCACTTCGAGCCGTGCCCCGGGGATGCGCCCGGCCAGCTCCTCGGCGTGCACTCGCGCGAACGCCTGGTCCTCCTCGCCCGCGATGACCAGGGTCGGCGCGGTGATCCGGGGCAGGGCGTCGGCCACGTCGGTGCGGTTCGCGAGCACCGACCGCACCACCCGGGCGAGTTGCGCCCGCGCGAGCCGGTCGGCTCCGGCGGCCAGGCGCTCCGTGAACCCGGGGTCGGCGCGGCGGGAGCTCTCGCTGAGCATCGCCGCCACGGTGCGCCGACCGAGACCGCGCGGAACGCCGGCGCGGACGAGGTACGAGGAGAGCCGGGCGCGCTGGCGCGGGAGGAGGGACGGGCGGCGCGTGCTGGTGTTGGACAGCACGAGCGCACTGACGCGCTCCGGTGCGGCCAGCGCGACGCGCAGTCCGACGAACCCGCCCCACGACAGCCCCAGGATCGCGGCCCGGTCGGCCGCGGACGCGTCCAGGATCCGGATGGCGGCCGTGGCGCACTCCTCCATCGTGAACGCGCGCGCGGCGGGGCCGCTGCCTCCGGTGCCCGGAGGGTCCACCAGGAGGGTCCGCCACCCGAGTTGATGCAGTACGGGCAGGTGCGCGCCCCAACTCGTCCGGCCGTCGCTCAGCACGCTCGGCCACAGCAGGGCCGTGTCGCCGCCGGTCGGCCCGCCCCGCTGTATGTGGAGTTCTCCCAGGGTGGTCGGCACCATGAGGGTGCCCTCGTTCGACGTCCTCACAGGTGACGCTCGAACCACGCCAGGGCGGCTCGGCTGCCCGGCTCGTAGCCGTCGAAGTAGATGCCGTAGTGGTCGATGCCGGGAATCACCTGGCGCTCGACGACGCTGCCCGGGATGGTGCGCAGGATCTCGGCCGCACGGCCCCCGTTCTCGGCGATGGGGAAGAGCTCGTCGTCGCCCGCGTCGATGATGAGCGTCGGGATCCGTAGCCGCTCGACCCGGCCGAGCGGGTCGAAGTGTGCCATGGCCGCCAGGTAGGGCGTGCCGTCCATGCCGGGCCATGGGTCGACGCCCTGGGGGATGGCGGGGGCGTCGCCGCGCGCGGTCTCGATCGCACGCCTGCGGGCGAGTTCGCCCGCCGGGCCGCTCAGCGGGGCGAGCGCGGGCACCTGGACCGACAGCGCCTTGACCCTCGGATCGTCGGCGGCCTGATGGACCGCGATCCCGCCGCCGAGGCTCGTGGCCCAGAGGCCGAGCCGGGCCGGATCGACGTTGGGCTCACCCTCGATGTAGTCGAGGGCAGCGCGCAGCCCCGCCGTCCACGCGAAGGGATCCACCAGCTCGCGGATGAACCGCACCCGGGCAAGGGCCTCGCCGCGGCCGTCGGGCGCGGGGGCGCCGCCGACCAGCTGGAGGGGGGAGCCCGAGCCGAACCAGCCCGGCTGGGAGAACGTCAGCGTGATCATGCCCGCCGACGCGAACAGCGCGGCGTAGCGCTCCGCGGTGAGCTTGTTGCCGCCCCAGCCGTGGACCAGTACGGCGGCGGGGAGCGCGGCGCCGGGGGCGAGGGCCGACGGCCGGTACAGGTCCGCGTCGAGGGCGATGCCGTTGCTCCAGACGGTGACCTGTCGGCGGCCGACGCCCTCGGGCATGACCAGCGGTGGATAGACCTTCTCGGCCAAGGTTCGGCCTCCTTCGTGGATGACTCGTGCGGCCGGGCCATCTGACTTTGACAGTCCAAGTCAGCGCGAAGGGTCAAGTGGAACAGCTCTGACTTGGAAGTGTCAAGTCAGTCCCCGTTCGGCCGAGAGGAGCGTCCGCAGCTCGGCGAGGACATCGTCGAGCGGGGCGGTGCTCCGGTGGGTGCGGCAGAGGAAGACCGCGCCCTCGACGGCGGCGACCGAGAGGGTGGCCAGCCGGGCGGCGCGCTCGGAGGCGAAGCCGTTGGCCTCCAGAGCTCCCGGATCCTGGTGTGCCACTGGCCGAAGACCTCCCGCACCAGGAGGGCGGCCTCGGGCGGATCGTGCTGGGCGTCGACGGCGACCGCGACGATGGGGCAGCCCGCCAGATAGGCGGTGTCGATTAGTCGGTGTCGATGAGGGAGCGGCCCACGGCGCGCTGATGACCTGGCTCATGGCCGTGTGGTTCCTGCTGGGCTGGGGCTTCGGCGCCGGTTGCCTGACCGCGCTCGCCATCCGGACCGCGCGACGGCGTCTGTCGCCCGAGCCCGCTGCGCTGGCGGCGACGGTGGGCGGCGCGCTGCTGACGTTCGGGGTCTCCGCGGCGATGTACGGCTACCTGACCGATCCGGACGTCATGCGGGCCGCGATGGGCGCGACGCCGTCACCGCACCCCATGGACCCGTCCATGGGGGACATGCCCATGGGGGAGGCGGTGCCGGGGCGGCGCGTTGGCCTGCTGCCCCTGCTGGTGCCTGGCTTCTACGCCGTGGTCTGCTCCGTCATCCATGAACTCCGCCGTCGGCAGCGGCTCGAACGGGTCTGACGCTGACGGTGCTCCGCCTGAGAGGTCAGGTGTGCGCGGCGTCGCTCGGCGGCAGCGGGAAGAGCATGCAGCTGCTGGTGGCGTGGGCGAGCAGCCGGTCCGCCTCGTCGAGCAGCTGGGCCTGGGCGAGCGCGGTGCGGCGACCACTGCTGAGCACGGTACCCACGGCGCGGATCCCGCCGGTGTCGACGGTGACCGGCCGCAGGAACTTCACCGTCAGGTCAAGCGAGGTGTAGCCGACACCGGCGGGCAGCGTGGAGTGCACCGCACATCCGGACGCCGAGTCGAGCAGAGTGGCGTAGACACCGCCGTGCACACTGCCCAGGGGGTTGTAGTGGTCTTCGCCCGGGATCAGGGAGAACACCACGCGGCCGTGCTCGGCCTCCGTGAGCGTGAAGCCCAGAGTGGCGCTGATCGGCGGCCCGGGAATGTCACCGGAGAGGATGTTCCGCAGCATGTCCAGGCCGGTGAGCCTGCCGACGGCCGACGCCGTCACGGCCGGGTCCTCCCACTCGTACGTCCGCGAGCGTCCCATGCTGCTGCCTCCCCGGCTGGTTCCTTGATCGAACGCTAGCCCGGCGCCATCTGACTGTCAATCTCGCAGTCAGCTGCCTATGATGGCGGGGTGAACTGGCTGAACATCAGCACGGAGAACTGCCCGGTCCAGCGGACGCTCGACATCGTGGGGGAGAAGTGGACGCTTCTCCTCCTGCGCGACGCCGTCAATGGCATCCGGCGCTTCGAGGATTTCCACCGCCACGTCGGGCTTTCGGAGTCGGTCCTGACCGACCGGCTCAGGAAACTGGTGACGGCGGGGATCCTGAAGGCCGTCCCGTACCAGGAGCCGGGGAGCCGAGCCCGCAACGAGTACCGCCTCACCCCCAAGGGCTGGGATCTATGGCCGGTGCTGATGGCGCTGAGGCAGTGGGGTGACCGGTACGCCGCCGATCCCGAAGGCCCGGTCCTGGACGTCCGGCACGCCGAGTGCGGAGCGCCGGTGCGCGCCGTGGTCACCTGCCCCGAGGACGGGGTGACGCTCGGCCCTGCTGAGGTGAGTGTCCTACCCGGCCCCTCGGCTCGGCCGCGGAGCTGAGCGCGCGCAGGGGTGGGCGGCCGGTCTCCCGCCTTCGTGGGCGCCGCGAAGCGAGGGCGCCGCGGATACGAGGACGCCGTCCCTATCCGGACGGCACTCCATCCGGACGGCGCCCTCGTATCCGCGGCCTTTCCGGCCGTTTCCCCTTTCCGGCCCGGTGCTATCTCGGCTTCTCGGTCGCCGTGCCGTTCACCGTTCCGGTGGCACGCGTCGGGCGCTCCAGGATGCCCCGGGCATCGGGCGGTGCCGGATCCGGCGCGCTGGTGGTGTGCTGTGGGGGCGTGGGCTCGGCGGAGCCGTTCGCGGCGGCGCCGTTCGGATGCGTCGAGCCGTTGATCTTCTCAATCGCCTGCCGGGCCTGTTCGCCGGGGGAGCGGGCGGCCAGCGGGGGCGAGGTGTGGGGCGCGGTGGGCACGGGCTGGTTGCGCTCCCGCTCCGGCGTGGCATGGATGCCGATGGTCTGGGCCGTCCCGTGGCGCAGCCGATGGCTCACCGCCTCGTCGAGGCTCACCGGCTGCTGGGTCTGGGCCGCCAGTCGGCCGGCCTCCTGGCCCAGGGCGGCGACCACGTCCCAGGGCAGATGGAGCACCAGGCGCACTTCGGCGTCGCCATCCGGCAGCGCCTGGATGGGAGGGTTGAACCGGTCATTCATGGAACGGGGCCTCCGGTCTCGGTATCGGCCTGTACGGGCGGCGCGCGTCCCGAGGGGTAGGACGCGCACGGCGTCCCGAAGGGCAGGACGCACACAGAGCCATACGGAGAACCGGCTCCGCGCGTTCACCTGACCGCCGAAGGGCTGTCAGTTCTTGCTGAGCAAGATCGTCACCGTCGCCAGGATCGCCGCAAGCACCAGCAGCGCGATGCCGTAGATCAGCCGCTGCGACCGCAGGACCGGGAGGAACGCGTCGAGGGAGATCCGTCCGGCGCCGGTCAGTGCGAGCCCGGCCGCGCCGACGCCCAGGAGTAGCGGAAACTCGAAGCCGCCGAAATAGCCGAGCGCCGTGGAGGCGGCCACCGCGTTGGCCATCGTGCCCGCGACGGCCGCACCGGCGAGCGGGGTGAGCAGCCCCACGGCGAGGCCCAGCCCGCCGAAGGTCTCGGCGATCCCGGCGATCACCGCCATGGCCTTGGGTGCCGGATAGCCGAACTGCCCGAACAGCACCGCCGTCTTGTCGATGCCCAGGCCGCCCCACCAGCCGAAGAGATGCTGTGCGCCGCGCGCGGCGACGACCAGCCCGACGCCGAGCCGGATGACCAGCAGCCCGACGTCATGGGCGCGCAGCACATGCGCCGCGGACCTGGGCGAGCGCGGGGCGGGTGCGGAGGCGTGACCCGGGGCGTTCTCCGGACCGTTCTCGTAGGGGGGATATGACATGGCGCCCTCGTCTGGTCGGGCTCGGCGCGGATCACCGAGCCGATATCCGATTTGCACCTTAAGTACTCTTTATTCCACCGGAGTGTGGGGTTCAATCCGGACGCCCGTCGGCGGCGGAGCGGCCTCCGCGGGAGCCATCGGCCCGTATCCGGGTCAGCGGCGCGAAGGCCAGGAGCGCGGCCCCGGCCAGGCAGCAGCCCCCGGCCGCCATCAGGGCCGTGTGGGCCGCCGTCAGGGCCGCGTCGGCGGCGGTGCCGCCTTCCGCCCCGGCGGCGGGTCCTGACAGGGCCACCCCCAGCCCCGCCGCGGTGGTGATGACCGTCTTGGTCACCCCCGACGCCTCCCCGGCGCGCTCGGGCCGCACCACCGCCTGGGTGGCGATGAGCGTCAGGGCGCCCGCGATCCCGAGCGCGGCCCCGCACCCCGTGGTGGCCAGGAGGAAGACCGGCAGGGTCGTCGCCGCGGCGGCGGCGCCGAGTGAGGCCGCCCCGAGGGCCAGGGCCCCGGCCATCACCCGCACCGCGTCCGCCGTGCGGATCCGCCCCGCCACCGGCCCGGCCAGTGCCATCGCCGCGGCCGGGGCGAGGAAGGCCGCGCCCGAGCCGGCGGCGGACAGCCCCCACGGCCCCTGGAGCGCCAGCGGCACGGTGAACAGGACGACCACGGTCGCGGCATTGGCCGCCGCCCCGGCCACCGTGAGGGCCACAAAGGGCCGGTTGCCGAACAGGGCCAGGTCCACCAGCGGATGCGCCACCGCCCGCTCATGCCGTACGAAGACGGACCCGAGCGCGACGGCAGCCGCCAGCGCCGCCGCCGAGCGCCCCGACGCCCACCCCCACAGCGGCCCCCGGTCGACCAGGACCGCCAGTGCGGCCAGCGCGCCGGTGGCCGTGACCAGCCCCGCCCCATCCAGAGACGGCGGCGCGGTGGTGTCCCGCGACTCCCCGGCCCGTGCCGCCCACACCCCGGCGACCAGCGCCACCGGTACGTTCAGCCAGAACACCGCGCGCCAGGACGCCGCCTCGGTGAGGACCCCGCCCGCGTACGGCCCGCAAACGGTGGCCACGCCCCCGATGCCCAGCGCCCGCCCCGTCACCCGCGCCCGCGAGCCGGGCGGGCAGGCGTTGGTCAGCAGGGCGAGCCCGACCGGCATGACCACCGCCCCGCCCGCGCCCTGCGCCACCCGCGCCGCCACCAGCACCGGAAGCGACGGGGCCAGCGCACACACCAGCGACGAGCCGCCGAACACCGCCAGGCCCGCCATCAGCGACCGGCGGCGGCCGTACAGATCGCCGAGCCGCCCCGCGCCCGCCATCAGCGAACCCGCCGCGAGCAGATACCCGCTCACCACCCACCGGAGGCCGTCCCCCGCCACCCCCAGATCGCGCCCGATCCCGGGCAGGGCCATGTTCAGCGCGAAGGCGTCCAGCTGGACGCAGAACACGGTCGCGGCCACCGCCGCCAGCGCCCAGCGCCACGCGGAGCCACCACTCGCCGTCGTCATCACTCACTCCTCGGCACCCCGAAAGGACAGGTCGGATACCGGGGCTGAAGAGTGAGACGAGTGGGAATCGCAAACGGCGACACGGCCGGGAAACGACGGTACGGCCCGGGAAACGGCGATCGGTCAGCGGCGGGGCGGCAGCCGGTGCAGCTCCACATCCATCAGCCGCCCGGCCTCGATCGCGGCCGTCATGAACGTACAGTACGGCTGCCGCCGACGATCGGTGGGGGAGCCGGGGTTGAGCAGCCGCAGCCGCCCCCCGGCCGTGGTGTCCCACGGGATGTGGCTATGGCCGAACACCAGCACATCGAGGTCGGGGAACCGCTCGGCACACCGCCGCTCCCGCCCCTTCGACTGGCCGGTCTCGTGCACCACCCCCAGCCGCACCCCCGCCAGCTCGGTCCGGGCCACCTCGGGCAGCCGCGCCCGCAGCCCGGGCCCGTCGTTGTTGCCGTACACCCCGATCAGCCGCCGCGAGCGCTCCTGGAGCAGATCGAGGGTGGCGAGGTCGACCCAGTCGCCCGCGTGGATCACCACATCGGCGTCCGGCAGCCGCTCCAGCAGCTCCCCGGGAAGCGCCTTGGCGCGCCGGGGGAGATGGGTGTCGGACATCAGCAGAAGGCGCACACCGACGACCGTACCGCCGCGCATCCCTTGACGAGGGCGTCGACGGGAGAAATAGTGTGCCAAGCGGCTCGATCGGGAGGCTTCCAGGGGGCAGAGGTGGCAGCGCGGACGGCGAAGGAGACGGCGGGGGAGCGCTATCCACGGCCGGTGGTCACGGCGGCGGAGGCGGAGTGGATCTGGCGCCAGCTCTCGGTGCGGGCGATGGAGGACGGCGCGAAGCCGGAGACCGTGCGGCTCGCCGTGGTGGTGGGCCTGGCGCGGGCCAGCGGCGCGCGGTACGGCGGACTGCTGCGCTGCACCCTGTCGGCGCTGGACCTGGACTCCGGATCGGTGACCATCGAGCACGGCAAACACCGCGTCCCGCGCCGGCACGGCCTGGACCGTGGCACCGTGCTGGTGCTGCGCCGCTGGCTGCGGGTGCGGCAGGAGCTCTGCGCGGAACTCGAGGGGTCGGTGCCGGACGCGCTGCTGCTGACGGTGCACCACACCCATGACAACGGGGTCACCGTGGTCGCCGGGCTGCCGATCACCCGGCAGGGTCTGGTGCTCTCCTGGCGCCGGTTCGTCCACCGGACGAACGCCAGGTACGCCGGTCGGCGTCCTCCGCTGCCCACCCGCTTCGAGCAGGTCCGCCGCGTCTGGGACACCTGAGGGCGATGCGGTGGAGGGGCGGGGCGTCGAGGCCGCCCCGCCCCCACCGGCCCGGCTAGGCCGCCGGTGCCACGGCCGCCGCGGTGACGGTGAACCGGGCCTGTGCGACGGCGCCGTTCACGCTCACCGCGAGGGTGGCCGCGCCCGGGCGCAGCGCGGTCAGCCTGCCGGTCGCCGGGTCGTACGCCGCCACATCGCGGCGCCCGGCGCCGTCCGGATCGCCGATGTGGAGGTTGGGCGAGCCGGTCCAGTCCGCGCTGAGCGGGAAGCCGACCGGCACCCTGCGGGCGGCGTCACCCTCGCCCTGGAGGACGGTCGCGGTCACCTCGGCGTCCTGCCCGGGGTGCGGTTCGGCCGGGGCGGTGACCGCCAGCCCGTCCACATGGGCGCGGGCCTGCACCGAGACCCAGTCCGGGCCGCCCCTCCACGGTGTCTGGCGCGCGGCGGCCTGGTCCCGTGCCGATACACGGTCCACGCCGACCATCGACCAGCCGGTGAAGCCGCCCTGGCCGGGCGGGGTGGCGGGGTTCTTGCCCGAGTTGCCGTTGATCAGATAGGGGACGCCGTCCACCCGGGATGCGTGGAAGGTGCCGACGTGGCCGCCGATGAGGCCCGCGCCCTTGCCCGTGGTGCGGCGGAAGTCGGCCAGCCAGTTCTCCAGCAGCGCCGCCTCCTTGCGGTCGCCGAGCTGGCTGCCCTGCTGCGGGGTGGGGTCACGGGGCGGCACATGCTCGATCACCATGACCGAGCCGATGTCCGGGTCCTCGGCGGCGGCGTCCAGTTGGCTGCGCAACTCCTTGATCTGGTCGAAGCCACCGGCGCGCAGTCCCAGACGTGAGGTGTCCAGGGTGAGGAAGCGGGTGCCCCGGTGGTCGAAGGTGCGGTGGGCGGGCCCGAATTCGGTGGTGAAGTTGTCGATGGAGCCGCCCATCACCTCGTGGTTGCCGGGGACGTAGATCCAGGGCAGCTCCTCGCCCAGCTCCTCCTTGAGCACGGTGCGGGCGAAGGAGAGATCGGCGGGGGAGCCCTCGTCCACCAAGTCCCCGTTGATCACCAGGAAGTCGGGCCCGGCCGCCTTGATCTCGCGGAGGGTGCGGCGGGCCTGGGCGACGATCGGGCTGTCCGGATCGCGGGCCACGAACTGTGCGTCGGACATCACCGCGAACCGCCAGTCGCGTCCCCGCGTCTTGGCGGCGGTGGAGATCAGCGGATCGGGGCGGACGTTCTCCGTGGGCAGTTCGACGGAGGGCGGCACCCGTACGGTGAGGTCGTCGATGACCACGCCGCCGGTGTACTGGCGGGTGGCGGAGGTCTCGGCGAGGTAGAAGCGGTTGACCTTCAGCGGATGGGCGACCCCGGCCGGTACGTCGAAGTCGACATGCCGCCATCCGGTCCAGGTCACATAGGGTCCGCGCAGCAACTGGTCCGAGCCCGCCGCGTCCTTGAGGTGCAGGGTGGGCCAGGCCCCCTTGCCGTCGCCCTTGATCCAGAGGCCGAAGGACTGTGGCTGCCCGTCCACCTCGATCTGCTGGGGCGGGGTGACGTAGGCGGCGCGGGTGGCCGTGGACTGGGTGAAGTCGTAGTCCAGCGTGAGTCCGGTGCCGGTGTGGCCGTCGGGTGTGGGCCCGGCGGAACCGGAGGCGCGGGCCTGGCTGAAGGTCCAGCGGTCGGCGTCGTCGAAGGACGCCTCGGGCCGCTCGGTCAGGCCGACGGTGACCGCGAGCACCGTAGTGGTGGCGCCGACGGCGACCTTGACCTGCCCCGCGGCCTGACCGTGGCGCGCCGTGACGGTGAAGGTGCCGGTCCGGGGGTCCGGGGCGATGTCGAAGAGCGCGTGGTCGTAGGAGAGCCGGACGTCGGAGGGTTCGATGGGGGCGCTGGTGCCGTGCGCGTCCTGGCCGACGATGCCGAACCGGCCCGTGGCCTCGGCGTCGGCCAGGCCCACCAGCCGGCTGGTCGGCCGGATCCGGTCCAGCCGGTCCAGGACGGTGAGGCCGAGGTCGCCGTGGGCGGCGCCGTGCCGGGCGGTGACGGTGGTGTCGCCGCCGTGGCGGGCGGCGAAGGTGCCGTCGGCGTTGACCCGGCCGGTGTGGGGATCGTCCGTCCGCCACTGCGGCGCACCCTCGGCGGGGCCGTACGTCTCGTCGTAACCGGCGGCGGTGAGGCGGCGGGTGAGCCCGGGGAAGACCCGCTCGGGGTGGCCGCCCCGGACCGGGTCGGCGGTGGGCGCGGAGGCGCGGTCCATCGTGGTGTCCACCCAGAAGCCCTTGAGGTGGCCGCTGCCGTCGGGGGTGGTGAGGGCCAGGCCGTTGGGGACGGTGCGCTCGGCCCCGTCGGACGGGCTGTTCTCCACCTGGGGGGTGTCGCTGCCGGGTTCGCGGGCGACGAGCGTGGAGGAGCCGCCGCCGTCGAGGTTGAGCGCGCTGTACGCGCCCGCGTCCTTCATCATCAGGCCCAGTTCGGTGAGGGTGACGCCGCCACTGTCGGCCTGCCGCCCGTCCACGCTGAGGATCCGCATGGTGCGGCCGTCGCGGGAGAAGCCGACCGCGGTGCGCGGTGCCGTGGCGTTGTTGCCCTCGCCCTCGTGGCCGACCGGCTTGCCGTCCACGACCAGCAGCTCCCGGCCGCTGACGGCGGTGCGCGGCAGCTCGCCGCCGTCGGTGCGGGGCCGGTACTCCATCGACACCGCGTCGCCGACGGCCAGTTCGGACAGGGTGTCGGCCCCGGCGTCGCGGCCGACCAGCACGGTGGCGCCGGCCGGGATCGGGCCCTTGCCGGGCGCCGCGGCCGCCTGGGTGACCTTGCCGTCCACGACCGTGACCTCGGCGGTGCGCCGTGCGCCGTCCACGGTCTGGGCGCGGTCGGCCTCGCCCCACTGGGCGGTGTACGCGCCGATCCCGGTGTCCGGGACGTTGGCGGCGTTGAGCGCCGCGAGCGGGTGGGGGCCGTCGGGGAGGGTCAGGGTGCCGTCGAAGTAGAGCTGGAGGACGCGGCCCGCGTCGGCCGGGCCGATGCCGACGGCCCGTGCGGGCCCGGCCGCGGAGGCGGAGTTGACGAGGCGTCCTCCGCCGATGCCGTTGCCCTCGGGGGCGCCGGTCTGGTTGATGTCGAAGAAGTCACCGTTGATCGCCGCGACGGTGCGGCGGCCCGGCCCGGGGTCGTGTTCGGCGGCCAGTTGGGAGACGGTCCGGCGCTCGGCGACCTTGTCGGGGTGGAGATAGTCGACCTTGGTGCCCCCGGCCAGGTCCACCGACAGCGTGTCGACCCGCAGCCATTTGTCCGACTCCAGCCGGTCGTACGAGGTCAGTCGCACCCCCGGGGCGACCGGCCGGGAGGAGCGGGCGGTCTGCACCCCGTCGCCGTCGGCCACGGACCGGGTGCCGGTCGTACCGCTGGCGGGCGGCGGCGCGACAGGGCGCAGCATCTCCGAGTGCGACCTGGGGGCGGGTTCGGGCGCCGGGGCGGGGGTGTTGTCGGCGGTGGCCTGCCCGGCGGCGCCCAGTACGAGGGCGGACACCGCGGCCAGGGCCGCCAGTGGTCTGGCGAACGCGACAGGAGGCACGGCAACTCCAGGGGGCCAGGGGACACGCGTGGTTCACACGCACAGCGCCCCAGCATCGCCCCGGAGTTGACCGGGCACCAGAAGGCGGCGGCGACGACATGGGAAACAAATGACCAAGTCCGTGCGGACGGTGATCGCTGACGCGGGGTGAGGTCAGTCTTCGGTCACACCGTCGAGATAGACCCAGGTGCCCTCGTGGCGCACGAAGCGGCTGTTCTCGTGGAGCGATCCGGTACGGCCGCCCTGGGTGTAGTGGGCGCGGAACTCGACGGTGCCGGTGGTGTGGAACGCGCTGCCCCCGGTGGTGCCCAGGATCTCCAGGCGCACCCAGCGCGGCCCCGGGTCGGGGCCCGCGCCGGGCGCCCGGGTGGTGGGGTGGCAGCTGCGCAGCAGATATGCCTCGTCCCCGACGGCGAAGGCGCTGTAGCGCGAGCGCATCAGCTGCTCGGCGGTGGCCGCGGGGGCCTGGCCGCGGTGCAGCCGTCCGCAGCAGTCGTCGTAGGCGGCGGGCAGCCCGCAGGGGCAGGTGGCCGGGGTGGCGGGGCGGGTCGGCCGCGGGCGTCGGGTACGTCGGGACATGATCCTCATTGTGGCGGGCGGGGCGGGAACCAGGTGGTGACGGGGCGGTGCGGGGTCAGCGCGGTGGCCGGGGGCGGGCCAGTTCCGCCCGTACGGAGGCGATGAGGGCGGTGTCGTCCGCGAGGTCCTCGGCGCCGAGCAGCCGCAGCAGCCGGGCCGGGGCGTCGGTGTGGGGGCCGTCCCAGGCGCGGCGCAGCTCCCCGGCCCGGGGATCGTCCAGGGAGTGGTCGCGGATGAGGCGGGCCCAGGCGGCGAGGGCGGTGGCCAGGAGCGGGGTGTCCCGTCCGGCGGCGCGCAGTTCGCGCAGCGGGGCGAGCCACCGTTCGGGGATCTTCTGGGATCCGTCCATGGCGATCTGCTGGACGCGATGGTGCATCGCGGGGTTGGCGAAGCGGTCCACCAGGCTGTCGATGTAGTCGGGGAGGTCAAGGCCCTCGGTGGGCGGCAGGCTCTGTGCGGCCTCGGCGCAGTAGGCGCGTACGGTCCGCTCGCCCCAGGGGGTGGCCAGGACGTCGGCGACGGTCTCGCATCCGTCGGCGAGGCCGAGGTAGGCGATGAGCGAGTGGGAGCCGTTGAGCAGCCGGAGCTTGGCGAGCTGGTACGGGCTCACATCGGGGACGAAGCGCACCCCCGCGGCCTCCCAGCGCGGGCGGTCGGCGGCGAAGGTGTCCTGGAGCACCCACTGGGTGAACGGTTCGCCGGTGACCGCGCCCGCGTCGTCCACGGTCAGGGCGCGGGCGGCGGTCCGCAGGTCGGTGTCGGTGGTGGCGGGGACGATGCGGTCGACGACGGTGGCGGGGAAGGCGGCCGAGCCGGCGATCCAGTCCAGCAGGCGGTCGCGGTCGTCCCATGCGGTGGCGGCGATGAACTCCCGTACCAGGCGCCGCAGTACCGCGCCGTTGTCGGCCATGTTGTCGCAGGAGACCAGCGACACCGGGGCGCCGCCGGCCCGCAGCCGGGCGCGCAGCCCCACGGCGAGCTGCCCGGCCACGCTGGCGGGCGCGGGCCGTCCCGCCAGGTCGCCCCGGACCAGCGGGTCGTCCAGGGCGAGCCCGCCGGTGGCGGCGTCGCGCCGGTAGCCCTTCTCGGTGACGGTGAGGGTGACGACGGTGACCTCGGGGGAGGCGAGGAGCGCGCCGAGCCGGGCGCCGTGGTCGGTGGCGTGCAGCACCTCGGTCACGGTGCCGACCACGCGGGTGGCCGGTCCTTCGGGGCGCCGTTCGGTGAACGAGTAGAGCCCGTCCTGTGGGCGCAGCGCGTCCACGACGGACCGGCTGCGCTGGGTGACACCGGCGATGCCCCAGCCGCCGCCGTGTGCGGCTTCGGCGGCCTCGGTGTAGAGGGCCTGGTGGGCGCGGTGGAAGGCGCCGATGCCCAGGTGGACGATCCGGGGGCGCAGCGCCCGTGGGTCGGTGCGCGGGCGGCTGTGGGTGGGGACGCGGGGCAGGGTGGCCAGTGACAGGCGGCGCGGGGAGTCGGCGGTCACCAGTCGTGCACCGACCCGTCGGTACGGCGGCTCACCGAGCTCGAGGTGACGATGACCTCGACTTCCGTGATCGTGGCCATGCGTGTGTGCTCCTCACTGGGTGGGCTCCCGGGGACCGCTGGGGGCAGTCCCCGGGCGTCCTCAGATCGTGTCCCACTCCACCGCGTCGTACGCCGCTGTCACCTGCCGCATCAGTTCCGTGTCGACCGTGTACTCCACCTCGTCGATCCGCCGCACCGGCGCGAATCCCTGCGAGTTGGTGAGGAACGCGGAGCGGTAGGAGGGGAGGTCGGCGAGGGTGACGCGGCGGTGGGCGGAGGGCAGGCGCGGGACGAGCAGGGCCATGGTGATGCCGAGCAGCGAGGGGGCGTCCGGCCAGACCACGGACGAGCCGTCCCAGAAGGCGATATTGGTGATGGCGCCCTCGGCCACCACGCCCTGTGGGTCGGCCAGCAGGGCCTCGTCGTGTCCGGCGCGGTATGCGGCGGTGAGGTAGTGGTTCTGCCCGAAGCCGCCCAGGTGCTTGATGTGGGGGACTTCGCGGACGTAGGGGACCGACATCACGGACTTCGGCTCTGTGGCCATCGTCTGCGGGGGACCCACCGTGACCATCAGGGTGGCCCGCTCGTCGCCGTCGGGCCAGTAGACGTACACCCGGAGCGAGGCGTCGCGGATCCCGGCGGCCTCCAGGGCGTGCCGGATGTCCGCCCGTACGCGCGCGTCGTCGAGGTCGCCGTCGAACAGTTCCCGGGTCGCCGAGCGCAGCCGGTCGAGGTGGAGGCCGAGGCCGCGCACCCGGGCGTCCCTGATCTGCATGGCGGTGAAGTGTCCGTAGCTGGTGAGCGCGGGCAGCCGCAGGGTGTCCGCGGTGGCGGGCGATCCGTTGATCTCGATATGGGTCATTTCGCCGCGTCCCCGGTCTCCCCGCGGTGGGTCAGCACATTGACCACCCGGCCGTTGGGGTCGCGGACGAAGAAGCGGCGGACGCCCCACTCCTCGTCCCGCAGGGGGTGCACGATCTCGGCGCCGCTGTCGCGCAGTGCCGCGTGGGCCGCGTCCACGTCGTCCACCTCGACGCTCACATCGGGGACCACCGGTCCGGTCTCGTCGTGGGTCAGCACGCTGATCTGGGCCGTGGGGTTGGTGTCGGAGGCGAGCGTCATGATCCAGCCCTGGTTCATCACCTCCTCGAAGCCCAGGAGGCCGTAGAACTCGCGGTTTTCTCGCATTGCTTCGGATTGGATGTTGGGTACGACGCGGCGCACGGTCATAGTGGGTTCCCCCGTGGTTCAGCTGGTGCTGTTGTTGCCGATTACAGTGTCAAGATACTCGGAGATCGCGTCCCGGTTGTGGGTCAGGCAGTCGATGCGCCGGGTCATGCGGTCCCGCTCGTTCTCCAGCGTGGCGATCATCTCCGGTGTGGCGTCGGAGAAGTGGATGAGCCGGGGCTTGTCGAGGCACGGCAGGATCTGCTTGATGATGCGGGTGGGGAGCCCGGCGTCGAGCAGGCCCCTGATCTGCAGCACCCGGTCCACGAGCCGTTCGTCGTACGAGCGGTAGCCGTTCGCGCAGCGGTCGGGCAGGATCAGCCCCTGCTCCTCGTAGTAGCGCAGCAGCCGGCGCGGTGTGCCGGTGCGCTCCGACAGCTCCCCTATGCGCATATGCGGGCCCCCTGCCTTCACATCTCTGTGAGGGATGCAGCGTAACGTCGGGGCGGGCCGCTCGCGAGGGGCGGGAGGCGCCGGGAAAAGTGCCAGGTGATTGAACGCGGACCTCCGGCGCGCCGTACGGATAGCGACGGGCCAGGCCACCCGAGCCGGACCCGCCGTGCCACCACCGGGCCTCGCAGGGAAGGACCTTCGGGTTGTCGCGCCAATCGAGCTCTCGTCAGCGGTCGGAAACGGACAAGGGAACCACGGAGGGGGGCCCGACGGAGGGCCCGTCACCGGAGGGTCCACCTGAGCGCACGCCGGATGCCCCGGCCCAGACGGCGGACACCGCCCGGGCGGCGGATACTGCCGTGGACGCGGACACCGCCCAGGACGCGGACACCGCCACCGTGACCGGTCCGTTGGCCGGTGCCGCCCCCGGCGCGGGCCCCGCCCGCAAGGGATGGCGGGCCAAGTACCCCGTCGTGGCACGGGCGGTGGCGTGGACGGTCACGGGGCTGTCCCTCGCCCTCGTGTTCACCGCCCTCCTCCTGCCGACCAAACTCACCCTCGTCGAACCCAGCGCCTTTGTGCGCATCCCGGTGGAGGGGATCTTCGGCGCCACGCTGCTGCTGATGCTGCCGAGGGTGGCGCGGCGGGTGGTGGCGGTGGTCTCCGGGGCGGCCCTCGGGGCGCTGACCATCCTGAACCTCCTCGACATCGGCTTCAACGAGTTCCTCGGCCGTGGGTTCAACGTGGTGCTCGACTGGATACTGCTGGACGACGCCGAGTCGTACCTCAAGGACTCGGTCGGCGGGACGGCCGCCGCCATCGCCGTGATCGGTGCCGTGGTGCTCGCCGTCGCCGTGCTCGTGCTGATGGCGCTCGCCGTTCTGCGGGTCAGCAACGTCATGGCGCGGAACACGGCCGTGGCCACCCGTACCACCCTGGTGCTCGGCACCGTCTGGGTGATGTGCGCGGCGCTCGGGGTGCAGGTGGCCGGGGCGCCGTTCGCGTCCAGGAGCACCACGGCGCTGCTCCAGGACCGGGCGGAGCGGGTGCGCAAGACCCTGAAGGACGAGCGGGAGTTCGCCAAGGTGGCCGCCGTGGACACCTATGGCGGCACCCCGGGCGACCAGCTGCTGACCGGGTTGCGCGGCAAGGACATGATGATCACCTTCATCGAGAGCTACGGCCGCTCGGCCATCGAGGACCCGGCGATCGCGCCCGGTGTGGACAAGACGCTCAGGGACGCCACCAAGCGGCTGGGCAGGGCCGGGTTCGCCGCCAAGAGCGGCTGGCTCACCTCGGCCACCTACGGCGGCAGCAGCTGGCTGGGCCACTCGACGTTCCTCACCGGGCTGTGGATCGACAACCAGAACCGCTATCGCACCGTCACCGCGGGCGACCACATGTCCATCACCCGGGCCTTCCAGCGCACCGGTGCCTGGCGGACCGTCGGCATCATGCCGGGGGTCACCAAGGGCTGGCCGGAGGGCAAGTTCTACGGGCTCGACCACGTCTACGACTCCCGCGACCTCGGCTACAAGGGCCCCAAGTTCAGCTGGTCGACCATGCCCGACCAGTACGCCCTGAAGGCGTTCCAGCGCCTGGAGCACGGCAAGAAGCATGACAAGCCACTGATGTCGGAGATCATCCTGACCTCCAGCCACCAGCCGTGGGCGCCCATCCCCAAGACGGTCCCCTGGAGCCAGGTCGGCGACGGCTCGGTCTACAAGGCCGTCCAGAAGGCGGGCAAGAAGCCCGCGGACGTGTTCACCGATTCCACGAAGGTGAAGACCGAGTACGGGAAGTCCATCCAGTACTCGGTCAACAGCCTCATCGACTATGTGCTGAAGTACGGCGACAAGAACACCGTGCTGGTCTTCCTGGGCGACCACCAGCCCCTCGCCCGGGTCAGCGGTGACAACGCCAGCCGGGACGTGCCGGTGGCGATCGTCGCGCACGACAAGGCGGTGCTGGACCGGATCTCCCACTGGGGCTGGGACGACGGTCTGATGCCGGGCGCGAAGGCCCCGGTGTGGAAGATGAGTTCCTTCCGCGACCGCTTCCTGGACGCCTACGGGCCGAACCCCGGCGGTGGCACGGCCCCCGTCTCCCCTTCGGCCCTGCCGAAGGCGCCTTCGGCGGGGCGATAGCCCGTCGACCGGCGCACCTGGCGGCGGGTTGGCGGCGGATCAGCCGTCCTCCGTCCGCTCCCGCCGCGCGTCGAGCCGTTCCCGTTGCGGCAGGACCGTGTACTTCGGGTCCTCCGCCGACCGCATCCCGGCATGGAACACCCCGAAACGGGTGCACGCGGAGGCCGCCAGCAGGGAGGCACCGCTGAGGGCCGCGGCGGGGCGGCTGCGGCGGCCGAGGAGGGCGCCGCCGAGTGCGCCCGCCACCGACAGCGCCTCGGCGGTGCGCATCAGCGTGCCCGCCCGGCCCTCGCGATAGGTCTCGGCCACCACTCCGAGCCGCCGTTCCATGGCCTTGAGCGCGGCGGTCTCCACCGCAGTGCCGAGCAGCGCCACGCCCCGCGCCGGGGCGTTCTCGGCGACCGGCGAGGCCAGCAGGGCCATGCCGCCCGCGGCCATGGCGGCCGAGCCGACGAAGAGATACGGCAGCTCGCGATAGCCGTCGTGCCATGCCGGGACGGCCGTGTCGGCGGCCAGCACCGCCGTGTACGAGGCCACCGCGGGCCCCAGCAGCGCCGCCCCCACCGTGGCCGCCCGGCCGCTGCGGGGCAGCCGTCCTACCAGGTCAGAGGCGGCGGCCGCACCGGCCGCCGGACCGTAGGCGGCCAGCAGCCAGGAGCCGACGCTCATCGGCGAGGTGGGCTTGAAGACCCGCAGCATATTGGCGAACCGCCCGGGGCGTCCGAGGTCGTGGATCAGGGCCGCGGTGGAGCCGGTCAGGGCGGCGATCGAGGACACCTTGAGCGCACGGGCCATGGCCGGACGGCCGGTCAGCTCGGCGCCCGCCGCGAGCACCGACCCGGCGCCCGCGAGCCCGCCGAGGAAGAAGTATCCCGCGATGTCCCGGGGGCGCCAGGTGGGCGGATTGAGCACCGGCCGCCCGTAGTAGGAGGTGAACTCCGCCCGGGGGACCATCGACGGCTCGCCCCTGCGGCCCTTCCCGCCCTTGCGGCCGCGCCGCCTGCCGGCCTCCATCCCCTTGCCGACCTGCGCGTCCCGGCCCGGCCTTGCGCCGCGGATGCCATCGCGGGTGACGTCCGACTCGCTCATCGGCGCCTCCTTCCGGTGGGGCGCCCGCTCGCACCGGCCTGGGCCGCGAACACGGCGGCCACCCCGCCGAGCAGGGTCAGGGCCGCGGCGCCCGCGTGCCGCCACATCGAGGGCAGGTCCCGGGTGGTGACGACCGGGTCCGGCGGCAGCCCGTACACCTCAGGCTCGTCCAGCAGCAGGAAGAAGGCGCCGTCGCCGCCGACGCCGTCCTCCGGGTCGTGTCCGTACAGCCGCGCGTCCTCGACCCCGATCCGGTGCAGCTCCTCGACCCGGGCGGCGGCGCGCTCGCGCAGCTCGTCCAGGGGGCCGAACTGGATGGACTCGGTGGGGCACGCCTTGGCGCACGCGGGTTCCTGCCCGGCGCCCAGCCGGTCGTAGCACAGGGTGCACTTATGGGCCCCGCCGTCCTCGGGCCGTACGTCGATGACCCCGTACGGACAGGCGGGCACGCAGTAGCCGCAGCCGTTGCAGACGTCGTCCTGGACCACCACGGTGCCGAACTCGGTGCGGAACAGCGCACCGGTCGGACACACGTCCAGGCACGCCGCGTGGGTGCAGTGCTTGCACACGTCCGAGGACATCAGCCACCGCAGCCCGTGCTGTCCGCCGTCGGACGGGGGCGCCGGGGAGGTGGGGGTGATCGCCGCCTCCCCGACCGGGGTCCCGGAGCCCTGTGCCGCGAGGGCCAGCACATCGACATCGCCGTGGTCGATCCCCGTCTCGGCCCGGCCCAGCGGCTTGTTCTGCTCGATGAAGGCCACATGGCGCCAGGTGGAGGCGCCCAGGCCCTGGGTGTTGTCGAAGGACATTCCGGTGAAGTCCAGCCCGTCCTCCGGGACGGCGTTCCACTCCTTGCACGCCACCTCGCACGCCTTGCAGCCGATGCACACCGAGGTGTCGGTGAAGAAGCCGACCCGGGGCGGGTGGTCCTCGTGTCCGGCGTCCCCGGCGACATCCGGTTCGGCTCCGGCGAGCAGATTGCGGCCGATCAGCGAGGAGCGCTTCGAGGTGCCGGTCATCCCCGCACCTCCGTTCCGGTCCGCGGTGTGATCCCGGCGCGCCGCCGGTAGTCCTCGAGCAGGGCCGTCAGCTGCGGGCCGCGGGGGCGGCGGCCGGGACGGATGTCGGCGCTCAGCGCCTTCACCTCCTGGATGTGGACATTCGGGTCGAGGGCGATGGCGGACAGTTCATTGGCGGCGTCCCCGCGGGTGTAGCCGTTGGGGCCCCAGTGGTACGGCAGCCCGATCTGATGCACCGTGCGGCCCCCGGCCCTGATCGGGGACATCCGCTCGGTGACCAGCACCCGGGCCTCGATCACCCCGCGTGCGCTGATCAGGGTCGCCCAGCCGGTGTGCTCCAGACGCCGCTCACCAGCGAGTTCGGGGGAGACCTCGCAGAAGAACTCCGGCTGCAGCTCGGCCAGGTACGGCGTCCAGCGGCTCATCCCGCCCGCCGTGAAGTGCTCGGTGAGCCGATAGGTGGTGATCATGTACGGGAACACCTCGCTGCCCGGCTCGCCCCCGCTGGGGTGGAAGGCGTTGTGCTCGTGGGGGATCACCTCGCGGACCGGGTTGCGCTGCTGCTCCGGATAGAGGGGGTTGCGCACCGGCGAGTCCTGCGGTTCGTAGTGCGTCGGCATCGGGCCGTCCACCAGCCCGGCCGGGGCGTACAGCCATCCCTTGCCGTCGGCCTGCATGATGAACGGATCCACTCCGCTGAGCGCGTCCGGGCCCTGGGCGTCCTCGGGCGGCCGGTAGGAGGGCGCCCGGTCGGGGATGAAGTCCGGGATGTCATGGCCGGTCCACCGCTGCCGCTCCTCGTCCCACCACACCAGCGCCTTGCGCTCGCTCCACGGCCTGCCGTGGGGGTCGGCCGAGGCGCGGTTGTAGAGGATGCGGCGGTTGGCGGGCCAGGCCCAGGCCCATTCGGCGGCGATCCAGTCCTGCTCGGTGTGCGGTGTGCGTCGGGCGGCCTGGTTGACGCCGTCGGCGTACACCCCGCAGTAGATCCAGCAGCCGCAGGAGGTGGAGCCGTCGTCTTTGAGCTGGGTGTACGCGCTGAGCGGCCCGCCCTTGGCGTCACGGCCGTTGATCTCGGCCAGGACCGCCTCGGCGCTGGGCTCGTCCAGCGGCCCCTCGGTGGGGTAGGACCAGGCCAGGTCCTGGACGGCCCGGTCCATCGGGTCGGTGGAGTCCTTCAGCCGCTCCTTGATCCGCCGCCCCAGGTGGTACATGAACCACAGATCGCTGCGCGCCTCGCCGTCCGGCTCCTTGGCGGCGAAGTGCCACTGCAGCATCCGGTTGGTGTTGGTGAAGGAGCCGGACTTCTCGGTGTGGGCGGCGGCGGGGAAGAAGAACACCTCGGTGGCGATGTCCTCGATGCGCAGCTCGCCGGTCTCGATCTCCGGGCCGTCCCTCCACCAGGTGGCGGACTCGATGAGGGAGAAGTCCCGTACCACCAGCCAGTCCAGATTCGCCATGCCGAGGCGCTGCATCTTGGTGTTGGCCGAGCCCACGGCGGGGTTCTCGCCCATCAGGAAGTATCCCTTGCAGACTCCGTCCAGCATTTCCTTCACCGTGTGGTAGGTGCTGTGGGAGCCGGTCAGCCGGGGCAGATGGCCGAAGCAGTAGTCGTTGCCGGCGTGCGCGGCGTCGCCGAAGTAGGCCTTGAGCAGGCTGACGACATAGGAGCGCATCTCGCCCCAGAAGCCCTTCTCGGTCTTTATGGCCTCGATGAAGGTGTCCAGGTCCTCATGGGCGTGGGCGTGCGGCATCGGGATGTAGCCGGGGAGCACGTTGAACAGGGTGGGGATGTCGCTGGAGCCCTGGATGCTGGCGTGGCCGCGCAGCGCCTGGATGCCGCCGCCGGGGCGGCCGATGTTGCCGAGCAGCAGCTGGAGGATGCTCGCGGTGCGGATGTACTGGGCGCCCACGGTGTGCTGGGTCCAGCCGACGGCGTACACGAACTCCGAGGTGCGGTCCGGGCCGGAGTTCTCCACCAGCGCGCGGCACACCTCCAGGAAGGTGTCCCGGGGAATCCCGCAGGTCCGCTCGACCATCTCGGGTGTGTAGCGGGAGAAGTGGCGCTTGAGGATCTGATAGACGCAGCGCGGATGGCGGAGGGTCCGGTCGGCGGGGACCCGTGCGGAGGCGGGCGCGCCGCCGGAGCCGTGGGACTCGGAGTAGGCGGCGGTCGACACGGACGCGCCGCGGGTGCGTTCCTCGTACAGCTCGTCGGGCGCGCCCTGCGGCGCCTGGACCTCGGCGCCCCGGTAAGCCCACGTGGAGATGTCGTAGTGGCCGGTCTCCGGGTCGAGACCGGAGAAGATCCCGGCCAGGTCCTCGGTGTCCTCGAACTCCTCGCCCACGAGGGTGGCCGCGTTGGTGTACTCCAGGACGTAGTCGCGGAAGTCGTGGCCGCCGGTCAGGACGTGGTTGATGATGCCGCCGAGGAAGGCGATGTCGGTACCCGCCCGGATCGGTACGTACAGATCGGCCAGCGCGCTGGTGCGGCTGAACCGCGGATCGACATGGATGACCTTCGCACCGCGCGCCTTGGCCTCCATCACCCACTGGAAGCCGACGGGATGGGCCTCGGCGAAGTTGGATCCCTC
Organism: Streptomyces antioxidans; assembly: GCF_000968685.2. Taxonomy (GTDB): domain Bacteria; phylum Actinomycetota; class Actinomycetes; order Streptomycetales; family Streptomycetaceae; genus Streptomyces; species Streptomyces antioxidans. The sequence continues at coordinate 62,751 of NZ_LAKD02000043.1, forward strand.
GATCACGATGCAGTCCGCGTTCTGCAGGTCCTGCAGAAAGGTGGTGGCGCCGCCGCGGCCGAAGGAGGTGCCGAGCCCGGCCACGGTCGAGGAGTGGCAGACCCGGGCCTGGTTCTCCACCTGGATCACCCCGAGCCCGGTCCACAACTTCTTGATGAGGTAGTTCTCCTCGTTGTCCAGGGTGGCGCCGCCGAGGCTGGCGATCCCCAGGCTGCGGTTGACGCCGACCCCGTCCTTCTCCCACTGCCAGCCCTCGCGGCGGGTGCGGATCACCCGTTCGACGACCATGTCCAGTGCGGTGTCCAGGTCCAGCCGCTCCCAGTCGGTGCCGTACGGGCGGCGGTAGAGCACTTCGTGGCGCCGGGACTCGCCGGTGGTCAGCTGGAGGGACGCCGAGCCCTTGGGGCACAACCGTCCGCGGCTGACCGGTGAGTCGGGGTCGCCCTCGATCTGCACCACCCGGTCGTCCTTCACATACACGTTCTGGGCGCACCCCACCGCGCAGTAGGGGCACACCGACTTGACCACCCTGTCGGCCGTGACGGTGCGGGGGCGCTGCTCACGGGTGGTGGCCGAGGTGGTGGCGGCGCCGCGGCCGAGCGGGTCGCTTCCGGTGAGCTGGCGGTAGACAGGCCAGTCCTGGATCCATGTGCGTACGCCCATCGCCGTCCCTTTCCTGCCGTTCGGCCCCGTACCGGCGCATCCGCGTGGTCGGATACGGCGCATGGGTTCCCGTCGCGATGCTTTTCACACTCCGCCCGCACCCGGATGCGCCGAATCGCCCGTCGTGGGGGTGGACGCCTGCCGCACCGGGTGGGTGGCCGTGACCCTGGACGAGGAGGGCCGCTTCGCCGGGGCGGACACCGCCGAGGCGCTGAGCGCGCTGCTCGGCCGGGTGCCGGACGCCGCCGTGGTGGCGGTCGACATGCCGCTGGGGCTGCTGGCGGAGGGCTGGCGCGAGGCCGACGCCCTGGCCACCGCGATGGTGGCACCGCACCGCTCCCGGGTCTTCTCCGTACCGCCGCGCGAGGTCTGGGAGGCGGACGGCTACGACGGCGCCAACGCGGTGTGCCGACGGCTGACCGGTCAGGGGCTGAGCCGTCAGTCGTGGGGGCTGGCGGCGAAGCTGCGCGAGGCCAACGCCTGCCGCGACGGGGGCGACCACCGGCTGTACGAGGTCCATCCCGAGGTCTCCTTCGCCGCCCTCGGCGAGGGGCGGCCGGTGTCCTGGAGCAAGAAGAGCTGGAGCGGGCAGGCCGTGCGCCGCAGGCTGCTGGCGGGCGGTGGCATCGTCCTGCCCGATGACCCCGGACCGGCCGGACGGGTGCCGCCCGACGACGTCCTGGACGCCGCGGCGGCGGCCTGGAGCGCGCGGCGCATCGCGCTCCGGGCCGCCCGGAGCCTTCCCGATCCGCCCCAGACGACGGGGGCCGGGCTGCCCGTGGCGATCTGGTACTGAACCGGTCCCCGCGCGGATGGCGGGAGGCCGCCCGGGCCGTGCCCCGGGCGGCCTCCCCTTCCCCCACCCCTCGGAGATGGACCGTGCGGACGCGGCGCGTCCGGTGTGTGGCGTCAGAGGCGGACGCCGTGGGAGCGCAGATAGGCCAACGGGTCGATGTCGGACCCGTAGCGCGGCCCGGTGCGGACCTCGAAGTGGAGATGGGGTCCGGTGGCGTTGCCGGTGCTGCCGGACCTGGCGATCCGGTCGCCCGCCCCGACCGACTGCCCGGTGCGGACCGTCAGCGCCGACAGATGCGCGTAGTGGGTGTGGAGCCCGTCGGCGTGGCGGACGATGACCTGGTAGCCGAAGGCGCCGCCCCATCCGGCCGCCACCACGGTGCCCGGGGCGGCCGCGCGTACGGAGGTGCCGACGGGCACCGCGAAGTCCACGCCGGTGTGGTGTCCGCTGGCCCACCGCGCGCCGCGGGTGCCGTACGCCCCGCTGACCGGCCCGCTGACCGGTGCCGTATGCGGGCGGGCGGCCGTCTTGCGGACCACCGTGTGGCTGGAGACCGTCGAGGCGCGGTGGCGGGGCGCCGCCTTGTGGGGCGCCGCCTTGCGCGGATGCCGGGAGCCCGCGGGCAGGGCCAGCCGCTGCCCGGGGTGGATCAGATGCGGGTTGGGGCCGACGGTCCCGCGGTTGGCGTGGTACAGCGCCTTCCAGCCACCCCTGACGGACGCACGCGTGGCGATGCGGGACAGTGTGTCGCCACGGACGACCGCGTAGGAGCCGGATCCCGCGGCGTGCCGGGTGGTGTGCTGCCGGGCCCGGGACTTCGCGGCGGACTTGGCGGACTTCTTGGGCTTGGCCGGGTGCTGGGCGCGGGGGTGGGCGTTCTGGCCCGCCACTCCGGCGGGTGGACCGGACCGGGTCAGCCGGCCGCGGACGGAGCACACCGGCCACGCGCCGGGGCCCTGTGCGCGGAGCACCGCCTCGGCCACGGTGATCTGCTGGGCCTTGGAGGCCAGATCGGCCCGCGGTGCGTAGCCGGTGCCGCCGAACGCCGCCCAGGTGTGCTGGGAGAACTGCAGTCCGCCGTAGTAGCCGTTGCCGGTGTTGATGTGCCAGTTGCCCCCGCTCTCGCACTTGGCGACCCGGTTCCAGGTGTCGACCGGGGCCGCGTGGGCGGCGCCGGTGCCGAGGAACGGCAGGACGATGCCGACACCGCCCGCGGTGAGCGCCGCGCACAGCGGCGAGACCCGGCTGGGCGATGCGGGGCGTCGGTGACTTCCTCGTACGGCCATGAGGCTGGTTCCTCTCCACAACGGCTCTCGACGTCGCCCTCCGGAGGACCCGGCGGGCAGTACGAGTACCGCAGCCAGGCCCCGCCGGTTACAAGGCGCAGGGGGCCTCATGGGCGGCCGCGCGCCGTCCGGTGCCACCCCCGGTATCGACTGACGCGCCCTCAGCTGCGCGGTGGGAGGCGCATGGAGGGCCGGGGGCGCACGGCCGGGGCCGGGGCGGGAGCGGTGGGCCGGGGGCGGGCGCGGGCGATCATCCGCGGCCGGACGTCCTCGTACGGCGGGAAATGAATCTCCGGGGCGCCGGGAGGGGCGGGCGCTATTCCGCCGGATTGGTTTGCGGGTGATCGGTGACCGGTCTCGGACGGCGGTCGGGGCGAATTGCCGCTGGCCTACGGGAAGTTGAAGCGCGGACGAGCGGCGGGCGGCTCAATACGGCGGCTGGTGCTGGCCGTCCGCGCGGCACGGGATCTTCCCCGGCGCTATTGCGTCACCGCCCGGTCAAGATCGGCCACTTGGCGGCCGGACCCGGGGAGGCGGCCGTAACCGCGCGGCACCGCGCTGGAACCGGCCGCTCCGGACCTCTCCCCGGCATCCGGGGAATGCCGGGGAGAGGAGGAGAGGAAGGGGAGAGCGGGAGACGTCGGGAGGGGCGGGAAATAGGACGGCCTTGCGGTGGGGCGGGGAAGCGGGGGACACCTGCGCGAACGTGCCGGAGGCGCCCGGCGGAGTTTCCCCGGTGCGCGGCGGGAGGCGGAAACGTATCGACGGGGCCCGCCGCCGGACCCTGGCACTCGGGGCCGGGACCGGCCGGGGGCGGACGCGGTCCCGGGCGGCGATACGGCGGGAGACGTCGACGATACGGCGGGCGGACGACACGGAGATGGCGAGGCGGCCGAGGGCATCGGACGCGGAACCCGGGCCCGACCCGTAAGCCCTCTTACCTCTGGTATGGCCCGCGGAACCGGGTCAGCCGCTCGGCACTCCTGTCAACTCATGGGCCCCAGAACGTACATGACTTGGCGTTTGCCGAATCTCCTGTCGCGCGTCGTCGCGCCGACCGCCGGTGCACCGTGGCAGTTCTCCGAAAAGGGCCGGTCGTCATGGCGGCGGGGAACTGGCGGAGAATCACACCGCCCGTGTATAGCGGGAACCGCGCGGCCGCGCATATCATTGCCTCACATCGACTTCCTCCCTTCCGGCCGCCCACCGGAGCGGCCGCGGAATAATCGCTCTTCACCCCGCCGGCCCCGGGACCCCGGGCGGCGCCGGGGGCCGTGCATTTCCCGCGGCCTCGTCCGCCGCTTCCTGGAAACGGTTCGTTTTGGGTTCAGACGACGGGAGGCGCAGCGCGCCTACGGCGCATGCCGGTGGTCACCGGCCGTACGTGGTCGGTCATTTGGCGTACCTGGAGCTACGCCGTCCCGCTGGACACCGGGCCGGGGGCGCATGGCGGCGCCGGGCCGTGCCATGAAACGCCGGTCGGGCACCGGGCGGGGGAGAAGGGGCGCCCCGAGCGGCCGCGCGGAGACCCCGCCACCCCTGGAGTAAGGTGCCCGCGTGGCCACCGTCGTCGAGCTGATCTGCTATCCCATCAAGGGCTGCGCGGGCGTCTCCCGGTCCGAGGCGCTGCTGACGAAGGCGGGTCTGGAACACGACCGCGGCTTCATGGTCATCGGCGAGGACGCGGCGTGCCGCACTCAGCGGCGGGATCCCCAGCTCGCCCTCATCCGCCCCGCCATCGACCCGCACGGCACCCGGCTCACCCTGTCCGCGCCCGGTGAGGACGAGGTGGCCATCGACATCGACACCACCTCCGCCCGGCGCGAGGTCACCGTGTTCGACACGCCCTACCTCGGCATCGACCAGGGCGAGGACGCCGCCATGTGGCTCTCCCGGTTCCTGGGCGCGCCGAGCAGGCTGGTGCGGGTGCCCCCGGAGCACGACCGGGTGACCGAGGGATGGATCCCCGGCACCTGTGGCTACGCGGACAGCGCGGCGGTGCACCTTCTCTCCCGGGCCAGCCTGGACGGGCTGAACGAGCGGATCGCCGGGGCCGGTGGCGCTCCACTGCCGATGAACCGCTTCCGCCCCGGCATCGTGATCGGCGGATGGGACGAACCCCACCGGGAGGACCGGGTCCGCAGGATCGCCATCGGCGGCGCCGAGCTGGGCTTCGCCAAGCACACCACCCGGTGCGTCGTGACGACGGTCGATCAGAGCGAGGGCGTCAAGGCGGGCCCCGAGCCGCTGCGCACCATGGCCGGTTACCGGCGCCGCCCCGGCGGCGCCACCCTGTTCGGCTGCCAGTTCTCCGTGACCCGCGCCGGAAAGCTGGCCGTGGGCGACGAGGTGGACGTCATCGAGTGGGACGGGCCGCCGCCGGAGGAGTGACCGGGGCTCAGAGCGACGCGAGCACCTCGGCGAAGGAGTCCAGCAGCTGACCGGCACCCTCCTCGGCCTGGGCACACTGCTCCCGCGGCGGGGTCGGCTGCCGTAGCACCGCCCGGGTCCGGCCGCCGTCCAGATCGGCCAGGGTGGCGGACCTCTCCATCGCACCCTGCGGCAGGTCCAGCATCCACACCAGCCGCTCCTGGCGAACCACCTCGCGGTAGACACCGCGCATCGGCATCTCGCCCCCGAGTGTGGTGACGGTCGCCTTCCAGGCGCCGCCCGGCCGGACGTCGAGGTCGACCGACTCGGGCGGAACTCATCGGTCCTGGCACAGCAGCCGTCCGTCCTCGCGGCCGATCCAGTACCGGCGCAGCACGTCCAGGACCACCGACACCTCGCAGGCGGTGATGCCGGGGAGCGTCGCCAGATCGCGGGTGAGCAGCTCGGCCAGGCCGTCCTCGTTCCGGAACACTCCGTGGTGGATCACCGAGGAGGTGCCCGCCACGATCGAGACATAGCGCGCCGAGGGGTGCCGGGCCAGCGCGTCGGCCACTTCCTGGATGGCCCCGGGCGCGGCATGCAGCTCTATGACGGCCTCCAGCGGATGGCCGAGCAGCGCCGGTTCGACCTCCACGCGCGGTCGCACAAGACCGCGCTGGAGGAGTGACTGGGTCAGCCGGTAGGCGGTGGACCGGCTGATGCCGAGCCCGCGCGCCACATCGGCGGCGCTCGCCCGGCCGTCCCGGCGCAGCAGCTCCATGGCCCGCAGTTCATCGTCGCCGAACCCGGTGAAGGACGCGGGCTCCTCCACCGGATCGGCCACCTCCCGCAGCGCCCGCACCTGCGCGTCGTCCAGCCGCCGCAGCCGCCAGGAGTCGGACTTCGCCGTCGCCCGCAGCACCAGCTGGGTGTGGGCCGACCGCACACCGGGGACCGACGGGATCCGTGTCACCAGCAGCTCACGCGCCCGGTCGCGCCGGGTGGCGTGCAGCGAGCAGTAGACATCGGTGCGGCCCGTGGTGGTGGCGACGAACGGGATCTCGGGCAGCTCGGACAGCTGCCGGGCCACCTGCCACGCCTGCCCCGGGGCCGTGGCCACCCAGATGTGCAGGGGGTTGCCCTCGGCCAGCATCGGCCACTCCACCTGCCCGATCACCCGCAGCAGCCGCTCCTCCGCGAGCCGGGCCAGCCGGCGGCCGACGGTGCTTGCGGAGCTGCCGAGCACCTCGGCCAGCGCGCTCAGCGGCGCCCTCGGCGCCACCTGCAGGGCGGCCACCAGATCGAGGTCGGCGTCGTCGAGCACCGGTGGGATGGACGGAACGGCTGGCATGGATACGAATCTATCGTGCGATAGGTGCTCCATGAGTGAATCATTCTTGCGTAACGAGTCTTTTACTTGCCTCATTCCGTCATGCCTTCTCTAATGGACGACCACTACGGCGTCGTCGATGAAGGAGTGCGGACGGTGAGTTCCAACGACACCACGACCACACCCGACAACACCCCCGGCAAACCGTCTCCCGACGCGCCCGGGGACTCCTCGGCGGCGCTGTCCGCACTGCTCCGGGTGCTCGGCGCGGTCGAGCGCGCGGGCAACAAACTTCCCCATCCCTTCTACCTGTTCGCCATCCTCAGCGCCTTCCTCGCCCTGATCAGCTGGGGGCTCGCCACCGCGGACGTCTCCGCGGTCGATCCATCGACGGACAAGACCGTGGCCGTGCGCAGCCTGATCTCGGTCGACGGGGTGCGGTCGATGATCAGCGACGCGATCACCAACTACGCCACCTTCCCACCGCTCGGCACCATTCTGGTCGTGATGCTCGGTGTCGCCGTCGCCGACCGGTCGGGGCTGCTCGCGGCGACGCTGCGGGCCGGTGTCGCCAAGGTCCCGGCGGGCTGGATGACCTTCGCCCTGGCCTTCACCTCGATGGTCGCCCACATCGCCTCCGACGCCGCCTATGTGGCGCTGGTCCCGCTGGGCGGGATGGCCTTCCGGGCCGTCGGGCGCAGTCCCCTGCTGGGGATCGTGGTGGCCTTCGTAGGCGTATCGGCGGGCTATGACGCCAGTCCGCTGATCACCCCGATGGACGCGGTGCTGTCCGGGCTGACCACGGCCGCCGCGCACACCGTGGACCCCGGCTATGTCGTCACCCCGCTGTCCAACTACTTCTTCTCCCTCGCCTCCTCGGTGGTGCTGGCCGCCGTGATCACGTTCGTCACCGAGAAGGTGCTGGTGAAGCGGGTGGCGGCACTGCCGCCCGAGCCCGAGGAGGCGGACGGGGAAGCCACCGAGGGGGAGACCGCCACCGGGGGCGTCGAGCTCGCCCTGGCGCCCGAGGAGCGCCGCGGGCTGCGCCGCGCCACCGTCGCCCTGGTCGGCTTCCTCGCGGTGATCGTGGTGGCGATGATTCCCACTGGGTCACCGCTGCGCGGCGAGGGCGGCAGCATCGTGGAGTCACCCGTGCTCTCCGGCATCGCCGTGGTGCTCGGACTGCTCTTCGCCCTCCTCGGCGCGGTCTACGGACGGGCGGCCGGCACGGTGCGCGGCGGCCGTGACATCCCGGACTTCATGGCGCAGGGCATGCGGGACATGGCCCCCATCCTGGTGCTGTTCTTCGCCATCTCCCAGTTCCTCGCCTACTTCAAGTGGACCGGCGTCGGCCAGGTGCTCGCCATCCGCGGCGCCGACCTGCTGAAGGACCTCGGGGTCACGGGACCGGTCGCCTTCCTCGGCATCGTGGTGGTGTGCACGGTGATCAATCTGGCGATGACCAGCGGTTCGGCCATGTGGGCGCTGGTGGCCCCGGTCTTCGTGCCGATGCTGATGCTGCTGCACATACCCCCGGAGGCCACCCAGGCCGTCTACCGCATCGCCGACTCCTGCACCAACGCCATCACCCCGATGAGCGCCTACTTCGTCATGGCGCTCGGCTTCCTCCAGCGCTACCGGCGCTCCGCCGGAATCGGCACCCTCGCCTCGCTGACCCTGCCGCTGTCCCTGGCCATGCTGGTGGCCTGGACCCTGCTCTTCTACGTCTGGTGGGCGCTGGGCATACCGCTCGGCCCCGGCGCACCGGTCCGCTGATCCCCAGCGGCTCCCCCACCCCCGCCATCCCCGGGAAGGACCCCCATCGCATGACCCCATCCGACCTCGCCGCCGCCACCGCCCAGGCGTTGCCCGAGATGACCGAAGACCTGCGGGCGCTGGTGGAACTGGAGACGCCGAGCGACGACAAGCGGCTGCTGGACGCGGGACTGGCCACGATCGGCGGCTGGGTCGTGGAACGGCTCGGCGAGCCGGACGGGACCGAGCGCCACGACTGCGCACCGTACGGCGATGTGCTCGCCCTGACCTATCGCGGCACGGCCCCCGGCACCGTACTGATGCTGTGCCACTACGACACCGTGTGGCCGGTCGGAACGCTCGCCGAATGGCCCTTCGAGATCGAGGACGGCCGGGCCAGCGGCCCCGGTGTCTTCGATATGAAGACGGGCCTGGTGCAGGCCGTCTGGACCCTGCGGCTGCTGCGCGAACTGGGGCTGCCCCACCCCTCGGTGAGGCTGCTGCTCAACGGCGACGAGGAGATCGGCAGCCCCGCGTCCCGCCGCCATATCGAGCGGCTGAGCGAGGACGTCCTGGCCACCCTGGTCTTCGAGGCCTCGCTGGACGGGGCGCTCAAGACCTCCCGCAAGGGCGTCGGGCTGTTCGATGTGACGGCCCACGGCGTCGAATCGCATGCGGGTCTCGACCCGTTCGCGGGCGCGAGCGCCATTCACGCACTGGCGGAGGTCGTCCCGCGGATCGCCGCGCTCAGCGCCCCGGAGCGGGGGACCACGGTGAACGTGGGGCTGATCAGCGGCGGTACGGGGCGCAATGTGATCGCCGCACAGGCGCGCTGCGGCATCGACGTACGGATCGCCGAACCGGAGGAGATGAAGCGGATCGACACCGCACTGCACGCCCTCGCCCCCTCCGACCAGCGGGTGCGGCTGACCGTCACCGGCGAGTGGAACCGTCCCCCGATGGTTCCCAACCCGGCGTCCCGCCGGTTGTTCGAGCAGGCCCGGGCGATCGCCGCGGAACACGGCTGGGAGCTGGCGGAGACCGCGGTCGGCGGTGCCAGCGACGGCAACTTCGTCTCCGCGCTGGGCCGTCCGGTCCTCGACGGGCTCGGCGCCCTCGGCTCCGGTGCCCACGCCCGCCATGAACACACCGTGCTCGCCCCGATCCCGGCCCGAACCGCGCTGACCGTCGGCCTGCTGCGGGCGCTGGCGGCGGACGCCGCCTAACGGCACACCGCGACGCTCAGCGCCGACGCACCCCGCCTCGAACGCCGACGCCGACGCCGACGCCGACGGCCCGCCCGGCCGTCGGCGTCGGCGCACGGCAGGTGGTTCAGCGGATGAGGAAGTCCGCCTCGCCCGCCTTGGCCCCCTGGATGAAGGCGATGATCTCGCTGCGGGTGTAGATCAGCGCCGGACCGTCCGGATCGGTCGACTGACGGATCGCCACCCGGCCGTCGTCCAGCTTCATGGCCTCGACACAGTTGCCGCCGTTACCACCACTCCACGGCTTGTGCCAGCCCTCGCTGCCGAGGTCGCTCGCGCGCATGCCGTTGTGAATGCGATCCATTCCGATCAGAGCTCCTTGCGGAAATCCCGGAGGATTTCCTTTGTGCGTCGTGCGGTTGCCGCCTGGGCCGCCATGCGGTCCATGGCCTCCAGATGGGAGGCCACCTCGATGCGCTCATCCAGGTAGACGGCGCCGGTCAGGTACTCGACGTAGACCATGTCCGGCAGTTCGGGTACAGCGAAGCGGAAGAGGACGAAGGGCCCGTAGGTGCCCGGATGGTGTCCCGAGGAGAACTCCGTGATCTGCAGCGTGATGTGCGGCATTTCCACGGCGTCCAGCAGCCGGTCGATCTGGTGGCGCATCACCGCCGCCGACCCCACCCGCCGGCGCAGCACCGTCTCGTCCATCACCACCCACAGCCGGGGCGGATCCCGCCGGGTGAGCAGGCCCTGCCGCTCCATGCGCAGCGCCACATGGCGGTCCGCCTGCCGGGGGCCGGCCTGGCCGACGGCCCCCGTCTGCATGACCGCGCGGGCGTAGTCCTCGGTCTGCAGCAGCCCGGGCACGAAGTGCGGCTCATACGCCCGGATCATCTCGGCCGCGCCCTCCAGGCTGACGTGGACGCTGAACCAGTCCGGCAGTATGTCGTGGAACCGCTGCCACCACCCGGGCTTGTTGGCCTCTTCGGTCAGGGTGATGAACGAGTCGAGCTCCTCACCGGTGATCCCGTAGGCGTCCAGCAGCAGCTGGACATACGGGACCTTCAGCGCGACCTCGGCGGTCTCCATGCGGCGGATGGTGGCGGAGGCCACCCGCAGCACTCTGGCCGCCTCGTCCCGCCTGAACCCCGCCTTCTCCCGCAGATCCTGCAGCCTCTTGCCGAGGACGACCTGACCCACGGTCGGTGCCGACCGCGGTTCGCTCACCCGAATCCCTCCCTGGCTTCCCCAACGCTGATGTCCGCAGTGTGCCATGGCCAGTGCGGATCGGACACATTGCATTGACGACTCTGCACAATTCAGAGTGGGCCTTGCCAAGTGTCCCCGGCGCTGCGCATAGTTGCGGCATGATCCCGTTACCGCGCCCCGCCGCGGCGACCGCAGGCACCATCGGCCCGACCTCTGTGAAGTGCCCCTAGATGACGTACGCCTTCGCCGGTGCGCTGACCGGTCTCGTCCCCGGCCCGTTCGGCCGGTGGGGATCCCCCGCGGTGTCCGGCCGCCATCGCCTTCGACCGCCCGCGGCGCTGCGTACGGACCGGGCCTACGACGCGGTGGGGATCGCCGAGCGGCACGGCCCCGGGGTGATGGCCCTGCTGCCCCGGGCGGGATGCGTGCTCACCGGCGCCGGGTGCTGGTGGTGGATCGTGCCGCCCCATTCGGACGTCGGGGTCGACTGGCCCGCACCGGCCGTCTACGCGGTCGGCGCCATGGTGACCGGCCCGCCCGGGCGGCGGACCGGCCCCACGGGGAGCGCGGTGCCCGGTGTGGTGCACTGGCCGGCCGACGGGGAGCCGTACACCCATCCCCTGCTGCTGCACATCGCGGTCTGCGCGGCGGCCGGGGTCTCCCCGGCCTGGCCGTGCGAGGACCGGACGCGCCGGTCATGACCCCGGCACCGGAGCCCGGTCACGCCATCGAGTCGTCCTGGAGGTATGCCGCGGGGCGCGGATAGCGCTGCAGCGCCGGGGTCTGGCCGGTCGGGTCGTCGTCCTGCTCGCTGAGGGGAACGACCGGGGCCGCTGCCGCCGCCGCGGCCCTCAGCTCGGCGGGGTCGTAGGTCATGGTCTGCGTCCGCTCCATCGGCGTCGGAGCGCCCTGGTACTGCGCGCCCTGCGGCTGGGGCGCCATCTGCGTCAACGACCCCTGGCCCTGCACCGTTCGCGGCTGCGGGGCCTGGTACAGGGGCGGCTGGACCGGGGGAGTGGCCACATACGCGGGCGAAAGCTCCGCGAGCGGCTGCTGCTGGACGTACTCCGGCGGGGCGCCCGCGCCCGCGAAGGACGCCTGCCCGTACGGGTCGCCGGAGACGCCCTGCGGGGCCGGGAGGGCGGGTGCGGAGTACATCGGCTGGGGCTCCAGCGCCACCGGCGCCGCGGGCAGCTGGGGCGGCTGCTGGTAGGAGTAGTCCAGGGACTGCGCCTGGGAGGTGACTCCCAGGGGCCCCATGGACCCCGCGTACCCCGGGGGCAGCGGCGGCTGCTGGTCCCAGCCGATCTGCGGAGCGTAGAAGGACGTTCCGTACAGCACCGTGCTCAGCCCGGTCAGCAGCCGCTGCACATCCGGCTGGGAGCGCACCACCAGCCGCATGAACTGGCTGCTGCTGCCCAGCTTGTTGCCGCATTCGCGCACCAGCACCCCATGCTGGGAGAGCAGTTGGTCGCGGACCCAGCCGCCGTCCGTCCCGGCCGGAAGCTTGACGAAGACGAAGTTGCCCTGGGAGGGGTAGACCGTCATCCCGGGCAGCCCGGCCAGCTGGGTGGTCATCTGCTGCCGGTCGTGGCTGAGCATGCGCAGGCTCTCCACGTACTCCTGGCGGTACCGCTTCAACATGAAGACGATGACCTCGGCGAAGGAGTTGAGGTTCCACTTCGGCAGCCGGGACCGGATCCGCACGGCGAGCGAGGGATTGGCCACCAGATAGCCGAAGCGGACCCCGTGCAGCCCGAAGTTCTTGCCGAGGCTGCGCAGCACGATCACGTTCGGGCGCAGGATGGCCTCGTCCACGACGCTCGGATACGCCTCGGCGTCCGCGAACTCCAGGAAGGACTCGTCGATCACGATCAGGTCGAGGTCGGCCAGGGCGTCCATGATGCCGATGAGGGCCTGGCGGGACACCAGCCCGCCGTCGGGGTTGTTGGGATTGCAGATCACGGCGACCCGGGAGCCCCGGGAGCGCACGAAGTTGACGAAGGCGTTGGGGTCGAGCGCGAATCCGCTCATTTCCGGGAGCTGGAACAGGTCGACCCGTTTGCCGGTCTCCATCGGCTGGTCGGTCCAGCGGCCGAAGGTGGGGATCGGCACCGCCAGGCTCTCCTTCACCAGCAGGTGGTCGATCCAGGTGATGAGCTCGGTCGAGCCGTTGCCCATCGCCATGGTCTGCGGCTGCAGCCCGAGCACATCGGCCAGTTCCGCGGTGATGGTCTCCGCGGAGCTCGGGTAGTAGGTGAGGATGTCCCGCAGCCTAACCGCCATCACGGCGAACATCGCGGGGGTGGGGAAGTACGGGTTGCAGGGGATGCAGAAGTCCACGAGCTCCTGTCCGCCGCCCGTGACCCCGGCGCGGTTGAGCGCGGAGAACGACGGGCTGTGGGCGGTGCCACGGAAAAGCTGCGTGGCATCACCGGTATTGCCGACTGCGGCAACAGTCACGGCGGGACCTCCTCGGTCGCATGGGCCGCGTCGACGCGCTGACACGGCCGTTGCGGCTCGTCCCTCGAGCCTGACGCATGATCTCTCGAAGGTGGGGCGGGCGAGGATTTTCGTGGGGGTTGTGAGAACTTCTGGGACACCTGCGCCGCTCTCGAATAGAATTCCGCCCCTTGCCCCTTGAAAATGGCGGCGGGGCCTTCAGGCCGTATCCTCCGGCGGGCGTTCGTCATCGGCCTCGGTGTCGCGGTGCTGTTCCGCTACCCAGACCGCCACCTGCGCACGCGAGGTGAATCCCAGCTTGCTCAGAATGTGCTCAATATGGCCCTCGGCCGTGCGCTGGGCGATGACCAGGGACGAGGCGATCTCCTTGTTGCTGAGCCCCTGCGCGACCAGCTGCGCGATTTCGGACTCCCGGGGGGTCAGCGGCGACGGCTGCTCGCCCACCGCCGCCTCCCCGCTGGGCAGTTCGTCCTCCAGCGCGTACTCCAGCGCCTCGGCGAGGGACAGCCGGGCGCCCTGTCGGTACGCCGCGTTGAAGGCCGGTTTGCCCAGGGCGCCCCGCGCCGCGGCCTGGCACTCCTCGTGGTAGCGGGCCAGGTGCCCATAGCCGGAGTGCGGGGCGCCGATGGCGTGCCAGAGGGTCGCCAGGACGCCGAGCAGCCTGGCCGCCCGCGAGTGGTCCTGTTCGGTGGCCGCGATCCAGGCCAGCACCTCGAGGTTGACCCCGACGCCCAGCGGGTCGTCCAGTGAGCGGTTGAACGTGAGGCTCTCCTTCTCCAGGGCGGCCGCCCTGACGGTGTCGCCCTGGCGCCAGACGTCCACGCCGAGCGCCATCATCGTGTAGGCGCGGTGCCAGCCCTCCCCGTACGCGTCGCACACCTCAAGCGACTCCTCGCCGTGGGCGATGGCGCCCGGTGAGTCGCCGATGAAGGAGTGGGCGAGCGAGAGCCGGATGAGCGCGAGCGCCAGCCCGACCGGATCGCCGGTCGCGCGGTGGCGGGCCACCGCCTCCTCGTAGAGCGCGATCGCGGACCGGGTCTCGCCCCGGTACATGGCGACCATGCCGGAGTAGAGCGCGGCATAGGCGAGCACCGGCTCAAGGCCCAGCCGGGTGCCGAGGGACCGGCTCTCCTCGAGCATGGCCGTGGCGGCGTCGACGTCGGACTGGATGACGGCCAGCCAGCTGTTGGTCCACAGGGCCCGCGCCCGCGACCCGTCGGGTTCCGTGCACAGCGCGAGGGCCTGGTCCAGCCAGCGGCGGCCCTCGCCGAGGTAGTAGCTGGTGATCCAGTGGTAGAGCAGATCGGCGGCCATGTCGAGGCCGCATTCGGTCTGCTCGGGCTCGGCCAGGCAGTTCTCCAGGGCGGTGCGCAGATTGGCGTGCTCCAGGTGGAGCCGGGTGAACCACTGCACCTGGGCCGGTCCGAAGAGCGCCGCCCGCGCGTCCGCCGCGAGCCCGCGGTAGTAGTCGCGGTGGCGCCGCACGCGTACGGTCTCCTCCCCGGATTCGGCCAGCCGCTCACGGCCGTAACTGCGCAGCGTGTCCAGCATCCGGTAGCGCACCGCCGTCGGGTGCTCCTCCCTGAGCAGCACCGACTTGTCCACCAGCTCGGCCACCAGGTCCAGGATCTCCCCGCGGTCGATGCCCTCGCCCGAGCAGACCGCCTCGGCCGCCTCCAGGTCCAGGCTTCCGGCGAACACCGAGGCCCGGGCCCACAGCAGCCGCTCCCGCTCGGTGCACAGCTCATAGCTCCAGTCGATCAGCGCCCGCAGCGTCCGGTGGCGGGGGAGGACCGTACGGGAGCCGGTGGTGAGCAGCCGGAACCGGTCGTCGAGCCGGTCCAGCAGCTGCTGGACGGACAGGGCGCGCAGCCGGACGACCGCGAGCTCGATCCCCAGCGGGATGCCGTCGAGCCGGCGGCAGATCAGCTCCACCGCGTCCCGGTTGTCCTCGCTGAGCTCGAACCCGGGCACGATGGCCGCCGCCCGCTCGACGAACAGCCGCACCCCGTCCCACCGGGCGAGCGCCGCGAGGGACGGCCGCGGCCCGTCGGGGTCCGGCAGCCCCAGGGTGGGCACGGCAAGGCTCTGCTCACCGGCGGTGCCCAGCGCCTGACGGCTGGTGGCCAGCAGCCGCAGCCGGGGGGCCGCGCGCAGCAGCCGGTCGGCGAGCCGGGCGCAGTCCTCCAGGAGGTGTTCGCAGTTGTCGAGGACGATCAGGGCCTGGCGGTCCCGCAGATGGTCGACGAGGATGTCCATCGCCGGGCGGGAGGAGTGGTCGCGTATCTGCAGCGCCTCGGTGACGCCCTGGGCGAGCAGTGTCGGGTTGTCCAGCTCGGCCAGTTCGGCCAGCCAGACCCCGTCGGGGAAGGCCCGGCGCGCCTCGTCCGCGACCCGCAGCGCCAGCCGGGTCTTCCCGACCCCGCCGACCCCGGTCAGGGTGACCAGCCGGGAAGCGGACAGCATCCGCTTGACCTCGGCCGCCTCATGCCGACGTCCCACGAAACTCGTCACCTCGGCCGGCAGCCTCACTGTCTGCCGCCCGGTCGGGGTGCCTGTCGCCACCGCACCCATCGATGCCTCGTACCTGCCCCGGGTGGATGGAACCTGTGCCCGTACGGACCCGGAGCCCTGCCTCCAGGCTATGCCCGGGCCGGAGCCGCCGCACCCGGCCCGGGCGCGGCCTACCCAGAGTGAGCCGCGTTCGCCGACCGTGACCGCGCCAGGGGGCTGAGGGAAGCGGGAACGGGTACCGATGCGGGGATATCTCCCCTCGCCGCATCCTGCCGCGCCCGGCCAGGATGGTGGCCTCGGTGAGTTCCGCCGACCCCTTTGGCGGAAGATCGAAGGTTCGGACCATGTGCCTCCATCAACCCCCATGTCCTCCCGCCGACGCACCCGACCATGATTCGGCGCGTCCGGTGGCCTCCCATCCAGAGCAGGGATGGAGCCTGCTCTGCAATGGAGTGGTGATCTTCGCGGACACGGGTGAAATCCTTCCCGACGGGCGGGCCATCCCCGCCCCCCGGACCAGCCCCGACCCACCAGCATGAATGCCGCAACCCTCACCCTCACGCACGGCTTCCCGCTGAGCGCCGCGACCCTCACGCGCGGCTCCCCCCTGAGCACCGAGCGCCGGCCCGGGACGGCCCTTCCCGCCACCAGCGGCGGGACCTCCTGGCTGCTCCCCTCCGAGCCGTCCTCGGTGCCGATGGCCCGGCGGCTGGCGGTCGCCCAGCTCTCCGCGTGGACGCTGCACGACTTCGCCGACGACGCCGAACTGCTCGTCAGCGAGGTGGTCACCAATGCCGTGCGGCACGCGTGCGGACCGATCCGGCTGACCCTCTCCCTGTGCTCCGTCGACCGCGCCTTCCGCTGCGAGGTGGCGGACGAGGACCCCGCGCGGCCCCGGGTGCGCCGGGCGTGCGGGGATGACGAGGGCGGGCGCGGACTCCACCTGCTCGACCTGCTCTCCCGCTGCTGGGGATCCACCTGCACGGCGGCGGGCAAGGTCGTCTGGTTCGAGCTCCACCCGCCGGCCGTCGCCCTGGAGGCCGCCCTGGAAGAGGCCCGCATGCCCCCGTGACCGTTTGCCGACTACCCATGATCGTTTGTCGACGAAGGGAGATGCCATAGACGACTTCACGCCTCGTACCCACACAGTGATACCGAACGGCCCGGGGACGGAATGGTGAACGCCCTCACCACGCCTTCCGCCTCCGGGCCTCGCCGATCGCGTTCCGGGTCCGACCGATCCGAATTGGCAATTGCCAATGTCTGATCGGGATTGATCGTCGTTGGCGCGCTCGTGTAGCCTGCGGAACGCGGCACTAGCACACTTTTCCGAAGTTCTTCGCATTTTGTGGCTCGAGGAGGCTGCGTGGTGGACCGGAAAGCGGATTCCGGTTTACCCGGCGCACTGGTGGGCCGCGCCGCCGAACTCGCCGCGCTGGCCGCCCACGCGGAGGCCGCCCACAGGGGCCGCTCCGGTCTGGTGGTCCTGTCCGGTCCGGCCGGAATCGGCAAGACCAGCCTGCTGCGGGCCTTCCTCGACGGCCATGCCTGCCAGAAGATGACCGTGCTGCACGGCGTCTGCGGCGAAGTGGAGGCCGGTGCCGGATACGGCGGCGTACGTGCCCTCTTCGGAAGCCTCGGGCTCTCGGCCGAGGACGCCCAGGACTCCCCGCTGCTGCGCGGCAGCGCCCGCCGCGCCCTGCCCGCACTCAGCCCCCGCCCCGGCGAGGAGGGGCCGCCCACGGCCGCCAGTGTCTACCCGGTGCTGCACGGCCTGTACTGGCTCACCGCCAATCTGATGACCCAGGGCCCCCTCGTGCTGGTCCTGGACGATGTGCACTGGTGCGACGAGCGCTCCCTGCGCTGGGTCGACTTCCTGCTGCGCCGGGCCGACCAACTGCCGCTGCTGGTGGTGCTCGCCCAGCGCAGCGAGGTGGAACCGGTCGCCCCCGCGGCTCTTGCGGACATCCACGCCCAGCCGCGCTCCGCGGTGATCCGCCTCGACCCGCTGACCGACGCCGAAGTGGCCGAAATGGCCCACCAGGTCTTCACCGTCCCCGTCGCACCCTCATTCGCCGAGCGCGCCACCGCCGTCTGCGGCGGCAATCCGCTGACCGTCGCCCGGCTGCTGCGCGAGCTGCGGGCCAAGGGCGTGGCGCCCGACGAGAGTGGCATCCACGAGATCGACGAGGTCGGGAGCTGTGTGGTCGCCCAGTCCGTGCGGGCCCTCTTCGACGCCCGGCCCGGCTGGGTCCGTGACGTGGCCACCGCCGTCGCGGTGCTCGGCGAGGAGGACGCGGAGCACATCGGCGCGCTGGCCGGAGTGCCCGCGGCCCGCGTCGCGGAGGCGGTGCAGCAGCTGCGGGAGGCCGAGGTGATGGCGCCCGACCAGGCGGACCTGGCCCATGACGTGGTGCGCTCCGCGGTGCTCGAGGCCGCCGGGGAGGAGCGGCTGGCCGAGCTGCGTGCCAGGGCGGCCCTGCTGCTGAGCGATGCCGGGCGGCCCGCGGAGGAGGTCGCCAACCAGGTGCTGCTGGTGCCCGGCACCCCCCAGCCGTGGATGGGCTGGGTGCTCCGGGAGGCCGCCGCCCAGGCCGAGCACCGCGGCGCCCCCGAGGCCGCCGCCCGCTATCTCTACCGGGTTCTGGAGGCGGAGCCGGACAGCCTGTCGGCCCATGTCCCGCTCGCCAAGGCGCTCGCGGAGATCAACCCCGCCGAGGCCATCCGGCTGCTCAAGCGGGCGCTCTCGCTGGCCACCGACATCCGCACCAAGGCGCCCATCGCCGTGCAGTTCGGACTCACCTGCCTCACCGTCCAGCAGTCACCGGCCGCCGTACGGGTGCTCAGCGAGGTGCTCGACGAGCTCGAGGCCGAGCTGGGCCCTGACCCCGATCCGCGCGACCGCGAGCTGCGCACCCTCGTCCAATCGACGCTGCTGATCAGCGGATCCGACGAGAAGGCCACGATCCACACGGTCCGGGAGCGCTTCGCGCGCATCCCCGAACCCGCCGGGGACACCCCCGCCCAGCGCCAGATGCTCGCCATGATGACGGTCCTGTCCGCGATGGAGGGCCGCTCGGCGGGGCGGGCGGTGGGGCAGGCCCGCCGCGCGCTGAGCTCCGCGGACCGGCTCGACAACTGGTCGCTGCTCTTCTCCGCGTTCACCCTCGGCCTGGCCGATGAGATCGAGGAGGCGATGGCGGCCCTGGAGCACGCGCTGCGCCACGGCCAGGACAACGCCGCGGTCTGGTCGTATGTGATCACCCTGTCCTACCGCGCCCAGCTGCTGCACGGCGTCGGTGCGATCCCCGACGCCCTCGCCGACGCCCAGACCGCCGTCGAGATCATCGGTGAGGAGCGCTGGAGCGCCAATGTGACCATGCCGCAGACCGCGCTCGCGACGATCCTGATCGACCGGGGCGAACCGGAGCGGGCCGAGGAGCTGCTGGCCGCCGTCACCCGGCCGAACCTGGACGGGTTCGTCATGGAGTACCACTCGTATCTCATGGCCCGCGCCCGGGCCCGCTGGGCGCTCGGCGACAGCGCCACCGCGCTGCGGCTGCTGCTCGACTGCGGCGCCTCCCTGGAGGAGTCCGGTTTCGCCAACCCGGTGTTCCTGCCCTGGTGGGCCGAGGCGGCCTGTGTGCTGGCGGCGGAGAAGCGGGCGGACGAGGCGCGGGACCTGGTCGAGCACGGCGCCGAACTGGCCCGCCGCTGGAGCACCCCGCGCGCCTTCGGACTCGCCGCCCTCGCCCGCGGGGTGACCACCCCCGGCGAGGAGGGCATCGCCCAACTCACCGGGGCGGTCGAGCACTTCTCCGGGTCGCCCGCCCGCTCCGAGCACGCCAGGGCCGAGTTCCTGCTCGGCGGGGCGCTGCTGGACGCGGGGCGGCCGCGCGAGGCCAGGGAGCGGCTGCGCTCGGCCGTCGACCTCGCGCAGGGCTGCGGTGCGCTCGCGCTCGCGAGGGACGCCCGGAACCGGCTGGTGGCCGCGGGCGGCCGGATGCGCGAGATCACCGCCTCACCCGTCGACCTGCTCACCGGCACCGAGCACAAGGTGGCCCAGATGGCCTCGCACGGGGCGGGCAACCGTGAGATCGCCGAGTCGCTGTTCGTCACCGTACGCACCGTGGAGACCCATCTCACCAGCGTTTACCGGAAGCTGAGCGTCGGTCAGCGCGGAGAGCTGTCCTCGGTGCTGAACACCCCGAGCCTTCCCGACCCACAGGCCCCCGCGTGGGTCTTCGCCTCACGCGGCCGGCGCTGACGCGCGCACGGCGGTTCGGTGCCAGATCGACGACCCGCCCCAGGCATATAGTCACACCATGCAGCTCAACGGGCTCCCGTTCCCCGGCCGTGAACGAGAGCAGGCCACGCTTGCCCAGACCGTCGCCGAACTCGGCCGGGGCCGCTCCTCGGTGGTGACACTGGTCGGCAGGCCCGGCTACGGACAGGGCCGCCTGCTGAACCTCGCCGCCCGGCTGGCCGAGGACAAGGGCTTCCGCGTACTGCGCGCCAAGGCGACCCCCGGTGAGCGCGATGTGCGCTACGGCGTGGTGGGACAGCTGCTGGCCCCGATGGACGGACTCACCGGCGGCTCGGTCAAGGCCCTGACCGGACTGGGGCCCGAGCGGCGCTTACCGGGCCTGACCGAGTTGCTGCGGACCGCCCGGGAGCGGCCCACACTGCTGGTCGTCGACGATGTGGATTGGCTGGACCCGGCCTCGCTGCGCTGGTTCGGGGCGCTCATACGGCGGCTGTCGGACGCCCGGATCGCCCTCCTGGCGAGCGGCACCGGGCGGCTCCGCCCCGGTGCGTGCCCCCTGTCCACCGCGCCACAGCAGGTGATCACCCGGGAATGCGAACTGGCCCCGCTCGCCCCGCGCGACGTGGCCGCCACGGTCGCGCTGATCTGCGGCCGACCCGGCGACAACGCCTTCATCTCCGCCGCCCTGGAGACGAGCGCGGGCAACCCCGAGGTGCTGTCCGAGACACTGCGCCGCTTCACCAGGCACGGCTATGCGCCGGTCGCCGCGCGAGTGCCGGAACTGTCCACCCTCAGCGAGGCCGTGGGCGGTGAACACGCCGTCCGGGTGCTCGGAGGGCTGTCCGACACGGCCGTCGCGCTCGTCCGCGCGCTCGCCGTCTGCGGCGATCTGCTGGACCTTGCCCTGCTGTACGCGCTCGCGGGGCCCCGCGCCGCGAGCGAACCCGGACTGCCGGAAGTGCTCCAGGAGAGCGGGCTCGCCATCGCCTCCGGGACCGGGCTCCGGCTGAGCCAGCCCGAGGCACGCAGCTGGATCCTCGCCGAGATGCCCGGCGAGGAGCGGGCCGAACTCCACGCCCGAGCCGCCGAGTTGGCCTACCGGGCGGCCGTGGCCGACGAGGACATCGCCCGGCTGCTGCTCGCCGCCCGCCCGGTCGACGAGCCCTGGGTGATCCCCGTGCTCCGCCGCACCTGCGCCGCCGCACTGCGCGCGGGCCGGACCACCCAGGCGATCGCCTGTCTGTCGCGGGCGCTGGAGGAGCCGCTGGACCCGGAGCCGCACGCGCGGCTGGGCCTCGAACTCGCCGCCATCGAGGTGCTGGCCGCCCCCGAGGCCGCCGGCCGCCGGCTGGCGGAGATCATCCGCAGCGGGGACGGCGGGTCGGGGCGGATCCGGGTGCGCGCCGCCGACCTCGGACTCTCCCGCGGTGACGACAAGGCGCTGCGCCGTGCGATCGTCGAGGTGCTGCCCTCGACCGACGGCCCGGAACGGGGGGCGCTGGCCGGGCTGTTCTGGCTCACCGAGTCCGACGGGCAGGACGACACCGATCTGATCCCGGAGGCGATCCCGCCGCTGCCCGACGACCCCAGCTGCCCGGTACAGGCCGCGGCGCGCGCCTGGCGGCTGGCGCTGCGCGGGGCGGACCTGCCCACCGCCCGGGCACTGGCCCACCGGGTCTTCACCCTGGACGGCGGCGCGGGTGCCCTGATCCTGCCCCGGCTCACCGCCGCCCGTACCCTGCTGCTGACCGACGACCTGGACGAGGCCGAGGTCCGGCTGGACGTCCTCCACACCGATCTGCGCCGGCGGCACGCCCGCGCCGCCGCCGCCCAGGTCCTGGCCGTCCACGGCGAGCTGAACCTGCGGCGCGGCCGGCTCGACATGGCAGAACGGGACGTGGCCGCCGCCGAGCGGTCGCTGCCCCGCTCCCTCTGGCACCGCCATACCGTCCCGTATCTGCTGGCCGTCCGGATCCTCATCGCCCTGGAGAACGGCGACCTCGGCCCGGCCGGTGCGCTCGCGGCCGCCTCCGCCCCCGCCGAGTCGCGCGAGGGCGCCTCCTGGGGCTTTCTGCTCTTCGCCAGGGCGCTGGTGGCCGTCAAGGACGACCGGCTGCCGGAGGCGGTGGAGCTGTTCCGGGCCACCGGCAGATGGCAGTTGGGCCGCGGGCGGATCAACCCCGCCCTGATGCCGTGGCGTTCGATGGCCGCCCGGGTCCACGACGTCCTCGGCGACCACGAGGAGGCCAGGCGGCTCGCCGACGAGGAGCTCGCGCTGGCCCGGCTGTGGGGCGCCCCCAACACGCTCGGCTGGGCCCAGCTGGGCGCCGGCCGGGTGGCCCGCGAGGGGCGGGTCGAGCGGCTGCGCGAGGCGGTGGCCACCCTGCGCGCCACCCCGGCCAGGCTCGCCTACGCGGGGGCCTTGCTGGAGCTGGCCACCGCAGAACTCGACAGTGGGAACCCGAGTGCCGCGACCCCCCTGGTGGCCGACCTGTTCACCTTCGTCATCGCCCACCGGCCCGCCAGCAAGCTGGTCGAGAAGGTGCGCGAACTGGCCGAGCGGACCGGGCCCTCCGCCGTCCGCGGCCGCGTCCCGCATCCGGCGTGGGCGACGCTGACCGAGCCCGAGCAGCGCACCGCCTCCCTGGTCGGACTCGGCCATGGCAACCGGGAGATAGCCGAAACCCTCTCCGTTAGCAGACGCACCGTGGAGCTGAGGCTCAGCGGTGCGTACCGAAAGCTGGGGATCGGCGGTCGCGCGGAGCTGATCGAGCTGCTGCGGGCGGCGCAGGGAGGCGGAATCGATGTTGCTTGAACGGGAGGCCGAGCTGGCGCGGGTCGCCGAGGCCCTGCGGGACGCGGCGGCGGGGGACTCCGCACTGCTGTTGCTCACCGGCCCCCTGGGCACCGGCCGGACCGCGCTGCTGCACCAGCTGCCGATGCTCGCCGAGGGCGAGAAGGTCAGGGTCCTGCGCGCCAACGCCGCGCCGATGGAGCAGGACTTCGACCTCGGCGTGGTCCGCCAGCTCTTCGACAGCCTGCTCACCGGCGCCCCGGAAGAGCTCCGGGGGCAGCGCATCGAGACCGATGCCGACCTCTGCCGGACGGTCTTCTCCGACGACGCCCCGCCGCTCGACGACAACGGGGCCGTCACCATCCCCGAGGAGGCGCTGTACGGCCTGCGCTCGGTGCTGGCCACCGCCGGTGCCGAACGCCCGCTGCTCATCCTCGTGGACGATCTCCAATGGGTCGACACCCCCTCGCTGCGCTGGCTCGCCTTCCTCGTCAAGCGGCTGCACGGGCTGCGCGCCGTGGTCGTCTGCGCGCTGCGGGACGGCTACCGGCGCCCCGGGGACCCCCTGCTGCGGGAGATCGTCGAGGCGGCGCGGCGGGTGCTGCGCCCCGCGCCGCTGTCGCTGGGCGCCACCAAGGAAGTGATCCTCGAGCAGTTCGGCGTGCCGGGGGACGAGGAGTTCGCCCGCGCCTGCCACGAGAGCTCCGCGGGCAATCCGCTGTTCCTGAAGTCGGTGCTCGCGGACCTGGCCGTGCGCGGCCACCGCCCCACCGCGGAACACGCCGAGACGGCCCGCTCGCTGCGCCCCGCCCAGCTGCGGGAGCGGCTGGCCAGCTCGCTGCGCGCCCAGCCCCGGCCCCCGCGCGACCTGGCCGCGGCCATCGCGGTCCTCGGCGCCCAGGCCGGGCCCGACCTGCTGGGCCGGCTCGCCGGGCTGGACCGGATCGGCTTCCTCGCCGCGCTGCGCGACCTTCACCAGCTGGGTCTTGTCGCCTCCGAGCAGGAGCCGCGCTTCCTCCACCGGGTGGTGCGGGACGCGGTCGAGTCCTCGATGACCGTGGCCGAACGGGAGCGGCTGCACGACGCCGCGGCGGCCCTGATGTACCACAACGGGCGCCCCGCCGAGATCGTCGCCGCCCAGCTGCTGGCCGTCACCAGCTCCGACCACCCCTGGGCGGTGGAGGTGCTGCGGGCCGCGGCGGACACCGCGCTGCGCCGCGGTGCGCCCCGCACCGCCGCCCGCTATCTGCGCCGCGCCCTCCTGGACGGCTCGCTGACCGGGGAGGGCCGGGCCCGGCTGCTGATCGATCTGGCCACCGCGGAGCGCGGCTTCGACCCGGCCGCCTGTGAACGCCATATCTCCCAGGCGATCCCCCTGCTGACCACGCCCAGGCTCCGGGCCGCCGCGGCCCTGCGGATCTCCCCCACCATCGTCGGCCTGGGGCCCCCGTCGGTCATCGACCTGCTGCACCAGGTCGCCGAGGACCTGGGACCGGCCGCCTCGCTCGAGGGCACGGCGCGCGACGTGGCGCTGCGGCTCGAGGCCCGGCTGCGGCACGCCGGACACGAGGACCCGGCGGAGCTGGCCACGTCGGTCGAGCGGCTGTCGGCGCTGGGGGAGGAGTCACCGCTGATCACCTCCGCCGAGCGCGAGCTGACGGCGGTGCTGCTCAACGCGGCGGTGCTCACCGCCCGATGGCCCGCGGCCGAGGTCTCCCGGCTGGCCAACCGCATCCTGGAGCGCGAACCGGCCACCTCCGACCAGGTCCACACCCCGCTGCCGCTGGTGGTGATCGGGCTGGTGGCCGCCGATTCGGTGCGCGGGATCAGCTCCTGGCTGGCGATGGAGCAGCAGACCCGGCGGCAGGGCGGCACGGTCGTGGACGCGCTGGTCAACGTCCAGCAGGCCATGGTGCTCAGCGCCCGCGGCCGCGCGGCCCAGGCGCGTGAGTACGCCGAGCGTGCCGTGCGGCTGGCCGAGGTGCACTGGCAGGAGACCGGGATCGTCGCCACCCTCGCCCTCACCCGGGTCGCCCTGGACCTCCAGGACTCCGCGCTGATCGAGCGGATTCTGGACGGCCCCGGGCGGCGCCGCTCCTCCAGCCTGGCCCTGACCGCCGCGCTGCAGTTCGTCAAGGCGGCGCAGGACGCCGAGCAGGGCCGCTGGTCAAGCTCCCTGGAAACGCTGCTGGCCTGCGGCCGGCAGTTGGAGGCGTCGGGCTGGCGCAATCCCGTGCTCTTCTCCTGGCGGCCCTGGGCGGCCGACCTCCACCGGCGGGTCGGCGACCCCTGCGCGGCCGGGGCGCTGGCCGATGAGGAGCTGCTGCGGGCGACGGAATGGGGCGCTCCGGTGGCGCTGGGGCGCGCGCTGCGGGTGAAGGCCCGGCTGAGCGACGGTGACCAGGGGGTGCGGCTGCTGCACGAGTCGGTCGACGTCCTGCGCGCCTCGGCCAATGAACTGGAACTCGCCCGCACCCTCCTGCAGCTGGGTAAGCGGCTGAGGCCGGGCGGCGGCGAGGCGGCGGCGGTACTCCGGGAGGCCGCGGCCCTGGCCTCGGCGTGCGGGGTGCCACGGCTGGTCGAGCGGATCCGGGCGGCGGACGGCAGCGGTGCGGCGGCCGCCGCACCGGAGGCGACCCTCACCCGTACCGAACGCACCGTGACCTCCCTCGTCGGACGCGGGCTGACCAACCAGGAGGTCGCGGCCGAGCTGGGGGTGAGCTCCCGGGCCATCGAGAAGCACCTGACGAGTTCCTATCGCAAGCTGGGCGTCTCCGGGCGGCGCGAGCTCATCGAGATGCTGCCTCGCATGCATTCGTGAACGGCGCGTTAACGGCGATAATTGGACGCTGTTTGACGAGGATTCGTGAACCGACCGTACCGGACCACCGAAGGGGTGGGGTGCGGACCGAACCTTCGCTGCACCCCACCACGGGATTGGGTGGCGACACCCCTGTTGACGTTGACTTCCATACCTGCGGATCCCTAGTCTCCATTCTGAAATGAACATTTGAAATTGAATATAGGTATTCAATTTCGAATACTGAGAATTCGGAAGGGATGGCAGTCCCTTGGCATTGCCTTTACTATCAGATTCGGCTCGGCCAACCCCCCACGAGCTTGGACACGAGCAGACCGAGTACACGGATCTATTGCGCCAGTTCGATCAGCCAGGGGCGTGTGTCGTCTGTCTCGACCCGTCGCTCACCGTCCAGCAGGCGAACCGGGAATTCTTCCGGCAGTTCGACGACGCTTCCGCGGACGTATGCGGCCGTGACTTCTGTGACCTTGTCCACCCCAGCGTCCAGCAGGCGCTGAAGCGGCAGTTCACCCGGCTCCTCGACGGCTCCCGCCACCGGTTCACCACCCATGTGGTGGCCATCGGGGCCGAGGGGGCCGCCTTCACCAGCGGGCTCACCGCCGTGGCGGTGCGTGAGGGCACCGCCCATGTGGCCTCGATCCTCGTGGTGATGCGTCCCACGGCGGGTGGCGAGGAGGTGGAGATGGTCACCAACCGTAAGAAGCTCCTCACCGAGACCGAGGCGCGCATCCTTGAGGGCATCGCGGCCGGGCTCTCCACCATCCCCCTGGCCTCCCGGCTCTACCTCAGCCGGCAGGGCGTCGAGTACCACGTGACGCGGCTGCTGCGGAAGCTGCGGGTGCCCAACCGGGCGGCCCTGGTCTCCCGCGCCTACTCCATCGGCGTACTCAACGTCGGCTGCTGGCCGCCGAAGGTCGTCGACGACTTCATCAAATGACCCCCGCCCGGCGGAGGTCACGAACGCGCCACGGCCGGCCCGGATCCGATCCGGGCCGGCCGTGGCGCGTTCGCCGTCTCAGGACGGGGCCGGGCCCCGGGACAGCCGCAGCAGCCGGAAGGCGGTGAGCGCCACATGGAGCTGGGTGCGCTGCTCACCCGACTCCAGATCGCAGCCCAGCACCCGCTCCACCGAGTGCAGCCGCTGGTAGAACGCCTGCCGGGACAGATTCGCGCGCCTGGCCGCCACCGTCTTGTTGCCCGCCGCGTCCAGGAAGGTGTGGAGTACCGGCAGCAGATCGGTGCCGTGCCGCTCGTCGTAGTCCACCAGCCGCCCCAACTGCCGCTCCACGAACTCCTGGAGCCGCACATCGCCGCGCAGCGCGTACAGCAACTGCCGCAGCCCGATGTCGGACAGCTCGTGGAACGCCTTGTCCGGCGTTCCCGGAACGGCGGCGTCCGCGACCCGCGCCGCCTGCTGGAACGACCGGGCGGTCTGCGAGAGATCCGACACCTCCGAGCCGACGCTGATCACGGCGTCCGGCCGGGACTCCCGCACCGACCGGCTCAGCCGCTCCACCAGCGGCCGCCACGGCGCGGCGGCGGGCAGGGCCAGCAGCACCCCTATGTGGTCACCGGGCACCGCCCCGACCAGCACGGCGGCCCCGGCCGCCCCCAGCTCGTCCGTCAGCCGGTCCTCCAGCTCGGTCGTCTCCCCGGCGCCCGGCCCGGGGCTGACCAGCACCACCATCAGCCGGCGGCCCGCCACCGGCACGCCCAGCGCCTCGGCCCTGGCCCGGGCCTCGCCCCTGGAGCGGCAGCGCTGCTCCACCAGGTCGAGCAGCAGCGTGCGCTGGGCCCGCCGCTCCCAGCGGGTGTGATGGGTGAGCCGGGCGATGGTCAGGGCCGTGGCGGTGCGCTCCAGGACCATCGCGTCCTCGGGGCCGACCGCCGGGTCCCGGGTCCCGTCCGGGAGCATCAGCAGCCGCCCCCACCGCTCGCCGCGGTACTCCACCGCGGTCACCAGCCAGTCCTCCGGGCCGCTCAGCCCGGTCCGGTCGGGCGAGGGCGTGGCGCGCGAGCGCCGCTCCCAGCCGGTCAGCGCCCCCTCCACCCCGTGCCCCGGTGACCCGCAGATGACGGCCTGGTGCACCAGGTTCTCCAGCACCACGGGGTGCCCGCTCATCTCGGCCGCCATGTCCACCACCTCCTCGGGCCCGGCGCCGCGCAGGGTCAGCGCGGTGAAGGTGTCATGGACGTCCTGGGCCCGGCGCAGGCTCTCCACCTGACTGCCGACGATCAGCGAGTGGAGCACCTGGGTGACCTCCACGAAGTTCACCGTCCGCGAGAGCAGGACGAGCGGGAAGTCCCGCGCCAGACAGGCCCGTACCAGCTCAGAGGGCGGCCGGTGGTAGCGCCGCACCAGCTCGATGACCAGCCCGGCGGCGCCGATGTCCGCGAGCTCGTCGACATACCGGCGGACCAGCGCCGGATCCTCGGGCAGCGGCATCCCGGTGGTCAGCACCAGCTCCCCGCCCTTGAGGAAGGACGCCGGGTCAAGCAGCTCGGTGATGTGGACCCAGCGGACCGGCCGGGCCAGCTGCCCATGGCCGGACACCACCTCCGGCGCCCCGGCCGCCAGCACCGGGAGCCGCAGCACCTCGGCGAGGCTGAGCGGTGGACGTCCCGGGATGCGCGGGGGCTCGAAGGGGCGGGTCAGCCGCCGTCCGGCAGCGTCGTACGCGGTGCCGCCGAAGCCGTTCATGCCGCTCACTCTGACAAGCCCGCACGCCGAGCGCAACCACGATCCCGGCCGACCTCTTGACAGAACCTGCCCCCGGACTCGTTGACAGATCGTCCATAGCGATCACCACCGCGCGACACAGTGATCATTGTCCTGACCGGGTCCGCCCCCTCACCCTCGAAGTGTCCGAGCGCATCGCCGAACCGTGGGTGTGGGAGAGAACATGACCAATCTGTCGCCGCAGCTCCGTCAAGCCACTCCGGTGGTCGCCGTCCGGGGAGAGGGCGCCTACATCGACGGCGAGGACGGGCGGCGATACCTCGACTTCACCGCGGGCATCGGCGTCACCAGCACCGGGCACTGCCACCCGCGGGTCGTCGCCGCCGCCCAGGAGCAGGTGGGCACCCTCATCCACGGCCAGTACACGACCGTGATGCACCCGCCGCTGCGGCGGCTGGTGGAGAAGCTGGGCGAGGTGCTTCCCACGGGCCTCGACAGTCTGTTCTTCAGCAACTCGGGCAGCGAGGCCGTGGAGTCGGCCCTGCGCCTGGCCCGTCAGGCCACCGGCCGGCCCAACGTCCTGGTCTGCCACGGCGGATTCCACGGCCGCACCGTGGCCGCCGCCTCCATGACCACCTCGGGAACCCGCTTCCGGTCCGGCTTCTCGCCCCTGATGAGCGGTGTCGTGGTGACCCCGTTCCCCACGGCCTACCGGTACGGCTGGGACGAGGAGACCGCGACCCGGTTCGCCCTGCGGGAGCTGGACTACGTCCTGCAGACCATCTCCCCGCCCGACGACACCGCCGCGATCATCGTCGAACCGGTGCTCGGCGAGGGCGGCTACGTACCCGCCACCGAGGGCTTCCTCCAGGGCCTGCGGGAGCGGGCCGACCGCCATGGCTTCCTGCTGATCCTGGACGAGGTGCAGACCGGGGTGGGCCGCACCGGACGGTTCTGGGGCCATGACCACTTCGGCGTCCGTCCCGACATCCTGGTCACCGCCAAGGGGCTGGCCAGCGGCTTCCCGCTGTCCGGCATCGCCGCCTCCGAGGAGCTGATGAGCAAGGCATGGCCCGGCTCCCAGGGCGGCACCTACGGCGCCAACGCCGTGGCCTGCGCGGCGGCCGCCGCCACCCTCGACGTGGTCCGCGAGGAGAACCTGGTGGCCAACGCCGAGGCCATGGGGGCGCGGCTGCGCAGCGGTCTGGAGGACGTGGCCGCCAAGACCCCCGCCATCGGCGATGTGCGCGGCCTCGGCCTCATGCTGGCCAGCGAGTTCGTCACCGCTGACGGCGAGCCCGACCCGGCGACCGCGGCCCGGGTGCAGCGCGCCGCCGTGGACGAAGGGCTGTTGCTGCTCCTGTGCGGCGCCTGGAACCATGTGGTCCGGATGATCCCCGCGCTCGTCGTCGACGAAGCGGCGATCGACGAGGGTCTGCGCGCCTGGTCCGCCGCCGTCAGCACCGGAACGGCGGACTCCTGACGCGCACCGCACATCCGCCCGTACGGGAGTCCGATCCGCCCGCCGGTCCGAACCCCTCGGACCGGCGGCGGTCACGAAGGAGATCGCCCCTATGTCCACCCCCTCGTACCCCCCGGCCGCCGACGTCCTCGCCGCAGTGCCCAAGCAGCTCTACATCGCCGGGTCGTGGACCGACGCGGCGGGCGGCCGGACCATGCCGGTCGACGACCCGGCCACCGGTGAGGTGCTGTGTGACGTCGCCGACGCCGCGCCCGCCGACGGGCAGCGCGCCCTGGCCGCGGCCGAGGAGGCCCAGGAGAAGTGGGCGGCCACCGCGCCCCGCGCGCGCAGCGAGATCCTGCGCCGCGCCTATGAGCTGATCATGGAGCGGGCCGACGCGCTCGCCGCGCTGATGACGGCCGAGATGGGCAAGCCCCTGGCCGAGGCGCGCGGGGAGGCGGCCTACGCCGCGGAGTTCTTCCGCTGGTTCTCCGAGGAGGCCGTACGCGTCGAGGGCGGGTTCTCCACGCTTCCGGACGGCAAGAACCGCATGCTGCTGATGCGCCGCCCGGTCGGCCCCTGTCTGCTCATCACGCCGTGGAACTTCCCGCTGGCCATGGGCACCCGCAAGATCGGCCCGGCGATCGCCGCGGGCTGCACCATGGTGCTCAAGCCCGCCCCGCAGACCCCGCTGTCCAGCCTGGCGCTCGCCGGGATCCTGGCGGAGGCGGGGCTTCCGGCCGGGGTGCTCAACGTGGTCACCACCTCGCGCGCCGGAGAGGTCGTGGAGCCGCTGCTGACCGGCGGGCACGTCCGCAAGCTCTCCTTCACCGGCTCCACCCAGGTCGGCCGCACCCTGCTGGCCCAGAGCGCGCCCGCGGTGGTCCGCACCTCCATGGAGCTGGGCGGCAACGCCCCCTTCATCGTCTTCGAGGACGCCGACCTCGACGTCGCCGTCGAGGGCGCCATGACCGCCAAGATGCGCAACATGGGCGAGGCGTGCACGGCGGCCAACCGGTTCTTCGTCCACTCCTCGGTGGCGGCCGAGTTCGCCGAGCGGCTGGCCCGCCGCATGGGCGCGCTGGAGGTCGGCCCCGGCAGCCACCCCGGCGTCCAGGTGGGGCCGCTCATCGACCGGGCGGGCCGTACCAAGGTCGAGGAGCTGGTCGCGGACGCCGTGGCACGCGGCGCCGAGGTCCTGGTCGGCGGCAGCACCCCCGAGGGCCCCGGCTGCTTCTACCCGCCGACCGTGCTCACCGGGGTCTCCCCGGCCAGCAGGCTGATGGAGACCGAGATCTTCGGACCGGTGGCCGCCGTGCTCACCTTCGAGGACGAGGACGAGGTCGTCGCCACCGCCAACAGCACCGAATGGGGCCTGGTGGGCTATCTGTTCACCCGGGACCTCAACCGCTCGCTGCGGGTGAGCGAGCGGCTCGAGGTCGGCATGGTGGGCCTCAACACCGGACTGGTCTCCAACCCCGCCGCCCCCTTCGGCGGCGTCAAACAGTCCGGGCTCGGACGCGAGGGCGGCCGCGTCGGCATCGACGAGTTCCTGGAGTACAAGTACGTCGCGGTGCCGGTCTGACCCCTGCCACACCGCCCGGGCGCCCGCCGGAACCGCCGGGGGCGCCCGGGCGTTGCCCTCATGACGCGTTGCCTCCAGACGCGCGGTGTGAGGAGCGGACATGGGCGAGTTGGTGCCCGGCGGGAACCAGGCGCTGCCCGACGGCGCGCTGACCGTCCGGGTGCCGGGCCCGTTCGACCTGTCCGCGCTGATCACCGGCGAGGGCGGAAAGGTCGCGGGCGACGGCGACTTCGTCTTCTTCAACCAGCCCACCGCGCCCGGCGCCCGGCTGGACGGCGACACCGTCACCCTCCGGCCACGGGAGCTGCGGCCCGGCGCCGCCCGGGTCACCCTCGTCATCAGCCCCGCCGACCCGGGCACCCCGCTGGGGCGGCTCCCGGCGCCCGTGCTGAGCGTCCTGGACGAGCGGGGCTCGCCGCTGGCCCGGTTCGCCCCGCCGCGCCCCTCGCGGGAGACGGTGCTGCTGCTCGCCGAGATCTACCGCCGTGGCGGCGGCTGGAAGGTGCGGGCGATCGGCCAGGGGTACGCCGACGGACTGGCCGGTGTGGCCCGGGACTTCGGTGTCGACGTCGCCGACCAGGGAACCCCCGCCGCGCCGGGGTCCGCCGCCCCCGCGTCCGCCGACGGCGCCTCGCGGCAGGCCCTCGACGTGGTGAACGCGGCGCGGGGCCGGGCCGGGGCCCCGTCCGTGGCGCTGGACGGACGGCTGACCGCGGCGGCCGAGGCGCATGCCCGGGCCATGGCCGCCCATGGCGCGCTGGCGCTGGAGAGCCCGGACGGGACCTCGCTCTTCCACCGGATCGCCGCGCACGGCTACCGCCCGCTGACCATCGCCGAGCACATCGTCTCCGGGCCGCGCACCCCACGGGAGTTCGTGGACTACTGCCTCGAAGGCGCGGAGCGCCGGGGCCCGTTCCACGACCCGGCCGTCGTCCACCTGGGGATCGGCCGGGCCGACGGCCCCACCACCGGGGACGTCTACTGGACGGCGGTATGGGCCCGGCCGTTCACCCCTGACGGGCTGCTGCGGCTGGCCTCCGAGGTCATCGCCCTCACCAACACCCACCGCGCCGCCGCCCGGCTCGCGCCCCTCGCCCCGGACCCGCGGCTGACGGCGGCGGCGCAGGCGCACAGCGATGACATGGTGGCCCGCGACTTCTACTCCCACACCGGCCCCGAAGGGCATCAGCCCTGGGACCGGGCCCGGGCCGCCGGGGCCACCCACCGCGGCATCGGCGAGAACATCGCCTGCGGCCAGCGCTCCCCGGAGGAGGTGGTGCGCGGCTGGATGGACAGCCCGGGCCACCGCGCCAACATCCTCAAGCCCGACTTCACCCATATCGGCGTCGGCCATGCCACCGGCAGCCGCGCGGGCACGTACTGGACCCAGGTCTTCGGCGCCGCCTGACCACGCCCGCACCCCATCCCGCGCCGGCCGTGGCGTCAGGTGCGCGACTCCAGAACGCGCCGGGTGGCGCTCCCGTACACCCCGTTCGCGTCGCCCCGGATCCCGTACCACACCTGGAACCGGGAGACGGCCTGGGCCAGTGTCTGGTCGTACTCGCCGTTGACCCGCCCGTCCTGATACACGTTCGGGATCCGCAGCAGCCGCTTCTGGAGCTCGGTGACCTCCGGGCCGGTGCTTCCGAGGGTCAGCACATCACCCGGGTCGCCCGGCGGTGGCAATGGGTCCTCCGGGCCCTGCGAGGCGGGGGCGCTCGGCGTTCCCGGCGCGCCGGGGTCCGCGGGCGCGGTGGACGCGGTCGGGGTGGCCGACGCGCCGCCCTCGGCCGCGCCGGACGCCGCGTCCCGGTCCACCATCACCACCAGCGAGAGGGCGACCCCCGCGCCGAGCCCGGCCAGCACCAGCAGGGCGGCGCTGGGACGGCGCCGCCCGGCCGGGGAGGTCCGCGCGGGCGGCTGCCGAGGCGCGGGCGGTGCCTCCCGCGGGGGCCAGGCGTCGGCGGCGGAGGGGGCGCCCGGCATCTCCTGGGTGTCGTCATCCGCCGTGGACGGCGCTTCGGGCGGCAGCTCGGTGCCCGGCGGCCGGAAGAGGGCCAGCTCCTCCATCCACTCCTCGACCGGTCCCGCCGGGACATCGCCGTGCTCCGGAGCCGAGGGGAAGACGGCGGTCGGCTCGATCACCTGACGCCCGGCCGACCGGTCCGGATCGGGTTCGGCTGCCATACAGACCTCCTTGTGCGTCCCACACCGTCACGCGGGGATGCCCCACACCGTCACGCGGTGATACGGACGCGGGCGCGGGAAGACTCAAGCCGATCGGGATGGGGAGGCCCCGGGCCCCCGCGGTGCCGGTGTGGCGTGGTGCCGCGGGGTAACCCGTCCTGAGAGGGTGCCCATGGCCTCGGGGACGTCGAAGGGAGCCATGAGATGGAGCGGACCACATGCTGTGTGGTGGGCGGCGGCCCGGCCGGGATGGTCCTCGGCCTGCTGCTCGCCCGGGCCGGGGTGGAGGTCACCGTGCTGGAGAAGCACGGGGACTTCCTGCGCGACTTCCGCGGCGACACGGTGCACCCCAGTACGCTGCGGCTCCTGGACGACCTGGGCCTCGCCGACCGGTTCGCCGCCCTGCCGCAGCGGCATGTGCACTCCGTCCAGCTGCCCATAGGACGGGGCGGCGAACTGTTCACGGTCGGCGAAATCGGCTCACTGCCGGGGAAGTACAACTACGTGGCGATGGTGCCGCAGTGGGACCTGCTCGATCTGCTGGCGGACGAGGCCGGGCGGGAGCCCACCTTCCAACTGCGGACGAACACCGAGGCCACCTCCTTCCTCATGGAGCGCGGACGGGTCACCGGAGTGCGCTACCGCGACCGTACGACCGGCGCCACCGGTGAACTGCGCGCCACCCTCACCGTGGCCTGTGACGGCCGGGGATCGCTCGCCCGCGAACTGCCGGAGCTCGGACTGCGGGAGTTCGCCTGCCCGATGGACGTCTGGTGGTTCCGGCTGCCGCGCGAGGAGAGCGACCCCCAGGGGCTGGTGGGCAACGCCGGTGAGCGCTTCCTCACCGCGATGATCGACCGTGGTGACTACTGGCAGTGCGCCGCCCTGATCCCCAAGGGGGCCGACGCCGAACGCCGGGCCGAAGGACTCGACCGGTTCCTCGCCTCGTTCACGGAGGCCACCCCATGGATGCGGCGGGGCCCGGCCGACCGCGCACCGGGCCCGCGGTCCTGGGACGAGGTGAAGGTGCTGGACGTACGGATGGACCGGCTCCGCCGCTGGCACCGCCCCGGACTGCTGTGCATCGGGGACGCGGCCCACGCGATGTCGCCCGTGTTCGGGATCGGCATCAACCTCGCCGTCGAGGACGCGGTCGCCGCCGCCCGCCATCTGGCCGGGCCGCTGCGCGAGGGCACCGTGGGCCTCGCCGACGTACGCGCCGTCCAGCGCCGCCGGTGGCCGACCACCGTCGCGACGCAGGGGTTGCAGCGGATCGCCCACGCACGGGTCATCGGACCGCTGCTGCAAGGGCGTTCACCGGCCGCCGGAGGGGAGCCGCTGCGGCTGGCCGAGGTGCTCACCAAGGCGCCCTGGCTGAAGCGGGCTCCCGCCTACTTCCTCGCCTACGGCGCGGGCCGCGAGCGGCCCCCGGCCGAGTCGCTGCGCCGTTCCGGATGAGCCGACGAAGCCGGGTGCGGAAAACCCTCCGCACCCGGCTTCACACAGACGCAGAACCTCGTCACGCACACGAGGAACCGTCAGACGATGCCCTCGGCGATCTCCGCCTGCTCACGCGCCGTGCCGTACGCGGACGGCGTGTTGTACGAGCGGCGGGCCACGAACCACCAGATCGTGGCCAGCAGCAGCACCACGATCAGCGCCACCGAGGCGTAGTTCATCGAGTTCACCGTCACCGGGCTGGACTGCGGCAGACAGAACAGCACCGTCACCACCGCCACCCACACGACCGCGATCCAGCCCACCGGCTTGCTCCAGCGGCCCAGGTTCCACGGACCGGGCTGGAAGCGGTCCCCGGCGCGCAGCCGCAGGAAGACGGGGATGGCGTAGGCGGGGGTGATCCCGATGACATTGATGGCGGTCACCGCGCCGTAGGCCGTCTCGGAGTACAGGGACGGCACCGCCAGCAGACACGCGACCACCACCGACAGCCAGACCGCGAGCACCGGCGTCTGGGTACGGGAGCTGACCCGCTGCCACAGCCGTGAGCCCGGCAGCGCGCCGTCCCGGCTGAAGGCGAACACCATCCGGCTGGCCGCCGCCACCTCGGCGTTCCCGCAGAACAGCTGCGCCACGATGACGATGAGCAGCATCGCGGTGGCGCCGCCCGTGCCCAGGGCGTCGATCAGGATCTGCGCCGGGGGCACTCCGGTGGCGCTGCCCTGGGTGCCGGTGTAGTCCTGGATGGCGAAGGTGAGCCCGGCCAGCAGCACGAACCCGGCCACCCAGGAGACCCAGATGGCGCGGACGATTCCGCGGGCGGCGTAGACGGAGGCGTTGGAGGTCTCCTCGGACAGATGCGCGGAGGCGTCATAGCCGGAGAAGGTGTACTGGGCGAGCAGCAGTCCGATCGCGGTCACATACAGCGGATTCGACCAGCCGGTGTCGTTGACGAATTCGGTGAAGACGAATTCGGGCGACTGGTGGTGGGAGGGCACGATCGCCAGCGCGCCGACGATGATGGCGACACCCGCCAAATGCCACCACACACTAACCGAGTTGAGGACGCTCACCAGCCGCACCCCGAACAGATTCAGCGCCGCGTGCAGCAGCAGAATGCAGACGAAGATGAGCATGGTCGATTCCGGTGTGGGATCGAATCCCCACTGGAGGTTGAAGAACGCGCCGGTGAACAGGGCGGCGCCGTAGTCGATTCCGGCGATGGCCCCGAGCAGCCCCAGCAGATTGAGCCAGCCGGTGTACCAGCCCCAGGTCCGTCCGCCCAGCCGGTCGGCCATGTAGTACAGCGCTCCCGAGGTGGGGTAGGCGCTGGTCACCTCCGCCAGCGCGAGCCCCACGCACAGCACGAAGAGCCCCACTCCGGCCCAGCCCCACATCATGACCGCGGGGCCTCCGGTACCCAGCCCGAAGCCGTAGAGCGTCATGCATCCGGAGAGAATGGAGATGACCGAGAAACTGATGGCGAAATTGCCGAAGCCGCCCATGCGGCGGGCCAGTACGGGTTGATAGCCGAGCTCACGCAGCCGCTGTTCATCGTCCCGGTGGGGGGCGGGACTTGAACTCGACCATGCCGTGGACATGAGGGTACCTCCGGAATCCTGGGACGGGCGATGGTGGTACGGGCGGGGGGAAATTCGGGGACGTCGGCGGGATGACGGGGGAAAGTCGGCTCAGCCGTTGAGCCCGGGTCTTTGTTCGCGGGCGCCGACCAGCGAGCGGACCCGGGCGCGGAGGAACATCTCCTCGGCCAGCGAGCGGTCGGTGGCGTCACGGGTGCGGTAGGCCCAGGGGAGCGGGGTGAAGTACGGCCCCAGCGTCTCGAAGACGCGGGCCGCGTCGGAGAACAGCAGCGCGCCCCACAGGGCGTGGGCCAGATGGTTGAGATCGAGCGGGGAACTCGTCGTGACGTCCGCGTGGTCGAACCAGCCGTGCAGCGCCTTCCTCGCGTCCCGGATGGCGTCCTCGGTGGCCCAGTGCAGATCGAGGGCCTTCTCGTAGCCCCGCTCCTCGCGGTACCGCTCGACATGGACGTACAGCGGCAGCACCTGCAGTGCGGACCCCTCGGGCGCGCCCGAGACCACCCACTGCACGAAGTTGACCGCCTCGGCCAGCGAACCCCCGGCCCGCCGGGCGTACACGAACTGCAACATCCGGTGGTACGCCTCGCGGTTGTACGGATCGCGCCGGTCGGCCTCGGCCAGCAGCCCCCAGGGGCCGTGGAACAGCAGCGGACCGGGCGGGGACACCCGGTGTTCCTCCTGCCGCTGCTTCTTGTCCAGCTGGGCCAGGGCCAGCAGACAGACCCAGGGCACCGGATCCGCCGGGGAGTGGTGCGCGGCCAACTGGCAGGACTGCCACGCCTCCCGCCACAACTCCCGGGTGCGGGGGTGCCCCTCGCGGTGTGCGCGCACCGCGCGTTCCACCCCGACCCGGGTGTGCATCACCAGCGCCGCCACGCTCTTCGGCTCCTCGGCCCGCCACGCGTCCACCACGGTGGAGCCGGCGGCGGCCGTGGCCAGCACCTGGGTGCGCTGGGTCCACAGCGACCAGGTGGGAGTCTCCGCGAGCAGATCGCGCATCGATATCCAGCGTCCGGTGCGCAGGTCCTGCAGCGCGACGCGCAGTCCGCCGTCATAGCCCGCGGGGTGGTACACGGGGCGGAACTCTTCCTCGGGCATCGGATGACTTTCGTACGGAGCTGACGTACCGGACGCGGGAAAACGAGGGACCTGGGGGATGATTGCAGGGATCCTATAGTCCCGGTGCAACGATCCGGGAACGGGGGACTCCGGTCAGTGCCCGAACGGGCCGTCTTGACGCCCGCCCCGCGCCTGCACCAGGCTTTCGGGCAAGATCCGCGCCCGTCCCCCGAGCGCGCCGCCCCGCGAGCGCGCCATCCCCGAGCCCGTACCTCCAGAGCCCGAAGCGATCCGCCCGTCCCGAGCGAAGAACCGGACATGCTGCCTGCAGAGCGTCGCCACCGCCCCCCGGCCGACCCCGCGACCGGCCCGGTCCTCGCCATCGACCAGGGCACGTCGGGCACCAAGGCGCTGGTGCTCTGCCCGGAGCGCGGGGTGCTCGGCTCCGCCGAAGTGCCCGTACGGCCCCGCCATCTGCCCGGCGGACTGGTCGAGGTCGATCCGGCCGCGCTGCTCACCTCGGTCATCGAGGCCGGACGCCGGGCTCTCACGGCCGCGGGGGAGCCGGTGGTGGCGGTCGGGCTGGCCAACCAGGGCGAGACCGTACTGGCCTGGGACCCCGTCACCGGAGAGCCGCTGACGGACGCGCTGGTCTGGCAGGACCGGCGGGCCCACACGGTGTGCGAACAGCTCGCGCCGCACGCCGAGACGCTGCGCGAACTCACCGGCCTGCCCCTCGACCCGTACTTCGCGGCGCCCAAGATGGCGTGGATCCGGCGCCAGTTGACCGGCGAGGGCGTGGTCACCACCAGCGATGTCTGGCTCGTCCACCGGCTCACCGGAGCGTTCGTCACCGACGCCGCCACCGCCGGGCGCACCGGGCTGCTCGACCTCGACCGGGTCGCCTGGTCCCCGAAGGCGCTGGACCTCTACGGGCTGACCGTCGAACGGCTGCCCCGTGTCGTCGACGCCGCCGGGCCGGTCGGCACCACCACGGCCTTCGGCGGCGAGGTCCCGCTCACCGGACTCCTCGTCGACCAGCAGGCCGCCCTGCTGGCGCAGCGGGTGACCGAGCCGGGCACCGCCAAGTGCACCTACGGCACCGGCGCCTTCCTCCTCGCCCAGACCGGCGACCGGCCCCTGCGCGGTCCCCACGGCCTGGTCTCCTGTGTGGCCTGGCGGTTCGGCGGGCGCACCAGCTACTGCCTGGACGGGCAGGTGTACACCGCCGCCTCCGCGGTGCGCTGGCTCGGCGACCTGGGGGTGATCCAAGGACCCCAGGACCTCGACCCGGTCGGGGGGACCGTGCCGGACGCCGGGGGCGTCACGTTCGTACCGGCGCTCGCCGGACTCGCCGCGCCGTGGTGGCGCGGCGACCTCAAGGGTTCGCTGACCGGACTCGGCCTCGACACCACCGCCGGACACCTGGTGCGCGCCCTGTGCGAGGGCATCGCGGCCCAGGTCGTGGAGATCGCCGAGGCGGCCGCGTCCGACCTGGGCGCGCCGCTGACCGTCCTGCGCGTCGACGGGGGACTGACCCGCTCGGCGCTGCTGATGCAGACCCAGGCCGATCTGCTGCAGCGGCCCGTGGAGGTGTCGGCGCTGCCGGACGTCACGGCGCTGGGCGTGGGCGCCGCCGCGCGGATGGGCCTCGACCCGGGCCTGACGGTCGAGCAGGCGGTCCCCGCGTGGGAGCCCGCCGCCGTCTACGAGCCGCGGATCGGCGCGGACCGGGCCGCCGAGCGGCTGGCCGCCTTCCGCTCGGCCGTGGCCGCGCTGCTTGACCAGGCGCCGACGGCCGCCGCCCACGACTGAGGACCACCCGGGTACCACGAGCCGTGTCCGCCACCGCCGAGCGAGGGACCAGCATGACCGTCACGACAGCGGGTGACCTCCCCGACGAGGTCTACGACGTGGCCATCATCGGCGCCGGGGTGGTCGGTGCCGCCATCGCCCGCGAACTCGCCCGCTACTCCCTGCGGATCGCCCTGGTCGAGGCGTCGAACGACGTCGGCAACGGCACCTCCAAGGCCAACACCGCGATCCTGCACACCGGTTTCGACGCCACCCCGGGCACCCTGGAGGCCCGCCTGGTGCGCGAGGGCTACCGGCGGCTGACCGCCTACGCCGCCGAGACCGGCATCCCGCTCGAACCGCTCGGCGCGCTGCTCGTCGCCTGGGACGCGGAGCAGCTGGCCGCGCTGCCGTCGCTCGCCGAGAAGGCCGCCCGCAACGGCTACGACGAGACGGCGATCCTCGGCGCGGACGCCGTCTACGCCCGCGAACCCCGCCTGGGGCCGGGAGCCCTCGGCGCGCTCGAAGTCCCCGGCGAGAGCGTCATCTGTCCCTGGACCGCCACCCTCGCCTACGCCACCCAGGCGGTCCGCGCGGGCGTCGCCCTGCATCTGAACTGCCCGGCCGGGGCCATCACCACCGGCGGGGACCACCACGAGATCGCCACCCCGCGCGGGGTGCTGCGCACCCGTCACCTGGTCAACGCCGCGGGGCTCTACTCGGACGAGATCAACCGGCGGCTGGGCCACGAGGAGTTCACCGTGACCCCGCGCCGCGGCCAGCTCATCGTCTTCGACAAGTTCGCCCGCGGCCTGGTCGACCACATCCTGCTGCCGGTGCCCACCGCGCTCGGCAAGGGCGTGCTGGTGTCGCCGACGGTGTACGGCAATGTGCTGCTCGGCCCGACCGCCGAGGACCTGGACGACAAGACCGCCACCGGATCGTCGGCCGACGGACTGGACGCGCTCCGCGAGAAGGGCGCGCGGATCCTGCCGGAGCTGCTGGAGGAGGAGGTCACCGCCGTCTACGCCGGACTGCGCGCCGCCACCGAGCACGGCGACTACCAGATCCACACCGATCCCGGGCGGCGGTATGTCGCCGTGGGCGGCATCCGCTCCACCGGACTCACCGCGTCCATGGCGATCGCCGCGCATGTGGCGGAACTCCTCGTCGGCTGCGGTCTTGACCCCGGGCCCGAGCGGGAGATCGAGCCCGTGCGGATGCCCACCATCGGCGAGGCGTTTCCGCGCCCCTACCAGCGCGCCGAGCTCATCGCCGCCGACCCCGCGTACGGCACCGTGGTCTGCCACTGCGAGCGCGTCACCCGGGGCGAGATCCGCGACGCGCTGACCGCCACCGTGCCACCGGTCTCGCTCGACGGCCTGCGGCGCCGCACCCGGGCCCTGGCCGGGCGCTGCCAGGGATTCTTCTGTGGCGCCGCGGTGCGCGCCCAGTTCGAGGCGGCCACCGCGGACCGAACCACCACGGCCGGAGCCACCGCGGACCGGGCCACCGCCGCCCAGGACCGTACGGGGGCCCGGCGATGACCCCCACCGACCGTGTCCACCGCACCGTGGACGTCCTGGTGATCGGGGCCGGACCGGCCGGACTCGCCGTCGCCGCCCGGCTGGCCGCCGCCGGGGTGGGCCGGATCGAGGTCCTTGACCGCGAGCAGCGCGCGGGCGGCATCCCCCGCCACTGCGACCACACCGGATTCGGACTGCGCGATCTGCGCCGGGTGATGACCGGACCGGACTACGCCCGCCACCACATCGCCGCCGCCATCCGCGCCGGGGCCGTGCTGCGCACGGGCGTCACGGCCACCGGCTGGGCGGCGCCGCGGACCGTGGACACCACAGGGCCGACCGGCCTGGAGCGGATCACCGCGGCGGCCGTCGTCCTGGCCACCGGCGCCCGGGAACGCCCGCGCAGCGCCCGGCTGGTGCCCGGCACCCGGCCGGACGGAGTCTTCACCACCGGGCAGTTGCAGCAGGCCGTCCATGTGCACCACCAGAGCGTCGGCCGCCGCGCCGTCATCGTCGGCGCGGAACGGGTCAGCTACTCCGCGGTGGCCACCCTGCGACGGGCCGGGGCCGAGACCGTCGCCATGGTCACCGACCAGCCCCGCCACCAGACCCACCCGGCGCGCCACCTCGGCACCCGGCTGCGCCATGGCGTTCCGCTGGTCACCGACGCCACCGTGGCCGAACTGACCGGCCGGGCGCGGCTGGAGGGCGTACGGCTGCGCCACCGGGACGGCAGGACCGCCGCCATCGGCTGCGACACCGTGGTGTTCACCGGCGACTGGATCCCCGACCACGAACTGGCCAGGAGCGCGGGGATCACCCTCGACCCCGGCACCCGGGGACCGGCCACCGACGCCGCGTTCCGCACCGCCGAGCCCGGGGTCTTCGCCGTGGGCAATCTGCTGCACCCGGTCGAGACCGCCGATGTCGCCGCCCTCGACGGCCGGTTCGCCGCCGGACCCGTACTGCGCCATCTCGCGGGCGTGCCATGGGCTCCGGGGCCACTGCCGGTGCGGGTCGAGGCACCGCTGCTGTGGATCTCACCCAACCGGCTCACCCCGGCCGGACCCCGTCCGCCGCGCGGCCGGTTCACCCTCCGCACCACGCGGTTCCTGACCCGGCCGGTGCTCACCGTCAGCCAGGACGGCCGGACGCTGCACCGCGGGCGCCTTTCGTCCACGGCGGTGCCCAACCGGCCGTTCCACCTGCCCGCGGGCTGGATCGCCGGGGCCGACGCACACGGCGGCCCCGTGCGCATCACCGCGGACTGACCGGGCTCGCCGCGGACTGACCTGGCCTCAGCCGAGACCCCCGGGCGTACCGCGCAGCCGCTCCATCTCGCGCCGGTCGCGCTTGGTGGGGCGGCCCGTGCCGCGGTCCCGCAGCCCGATCGGCACGGTGTGCTCGCGCGGCGGTGGAGGCGGGCTGTTGTCGACGTAGCACTCGACGGCCACCGGCGCCCCGACCCGCTTGCGCACGATGCGCGAGACGACCACGATCCGGTCGCGCCCCGCGTGGCGCAGCCGCACCTCGTCCCCGGGCCGCACCGTGTGTGCGGGCTTGACGCGCTCCCCGTTGACCCGGACGTGCCCCGCGCGGCAGGCCGAGGACGCCATGGAGCGCGTCTTGGTCAGCCGCACGGACCAGATCCAGCTGTCCACCCGTACGGACCCCTCGTCTGAAGCCATACCCCGACTCTAATGTCTAAGGTGCGACGCATGAGCGCACATTTCGACGTGGTGGTCCTGGGAGCCGGTCCTGGCGGCTATGTCGCCGCGATCCGCGCCGCCCAGCTGGGCCTGACCACGGCCGTGGTGGAGGAACGCTACTGGGGCGGCGTCTGCCTGAACGTGGGCTGCATCCCGTCCAAGGCCCTGCTGCGCAACGCCGAGCTGGCCCATCTGTTCATCCACGAGGCCACGGCCTTCGGCATCCGGGTGAACGGCGATGTCACCGTGGACTACCGGGACGCGTTCGAGCGCAGCCGCAAGGTGGCCGACGGACGGGTCAAGGGCGTCCACTATCTGATGAAGAAGAACAAGATCACCCAGTTCGACGGGCGGGGCAGCTTCACCGGACCCCACGAGCTGCTGGTCACCCGCTCCGGAGGCGGCACGGAGACGCTCACCTTCGACCACTGCGTCATCGCCACGGGCTCGCTCACCAATCTGCTGCCCGGCACCTCCCTCAGCGAGCGGGTGGTGACCTACGAGGAGCAGATCCTCTCGCCCACCCTGCCCGGCAGCGTCCTGATCGCGGGCGCGGGAGCCATCGGCGTGGAGTTCGCGTACATCATGCACAGCTACGGGGTGCAGGTGACGCTGGTGGAGTTCATGGACCGGATCGTGCCCCTGGAGGACGAGGAGGTCTCCGCCGAGCTCACCCGGCGCTTCCGCAGGCTCGGCATGAACATCCTGACCTCCACCCGGGTGGAGGCGATCAACGACGGGGGAGCCGCGGTCAAGGTCATGGTGACCACCGGCGGCCAGCGGCAGACCCTGCAGGCCGCCAGGGTGCTCCAGGCC
Organism: Streptomyces antioxidans; assembly: GCF_000968685.2. Lineage (GTDB taxonomy): Bacteria > Actinomycetota > Actinomycetes > Streptomycetales > Streptomycetaceae > Streptomyces > Streptomyces antioxidans. The sequence continues at coordinate 106,104 of NZ_LAKD02000043.1, forward strand.
ATCGGGTTCCGGCCGCGGGTGGAGGGATACGGGCTGGAGCACACCGGTGTGCGGCTGACCGAGCGGGGCGCCATCGGCATCGACGGCCGGTGCCGCACCAATGTGCCGCACATCTTCGCCATCGGCGACGTCACCGCCAAGCTGATGCTGGCCCACGCCGCCGAGTCCATGGGCATCGTCGCGGCGGAGACCATCGCCGGGGCGGAGAGCATGGAGCTGGACTATGTGATGATCCCGCGCGCCACCTTCTGCCAGCCGCAGATCGCCAGCTTCGGCTGGACCGAGGCCCAGGCGCGCGAGCGCGGCTTCGACGTCCGGGTGGCGAAGTTCCCGTTCACCGCCAACGGGAAGGCCCAGGGGCTCGGCGACCCCGTCGGCTTCGTGAAGCTCATCGGCGACGGCCGCCACGGCGAGCTGCTGGGTGGCCATCTCATCGGCCCCGAGGTCACCGAGCTGCTGCCCGAGCTCACCCTCGCCCAGCAGTGGGATCTCACCGTGCACGAGGTGGCCCGCAACGTGCACGCCCATCCGACCCTCAGCGAGGCGGTGAAGGAGGCCGTCCACGGGCTCGCCGGACACATGATCAATTTCTGACCGCGGATGCCGCCACCCCGGCCGCCACCGGGTGTGCGACCCGCGGATCTGCGTTAGACAGAGCATGTGAAGGTGCGCTCGGCGCTGAGGTCGCGCAGTGTCGGCGGGCAGGTGTTCGCCCTGATGCTGATCATCGTGACGCTCCTGGTCCTCGCCGCGGGGGCCACGCTCTCCCTCCAGGCACGCGGCAGCCGGGACAACCAGGCCCGGGTCCATGCGCTGACCGTCGCACGGACCGTCGCCGTCGCCCCCGGCGTCCGGCAGGCGCTGGAGTCCCGCGACCCCGCCAGGACCCTCCAGCCCTACGCCGAGAAGGTACGGCAGCGGACCGATGTCGACTACATCGTGGTGACCACCGCCCAGGGCATCCGCTGCAGCCATCCGAACCCGAAGCTGATCGGCAAGCGCGTCGACCACCGCATCTACCCGGCCACGGTGGGCCGGTCCTTCACCGACAAGACCCCGGGCGTCACCCGCCCGGCCCCCTCGATCCGAGCCGCCGTCCCGGTCAAGAACGCCCGGGGCCAGGTGATCGGCGTCGTCAACGCCGGGGTCTCCATCCCCTCCGTGGCCCGCATGGTCAGCCGTCAACTGCCGGTGATCTACGGCTCCACGGCCTTCGCCCTCCTGCTGGGCGGGGGCGGTGCGGCGCTCGTGGCCCGGCGGCTGCGTCGCCAGACCCACCGGCTCGGCCCCGCCGAGATCACCAGGATGTACGAACACCACGACGCCGTGCTGCGCTCGGTCCGGGAGGGGGTGCTGATCGTCGACCACGGGGGGCGGCTGCTGCTCGCCAACGACGAGGCGCTGCTCCTGCTGGGCCTCGTACGCGACGCCCACGGACGGCAGATCACCGACGTCGGCCTGCCCCCGGGGATCGCCGGGCTGCTCGCCTCCGGCCGCGAGGCCACCGACGAGGTGTACGAGGTCGGGAACCGGCTGCTGGCGGTCAACCAGCGCCCCGCGAAACGGCGCGGACAGCCCTGGGGCAGCGTCGCCACCCTGCGGGACACCACCGAGCTGCGCGCCCTGACGGACAAGGCCGACCGGGCGTACGCACGCCTCCAGCTGCTGTACGAGGCCGGTGTCCGGGTGGGCAGCAGCCTCGATATGGAAGGCACCGCCCAGGAGCTGACCCGGGTCGCCGTGCCGCGCTTCGCCGACTACGCCACCGTCGATCTGCACGAGGCCGTGCTGCGCGGCGAGGAGCCGGGCGACCGGGACTCACCGCTGCGCCGGACCGCCTTCAGCGGCGTCCGGCAGGACCCCCCGCTGCGCCGGATCGGCGAGCGCGTCTCGTCCTTCCCCGTCACCCAGCGGGCCGGCGGCACCGGTCAGGCGCGCGTGTTCGCCGTCGGGGAGCTGCCCTCCTACCCCGACTGGACGCCCCAGGACCCGGAGCGGCTGGGGTGGGTGCGGGACTACGGCATCCACTGGCTGCTGACCGTGCCGCTCAGCGGACGCGGCGTCCGGCTCGGCCAGGCGGCGTTCTGGCGCTCGGGGGACACCCCGCCGTTCGACGAGGAGGACCGGACCTTCGCCGAGGAGCTGGCCGGTCAGGCGGCCGTCGCCATCGACAACGCCCGCCGCTACGCGCGGGAGCACGCCACCACCCTGGCCCTCCAGGAGAGCCTGCTGCCGCGCGGCCGCCCAGAGCAGCAGGCCGTCGTGGCCGCCCAGCGCTATCTGCCCGCCCCCGGCGGGGTGCGGGGGGACTGGTTCGACGTCATCCCGCTGTCCGGGGCCAGGGTCGCCCTCGTCGTCGGCGATGTCGTCGGCCACGGACTGCACGCCGCCGCGACCATGGGCCGACTGCGCACCGCCGTGCGCAACTTCTCCGTCGTGGACTTGCCCCCCGATGAGCTGCTGGCCCGGCTCGACGACGTGGTCGACCAGCTCGACCGGGAGGTGACCGCCACGGACGGCGGCGCCGGGGCCGTCGGGGCCACCTGTCTGTATGCGGTCTACGACCCGGTCTCCCGGCACTGCACCCTGGCCAGGGCCGGTCATCCGCCCCCGGCCCTGGTCCGTCCCGACGGCTCGGTGACCTTCCTCGACCTGCCCGCAGGACCGCCGCTGGGACTCGGCGGACGGCTCTACGAGGCGGTCGAGACGGAGCTGCCCGAGGGCAGCCGCCTCGTCCTCTACACCGATGGGCTGGTCCAGGACCGCGAACGGGACATCGAGACCGGGCTCGACCAGCTGCGGGACGCCCTCACCGACGCCGACCCCGACCCGGAGCGGGCCTGCGACACCGTGATGGCCGCCCTGCTCTCACCGCGCCGCACGGACGACGTCTGCCTGCTCATCGCCCGCACCACCGCACTGGACGCGCGCCGGGTGGCCTCGTGGGACCTCCCGGCGGACCCCGAGGTGGTGGCCCGGATGCGGGCGGCCGTCGCCCGCACCCTGGCCGCGTGGAACCTGGAGGAGGCCGCCTTCACCACCGAGCTCGTGGTCAGCGAGCTGCTCGGCAACGCCATCCGGCACGCCGTGGGCCCCGTACGGCTGCGGCTGCTGCGCAACCGGGCGCTGATCTGTGAGGTCGCCGACGGCAGCACCACCGCGCCCCATCTGCGCCGGGCGGCCACCACCGACGAGGGGGGACGCGGGCTGTTCCTCGTCGCCCAGATGGTCCAGCGCTGGGGCACCCGCTACACCAGCCAGGGCAAGATCATCTGGACCGAGCAGGACATCCCGGCCGCGGGGCGCGCCCCGCGGTGACCGGGCGGTCAGGCCGAGGCGGTTGGCGCGCCCTCGCGCCGCTCCCATGCCACCTGGGCCAGATCGGCCATGGCGGCCATGAGGTCCGCCGCCTCCTCCGTACCGTTCAGATGCCGGTACTCCGAGCCCACCGTGATCACCAGCCGCTCGGGCAGGCCCAGCGATGGATGGGCGTTCTCGGCGATCAGGGTGCGAGCGGCCTCCAGGGCCGGTACCCCGGCCGCGTGCAGTTCCCGGGTGCGGTCCCGCAGCTGCTCCAGATAGCCGATGTGGCCGCGGACCCCCGCCCGGTCGAGGACCGGGCCATGTCCGGGGACGATCACCTCGGCCCCGGTCGCGAGCACCCCCTCGCACGCGGCGATCACATGGTCCAGCGGGCCCGCCCAGTGCACCGCGTGGTCGCCGGGGTCCCGCGGGCTGGACGCGAAGATGACATCGCCGGCGAACGCCACCTTCTGCCGCGGCAGATACGCCATCAGATCGCCCTCGGTGTGCGCGGACTCCAGGCTGAACAGCCGCACCGGCACCTGGCCCACGCGCAGGTCGAGTTCGCCCACGAAGGTGAGCGTCGGCTCGACCACCTCGGTGGCGGACCAGTCGAACCGTCCGAAGTGCCGCCGCAGGTACCAGCCGAGCGGGGTCGCCGGATCGCTGCCGTGCACCAGGGCGTGCATCTGCCGCGGCGAGGGCTCGTACTCGATGTGGCCGAGCGCCTCACGGGTGGCGACGATCTCCGCGTCCGGTACGACCTCCGCGCCCCACAGGTGGTCGCCGTTGGCATGGGTGACGATCACCCGCTCGATCCGGCCCCCGCCGGGCAGCAGGGCGCGGCTGTGTTCCAGGAACTCATCTGCCATCCGGCGGTCGTAGGGGCTGTCGACCCAGGCGGCGTGGCCGTCGGGCGAGACGATCAGACCGCAGTTGGCCAGACCCCATCCGGTGCTCGGGGTCGGGGACCAGATGTGCACACCGTCGGCCACGGTGAGGAGGGGGGTTCGCGAGATCATGGACGCACAGTATGCCCGCGCCGCACACCCGTGGCGGGCGGCCCGCCCCATCACTGGGGGTTCCCGGCCACTCGGCCCGGGGCCGCCGCCGTGTCAGGCCGTCGGACAGTCATCGGCAGGCCGTTCGTCAGGCCGTCATCGGCAGGTCGGTCGGCCCCACCGGCGCCGGGAGCGTCGTGGAGCCCGCGAGATAGTGGTCCACGGCGGCCGCGGCCGAGCGGCCCTCGGCGATCGCCCAGACGATCAGCGACTGGCCACGGCCCGCGTCGCCCGCCACGAACACCCCGTCCGCACTGGTGGCGAAGGACGCGTCTCGGGCGACGGTGCCGCGCTCGTCGAGCTCCAGACCGAGTTGGTCTATCGGCCCGCCGTACCGCTCCGGGCCGCGGAAGCCGAGGGCCAGCAGCACCAGATCCGCCCGCAGCACCCGCTCCGTGTCCGGTCCGGACTCTCCGTCGGCACGGGATCCGACCAGGCGCAGCGCCCGGACGCCGCCGTGCGGCCGTTCCGCGTCCGGTACGGTCCCCTCGAAGCGGACCGTGGTCGCGGAGAAGACCCGCGCGTCCACGTCCGCCTCCGGAGAGGCCGCCAGCTCCCGCGCCTCCTCATGGGCGGCGGACATCCGGTAGGTCTTGGGGTAGGTGGGCCAGGGCTCGCCCTCGGTCCGCTCGTCGCCGGGTCGGGGATGGATGTCCAGCTGGGTCACGGAGGCGGCGCCCTGCCGCAGCACGGTGCCCAGACAGTCCGCGCCGGTGTCCCCGCCCCCGACGATGACCACATGCTTGCCCTCGGCGGTGATCGGCGGCCGGGCGTAGTCGCCCTCCAGCACCCGGTTGGCCATCGGCAGGTACTCCATCGCCTGATGGATCCCCGCCAACTCCCTTCCCGGAACGGGGAGTTCGCGCCAGGCCCGGGCGCCCACGGCTATCACGACCGCGTCGTAGCGCGCCCGGAGCTCGGCGGCGTCCATATCGGTGCCGACGTCCACGCCGGTACGGAACTTGGTGCCCTCCGCTCGCATCTGCTCCAGCCGCCGGTCCAGATGGTGCTTCTCCATCTTGAACGCGGGGATGCCGTAGCGGAGCAGTCCGCCCGCCCGGTCGTCGCGCTCGTACACCGCCACGGTGTGCCCCGCGCGGGTGAGCTGCTGGGCCGCGGCCAGGCCCGCGGGCCCCGAGCCGATGACGGCGACCGTTCTGCCGCTGAGCCGGTCCGGTGGCTTGGGGGTCACCTGGCCGCTCTCCCAGGCCCGGTCGGCGATGGCCACCTCGACGTTCTTGATGGTGACCGCAGGCTGGTTGATGGCCAGCACACAGGCGCTCTCACAGGGGGCCGGACACAGCCGGCCGGTGAACTCGGGAAAGTTGTTGGTGGCGTGCAGCCGCTCGCTCGCGCGCAGCCAGTCGTCCCGGGAGACCAGGTCGTTCCACTCCGGGATGAGGTTCCCCAGCGGGCAGCCCTCGTGGCAGAACGGGATGCCGCAGTCCATGCAGCGGCCCGCCTGCGCGTTGATGATCGGCAGCAGTCCGCCGGGCGCGGGGACCTCGTCCCAGTCCCGCACCCGCTCGTCCACCGGACGCCGGGGCGGAAGACGACGGGGTGTGGTGAGGAAACCCTTGGGGTCGGCCATGACCACCTCCCATTACCCGTGTCATGGTCTGGCCGCTTTCACCCCACTGTACGACCGCTGGTCAGCCGGTCCAGGGTCGCCGCGGCCTCGGCCATGATCCGGTCCACCAGATCCGCGCAGCGGGGCAGGTCCTCGATCACCCCGGCCACCTGGCCGGAGGCCATCACCCCGGTGTCGGTGCGGCCGTCCACCATCGACGCCTTCAGCAGCATCGGGGTGGTGGCGGCCAGCAGCACCTGGCTCCAGCTGAGGTCCTTGCCGTGCCGCATCGCCAGCCCGTCGCGCACCATCCGCGGCCAGCTCAGCCCGGCCAGCCGCCGGAACGCGGCGGCGTGGCGGACGGCGCGCAGCAGCGCGGCGGTGCGGCCGGAGCGCTCGAGGGAGTCGACCAGCTCGCTGCGGAGCATCCGGTGCGGAAGCCCGTCGACCGCCGTGGTCACGGTGACATCGGTGACCGCCGCCGCCAGATAGCGCGCCTTCACCGCGTCCGGGACCGAGCTGTCGGAGGTGAGCAGGAAGCGGGTGCCCATGGCGATCCCCGCCGCCCCGTAGGCGAGCGCCGCCGCGAGACCCCGGCCGTCGTGGAAGCCGCCCGCGGCCACGACCGGGATGTCCACCGCGTCCACGACCTGGGGGAGCAGCACGGTGGTGGCCACCCGCCCGGTGTGGCCACCACCCTCGGCACCCTGCACCACCACCGCGTCCGCGCCCCAGCCCGCCACCTTCTCCGCGTGGCGCCGGGCGCCCACGGACGGGATGACCACCACGCCCGCGCCCTTCAGCCGGTCGATCAGCTCACGCCGGGGGGCCAGCGCGAACGAGGCGACCCGCACCCCCTCCTCGACGATGATCCGCACCCGCTCCCCGGCGTCCCCGGCGTCGGCGCGCAGATTGACGCCGAAGGGCGCGTCGGTGCGGGCGGCGACCTCGCGCACCGCCCAGCGCAGCCGCTCGGGCGACATGGTCGCGGAGCCCAGGATGCCCAGCGCCCCGGCGTTCGCCACGGCGGACACCAGCCGGGGCCCGGCCACCCACCCCATGCCGGTCTGGACGAGCGGATGGCGCACCCCGACGAGCCGGGTCAGCGGTGTGTCCATCAGGACGGCACCTCCCGCTCGCGGGCCCCCTCCGGGTCGATGACCTCCCGGATCAGCCGCAGCTCGGCGGTGGTCGGCTCCCGGGTGTACGGGGCGTCGTCGGCGATCTCGAGGGGGAAGCCGGTGGCCTCCCGCACCGCCTCGGCGGTCACCCCCGGGTGCAGGGAGCGCACCCGCAGGGTGCGGTCGGGCGTGCCGAAGTCGAGGACCGCCAGATCGGTCACCACACACCGGAGCTGGTGGAAGCGGGCCGCTGACGGCCCCGCGGCCGCCACCCGGTCGTAACCCACTCCGCACACCATGTCGACTTCTTCGACGAAGACCCGCCGCGAGTGCCGTGGAACCCAGTAACTCGTGGGGTTGTTCAGGGTGTTGACCGGTGCGCCGCGCACGCCAAGCAACTGCCGCCGGGGCCGCTTCCACTCGCCGATACAGCTGATGTTCTGGTTGCCGTGGCGGTCGAGCTGGCTCGCGCCCATCATCACATGGCGCCGTCCGCCGGTGACCAGCGCCAGATGCGCCCGGTACGGCAGCCACCCCTCCACCACCTCCGGATCGCCGTCCACGATCATCGCCTCGCCGTCCGTCAGCAGCAGCCCGGGCGCGAAGGTGAGCTTGGCAAGCCGGGCGCCGATCCTGGGCACCGCGCCCATCGGGGCGGCCAGGATCTCCCCGTCGCCCCGCCATGCCTCGGCGCAGGCCACCACGCAGCACTCGGCCCGGGTCACCCCGCCGGTCATATGCCCTCCCTCCCGAGCGCCGCCACCGCGGCCCGGTACCGTTCCTCGTCCCCGGACAGAAACCGCCCCGCGAACTCCCGCCATGCCGCCGGGTCGGCGGCGGCCTTGGCGTACGCGCTCTGGAACGCCTCGTCCCGCCCGTAGTCGGGGGCGCAGGAGGTGAAGTGCGCGCCCCCCGGAGCCTCGATCACACCGGTCACCGCATGGCGCTTGACCAGCAGCGTCTGCGGACCGCCCGCATCCGCGAACCCGGCCGTGGCGACGACGCGTTCACAGGAGAGATACGCCTCGGCTGCCGCCTCGCAGAACAGGTCGTCGAAGTACGGATCGGGCCCGAGGTACTGCCCGTTGCCCTGTGCGTCCGCCCGGTTGAGGTGCACCAGCGCCACGTCCAGCCGCAGCGCGGGCACCGCCACCAGCTCCTCACCGTCCTCGTACGGCGATGTCACCGTCCGCAGCCCGGGGTTGACCGTCATGACGTCCGAGCCGAGCGCCGCGCGGACGGGCAGGAACGGCAGCCGGTGCACCGCGGCGGTCAGCCCCCACATCATCATCGCCTCGTCCAGCTCGGTCAGTTCGATGTCCCCCCGCTCGCGCGCCGCCCTGAAGTGCGGCTCCAGGGGGATCGAGTCGAGCGTGGCGAACGCCGTCACCAGCTTGCGGATCTTCCCGGCGGCGGCCAGCAGCCCGACATCGGGCCCGCCGAAGGAGACCACCGTCAGATCGGTGGCATCCGACCGCAGCAGGGCGCGGACCAGCGCCATGGGCTTGCGCCGTGACCCCCAGCCGCCGATCCCGACCGTCATACCGCTGCGGATCCGGCCGACGGCCTCCTCGGCCGTCATCGTCTTGTCGGCCAACGCCGCTCACCCCTTCCCGGTGCTCCTGGCGACGAACGCGTCGCGGTGCCCGTCGGACAGGCCCGCCAGATTGGCCTCGAAGGTGAAGCCCTGCTCGAAGCGGTAGCTCCGGCGCACATCGACCGGATCGATGCCGTTGATGGCAGCCTTCGCCAGCCGCAGCAGCGCACCGTCCTTGGCGGCGATCTCCCCGGCCAGCTCCAGCGCCGCCGCCCGCAGCCCGGCGCGCGGCACGACCCGCCACACCGAACCGTGCCGGTGCAGCTCCTCGGCGGTCGCGGTGCGCGCGGTGAAGTACAGCGCGCGCATCAGCTGGAGCGGGACCAGCCGCGCCAGATGGGTGGCCGCGCCCAGTGCGCCCCGGTCCAGCTCGGGCAGGCCGAACGTGGCGTCCTCGCTGGCCACGATCGCGTCGGCGTTCCCGGCCAGACCGATGCCACCGCCCAGGCAGAAGCCGTGGACGGCGGCGACGACCGGGACCGGGCAGTCGTAGACGGCGGCGAACGCCTCGGCACATCCGCGGTTGGCGCCGATGAGCGCCGTATGGCCCTCGGCCGCCTGGATCTCCTTGATGTCCACCCCCGCGTTGAAGCCCCGGCCCTCCGCGGCCAGCACCACACAGCGCACCGACGGGTCGGCGCCCGCGGTGCGCAGCGCCGCGGCCAGCTCGTACCAGCCCTGTACGGGCAGGGCGTTGACGGGTGGGAAGTCCATGGCGACCAGGGACACGCCCGCGGCCGGGGCGGAGGTGGAGACACCCATGAGCAGATCCGCTACCTTTCCACCAAACATTTGTTAGGTGAAAGGTAGCAGCGCTCATCGCGCAGCGGGAGGTGTCTTGTGGCCGTCACCATCGATCTCGCCGGGCGCGTCGCCGTCGTCACCGGCGGCACGCGGGGCGTGGGAGCGGGGATCACCCGGGCCCTGCTCACCGCAGGAGCCGAGGTGGTGATCTGTGCGCGCCGCGCGCCCGACAGACCCATCGAGGCGGACGGTCGCAGGGCGCACTTCGAATCGCTCGACATCCGGGACGTGGACGCGGTCGCCGCGTTCTTCGCCCGGCTGCGCCGCTCCCACCGGCGGCTCGACCTGCTGGTCAACAACGCGGGAGGAAGCCCCTACGGACTGATCGCCGAGGCCGGGCAGCGCCGCGCCGCCCGCGTCGTGGAGCTCAATCTGACCGCTCCCATGACCGTCTCCCTGAGCGCCTACGAGCTGATGCGCCATCAGGAGGGCGGGGGCTCGATCGTGATGATCGGCAGCGTCAGCGGCACCCGCCCGTCCCCCGGCACCGGACCCTATGGCGCCGCCAAGGCGGGGCTGGAGAACCTCTCCCGCACCCTGGCCGTGGAGTGGGCCCCCGCGATCCGGGTCAACACGCTCGTGCTCGGCATGGTCCGCACCGAACTGTCGCATCTGCACTACGGGGACGAGGACGGCATCGCCGCCGTCGGCCGGACCGTGCCGCTCGGGCGGATGGCCGAGCCCGTAGAGGCCGGTGACGCCTGTGTGTTCCTCGCCTCCGGACTGGCCCGGTACATCAGCGGCGCCAGCATCGCCATCCACGGGGGCGGGGAGCGCCCGGCGTTCCTCGACGCCGCCAACGTCAACCAGCCGGCCGCCGGCACCGGCCGGACGGCACCACGGGAGGACTGAGATGAGCGGACTGTGCGACGGGCGCGTCGCCGTCGTCACCGGAGCCGGCCGCGGCCTCGGGCGGGCGCACGCACTCGCCTTCGCCGCCGAGGGCGCGAAGGTCGTCGTCAACGACCTCGGCGTGGCCGCGGACGGCGCCGGGGCGTCGGCGCTACCGGCCCAGCGGGTCGTCGACGAGATCTGGGCCGCGGGCGGGGAGGCGGTGGCCCACGGCGGCGACATCACCACCACCGACGGCGCCGCCTCCCTGGTGGCCACCGCCCTCGACACCTACGGCCAGCTCGACACCCTCGTCAACAACGCCGGGTTCCTGCGCGACCGCATGCTCGTCAACCTCGGCGAGGACGAGTGGGACGCGGTGATCCGCGTCCACCTCAAGGGCCACTTCCTGCCGCTGCGGCACGCCGCCGCCCACTGGCGCGCCGAGGCGAAGGCGGGCTGCAGCCCGGTCGCCCGGGTGGTCAACACCAGCTCCGGGGCCGGGCTGCTGGGCAGTGTCGGACAGGGCAACTACTCCGCGGCCAAGGCCGGGATCCTCGGCCTGACCTCGGTGGCCGCCGCCGAACTCGGCCGCTACGGAGTCCAGGTCAACGCCATCGCCCCGGCGGCCCGCACCCGGATGACGGAGGCCACGTTCGCCGGTGCCATGGCCGCGCCGGACGACCCCGCGGCCTTCGACGCGATGGCCCCCGAGAATGTCTCACCGCTCGTCGTCTGGCTCGGCTCGGCCGCCTGCGCCGGGGTCACCGGCCGGGTCTTCGAGGCGGAGGCCGGGCGGATCACCGTCATGGAGGGCTGGCGGCCGGGCCCCACCGCAGACAAGGGCGCCCGCTGGACACCGGCACAGGCGGGCGAGGCGGCGCGGAAGCTCCTCGCCGCGGCCGAACCGCCGCAACCGGTGTACGGCACGCCTTGAGAGGCCTCCGATCCTGAGGGGTGGGGGATATCCCCCGTACGGGACGGGCGGCAACGGGATGGAACCCCGGTGCCGCCCGACGGCACGATGATCCGCGAACGGCACGGAACGAGGCAGGGAGCAGGTTCGTGGGAGTGCGGGTGAGGACCGTGGCGCTGTGGGCGGGGATCGGCGCGGTGGCGGTGACGGCGGACGGGATCACGTCGACCACCGCCGACGGGGAGCGCCAACTGGTCCTGCCCGGCCGCAGCGCTACTCCGCCGCGGCCCTCGGTTCGGGCACACAGCCCGCCTGCCGCAGCAGGGCGCTGAAGCGGGAGGCGAGCACCGGATGGCCGTCCGCCGCGGGATGCAGCCGGTCCCCGCCCTCGGCCTCCAGCATCAGCCGCGCATGGACGGGGCCGAACGCATCGGGGCCGTGGAGGTAGTGCGGCCGCGCGTCGCCGTGGTCGCGCAGCAGGGTCACCGCCCGGCGTATGTGCGCCCGACACTCACGCATCGTCATCCCCGAAGGGCCCGGCACCTCCTCCCGCTCGGGCGCGGTGATCGTGGACATCACGGCGAACGGGGTCGTGGGGTGGCCCTCGCGCACGGTGCGGACGAAACCGACGAGCGCCGAGACCAGCGCGTCGCGGTGGTGGCTGCCGAGCGCCTGGACATTGACCCCGACGCAGAGGGTGAGGAGATCGGCCGGCAGGTCCCGCATCAACCGCGCCGTCATGGGCTCCAGACAGCTGGACCTGCCCAGGGCCAGCGAGGTGAGATCCCAGCCGTGCCGCCGGGCCACCAGGGCGGTCCAGGTCCGGCTGGGGGACGCGGCGCCGCGCCCCTGCGAGATGGAGCTGCCGCAGTGGACCCAGCGCGGCCCCGGCCCGGGCTCGTCGCCCGCCACGGCCGCGCCCGCCGCCACGGACAGTCCGCGCAGCCGGAACTGGTGGTAGACGGGCAGCCACAGCTCGACCGCCGCCATCCGCCCCGGCAGCCGCTCGCACCGGAACTCGGCGTCACCGCCGTGGGTTTCCAGCCGCACGGTCTCGGCCCGCCGCCCGTCGCACACCACATCGAGACGGGCCCGCTCCCCGGGCCCGTTCAGCGCGGGCGCGGGGTCGGCCTGATAGCGGCAGACCAGCGAGGAGCTGTCCGTGCGCAGCGTCACGCGCACCCCGGACGGCATCGCGGCCCGGCCAAGACCGCCCTCGGGGAGATACAGCGCCGCCTCCTCGCGCGGCAGCCGCCACGGGGCGGTCCACCCATCGCCCCGCTGCAGGGACACCGCGCCCCGGTAGCGCAGCCGGGGGTCGTCATGAGCCAGGTCGAGCGAGGCGCTGGCGGGGCGGGTCTGCATGCTGGCGAGTCTGGCACCCGCCTCGGACATGCGGGGGAACCGCTCCGCGCCTTCTCCACATCCTTCGCGTAGCGTGCCTGAAGCCGATAAAAGCACCGCATCGCACGAGGGCAGGAGTCGCGCGAGGGCAGAAGGGGCACCGGATGGCCGAGGCAGACGCCGTCGTCGTCGGGTCCGGTGTCAACGGCCTGGTCGCCGCCGCGGAGCTGGCCCTGGCCGGATGGACCGTCGTCCTGGTGGAGCGCGAACCGGACATCGGCGGGTTCATCGCCACCGAGGAGCGCACCCTGCCGGGCTACCTCCATGACACCTACTCCTCCTGGCATCCGCTGTTCGTCTCCGGCCCGGCGTTCGCGCGTCTGGGGGAGCCCTTGCGGCGCCATGGGCTGGAGTACCGCAACACCGATGAGTGGGTCATCGCCAGCGTGGCCGACGACGGCAGGGTCACGCTCGCGCACCGCGATCCGGAACGCACCGTCGAGGGCTTCGCGCACGAGGCCGACCGGGGCGCGTATCTGGCCGCGCTCGGCCGGCTGGGCGCCAGCATGGAGGCGATCGGCGGCCTGCTGGCCGGCGAGCTCCGCTCACCGGCCGTACTCCGCCACGCGATCGCCCTGCTGCGCGGCGGCGGTCGGCAGGGGGCGGAGCGGTGGCTGCGCTCGGTGGCCACCAGCGGCCGCGGTTACCTGCGCGCGGAGTTCCGCGGCCACGAGGTGGACCATCTCTTCGCCCCGTGGCTGCTGCACGCGGGGCTGTCGCCGGACCACGCGTCGGGCGGATTCCTGGTGCCGCTGCTCGCCGCCACCCTGCACGGCGCCGGAGTGCCGGTGGTGGCCGGTGGCGCGGGCCGGTTCCTCGTCGCCTTCAGGTCGCTGCTGACGACGACGGGCGTACGGGTGGAGACCGGCACCCGGGTCGACCGCGTCCTCGTCGAGCGGGGCCGCGCCGTGGGAGTGGCCGCCGGCGGCCGGGTCTTCCGCGCCCGCCGCGCGGTCCTCGCCTCGGTGACCCCCACCGCCCTCTACGGCACCCTCCTGCCGGAGGGCTCGGTCCGCCCCCAACTGCGCGGCGAGGCACGGCGGTTCCGCTACGGCCGCGCCGCGATGCAGATCCATGTCGCGCTGTCCGGGCCGCTCGGCTGGCGCGACGCACGGCTGAACACGCTCCCGCTGGTCCATCTGACCGACGGTTCTGACAGCACCGGTATCGCCTGCGCCGAGGCCGAGGCGGGTCTGCTGCCCCGGCGGCCCACCGTGGTGGTCGGGCAGCAGTACGTCCTGGACCCCGGCCGGGTGCCGCCCGGGGCCGCCGCGCTGTGGCTGCAGCTGCAGGAGGTGCCGTCCACCCCGCGCGGCGACGCGGCCGGTGAACTGGACACCACCCGGGGCTGGACCCCGGAGCTGGCCCGGGGCTACGCCGACCGGGTGCTGGACCGGATCGCCCGGCACGCACCCGATCTGCCGGGCAAGGTGCTCGCCGTCGATGTCATCGCGCCACCGGACCTGGCCCGCCGGAACCCCAACGCGGTCGACGGCGATCCGTACGGCGGTTCCCTCGAACTCGACCAGAGCTTCCTCTGGCGCCCCCTGCCCGCCACGGGACGGCACGCGACCGATGTCGACGGGCTCTGGCACATCGGCGCGTCCACCCACCCGGGAGCGGGACTGGGCGGTGTCTCCGGGCACATCGTCGCCACCGCGCTCACCAGAGAGCCGCGATTCGCCCGGCTGGCCCGGCTCTCACCCGGGCGACGGGTGAGAGGCTGATGTCCTCAGAGACCGACGCCGTGTGACCGCAGATAGGCGAGCGGATTGATGTCCGAGCCGTAGCCGGGGCCGGTGCGGATCTCGAAGTGGAGATGCGGTCCGGTGGCATTGCCCGTGGAGCCCGAACGGCCGATCTGCTGGCCGCCGTTGACGTTCTGCCCGGCCCGCACCGACAGCTGCGAGAGATGCCCGTACTGGCTGTACTTGCCGTCCGGATGCCGGATGACCACCTGGTAGCCGTACGCGCCGCCCCAGCCCGCCGAGACCACATGGCCCGAGCCCACGGCCTTCACCGAGGTGCCGATGGACACGGGAAAGTCCACGCCCGTGTGATAGCCGCTCGACCAGCTGGATCCGGCCGCCCGGTAGGCGGTGCTCGGGCTGACGCCTCGGACCGGGGCGGTGAAGCCCGAGGAGACGACGGGCTTGCTGGCCCGCTCCCTGCTGGTGTGCTTCTCGGGCTTCGGGTGCGGCGCGGGCTTCGGCTTCGCCTTGGCCTTGTGCTCGGGTTCGGCCTTGGCCTTGTGGTGGGGCTCGGGTTCCGCCTTGGGTTTGGCGGTGGCCTTACCGCCCTTGAGGGAGAGCTTCTGGCCGGGGTAGATCAGATCGGGATCGCCGCCGATCGTCTCGCGGTTGGTCTCGTAGAGCCTCTTCCAGCCGCCGTTGACGTCGTGGGTGTCGGCGATGCGGGACAGCGAGTCGCCGCTGACGACCACATAGCGGCCGGACTTCGTGGGGGCGTGCCCGGGGAGGCTGGTGGGCGTGGGCTTGCTCGCCCCCGCCTGCTGGGCCTTCTCGGGCCGATGGGTCCGCTCGGCCGGGGCGGCGGCCGTCCCGACGGACTTCTGGGCGTTCTGTACGGGCTTCTGGGCGCTCTGCGGCGCCGCGTCGTCCCGCGTCAGACCGGCCTTGCCGGAACACACCGGCCAGGCGCCGGGACCCTGGCCGTCGAGCACCTTCTCCGCGATCGCGATCTGCTGGTCCTTGGTGGCCAGATCGGCCCGCGCCGCATGGGCCGTGCCGCCGTACGCCTCCCATGTGCTCTGCGTGAACTGCAGCCCGCCGTAGAAGCCGTTGCCGGAGTTGATGTCCCAGTTGTCGGTGGACTCGCACTGCGCCACCTTGTCCCAGGTTTCGCCCGAGGCCGCGGACGCGCCCGCGGCGCCGACGAGGGGAAGGGCGATTCCGGCGCCGCCCGCCGTGACGCTCAGCGAGGCACGGGAGATGCGGTTGGGCTTGTAGCGGCGGTGGCGTCCCCGTAAGGGCATGGACGGCTCCTTCTCGTGCTGCCGGGTGCGGCGAGCTGCCGGGCGGGCCAAAGATAAGGGGGCCGATTTGGGCACAACAAGAGGGAGTTCACCTAGAAAGCGGGCCATAGCGCGCTGTGCTGCGACCCTCTTCCGTGTATGTGATGTGCATCACAGTAATCCGGTCGGTGGTTCGGGTGGGACACAGGGTGACCGGCCCGCCCCGGCTTCCGGGCGCGCCGTACGGCCCGGAGCGAGCCGCCGCCCGCGACCGACGGTCGCGGGCGGCGGCGTGCCACGATCTGGCGAGGAGTCACCGGCGCACTGCGAGCGACACCGCGAAGCGGCCCTCCGCGTCGGTCCACCAGCGCCGCGACTCCATTCCCGCGGCGGCCAGTTCGGCCCGCACCTTCCCCTCCCGGAACTTGGCGGACACCTCGGTGCGGACCTCCTCCCCGGCCGTGAAGTGCACCGCGAGATCCATGGCGGGGATCTTCGCGGTGAGCTCCTTACGGGCCCTGAGCCGCATCTCGACCCATTCCTCCTCGGCGTTCCACACCGCCACGTGGTCGAAGTCGGAGGGGTCGAAGTCGGCGCCCAGTTCGCGGTTGAGCACCGTCAGCACGTTCTTGTTGAACGCCGCGGTGACCCCCTGGTCGTCGTCGTAGGCGGAGACGAGGGTGGCCTCGTTCTTGACCAGGTCGGTGCCGAGCAGCAGCGCGTCGCCGGGTGCGAGCAGTTCGCTCACCGAGGCGAAGAAGGCCGCACGCTCAGCGGGCAGCAGATTGCCGATCGTGCCCCCGAGGAACGCCAGCAGCCTCGGCCCCGGGGTGTCATCGGGCAGCGCGAGCCCGTCCATGAAGTCGGCCACCAGCGCGTGCACCATCAGCCGTGGATGCTCGGCCAGCAGGGCCTCCCCGGCCAGTTCCAGCGCGCTCTCGCTCACGTCGACGGGAACGTAGACGCGCAGATCCGGCAGTGCCCGGATCAGGTGGTGGGTCTTCTCGGAGGAGCCGGAGCCCAGTTCGACAAGGGTGCGGGCCCCGGTGGCGTCGGCGATCTCCGCCGCGCGGGCAACGAGGATCTCCCGCTCGGCACGGGTCGGGTAGTACTCGGGCAGCCGGGTGATCTCTTCGAAGAGCGCGCTGCCCCGGGCGTCGTAGAACCACTTGGGCGGAAGCTGTTTCGGGGTGCTGGTCAGCCCCTCGGCCACATCGGCGCGCAGCGCGGCCGTGGTGGCATCGGCGGGCAGGGTGCGGGTGACGGTGAAGGGGCTCAACGGGAAGCCTCCTTGAGTGCGGTGAGCAGTACATCGGTACGGGTGGCGGTGAGCAGGGTGCGGTCGGGGACCTCGGTCCAGCCGGGGTCCTGGTCGTACGGCTCGGAGGCCACGGCCACGCCCCGGTCCGGATCTGTCAGGTACCACAGCGTGTCGCCCCAGGCGGTGGCGGCGATGGTCTCGCCGTCCATGAGCAGCAGATTGAGCCGTGAGCCGGGGGCGGCGTCGGCCAGTCGCTCGACGGCCTCGGCCAACGCCTCCGGCGGCGCCTGGCCCAGCCGCAGCCGGTGCAGCACCAGCGCCCAGACGAACGCCGAGTCGCACCGGGCCTCCAGGCCGAGCAGATCCGCGGGTGGCAGGGCGGCGGCGAGGTCCGCGACCGCGTGCGGCCAGTCGCGCAGCGCTCCGTTGTGACTGAACAGCCAGGTCCCGGAGGCGAACGGCGAGGCCCCCGCCTCGCCGTCCGCGCTCGCCTCGGTGGCATCCCTCACGGCGGCCATCAGCGCCCCCGTGCGCACCACGCGGGCCAGGTCGGCGAACGACAGGTCGCCCCAGATGGGCCCGGAGCGCCGGTAGCGCGCGGGCACCGGGTCGCCCGGCGCGTACCAGCCGACGCCGAACCCGTCGGCGTTGACCGTGCCGTGCGCCTGCCGCCGTGGCGCCCACGACTGCCGGAACAGACTGTCCGGGGGCGCCGTGACCACCTCGCCGATGGGGACCGACGGGCCGAGGTACGCCAGGTGCCGGCACATCAGGACGCGTCCCGCGCGGTGCGGAAGCCGGAGAAGATCTGGCGGCGCACCGGCAGGTCCCAGTTGCGGAACGTGCCCCGGCAGGCGACCTCGGCCACCGCGAAGGAGCCGCCGCGCAGCACCTTGTGCGCCGGGCCGAAGAACACCTCCGAGTACTCGCGGTACGGAAAGGCGCGGAACCCCGGATAGGGCAGGAAGTCGCTGGAGGTCCACTCCCACACATCGCCGATCAGCTGCCGCACCCCCAGCGGCGATGCGCCCCGCGGATAGCTTCCGGCCGCAGCGGGCCGCAGATGGCGCTGGCCAAGGTTGGCGTGCTCCGGCGTGGGGTCGTCGTCGCCCCACGGGTAGCGCCGGGACCGGCGGCTCTCCGGGTCATGGCGGGCGGCCTTCTCCCACTCCTCCTCGGCCGGCAGCCGCCGCCCCGCCCAGCGGGCGTAGGCGTCCGCCTCGTACCAGCTCACATGCACCACCGGCTCCTCCGGCGGCACCGGCTCCGTCACCCCGAACCGCCGGCGCAGCCACTGTCCGCCCTCGCGGCGCCAGAACAGCGGGGCGGCGATGCCGTGTTCCTGGATGTACGCCCAGCCGTCGGCGCTCCACCAGCGCGGCTCGGTGTAGCCGCCGTCCGCGATGAACCGCTCGTACGCGCCGTTGGTCACCGGAGCGGTGTCGATGTGGAAGGCCGGGACCAGCCGGTGGTGCGCGGGCCGCTCGTTGTCCAGGGCCCAGGGCTCGGACGAGGTGCCCATGGTGAACGGGCCGCCCGGTATCAGCACCTCATCCGGCAGGGCCGCGCCGTCCTCCGGGGCGGGCGGCGGCGGGGCGGTGAGCGCGGCGGGTCCACGGCGCAGCTGGTGGGTGATGAGCATCGTCTCGTCGTGCTGCTGCTCATGCTGGGCGATCATGCCGAAGGCGAAGCCCGCGTCGACCAGCGGGGCGCCGCGCAGCTCGATCCGCTCCAGGATGTCCAGCACCCGGCCGCGCACCTCGTGGACATAGCCGCGGGCCTCGGCGGGCGCCAGCAGCGGCAGGGTGGGGCGCTCGGCGCGGGGATGCGCGAAGGCGTCGTAGATCGAGTCGATCTCGGGGCGCAGGGCGTCACCTCCGCCGACCGCGCGCAGCAGCCACTGCTCCTCCTGGTTGCCGATGTGCGCCAGGTCCCACACCAGCGGGGACATCAGCGGGGAGTGCTGGGCGGTGAGGTCGTGCTCGTCCACGCAGGTGGTGAGGGTGTGGGTGCGGTCGCGCGCGGTGCGCAGCGCCTTCTCGGCGCGCAGCCGCAGCGCCTCGGGGTCGATGGTGAGCTCGGAATCGGGGGCGGTCATGACCGTCCCTCCTTACCGGTGAAGGGAGCGAGCAGATCGTCGGCCGGACATCGGCCGCGGAGCACATAGCGGTCGTTGAAGTCGGCGACGGCGGCGGTGATGGCGGGGGAGGCGCCGATGCGCGGCAGTGCGTCCAGCGCCGTGCTGAAGCAGCTGACGGCGGCGGTGCGCAGCTCGGGGTCGGCCAGACCGTGGCGGGCCGCGGCGCGCCACAGCGGATTGCCCGGTGCGGGGCGGGCGCCCGCCGTCTCGGCGAGCGGTTTCACCACCCGGTAGACCGTTTCGGCGGCCGCGGGATCGTCGAACAGCGCCACCGTGACGGCGAGCGGGACGATCCATCCGTCCTCGCCGCTCTGCGCGTCGATCATGCGCAGTTCCAGATGGCCGCGCGGGCGGACGGGGGGAAAGAGCGTGGAGATGTGGAAGTCGAGGTCGTCATGGGTGGGTGGCCGGGGCAGCCCCGTCCGGGCCCACTGGCGGAAGGGCACCCCGGACGGCACCGCCCACGGCGTCTTCTCGTCCCGGATGGCCATCACGGGCGCGTCCAGCACGTAGTGGGCCCAGGCCGTGCGCGGATCCCGGCCGTCGGCCGGGGCGTGGGTGCGGGCGGGCTCCATCGCCGTCCACAGCGCCTGCCGGGTGGAGCGGTAGCCCGTGGGGCGGCCCT
The DNA here is from genome assembly GCF_000968685.2 of Streptomyces antioxidans. Taxonomy (GTDB): domain Bacteria; phylum Actinomycetota; class Actinomycetes; order Streptomycetales; family Streptomycetaceae; genus Streptomyces; species Streptomyces antioxidans. Next base: position 125,711 of record NZ_LAKD02000043.1, read on the forward strand.
GGCGCAGCGGCGAGTTGGCGAACGCGGCGGTGAGCACCGCGCCCAGCAGATGGGCGAGCCGCCAGCGCCGTGCCATGCCGAGCGGTCCGGGTTCCTCGTGCCCGGCGTCCACGCAGACCTGCACCGAGGCGGTGTTGCACATCATGGAGCGCCCGGCCGGACCCCGGCGGTCGAAGTAGGTCTCCATGCAGTCGTACCGGGGCGTGGTGAGGAAGCGTCTCGGTGGGCGCCAGGGGTCATGTCCGTGACCGGCGAGACCGAGGCCGAGGCCGGTGAGCAGGGAACGTACGAGAACCAGATCGGCGGCCGCGGACTCCACACACGCGGTGAGGGAGTCGGCCGGGAGGGAGCTGAGCTCCACCTGACCGCCGGGTTCGAAGGTGATGGCGGACCGCAGCGGCAGTCCGCGCAGGGCGGTGACCGCGGCTTCGAGCCGGGCCGCCTCGATGGGTCGTGCGGGGTCGTGCGGGTCGTACATGAGCCATTCGAGTTCGACTCCGATGCGGCGCGGCGGCCCGGTCTTGAAACAGATGCCGTGCAGCCTGGCCTCCATCTCGGCCTCGCTGATCGCCTTGTCGTCGGGCACAGTCGTCATCTCCCGTCCCGTTCCGGCATCGGCTCGCCGGGAAACGAGCCGATATGTCGCCGTCCACTCTTTACCGCCGACGCGCCGGGCTCAAGGGTGCCTCCAGAGTTGCACAGGAGTTCATCGGCCGCCGGGCGGGCAGGTCAGGATGGCTGACGGTGGCGGCGGTTCCGCTCTTCCTACCGACTGGTTAGTATGTGCGACCCGGCGCGGTACCGCGTTCCGACGATCCGTTTGTGGAGGCCACCGGATGCAGGCATGGCGAGTGCACGACAATGGCGAGCCCGGTGAGGTCATGCGCCTCGACGAGGTGCCGGACCCTCCGGCGGGACCGGGACAGCTGCTGCTGCGGGTCGGGGCCGTCAACGTCAACTTCCCCGACGCCCTGCTGTGCCGTGGCCAGTACCAGGTGCGGCCGCCCCTGCCGTTCACCCCCGGCGTCGAGGTGTGCGGGGAGGTCGTCGCCGTCGGCGAGGGCGCCGAGGGCGAGGTCGGCTCCCGCGTCCTGGCCACCCCCACGCTCCCCGCGGGCGGCTTCGCCGAACTGGTGCCCGTGGAGGCGTCGGCCGCGCTGCCCGCGCCCGACGCCCTGGACGACGCCGAGGCCGCGGCGCTGCACATCGGCTACCAGACCGGCTGGTTCGGCCTGCACCGCAGGGCCCGCATCCAGTCCGGCGAGACGCTTCTGGTGCACGCCGCCGCGGGCGGGGTCGGCAGCGCGGCCGTCCAGCTCGGCAAGGCGGCCGGGGCCACCGTGATCGGCGTCGTCGGCGGCGCGGACAAGGCCCGGGTCGCCCGCGAGCTCGGCTGCGACCTCGTCCTCGACCGGCGCGCCGACGACATCGTGGCGGCCGTCAAGGAGGCCACCGGCGGACGCGGCGCGGACGTCGTCTACGACCCGGTCGGCGGCGACGCCTTCGTCAAGTCCGTCAAGTGCATCGCCTTCGAGGGCCGCATCGTGGTCGTCGGCTTCGCCAGCGGCGTCGTCCCCCAGGCCGCCCTCAACCACGCCCTGGTCAAGAACTACGCCATCCTCGGCCTCCACTGGGGCCTGTACAACACCCACGACCCGGCCGCGATCCGCGCCTGCCACGAGGAGCTGACCAAGCTCGCCGCACAGGGCACCGTCAAACCGCTGGTCAGCGAGCGCGTATCGCTGCAGGACGCGGCCGGCGCCGTCCAGCGCGTCGCCGACGGCGTGACCACCGGCCGTGTGGTCGTCGTCCCCGGGCAGACCCCCGGAGGGGCCCGATGAGCACCACCGGGCACCGCCCCGCCGTGGACGCCGACGAGCTGCGCCGCCGCGTCCGCGAACTCCTGGACGCCCATCCGCCCGCCACCACCGACCGCCTGGACTTTCTGCGCGCCCGCTTCGACGCCGGGCTCGCCTGGGTGCACTACCCGGCCGGACTCGGCGGGTTGGACGCCCCGCGCTCCCTTCAGGCCGTCGTTGACGCCGAGCTGGCGGCCGCGGGGGCGCCCGACAACGACCCCCGCCGCATCGGCATCGGCCTCGGCATGGCCGCCCCCACCATCCTCGGCTTCGGCACCGACGAGCAGCGGGAGCGGCTGCTGCGCCCGCTGTGGACCGGCGAGGAGGTGTGGTGCCAGCTGTTCAGCGAGCCCGGCGCCGGATCCGACCTCGCGGCGCTGGCCACCCGGGCGGTGCGCGACGGCGAGGACTGGGTGGTCGACGGACAGAAGGTCTGGACCTCAAGCGCCCATCTCGCCCGCTGGGCCATCCTCATCGCCCGCACCGACCCCGACCAGCCCAAACATCGCGGCATCAGCTACTTCATCTGCGATATGACCGACCCCGGGGTCGAGGTGCGGCCACTGCGCCAGATCACCGGCGAGGCGGAGTTCAACGAGGTCTTCCTCACCGGTGTGCGGATCCCCGACAGCCGGCGGCTGGGCGAGCCCGGCGAGGGCTGGCGCGTCGCCCAGACCACCCTGATGAACGAGCGGGTCGCCATCGGCGGCGGCCGGGTCCCCCGCGAGGGCGGCATGATCGGCCTCGTCGCGGACACCTGGCGGGACCGCCCCGAGCTGCGCACCCACGACCTCCACCAGCGGCTGCTGCGGCTGTGGGTGGAGTCCGAGGCGGCCCGGCTCGCGGGGGAGCGGCTGCGCCAGCAGCTCGCGGTCGGCCAGCCCGGCCCCGAGGGCTCGGCCATGAAGCTCGCCTTCGCCCGCCTCAACCAGCACATCAGCGCGCTGGAGGTGGAATTGCTGGGGGAGGAGGGGCTGCTCTACGACGACTGGACGCTGCGCCGCCCCGAACTGGTGGACTTCACCGGGCGCGAGGCCGGCTACCGCTATCTGCGCGCCAAGGGCAACTCCATCGAGGGCGGCACCTCGGAGGTGCTGCTCAACATCATCGCCGAACGCGTCCTGGGCCTGCCGCCCGAGCCGCGGACCGACAAGGACCTCCCGTGGAAGGACCTGCCCCGATGAGCGCCGCCGACCTGCTCTACTCCGAGGCGGAGGACGATCTGCGCGCGGCCGTACGGTCGTTGCTCACCGACCGTTGCCCGCCCGCCACGGTGCTCTCCGAGGCCGAGAGCGGCCGGGCCTACGACGCGGCGCTGTGGCGCGCGCTGGGTGCCGAGATGGGCACCGCGGGGCTGCTGGTGCCGGACAAGCTCGGCGGCCAGGGCGCCACCGCCCGGGAGGCGGCGGTGGTGATGGAGGAGCTCGGCCGCGCCGTCGCCCCCGTGCCCTACCTCACCAGCGCCGTACTCGCCGCCGGCGCCCTGCTCGGCTGCGACACCGACCAGGAGGCCGTGGCCCGGCTGCTCCGCGCGGTCGGCGAAGGCCGTACGGTCGGCGCCCTCGCGGTGCCGCTGTCCACCGTCGCCGTGGCGCCCGGCGGCGGGTCCGGCACGCCCGCCGCGACCGTACGGGCCGACGGCGACACCACGCTCAGCGGTCAGGTCTCCGGTGTCGCGGGCGCGGCGGGCGCCGATGTGCTGCTCGTCCCCGCCGCCGGCGCGGACGGCCACGGGCTGTACGCCGTGGAGACCGCCGAGACCACCGTCACCGTCGAACCCCTCACCTCGCTCGACCTCACCCGCCCGCTCGCCACGGTGACCCTCACCGGTGCCCCGGCCCGCCGGCTGGCCGGGGCCGACCGGGCCGGGGCGGCCATCGGAGGGGCGCTGCTGACCGGGGCCGGGCTGCTCGCCTCCGAACAGCTGGGGGTGGCCGAATGGTGTCTGACCGAGACCGTCCGCCACACCAAGGAGCGCCATCAGTTCGGGCGCCCCATCGGCTCGTTCCAGGCGCTCAAGCACCGCATGGCCGCGCTCTGGCTGGAGCTGGTCTCGGCGCGCGCCACCGCCCGGTACGCCGCCGACGCACTCGCCACGGGCAGCCCGGACACACCGGTCGCGGTGGCCGTGGCCCAGGCGCACTGCGCCGGGGTGGCGGTGCACGCGGCCGAGGAGTGCGTTCAGTTGCACGGTGGCATCGGCATGACCTGGGAGCACCCGGCGCATCTGTATCTCAAGCGGGCCAAGAGCGACGAGATCGCGCTGGGCACCCCCGGCCGCCACCGGCAGGCGCTCGCCGGACTGGTGGATCTGCCGGTTCCCACCGGCTGACCGGAAGGCGGCTCCACCGGCTGACCGGCGGTGACCGGTTTGACCGGCGGCGGCTCCACCGGCTGACCGGCGGTGACCCATCCGCTGATCCGCCGGATCCGGCGAACCCGCCCCCGTTCCGCGATCACGCCACTACAGTGCCGAACAGCTGTGCGGCACGTCGGGTGAGTCCGGAACGGGGGCACATGATGAGCGACTTCGACTACATCGTGGTGGGGGCGGGCTCGGCGGGTGCCGTGGTGGCGGCCCGGCTGACGGAAGCCCGGGACGTACGGGTGCTGCTGCTGGAGGCCGGGAAGGACGACGCGGCCGCGCAGATCCACGACCCCACCGCGTGGTTCACCCTCATCGGCGGTGAGCACGACTGGGGCTACACCACCGTCCCGCAGCCCGGCCTGGCCGGGCATGAGCAGGCCGCCGCGCGCGGCAAGGCGCTCGGCGGCTCCAGCAGCATCAACGTGATGACCTATGTCCGCGGCCACCTCGGCACCTTCGACGCCTGGGCGGCCGACGGCTGCACCGGCTGGGACGCCGCCTCGGTGCTGGAGACCTTCCGCGCCCTGGAACACACCGAGGGCCGTGACCCACGCTTCCGCGGTACCGGCGGGCCGCTGCGGCTCAGCCGGGCCGAGACGCCCAACCCGCTGAGCACCGCCTTCCTCGACGCCGCCAAGGAACTCGGCCATCCCTACAACGACGACTTCAACGGCGAGGAGAGCGACGGCGCCGGACGCCATGAGTGGACCATCCACGAGGGGCGCCGCCAGAGCACGGCGGTCGCCTATCTCGATCCGGCCATGGACCGCCCCCACCTCACCGTGCGCACCGAGGCCCGTGCACATCGGCTGCTCTTCGAGGGCACCCGCTGCGTCGGCGTGGAATACGCGGGCTCCAGTGGTGTGGCACGGCGGGTGCGGGCGGCGCGTGAGGTCATCGTGTGCGCGGGCTCGGTGGACTCGCCCAAGCTGCTGATGCTCTCCGGAATCGGCCCGGCCGGCCATCTGCGCGATGTGGGCGTCCCGGTGCTGGTGGACTCCCCCGAGGTGGGGGCCAATCTGCAGGACCACCCCCTGGTCGGGCTGGTCCACGAGGCGGGCACCCCGCTGCCGCCGCCCCCGCTGACCACCGCCGAGGCGGCCCTGTTCACCAGGACCGACCCCGCGCTGCCCCGCCCCGACCTCGAGGTGTTCCTCTTTCACATCCCGTTCCACCCGAGGCTGCTGCCGTTCCCGCCGAACAGCTTCACCCTGACGGCCGCCGCGATGCAGCCCCACAGCCGGGGCACGGTCCGGCTCTCCGGAGCGGACCCCGAGGACCGGCCGCTGATCGACCCCGGCTACCTCAGCGACGGAAGGGACCTCGCCACCCTGATCCAGGGAGTCGAACTGGCCCGGTCGCTGGTGGCCACCGACGCGTTCGAGGAATGGCAGCCGCGCGAGCTGCTGCCCGGCCCCGGGGTGAGCGGCCGGGACGGACTGGCCGACTTCGTCCGCGAGAACACCGGCACCTACTTCCACCACGTCGGCACCTGCCGGATGGGCGGGGACGCGCAATCGGTGGTGGACCCCCGGCTGCGCGTCCGGGGCGTCGAGGGGCTGCGGGTCGCCGATGGGTCGATCATGCCGTCGATCGTCTCGGCCAACACCAACGCTTCCTGCGTCATGATCGGAGAGATGGCCGCCGAGCTGATCCGCGCCGACGCCTGAACGGGTTCGCCACGCCCGCCCGGCACGGAGGGGCGCCCCCCGAGGAGTAACCGAACAGCAGATCGGCACCCGTATGGAGCACCAGCTGACGGCGGTCCAGGGGCGATTCTGGGCCACACTGACGGCCGGATTCCGATGCTCCGTAGTGGCCGAGGAGGCTCCCCATGGCCATTTCCATCTCCGTGGTCCTGCTGCTTCTGATCCTCACGGTGGTGTTTCTCCGCAGTGGCGGACTGCGTATCTCCCATGCGCTGGTCTGTGTGACGCTGGGCTTCTATCTGGCGAGCAGCAGCGTGGCGCCCACCATCTCCGAGGGGCTGGCAGCCACCGCGGACGTGGTCAGCAGCGTCCGTCCCTGATCCACGCCCGCGGTGACCGGTCTCTGACGGCCGCCGGGCTCAGCGGCCGATCTCGACGTCCTCCAGCACACCGACCGCATCGGGCACCAGAATCGCCGCCGAGTAGTAGGCGGACACCAGATAGGACGCCACGGCCTGCTCGCTGATGCCCATGAACCGGACGTTCAGACTGGGCTCGTACTCATCCGGGATGCCGGTCTGGTGCAGCCCGATGACCCCCTGGCTCTCCTCCCCGGTGCGCATCGCCAGAATCGAGCTGGTGCCGGACTCACTGACCGGGATCTTGTTGCAGGGCAGCAGCGGAACCCCACGCCATGACCGCACCGCGACCCCGGCCACCTCGACGCCCTGCGGATACAGACCACGGCTGCTGCACTCCCGCCCGAAGGCGGCGATGGTGCGCGGATGCGCCAGCAGATACTGGGTCTTGCGGCGACGGGCCAGCAGCTCGTCGAGGTCATCGGGGGTGGGCGGGCCGCCTCGGGTGTGGATGCGCTGGGAGAGGTCGGCGTTGTGCAGGAGGCCGATCTCGGGGTTGTTGATGAGCTCGTGTTCCTGGCGCTCGCGCAGGGCCTCGATGGTGAGGCGGAGTTGCTGCTCGACCTGGTTCATGGGGTCGTTGTAGAGGTCGGCGACGCGGGTGTGGACGCGCAGCACGGTCTGGGCCACGCTCAGTTCGTACTCCCGCGGCGCCAGCTCGTAGTCCACGAAGGTGCCCGGCAGGGCCGGTTCGCCCGAGTGGCCGGACGCGATGGCGATATCGGCCTCACCGCGCCGGTTCTGAGCGGGCGCGGTCCGCTCGACGACCCCCTGGAGATGGTCGCGCAGTGACGCGGAGCGGTCGGCGGCCTCCTGGACGACACGGCGGGGGAGGGTGAGCACCGTGGTCCGGGTGACGGCCCGGGCGGTGAACTCCCAGATGTGCTCCGGACCGGTCAGGACCGCGTCGCCGAAGTACTCCCCGTCGGCCAGCACCGCCAGCGTGCTGCCCTCGTCATACGCGCCGGGGGCGATCTGGCGGACCTTGCCATGGGCGATCAGGAACACCTGGTCGGCCGGGCGGCCCGCCTCCACCAGCACATCCCCCGGCGCGTACTCGCGCTGGACACAGCCGTCGGCCAGCGACTCCAGCACTGAGCCGTCCCCGAAGCCGCGCAGCGTCGGCAGCTCGCCCAGCTCCGGCGGGATGACCCGCACCTGTGATCCGGTGGTGATGAACTCCACCCGTCCGTCCCCGACCGTATAGGTCAGCCGGCGGTTCACCCGGTACGTACCGGCCGACACCTGGACCCAGGGGAGGACGCGCAGCAGCCACCGGGAGGAGATGGCCTGCATCTGCGGAACGGACTTGGTGGTGGTCGCCAGATTCCGTGCGGCGGCCGTGCCCAGACTCAGCGGCTGCTCACCGGACTCCACGGAGGTGGTCATAAGTGCTCATCACCCATTTCGGTAGATCTTCGGGAAGGTATGCGAAGGCCATGGGCCCGAGCGGACGTCAGGGTCCGTCGGGCGGATTCAGAGCCCGACTTCCACGTTCTCCAGAATTCCGAGCGCGTCCGGGACGAGCACGGCCGCGGAATAGTAGGCGCTGACGAGATACGAGATGATGGCCTGCTCGCTGATTCCCATGAACCGCACCGAGAGACTCGGCTGGTATTCGTCCGGAATTCCGGTGCGGTGCAGTCCGATGACCCCCTGATTCTCCTCCCCGGTGCGCAGAACGAGAATCGAGCTCACCCCGCTCCCGGAGACCGGGATCTTGTTGCACGGCAGGATGGGCACGCCCCGCCAGGCCGGCAGCGCATGCCCGTTCACCTCCGTGGGCTGCGGGGAGATGCCACGGCTGTTGAACTGCCGCCCGATCGCCGCGATGGCGCGCGGATGCGCCAGGATCAGCCCCGGGTCCTTCCAGACGGTGGCCAGCAGCGCGTCGAGGTCGTCGGGGGTGGGCGGGCCGCCTCGGGTGTGGATGCGCTGGGACAGGTCGGCGTTGTGCAGGAGGCCGATCTCGGGGTTGTTGATGAGCTCGTGTTCCTGGCGCTCGCGCAGGGCCTCGATGGTGAGGCGGAGTTGCTGCTCGACCTGGTTCATGGGGTCGTTGTAGAGGTCGGCGACGCGGGTGTGGACGCGCAGCACGGTCTGGGCCACGCTCAGCTCGTACTCCCGCGGCGCCAGCTCGTACTCCGCGAAGGTGCCCGGCAGGACCGGCTCGCCCGAGTGTCCCGAGGTCAGCGCGATAGCCGCCTCCCCGTGCTCGTTCCGCTCGGTCTCGGGTGCCGAGCGCACCGCCTCCACATGCGCGCGCAGCTCGGGTGAGCGGTCCAACTGCTCCTCGAACTCCTGCCGGGGCAGGGCCAGCACCGTGCAGGACGTCACGGCCCTCACGGTGATGCCCCAGGTGCCTGCCTCGGCGGCGGTCAGCTCCGGCTCCCCGATGTGGTCGCCACCGGCGGCCGAGCCGACCACCGAGGGCTCGTCGAACGCGCCCTCGGTCAATTCGTCGACCTTGCCGTGGGCGATCAGGAGGAGCTCATCGGCCGGGCGCCCGGCCTCCACCAGCACATCGCCGGGTGCGAACTCCCGCTGGACGAAGCGGTCCGCCAGGGCCACGAGCACCGCGGTGTCCTCGAACCGCCGCAGCAGCGGCAGCTCGCGCAGCTCTACCGGGATGACCCGCACCTGCGATCCGGTGGTGGTGAACTCCACCCGGCCGTCCCCGAGCGTATGGGACGCCCGGCGGTTCACCCGGTAGGAACCACCCGGAACCTGCACCCACGGCAGCATCCGCAGCAGCCACCGCGAGGTGAGGCCCTGCATTTGCGGAACGGATTTGGTCGTCGTCGCCAGATTCCGCGCGGCCGCCGTGCCGAGGCTCAACTGCGGCTGCGAAATGTCGGTACCGGAACCCGGTTCAACGGACGTCGTCATCGTGAATGCTCACCCATCCCTGTACGGACCTTGAAGGGAAATTCCGCTCATGCAACTGCCAAGCTAGCAGCGGACTTTGGGCTTTTGCATTCACTCAAAAGAGTGCCCGGGTGAGGGTTATGGCGGCGGTCGCCGACGGGTAAACATTCCGAATGCGTCGCGGGGCCGATGGCACGGCCCTCCCCGCCCGCCCACCCGGCGCGCGCATCCGCTGCGCGCCCCCCACGAACACCGCCGCCACCGCCCAGGCACCGTGGGAACGGCGAGGAAATGGCCGGGGACCACCCGTGGAACTCTTCGCACGGTACTGCCCTTTGGGCGTACGCCCGCCTGATACTCACTGGCGTCGATCCTGCGTATCCGGCACCCCGCCGGGACGAGAGCCGGGAGGCCCCATGGACCGCCGTACACGCCGTGCCTTTGTCGTCACCCTCGGAGCCGCGCTGGCGGGCGGCGCGGCAGCGCCCGCCTTCGCGGACACATCCGCCTCGCTGAGCGACACCGCCGTCGCGAAGGACAACGCGAACGACAACTCCGAAGACGGCTCGAGGGACCGCGCCAAGGGCAAGCGGCCGCTGGCCAGAGCCCACGCCCACAACGACTACGAACACCCGCGCCCGCTCCTCGACGCGCTCTCCCACGGCTTCGGCAGCGTCGAGGCCGACATCTGGCTGGTCGACGGCCAGCTGCTGGTCGCGCACGACGCCACGGACCTCGACCCCACCCGCACCCTGGAGTCGCTCTACCTCGACCCGCTGGCCCGGCGGGTGAGGGCCAACGGCGGCCGGGTCTACCGCGGTTACGACCTGTCGCTGCAGCTGCTGGTCGACATCAAGACCGCCGGGGAGCCCACCTATTTGGAGCTGGCCAAGCGGCTGCGCCGTTACGGCCATCTGTTCAGCGCCGCCCACGGCGGGGTCGGCGGCCGGGTGCGCCGCGGCGCGGTGACCGCCGTCATCTCCGGCGACCGCGGCGCACGGGCCCCTATGGAGGCCGAGAAGGTGCGCCACGCCTTCTACGACGGACGGCTGGAGGACCTGGGCTCGGGCGTGCCCGCCTCCTTCATCCCGCTGATCAGCGCCGACTGGACCACGACCTTCAGCTGGACGGGGACCGGCCCGATACCGGCGGCCGAGCGCGAGACGCTGCGCCGCCTCGTCGCCTCCGCGCACGGCGCCCGGCAGACCGTGCGCTTCTGGGCCACTCCGGACGTGGCGGGTCCGGAGCGCGACGCCCTGTGGCGCGAGCTTCTTGCCGCCGGCGTGGACTACCTCAACACCGACGACCTGGCGGGCCTGGAGGCGTTCCTGCGCGCGGCCCGCTGACGTCTTGTGGGGTGGCGTTCCCGCGGCGTCCCCGGCCCTCGCTGACGCCGTGTGGCGCGGTGTCTCTGGCCGCCGCTGACGCCTCTCGGGGCGGCGGCCGGGGAGAAAACCGCTCGCGCGCCGCCGCCCGCACGGCCATGCTGGCCCTCATGCTCATCAGGACCGCCACCGCCGAGGACTGGCCCGCCATCTGGGCCTTCCTGCGCCGCATCGTCGCCGCGGGGGAGACCTACACCTACCCCCGCGACCTGGACGAGGACCGGGCCCGCGAGATCTGGATGCTGAGGCCCCCGAGCCGTACCGCCGTCGCCACCGACCCCGAGGGCACGGTCCTCGGCTCGGCCAAGATGAACCCCAACCAGATGGGGCCCGGCGCGCATGTCGCGGGGGCCAGCTTCATGGTGGCCCCCGAGCACGGCGGACGCGGTGTGGGCCGCGCCCTGGGCGAGCACGTCCTGGACTGGGCGCGCGCCGAGGGCTACCAGGCGATGCAGTTCAACGCCGTGGTGGAGAGCAACACCGGGGCGGTCGCGCTGTGGCGGTCACTCGGCTTCGAGGTCATCGGCACCGTCCCCGAGGCGTTCGCCCACCCCACGAAGGGATATGTGGGGCTGCACATCATGCATCGCTTCCTCTGATCCCGGCCGGCTCACCGGCCCCGTCGGGGTCCCTGAACCCCGCCGGGTCGTCGAGGACCGCCTGCACCACCGAGCTGGCCGCGCCCAGCAGTGGACCGTCCGGGCCCAGCCGGGAGACCGTCACCGCTCCGCTGCCGGGCCGGGCCGGGTCGGTGAGCCGCCTGCCCAACTCCCGCTCCAGGGCGGGCAGCAGCCAGGGCGCCAGCGGCGTCAGCGCCCCGCCGAGCACCACCTTCTCCGGATCCAGGAGGTTCACCGCGCCCGCGAGGGCGATCCCGAGCGCCGAGCCCGCGCCGCGCAGCGCACGCCGCGCCCGCTGGTCGCCGCTGGCCGCCCGCACGGCCAGCACGGCGATACGGCCACCAGGGCCCGGGTGCCGGGCCGCGGCCTCCTCCGGGGACAGGCCGCTCGCCCGCAGCACCGCCTCCTCGCCCGCGTACTGCTCCAGACAGCCGCGCCCCCCGCAGGCGCACTCGGGCCCCTCGGGGCGCACCGGCACATGGCCCAGCTCGCCCGCGAAACCATGGGTGCCGCGCAGCAGTTGACCATCGAGCACCACCGCGGCGCCGATGCCGATCTCGGCCGAGACATGGACGAAGTCCCGGGGCGCCGGGTCATGGCCGCCCCGCCACAGCTCGGCGAGCGCGCCCAGATTCGCCTCGTTGTCCACGGTCACCGGCAGACCGGGCAGCGCCGCGCGCAGCTCGGGGCCGGTGTCCACGCCCTCCCAGCCCAGGTTGGGGGCGCGGACGACCAGCGATGAGTCCCGCGCCACCAGACCGGGCACCGCCACCGTGAGCCCCACCGGCCGCAGCCCGCTCAGCTCCGCCTCCGCCGCGACCTGCCGGACCAGACCGGCGAGCTGGGTGAGCACCGGGGCCGGTGGGCGGTCGCGGTTCGCCGACGCGAGCTCCGTACGGGCCCGTATCCGCCCGGCGAGGTCCACCGCGCACACCGCGAGGTGGTCCACGCCGATCTCCGCGCCAAGACCGGCCGGACCGCGCTCGTTGAGCTGCAGGGCGCTGCCGGGGCGGCCGACGGTGCCGGGCCGGGAGGGGCCCAGCTCGACCAGCAGCCCGTCCCGGATCAGCTCGTCGACGAGCGTGGAGACGGCGGCCCGGGTCAGCCCCACCCGCGCCGCCACCGCGGCACGGGACAGCGGGCCGTGGGCGGCCACGGCGTGCAGCACGAGGGAGAGATTGCGCCGGCGCATCGCCTGCTGGGTGTTGGGCAGTGGCGCTGCCACCTGAACCGTCTCCTCTCGGCCGATCCGGTCATTGTGCCGGGCCGGTACGACACCGGGGCTTCCCGGCCGGACCGGGGCGTCCCGGCCGCCGCCGTACGGCGTTCACGCGCGGCGTGGCGTCCGTACGGCGTTCACGCGTGGCGTGGTGCGCTTGTGCCTGGTGCGGCGCGCTCACGCCTGGCGCAGCAGTCCGTCCGCGTTCGCCAGCACCTGGGAGAGCCGTTCAAGCGCCGCCTCGTCGCGGGGCACCGGCCCATAGGACGGCCCCTCGGCGGTCGACCAGCGCCGTGCCACCGCCGCCGGGTCCTCGCCCAGCAGCAGCCCCGCGGCCTGTGCCGCGGCCCCGAGGGCGACCAGCTCCTCGGCCCGGGGCACCCGCACCGGGCGTCCGCTCAGCCGCCGGACCGTCTCCCGCCATGCGGCGCCCTTGGCGCCGCCGCCGATGAGCAGCAGCGGGGCGTCGGGCGCCGTGTCCGCGTCCAGCACCTGGTCCAGCGCGGTGAGCAGGGCGAAGACGGCCCCGTCGTAGGCGGCCTGGAGCACCTGCCCGGGCGTGGTGTCATGGCGCAGACCGTGCAGCAGCCCCGAGGCGTGCGGCAGATGGGGGGTGCGCTCGCCGTCGAGGAACGGCAGCAGTACGGCCGAGCCGCCCGGTTCCACCGCCTCCCGGTCGCGGCCCAGCAACGCCGCGATCCGGTCGACCGCGAGCGTGCAGTTGAGCGTGCACGCCAGCGGCAGCCAGGCGTCACGCGTGTCGGCGAACCCCGCGACCACCCCGGTGGGGTCGGTGGGCCGGTGGGCCGAGACCGCGTAGACGGTGCCGGAGGTGCCCAGGCTCAGCACCGGCTGCCCCGGGCGCAGACCGAGCCCCAGGGCGGCCGCCATGTTGTCGCCCGTGCCGGTGGCCACCAGGGCGCCGGTGGGCAGCGGCAGATCGGGCAGCTCCCGTACCGTCCCGGCGGCCTCGCCGTGGCGCAGCACGCGCGGCAGCAGCTCGGGGGAGAGCCCGACCCGGTCCAGGATCTCCTCGTCGTAGGACTCGGTGCCCGAGGCCCACCAGCCGGTGCCCGAGGCGTCGCCCCGGTCGGTGGTGCCGTAGCCGGTCAGCCGCTCAGTGAGGTAGTCGTGGGGGAGCCGGACGGCCGCGGTGGCGCGGGCCGCCTCCGGTTCGTTCTCCACGAGCCAGGCCCACTTGGTGACGGTGAAGGCGGGCGCGGGCACACTGCCGACCCGCTCCGCCCACGCCTTGGGTCCGCCCAACTCCTCGATGAGCCGGTCGCGCTGCGGCGCGGAGCGCACGTCGTTCCACAGCAGGGCGGGACGCACCGAACGGCCGGAGGCGTCCAGCGTGACCAGGCCGTGCTGCTGGCCGCCCACCGAGACCGCGGCCGCCTCCCGGGCCGGGGTCCCGCACTGGCGCAGCGCCTCGGTGAGCGCCTTCCACCACTGCTCGGGGACGGACTCCTTACCGGTGCCGTCGCTGCCGCCGCCCACGGTGTGCGGGGCCTGCCCTCGGGCCACGACCGCACCGGTCGCGGAGTCGACGACGAGCGCCTTGGTCGACTGCGTGGAGCTGTCCACGCCGACGACGAGCGGTCCTTGCGGCACGGGCACGGCTGCTGCTGCCATCTCGCGCTCTCCCTTGCGTTCATGGGGCGTGCGGTGTGCGGGTTGTACGGGGCTTCCCCGGAATGCTCGCGCATACTAATTTGTAAAGCGCCATGACGAAATAGGCGAGGGAGCCGCGATGAGCTACAACCCCACCCCCGAGGACAGGTTCACCTTCGGACTGTGGACGGTCGGCTGGCAGGGCCGGGATCCGTTCGGGGACGCCACCCGCCCGGCGCTCGACCCCGTGGAGTCCGTGACCCGGCTCGCCGAGCTCGGCGCGTACGGCGTCACCTTCCACGACGACGACCTCATCCCCTTCGGGGCCTCCGAGACCGAGCGCGAATCGCATATCAAGCGCTTCCGCCAGGCCCTGGACGCCACCGGTATGCGCGTGCCCATGGCCACCACCAACCTCTTCACCCATCCGGTCTTCAAGGACGGCGGCTTCACCGCCAACGACCGCGATGTGCGCCGCTACGCGCTGCGCAAGACCATGCGCAACATCGACCTCGCCGTCGAGCTGGGTGCCAGGACCTATGTGGCCTGGGGCGGTCGCGAGGGCGCCGAGTCCGGCGGCGCCAAGGACGTGCGCGCCGCGCTCGACCGGATGAAGGAGGCGTTCGACCTGCTCGGCGCGTATGTCACCGAGCAGGGCTACGATCTGCGCTTCGCCATCGAGCCCAAGCCCAACGAGCCGCGCGGCGACATCCTGCTGCCGACCGTCGGCCACGCCCTTGCCTTCATCGAGCGGCTGGAGCGGCCCGAGCTGTACGGGGTCAATCCGGAGGTCGGCCACGAGCAGATGGCCGGGCTGAACTTCCCGCACGGCATCGCCCAGGCGCTGTGGGCGGGCAAGCTCTTCCACATCGACCTCAACGGCCAGAGCGGCATCAAGTACGACCAGGACCTGCGGTTCGGCGCGGGCGATCTGCGGGCCGCCTTCTGGCTGGTCGACCTGTTGGAGACCGGTGGCTACGAGGGCCCGCGCCACTTCGACTTCAAGCCCCCGCGCACCGAGGACATCTCGGGCGTCTGGGCCTCGGCGGCGGGCTGCATGCGCAATTACCTCATCCTTAAGGAGCGCGCGGCCTCCTTCCGCGCCGACCCCGAGGTCCAGGAGGCGCTGCGCGCCTCGCGCCTGGACCAGCTGGGCCAGCCGACCCTCGACGAGGGCGAGACCCCGGCGGCGCTGCTCGCGGACCGCACCGCCTTCGAGGACTTCGACGTCGAGGCCGCCGCCGGGCGCGGTATGGCCTTCGAACGCCTCGACCAGCTGGCCATGGACCATCTGCTGGCCGCGCGCGGCTGACCCCGTCCGGTTGACCGCGCGCGGCTGACGGTGCCGGTCGGCCGCGTCCGGCTGACCGGGCCCGGCTGGCCCTGCTCGGTCGCTCGGGTCCGGCTGCCCTCGCGCGGCTGACCGGATCCGGCCGCCGGTCCCGCCCTCGACTGGACCGGCGGCCGGGGCCCTCACCGGCTCGGGACCCCCGCCGCCGACCCGCTCGGGACCCCGGGCCCGCCACCGCCCGTGCGCGCGTCAGCCCTCGGAGCCCGCCAGCGCCAGCGCCGCCGCCGGGTCGGGTCCGGCCGGGCCCGCGGGCCACCAGCGGCCGCGTTCCCTGCGGTACGGCCACCAGCGTCCGTCGTGGCCGTAGCGCACCTGGAGATCGGCGCCCACCACGGTCCAGCGGTTCGCCGTGGCGCGCAGCCGGGGGGCCAGCTCGTCCCCCTCCCAGGCGGCGGCCAGCTGGGCGCGGGCCCGCGCGAGGGCTTCCGCGTCCGGCGTCCACTCCTCCTCCAGCACGGTGAGCGCCGCGGCCCCGCCGTGCTCCCAGGCGCGTGCGGCCCGCGCCAGATCGGTGCGGTCGCGCCCGCAGCCCGTCGCGAGCCGGGCGGCGACCGGGGCCGGGGGACCTGCGGCGGTCAGCCGCACCGTGTCCTGCCACACCGTCAGCGGGGCCGGGACCGGGGCGGTGGCGTGACCGGGTGCGAGCGCGTCGGCCAGCAGCCGCTGGGCCCGTACGGCCGCGTCCGCCGCCAGGAACTCCAGCGCGGCCACGTCCAGCCCCCCGGCCGGGTCGGTACCGCCCGCCAGCGACGGTGGACGGCCGGGCGCGGCGACCGCGGGCGGCGGTCCGGGCAGCGGGAGCGGCCCGGGCGCGCCGAACGCCTCCCGGGCCGGTACGCCCTCCGGAGCCGGGGGAGCGGCCTCCTCCGCTGCCCGCGGAAGGTCCCGGGCGGCCCGCGCCGCGCTGCGCACCTGGAGCTCGTCCAACAGCTCCCGCTCCCCGCGTCCGCGCATCAGGAGCAGCACATACGGATCCTCGTCCAGCAGCCGGGCGAGCTGGTAGCACAGCGCCGCCGTGTGCGGGCAGTGGTCCCACGCCTCGCAGCCGCACTCCGGCTCCAGGTCGCCTATCCCCGGCAGCAGTTCGACACCCACGACGGCCGCGTCCTCGGCCAGCTGCGGGGGCATGTCACGGTCCAGCAGGGCGGCGATATGGCCGGAGCGGTCCACGACCACCTCCAGCAGCCGGTCCCACTCCGTGTCGGTGAACTCCCGCAGCAGTACATCGGACCGGTAAGGCGTGCGGTCGCGGTCCCGCACCACGGCGGTGACCCGCCCGGGGCGTACGCACACCGCGCCCACCGCACCCTCGCGCGCCTGCTTGCGGCCCCGCTTCAGCTGCTCGCCGTCCAGCGCCGTGTCCTCCAGGGCCTTCAGCCACGCCTGTCCCCACCAGGTGCGGGCGAAGCCGCGGCCACGGGCGGGCGGCAGTGCGGCGAAGGTGCGCTCGGACTCGGTACGGCTCATCGTTCGGTCCCCCTCAGCTCCACGAGCTCCGCCAGCTCGGCGTCGGTCAGTTCGGTCAGTGCGCCCTCGCCGGAGCCGAGCACGGCGTCCGCCAGCTCCCGCTTGCGCGCCAGCATCGCGGCGATGCGGTCCTCCACGGTGCCCTCCGCGACGATGCGGTGGACCTGCACCGGCTGGGTCTGGCCGATGCGGTACGCGCGGTCGGTGGCCTGTGCCTCGACGGCCGGGTTCCACCAGCGGTCGTAGTGCACGACATGCCCGGCCCGGGTGAGGTTGAGCCCGGTGCCCGCCGCCTTCAGCGACAGCAGGAACACCGGGACCTCGCCGTCCTGGAAGCTCCGCACCATCTCCTCGCGCCGCGCCACCGGCGTACCGCCGTGCAGCAGCTGGGCCGGCACCCCGCGCGCGGCCAGATGGCCCTCGAGGATGCGCGCCATCTGGACGTACTGGGTGAAGACCAGGACGCTCCCGCCCTCGGCCAGGATCGTGTCCAGCAGCTCGTCAAGCAGCTCCAGCTTGCCGGAGCGTCCGGGGACCACCGGCCGGTCCTCCTTCAGGTACTGCGCCGGGTGATTGCAGATCTGCTTCAGCCCCGTGAGGAGCTTCACGATGAGTCCGCGCCGGACGAGGCCGTCGGTGCCGGAGATCTCGGCCAGGATCTCGCGCACCACCGCTTCGTACAGCCCGGCCTGCTCCTTGGTGAGCGCGACGGCCCGGTCCGTCTCCGTCTTGGGCGGCAGCTCCGGGGCGATACCGGGGTCGGACTTGCGGCGCCTGAGCAGGAAGGGGCGGACCAGTTTCGCCAGCCGCGCGGCGGCCTCGGGGTCGCTTCCGCTCTCCACGGGCTGGGCGTAGCGCCTGCGGAACGCCCCATGGGTGCCCAGCACCCCGGGCGTGGTCCAGTCGAGGATCGCCCAGAGCTCGGAGAGGTTGTTCTCGATGGGGGTTCCGGAGAGCGCCACGCGGGCCTTCGCGCCGATGGTGCGCAGCTGTCGCGCCGTCGCCGAGAACGGGTTCTTCACGTGCTGCGCCTCGTCCGCGACCACCATGCCCCACGGCCCGGCCCCGGCCAGCCGCTGGGCGTCCAGCCGCATCGTGCCATAGGTGGTGAGGACGAACTCGCCGTCGTCAAGGTCGTCCAGACTGCGCGCGGAGCCGTGGTAGCGGCGCACCGGGGTGCCCGGCGCGAACCGCTCGATCTCGCGCTGCCAGTTGCCCATCAGCGAGGTGGGGCAGACCACCAGAGTGGGCCCGGAGGCTTCAGAGATGTCCATACGGTGGAGATGGAGGGCGATCACGGTGATGGTCTTGCCGAGGCCCATGTCGTCGGCGAGACAGCCGCCGAGGCCGATCGAGGTCATCCGGACCAGCCAGTCCAGGCCGCGCAGCTGGTAGTCGCGGAGTGTGGCGGCCAGCGCGGCGGGCTGGGACACCGGCGCCCGCTGGGTGCCCGCGGTCCCCTCGGGGTCGGCGAGGTGGTCCCGCAGGGCCTCCAGCCAGCCGGTGGGCCGCACCTCCACATCGGTGCCGTCGGCCTCCGTGCGACCGGTAAGGACGGCGCCGAGGGCGTCGGCGGGGGTGAGCTTGCGGTCCTGCCGGTCCCGTACCCGGCGCACCGCCTCGGGGTCGAGGAGGACCCACTGGTCGCGCAGCCGCACCACCGGCCGACTGGCCTCGGCGAGCCGGTCGAGCTCGGCACGGGTGAGCTCCTGGTCACCCACGGCGAACCGCCAGCTGAAGCGCAGCAGCGCGTCCGCGGAGAGGAAGCCGGGGAGCCGGGGCCCGGCGTCTTCCTGGGCCTCGTCGTCGCCGTCCGGGCCGATGACGGCACGGGCGGTGAGCCCGCGGGCCAGCTCCCTGGGCCAGTGCACCTGGACCCCGGCGGCGTCCAGCGCCCCGGCTGCCGGGCCGAGCAGTTCGGTGACCTCCTCGTCGGCGAGGTCGAGGGCGTCGGGCACGGCGGCGGACAGCAGCGGGGCGAGCGGCGCCCAGGCGCGGGCCGCGCGCCGCAGGGTCAGCAGGGCGTCCATACGGGCGCGCGGACCGAGGGCCGAGGTGATGGGCGACGTCCCAGCCCAGACGTCGGCGGCGTCCGCGACCAGCGCCGGATCGGCGAGGCTGTGCAGCTGGAGTACGGCACGGAAGCGCGGCGCGTCCGCCTTACCGTTCCCACCGACGCCGTACAGCAGCTCGATACGGATCGAGAGCCGCACCCCCGCGTCGTGCCCGGCAGCCACATCGGCGGCCCAGGCGCGCTGTTCGGGCAGCCGCCGTGGTGCCGGGGCGGCGTAGGCGGGGCCGCCCGCGGCCGACGCCGCCGCGGGCGAACGCGGCAGCCCGTCCGCCACCGCGTCCAGGAACGCCCGCAGATGCCGCTCGGGCTCGGGCAGCAGCACCGGGCCGGAGACGGGCAGCGGCGTCGCGTGGGCCGTAGGCGGCATGGCGGCGGCCAGCTCACGCACCCGCGTCAGATCGTCGGGGGTGAGCGGACCGACCCGCCAGGCGTCGTGGTCGGTGGAGCTCAGCCCGGGCAGCAGCCTTCCGCGGGCCGCGAGCTGGAGGGCGAGGACGGCGGCGGCGCCCCAGAAGGCCGTGGCGGTGTCACACTCCCCGGGACCGGCCTGCACGGCCCGCGCCCGGGCCCGGGTGAGCACCGGCAGCGCCTCGGCCAGGGGCAGCACAAGCGCCCTTACGGTACGCGTCTCTACATCGAGGCCGGTGGGGACGATGGGGTCGGGGCCGGTGGGACCGCCATCGGTGCCGTCCACCGGCACGACGACCGTCAGCTCCTCGGCGGAGCCGGTGACGGGGCCGGAGGGAGGTGCGCCGTCCGGCCGCCAGAAGGCGACCCGGCCGGTGCGTGCCGGGTCACCGGGAAGGAAGACCGCGGTGCAGCGGGAGAGTTCGGCGATGTCGGAGGGTGTGGCCGCGGAGGGTGGTGTCACAGTGCTGTGCGTTCCTCAAATTTGACTAGTCAAGCCCGGGCCGCCCGAGGGTACAGGATCGCGGCGCGGTGAGGAACCGGGCGCCGCCGGTGTCCGTTGTGTGGAGTGAGTGCGGCTATGGGCCGTGAAGGAGGCGGGCGAGATGTCCACACGTGCGAAGGTCGCCACCGGTGGTGTGGTGGCGGGTGTGATCCTGCTCTGGGTGTTGCCCTTCTGGGCTGCGCTGCTGGTGATCGTGGGAGTGCCGGCGGCGGCCTATCTGCTGCTGGATCCCTCCCAGCGCCGCAGGCTGAGCAGGGCCACCCGTAAGCAGCTGGGCCGCTGAAGCGGCCGGTCGTCGAGCCCGGCCGGGCGAGGCGACCAGCCGGGCCAGGGGTCACGGGCGGAGCGCACCCGGGAGTGACCGCGCAGTACCGATCGCGGACCGCCCGCGACCCCGTTCCGGACCCGGCCGCCTGGCCGGCGGCCATGCCCCTCGGGGCCCGCTCAGGCCCGGAGTGACATCCGGGTCCGGACGGAAACGGCCGCTGGGACCGTACGGGGGCGCCGACGGGGCCCGCGCGTCGGCGTGCCCGACCGGCCCCTATGGCCTCGTTGACCGGCACCTGGGGACGCCTCTCGCTGACGCCGTGCGGGAGAAGGCGGGGCCTCGGGGGCTCAGTGCGGCCGTACGGCGAGCTTGTCCAGGGCCGTCAGCAGCCCGGGCAGCTCGGGGCCGCGGCCGACCGGCAGCACCTCGCCCGGTGCGTCGTCCAGCAGCACGAACGCGATGTCGTCGGTCCGGGCCACCATGCTCCAGCCCGGCCCGTCGGCCCGGAGCGTCCGCGCGTCGCCGGAGGCGAACGCCGAGCGGATCCGCCCCAGCGGCGGGGGTGAGTCCAGATAGCCGCGCGCCTCTTCGAGCACCCGCCGCACACCCCCGTGCGGCTTCTCGCCCGGGGACACGAACGTCACATCACTGTCGACCTGTTCACGCCAGATCGCCCACTGGAGCGCGATCTCATCGGCGCCGAGCCGCCGCTGGGCCGGGCCCCACCGCTCGGAGTCCGGCGGCGACAGCGGTGCCCGGGAGACGGCCTCCCCCAGCCCGGGGTCGGACGCGGGATCATGGGGAGCCGGTACGCCCGGGGCGGCCACGGCCACCGCGAGCGGCCAGCCGGGAAGCGAGGCGACCACCGTACGGTCCTCGATGGCCAGGGCGTATTCCATACCGCAGTCCCAGGTCGCGATGGCGATGGCCACGAGCGCCACATCGTCGGTGACCACCGTCCAGCGGGCGCCGTCCGCGTCCTGTCCCAGCACCAGTCCGTAGCCGCTCTCGTACGGCTCCAGCCCGAGCGCGGCACATGCCTCGGGATAGTCGTCGCCGAGCACGCTCGGGAATTGAGCGGGTGTCAGCAGCACCGCGGTCAGCACATACAGCGCCTCGTCGCGTGACTCCTCCGTGGCGGGCACGACAGCCTCCTCTTGCGCATGCGGATCCGATGGGCGATCCGTCGTCGCGCACCTTAACCACCCAGTAGCCACGGAGTCGAGACATCGGAAGGCGGTCGGCTCTCAGCCGTCGGTCGCCGCCCGGAGCGTGTCGAGTGTGCGCCGCAGCCAGGACAGTTCGGCCTGGCTGGTGGCCCGGGCGACGGTGAGAATGCCGCGCCGGAAGGGATCGTCGACCTCTTCGGCGCGCAACGGGCGGTCGCCCTCGTAGAAGAAGCTCGACGGCTGCCGCAGAAAGGCCATCCGGCGCTCCAGCACCTCCGCCTGGGCCGACGGTTCTTCGAGGTGGCGCAGGAACGCCAGCACGGTGAACCAGCGGTTCTCGTCGGTGATGTCGGCGTCCGCCGGATGCGCCAGACGGCGGCGCAGCTCCGCCTGCCCCTCGGCGGTCAGCGTGAGCATGTGCCGGGGCGCGGCCCCCGCGCCCGGCTGGGTCCGGCGGGCCAGCAGCCCGGCCTTCTCCAGCCGCTTGATCGCCGGGTAGAGGGTGGACTCGGCCACGGGTTTCACATGGCCGGTCAGCGCGGCGATGCGTTTGCGCAACTCATAGCCGTGCAGCGGGGCGTCATGGAGGAAGCCCAGGATGGCGAGTTCGAGCATGGCCGCATTGTGCCGCATGGCCGCGGTACCTCGTAAGTGCAATACATCGTTGTCGATGTATCGTCGGGTCCGACGCGATCCTTAAGGCGGGAACGGCGGGAGGAAGGCCATGGAGCACGCACCGTTCGGCCCCGAGGGGGCCCACATCCGATGGACCGGCACGGCCGGGGCCGGGGACGGCGGCCCACCGCGGGCGTATGTCCATGGGCTCGGCGCGACATCGGCCGTCTATCACGCCCATATAGCCGCCGTCCCGGCCCTCGCGGACCGCCGGTCGCTCTTCGTGGACCTGCCAGGCCACGGGATCAGCGACCGCCCCGCGGACTTCGGCTACACGCTGGAGGACCACGCCGCCGCGCTGGCCGTGGCCCTCGACGCCGCCAAGGTGCGGGGTGCCGAGCTCATTGGGCACAGCATGGGCGGATCGGTCGCCATCGTGCTGGCGGTGCGCCGCCCGGAACTGGTGTCCCGGCTGGTGCTCACCGAGGCCAATCTGGATCCCGATCCGCCGCTGACGGCGGGCAGCAGCAGGATCGCGGCGTACACGGAGGACGCGTTCGTACGCGGCGGCGGATTCGAGGAGACCCTGCGGCGGATCGGGCCGGTGTGGCGGGCGACGGTGCGGCTCACCGACCCGACCGCCCTGCACCGCAGCGCGTGCGCGCTGGTCCGCGGCACCCGGCCGACCATGCGGAGGATGCTCCTCGGCCTGGGGATCCCCCGCACCTTCCTGGTCGGCGGGCACGGCGAGGAGCTCGGCGGGCGCGAGGAGCTGACGGCGGCCGGGGTGACGGTCCGCACCGTGCCCGGAGCGGGGCACAACGTGATGTTCGACAACGCCCCCGGCTTCGCGGCGGCGGTAGCGGGCCAGCCCTGAGCGTTCCGCTCGGACCCGCCCTTCCGGTCCCTCAGCCGACGTCGCGCACGGAGAGCGCCAGGAAGCGGGTGTCCTCGTCGGTGTACGAGTCCAGGCGCCAGCCGGCGTCCGCCAGCAACGGCCGCAGCCGGGGCTCCGCCCGCAGATCGTCGGGGGTGAGCGCACGGCCGTGGCGGGCGGCGAGCGCGGCCCGCCCCACCGGATGGAACAGCGCGAGCCGCCCGCCGGGGCGCACCACCCGGGCCAGTTCGCGCAGGTTCTCGCGGGGGTCGGAGAGATGGGAGATCAGCCCGGCGGCGAACACCGCGTCGAGGCGGCCGTCGCGCAGCGGCAGCCGTGCCACATCGGCGAGGGCGAGGCCGGCGGAGCCGTCCCGGCCCTCGCGCAGGGCGGCGTCCAGCATGGCGGGCGTGAGATCCATTCCGAGGACGGTCCCCTGGGGGCCGACCGCGGCGCGCAGCGCGGACAGCGCACGCCCCGTTCCGCACCCCGCGTCGAGCACCGCGTCCCCGGGGCGGAGCCCGAGGTCCGCGACGGCGGCGGCGTAGGCGGGGCCGTCGTCCGGGAAGCGGCGATCCCACTCGGCCGCCCGGGGGGTGAAGAACTCCCGTACGGCGGCCGCACTGTTTCCATGGGACTGCTCATGGGGCACGGGAACTCCTCGGGGCACCTGGGGTACGGCGGCGAAGCGCCACGGCTGCGACAGCGCGAAGGGCCGCGGCTACGGCGGTGAAGCACTACGGCTACGACGGTGAAGCGCCGCGGCTACGGCGGTGAAGCACTGCGCTGAGCAAGCAGCCTACGCCCGCTTCGAGTGCAGATTCGGACGTTCATCGATCGGTCTGGCATCTGACTCTGTCAATTTTCAACAGGTTCCGTAATGCGCCCTCAACGCGCGCCCCCGCCGGGTCTAGCGTCCCTGGCTCAGGGGGACACCTGGAGCGCCGCCCGGCGCGGCGCATCCCGACCGAGGGAGACCGCCCATGACCAAGCCGCGCAGCACCGCCGCCCGCTCCATGGTCGATCTCGACCGGATCCTGGACGATCTGGTGACCGGGGCCGGAGGCGTACGCCATGCCGTGGTGCTCTCCCGGGACGGGGCGACCGTCAGCGCGTCCGCTGGGCTCTCCCGCCATGAGGCCGAGCACCTGGCCGCCGTCGCCTCCGGATTCCACGGCATCGCCGCGAACGCCGGGCGCCGGGGGCGCGGCGGCCCGTCCCGGCGGACGATGATCGAGATGGCGGCGGGCACCCTCTTCGTCGCGGCGCTGGCCGACGGCGCGTGCCTGGCCGTGCTGGGCACCGCGGGCGCCGAGCCCGGCGTGCTCGCCGAGGAGACCACCCGGCTCGTGGACCTGGTGGACCGGCGGCGCGGCCCATGGTCCCGCCGGCGGTTCGGCCGGATGCGCCGGGGTACTCGCAACGGCCCTCGAGGAATCGTGCCGACGACTACGGCGAAGGGATGCGGTGATGCGAGCGGTGACCTGGCAGGGCCGACATGATGTGCGGGTCGAGACGGTGCCCGACCCCATCATCAAGGAGCCGACGGACGCGATCATCCGGATCACCACCACGGGGCTGTGCGGTTCCGATCTGCATCTGTACGAAGTGCTCACCCCCTTCATGACCCCCGGCGACATCCTCGGCCACGAACCCATGGGCATCGTGGAGGAGACCGGCCCGGAGGTGACGCAGATCAAGCCCGGCGACCGCGTGGTGGTCCCGTTCCAGATCGCCTGCGGACACTGCTGGATGTGCCGCACCGGTCTGCCGACGCAGTGCGAGACCACTCAGGTCGCCGAGCACGGCACGGGGGCGGAGCTCTTCGGCTACACCAAGCTCTACGGCGCGGTGGCCGGCGGCCAGGCGGAGTACCTGAGGGTGCCGCAGGCCCAGTACGGCCCGATCAAGGTGCCCGAAGGGGTCCACGACGACCGCTACGTCTATCTGTCCGACGTACTGCCCACGGCATGGCAGGCGGTCGAGTACGCGGAGGTGCCGCGCGGCGGCACGCTCGCCGTCCTGGGGCTGGGCCCCATCGGGATCATGGCCTGCCGGGTGGCGAAGGTCCAGGGGCTGGCCGACCGGGTGATCGGCGTGGACCTCGTCCCCGAACGGCTGCGCCGGGCGCGCGCCGACGGCGTCGAGGTCCATGACCTCAATGACTACTCCGGCCAGGAGGAACTGGTCGAGGCCATCCTCTCGACCACCGGCGGCCGCGGACCGGACGCGGTCATCGACGCGGTCGGGACGGAGGCCCACGGCAGCCCGCTGGGCCGGACCGCCCAGCGGGCCACGGGCCTGCTGCCACGGGACTGGGCCGCCAAGCTCACGGAGAAGGCCGGGGTCGACCGGCTGGCGGCGCTGCGGCTGGCCATCGCGCTGGTGCGGCGCGGCGGAACGATCTCCCTCAGCGGGATCTACGGTGGAATGGCCGATCCGCTGCCGCTGATGACCATGTTCGACAAGCAGCTCGAGCTGCGGATGGGCCAGGCGAACGTGCGGCGCTGGGCCGACGACATCTTCCCCCTGCTGACCGACGACGACCCGCTGGGCGTCGACGGGTTCGCCACCCATCGCGTGCCGCTGGAGGAGGCACCCCGCGCCTATGAGATGTTCCAGCACAAGGAGGACGGCGCGATAAAGGTCCTCATGCGCCCGTAAACGTCGGATGGGCGGGGGTGCGTCATGAAGGGGTGGATTTCGGTCGGATCTCGCTACTCGGCGACCCCGGAGAGCGCGAGCACCTTGTCGATGCGCGCCCTGACCAGCAGCTCGCCCGGCACGCCGTTGCGGGCGCCGTACTCCTCGGCCCTGCCCTCGCCCATGTAACGGGCGGCGATCCGGGTGGCCCAGTCGCGGACCTGCCCCAGGTCGTCGATGAGCTCGGCGCGCCCCCGCAGGGTGACGAACGCGAACGGCGGTCTGTCGTCGTCCACACAGATGGTGAGCCGGTCGTCCCGGGCCAAGTTGCGTCCCTTGACCGTCTCCTGACCTGTGTTGAAGACGAGGTCGTCACCGTCGAGCAGGAACCACACGGGGGCGAGGTGCGGACTTCCGTCGGCCCGCACGGTCGCCAGCTTCGCCGTACGGGTGCCCTCCGAGACGAACTTCTGCCACTGATCCTTGGTCATGTTCTGTGCCATGTCCCCATCCTGCGTCAATCAGCGCACAAGCGTGGGGTGCCGAGCGGGGCGGGTTGCCCAGACGGCGGCAGTGAGAAAGGCTGGCACGCAGCTGAAGGGGAATCGGGGAGGAGTCGGATATGGCAGTGGGCAAGGGGCTCGACTGGTTACTGGACGACCTGACCGAGCGGATCGCGGAGATACGGCACGCGCTGGTGCTGTCCAACGACGGGCTGGTGACGGGGGCGAGCTCCACGCTGGTGCGCAAGGACGCCGAGCACCTGGCCGCGGTGGCCTCCGGGCTGCACAGCCTCGCCAAGGGGTCCGGGCACCACTTCCGGACCGGCCGGGTGCGGCAGACGATGGTCGAGTTCGACGAGGGCGTCCTCTTCGTCACGGCGGCGGGGGACGGCAGCTGTCTGTGCGTGCTCACCGGGCCGGACGCGGATGTGGGACAGGCCGCGTACGAGATGGCGCTGCTGGTCAACCGGGTGGGGGAGCATCTGGGAGTCGAGGCCAGACAGGAGAGCGGCGCACCCAGCTGATGCCGCGCGGAAGTTATCCACAGGCCTGACCGAGCTTCTTGCTTCGCGGCTATCGTCGTCACTGTCAGTGATTGAGGCAGTGCGGGGGAGGACGTCGCGATGGCAGTGCGGGTGGATCAGGAGCTGCGGAAGAGCCAGGAGCCGTGGAGCCCGGAATGGCTCGGCGAGCCGAGCGCACCGGGATGGGCGAGCGGGCCGGGAGACCACGGCGGGTCGGCGGGGCCGGTCGGATCGCCGGGAGGAGCGGGCGAGAGCGTCGCGTTCGGCGCGGCGGCCCGGGCGCTGGGGCTCAATACGCGGGAGTTCGAGCTGGCGGTTCAGCTGGGGGAAGTGCGCACCGTCACCACCGGTCTCGGTCGGCGGGTGGCGTGCGAGGAGCTGAGGCGGGTGACCGCCGCCGAGGGCTTCCCGGAAGCGCTCATCGCCCGTCTCCGTGAGGTGGGCACCGCGGAGGGCGCGGAGTTGCTGGGTATCACGCAGGGGCGGCTGACCCGCCTCGCGCGCGGGGGTTTCTTCGCTCCCGTCCGGTTCTATGTCAATCGCTATCGGGCCGTCGTATGGCTCTATCTGGCCTCGGACCTGACCGAGCTCGCCGTCAGGCAGCCGGAGTTGCTGAGCGGTCGCACCCCGCCGGGGCTGAGCGCCGCCTTGGCCGCGGGGGAGGACTGGCGGGCCGCCACATGGCGCGGCCGAAGGATCGGCCAGCTGCTCGCCCAGACGGAGGACCCCTGGGAGCGGGCCGCGGTGCCGGCCTCGGTGCTCGGCTCCGTCGAGCTGGCCTCGGCCGTGGCCGATCCGTATGAGCGGGCCCATCTGCGGGAGCTCCGTCCCGCACTCGTCCGGATGCGTCCCGAGGCGGGCGCGATCCGAGATGTCATCGACGCGCTGGTCACGGCGGACGACCCACGGGAGATCCGGCGCTATCGGGCCGCCCTCGCCTCGTCGTTGGACGACGCCCGTCGGGCCCGGCCCGCGCCGCGCCCGGACGCCGGGCCGGAGTCGGCGCTCGATGACCGCCCTCCGGTTCCGGGCCGCCCGCGGAGCCTGTGGCAGAAGCTGATCGGCAGGCGGTGAGTCACCTGCGGCACGTCCCGGTGGGGGACACCACGGCGGGGCTCAGCCGCCGTCCGCGGCGCCCTCGGCGGGCGGCAGCGGACGAAAAAGCCCCTCTTGCACCACGGACACCAGCAGCCGACCCGCGCGGTCGTAGATCTGGCCGCGCGCCAGCCCCCGGCCGCCCGTGGCCACGGGCGACTCCTGCTCGTAGAGAAACCACTCATCGGTGCGGAACGGCCGGTGGAACCACATGGCGTGATCCAGCGAGGCCATATCAAAGCCCCGTGGGCCCCACAGCGGCTCCACCGGCACCCGCACCGCGTCCAGCAGCATCATGTCGCTCGCATAGGTGAGCGCACAGGTGTGCACCAGCGGGTCGTCCCCGAGCGGCCCCACCGCGCGCATCCACACGGCGCTGCGCGGTTCCGCGCCCTTGAGCTCCTCGTCCGTCCAGCGCAGCCGCTCCACATAGCGGATGTCGAAGGGCTGTCGGCGCTCCATACGGGCGAACGCCTCGGGGAGCGTGCCCAGATGGGCGCGGACCTCATCGGCGAGGGTCGGCAGACCCTCCGGCCCCGGCACATCCGGCATCGGCAGCTGCTGTTCGATGCCCGGCTCGGAAGAATGGAAGGAGGCCGTCAAATTGAAGATCGTGCGACCCTGCTGGATGGCGACGACCCGGCGGGTGGTGAAGGAGCGCCCGTCCCGGACCCGCTCCACCTGGTACACGATGGGCACCCCCGGCCGCCCCGGCCGCAGGAAGTACGCGTGCAGCGAGTGCACCGGACGCTGCCCGTCGGTGGTCCGCCCGGCGGCCACCAGCGCCTGGCCCGCCACCTGCCCGCCGAACACCCGCTGCAGCGACTCATCGGGGCTGCGGCCACGGAAGATGTCCAGCTCGATCCGCTCCAGGTCGAGCAGGTCGACCAGGCGCTCGGCGGGATTGGTCATCGCTGGTGCTCCTTCGCTGAGGGGGCCGGGCCGCTCCCCGGCGTGGGCCGTGTCCAGGTGGCTACAGTTGGCCCACGTCGGTGACCCGGACCACCGCCCGGCCCTCCTCATCGGAGGCGGCGAGGTCGACCTCCGCCGAGATGCCCCAGTCGTGGTCGCCGTTCGGGTCGTCGAAGGTCTGCCGCACCCGCCACAGGCCGTGCTCGGGCTCCTCCTCGATCCGCAGCAGCTTCGGCCCGCGGGCCTGCGCTCCGGTGCCGAGCTCCTCGTACTCCTCCCAGTACCCGTCCAGCGCCTCGGCCCAGGCGTCCTCGTCCCAGCCGGAGTCGGCGTCCATCTCCCCGAGCTCGGCGACCTTGTCCAGCGCGGCCAGCTCCACCCGGCGGAACATGGCGTTGCGCACCAGCACGCGGAAGGCGCGGGCGTTGGCGGTCACCGGCCTGACCTGGTCGGCGCGCTCCTGGGCCTCCTCCGCCGACTCCTCCTCAGGATTGGCCAGCTGCTCCCACTCGTCCAGGAGGCTGGAGTCGACCTGCCGCACCATCTCGCCGAGCCAGGCGATGATGTCCTGGAAGTCATCGGACTTCAGATCGTCCGGCACGGTGTGGTCCAGGGCCTTGAAGGCGCTGGCCAGGTAGCGCAGCACAATGCCCTCGGTCCGCGCCAGGTCGTAGAACGCGGTGAACTCGGTGAAGGTCATCGCCCGCTCGTACATGTCGCGGATCACCGACTTGGGCGAGAGCGGATGGTCGCCGACCCATGGATGGCTCTTGCGGTAGAGCCCGTACGCATGGAACAGCAGCTCCTCCAGCGGCTTGGGGTAGGAGATGTCCTGGAGCCGTTCCATGCGCTCCTCGTACTCGACGCCGTCCGCCTTCATCGCGGCCACCGCCTCGCCGCGCGCCTTGTTCTGCTGTGCCGCCAGGATCTGCCGGGGGTCGTCCAGCGTCGACTCCACGACCGAGACCATGTCCAGGGCGTAGGAGGGCGATTCGGGGTCCAGCAGCTCGAAGGCGGCCAGCGCGAAGGTGGACAGCGGCTGGTTGAGCGCGAAGTCCTGCTGCAGATCCACCGTCAGCCGGACGATCGGGGCACCCTCGTCCTCGCCGTCCCCGGGCTTCACCTGCTCGACCACCCCGCCGTCCAGCAGCGAGCGGTAGATCGCGATCGCCCGGCGGATGTGCCGCAGCTGGTTCTTGCGCGGCTCATGGTTGTCCTCCAGCAGGTGGCGCATCCCCTCGAAGGCGTTGCCGGGACGGGCGATGACCGACAGCAGCATCGCGTGGGTGACCCGGAACCGGGAGGTGAGCGGCTCGGGCTCGGAGGCGATGAGCTTTTCGAAGGTGTTCTGGCCCCAGTTGACGAAGCCCTCCGGCGCCTTCTTGCGGACCACCTTGCGGCGCTTCTTGGGATCGTCCCCGGCCTTCGCGAGCGCCTTCTCGTTCTCGATGACGTGCTCGGGCGCCTGGGCCACCACAAAGCCCGCGGTGTCGAAACCGGCCCGCCCGGCCCGGCCCGCGATCTGGTGGAACTCCCGGGCCCGCAGCGTCCGCACCCGCTGGCCGTCGTACTTGGTCAGCGCGGTGAACAGGACGGTCCGGATCGGCACATTGACCCCCACGCCCAGGGTGTCCGTACCACAGATGACCTTGAGCAGCCCGGCCTGCGCCAGCTTCTCCACCAGCCGCCGGTACTTGGGCAGCATGCCCGCATGGTGCACCCCGATCCCGTGCCGGACGTAACGGGACAGGTTGCGGCCGAACTTGGTGGTGAACCTGAAATTGCCGATCAGCGAGGCGATCTCGTCCTTCTCGGCGCGCGAGCACATATTGATGCTCATCAGCGCCTGGGCCCGCTCGACCGCCGCCGCCTGGGTGAAGTGCACGATGTAGACGGGCGCCTGCTGGGTCTCCAGCAGCTCGGTCAGCGTCTCGGTCAGCGGCGTCGTCCGGTACTCGTAGCTCAGCGGCACCGGCCGGGTCGCGGACCGCACGACCGCGGTGGGCCGCCCGGTGCGCCGGGACAGATCGTCCTCGAACCGGCTCACATCACCGAGCGTCGCCGACATCAGGATGAACTGCGCCCGCTCCAGCTCCAGCAGCGGGATCTGCCACGCCCAGCCCCGGTCGGGCTCCGCGTAGAAGTGGAACTCGTCCATCACCACCTGGCCGATATCGGCGTCCTTGCCGTCCCGCAGGGCGATGGACGCCAGCACCTCGGCCGTACAGCAGATGACCGGCGCGTCCGCGTTGACCGACGCGTCGCCGGTGAGCATTCCGACGTTCTCGGTGCCGAAGAGCTTGCACAGCTCGAAGAACTTCTCCGAGACCAGGGCCTTGATCGGCGCGGTGTAGAAGGTGACCTCGTCCCGGGCGAGCGCGGCGAAGTGGGCGCCCGCCGCCACCAGGCTCTTGCCCGAGCCGGTGGGGGTGGAGAGGATCACATTCGCCCCGGACACCACCTCGATCAGCGCTTCCTCCTGGGCGGGGTACAGCGAGATTCCCCGCTCCTCGACCCAGGTGGAGAACGCCTCGAAAAGTGCGTCGGGGTCGGCGTCGCTCGGCAGCTGATCGATAAGAGTCACGCACCCATACTGCCTGGTTTCCCCGCCGGGACGGGAACCGGCTGTACGCGAGAAGATCGTCCGCCGCTAGGCTGTGCCGGGCCGAAGCAGTCAACTCCCGCTCAGAAGCGGGAAAGAACAGGGGCGGGGTACGACCATGATGGGACCGGCGCATTCGCTGTCCGGGGCGGCGGCCTGGCTGGGGGTGGGGGCGGCGGCCGCGGCGGCCGGCCACGCGATGCCCTGGCCGGTGCTGGTCGCTGGCGCGCTGATCTGCGCGGGAGCGGCGCTCGCCCCCGACCTCGACCACAAGGCGGCGACCATATCGCGCGCCTTCGGGCCCATCTCACGGACGCTGTGCGAGGTGATCGACAAGATCTCGTACTCCGTCTACAAGTCGACCAGGAAGGCGGGCGACCCGCGCCGCTCCGGCGGCCACCGCACCCTGACCCACACCTGGGTATGGGCGGTGCTGATCGGCGCCGGATCCTCGGCGCTCGCGATGATCGGCGGTCGCTGGGCGGTGCTGGGCATCCTCTTCGTCCATATGGTGCTGGCCGTCGAGGGGCTGCTGTGGCGGGCGGCGCGGGTCTCCAGCGATGTCCTGGTGTGGCTGCTCGGGGCGGCCAGCGCCTGGATCCTCGCCGATGTGCTGGACAAGCCCGGGAACGGCTCGGACTGGCTCTTCAGCGCACCGGGCCAGGAGTACCTCTGGCTGGGCCTGCCGATCGTGCTCGGCGCCCTGATCCACGACATCGGGGACGCGCTCACCGTCTCCGGCTGCCCGATCCTGTGGCCCATACCGATCGGCCGCAAGCGCTGGTACCCGGTCGGTCCGCCGAAGGGCATGCGGTTCCGGGCCGGCAGCTGGGTCGAATTGAAGGTGCTGATGCCGGTCTTCATGCTGCTCGGCGGCATGGGCGGACTGGCCGCCCTCGGCGTGATCTGACCCCCGGACGGGACCGGGGTGGCCATGCCCGGGCGTGGCCACCCCTCCCGCTACTGATGCCAGGACCGCCACAGCGCGGCGTACGCCCCGTCCGCCGCGACGAGTTCATCATGGCTGCCCAGCTCGGTGATCCGGCCGCTCTCCACCACGGCGATCACATCCGCGTCATGCGCCGTGTGCAGCCGGTGGGCGATCGCGACCACGGTCCTGCCCTCCAGCACCCGGCCCAGCGACCGCTCCAGATGGCGCGCCGCCCGCGGGTCCAGCAGCGACGTGGCCTCGTCCAGCACCAGCGTATGGGGATCGGCCAGTACCAGCCGGGCCAGCGCGATCTGCTGCGCCTGTGCGGGGGTGAGCGCGAGACCGCCCGAA
This sequence comes from Streptomyces antioxidans, assembly GCF_000968685.2. GTDB lineage: Bacteria > Actinomycetota > Actinomycetes > Streptomycetales > Streptomycetaceae > Streptomyces > Streptomyces antioxidans. The sequence goes on from NZ_LAKD02000043.1 coordinate 158,007, forward strand.
CCGACCTCGGTGTCCAGGCCCCCGTCCAGCGCGCGGGCCCAGCCGTCGGCGTCGACCGCGCCCAGTGCCGCCCACAGCTCGGCGTCCCCGGCGCCGGCGCGGGCCAGCAGCAGATTGTCCCGCAGCGAGCCCACGAAGACATGGTGCTCCTGGTTGACCAGGGCCACATGCTCCCGGGCCCGCTCGGCCGGCATCCGCGACAGCTCCGCACCGCCCAGGGTCACCCGGCCGGTGCGCGGGGAGTAGATCCCGGCCAGCAGCCGCCCCAGGGTGGACTTCCCCGCCCCGGACGGGCCCACCAGCGCCAGCCGTGTCCCCGGCGCCACCTTCATGGACACCTCGTGCAGCACATCGCTGCCCTCGTGGTAGCCGAACCGCACCTCGTCCGCCCGCACCTCCCGGCCACCGGGAACCACGCCCTCGTCGGCGGGGCCCTCCCCGATCTCGCGCACCCCCACCAGCCGGGCCAGCGACACCTGGGCGACCTGCAGCTCGTCGTACCAGCGCAGGATCAGTCCGATCGGCTCGACCAGCATCTGCGACAGCAGCGCCCCGGTGGTCAGCTCGCCGATCGACATCCAGCCCCGCATCACACACAGGCCGCCGATCATCAGCACCGAACCGGTGATCAGCGTGTAGCTTACATTGATCACCGGGAAGAGCACCGAGCGCAGCCAGAGGGTGTAGCGCTCCCACGCCGTCCACCGCCGGATGCGCAGCTCGGACTGGGCGATCCGCCGGTCGCCCAGCCGGTGGGCCTCGATGGTCCGCCCGGCGTCCACGCTCTCGGTGAGGCACGCGGACACCGCCGCGTATCCCGCCGCCTCCGAGCGGTAGGCGCTCGGCGCGCGGCGGAAGTACCACCGACAGCCGATCACCAGCACCGGAAGCGCCACCAGCACCGCGAGGCCCAGTGGGGGAGCGGTCAGGGTCAGCGCGCCGAGCAGCAGTCCGGTCCACAGCACACCGATGGCGAGCTGGGGCACGGCCTCCCGCATCGCCTCCGCCAGCCGGTCGACATCGGTGGTGATCCTGGACAACAGGTCCCCGGTCCCGGCCCGCTCCAGCACCCCCGGGGGCAGACCCACCGACCGTACGAGGAAGTCCTCCCGCAGATCCGCCAGCATCTGCTCGCCCAGTACCGCCCCGCGCAGCCGCACCAGCCGGACGAACACGGTCTGCACCACCAGGGCCACCGCGAACAGCGCCACCGTGCGCCCGAGATGGAGGTCCTTCTCGCCCTGGGAGAGATCCTCGACCACGCCACCCAGCAGCTGCGGGCCGACCATGGAGGCGAGCACCGCGGTCGCGTTCACGACCATCAGCACGGTGAACGCGCCCCGGTGCCGCCGCAGCAGCTCACGCACATAGGCCCGCACGGTGGTGGGCGTGCCGACCGGCAGTGTCGTCGCCGACTCCGGTGCGGCCGGGTCATAGGCGGGCGGTGCCACGCCGATCATGCCGACTCCTCGATCTGTTCCTCGATCCGCCCGAGCTCTTCCCGCCCGATGCCTTCCGGCGCGATGTCGTTCCGCGCGATGTCCTCCAGGACGTGGCCGGTCGCGCCGGCGGGAGGACCGGGCCTCCGCACGGCGGCCTCGCCGTCCGTCTCGCGGGTGACGACCGCGCGATACGCGGGGGCCGTGCCCAGCAGCTCACGGTGGGTGCCCACTGCCGCCGCCCCGCCGTCGGCCACGAACACCACCCGGTCCGCCCGGTCCAGGACCAGCGGGCTGGAGGTGAACACGACGGTGGTCCGGCCCGTCCGCAGCCGCCGCACCCCGTCGGCGATCCGGGCCTCGGTGTGCGAGTCCACCGCGGAGGTCGGCTCATCCAGCACCAGCACCTCCGGATCGGTCACCAGCGAGCGGGCCAGTGCCAGCCGCTGCCGCTGGCCACCCGACAGCGAGCGACCGCGCTCGGTGATCCGGGTGCGCATGGGGTCGGCATCGCCCTCGTCGGCCGCCGCCGACGCCTGCGCCAGCGCCTCCAGCACATCGCCGCACTGGGCCGCCTCGAGCGCCTTCTCCGCCGGGACCTCCCCTGACCTCGGCACGTCCAGGAGCTCGGCGAGCGTGCCCGACAGCAGCACCGGGTCCTTGTCCTGCACCAGCACCGCCGTGCGCGCCGAGGCCAGCGCCACCTCGTCCAGGGCGACGCCGCCCAGCAGCACCGACGGCGCCCCACCGTGGTCCCCGTCGCCCGGGCCGCCGTGCGCGGGATGTCCGCCGAGCCGGTCCGCCAGCCGCCCGGCCGCGTCCGGGTCGCCGCACACCACCGCGGTCAGCACCCCGCTCGGCGCCAGCGTCCCGGTCACCGGGTCGTACAGATCCCCGCCGAGCGGTCTAGTGGCCCGCCGCGCTTCCGCGCGCCCGCCCCCGTCCACGGACGCTGCGGTGGCCGCGGTATCTCCAGTGTCCGCGGTGTCTGCGGTGTCTGTTGTGTCCGCGCCCTCGCCGTCCGCGGAGGAGCGCCGCAGCGCCAGCACCCGGGCCGCGCGCCGCGCGGAGGGCCGGGAGAAGGAGTAGGCCATGGCGATCTCCTCGAAGTGCCGCAGCGGGAAGAGTAGAAAGGTGACCGCGCTGTAGACGGTGACCAGCTCGCCCACCTCGATCCGCCCCTCGCGGGCCAGCGACACCCCGTACCAGACCACACCGATCAGCAGCAGCCCCGGCAGTGCCACCTGCACGGCCGCGATCAGCGCCCACATCCGCGCGCTGCGCACCGCCGCGGCCCGCACCTCCTGGGAGGCGTTCCGGTAGCGGCCCAGGAACAGCTCCTCGCCGCCGATGCCGCGCAGCACCCGCAGCCCGGCCACGGTGTCCGAGGCCAGCTCGGTGGCCCGGCCCGCCTTCTCCCGCTGCTCGTCGGCCCGGCGCGCCGCGCGCGGCAGCAGCGGCAGCACGGCCAGCGCCAGCGCGGGCACCCCGACGGCCACCACCACTCCCAGCGTCGGCTGGTAGAGCACCAGTGCCACACAGAGCGCGACGGTGGTGATCGCGGCCGCGGTGAAGCGGGACAGGGCCTCCACAAACCAGCCGATCTTCTCGACATCGCCCGTGGAGACGGCGACGACCTCACCGGCCGCCACCTTCCGGGTGAGCGCGGACCCCAGCTCCACCGCCTTGCGGGCCAGCAGCTGCTGTACCCGGGCCGCCGCCGTGATCCAGTTGGTGACCGCCGCGCGGTGCAGCATGGCGTCCCCCAGCGCGGTGAGCACGGTGAGCCCCACCATCAGCGCCCCGGCCATCGCCAGCCGGGAGCCGGAGCGGTCCACCACCGCCTGCACACCGAAGCCGATGGCGAGCGGGAAGGACACCAGCGCGGCCATGTGCACCAGGCCCCAGAGCGCCGCCTTCACCTGCCCGCCCAGCTGATTCCTGCCCAGCCAGAAGAGGAACCTCGGACCTGACCGCACGTCGGGTCGGCCGGGATCGGGGTACGGAAGATCGCGAATGTGCATGACGTCCCAAGGTCGGCGGGCGGCGGAGGGAGGGGAGGGCAGGAGACGTGCAAGGCTGACGTTCTCACGGTGCGGAATTCAACTGGTTTTCCCGGGACCGGCCGAAACACGCCAATCCCGCATGTCGCACTGTCCTATGGGGGTGGGACCATGGGGACATGCGAACTTCCGGCATGATGTCCATGCGTGCGGCGGCCGCGGCCGCCGCGGCTCTCGTCCTCCTCACGGCCTGCGGCGACGACGGCGGTGACAGCGGCGGTGACAAGGGCGCGAACCAGGGCAAGCAAGCGCTGCGCAGCGGGGCGCCCACGCCGGATCCCACCCGCATCCCGGATGTGGGGGACAAGCTCCAGTCCCGGATTCCTGACCAGTCCCGCCAGGTCGTGGCGGTCTACGGCAAAGGGGTGAACTCCGGCGACGCGACCGTGGTCCTCTACACCAAGCAGGGCAAGGCATGGGAGCGGACGCGCAGTTGGACCGCGCACAACGGCAAGCGCGGCTGGACGACGAGCCATCACGAGGGCGACAAGCGCAGCCCGGTCGGGGTCTTCACGCTCAGCGACGCTGGTGGTGTGCTGCCCGACCCCGGCGCCCGGCTGCCGTACACATCATCCGGCTCCTTCGCGGCGCCCCACTACTGGCCCAAGTCCCACTGGACGGACTTCAACTACGTCATCGCCATTGACTACAACCGCGTCAAGGGCGCCTCGCCGCTGGACCAGACCCGGCCCGAAGGGCAGAGCAAGGGCGGCAGCATCTGGCTGCACATGGACCACGGCAGCGGCACCTCGGCCTGTGTCAGCCTTGCCAAGTCCGGCATGGAGTACCTGCTGAAGCACCTCGACCCCAAGCTGCACCCGGTGGTGGTCATGGGCGACAGGGCGCATCTGGCCGCCTGAGCCCTCAGCAGCGGTGGCCCGGGGTGCCGGACAGGGTGTCCAGCAGCTCGCCCAGCGCCTCGCGCTGCTGATCGCTGAGCGGCGCCAGGATGTCCTCCGCGGCGGCCCGGCGCGCCTCGCGCAGCGCGCGCAGCGTGGCGCGCCCGGTGTCGGTGAGCTCGACGCGCACCACCCGACGGTTGGTCGGATCCGGTACGCGGCGCACGGAGCCATGCGCCTCCAGGGCGTCCACCAGCGTCGTCACGGCGCGCGGGACCACCTCCAGGCGCTGGGCCAGGTCCGCCATCCGCGGCGGCTGGTCGTCATGGGCGACGGTGCGCAGCAGCCGGGACTGGGCGGGTGTGATACCCAGCGGCTCCATATGGCGCTTCTGGGCGCGCTGCAGTCTGCGGGTCAGGCGCAGCAGCTGCTCCGCGAGGAGGCCGGATGTCTCGGGCGTGGGCATGATCGCAGTCTATCAGGACCGGGTTCATTGTGAGTATAGGTAACAATGAGCTATGCTCTCAAAGTCCGCGCCGACGCGGCCACGGCCCGACCACGCCGTCATCCTCCGCGCCGGCCTCCCTGTCTCCAGAAGGAGCCCATGCGCCCCGACACGCCACCGTCATGGACACCGTCCGCCCAGGAGTCCGAGCAGCCCGCCCAGGTGCGCCGCATCCTCCGGCTCTTCCATCCCTATCGCGGCCGCCTCGCCGTGGTCGGCCTGCTGGTCGCCGCCTCCGCGCTGGTCTCGGTCGCCTCGCCGTTCCTCCTCCGCGAGATCCTCGACACCGCCATCCCCGACGGCCGCACCGGACTGCTCACCCTGCTCGCCCTCGGCATGATCGCCGCGGCCGTCGTCAACAGCGTCTTCGGCGTTCTGCAGACCCTGATCTCCACCACCGTCGGCCAGCGCGTCATGCACGATCTGCGCACCGCCGTCTACGACCGGCTGCAGCGCATGCCGCTCGCCTTCTTCACCCGCACCCGCACCGGCGAGGTGCAGTCCCGTATCGCCAACGACATCGGCGGTATGCAGGCCACCGTCACCTCCACCGCGACCTCCCTGGTCTCCAACCTCACCAGTGTGGTCGCCACCGTCGTCGCGATGCTCGCGCTCGACTGGCGGCTGACCGTCGTCTCCCTGCTCCTGCTGCCCGTGTTCGTCTGGATCAGCCGTCGCGTCGGCGCCGAGCGCAAGAGGATCACCTCGCAGCGACAGAAGCAGATGGCGGCCATGTCCGCGATGGTCACCGAATCCCTGTCGGTGAGCGGCATCCTGCTCGGCCGCAGCATGGGCCGGTCCGAGTCGCTCACCCAGCAGTTCGCCCAGGAGTCCGAGCATCTGGTGGGCCTGGAAGTCCGCGCCAGCATGGCGGGCCGCTGGCGGATGTCCACCATCGGCATCGTCATGGCCGCCATGCCCGCGCTGATCTACTGGGCCGCGGGCATCGCCCTCCAGGCCGGTGGCCCCGCCGTCTCCATCGGCACGCTCGTCGCCTTCGTCTCCCTCCAGCAAGGGTTGCTCCGGCCCACGGTGAGCCTGCTGTCCACCGGTGTGCAGGTGCAGACCTCCCTCGCCCTCTTCGCCCGCATCTTCGAATACCTCGACCTGCCGATCGACATCACCGAGCCCGCCGCCCCGGTGCGCCTGGAGAAGGTGCACGGCGAAGTCCGCTTCGACGCCGTCGACTTCGACTACGACAGCGCGCCGCCCGGCCCCGCGAAGGCCGCCCTGTCAAAGGGCGCATCGAAGGGCACCCTGCGCGGCGTCGATCTGACCGTTCCCGCAGGCGGCAGCCTGGCGGTCGTCGGATCGACCGGCTCCGGCAAGACGACCCTCAGCTATCTGGTGCCCCGGCTCTACGATGTGACCGGCGGTCGGGTGCTGATCGACGGTGTGGATGTGCGCGACCTCGACTTCGACTCCCTCGCCCGGGCCGTCGGCGTCGTCTCCCAGGAGACCTACCTCTTCCACGCCTCCGTCGCCGAGAATCTGCGCTTCGCCAAGCCCGACGCGACCGATGGGGAGCTTGTGGCCGCGGCCGAGGCCGCCCAGATCCACGATCACATCGCCTCCCTCCCGGACGGCTATGACACCCTCGTGGGAGAGCGCGGCTATCGCTTCTCCGGCGGGGAGAAGCAGCGCCTGGCCATAGCCCGCACAATTCTGCGCGACCCACCCGTTCTCATCCTCGACGAGGCCACCAGCGCCCTGGACACCCGTACCGAGCAGGCCGTCCAGGAGGCCATCGACTCCCTCTCGGCCGGCCGCACCACGATCACCATCGCCCACCGACTCTCCACCGTGCGCGACGCCGACCAGATCGTCGTCCTCGACGGCGGCCGGATCGCCGAGCGGGGCACCCACGAAGAGCTGTTGGCCAAGGACGGACGCTACGCCACACTGGTGCGGCGCGACGCCCATCTGTCGCCGGTGGTCCCCGCCGTCTAATGCCCCAAGTCCTGTGGAGTACCCGCTGAAGGACGACTCTACGGAGCGTGGTCGCCGCAGCTGGCGTTCGGTGAGACCCGCTCACAACAGGTGTGATTGAAGACGGCTTACCCGGGGTAGGGGAGCGTTGGAGCCGCCACGCGTTCAGACGTCGCGGCCGGCGCGGTGAGTGCACCCGCGCACACGGGGTCAACTGCTCCCCCCTTTGACTAAGGAAATTTGCAGAACTTGCCTGCGGGGGCCTTTTGATGCGCTTTCGGGCCGACGGCGAAGCTAGCATCGAGTTTCGAGCCAGCCGGTGTAGCCGCCGACGACCTCGCTGCATGGATTGTGAATCGATGGAGGAGTCTTGGCCGACGCCCCGCACCCCCCTGTGTCATTGCCCACCAAGCGGAGCTGCCCCTTCGATCCTCCGGATGGCTACACCCCCCTGCGCGAGCAGGACCGGATAACGCGGATGAGTTATCCGGGCGGCACGCCCGGGTGGCTCATCACCCGCCATGCCGAGGCGAAGGAACTGCTCACCCATAAGAGCTTCAGCGCGCGCCAGGAAGGGATAATCTCTCCCGTCCCCACGGAGCTGGCGTATGACGGCCCGGCCGATCCGGGCGCCTTCGCGAAAACGGACGACCCGGTTCACAGCAAGTATCGCAAGCTGGTCACCGGCTTTTTCACGGTGCGGCGCACGCGTCAACTCGCCCCCATGATCGAGCGAATCGTGCATGAACAACTCGACGATCTGGAAAAGGCCGGACCGGGCGCCGATCTGGTGGAGGTCTTCACCGAGTCCGTTCCCTCCCGGGTGATGTGCGAGATGATCGGCGTCCCCGAATCGGAGCGCAAGAGCCTGCAGCGCCATGTGGAGACACTCGGTCGGCTCTCCTCCACCGTCCCCGAGGCGCTGGCCGCCGTGTCCGGGATGAGCGGGTTCCTGGCCCGCTTCGTCCCCACCCGGATGGACGACCCCCGGGACGACATCCTCGGAGACCTGATCCGCGGCGGGCAGCTCACCGAGCAAGAACTCATGGGCATCACCGCCACGTTGATCACCGGGGCCTTCGACACCACGGGCAACATGCTCGCCATGGGCGTCTACACCCTGCTCGAGCACCCCGATCAGCTGGCCAGGCTCCAGGAGGATCCGGAGCTCATGGGGGCCGCCGTCGAGGAGCTGCTCCGCTTCCTCACCATCTCCCACCTCGGGGCCAGCCGGTGGGCCCTCGAAGACGTGGAGTTCGCCGGCCAGACCATCAAGAAGGGCGAGGTGGTCACCGTCGCCCTCCCCGCCGTCAACCGCGACCCCGAGCGCTACGAGCACCCCGATCAGCTGGACATCGGCCGTACGGACCACGGACACCTGGGGCTCGGCCACGGTGTCCACCAGTGTCTCGGCCAGCACCTCGCCCGCACGATCCTGCGCGTCGGCTACGAGGCGCTGTTCGACAGGTTCCCCACCCTGCGGCTGGCAGTGCCGAGCGAGGAGATCCGGATGCGCGACGACTTCGTCCACTACGGCCCCGGGGCGCTCCCCGTCACCTGGGACGAATGACCGAGATGTGACAAGCGGTGAATGCGACGGACGGTGGGGGTTTACCCACCGTCCGTCACCGTCACGCAACAGGGCCCGCACGACATGGATATGCGGGCCATCCCGGACAACGAGGTAGGACTGAGACCCGATGAGGATCACCGCCGACCGTGAGGTGTGCTGTGCGGCGGGCCAGTGCGCGCTGATCGCGCCTGACCTGTTCGACCAGAGCGACGACGACGGCTCCGTCGTTCTTCTTGAGGCACAGCCCGACACCGGACGGCTGGACGTTCTGCGCGAGGTCGTATCCCGTTGCCCAACCGGTGCGATCCGCCTCGAAGAAGAACCTGGGGCGTGAAAACAGCGCACGATATTCCGGGGGGCACAAATCGCGGCGGAGAACGCGACCGTGGCGAGGATCACACGGCCGGTGAAACGCTACTGAAACCAAATCCCTCGGAACACTGTCCGGGGTTGTCAACCATGCCCGGGTGGGTTTCTAGGGTTTCCCTTACGGGACTGGAGCTAGTGTGGCCGGTGTCCGTCTGGCAATGCGTGTTCTCATGACTTTCAGAGCCGTTGCGCTCTTCCAGCGAACGACGCGTTAAGTGTGGAGTTTCTGATGCCTGATGCATCCAACCAGAACAAGGCCGTTGAAGCGCTGCGCAAGTCGTTCAAGGAAATCGAGCGGCTCAGGCGTCAGAACCGCCAGCTGATCAGCTCTGCCACCGAACCCATTGCCATCATCGGTATGGCCTGCCGATTTCCGGGTGGAGTGAATTCACCCGAGGCGCTGTGGCGCCTGGTCGCCGATGGAGCGGACGCCATCTCCCCCTTCCCGACAAACCGCGGCTGGGACGTGGAGGGGATCTACAATCCGGATCCGGAACATCCGGGTACCAGTTACGTTCGCGAAGGCGGCTTCCTCCACGACGCGGACCAATTCGACTCCGGCTTCTTCGGGATCTCGCCGCGTGAGGCCCTGGCCATGGACCCGCAGCAGCGGCTGCTGCTGGAGACGTCGTGGGAGGTCATGGAGCGGGCGGGTATCGACCCCGCGTCGCTGCGCGGCAGCCAGACGGGCGTCTTCACCGGTGCCATGCACACCACCTACGCGTCCGAGGCCGCGCAGATCCCCGACGAGATCGAGCCGTACCTCCACAACGGCGCCACCACCAGCATCGCCTCGGGCCGGGTCTCCTACACCTTCGGCTTCGAAGGCCCCGCGCTGACCGTGGACACCGCCTGCTCCTCGGCGCTGGTCGCCCTGCACCTGGCCGCGCAGGCGCTGCGTCAGGGCGAGTGCTCCATGGCGCTGGTCGGCGGTGCGACGGTCATGGTGAGCCCCAAGGGCTTCGTCACCTTCAGCCGCCAGCGCGGACTGGCCGTCGACGGCCGCTGCAAGGCGTTCGCCGACGGAGCCGACGGCACCACCTGGTCCGAGGGCATCGGTGTGCTGCTGGTGGAGCGGCTGTCCGACGCGCGCCGCAACGGGCACCAGATCCTTGCGGTGGTACGCGGCTCCGCCGTGAACCAGGACGGCGCGAGCAACGGTCTGACGGCCCCCAACGGCCCGTCACAGCGCCGTGTCATCCGACAGGCGCTGGAGAACTCCGAGTTGACCTCCAGCCAGATCGACGCGATCGAGGCGCACGGTACCGGCACCACGCTGGGTGACCCGATCGAGGCGCAGGCGCTGCTGGCCACCTACGGCAAGGAACGGCCGGAGGGGCGGCCGCTGTGGCTGGGCTCGCTCAAGTCCAACCTCGGTCACACCCAGGCCGCCGCCGGTGTCGCGGGCGTCATCAAGATGGTCATGGCGATGCGGCAGGGCGTGCTGCCGAAGACGCTGCACGTGGACGCCCCGTCGAGCCATGTGGACTGGTCCGAGGGCGAGGTCGAGCTGCTGACCGAGGCCAGGCCGTGGCCGGAGACAGGCGAGCCGCGCAGGGCCGGTGTGTCCTCTTTCGGGGTGAGCGGGACGAACGCGCATGTGATCCTGGAGCAGGCCCCGGAGGCCGAGGCGGCCGAGGCTGAGGCCGGGGAGCCCGCTGACGGTGCTGTCGCGGGTATCGCGGGCCCGGTGGCGTGGGTGGTGTCGGGCAAGACCGACGCCGCGCTTCGGCAGCAGGCCGCGCGGCTGCGGGAGTTCGTGGCCGAGCGTACGGAGCTGGGCGCCGCCGATGTGGCGCTCTCGCTGGCCACGACCAGGTACGCGTTCGAGCAGCGCGCCGTGGTGACCGGAACCGGCCGTGATGAACTCCTCGAGCGCCTGGAGGCGGTGGCCGAGGGCGCCAAACTCCCCGGTGTGGTGTGGGGGAAGGACGCCGAAACGCCCGGCCGTTCGGTGTTTGTGTTCCCTGGTCAGG
>NZ_LAKD02000044.1 GCF_000968685.2 Streptomyces antioxidans
TCCCGAGCCACCGTAACCAGGGGCTGTGCCCCCCGGGTCTGCTCTTCCAGGGGCTGCGCCTCGAGCCACCGTAACCAGGGGCTGCGTCCCCGGGTCTGCTCTTCCAGGGGCTGCGCCCCGGGCCCCCTCTCAGGGGCTGCGCCTCGGGGCTCCCTGCCAAGGGCTTCGCTTCTGGACCCCTCTTCCATAGGCTGCGCCCCCGTGACCGTCTCCCCGGGGCTCCCTTCCGAGGGCTGCGTTCCTGGAGGCCGGGGTCTGGGGCGGAGCCCCAGTTTCGGGAAGGGGCGGGTAGGGGACTAGCCCGCCGCAGGCGACACGGCCCCTCGGCCCCCTACCGCCCAGGGCGAAACTACTCCCCGCGGCGCCGGATCTTGTTGCCGAGCCACACCAGCGGATCGTACTTGCGGTCCGCCGCCCGCTCCTTGAGCGGGATCAGCGCATTGTCCGTGATCTTGATCTGCTCGGGGCAGACCTCCGTACAGCACTTGGTGATGTTGCAGTAGCCCAGTCCGTGCTCCTCCTGGGCGGTGCTCTTGCGGTCAAGACCGGTCTCGGCGGCCGCGTCCAGCGGATGCATGTCCAGCTCCGCGACCCGCATCAGGAACCGCGGACCGGCGAACGCCTCCTTGTTCTCCTCGAAGTCCCGCACCACATGGCAGGTGTCCTGGCACAGGAAGCACTCGATGCACTTGCGGAACTCCTGCGAGCGCCCCACGTCCTCCTGCCACATCCGGTACTCGCCCGGACCCAGCCCCTCCGGGGGCACGAAGGACGGCACCTCACGGGCCTTGGTGTAGTTGAACGACACGTCCGTCACCAGGTCCCGCACCACCGGGAAGGCCCGCAGCGGGGTGATGGTGATCGTCTCGTTCCGTTCGAACACCGACATCCGGGTCATGCACAGCAGCCGCGGCCGCCCGTTGACCTCGGCGCTGCACGAACCGCATTTGCCCGCCTTGCAGTTCCAGCGGACCGCCAGGTCGGGGGCCTGGGTGGCCTGCAGCCGGTGGACGATGTCGAGCACCACCTCGCCGTCGTTGACCTCGACGTGGAAGTCCTTCAGACCGCCGCCGTCCTGGTCGCCCCGCCACACCCGGAAGTGGGCCTCGTACGCACTCACTGGGTCAGCTCCTCGTCCGTCAGGTACTTCACCAGCTCGTCCTTCTCAAACAGATTCAGCAGGTCGGGCCGGATGGGTGGCATCTCACGCCGCTCGAGCCGGATCTGGCCGTGCCCGGAGTCGGGGGCCGCGAGCCCGCCCGAGGGGTCGGAGAGGCGGCAGACCAGATTGAGCCGCCGCCATCCGCGGTCCATCTCCGGGCAGTCGTCGCGGGTGTGTCCGCCGCGGCTCTCGGTCCGCTCCAGGGCGGCCCGTGCCACGCACTCGCTGACCAGCAGCATGTTCCGCAGGTCGATCGCCAGGTGCCAGCCGGGGTTGAACTGCCGGTGGCCCTCGACCCCGGCGCGGCGCGCCCGGACCCGCAGACTGGCCAGCCGGTGCAGCGCCTCCTCCATCTCCTCGGCCTTGCGGATGATCCCCACCAGGTCGTTCATCGCCTGCTGGAGCTCCTGGTGGAGGGTGTACGGGTTCTCCGGCGGCCCGGCCGGGCCCGCGGTCTCGTCCGGCTCACCGGCCTCGGCGCTGAACGGGCGCAGCGCCTCGGCCGCCGCCAGGTCCAGCTGTGCCTCGTCCGGCACCGGGCGGGTGCCAGAGTCCGCGGTCTCCTGGGCGTAGCGGGCCGCGTGGAGCCCGGCGCGGCGCCCGAAGACCAGCAGGTCGGAGAGGGAGTTGCCGCCGAGCCGGTTGGAGCCGTGCATCCCGCCCGCGACCTCGCCCGCGGCGAAGAGACCGGGCACGCCGGTGGCGGCAGTGGTGTCCGGGTCGACGTCCACCCCGCCCATCACGTAGTGACAGGTGGGGCCCACCTCCATGGGCTCGGCGGTGATGTCGACGTCCGCCAGCTCCTTGAACTGGTGGTGCATCGAGGGCAGCCGCCGCTTGATGACCTCGGGGGACATCCGGGTGGAGACGTCCAGGAAGACCCCGCCGTGCGGGGAGCCCCGGCCCGCCTTCACCTCGGCGTTGATGGCGCGGGCCACTTCGTCGCGGGGCAGCAGCTCGGGCGGGCGGCGGTTGTGGTCCGGGTCCTCGTACCAGCGGTCGGCCTCGCCCTCGGACTGGGCGTACTTCTCCTTGAAGACGTCCGGGACGTAGTCGAACATGAACCGCTTGCCCTCGCTGTTGCGCAGCACCCCGCCGTCGCCGCGCACCGACTCGGTGACCAGGATCCCCTTCACCGAGGGCGGCCAGACCATGCCGGTCGGGTGGAACTGCACAAACTCCATGTTGACCAGCGGGGCGCCCGCGAGCAGCGCCAGCGAATGGCCGTCGCCGGTGTACTCCCAGGAGTTGGAGGTCACCTTGAAGGACTTGCCGATACCGCCGGTGGCCAGCACCACGGCCGGGGTCTCCAGGGTGAAGAAGCGGCCCGATTCGCGCTCGTAGCCGAAGACCCCGGCGACCCGGTCGCCGTCCTTGACGATCCGGGTGACCGTGCACTCCTGGAAGATCTTCAGCCGGGACTCGTAGTCGCCGGTGGCGGCCTTGTCCTCCTGCTGGAGGGAGACGATCTTCTGCTGGAGGGTGCGGATCAGCTCCAGGCCGGTGCGGTCCCCGACATGGGCGAGGCGGGGGTACTCATGGCCGCCGAAGTTCCGCTGGGAGATCTTGCCCTCCGGGGTGCGGTCGAAGAGCGCGCCCCAGGTCTCCAGCTCCCAGACCCGGTCCGGGGCCTCCTGGGCGTGCAGCTCGGCCATCCGCCAGTGGTTGAGGAACTTGCCCCCGCGCATGGTGTCGCGGAAGTGCACCTGCCAGTTGTCGCGGTCGTTGACGTTGCCCATGCTGGCGGCGATGCCGCCCTCGGCCATCACCGTATGGGCCTTGCCGAACAGTGACTTGCAGATGACGGCGCAGCGCATGCCCTGTTCGCGGGCCTCGATCGCGGCACGCAGCCCGGCGCCGCCCGCGCCGATCACGACCACGTCCCACGCCTGCCGCTCGACTTGCGTCATCGGATGAGCACCTCTCCTAGAAAAAGCGGGGATCGTCGAAGGCGCCGCTCGCCACCAGATAGACGTAGAAGTCCGCGACGGCGACGCTGATGAGAGAGGCCCAGGCGAGCTGCATATGGCGTGCGTTGAGCCCGCTCACCCAGCCCCAGAGCCGATAGCGCACCGGATGCCGGGAGAAGTGCTTCAGCCGGCCGCCGACGATATGGCGGCAGGAGTGGCAGGAGAGGGTGTACGCCCAGATCAGCGCGATGTTGGCGAGCAGCACCAGGGTGCCGAGGCCCATATGTCCCCAGCGGCCGTGCTCGTCCCGGAAGCCGAGCACGGTGTCATAGGTGAGGATCACCGCGACGATCACCGCGAAGTAGAAGAAGTAGCGGTGGACGTTCTGCAGGATCAGCGGGAAGCGGGTCTCGCCGGTGTACTTGGCGCGCGGTTCGGCGACCGCGCAGGCGGGCGGTGAGGCCCAGAAGCCCCGGTAATACGCCTTGCGGTAGTAGTAGCAGGTGAGCCGGAACCCCAGGGGGAAGATCAGGATCAGCAGCGCCGGGGAAAGGCCCCACCACGCGCCGAAGATCTCCCAGTTGGCGCCGCCCTTCATGGGCACGCAGTTCTGCGCGATGCAGGGCGAGTAGAAGGGCGAGACATACGGCTCGGCGTAGTAGTCGTCCCCCGCGAAGGCCCGCCAGGTCGAGTAGACGATGAACGCGAACAGTCCGGCGGCGGTGAGGGCGGGGGAGAGCCACCAGCGATCGCTGCGCAGATGGCGGCCGGGGATGGCGGCGCGCGAGGGGCCGTGCACGCCGTGCGGGGCCGATCCGGAGTCCGCCGGTGCGGGCGTGGTGGTGTGGGGGTCGGTGCCTGTGGCCAAGGGGAACTCCGCGGTGGAGTGGTATGGGGGGACGGTGGGGTGCGCCCCGTGACGGGGGGCGCGCCGGACCGTCCCTAGGGCGCGTGGCGATCGCGCGCGCCGAGGCCCTCGTCGTCGACGTCCGACCACAGCGCACTGTCGTACGGGGCGTCGGGGACCGGAACCATTTCGGGGCGTGATCGCTCCACGGGGGCCGTCTCGCGCAGCAGCGCGAGGCTTTCGCGAAGGTGGTCCGCGTCGGTGCGGACGCGGCGTATCTCCAGCCCGCCGGCGCCCACCCGCTGCTCCAGCCGGGAGACGGAACGGACCAGGTCATCGAGACAGCGCTGGACGGCCGTCAAGTCGTCGTTCAAGGACATGACTTGCCCTCACTTCCGCGGTTGCGGTTGGCGACGCTCATGCGACAGCGAGTGTTACGCGCCGCGGTCCTGGTTGTGAAGGGATCTGTCGGGATTGGCGCCTTCACCGGCGGGATTCCGCCGTCGTGCGCCGGAGCGCGCGCCCGCCGCGTTGATCCGGGCGGGTGATCCTTTCCCCTCATGGCCGTCTCCATGGCCCTCTCGGCGTGCTGTCCCATGAACCGTCGCTTTGAGTGAGGACTATATGCGATCAGCGTCACACTATGCCAAATGCGCATATGTCCGTCACCCTGCGGAGGTACGAGCCATGCCCATCACCAAGCGCCGCCGCGCCATGCTGCTCGCCGCGGGAGTGATGCTGCCGCTGCCCGTACTGACCGGCTGCAGCTCGGAGGACGACGGCCCGCCGCCGCGCGCCGCCTGGGACATCGCCTCCGCGGCCCGCTCCGGGACCGCGGGCACCGGCACCCTGCGCTGGGCCCTGGACGCGACGCCCACCACCCTCAACGCCTTCTCGAAGACCGCGGACACGGGCACCCAGCGGATCGCTGGCGCGGTGCTGCCCTCCCTCTTCACCCTTGACGCCCGCGGCCGGCCGCAGCGCAACGACGACTATCTGACCGCAGCCGACGTCACCTCGACCGATCCCAAGCAGGTCGTGGTCTTCAAGCTCAACCCCAAGGCGGTGTGGAGCGACGGGCGCCCGATCGGCGCGGAGGACTTCGAGGCCCAGTGGAAGGCGCTGCGCGGCACCGACGAGAAGTACGGGACGGCGCGCAACGCCGGATACGACCGGATCGCCAAGGTCGAACCGGGGGAGGGCAAGCACGAGGTCAAGGTCACCTTCGCCAAGCCGTACACCGACTGGCGCTCGCTGTTCACACCGCTGTACCCGAAGAGCGTGATGGGCAACCCGGCGGTCTTCACGGCCGCGGCGAACAAGGGGCTCGAGGTCGGCGCCGGGCCCTTCACGGTCCGCCAGGTGACGGACTCCGAGGTCACCCTCGTCCGCAACCCCCGCTGGTGGGGCGACCGGGCGCGGCTGAGCCGTGTGGTCTTCCAGGCGGTCCCGGCCGAGAAGCGGGCCGAGGCGCTGGCCGCCGGGCGGCTGGACCTGGCCGAGGTGGACGGGGCCACGGCCCGGCGCATCCAGGCGACCGCCTCCAGCAAGCGGGCCGCGGGGGCCAAGCGGGGCTCCCCGGCCCCGGGCAAGGCGGGCGCGCCGGAGCCGTCCACGGACGGCCGGGAGGCGGGTGCTCAGGGCGCGGCCACCGGCGACACCGACAAGAACCCATCGGGGACCCAGGCGCGGACCCGGGCGCTGAGCAGGTACACCCTTCGCAAGGCCCTGGACCCGGCCTACACCCAGCTCGCCCTCAACGGCACCAAGGGCCCGCTCGCCGATGAGCGGGTGCGCCGCGCGGTGGCCCGCGCGATCGACCGGAAGGCCCTGGCGAAGCTGGTGCTCAAGCCGATGGGGCTGCCGTACGAGCCACTGGGCAACCATCTGCTGATGGCGGGCCAGCCGGGCTACAAGGACCACAGCGGCGCCCTCGGCGACCCGGACACCAACGCCGCGCAGTCGCTGCTGGCGGACGCGGGCTGGCGGGTGGGCGGCGACAGCGGTCGGCAGAAGGGGGTGGACGGCAAGACGGACGACCGGGGCGGCCGCCACAGCGCCCCGACCCCCGACAGCGCCTCCGGCACCGCCTCCAGCACCGAGTCCGGAACCGCCTCCAGCACCGCGTCCAGCACTGCGTCCAGCACCGAGTCCACGAGCACACCCGGTGCCCGGCCCGCGGCCGGTGACGCCCGGCGGTCCGAACGCCTCCGGGAGACGGCGGTCGTACGGAAGAAGGGACGGCCGCTGGTGCTGCGCTTCGTCCTCCCCGACGACCAGACCGGCGCCCGGCTGAGCACGGTCGGCGAGCGCATCGCGCGGATGCTGGAGAAGATCGGCGTCCGGACCGAGATCACCAAGGTCTCCGGCGAGAGCTACTTCCGGGACCACATCGCCACCGGCGACTACGACCTGGCCCTCTACTCCTGGCCCGCCTCCGCGTACCCGGCCACCGATTCCCGTCCCATCTACGCCAAGCCGCAGCCCGCGGCCGACGGCTCCCTGGTGGTCGAGCAGAACTACACCCGGGTGGGTACGGACCAGATCGACCAGCTCTTCGACCAGGCGCTCTCCGAGCTGGACGGCGGCGCCGCGCGCTCCCTGGTCAGCCGGGCGGACGCCAGGATCTGGGCGGCGGCCGGATCGATCCCGCTCTATCAGCGGCCCCAGCTGGTCGCGATGCGCAAGGGTTTGGTCAACGCGGGCGCCTTCGGCTTCGCCACCCCCCGCTACCAGGACATCGGCTTCCGGAAGTAGGGAGCCGCCGGTGAGGTTTCCCGCGAGGCTCCGGTGCCTCACGGGAATCCTCTGAAGTCGCTCAACTGCCTTGCTGGTGTGTCCTCTCGTTCTGGATCATGTGTCTGATCACGGTCATGCCGCGCCGACCGCGCGGCGGACAGAACGGGGAGCGCGGATGAAGCCCACATGGACTACGGGGATCGCGGCCATGATGATCGCCGCGACGGCTGTCGGGTGTTCCTTCGGCGACGGCGGCCGGAGCGACAGGGGAGCGTCCAACGACATCGGAGCGAGGCATGCCACCGCCTGCGACCACGGCAGCTACACCTGGTTCAACGTCTCCCGGCGCGCGGTGGTGACCGATATGGACCAGGGCCGGTACGACAAGGGGGAGGCGCTCAGCACCAAGCGTCTCAAGCAGATCGCCTCCTACACCAGGTCCGTCCGTACCGGAAACGGAGCCGAGCTGCCCTCGACGACGGTGTACCGCTCCCTGGCCGCTCATCTGAAGACGGGCGAGGGGCTCGCGGGCGATGGGACCAACGAGAGGGGGAGGACCACCAAGGACGAACACGACAGCTGGGCGTACCGGAAGGCCGAGTCCCCCGGGCGCTATGTCACCGCTCGTGCGGTCCCTCTGGTCGAGGCCGACTTCCAGTACCGCTGCCCCGGCGACCCGGCGGTCACCGGCCATGTGGTGACCTGGGAGATCCCCTCGGAGATCATCGTCGAGTGTGGACGGAAGCCCGAGAAGAACCGCGATGACGGCGAGCGCGAGGCCGCCCGGCTGGGCTGTCGCAAGGGCGATCCCGCCGTGGCCTGACGGCCGTGCCGGGCTGTGGGGACGGGCCGGGGAATCCTGCCGGGATGGGCTGCGGCGTCCGGTCCCGCGCCGTCCCCGTACCATGGGGGTGAGGCCGAGGCGTGATCAGCCCGGCGGAAGGCGCGCCGCCCAAGGAGCGCGTCGCCACCCAACAACCGGGAGAAGCGCGCTTTCATGCCCACGCGCCACGACATCCGTAACGTCGCCATCGTCGCCCACGTCGACCATGGCAAGACGACCCTCGTCGACGCCATGCTCAAGCAGGCGGGCGCGTTTGCCGCCCATCAGCAGGTGGACGACCGGGTCATGGACTCCAACGACCTGGAGCGCGAGAAGGGCATCACCATTCTCGCGAAGAACACCGCCGTGAAGTACCACCCGGCGGACGGCGGCGACCCCGTCACCATCAACATCATCGACACCCCCGGCCACGCCGACTTCGGCGGTGAGGTCGAGCGCGGGCTGTCCATGGTCGACGCGGTGGTCCTGCTGGTGGACGCCTCAGAGGGGCCGCTGCCGCAGACCCGCTTCGTGCTGCGCAAGGCGCTCCAGGCCAAGCTGCCGGTGATCCTGTGCATCAACAAGACGGACCGCCCGGACTCCCGGATCGACGAGGTCGTCAACGAGGCGTACGACCTCTTCCTGGACCTGGACGCGACCGAGGAGCAGATCGAGTTCCCGATCGTCTACGCGTGCGCCCGCGACGGCGTGGCCTCGCTGACCAAGCCGGAGGACGGCACCGTCCCGGCCGACAGCGACAGCCTCCAGCCGTTCTTCTCCGCCCTGCTGGAGACCGTCCCGGCGCCCGAGTACGACGCGGCAGCCCCGCTCCAGGCCCATGTCACCAACCTGGACGCGGACAACTTCCTCGGCCGCATCGCGCTGCTCAGGGTCGAGCAGGGCGAGCTGAAGAAGGGGCAGACGGTCGCGTGGATCAAGCGCGACGGCACCATCGCCAACGTCCGGATCACCGAGCTGATGATGACCGAGGCGCTGACCCGCAAGCCCGCCGAGGTGGCGGGGCCCGGGGACATCTGCGCGGTCGCTGGCATCCCGGACATCATGATCGGTGAGACCCTGGCCGACCCGGAGAACCCGATCGCGCTGCCGCTGATCACCGTTGACGAGCCCGCGATCTCGATGACCATCGGCACCAACACCTCCCCGCTGGTCGGCCGCGGTCCCGGCGGCAAGGGCGCCGACAAGTCGGCGGTGAAGGACCGCAAGGTCACCGCGCGGCTGGTCAAGGACCGGCTCGAGCGCGAGCTGATCGGTAACGTCTCGCTGCGCGTGCTGCCCACCGACCGCCCGGACGCCTGGGAGGTGCAGGGCCGCGGCGAGCTGGCGCTGGCGATCCTGGTGGAGACCATGCGCCGGGAAGGCTTCGAGCTCACCGTCGGCAAGCCGCAGGTGGTCACCCGGGAGGTCGACGGCAAGGTCCACGAGCCGATCGAGCGCATCACCATCGATGTGCCCGAGGAGCACATGGGCGCGGTCACCCAGCTCATGGGCACCCGCAAGGGCCGGATGGACAACATGTCCAACCACGGCTCCGGCTGGGTCCGCATGGAGTTCATCGTCCCCTCCCGCGGTCTGATCGGCTTCCGCACCGAGTTCCTGACCGCGACCCGCGGCACCGGTATCGCCCACTCCATCCACGAGGGCCACGAGCCGTGGTTCGGCGAGCTGAAGACCCGTAACAACGGCTCGCTGGTGGCCGACCGCGCGGGCGCGGTGACCGCCTTCGCGATGACCAACCTCCAGGAGCGCGGGGTGCTGTTCACCTCGCCGGGCACCGAGGTGTACGAGGGCATGATCGTCGGCGAGAACTCCCGCTCCGACGACATGGACGTCAACATCACCAAGGAGAAGAAGCTCACCAACATGCGGTCCTCCACCGCGGATGTGACCGAGTCCCTGGTCCCGCCGCGGCTGCTCTCGCTCGAGCAGTCCCTGGAGTTCTGCCGCGACGACGAGTGCGTCGAGGTGACGCCGGAGACGGTGCGGATCCGCAAGGTGGTGCTGGACCAGAAGGAGCGCGCCCGCACCGCCGCCCGCGCCAAGCGCTGACGCGCCCGCCCACGCGCGGACGCACCTGCCCGGAAAGTTTTCCGGTTGAATCCGTGATCGACGCGCCCGCCCGCGCGCGGACGCACCACGGCGCACCACGGCGCCGATCACTGAGCGTAGGCGCCCCACTGTGCCTCGGTGAGCTGCCAACGGCCCGGATCCACCGCCGCCACGGCGGGGGTCCGGGCCGCTGCCATGTCAGCAACCTGCCAGTCAAACGGTTATCCGGTTCTCCCTGTCCGAATATCGGAGTTTGGGCTCCGCATGATGTGTTAACAGTCCGTTTCGCGTGTGTCTGTCTGAAGCAGTTTTGTCCGGATTTCAAAGCTCCGCGCGTAGATGCTGTGACCAAAGCGAGACCCATAAGGTGTGGTTTAAGGGCCGGACGTGCTCAATCATGGGGTCCATTGAGCTCGGGTCAATGGGTCACACGCTGTGGGGAGCGCGGGCCTACGAGCGCATCTGGGGGGTTCCGGTCCCTTTCGCTGTCAGGGGTGTCAGCGTGTCTCCGGGCGCCCCCTCTCGTAGTGACAGTGGACTCCTGAGGAGGCAAACCCATGCGCGGTGCCAAGAGCGCCAAGTGGGTCGCGTTGGCAGCGGTCGTGGCGCTGGCCGCGACCGCCTGTGGTGGTAACGACAGCGACAGCGGCAGCAATGACATGAACAAGGGCACGGCGGACCCGAACGGGATACTCACCGCCCAGCTCGGCGAGCCGCAGAACCCGCTGCAGCCGGCGAACGCGAAGGAGAGCCAGGGCAGCCGCGTGCTGCGGGCGATCTTCGCGGGTCTGGTGGACTACGAGCCCGGCACCGGCAAGCTGGTGTACGTCAATGCCGAGTCCGTCACCCCCAACAAGGACTCCTCCGTCTGGACCGTCAAGCTCAAGCCGGGCTGGAAGTTCCACAACGGCGAGGCCGTGACCGCCAAGTCCTACGTGGACTCCTGGAACTGGTCCGCCAACGTCGCGAACAACCAGACCAACTCCAGCTGGTTCCAGGACATCAAGGGCTACGAGGACGTCCACCCGGAGAAGGGCAAGCCCAAGACCGACAAGATGTCCGGGCTGAAGGTCGTCAACGACAACGAGTTCAAGATCGAGCTCAACAGCTCGGTCTCGTACTTCGCCTACAAGCTCGGCTACGACGTCTGGGCCCCGCTGCCCAGCGGCTTCTTCAAGGACCCCAAGGGCTTCGGCGAGAAGCCGGTCGGCAACGGCCCCTACAAGTTCGTCTCCTGGGACCACAAGAAGCTGATCAAGGTCCGTAAGTACGCGGACTACAAGGGCCCGAACAAGGCCAAGAACGGCGGCATCGACTTCAAGAACTACACCACCGCCGACGCCGCCTACTCGGATCTGCGCTCCAACAACCTCGACTGGATCGAGCAGGTCCCGACCACCGCGCTGACCAACTACAAGACCGACCTGGGCAAGCGCGCGATCGACGAGGAGTACTCGGCGGTCCAGTCGGTCGTCCCGGCCTTCTACACCAAGCAGTTCAAGGACATCGACCCCAAGGTCATCCAGGGTCTGTCCATGGCGATCGACCGCAACACGATCACCAAGACCGTGCTCCACGGCTCCCGCACCCCGGCCGACAGCTATGTCGCCCGCGGCGTGCTCGGCTACAAGGCCGGTGCGCTCAAGGAGCAGGTCAGCTACGACCCGGCCAAGGCCAAGGCGCTCATCAAGCAGGGCGGCGGCGTCCCGGGCAACAAGATCTCGATCCAGTACAACGCCGACCAGGACCACAAGCCCTGGGTGGACGCGGTCTGCAACAGCATCCGCAAGGCCACCGGCGTCGACTGCGTCGGCGACTCCAAGCCCGACTTCCAGGCCGACCTGAACGCGCGCGACAAGCACCAGGTCAAGTCCATGTACCGCGGTGGCTGGGTGCTCGACTACCCGGTCAACTCGAACTTCATGAGGGACCTCTACGGCTCCAAGGCGGCCGGTAACACCAGCGGTTACGCCAACAAGGAGTTCGACGAGCTCGCCAACAAGGCCGACAAGGCCGCCACGCTCGACGACACCGTGAAGCTCTACCAGCAGGCGGAGCAGGTCCTCGCCAAGGACATGCCGGCGATCCCGCTGTGGTTCTACAAGGTCAACAGCGGCCAGTCCAACAAGGTCCTGGGGAAGATCCCCTACGGCCAGGACGGCGACCCCATCTTCACCGACGTCCAGGTGAAGAAGAAGTAATCATCGGGACCGTCGGCCGGTGCCGCCGCTCCTCCCAACCGGGGAGCGGCGGCACCGGCCCGCAGGCGTGAGGCCCGCAGCTCATCCCCCCACCCGCGTGGCGCAGACGAGACGTGGCCTCCGCCGCCCCCCAACGGCATGGAGGCATAATGGGGCGCTACGTCGCTAGGCGACTGCTCCAGATGATCCCGGTCTTCATCGGGACTACTCTGTTGATTTTCCTCATGGTCCATGTACTGCCCGGAGACCCCATCCGGGCGATGTGGGGAGAGAAGGCCGCGGACCCCGCGCAGGTCGCGTCCCTGCGCCATGAGTTCGGGCTGGACCAGCCCCTGTGGAAGCAGTACATCGACTACATGGCCGACCTCTTCCAGGGAGACTTCGGCAAGACCTTCGGCGGTCGCCCGGTCTCCGAGGAGATGGGCATGGCCTTCCCGGTCACCCTCCGCCTCGCCGCGGTGGCCCTCACCATTGAGATCATCGTCGGCATCGGGCTCGGTGCCTGGGCCGGTCTCAGGGCGGGCAAGGCCGTCGACACCGGCGTGCTGGTCTTCACGCTGATCGTCATCTCGATGCCGGTCTTCGTGCTCGGCTACCTCGCTCAGTTCCTCTTCGCGGACGAGCTCGGCTGGCTGCCACCGAACGTCCAGGATTCGATGAACCTCCAGCAGCTCCTGCTGCCGGGGTTCGTCCTCGCGATGCTCTCCATGGCGTATGTGGCCCGGCTGACCCGGACCACCTTCGCGGAGAACCTGCGCGCCGACTACATGCGCACCGCGCTCGCCAAGGGGCTGCCGCGCCGCCGCATCATCGGCGTCCACCTGCTGCGCAACTCGCTCATCCCGGTGATCACCTTCCTCGGCACCGATGTCGGTGCGCTGGTCGGCGGCGCGGTCGTCACCGAAGGCATCTTCAACGTCCAGGGCGTCGGCAATCTGCTCTTCAAGGCGCTCGGGCAGCGTGAGGGCTCCACCATCGTCGGGGTCGTGACCGTCTTCGTCCTCGTCATTCTGCTGATCAACTTGCTCGTCGACCTGCTGTACGCGGTCCTGGACCCGAGGATCCGTTATGCCTGAGCCGCTGACAGATACGACACTCGCTCCCGGCACCCAGGCTTCCGTCACCGAAGTGACGGCGGCCAAGGACCCCTCGAAGGGTTCGGGACCCGGCAAGCCGCGCTCGCTGTGGGGCGACGCCTGGTTCGAACTCCGCCACCGCCCGCTGTTCTGGGTCTCGGCCGTGCTGCTGGTACTGCTGCTGGCCATCGCGGCCTTCCCCGGCCTGTTCACCGACGCCCACCCGCGCGACGGCGATCTGACCAACCACTTCCTGACCAAGCCCCAGCTGAGCCACTTCTTCCAGGCCGACTGGTTCGGCTACGACGGTCAGGGCCGCTCCATCTACGCCCGGGTCATCTACGGCACCCGCGCCTCGATCCTCGTCGGCGTCGGTGTGACCGCGGCGGTGACGATCTTCGGCGGTCTGCTGGGCATGCTGGCCGGGTACTTCGGCGGCTGGATCGACTCGATCATCTCCCGGATCGTCGACATCTTCTTCGGTCTGCCGTTCCTGCTCGGTTCGATGGTCATCCTGAACGCCTTCGCCGAGCGCAAGGTGTACGTCGTGATCGCGGCCCTCGCCTTCCTCGGCTGGACCACCATCGCCCGGGTGATGCGCAGTTCGGTGATCACCGCCAAGCAGGCGGACTACGTCACGGCGGCGCGTGCGCTCGGAGCGGGCACCAACCGGATCCTGTTCCGGCATGTGCTGCCGAACGCGCTGGCCCCCACCATCGTGGTCGCCACGATCGCGCTCGGCGCCTACATCTCCGCCGAGGCCACGCTGTCCTACCTGGGCCTGGGTCTGGCCGACCCGACGATCTCCTGGGGCATCGACATCTCCGACGCGAAGGACGCCATCCGGGACAACCCGCATGTGATGTTGTTCCCGGCCGGAATGCTGAGCCTCACGGTCTTCGCATTCATCACGCTCGGCGACGCGGTGCGCGACGCCCTCGACCCCAAGCTGCGCTGAGGAGGGCGTACGTGACCACCATCGAGAAGACCGCGGACGACGCCGTCCGCGAGGGTGCCGGAGACGACGGCACCCCCCTGCTGGAAGTCCGCGATCTGCATGTGGAGTTCCACACCCGGGACGGTGTCGCCAAGGCCGTCAACGGTGTCAACTACAGCGTCCGCGCCGGTGAGACGCTCGCCGTCCTCGGCGAGTCCGGCTCCGGCAAGTCGGTGACCGCCCAGGCGATCATGGGCATCCTCGATATGCCGCCGGGGAGGATCCCGCAGGGGCAGATCCTGTTCCGGGGCGAGGACATGCTCACCATGGCGGGCGAGGAGCGCCGTAAGATCCGCGGCCGTAAGATCGCCATGATCTTCCAGGACGCGCTCTCGGCGCTGAACCCGGTGCTCTCCGTGGGCTATCAGCTCGGCGAGATGTTCCGGGTCCACGAGGGCCTGTCCAAGAAGGACGCCAAGGCCAAGGCCATCGAGCTGATGGACCGGGTCCGGATTCCGGCGGCCAAGGAGCGGGTGAGCGACTATCCGCACCAGTTCTCCGGCGGTATGCGCCAGCGCATCATGATCGCCATGGCGATGGCGCTGGAGCCGGACCTGATCATCGCCGACGAGCCGACCACGGCGCTGGACGTGACCGTCCAGGCCCAGGTGATGGACCTGCTCGCGGAGCTCCAGCGCGAGTACCACATGGGTCTGATCCTGATCACCCACGACCTGGGTGTGGTGGCGGACGTCGCCGACAAGATCGCCGTGATGTACGCGGGCCGGATCGTCGAGACCGCGCCCGTGCACGAGCTCTACAAGCGCCCGGCCCACCCCTACACCCGCGGTCTGCTGGACTCCATCCCGCGCCTGGACCGCAAGGGGCAGGAGCTCTACGCGATCAAGGGACTGCCGCCCAATCTGCTCAAGACCCCCTCGGGCTGCGCCTTCAACCCGCGCTGCCCCAAGGCGGAGGACATCTGCCGTACGGACGTCCCCGCCCTGGTGCAGGTCACCGAGCAGGACGGCACCGAGCTGCCGGGCCGCGGCAGCGCCTGCCACTTCTGGAAGGAGACGATCCATGGCTGAGCTCAGCCCCGACGCGGAGGCCACGCCGAACGTCTCCGAGGTGGAGGTCGTCGACGCGGCGACCGAGGACGAGGCGGTCGACGCCATCGAGGCGCCCGTGGAGCGCGGCGAGCCGATCCTCCAGGTGCGCAATCTGGTCAAGCACTTCCCGCTGACCCAGGGCATCCTCTTCAAGCGGCAGATCGGCGCGGTCAAGGCGGTCGACGGCATCTCCTTCGACCTCTACCAGGGCGAGACGCTCGGCATCGTCGGTGAGTCCGGCTGTGGCAAGTCCACCGTCGCCAAGCTGCTGATGACCCTGGAGACCGCCACCGCGGGCGAGGTCTTCTACAAGGGCCAGGACATCACCCGGCTGTCGGGCCGCGCGCTGCGGGCCGTACGGCGCAACATCCAGATGGTGTTCCAGGACCCGTACACCTCGCTCAACCCGCGCATGACGGTGGGCGACATCATCGGGGAGCCCTTCGAGATCCACCCCGAGGTGGCCCCCAGGGGCGACCGCCGCCGCAAGGTCCAGGAGCTCCTGGACGTGGTGGGCCTCAACCCCGAGTACATCAACCGCTACCCCCACCAGTTCTCCGGCGGCCAGCGCCAGCGCATCGGCATCGCGCGCGGCCTCGCCCTCAACCCGGAGATCATCATCTGCGACGAGCCGGTCTCCGCGCTCGACGTCTCCGTTCAGGCGCAGGTCATCAACCTGATGGAGGGCCTGCAGGACGAGTTCAACCTGTCCTACATCTTCATCGCCCACGACCTGTCCATCGTCCGGCACATCTCCGACCGGGTCGGCGTGATGTACCTGGGGAAGATGGCCGAGATCGGCTCCGACACCGAGATCTACGACCACCCGACGCACCCCTACACCCAGGCGCTGCTGTCGGCCGTCCCGGTCCCGGACCCGGAGTCGCGCGAGGGCCGCACCCGCATCATCCTCACCGGCGACGTCCCCTCCCCGGCCAACCCGCCCTCGGGCTGCCGCTTCCGCACCCGCTGCTGGAAGGCCGAGGACAAGTGCGCCGAGGAGACCCCGCTGTTGGCCATCCCCGAGCGCTTCGCCACCACGGATTCGCCCGCGGCACATGAGTCGGCGTGCCACTTCGCGGAGGAAAAGGACGTGGTCCACGCGTAGCGCTACCGCGCCAGTCGCCGTTTGAACGACGAGGGCCCCCGGGACCGTGCTGATCACGGCCCGGGCGGCCCTCGCCGTCGTTCAGGCCGCGACCTCGCGACGCGCTGCGTCCAACAGCACCCCGATCTCGGCTGAGGCCCGCCGGGCGTCCTCGATGCTGGGCGCCTCGCCGACGGCCGCCTGCAACTCGAGGACTCAACGTATGGTGACGCGTTGGTCGCGATGGGGCAGGCGTCGGGCAAGGGGTGGTGGACGGAGTACCGGGATCGGGTGCGGCCGTCGCTGCTTGACGTCGCCGAGTTGGAGGCTGGTGCCCGCGCTCTCCGAACGTAGCCCTTCAGGTCATGCCCTTCGATGGGCCGGTGCCGTTCGGCACCTCCTTTACGCGGGCCGAGCCCGAGGTATGTCAATTGAGCACGGTGGTCGTGGGGCATGTGGAGAGGTCGCCTTACCTCGGTGACCCCAGTGGTCTCGTTCGACACGGGGATGCCTTCGCTAAGGTGTGCGAAGTGGCGTTGCCTCCCGTGGACGCAACGGTCTCACCGGAGGCACATGACGCCAAGGACTCGCTGGGCCTCATCCAGCGACTCCTGTATCCCCTGCTCTAGGAGAACGAGGGGGAGTTCGACCGCATCGAAGGTTGACCGGCTCACGCGGGACCCGGCATCTGGAAGACGCCATCGAGGTGGTGGATCACTGCCACCGGCCGATCATCGACGTCACCGGTACGTTGGATCTCGGCTCTCGCGCCGGTCGGCGGGCACTCTGGCCGGCCCTCCGAGGCGAACCCAAGGAATCAAGGTCCCGCATTTCCTCGGTTTCACGGCCGCCGGCTTGATGCAAAGGATTCACAGAAGAGCCACATGATACAATATAAGGATAAAAACGGGCATGGGTGCGTCCTTTTTGGGCGCACCCTGTAATTCGGCGCAGGGATATTTGCTGGGTAGGTTTTCTTATGACCCTTGCTGAGGGAGGTGCGCTGGGCGGGCAGAAGCCCGGCAGTGCTGGCGCTGTAACCGCTGTGGTCGGGGTCGATGGCATGCTCAAGGGGTGGAGCAGGGGGGCGGAGGGGCTTCTGGGCTACACAGCGGGGGAGGTGGTGAACCGCTCCGCCGCGGTTCTTCTGGAGCCGCCGGAAGAATGCCGAGTGGCTGCCATTGCCGAACAATGGCGCATGCACGGAGGCTGGAGGGGCCGTGTTGTGCTGCGGCATAAGGACAGCCGGCCACGGAGTGTGGACATTCAGGTATCTCCACTATTCACCGTGGAGCGACAAGACTGCGTACTGATTACCGTCGGCGACAACAGTATGTCCGGAGAGGCTACCGAGCTGCGGAGGGCGCAGGAGCGCCTGGCCCTGCTCAGGGAAGCCGACGTGTACATCGGGAACACGCTGGAGATGCGGCGGACCGCCCAGGAATTGGCGGACTTCGCGGTGCCCCGCCTCGCGGATGTGGTGACGGTCGACTTGCTGGAGCCGGTCCTGCGCGGGGATGAGCTCGACCCGGAGCCGCCTGAGGGCCAGGCCGCGCTGCGGCGTGTAGGGCAGCAGTCGGTCCGCGGGGGCGTCGGGGAACTTGCCGGGCAGACCGCCGTGCCGGCGGGTGCTGCGGAATGGCTGACGCGGGCCCCGCGTCTGGGGGATGACACACCGCGGATGACGCGTGGCCACCGGGACCGCTCGGCCGCCGGGTGGCGCGGCGAAGACGGAGAAGGACCGGCTTCGCGGATGGTGGTTCCGATGTCCGCCCGCGGCACCGTCCTGGGCGTGACCCAGTTCATCCGGTTCCAGACTCGGGAGCCCTTCGGGGACGACGACCTCCTCCTGGCCGAGGAGTTGGTCACGCGAGTCGCGATCTGCGTGGACAACGCCAGCCGCTACACCCGCGAGCGCACCGGAGCCCTCGCTTTGCAGCGAAGCCTGCTCCCGCATGTCCTGGCCGGCGGGGCAGCCGTGGAGGCCGCCTCCCGATACCTCCCCGCGGGCGGCGTGAAGGGCCTTGGCGTCGGTGGCGACTGGCTTGACGTGATCCCTCTGTCAGGTTCCCGGACCGGCCTGGTGGTCGGCGATGTGGTCGGGCACGGCATCGAAGCCGCAGCCGCCATGGGGCGGCTGCGCACCGCCGTACTCACGCTGGCCGAGATGGACCTTCCCCCTGATGAACTGCTGGCTCACCTTGATGATCTGGTCATGCGCCTCGCCGAGGACGAAGCCGATGAGACAGTCGCCCACGCGCTCTTGGGCGCCACCTGCCTGTACGCGGTATATGACCCGGTCACTCGGCGGTGCACCATGGCCCGCGCCGGTCACCCCGCGCCGGTACTGGTCGAACCCGGCGGTCTGGTCACCATCCCGGACCTACCCAGCGGCCCCCCACTTGGCCTCGGGTACCTGCCCTTCGAATCCGCTGAGATGGAACTTCCTGAGTCAAGCCTGATCGCCTTTTACACCGACGGCCTCATCGAGTCCTTCGACCGTGACATCGACCTTGGCCTCGACCGTCTGAGCAGCACGCTCGCACAGTTCCACGAGGCCCCGCTCGACGGCCTCTGCCAGAAGGCGGCCGACAACCTGCTGACCGGGCCGCCCAGTGACGACGCCACCCTGCTCCTGGTCCGCACCCGCGTCCTGAGCGCCGGCCAAGTCGCCTCCTGGGACCTGCCCGCCACCCCTTCAGTCGTCGCCCGCGCCCGCGCGCACGCCGCTGAGCAACTGGCCGCATGGGAACTGAAGGAGCTGACGGTCAGCACGGAACTGATCGTCAGCGAACTGGTCACGAACGCCATCCGTCACGCCACGGGCCCCATTCGCCTCCGCTTGATCCGCCATGACACCCTGACCTGCGAAGTCGCCGATGCCAGCAGCACCTCCCCCCGCCTGCGCCACGCCCGCACCACAGATGAGGGCGGCCGCGGTCTCTTCCTCGTCGCACACACAGCTCACCGCTGGGGCACCCGCTACACCTCCAACGGGAAACTCATCTGGACCGAACAAGACCTGCCCGCCGCGTGGCGTGAGGCGGACCAAGCGCGAAAGATACGCCGCCACGTGGCCATGGCCGCCGGGCCCAGGCAGCTGCCCCTGAGATCTCTGATCCCCCGCGACCGGCTCGTGGCATGGACCAGCGCCCTGCTGTCCCCGCTGGACGCAGAACAGCGCCGCACCCTGGACGCCTGGCTTTCCCACGGCTCGGTCGCCTTGGCGGCCCGCGAGCTGGGCCGCCCGCCCGCCACACTGCGCAGGCACCTTCGCCGGGCCGCCACAGCGCTGGACGCGGACCTGGACCAGGCCTGCGTGCGCGTGCGGCTGTACCTGGCGCTGCGCTCGGAGATCGAACTTCCCTCAACCGCGAACGAACCGGTCGAACGGGTGGACCCGGCCACGGACTGCCTCGTGTGGCTGGTGGACCTCCCCACTGCCCGCCACTGGGCGGCGGACCTGGTACAGCCACTGAACGCCACGCTGCGGCACACTCTGATGGAGTGGTTGGAACACCACGGGCACATCCAGCAGGCCGCCGATGAACTCGGAGTGCACCGCAGTACGGTCAGCCGCCGTATCGGACACGCCGCGGATGCGTTGCAGGCGGATCTGGATCACCCCGGCACGCGAGCACACCTGTATCTGGCACTGCTGACCGTGCACGTCACATCCCCTGGCGCCACCCTCCCGGCTGGTGCGCCAGG
Source organism: Streptomyces antioxidans (assembly GCF_000968685.2). Taxonomy (GTDB): domain Bacteria; phylum Actinomycetota; class Actinomycetes; order Streptomycetales; family Streptomycetaceae; genus Streptomyces; species Streptomyces antioxidans. Next base: position 19,676 of record NZ_LAKD02000044.1, read on the forward strand.
CCGGGGAGACTGGCTGACCCGCGCCACCAAGGCGTCCCGTCCCATCGAAATGGGCGACGGACAGACGGCCGCCCCTCGCCGGGGCGCGGGGGGCGATGTGACCGACGACCACGTTCTCGGCATCGGGTAGCCGCACTGAGGTCCAGGGAGCGCACGGCGACCCGCAGGGCCTGTTCGGTCAGCGGCGGCATGGGGAACAGCGGCTCGTTGTGGGAGTCCTCTATGGGCTGTGTGCTCACGGCGCTGTCTCCTCCGGTGTGCCGTAGGTCATCCAGTTTGCCCCATCACGGGTGGCTGCGGGTTCAGCGTGAACCATACGGCCTTGCCGGTGACGCCCGCGTCCTTGTCGGTGTAGTCGTGTACGCCCCAGGTGTCGGAACACGACTCGACGAGCGTGAGCCCGCGCCCGCCCTCGTCCTCGTCGTTCGCCGCCACCGGCTGCGGCAGCCCGCAGCCGGAGTCCCATACGGTGACCCGAAAGTCGGACGGCGACGGCTCCCAGTCCATGCTGACGTACGCGTCGGTGGTGGTGTTCCGGTACGCGTTGGTGACCAGCTCCGATACGAGGAGTTCGGCCGTGTCCACGATGCAGTCGAGCCGCGCCGCCCTCAGGATGTGACGGATGGTGGCCCGTGCGACGCCCACGGCGCGTGGGTCGTGGGGGATGAACAGGCCGTAGGACCAGGGCTCTTCGGGCGTGCGCATGGGGCAGCCTCCGGGTGAGTGCCTACTGTGACTGGCGCCATACGTAAAGTAGCGCTACGGCGCGTATATATTCAACCCATTGGCGATGGTGAGGTTACGCAGTGGACGCGTGCACGTGCCCTGCGCAACACTCGCCCGCAGGAGAGAAGGGAACCGCATGGGACTCAGGGGCGATCCCACGTACCGGCAGCGCCGCTTTGGCGCCGAGGTACGCAGACTGCGGGAGGCGGCGGGACTGACGGTTGGCGAGGCGGCTGAAGCGGTGGGCATGCGCCAGCCGCACTTCAGCAACGTCGAAGCCGGTCGCACAGGCCTGTCGGCCGACCGCTTCCGGAAGCTAACCCAGGCGTTGGGTGGTACGTATACATATCCCGTCGATGCCTTACTGACCCTGGGGCAGGCATCGGGGAAAGGGTGGTGGAGCGACTACCGCGCAACCCTCGGTGCGACTCACCTCGACCTGGCAGAGCTGGAGGCCGGAGCCGCCTCCCTGCGCAACTACGAGCTGCTGTTCATTCCAGGGCTGCTCCAGACCTTCGAGTACGCGACTGCCGTGCATAGCAGTGGCTTCTCGCCGACCGTAAGTGAAGTACGTGACGCAGCCGTAGAGTTCAGGATGCGGCGCCAGGGGGTCCTGTCGGGCGAGCGGCCTCCCCATTTCCACGCCATCATTCATGAGGCGGCGCTGCGTGTTCTCTACGGAGGCCGGGCGGTGATGCGTGATCAACTGCTGCGGCTGATCGAGCTGTCGCGCTTGCCGAACGTCACGATCCAAATCGTCCCCATCGACAACGAGGGAAGCGCGGCCTTCAGTCACCCGTTCATGGTGATCGAACCCGGCGTGGTGGAATTGGGCACGGTGCTCGTCGACCAGGTGGGCAAGGCGCAGTTCCTCGACGAGCGCCAAGCGCTTGCCGAGTACGGAGAATCGTTCGTGAGGCTGAGTGAACTGGCGCTGCCTCTGGTCGATGCTGAGGCTGTGCCGGAGGCTCGTACGGCGAAGGATTCCCTCGGGCTCATCCAGCACATCCTCTATCCGCTTCTCTAAGGAGACAGCTGCATGTCCTCGCTTCCGTGGCGGAAGTCCAGCTTCAGCACGGGTGACGCCCCCAACTGCGTCGAACTCGCCGCAGACCCCACCGGCACTCCCCACCTCCGCGAGAGCGAAGACCCGGAGGCCGTCATATCCACAACCCCCGCCGCGCTCCGCGCGTTTCTGCGGGCCGCGAAGGCGGGGACACTGGACCGCCCCTCCAGGAGTGCTTGATCTGGCGCAACTAATATGTCAAACGTTTTCGCGAGGGGTACCCCCACCCCCGGCAACCCGGGGCCGGTCCGGCGGTCCGGCGGTCCGGCGATGGCCTCGTCCCCCGAACACAGGCGCCGCCACCGGCACTTACCCCCAGAGCCCGGCGCTCGGCGACGGCGCTCCGCCCCCACCCCCCGACCCATGCTCACATGCGCCGAAGGCGCGAGACGGCGCCGCACCGCGCCTCGTAGGGTCGTGGCATGACTGCCCCGCACTCACCGGTCTATCAGGAGCACTACACCCGCACCTGGGAATGACTCCGGCGGGAGCGTTTTCGACATCTTGCCCTGAGCGTCATGCCCTGAGCATCAAGCCTTGAGCCATGCCCTGAGCGTCATGCCCTGATCCCCGCGCGCTCCTCCGCGAAGTGGCACGCGGAGGGGTGGGAGGCAGCGCCCGGCAGCCCCGGCGGGGGCGTCAGCGTCGGCACTTCGACCGCGCAGCGGTCCTGGGCCTTCCAGCAGCGGGTGCGGAAGCGGCAGCCGGTCGGTGGGTTGGCCGGGGAGGGGACGTCGCCGGTGAGGAGGAGGCGGGTGCGGCCCTCGCGCGGTTCCGGGTCGGGGACCGGGACGGCTGAGAGCAGGGCCTGGGTGTACGGGTGCGTCGGGTGGTCGTAGATCTCGCGGCCGGTGCCCGTTTCGGCGATACGGCCGAGGTACATCACGGCCACCCGGTCGGAGATATGGCGGACCACCGACAGGTCGTGGGCGATGAAGATGTAGGACAGGTCGAACTCGTTCTGCAGGGCCTCCATCAGGTTGACCACCTGCGCCTGCACCGAGACGTCCAGTGCCGAGACCGGTTCGTCCGCGACGATGATCTCCGGTCGTAGCGCCAGGCCGCGCGCGATGCCGATGCGCTGGCGCTGGCCGCCGGAGAACTGGTGGGGGTAGCGGCTGATGTGCTCCGGGTTCAGCCCCACCACGTCCAGGAGGTCCTGGACCGCCCGCCGCCGGTCGCCCTTCGGGGCCGCCTCGGGGTGGATCTCGAAGGGTTCGCCGACGATGTCGCCCACCGTCATACGGGGGTTGAGCGAGGTGTACGGGTCCTGGAAGACCATCTGGATGTTGCGCCGTACGGCCCGCAGCGCGCGGCCCGACAGCCGGGTGATGTCCTCGCCCCGGTAGTGGATCGTCCCGGCCGTCGGCCGTTCCAGGCTGACCAGCAGCTTGGCGACGGTGGACTTGCCACAGCCGGACTCGCCGACGATGCCGAGGGTCTCCCCGCGCCGCAGGGCGAAGGAGACCGTGTCGACCGCCCGGACCGCGCCGATCCGCCGCTTCACCAGCACTCCCCGGGTCAGCGGATAGTGCTTGGCGAGATCGCGGACCTCGAGGACCGGCTCGGCGGTGCCGGTCTCAGGCGTTGACGGCGTCGAGGGCATCGAGTTCGTCCTTCCAGAAGTGGCAGGCGCTGGTCCGCGCGCCGGGGGAGCCCGTTCCGGCGGCCGCCGTCACCTCGTACAGCGGCGGCCGTTCCACGCGGCAGACCTCCTGGGCGCGCGGGCAGCGGGGGTGGAAGGGGCAGCCGGAGGGCAGGGCGAGGGGGTTGGGCGGGGCGCCCTTGATCGCGTAGAGCCGTTCGCCCCGGTGGTCCACGCGCGGCACGGAATCCAGCAGTCCACGGGTGTACGGGTGGGCGGGGCGGCGGTAGAGGTCGCGCACCGGCGCGGTCTCCACGATCCGGCCCGCGTACATCACGGCGATGGTGTCGGCCACGTCCGCGACCACCCCCAGGTCATGGGTGATGAGGACCAGCCCCATCGCGTACTCCCGCCGCAGCTCCGCGAGCACCTCCATGACCTGCGCCTGAACGGTGACGTCCAGCGCGGTCGTCGGCTCGTCGGCGATGATCAGGTCCGGTTCCAGCGCCATCGCCATGGCGATCATGATGCGCTGGCGCATCCCGCCGGAGAACTGATGCGGATGGTCCCCGGCCCGCTGCGCCGCCGCCGGGATGCGGACCCGCTCCATCAGCTCGACCGCCCGCCGCCGGGCGTCCTTGCGGGACATCCCCCGGTGCACCTCGTACATCTCGGCGAGCTGGGCGCCCACGGGGACCACGGGGTTGAGGGCGGAGAGCGCGTCCTGGAAGATCATCGCCATCGCGGCGCCCCGGATCCGGCGCCGCTCCTCCGCGCCCATCGTCAGCAGGTCCCGCCCCTGGAACAGCACCTGGCCGCCGGTGATCCGGCCGGGCGGAGAGTCGAGGATGCCCATGACCGCCTGGGCGGTCACCGACTTGCCGGAGCCCGACTCGCCCAGTACGGCCAGCGTCTGACCGGCGTCGACGGCGTACGAGACACCGCCGACCGCCTCGGCGACCCCGTCCCGGGTGCGGAATTCCACCCGCAGGTCACATACCTCCAGCAGACGGCTCACGGCAGCTCAACTCCTCACCGAGGCTCTGGCGCGACTCATCGCAGCTTGGGGTCAAGCGCGTCACGCACCGCGTCGCCGAGCATGATGAACGCGAGCACCGTGATGGACAGCGCCCCGGCGGGCCACAGCAGCATGTGCGGGGCGTTGCGGATCTGGGTCGCGGCCGAGGAGATGTCGATCCCCCAGGAGACGGTGGGCGGTTTGAGCCCCACGCCGAGGAACGACAGCGTGGCCTCCAGCGAGATGTAGGTGCCCAGCGCGATGGTGGCGACGACGATCACGGGGGCCACGGCGTTGGGCGCGATATGGCGCAGCAGCGTCCGGCCGCTGCTCGCGCCGAGCACCCGCGCCGCCTGGACGTAGTCGTGCTCCTTGACGGTCACCACCGAGCCGCGTGCGATCCGGGAGATCTGGGGCCAGCCCAGCAGCACGATGAAGCCCACCACCGGCCAGACCGAGCCGCTGGTGACCACCGACAGGAAGACCAGCCCGCCCAGCAGGATCGGGATGCCGAAGAAGACATCGGCGATCCGCGACAGCAGCGCGTCCCACCAGCCGCCGAAGTACCCGGCGAGCCCGCCCAGCACGCTGCCCAGCAGCGCCGCGCCGAGGGTGGCGCAGATGCCGACGGTGATGGAGGCGCGGGCTCCGTAGACCGTACGGGTGTAGACGTCGCGGCCCTGGAGGTCATAGCCGAAGGGGTGGCCGGGGGCCGGGCCGTCCTGCGCCCTGGCCAGGTCGCCGTGGTACGGGTTTCCGCTCGCGATCAGCTGCGGCCAGATCGCGATCACGACGAGAAACAGGATGATCAGCGCGGAGACGACGAAGACCGGGTTGCGGCGCAGATCGTGCCAGGCGTCGGTCCACAGGCCCCGCCCGGTGGGCGCGGCCGGGCCGCCGAAGCGGCGGCCGGGCTCCCCGCGCCCGCGCAGCGGAAGGCGCCAAGGCGGGCGCCGTGGCCCGCCCTTCAGGGGCGGTCCGCCCGTCAGCGACCGGGGGCCGGACGCGGCGGGATCCACCGGACCGCCGCCGGGCGGTGCGATCGCCTCGGTCATGTCGTAGCGCGTGTCAAAGGGCTCAGGCATACCGGATCCTCGGGTCGAGCACGGCGTAGAGGAGGTCGACGAGCAGATTGGCGAGCAGGAAGACGATCACCAGGATGGTCACGAAGCCGACGACGGTCGGCGAGTTCTGGCGCAGGATGCCCTGGTAGAGCTGGTAGCCCACGCCATGGATGTTGAAGATCCGCTCGGTGACGATGGCCCCGCCCATGAGCGCGCCGATGTCGGTACCGATGAACGTCACCACCGGGATCAGCGAGTTGCGCAGCAGATGGCGGGTGACGATCCGGCGGCGCGGCAGCCCCTTGGCCACGGCGGTGCGGACGTAGTCGGCGCGGGCGTTCTCCACGATGGAGGTACGGGTGAGACGGGTGGTGTACGCGAGGGACACCAGCCCCAGCACCACCCCGGGCAGCAGCAGTTCGTTCAGCGGCGCCCCCGGGGAGACCGACGGCCTGGCCAAGCCCCAGCTCACGCCGAACAGATACTGCAGCACCGTGCCGCTGACGAACGTCGGGACGGAGACCACGACCAGGGTGAGCAGCAGTACCGAGGTGTCGAGGCCCCGGCCCCGGCGCAGCCCGCTGAGGACGCCCAGGGTGATCCCCAGCGCCATCTCGAACGCGACGGCCACGAGGGTGAGCCGGAGGGTGATGGGGAACGCGCTCGCCATCAGCTCGGTCACCGGCTGCCCGTTGAAGGCCGTGCCGAAGTGGCCGCCGAAGATCTGCCCCATGTAGTGCGCGTACTGCCGCCACAGCGGCTCATCGAGGAAGAGGTCCTTACGGATCCGGGCGGCGGTGGCGGGGTCGGGGGCCTTGTCGCCGAAGAGCGCGGCCACCGGGTCGCCGAGCGCGTACACCATGAAGAAGATCAGGAACGTGGAGCCGATGAAGACCGGGATCATCTGCAGCAGCCGCCGCAGCGCATAGCGGCCCATGGCTCAGCCGACCCTGATCTGTGAGTAGACCGGCACGCTGAACTGATTGAGCGCCACCTCGCTGAGCCGCTGTGAATAGCCCGCGCTGCCGTTCTGGTACCACAGCGGAATGGCGGGCATCTGCTCGGCGAGGACCTTCTCCGCGTCCCGGAAACCGGCGATGGCACGGCCGTCGGCGGAGGCGGCGTTGGCCTGGTTGACCAGCCTGTCGAAGCCGGTGTCGCTGAAGTGGCCGTCGTTGGAGGAGGCGCCGGTGTAGTACAGCGGCTGGAGGAAGTTCTGGATCAGCGGATAGTCCATCTGCCAGCCGGCCCGGAACGGCCCGGTCATCTTCTTCCCCGCCATCTTGTTGCGGTAGTCGGCGAAGGTGCCGACCGGTTTGCCGACACAGGCCCGGTCGTTCCGCAGCACGGTGTTGACGCTGTTGCAGACCGCGTCCACCCAGTCCTTGTGGGAGCCGGTGTCGGCGTTGTACGTGATCGTCATCCGGCCGCCCGGCAGCCCGCCGCCCGCCTTGATCAGCTTGCGCGCCCGTACCGGGTCGTAGCGGCAGGCCTCGCCGCACAGCCCGGGCCGGTAGCCGCCCTGGTGGCGCAGGACCGGCGAGGTCCAGTCGGTCGCGGGGGTGCGGGTGCCCTGGAAGATCCGCTCGGTGATCTGCTCACGGTTGATCGCCATCGAGATGCCCCGGCGGACCTTGGCCTTCGCCGGGCCGCTCCAGGTGCGGTCGTACATCGGGAAGGTGAGGGTCTGGATGATCCCGGCGGGCTGGTTGATGTAGCGGTTGCCGAGGTCGGAGCGGACGAACTTCAGCTGCTGCGCCGGGACATCGTCGACCAGATCGAGATTGCCCGCCTGGAGATCGGTGTAGGCGGTGTTGCTGTCGGTGTAGACGCGCAGGTCGACGCCCTTGTTACGGGCCTTGTCCGGACCGGGGTAGCCGCCCCAGGCCCGCAGCTTCATCACCGAGCCCTTGGCGTACGACCGCACCTGGTACGGGCCGTTGCCGATGGGCTTCCTCAGCCAGGCGGCATGGTCCTCGAAGAACGCCCGGGGCAGCGGCACATAGGCGTTGTAGCCGAGCGTCTTGGGCCAGGTGGAGAACTTCTGGGTGAGCCGGACGGTGAAGGTCCGGTCGTTGCTGACCCGCAGCCCGGAGAGGGTCTTGGCGGTGGGGGCGCCGCCGGAGGCGGGGTGCACCTTGTCATAGCCCTCGATGTACTCGAAGAAGTAGGCGTTGCGCTGCTTGTGGTCGATCTGGGCGCCGTAGTTCCAGGCGTTCACGAAGGAGGCGGCGGTGACCTTCTCCCCATTGGCGAACCGCCAGCCCTTCTTGAGGGTGATGGTGTAGTTCCGCTGGTCGGAGCTCTCGATCCGCTCCGCGAGCGCGTTCTTGGCCTCGCCGGTCCTCGGGTCGTAACGCTTGAGCCCCCGGAAGATCATGTCCAGGACCTTGCCGCCCTGGACGTCATTGGTGTTGGCGGGCTCCAGCGGATTGGGGGGATCGCCCCAGGAGGAACGGACGACCCCGGCATCGGTTCCGCCACCTCCGGCGCCGCAGGCCGTCATGGTGGGAGCGGTGGTCGCGGCCGTCGCGATCAGGACGACGGCGCGCAGGGATCGCCGGGCGCGCAGGGCGTGTACGGGACGCGGGGCGCCCAGGGAAGCCCGGGTACGCAGGGCATACGGGGCTACGCGACGCATGGCGCCTCCCGACGATCCGGTCCAAGATCGGCCTTACGGGGCATCCGGCGGATCGATCCCCTCCCCGCCCCTTCCCGATACTGGGGCTCTGCCCCAGACCCCGGGGGTCCAGGGGCGAAGCCCCTGGTTTCGGGAAGGGGCGGGGAGCAGCCCGCCGCAGGCGACAAGATCAGTCGGACACCACCTAGGCCCATCTGACATCCGCACCGCCGGTGGCGCACGCCGATGACCGCTGTCCGGGGTGGCGGGGCCGGAGACGCGGGAGGTTCGCCACCGGGGGCGCGGTTTGCCAGCGGGCATCGCGGTTCGCCACCGGGGGTCGCGGTCTGCCATGCCCGCCCGGGCGCAGGCGTCGCGGACACTCCCCGTCCGCGACCACGCCTACCGTGCGTCCCATGGAGATCCACCCCTTCCGCATCGCCGTCCCCGAAGCCGACCTCGACGATCTGCGCCGCCGCCTGGAACGCACCCGCTGGCCGGAGCGGCTTCCGGGCCCCGGCTGGTCCGACGGGGCATCGCCCGACCATGTCCGCGAGCTGGCCGGGTACTGGGCCACCGGGTTCGACTGGCGGGCGCAGGAGGCCCGGTTGAACGCGTTCCCGCAGTTCACGACCGAGATCGACGGACAGCGGGTGCACTTCCTCCATGTCCGCTCGCCCGAGCCGGATGCCCTGCCGCTGCTGATCACCCATGGCTGGCCGGGCTCGGTCGCGGAGTTCACCGAGGTCATCGGCCCGCTGACCGATCCGCGCGGACACGGCGGCGATCCGGCCGACGCCTTCCACGTGGTCATCCCGTCCCTCCCCGGCTTCGCCTGCTCCGCCCCGCCGCGCGAGCCCGGCTGGGGCATCCGCCGCATCGCCACCGCGTGGACGGAGCTGATGCGGCGCCTGGGGTACGAGCGCTACGGCACCCAGGGCGGCGACTTCGGGTCGCTGATCTCCCCCGAGGTGGCCCGGGTGGCGCCGTCCCGGGTCGTCGGCGTCCACGTCAACGCCCTGGTGACCATGGGGTCGGCCGACCCGGCCGGGCCGGGGGAGCTGACCCCGGCCGAGCGCTCACGCCTCACCGGGCTCGAACGCTGGCGGCGCGAGCTGTCCGGCTACGTCGCCATCCAGAGCACCCGCCCGCAGACCCTGTCCTACGGCCTCGCCGACTCGCCGGTCGGCCAACTGGCCTGGAACGTGGACTGGTTCGCCGCCCACGGCGACAAGCCCCGGGCCCTCGACCGCGACGCGGTCCTGACGAACGTCTCCCTGTACTGGTTCACCAATACGGCGGGCACGTCCGCCCGCCTCTACAAGGAGGCCGCCCCGGCCTGGGGCGCACCGCCCGAGCGCTCCGGGGTCCCCACCGGCGTCGCGGTCTTCCGGGGCGACACCGCGATCCGCCGCCTCGCCGAGCCATGGCATGCGATCACCCACTGGTCGGAGTTCGGGGCGGGCGGGCACTTCGCGGCGATGGAGGTCCCGGAGCTCCTGGTGGGCGACGTACGGACGTTCTTCCGCGACCTGCGCTGACCTGCGCTGGCCTGCGTCGACCGTGACGGGACCGGCCCTCGGGAACGTCATCTCGCCAGGATCGCGCTCGCGACCACATCGAAGAGGTGATCGGCGCGCGCCGCGAGCGAGGGCTGGTCGCCGAGCCATGCGAGCGCCGCGATCAGCGCGAAGAGATCGGTGCCGTCGATGTCGGTCCGCGCCGTCCCCGCCTCCTGGGCGCGGACGAGGAGCCGCGTACCGGCCGCGCGCAGGGTGACACACGAAGCGTGGAGCGCCGATTCGGTGTCCTCGATGGCGGCGGCCATCAGCACGGTCACGCCCCGGTACTCGGTGGTCCACGCGACGCAGTCCCGTAGCCACGACACCAGCGCGTCTTCGGGCGAGCCCGACGCTTCGAGTGCGCCCGCCCGCGCCGCCAGCTCGTCGAAGCTGGTGTGGAGCAGGGCCTCGAGCAGCGCCTCGCGGGTCGGGAAGTGACGGAGCAGGGTCGCGAGCCCCATACCGGCCCGGCGCGCGATATCGCGCAGCGACGCGTCGACGCCCTGCTCGGCGATGACGGTGCCCGCGATGGCGAGCAGGTGGTCACGGTTCTTCCTGGCGTCGGCCCGCATCTGCCCCTCTTGACTATCCGGATCAGTGGTCCATATATTCGGATCAGTGGTACGGATATCCGGATCACTGATCCGATCAGCGTATCCCCTGGCAGGGGCAGGAGAAAACGATGCCAACACCCACCATGAGGGCGATCCGGCTGCATGACTTCGGCGGCCCCGAGGTGCTGCGCTACGAGGAGGTGCCGGTTCCGGAGCCGGGGCCCGGTGAGGTACTGATCCGCGTACACGCGGTCGGCCTCAACCCTCCCGACTGGTACGTGCGCGAGGGGATGCCCGACATCGCTCCCGAGCTCAGGCCCCCGTTCGAGCTCCCCCTGATCCCGGGGACCGATGTCTCGGGCGTCGTGGCGGCCGTCGCCGACGGCGTCAGCGGTCTCGCGGCCGGGGACGAGGTGGTCGGCCTGCTGCGCTTCCCCACCGCGCTCCAGGGCAGCGCGTACGCCGAATACGTCACCGCACCGGCGTCCGACCTCGCCCGCAAGCCCGCCGCGGTCGGCCATGTGCACGCCGCCGGGCTGCCCATGTCGGGGCTGACCGCGTGGCAGTTCTTGATCGAGCTCGGGCATGACCACCCCTCGCCGTTCCAGGCGGCCCGGCACCGCCCGATCGCCCTCGACGGCGGGACCACGGTGCTCATCAACGGCGCCGCCGGCGGCGTGGGACACCTCGCGCTCCAACTGGCCAAGTGGAAGGGGGCCCGCGTCATCGCCGTGGCCTCCGGGGCCCACGAGACGTTCCTGCGCGGGCTCGGCGCCGACGCGTTCATCGACTACACCAAGGAGCGCCCCGAGGAGGTGGCCCATGACGTCGATCTCGTCCTGGACACCGTCGGGGGCCCCGACAGCAGGCGCTTCCTGCGCACCCTCAAGCGCGGCGGATCCCTCTACCCGGTGTACTTCGGCGAGTTCGACGACGAGGAGAACGCGAGGCTGGGCGTCACGGTCACGGGCACCCAGGTCCGCTCGGACGGCGCGCAACTCGCCGAACTGGGGCACCTGCTCGACGCGGGCACGCTGCGCGTCGCGGTGGCCAGCACCTTTCCGCTCGCGGAGGCCCGAGCGGCGCACGAACGCGCCTCCCGGGGCCATATCCAGGGCAAGATCGTGCTCACGGTCGGCTGGGAACGAGCCCTCCGGACGCGCGGCGAAGGCGGACACGTCGCTCCCCGGGAGGGGTCCCGGGCGGTCCCGCGGATGATGGGCCGCCCACAGCCGAGGTGAACGTGAGGAAGTCCCGCCATGACCCCCGTACAAGTCAACTGGCTCTCCATCGTGCTCGGCCCCATCGCCGTCATCGCCCTGCTGTCCGCCTTCTCCGCGCAGCGCTCGGCGGTCAAGCGGGGCGAGTCCATGCCCGGCTGGGGCAAGGCCGTACAGGGCGTGGGGATCGTCTTCGTCCTGTTCGTGGCCCTGTCCAACATGATGTGGGGTACCTGAGGCGGGCGGGCCGGGGCGCCGTCCTCGGCCGGGCCGTGGGACGGGCGGAGAGCGCCGTTCGCCTATGATCGCGAACGTGCCGCAGAACGACCTCCAGCGCATCGTCGACTTCCGGATCTCCTTCGCCCGCCGACAGGCCGGTGAGGTGCGGGAGGTGCCGGGCGGTTTCCTGGTGCTGCACCGGGAGTACGCACGCTCCCATGAGCACAATCAGCTCCACATCACCGGCCCCGCCGACCCCGGGGGGCTGCCCGCGCTCGCCGATGAGGCCATGGCCTTCCTGCCGCACCGCCGGATCACGGTCCATGACGAGGCCCTGGGCGCGCTCTGTGTGCCCGCGCTCGAACGGGCCGGATACACCCATGTCACCGAGGTGCTGATGGCCCACACCGGGCCGGCGCCGGAGCCCGGGGCGGCCGATGTGGTGGAGCGGGAGCTGGGGCCCCATCCGCACGGGCTGCTGCGGCGGGCGGTGACGGCGCAGCAGTGGCGGTGGATGCCGGACGCGGACGAGAAGACCGTGCACGACCTGGTGGAGCGGCGCACCGCCCGGCGGGCCGGCGCCGAGGAGGTGCGCTTCCTCGCCGCCCATGACGACGGCGGCGAGATCGCCTCCTGGGCCGATCTGTATCTGGAGCCCGCCGCCGGGGTCGCCCAGATCGAGGAGGTGGCGACCGCCCAGCCGTATCTGCGCCGGGGTCACGCCGACGCCGTGCTGGCCGAGGCGCTGCGCCGCGCGGCGGCCGCCGGGTGCGCGCTGCGGTTCCTCGTCGCCGACCAGGACGACTGGCCGCTGGGCTGGTACGGCCGCCGCGGCTTCACCCCCGTCGGCCGTGCGCACTCCTTCTCGCGGTTCTGAGGCCCCGGTTCGGCTCGTTACGGCTCCCGCCCGGTCCTTTAACGGCTCCTGCCCGGTCCCTTACGGCTCCTTGCGCGCGGGCACCGTACCCGACTCCGCCGCGATCAGCGCCGGGTCCAGGACCACGTCCTCCTCGCGGGCCTCGAGCGTCGGGTCCTCGGGGAAGTGGCAGGCGGACAGGTGGCCCTCGCGGTTGCCCTCCAGGCGGATGAGCGGCGGGTCCTCGCGCGCGCACTTGTCCTGGGCCTTCCAGCAGCGGGTGCGGAAGCGGCAGCCCGAGGGCGGGTTGATGGGGGAGGGAACGTCCCCGGCGAGCCGGATGCGCTCGCGGCGGGTGGCCGCCGCCGCGTCCGGACCGCCCGGGGCCTCCTCGGCCATCACCACCGCCGCGTCCGGCACCGCGGACAGCAGCGCATGGGTGTACGGGTGGCGGGGGCGCCGGTAGATGGACTCGCGGTCGCCCACCTCGACCACCTTGCCCAGGTACATCACGGCGACCCGCTGCGAGAAGTGGCGTACCACGGCGAGGTCATGGGCGATGAACAGGAAGGCGATACCCAGCTCCCGCTGGAGCTTCTGGAGCAGATTGACGACCTGGGCCTGGATGGAGACGTCCAGCGCCGAGACCGGCTCGTCGGCGACGATCAGCTTGGGCTCCAGGGCGAGCGCGCGGGCCACCCCGATGCGCTGGCGCTGGCCGCCGGAGAACTCGTGCGGGAAGCGGTTGTAGTGCTCGGGGTTGAGGCCCACGATCTCCAGCAGTTCGCGCACCCGGGCCTCGCGGCCGCCCGGCGGATCGATGCCGTTGATCTCCATGGGCCCGGAGATGATGGTGCCGACGGTCTGCCGGGGGTTCAGCGAGGAGTACGGATCCTGGAAGATCATCTGGATCTCGGAGCGGATCGGGGCGAGCTCCTTGCGACCCGCGTGGGTGATGTCCCGGCCCCGGTAGGTGATCGTGCCGCTGGTGGGTTCCAGCAGCCGGGTCAGCAGCCGGCCCGTGGTGGACTTGCCGCAGCCGGACTCCCCGACCAGCCCGAAGCTCTCCCCGGCGTGCACGGTCAGATCGACCCCGTCCACCGCCTGCACGGCCCCGACCTTCCGTTTGAACGGAAAGCCGCCCATGATCGGGAAATGTTTGGTCAGCTTCTCGGTGACCAGGAGGGGTTCGGGCGTGCCCGACTCGATGCTCATGCGTCAGCGCTCCTAAGCCCTGGTCCCTAGCCCAACCGGGGCTTGATCTGCTCGGTGAAGAGGGTCTGTTTCCGCTCGGCGCCCAGATGACAGGCGGCGCCGCGGCCGTCCGGCAGCGACGGCCGCTCGGTGGCGCAGCGGTCGTCCGCCACCTGGTCGGTGTAGTGGCACCGCGGATGGAAGGGGCAGCCCGGCGGCGGGCTGAGCAGGCTCGGCGGGGAGCCGGGGATGGGGCTCAGCGGCTCGTCCACGGCGGAGGTCAGCCGCGGCATGGAGCCCAGCAGCCCCCAGGTGTACGGGTGCTGGGGCGCCCGCAGCACCTCGCTGACCGTACCGCGCTCCACGGCCCGGCCCGCGTACATCACCAGCAGGTCATCGGCGGTGTTGGCGACCACGCCCAGGTCATGGGTGATGAGGATGATCGCGGAGCCGAACTCCTGCTGGAGGTCCTTCAGCAGATCGAGGATCTGGGCCTGGACGGTGACGTCGAGGGCGGTGGTCGGCTCGTCGGCGATCAGCAGGTCGGGGTCGCACACCAGCGACATCGCGATCATCGCGCGCTGGCGCATCCCGCCGGAGAACTGGTGCGGATAGTCGTCCACCCGCAGCCGTGCGTTGGGGATGCCGACCTTCTCCAGCATTTCGATCGCCCGGGAGCGGGCCTCGCTCTTGGAGGCGCCGGTGTGCTTGCGGTACGGCTCGGCGATCTGGCGGCCCACCGTGTAGTACGGCGACAGGGCGGTCAGCGGGTCCTGGAAGATCATCGCCATGGTGTTGCCGCGCAGCCGCTCCAGGGTGCGCTCGGGCGCGCCGGTCAGCTCCTGTCCGTCCAGCAGTATCTCGCCGCTGACGGTGGTGGTGCGCGGGTCGTGCAGGCCCAGCACGGTGAGGTTGGTGACGGACTTCCCGGAGCCGGACTCGCCCACGATGCCGAGCGTGCGGCCGCGTTCGAGGTCGAAGGAGAGGCCGTCGACGGCCTTGACGATCCCGTCCTCGGTGGCGAAGCGGACGTACAGATCGCGTACGGACAGGAAGGCGCCGTCGCCGGGGGCCGGTGGCGGCGGCGCGCCGTCGTCGGGCTTGGTGAGTGTGGTCATCTCGGCAGCTCCGGGTCTGTCAGGCGAGGCGCACGCGCGGGTCGATGAAGGCGTAGGCGGCGTCGACCAGGATGTTGAACACCACGATGGCCGCGGAGCTGACCAGCATCACACCCATCAGCATGGGCAGATCGGTGAGCTGGACGGACTCCACCGCCAACCGTCCGATGCCGTGCAGGGTGAAGGTGTACTCGGTGACCATGGCCCCGCCGAGGAGCGATCCGAGGTCGATGCCGAAGATGGTGACGATGGGGGCGATGGCGCCGCGCCAGGCGTAGCGGAAGAAGACCGTACGGCTGGAGAGCCCCTTGGCCCGCGCCGTACGGACATGGTCCTCCTGCAACTGCTCGACCATCTGGGAGCGGGTCATCCTGCTGTAGTTGGCCATGAAGATCAGCGAGAGCACCACCCAGGGCAGCAGCATCCCGCTGAACCACTTCGCCGGATTGTCGGTGAAGGGGTAGTAGGCGGGCTGGTCCATGATCCCCAGTCCGCTGACGAACCAGGCCAGCGCGAGCACTCCGACGAAGTAGATCTGCATCGAGGCGCCGAGCAGCGACAGCGAGCTGAAGAACTTGTCGATCCAGGTGCCGCGCCGCCAGGCCGCGATCATGCCGATGCCGATCCCGCAGACCAGGAAGACCGCGGCGCCGCCGATGGCGAGCGAGAGGGTGGTCGGGAAGCGGTCGACGATGGTGCCCCAGACCGACTCCTGGCTGACGAAGGAGTAGCCGAAGCAGGGCGCGTCGCAGTGCCCCACGGCGAAGTCCCGCCCGGCGAAGATCCCCACCATGAACTTCCAGTACTGGACCGGCACCGGCTGGTCCAGACCCAGATTCTTGTTGATCATGGCGAGCGAGGTGGGGTCGCAGTTCTTGCCGCAGGCGAGCCGGGCCGGTTCGGCGGGCAGGGCGAAGAAGAGGAAGAACGTGATCGCACTGATCAGGATCAGGATCACGATCGCGCCGAGGGACCGGCGGGCGAGGAATCTCAACATGACGTCGGTGATCTTCCGCTAGGGGCGGGTTCCGGCCGCGTCCGCCGGGGCGGACGCGGCCGGGTTCTGCGCGGCCTGGGTGCGGCCGCGGCTCCTTGATGAAGACGGCTACTTGATGAAGGTGGCCGTCGGGTCCACGGCCCCGTAGACCGAGTTGAACTTCACTCCGCCGATGCCCGAACCCCAGAGGGTGAACAGCCGGTTGTAGAAGGTCGGGACCGCGGGGATCTCATCGGTGAGGATCTTCTCGCTGAGCTTGATCCACTGCGAGGTGGCCTGGTTCAGATCGCTGACCCTGGTCACCTTGCCGATCTCTTTGTTGAGCGACGGGACGTTCAGGTGCGAGTAGTTCGAGGAGTCGTCGTAGACGTTCTCGCCGCCGTACACCGGCGGGACCACGGTCGAGGCGGACGGCCAGTCGGCACCCCATGAGGACCGGTACAGGTCGAACTTGTTCTTGACCTTTCCGATCTGGGTGTAATAGGTCGACTGGTCGATCTCCTTCTTCTGCACCTTGAACCCGGCCCGCTCCAGGGCCTGCTCGACGACCACCGAGGCGTCCTGGTGGGTGTCGCCGTTGCCGTAGGCGTAGACGAGCTCGTAGTTCTCCTCGCCCGCCTCCTTCAGCAGCTGCTTGGCCTTCTTGGCGTTGCCGCCGGGGTACTTCTTCTTCTGGAACGGGTCGAAGGAGGGGTCGTAGCCCTTGAGCGTGGGGCCGACCAGCCCGCCGCCGATCTCACCGCCCTTCGGACCGCCGAACTGCTGGAGGTACTGACCGCTGGGGAAGGCCCAGGCGATCGCCTCGCGCACCTTCTTGTTCTTGACCCGATCGGTGTTGATCGAAACGACATCCACATAGGGCTGGGTTTCGGTCAGCGACCGGGACATCGCCTCCTTGTCCTTGAGGACCGTGGAGATCTGCGACGGGTCGACCGCGTTGGTCCACGTCATCCCGTTGCGGTCGGCGCCCTTGTTCGCCTGGAGCCGGCGGGTGGAATCCACCCACTGGTGGCCGAAGGAGACGTCGAACTTATCGACGTACTGGTGGCGTATCGAGTCGGTCTTGGGGTCCCAGTGGTCGTTCTTGACGAACTGGATGCCCTTGCCCGGCTTAAAGTTCTGGATCTTGTAAGGACCGGAGGCCAGCGGGGCCTTGTCGTACTTCTCCTTGGTGTCCTTGCTCGGCGGCACCGCGCTGATGTTGGGCATGGCGACCGCGAACGGCACCTCGGCGCGGGGCTGGTCGAAGTGGAAGACGATGGTCTTGTCGTCCGGGGTGTCCAGCACCGACTTGGGCAGGTGCTTGCCCTTGTAGGGGCCGTCCGGAAGCGCCTTGCGGTACTTCTGGCCCTCCCCGGAGAGCCACTGCTGGAGATAGGTCGGCCCGTTGGTCTGGTACGGCGCGTAGAGCCGTTCGACGGCCTGGCGGACGTCCCTGGAGGTGATGGGCGAGCCGTCCTCGTACTTCAGCCCGTCCTTCAGGGTGTACGTCCAGGTGCGGCCGCCGTCGGAGGACTTGCCGGTGTTGGTGGCGAGGTCGCCGACCAGCTTGGCCTTGCCCGTCTTGTCGTCGAACTGGTAGTTCGTCAGCGTCCGGTTGTAGAGCGTCTGCATGATCAGCTCATCGCTGACATAGATCTGCCCCGGGTCCAGGTGCTCGAAGGCGTCCCGCTGCAGCACCGTGACGGTGCCGCCCTTCTTGGCGCCCGCCAGGTCCTTGGCCGGTCCGGTGGAGTCGGCGGCGGTGCCGATGGTGATGTCCTGGGACTCCATCTGGGGCTCGTTCGAATCTTTGGGGTCCGAGCCGCCGCCTCCGCTGCTGCACCCCGCGAGCACCAGGGCCCCCGCGGCCAGGGCGACGGCGTAGGTACGGGCTCTGCGGCTGTTCTTGGACATCATCGTGGTCACTGCACCTGCCTCATCGGACGGAATGTTTCCGTTCACTGCCTCGGGGCCGCCGGCCCCCCGGTCACCGTGTGGTCTTCGGGTCCATCGCGTCCCGGACCGAGTCCCCGAGCAGGTTGAAGGCGACCACGAAGACCACCATGGCGATGCCGGGGAAGAACATGTAGGTGATGTCGCCCTCGTAGAAGTTCGCGCCCTTGGCGAACATCCGGCCCCAGTCGGGGGTCGGCTCCACCACGCCCACGCCGAGGAAGGACAGCGCCGCCTCCGCCGTCACGAAGTTCGGCAGCATCAGCGTGGACTGCACCAGGATGGGCGTGACGAGGTTGGGCAGCAGCTCCTTGCGGACGATCCGCCACGGCGAGGCGCCGGTCACCCTGGCCGCCTCGACGAACTCGCGCTCCCTCAGGGACAGCACCTGGCCGCGCAGCAGCCGGGCCAGCTGCATCCAGCCCAGCAGCCACAACACCATCACCAGCGCCGTCACCCGGAAATAGGTGGGGGTCTCCTTCTGCGGGCTGACGAACAGCGCGGTGACCACCGGCATGAAGGCGACGAAGAACAGCTGCTGCGGAAAGGACAGCAGCAGATCGATGAGGCGGCCGAGGAAGTAGTCGGTACGGCCGCCCGCATAGCCCGCCACCACGCCGATCACGATGCCGGTGAGCGTGGACAGCAGGGTCGCGGCCAGCCCGATCAGCAGCGAGGTGCGGATGCCGTAGACCAGCTGGGTCAGCACATCGCGGCCCAGCTTGGGCTCGATGCCGAACCAGAACTCGCCGTCGATGCCCCCGTTGGGCTTCATCGGATATCCGGTGAGGGGGTCCAGTAGCTCGGGCCGGTCCAGCCCGTAGGTGGTGTACGGATCCTTGCCGTACAGCCAGGCGATCACCGGTGCCAGTACGGCGACGGCGAAGAAGAAGACCACCACGCACGCGGAGATCACACCGGTGCGGTCGCGGGTGAAGCGCCGCCACATCAGCTGGCGGGGCGCCAGACCGGCCGGTGCCTCACTCTCCGTACCAGCCGGTGCGGTCTTTTCGACCACGCCGGTCTGGGATGGACTGGTCATCGCGTAGCGTCCCCCCGCACTGGTGTCACACCATCAACTCGCGCTATCTATGCGCGTCATGTCGCCGCCCCGCTCGCCTGGGTGCTGCATGCGTGTCGGGTTGAGCGGACTTTCGCAATCGGAGAACGGCAGAGTCAAGGGGCCGGGGAGGGTGGATCTGCCGCTCATTCGAACCTTGAGCGAACATTTGGCAGATCGAGGTCCAGGCGTGCTTGACAAGGATTCTTCATAGCGGGCAAAGCATGCTCTATGGGGAGGAAACGCGTTAACACACAGGCAACTCATCTGTCGCAACACCGATATACGGACGCGTCAGGCTGAACTACGTACGGCCGTGCGGGTGCCGTGGACCGGCCGGGGCGCGCCATGTCGCCCCGGCCGGTCGTATCACTTCGGGCCACTTCGGTTTTTCTTCCACGATCCGTGTTTTTCTTCCGCTCACGACGGTTGCCCGGGGTGCGAGGCGGGGGAGACCTACGGCTATGGGGCAGGGACGGATACTCAACAGCGGAGCGCGTGTCTTCGGGGCGCTCGTCTGCGCGGTTCTCGGGCTGATCTCGCTGGGGTGGATCATCCACGACCTGGACAAGTCCGATGAGGCGAGCCACTTGTGGTGGACCTGGGCGGGGCTGCCGTTCCGGGCCACCGGAGGGATCTTCGGCTCCTCCCTGCTCGACCTCTCGCTGCTGCTGGTCTACGCGGTCGTCGGGGTCACCGCCCTGCGCTCACCGGCCGCCGCGGGCGCGCTCGGTACGGTCGCCGTGGTGACCGTCGCGGTGCGCCTGCCCAGCCTGTGGAATCTGAACTCGGACTGGCTCCAGGGCGTTCCCGGCGATCTGAAGACCCGGGCGAACGCCAGCGCCTGGGCGCAGGTGGTGCTCGCGGGGCTGCTGCTGGCCGTCGTGGCCGCCGCCCGCCGCCCCGCCGACCTCGCCGCCCCGCCCGGGCAGCCGGTCCCGGCCGCCGACCGGCCGCCGGGCCGTCCCGCGCCCGGGGCGGCGGTCGTCTGCGCGCTGTTCCTGGGCGCCATCGGGGCCGTCATCGCCGCCTGGCAGATCTACTGGGCCCAGGAGCGCGGCTGGGAGATCTACAAGTATCTGCTCACCGGCAAGCACACGCTGCCCACCCTGCTCTCGGCGCCCGTTGCCTGGACCGCATGGGCCGTGGTCGCGCTGTGCCTGGCCGGAGCGGCCGCCGCGCTCGCGCGCGCCCCGCTGGCCCGCCCGCTGGGGATGGTGGCGGCGGCCTTGGTCACGGCCACGGGGACCAGCGAGGCATCGCTCTACATCAAGCTGGACTATGTGGACCACCTCAGCGATCTGCCGACGGTGGGCGTGCTCAGCGTGCTCACCGGCTTCTTCGAAGCGATCGCCGGGCTGATCGCCCTGTTCGCGCTGGCGCGGCGGGGCGTGCCGGAGGGCGCCGCGGGCGCCGGGGGTTTCGGGAGCACCCCGGCGTACGGCGGCGGCTATGGCAGCGGGGGCTACGGCGGCGGCGGTTACGCCCCGCCGCCGCCCGCCACTCCGCCGCTGGTCTCCCCGCCGTCCGTCACCCCGCCCCCACCGCCGTCCGCGCCCCCGCCGCCGCCACCGGGCTGGTGACGGCGGGGCCCGGCCCCTGGGATGACGGTGGCCGGGCGCGGCCCCGGCGGACTACTGGAGCCCGAGGGACCGCTTGAGGAAGTCCACCTGGAGCAGCAGCAGATTCTCCGCGACCTGCTCCTGCGGGGTCATATGGGTCACCCCGGACAGCGGCAGCACCTCATGCGGACGGCCCGCGGCCAGCAGCGCCGAGGAGAGCCGCAGGGTGTGCGCGGCCACCACGTTGTCGTCCGCCAAGCCGTGGATGATCATCATCGGCCGTACGGTGTCGGCCGCGCCGGACAGCCCCTCGTCGGTCATCAGCGCGTTCGCGTCGTAGACCTCGGGCTGCTCGTCCGGCAGGCCCAGATACCGCTCGGTATAGTGGGTGTCGTACAGCCGCCAGTCCGTCACCGGAGCGCCCACCACGCCCGCGTGGAAGACATCGGGGCGGCGCAGCACCGCCAGCGCGGCCAGATAGCCGCCGTAGGACCAGCCGCGGATGGCCACCCGGCCGAGGTCCAGCGGATAGCGCCCGGCGAGCGCTGTGACCGCCTCGACCTGGTCCTCCAGGGTGACCGCGGCCAGGTCGTCGCGTACCGCCTTCTCCCAGGCGGGGGAGCGGCCCGGGGTGCCGCGGCCGTCCGCGACGACCACCGCGAAGCCCTGGTCGGCGAACCACTGCGAGGTGAGGTGGGCGTTGTGCGAGGCGACCACCCGCTGGCCGTGCGGGCCGCCGTAGGGGTCCATCAGGACCGGCAGCGGTCCGTCGCCCTCCCGATAGCCGCTGGGCAGCAGTACGGCGCAGGGGATGTCCCGCTTGCCCGCGAAGACGAGCTCGGGACGGGCGGTGATCACGGGCCGCTCCGGGTGGGCGTCGAGCTCGGCGAGGCGTTCGGCCGCGCCGTGGTCGGCGGGGCGGAGGAGCTCCACGCTCACCCCTGGCCGCTCAAGACCCGTGTACGACAGCGCGATCACCTCACCGCCGCGCACCGCGGAGTGGACCGCCGGGAAGGGCCGCTCGCCGACCGGCTCCCAGCCGCCCTGGTCACCGCTGCCCCGGAACCAGGCGCGGTGGACGGAGATCCTGCCCGGCCGTTCGGGCAGCGGGGCACCGGCCCCGGGGGAGGCGGAGAACAGCACCTCGTCGGTGCCGATGTCGAGGACCGCGCGGACCTGGAGGGCGCTGGAGGTCAGCCTGCGGTCGCCCACCATGAGCACCCGGGCGCCGCCCTCGTCGGCGATGCGGACGAGCCGTCCATCCTCGGTCCAGGCGGGCACCCCGGGAAAAAGATCCAGCCAAACCGCGTCCTCGTCCACATGGACGGTGCTGGTCCGGCCGGTGTCGGTGTCCACGGCCAGGTAGAGCTGGCTGCGCTGGTCCCTGGCCTGGACCAGAAGCAGCGGCGGGCCGTAGGCCGACCAGTGCACCCGCGCGAGGTACGGATAGCGCTCCCGGTCCCATTCGACCTCCGTACGGGAGCCGTCCAGACCGAGCAGAACCAGCCGCACCTCCGCGTTGGCGGTGCCCGCGGCGGGATAGGCCACCTCCGCGGGCTCCCGGCCGGGGTGGGCCGGGTCGGCGATCCACCAGCGCCGTACGGGGGCCTCGTCGGCCCGGGCGGCCAGCAGGGCATCGCTCCGCGGCGACCACCAGAAGCCGCGTGAGCGCTGCATCTCCTCGGCCGCGATGAACTCCGCGAGGCCATAGGTGACGGAGTCCCCCTCCGGCTCCGCGAGCGCCCGGTCCCCCTCGCCGTCCGCGCCGATGACCCGCAGCGCCCCGCCCGCCGCGTAGGCGATGTGGCGGCCGTCGGGCGAGGGGCGCGGGTCCACGACCGGGCCGGGGGCGCGGAGCTCGCGGGTGGTGCCGGTGGGCAGCTCCGTGGTGAACAGCCGTCCGGAGAGGGCGAAGGCGGCCCGCTCGACCGCGGCGTCCACCGCGTAGCCGACCACTCCGGCCGACCCCTCGCGGCTGCGCTCGCGCCGCGCCCGCTCCTCGGGGGACAGCTCCTCGTCGGCGCCGCCGAGCAGCTCGGCCGGGTCGGCGGCGGGGTACTCGCGCCGCCCGGCGAGGTCGTACACCCACAACAGGCCGGTCCGGTCGGTGCCGGAGCGGGAGCGCAGGAAGGTGACGCGTGAATCGTCGGGGGCCACGGCGAGGGCCCGCGGTGTCCCGAGGGTGAAGCGTTGGGTACGCGCGTGCTGCCGTGGGAACGAGAGCTGTCCGGTCATAGGGGGAGCGTACGGCCGCCGGATCTTCGCGAGGGAGGGTACGGACCGGTAGGCCGGGCGGGTGTTGCCCCCGGCACGGTCCGGCCGGGACGGCGCCGGTGCCAAGCCGCCCCGGGCGATGACGAGATGGCGCATAACCAACGAGAAGTCGCCCCCGGGGCTGGGAAGTTGGTGCGATCAGGCATGCGCCCCTGTCATGCTCCCGTGCACCGAGTCGTGTGCACACCGCCATAGTTATGATCGATTGCGCATAGTGGGTAGCCCCCCTGTGGCATCAATATGTTGTCCGTCCGAGTGCGTGTACCTGGAGGTGAGCCGCTGTGGCGCTCTCGATCTCGTTGTCAGTGCTGCTGTTGATCGTCGTCTTCATGCTCGTGAACAAGGCAGGACTGAAGGCGGCTCATGCGATCATCTGTGTCCTCCTCGGTTTCTACCTGGCCAGTTCCTCGGTCGCTCCGACGATCGACGACCTCACCACCAACGTGGCGGACATGATCGGCGGCGTGAAGATCTGAGCCCCGAGCGGTACCGGGGCGTGCGATCCATGGGCACGGGTGTGCGAATCGTAGGCTGTGCCCATGACCGTTCTTCCCGCCCGTCGTCTGCTGCTGGTACACGCGCATCCGGACGACGAGTCGATCAATAACGGCGCGACCATGGCGAAGTACGCCGCCGAGGGCGCACACGTCACCCTGGTGACCTGCACCCTCGGTGAGGAGGGCGAGGTCATCCCGGCTGACCTCGCGCATCTCGCCGCCGACCGCGACGACGCGCTCGGCCCGCACCGGATCGGCGAACTCGCCGCGGCCATGGACGCCTTGGGGGTCGAGGACCACCGCTTCCTGGGCGGGCCGGGCCGCTATCGCGACTCCGGAATGATGGGCGCCCCGCAGAACGACCGGCCGGACTGCTTCTGGCGGGCCGACCTGGACGAGGCCGCCGGACATCTGGTGGCCGTGATCCGTGAGATCCGTCCCCAGGTCCTCGTGGCGTACGACACCAATGGGGGCTATGGCCACCCCGATCACATCCAGGCGCACCGGGTGGCGATGCGCGCCGTGGAACTGGCCGCCGATCCCGGCTTCCGCCCCGACCTCGCCGAGCCGCACGACGTCGCGAAGGTCTACTGGAACTGCGTACCGCGCTCGGCAGTCGAGGAGGGCTTCGCCCGGCTGCGGGCCGCGGGCCGTGACTCCCTCTTCCCCGGCGTCGCCTCGGTGGACGACGTCCCCGGCGTGGTGGAGGACGCGGACGTCACCGCGTTCATCGACGGCACCCCGCACGCGGCGGCGAAGGCCGCGGCGATGCGCGCCCACGCCAGCCAGATCGCGGTGGACGGACCCTTCTTCGCGCTCTCCAACGACCTGGGGCAGCCGATGTTCCTCCATGAGCACTACCGGCTCGTCAAGGGCGAGGCCGGGGCGGACCGCGAGGACGACCTGTTCGCGGGGGTGACGGCATGACGGCCCCGCGCCTGGGCGGTTACGCCCTGCTCGCCGTGGCCGGGGTGCTCGTCGGCGCCGCGGGCGCGCTGGTCCAAGCGGCGTGGTTCCCCGGCGGGTTGCTGCTCGCGCTGCTCGCGGTCGCGGGCCTGTGCTACGGCGGCGTGAAGGCCATGGGTGCCCGGATGGGCGGCGGAGTGCCCGCGGGGGCCTGGACGGTGGCCGTGTTGCTGCTCACTTCCTCCCGCCCGGAAGGGGATTTCCTTTTCGGCGCCGGGCTGGGGTCGTACGCTTTCCTCCTCGGCGGGATGTTCATCGGTGTGATGTGTGCCACGCTGCCTTTGGTGCCACAACCTCCTGGCCCGCCGGTCCGACTTGGTAAGTGACGTGACGTTTATGGCACGACGTCCCCGGCGCTCGGAGGTCCTTCGGGCATACGGCGAAGGGGACGCCTCGGGCGTACCGGATGCGGTGATCCGGCGGCCGTCAAGTGCGCGTCCGCACCGCCCAGTATGGTGGTGCCGCCGCCGAGCCGCCCGCGCGAGGTCTGACGGGCGGCGGAGCTAACTGGGAGAACCTGCTTTGAGCCGTGAATCTGACAGTTCGTCCTCCGGGCCCCGGGAGGGAAGCGGCGGTGCCGCCTACCCGTCGGGCACCCCGCCGTACGGATCCCGCCAGTACCCCTCGCCGAACCCCGCGCAGGAGGCCCCGCAGGGTGCCGCCGAGGACGGGCAGGCGCGTGCCGCGGCCAAGCCGGAGGAACCGAAGACCGAGACCACGCTGACGACCCGGATCAAGATCAACATTCCGGGGTCGCGGCCCATCCCGCCGGTGGTGATGCGCACGCCGGTCGCGGAGGACGGCGTGCCCACGCCGCGCTCCGGCGGGGACGACGACGCCCCCGAGCGCACCGGCTCCCTGCCCCGGGTCGACTACCCCCCGACGCCCGAGCGCGGGGTGCCGACCGAGCCCGGCGGGGCCAACGAGCCCACCGACGGCCGGGAGAGGAAGAGCGGCAAGGGCGACGGCGAGCGGACCAGCGACTGGTTCTCGCCCCGTAAACCCAAGGGCGGCTCGTCGGCCACCGGAAGCACCCCGAGGCCACCGGCCCCCGACACCACGCAGGGGTTTCCGGCGCCCGACACCACTCAGGGCTTCCCGGTGCCGCAGCAGGGCGGCGGCCCGGTCACCGATCTGCCGTACTTCACCGACGCCCAGTCCCCGTCCGGCCACCCCGAGCCGTCCGGGCCCACCACCGGCCCGGTCACCGGCGACATGTACCTGCCGCCGTCCGGCCCCGGTGCGGGCCCGCGCGGCGGCGATCCGCTGGCCCCGCCCGGGCCCGGCCCCGCGGGCGGTCTGTACGGCGGTGACCCGCAGACGCCTCCGGGCGGAGTGGGCCCGCTGGCCGGGGGAGGCCCCGGCGGCCAGCCGCCGACCCCGCCGGGCGGCTCGCCGCTGTCCGGCAGCCTCGGCGCCACCACCGGCGTGGGACCGCTGAGCGGCCCCGGGGCGCGGCCCGCGGACGGCCCCGGAGCCGATCCGTCAGCGTCGCTGTTCCGCGATCCCGAGCCCACCCCGACCGGCGGGGTGCCGCCGGAGCCGATCTCCAGCGACACGCTGGTCAGCGGGGTGCCCGTGGTGCCCTCGGCCGGGGGCCGGGCCAAGCCGCCGTCCCCGCCCGTCCCGGGCGGCCCGGGGGCCCCGGCGCCCGGCGGCGACAGCGCCCCGGCGCCGTCCGCCCCGAAGGCCGGCAAGCCCAAGAAGAAGGGCCGGTCCAAGGTCGTCATGGCCGGGGGCCTGCTGTTCGTGATCGCGGCCGGTGCCTACGCGGCCGGTCTGGTGATGAACCACGCGGATGTGCCGAACGGCACCACCGTCCTCGGCGTCGACATCGGCGGCACCTCCAAGCAGGCCGCCATCGACAAGCTGGACACCGAGCTGGGCAAGCGCACCACCGCCCCGCTGACGGTGTCGGTCGACGGCCAGGACAAGGAGATCAAGCCCTCCGTGGCGGGCCTGGCGCTCGACACCGAGACCACGGTCCGTAACGTCGCGGGCCGGGACTACAACCCGGTCACCGTGATCGGCTCGCTCTTCGGCGGCACCCATGAGGCCGAACCGGCGGTCACCGTGGACGAGGAGAAGCTGCGGGACGCCCTGGAGCGGCTCGCGGGCAACTCCGGCACGGCCCGCGAGGGCGGCATCAGCTTCGCCACCGGCAAGGCCGTTCCGGTGTACGGCAAGGAGGGCAAGGGGCTGGACGTGGACAAGGCGGTCAAGGCCGTCTCGGACGGGTTCCAGCTGCGCGCGGAGACCGGGCAGAACAAGGCCATCACGCTGCCGGTCACCGTCAAGCGCCCCACGGTCAGCAAGGCCGAGGTGGACCGGAAGCTGAAGTCCTTCGCCGAGCCCGCGATGTCGGGGCTGGTCACGGTCCAGACGGACGCCCAGCACTCGATCCAGTTCGGCCCGGACAAGTCGCTGCCGAAGATCCTCTCCATGCGGGTGGTCGACGGCAAGCTGGTGGAGCACTACGACCTGACCGTCCTCAAGCAGCTCTACGGCAGCACCTTCGACGGCGTGCTGCTCGAGCGGGGCGACGGCTCCAAGAAGCCCGTCACCCCGGAGGACGTGGAGTCGGCGCTGCGCCAGGCGCTGCTCGGCAAGACGCCCAGCGAGCGCGTCAGCGTCGTCGGCAAGGACAACTGACCGGCCCGTCACGCGCGGTCGGACGACGCGGCCCCCGCCCGGCACCGGGCGGGGGCCGCGGTGCGTCCGCCGGGTCGTCCCGTGCCCTCCCGGGCCGTGTCGCGCCCGCGGGGCGCCGGGGCGCGTCATGCCCCGACCCATGACATCTGTCATCCCCAGGTCACGACCGCTGACACTGCCGCCCACACCCCTCCCTCGGCCAGTCTTATGGCCATGACCGCAACGACCGCTGTTTCCGCCCCCGGCACCGGGGCCGCCGCCACGGGCGCCCCGCCCGTGGTCCGCTTCGAGAAGGTGAACAAGGCCTACGGCAATGTGCGCGCCGTGGCCGATCTCGATCTCACCCTGTACCCGGGGGAGACCGTGGCCCTGCTGGGCCCCAACGGCGCCGGTAAGTCCTCCAGCCTCGATCTGCTGCTCGGCCTGCGCCACCCCGACTCCGGCCGGGTGGAGGTCTTCGGCACCACCCCGCGGCAGGCCATCATCCGCGGCCGGGTCGGCGCGATGCTGCAGAGCGGCGCCCTGATGGAGGAGGTGACGGTCCGCGAGCTGGTGGGGCTGGCGTCCGATCTGCACCCCAAGGGCTACCCGGTGGACGAGGTGCTGGAGCGGGCGGGGATCTCCGAGATCGCCTCCCGCAAGGTGAACAAGCTCTCCGGCGGTCAGGAGCAGCGGGTGCGCTTCGCCTTCGCCACCGCCGGGGCCTCCGATCTGATCGTGCTGGACGAGCCCACCACCGGTATGGACGTCTCGTCCCGGCAGACCTTCTGGGGCTCGATGCGGGAGCAGGCGAAGCAGGGCCGCGCCATCCTGTTCGCCACCCACTACCTCGAAGAGGCCGACACCATCGCCGACCGGGTGATCGTGCTGCACCGCGGCCGGGTGCTGGCCGACGGCTCCTCGGCCGAGATCAAGGCGATGGCCGGGGCCCGCCGGATCTCCTTCGAGCTGGACGGGCCGGTGGAGGAGCGGGCGCTGCGCGCACTGCCCGCGCTGACCGAGATCGACATCTCGGGGCGTACCGTACGGATACGGTCCACCGACGCGGACGCGACCGTCCACGCGGTGTACGGGCTCGGGCTCTATCCGCTCGGGCTCGAGGTCACCGGCCTCGGCCTGGAGCAGGCGTTCCTCGCCATCACCGACGCCGCGGCGGCAGTTGAGGAGTCCGCACGATGAAGACGCTGGTCAAGCTGGAGATCGCGCGGACCCTGCGCAATCGCAAGTTCATGTTCTTCACCGTCATCTACCCGTCCGTGCTCTTCCTGATGATCGCGGGCAGCAGCGACGCCCACGACCGGGTGCCCGGCAGCCGGCTGTCGATGCCGCTCTACTACATGGTCGCGATGGCCTCCTTCGGAGCGCTGACCGTCGTACTGATGGGCAACAGCGAGCGGATCGCCAAGGAGCGCGAGGGCGGCTGGACCCGCCAGCTGCGGCTCACCCGGCTGCCCGGGCGCGGCTATGTGGCGGCCAAGATCGCCGCCGGGGCGGTGGCCACCCTGCCGTCGATCGTGATCGTCTTCATCGTGGCCGCCGTCGCCAAGGGCATCCGGCTGGACGCCGTCTGGGAGTGGCCCGCGCTGACCGTGGCGATCTGGGCGGGCTCCCTGGTCTTCGCGGCGCTCGGGGTGGCGATCGGCTATCTGGCGAGCGGGGACGCGGTACGCCCGCTGACGATGATCATCTACTTCGGGCTGTCGATCCTCGGCGGGCTGTGGGGGCCCACCACGTCGTATCCCGACTGGCTGAAGAACATCGGCGACAACCTGCCCACCCACGCCTACACCGCGCTCGGCCAGGCGATCGAGCTGGGCAGCGCCCCGCACGCCAAGGACGTGGCGCTGCTCATCGGCTACCTCGTGCTCTTCGCGGGCGGCGCGGCATGGCTGTACCGCAAGGACACCCGTAAGGCGTGAAGGAAGCCGTAAGGCATAAAGGAAGCCGTGAGGCACAGAGGAAGCCGTGAGGCACAGAGGCACTAAAGGAAGCCGTAAGGCATGACCGAGGGTGTGCCCCGAGGCGTGATCCGAGGCGTGATCCAAGGAGAGAAGAACCATGGCTGACCGGGCCGAACGGACCGACGGCGATCCGGAAGTCCGCCCCGCCGGGCGCCGCCGCCCGACCTGGTGGGCCGACGCGATGGCGTACGACGACGAGAAGGACCAGGTGGTCCCCATCGGGCAGGGCCCAGAGAACCGTCGGCAGGCCCTGGTCAAGCTGATGTGGATCGCCATCTGGATGGGCTATATGGGCGCACCGGTGAGCGATCTCCTGGGCGGCGACCACACCGTCCCCGCCACCGTGGGCGGCGGGGTCGGCCTGCTGGCCTTCGTCGCCGTCTATCTGATGCTGGTCTTCCGGCACACCGGGCGGGCGCTGAGCCGGGTCACGATCCTCGGGGCGCTGGGCACGATCTGCGGGCTCGCCGCCGTTCTCACCCTCACCATGGGCGACGACTGGCTGGTGCTCTCGGTCTATGTGTCCGTCGCCTTCGGGGCGGTGCTGCCGCTGCGGCTCTCGGGGTGGGCGATCCCGCTGAACACGGCGTTCATGGTGGGCATCGGGATGCTGGTGCGCGGTTCGCACGGGCTGGTGTCCGCCCTGGTCATCCCCTCGCTGCTCGGCGGCTTCGCGATGAGCGCGGTGGGGCAGATGGTCCGCACCACCCGGGCGCTGCGCGCCGCCCGCGCCACCGTGGCCCAGCTCGCCGCCAATGAGGAGCGGCTGCGGCTCGCCCGCGATCTGCACGATCTGCTGGGCCACTCGCTCTCGCTGATCACGCTCAAGAGCGAGCTGGCGGGCCGGATGCTGCCCGACAAGCCCGAGCAGGCGGCGCGTCAGGTGGCCGATATCGAGCGGGTCAGCCGTCAGGCGCTGGTGGACGTCAGGGAAGCGGTCAGCGGCTTTCGGCGCCCCACCCTGGAGGCCGAGGTCGCCGGGGCCCGTACCGCCCTCGCCGCCGGGGGCATCGCCGCCGATCTGAGCCGGGCCGGCAGCCACCACCCCGACCTTCCGTCCGACCAGGAGGGCGCGCTGGCCTGGGCGCTGCGCGAGGCGGTCACCAACGTGGTGCGGCACAGCGGGGCGCGGCGCTGTGTGGTGACG
This sequence comes from Streptomyces antioxidans, assembly GCF_000968685.2. Classification (GTDB taxonomy): domain Bacteria; phylum Actinomycetota; class Actinomycetes; order Streptomycetales; family Streptomycetaceae; genus Streptomyces; species Streptomyces antioxidans. Next base: position 49,529 of record NZ_LAKD02000044.1, read on the forward strand.
CTCGACGAGCTCGGCGACGAGCTGCGCCTGACGGTCACGGACGACGGCCGCGGGGCGACCGGTCCGCACGGCAATGGGCTCACCGGGCTGGCCGAGCGGCTCCAGCTGGCCGACGGACGACTGGAGACCGGCCCCGGCGAGCGCGGCGGCTTCACCCTCCGCGCCCTGGTCCCGCTCTCCCGCGGCGCCCGAGTGGAGCTGCCCTCGCGGGCCGCGCCGTAGCGTGACCGCTTCCCCGGCGGGCGGTCCGGGGATCACGGCCGCCGGGGGAGCGGCTACGCTGCGGGGCGTGATCCGGGTACTGCTGGCCGAGGACCAGTCCATGGTGCGGGAGGCGCTGGCCGCGCTCCTCGGGCTCGACGACGAGATCGAGGTCATCGCGCAGGTGGCCCGCGGTGACGAGGTCGTGGACGCCGCCCGTACCCATCGCCCCGATGTGGCCCTGCTGGACATCGAGATGCCCGGTATGAGCGGTATCGAGGCCGCCGCCGCACTGCACCGGGCCGAGTCCGGGATCCGGATCGTGATCCTGACCACTTTCGGCCGCCCCGGCTATCTGCGCCGCGCCATGGAGTCCGGCGCCGACGCCTTCCTGGTCAAGGACGCCCCGGCGGCGCAGCTCGCGGACGCGATACGGCGGGTGCTGCACGGGGAGCGGGTGATCGACCCCACGCTGGCCGCCGCCGCGCTCGTGGACGGGGCCAGCCCGCTGACCGCGCGGGAGCGCCAGGTGCTGGGCGCCTCGGCGGACGGCTCGACCAACGCGGAGCTGGCCCGCGCGCTGAACCTGTCGCCGGGCACGGTCCGCAACTACCTCTCCACGGCCATCCAGAAGACCGCCGCCCGCAACCGCGCCGACGCCGTCCGCATCGCCCGCGACAAGGGCTGGCTGTGACGGCCAGGCACGGGGCCGCGCCGGGGTGCGGCTCCGCCCCGCCGTGGGCGCGACCGGCCACGGCGCCGCGGCGGACGACCGACGGCGGGTCGGGGCGGCGGGTCCGGCGGCGGAGCGCTCAGTTCAGCATCGCGCGGGCGGCGCGGGCCTGGCGGCGTATCGTCTCGGCGGCGTCGGGCTCCACCGCCGCCACGACCTCCGCGTAGTCCTCCAGCTCCTTGGCGCCGGTCAGGAACTCGCCCCGCTCCACGAGGAGTTTGGCCCGCTCGTAGCGCAGCTCGGCCGGGTGGCTGGGCAGCAGCAGGGACAGCTCCAGCGCCCAGAGCCGGACATCGGTGCGCTCCGGGCGGGCGGCCGCCCAGGCGCGGATGTTGTTGAGGATCCGCAGCACGATGTCCAGTGGCCCGGCCGGGGTCAGCATCGACGGTGAGAGCGGGACGCCGGTGGCCCCCGACACCAGCGTCGCCGCGTCCTCGGCGGACAGCGGCCGTCCGCCGTCGAACGGGTCGGCCAGCACATGGCCGCCGTAAGGATCCCCGAAACCCACCACGAAGTGGCCCGGCAGCCCCACCCCGTACACCGGCGCGCCCGCCCGCCGCGCCACCTCCATCCACACCACGGACAGCAGGATCGGCAGCCCGCGGCGGCGCCGCAGCACCTGGTGGAGGAGCGAGGACTCCAGCCGCCGGTAGTCGGCCGGGCCGCCGTGGAAGCCATGGCGCTCACCGAGGAGGCGGGCCAGCGCGGCGGCCCAGTCCTCGGGGCCGCCGGGGGAGAAGGGGAGCTGACCGGCCAGCCGGTCCAGCTCGATCTGCGCTTCGTCGATTCCGGTCTCGTCCAGGCCGGGGTCGGCCTCCATGCCCACCAGCAGGCACAGCAGCGCCAGATCGGGGCGCTCTTCGCGGGCCGCGTCGGCGAACCAGCGGCGGCGGGAGACGTCGTTCATCCGTGGCATAGCCGCCTCGTACCCTGCTCAGCGCGGATCCTCCCCCGACGCGCGCCAGTGATGGTAGCTGTGGTGGACGGTGAAGCCCATGTTCTCGTAGAGGGCGTGTGCCCCGCCATTGTCCGACTCCACCTGGAGATATGCGGCCGAGGCGCCCTCGTCGAGCGCCTTGCGGGCCAGCGCCGTCATCACGGCCCTGGCCAGGCCCTGGCGCCGCCGCTCCGGGGCGACCTCCACGGCGCTGAACCCGGCCCAGCGGCCGTCCACCACACAGCGCCCGATCGCGGCGGGTGCGCCGCGCTCTTCCGTGGTCGGTGCGCCGCCCCCTTCCGCCGCCAGGGTGGCGCCCTCTCCCGCCGCTATGGTCGCGAACCACACCGACGGGCCGCCCGACAGCACCGCCCGCGCCTCGGGTGAGGGCTCGCCGGACGACCGCTGGTAGCGGGTCAGCCAGGCGTCGTCGAGCTGGCGGGAGAGCGTCACCGCCGAGGCGTCGGCGTCCAGGTCCCCGATGGGGGCGAGCGCCGCGACCAGCATCCGCGCGGAGACCTCCCGTATCCAGCCGCGGCTCTCAAGCTCCGCGGCGAGCAGCTCCTGGGTGGCCTCGGCGCCCGTACTGACCTGGATGTACGCGGGCAGCTCCCGGGCCGTGTACCACGCGGTCACCCGGCGCAGCGCCGCGTCGAGCCCCATCCCGGGGTCGCCGAGGGGCAGCACCGAATTGGCCCGCCGGGTGAATCCGCCGGAGGCGCGCAACGTCCACTCGCCCAGTAGTTCGCTGGTCACCGGCGGCCAGGCCCGGGCGGCGACCCGGTCCAGCTCGGGTGCGCTCGCGGCGGGGCCGCGGCGGCGGGCCGGAGCGGCGGGCACCACCTTCCCCGCCACCAGGGACGCCTCGGCGACCCGCACCGGCTCACCGGTACGCCGTGTGATGGCGAGCGTGCCCTGGGTCCACGATGTGAGAACCCCGACCACGTCGGTGAAGGTGGCGCCGGTCTCACGATCTTCTGTCACCAGCCTGACCGAGATGCGTTTTCCCACGTCATCCGGGGTGATCCGGACCTCGAGACGTCCGCCAGTGGTGAAATCCACAGCTCTGTCAGCCCCTCATGTGCGCTCGGTGCCCAAGAACGGAGATACTAGGTGCGGGCATCGACGACGCCGCGCTCCCGCGCGATAGCAGCCCTAGAGGAGGAACGACAGCGTGACCTACGTCATCGCGCAGCCTTGTGTCGACCTGAAGGACAAGGCGTGCATCGAGGAGTGCCCCGTCGACTGTATCTACGAGGGCCAGCGGTCCTTGTACATCCACCCGGACGAATGCGTCGACTGTGGGGCCTGTGAGCCGGTCTGCCCGGTTGAGGCGATCTTCTACGAGGACGACACTCCCGAGGAGTGGAAGGACTACTACAAGGCGAACGTCGAGTTCTTCGACGAGCTCGGTTCGCCCGGTGGCGCGAGCAAGCTCGGCCTGATCGAGCGGGACCACCCCTTCATCGCCGCGCTTCCGCCGCAGGAGCACGACGAGTAACGCCTGCCCCGGCGCCATCGCCCGGAAGCAGTCGGCGGTCCCGTACGGCCAGTGGCCTGCGGGACCGGGCTGTTTCCCGGGCGGCCCGGGCGGCCCGGCCCCGTTCCCGGGCGGTCCCGGGCGCTCCCGCGGATTGCCCGGCGGTCCCGTTCCCGGGCGGTCCCGGGCGCTCCCGCGGATTGCCCGGCGGTCCCGTTCCCCGGCCTTCCCGGCGCTCCCGCGGATTGCGCGGCGGCCCCACCCGGGCCTCCGCGGCGCTCCCGCGGGTTTCCCCGGGCCCCCTCGGCCCGGGCTAGTTCCACAGAAAGCGAGCCACCCCGTGCCACCCGTCTCCGCCCGTCTCCCGGTCTTCCCCTGGGACCGGCTCGAACCGTACAAGGCGACCGCCGCGGCCCATCCCGACGGCATCGTCGACCTCTCGGTGGGCACCCCCGTCGACCCGGTTCCCGAGCTGATCCGCGCGGCGCTCGCCGACGCCTCGGACAGCCCCGGCTATCCGACCGTCTGGGGCACGGCCGCGCTGCGCGACGCCCTCACCGGCTGGGTCGAGCGGCGGCTGGGCGCGGCCGGGGTGACCCACACCCAGGTGCTGCCGGTGGTCGGCTCCAAGGAGCTGGTGGCCTCGCTGCCGGCGCAGCTGGGCCTGGGCCCCGGCGACCGGGTCGCCTTCCCGCGGCTCGCCTACCCGACGTACGAGGTGGGCGCGCGGCTGGCGGGCGCCGAGCCGGTGCCGTACGACGAGCCGGTGGACCTCGACCCGGCCGGGCTGAAGCTGCTGTGGCTCAACTCACCGGCCAACCCCACCGGCCGGGTGCTGTCCAAGGACGAGCTGCGCACCGCGGTCGCCTGGGCCCGCGCCCATGGGGTGCTGGTGGTCAGTGACGAGTGCTATCTGGAGCTGGGCTGGGAGGCGGATCCGGTCTCGGTGCTCCACCCGGAGATCTCCGGCGGCTCCTTCGAGGGCCTGGTGGCGGTCCACTCGCTCTCCAAGCGGTCCAATCTGGCGGGCTACCGGGCCGCCTTCCTCGCCGGTGACGAGGCGGTGCTTGGCGAGCTGCTGAAGATCCGCAAGCACGGCGGGATGATGGTCCCCGCACCGGTGCAGGCCGCCACGGCCGCGGCGCTCGGCGACGACAAGCACGTGGCGGAGCAGCGCGAGCGCTACGAGCGGCGCCGGGCCGCGCTGCGGTCGGCGCTGGCGGGCCGCGGCTTCCGCATCGAGCACAGCGAGGCGTCGCTGTACCTGTGGGCGACGCGCGACGAGCCGTGCTGGGACACCGTGGGCGCCCTGGCCGAGCTGGGCATCCTGGTGGCCCCGGGCGAGTTCTACGGCGCGGCGGGGGAGCGGCACGTGCGGGTCGCGTTCACGGCGACCGACGAGCGCGTGGAAGCGGCGGCCCGCCGACTGGCGGCCTGAACGGGGACACGCGCTACGCGCCGCCTGCGGCGACCTGCCCCTCCCCGAACCCGGGACCCCGCCCCACGCCCCGGACCGGGGCTTCGCCCCTTCCTGTGGCATCGCTGTGCGGCTCTGCCGCGGGGTTCGGGGCCCAGGGGCGGAGCCCTTGGTATCGGGAAGGGGCGGGGAGGGGAAAGCACCGGTAGGCGGCTCCCCCGCGCGGCCCGCCGGACACCCGTTGCGGCTGATGGACCCGAAGGGGCCCGGGGAGTACGAGAACTCCCCGGGCCCCTGGTATTCGTACGTCCGGCGGACGATCAGCCGAGCAGCGGCAGGCCCTTGACCGGCAGCCCCTTGACCGGGAGGCCCGGGCCCTGCGGGGCGCTGGGCGCGGGGGCCTGCGGGGCGGCGGTGGCCGGGGCGGGCTGCGCGGGCCGCACCGCCTTGCCCTTGGCGTGGGCGCCGCCCTTCCCCTTGCCCTGCCCGAGGGCCCGGCTCCCGCCCTTACCAGCGGCCTTGGCGTGGGCAGCCTTGGCCGGGCTGCCCTTGACGGCCTTGTGGGACGTGGCGGCCTTCGCAGGCTTGGCGGCCTTCGCGGACGTCGCAGGCTTGGCGGCCTTCGCGGACTGCGCGGGCTGCGCAGCCTTGGACGGGGTCACATCCGCCGGGGCGGCCCGACCCGGCAGGATCCCCTTGACGGTCCCGCTGGCCTTGCCGCTGACGTCACCCGCCGCGCTTCCGACCTGCTGCGAGGCGACGTCGGCGACGTCGGCAACCTCACCGACCGAGGCGGCGTCCAGCGAGGACAGCCCCAGGTTGGAGGCCTGCGGCTGGGTCGGCTCCGCCGCACTCGCGGCGCCGGCGGCGCCGACGACGGGAGCCGCACTCGCCGCGACCAGTAGCGCCGCGCGGGCGATCCGACGGGTGAGAGGGAGGGACATGGTGCTCCTTTGACGAGGGGACAATGGGCGTCTGTGTCCAGCGATTCGGACATTGTGAATACCGCGTGAACCTCGCGAAAGTTGCGGTGCCCCAAGGCAAAGAGTTGGTAATGCGTCGCATTATCCGTTTCTGCGCGTAATACGCCCGGGTTACGTCCGCCCCATTCGGCCGTATGTGTCGCGCAATCCACCGCCAGCCCCTCTGAACTGCGGTGATTCCATGCGCTATCGCATGGTGTCGATCCGTACTTCCGTCCCGGAAATCCCCTCGGCCGGACGCCAACCCGCCCCGGAATTCCGGGCGTTCCATTCGTGGCCGCCGTAAGAGACACGTTCGATGCGCAACTCGTCCGAGTGGGCCACCGCCCAGTGCGCGATCTCCCAGCCGCGCTGCCCGGCACGCCCCGGGGCCGTCGCCTTGGGCACCGGAACCAGCACCGCGTGCGGCGAGGGGGCGGCCTGCTGACCGCCACCGTGCCCGGCCAGGTCCGGCCGCGCCTCCGTCTCGTCGCCGAACTCCCGCTTCAGCGCGGCCCGTACCCGCACCGGATCGCCCGCCTCGCCGTCGTCCGGCGGCCCCGGGCAGCTGAGGGCCGCCCCGGAGCGCCCGCTGAGGGCGCCGGTCAGCACCACCGCCTCGGTCTCGTGCTTGGCGTACGCCTGCGGGAAGCCGCTGCGCTGCACCCGCTGCGCCGCCACCGTCAGCGGCAGCCGCGAATAGCCGGGCATCCGCACCAGGTCGTCGTAGAACTGCCCGGCGGAGTAGACCGGATCGCGGATCTGCCGCACGCTTCCCCAGCCCTGCGAGGGGCGTTGCTGGAACAGCCCCTGCGAATCCCGGTCGCCGTGGCGGATGTTGCGCAGCCCCGACTCCTGGAGGGCGGTGGCCAGCGCGATGGTGACGGCCCGCTCGGGCAGTCCGCGGGAGGCGGCCACGGCCTCGATCGTGGCGGCGTTCACGGTCTGTTCTGGGGAGAGCCGCACCTGGACGCCGCCTGCCCGTACGACGCAGCGCGGCGGTCCGACACCGCCCGTCACCAACTGCGCCGCCAGATATCCGGCCAGGCCCAGCAGTACGGCACAGGAGACCGCGGCCCGCAGCAGCCGGGCGCGGTGGGAGAAGACGGACAGGTGCAGGAGGGGCACGGGCCACACGGTACTGGAGCCTCACGCGGCCTGTTTCCGGTTCCCGGGCGCGGGGTGGGGAACGCCACGTCTCGCGGGTGCGGGACGCCACGTTCGCGGGGGCGGCCGGGGGGCCGAGGCGGCGCGGCGCCCGGGATGGGGCCGGGGCCGGGGCCGCGGGAGCTGTGATCCGACCGGCTAGGGTCGCGGGTATGGCACACCCAGCACTCGACCTGTCCCTGGACGCAGCCCGGCTCACCGCCCGGCTCGTCGACTTCCCCTCGGTCAGCGGTGCGGAGAAGGCGCTCGCCGACGCCGTGGAGCAGGCCCTCCGAACCCTGCCGCACCTGACGGTCGACCGGGACGGGGACGCCGTCGTGGCCCGCACGGACCTGGGCCGGGACGAGCGGGTCGTGCTGGCGGGCCATCTGGACACCGTGCCGATCGCCGACAACGTGCCCTCACGCCTCGATGACGACGGCGTGCTGTGGGGCTGCGGCACCTCCGACATGAAGTCCGGTGTCGCCGTACAGCTGCGCATGGCCGCCACCGTGCCCGCGCCCAACCGCGACCTCACCTTCGTCTTCTACGACCACGAGGAGGTCGCCGCCGAGCTCAACGGGCTGGGGCGGCTGGCCAGGAACCATCCCGAGTGGCTGGCCGGGGACTTCGCCGTGCTGCTTGAGCCCACCGACGGCAAGGTCGAGGGCGGCTGCCAGGGCACGCTGCGGGTACGGGTGCGCACCCAGGGGCGGCGCGCCCACTCCGCGCGCAGCTGGCTCGGCGAGAACGCCATCCACAAGGCGGCGCCGATCCTGGACCGGCTGGCCGGTTATGTGCCCCGGCGGGCGGAGATCGACGGGCTCACCTACCGCGAGGGCCTTAACGCCGTGACGATCGAGGGCGGCCACGCGACCAATGTCATCCCCGACTTCTGCACGGTGACGGTGAACTTCCGCTTCGCCCCGGACCGTTCCGAGGGGGAGGCGCTCGCACACGTCCGCGAGGTCTTCTCCGGCTTCGAGGTCGAGCTGACCGACAGCGCGCCCGGCGCCCTGCCCGGCCTCGCCCACCCGTCGGCCGCGGCCCTGGTGGCGACGCTCGGGGTGGAGGTGGCGCCCAAGGACGCCTGGACCGATGTGGCCCGCTTCTCGGCACTAGGCGTGCCCGCCGTGAACTACGGCCCCGGCGACCCGAAACTGGCCCACACCCGCGAGGAACACGTCCCGACCGCCGCCGTCCTGCAGGCCGAGGAGCGCCTACGCACCTGGCTAACCCACTAGCAGGCACCCCCGCTTCTCCCCCCCACCCCACAACCGCAGCTCCGACCCGGGGCCCCGCCCCGGCCCCCGAACCGGGGCTCCGGCCCAGACCCCGGAACTGGGTTCTGCCCGGACCCCAAGCCAGGGTTCTGCCCTGGGCTTGGCACCGGAGCCTGCCGGGGCCCCGCATCCGGGGCTTCGCCCCAGGCCCCGGAGACGGGGTTCTGCATAAGACGAGACCGGGCCTCGGGCCCAGACATCGGAACCGGGGCTCCGGCCCCCGGAGCCGGTGCTCGGGTAGCCGCTTGAGACGGGGCTCTCCTTGAGGCTCCGGGACCGGGGCTCCCGCCCCGGTTCCGGGGCATGGTCTCAGGTCCCGGAGCCGGGGTTCTGCCCGAGGTCCCGGAGCCGGGCCTTGCTGGGCCCCGTACTGGGGCTCCGCGCCGGACCCCGGAGGTGGGCTTTGGCCTGGGGCGCCCGACCTGGGGCTCCCGCCCCAGGTCCCGGAGCGGGGGCTCTGGCTCTCTCCGCGGCGGCGATGTGCCGTCCGGCGTGTGGCCGGGGATCGGGGTCCAGGGGCGGAGCCCCTGGTTACGGGAAGGGGCGGGGAGGGGAAAGCACCGCCATGCGGCTCCGGCGGCGGGGCGGGGCCTCGTCTCGGGCCCCGGGGGCTGGGGCGGAGCCCCAGTTGTGGGAAGGGGCGGGGAGGGGAACAGCCCGCCGTAGGCGGCACGGCCCGCCGGGACGCCCGCGCGCCCCGCCAGCGAGCCGCCGAACCCGCGTGATCAGCGGTTCGGCGGGTGAGCGTGTGCCCGGATTTTCGGCCGTATGCCGCCCAAGGGGCCTACCCTGATGCACAGATCTTTGACCAGATCTTGGTCATGGCGAAGGGAGCACTCAGTGGGCAACGCCGAAGAAGAGCGAGCGCTGCGGGAGCAGCGTCTGGGCCCGGTCGTGCGCCGCCGCCATCAGATGCGACCCGAGACGACCGACCAGCGCCTCCTGGACACCCAGGGGGCCACCCACTGGGTGCACGAGGACCCGTTCCGGGTGATGCGCATCCAGTCGGAGTTCGTCGAGGGCTTCGGCACCCTGGCGGAGCTGGGCCGGGCGATCAGCGTGTTCGGTTCCGCCCGTACGCCCGAGGGGTCACCGGAGTACGAGGCGGGGGTGCGGATCGGCCGGGCCCTCGCGGAGGCGGGCTTCGGGGTGATCACGGGCGGCGGCCCCGGCGCGATGGAGGCGGCCAACCGCGGTGCGACCGAGGCGGGCGGTGTCTCGGTCGGCCTGGGCATCGAGCTGCCGTACGAGCAGGGCCTGAACCCGTACGTCGACATCGGCGTCAACTTCCGCTACTTCTTCGTGCGGAAGACGATGTTCGTGAAGTACGCCCAGGGGTTCGTGGTGCTGCCCGGCGGTCTCGGCACCCTCGACGAGTGCTTCGAGGCGCTCACCCTCGTCCAGACCAAGAAGGTCACCCGCTTCCCGATCGTCCTCTTCGGCAGCGCCTACTGGAAGGGCCTGGTCGACTGGCTCACCAACACCCTCATCGCCGAGGGCAAGGCGTCCCCGCAGGATCTGGAGCTGTTCCACCTCACCGATGACATCGACGAGGTGATCGACCTGGTGACCAAGGAGTCCGGCCCCTGACCGGTCCGTGACCGCGCGTTGTCTCCTCACGGTCCGCTCAGGCCAGTCCCCGGCGGGCCACCGCCGGGGGCCGGTGGCCTGCGATGGACGACACCATGTCCAGCACCTGACGGGTCTCCGCCACCTCGTGCACCCGGTAGATCCGGGCCCCCAGCCAGGCCGATACGGCGGTCGTCGCGAGCGTGCCGATCAGCCGCTCCTTGACCGGCCGGTCCAGGCTCTCCCCGACGAAGTCCTTGTTGGACAGCGAGACCAGCACCGGCCAGCCGGTCTCCGTCAGCTCGTCCAGCCGACGCGTCGCCTCCAGCGAGTGGCGGGTGTTCTTACCGAAGTCATGGCCCGGGTCGATCATGATTCCGTCGCGCCGCACCCCCAGCCCGACGGCGCGCTCCGCGAGCTCCAGGGTGACCCGCAGGATGTCCTCCACCACGTCGTCGTAGCCGATCCGGTGCGGACGGGTGCGCGGCCGGGCCCCGCCCGCGTGGGTGCACACCAGCCCGGCGCCGTACCGGGCGGCGACCTCGGCCAGCTTGGGGTCGACCCCGCCCCAGGCGTCGTTGAGCACATCCGCGCCCGCGGCGCAGACCGCCTCGCCGACCTCATGGCGCCAGGTGTCCACGCTGATCACCACGTCCGGATGGCGCCTGCGCACCTCGGCCACGAAGCCCACCGTGCGGCGCGCCTCCTCCTCGGCGCTCACCTCTTCGCCCGGTCCGGCCTTGACGCCGCCGACGTCGATGATCGCGGCGCCGTCCGCGACCGCCTGCTCCACCCGGGCCAGGGCGGGCTCGTCGCGAAAGGTCGCACCCTGGTCGTAGAAGGAATCCGGCGTCCGGTTCACGATCGCCATGATCACCCGGTCGTTCTCACCGAACTCACGTCGTCCCAGCCGCAGCATCGAACTTCCCTCACGTCTTCTTCCGGGTCGCGGGCAGCGACGATAACTGTCAGAGGGGCATGGCACGATCGGGGCAGACAGTTATCGAGGCCGACGGACACAAGACTCAACCATGCATCTGACGGGGAGACGATCACCGTGTTCTTGTTCTTGCTGATCGCGCTGGTCGTGGTGGTCGGCGGGGTCACGCTCGCCGTCGTCGGCGGCGGTGACGGCCCGCTCACCGACGCGCCCCCGGACCGGCTGGGCGATCCGCTGCCCGCCGACCGGCCGCTGGCGCGCACCGATGTGGAGCGGCTGCGGCTCCCCATGACGCTGCGGGGCTACCGGATGGCGGACGTCGACGATGTGCTGGGCCGCCTCGGCGCCGAGCTCGCCGAGCGTGACGCCCGGATCGCCGAGCTGGAGACGGCGCTCGCCGGTCCGCGCACGAGGCCCTTGTCGTCCTCCGGGCGCGGCCCCGATCCGCTGTCGGCCCCGGAGATCGACCATGGCTTCGGGCCGGGCGGCGGCCTCGAGGGCCCCGGCTCCGGCCCCGAGCGGCGCGGCTTCAAGGACGACGGCTTCGACGACGACGCCTTCGAGGGCGGCTTCAAGGACGGCGGCTTCGGCGACAGGGACTTCGAGGACACGGGCTTCGACGCCTTCGGGCGGCGCGGCTTCAGCGGAACCGGCTTGGACGGACACGGAAACGGCTTCGAGGGCCGCGGTTACGAAGGGCATGGCGCATGAGCGAGCAGGGTGTGGTCGAGGGGCCGGACGGTCTGCCGCGCTGTCCCTGGGGCCTGGAGAGCGAGACCATGGCCGACTACCGCGTCTACCACGACACGGAGTGGGGCCGCCCGGTCCACGGCGATGACGCGCTCTATGAGCGGGTCTCCCTGGAGGCGTTCCAGTCGGGGCTGTCCTGGCTCACGATCCTGCGCCGCAGGGAGGGGTTCCGGGCCGCCTTCGCCGACTTCTCGATCAAGAAGGTCGCTGAGTTCACCGAGGCCGACGAGGAGCGGCTGCTCGCCGACCCCGGCATCATCCGCAACCGCGCCAAGATCGCCGCCACGATCGCCAACGCCCGCGCCGCGGTGGCGCTCGCGCCCGGCGAGCTGAGCGAGCTGATCTGGTCCCACGCCCCGGCGCCCGACGGCCGCCCGGTGCCGCGGACCTTCGCCGATGTCCCCGCGATCACCCCGGAGTCCACGGCCCTCAGCCGCGACCTCAAGAAGCGCGGCTTCCGCTTCGTCGGCCCCACCACGGCGTACGCGCTGATGCAGGCATGCGGCCTGGTCAACGACCATCTGGCGGACTGCCATGTCCGTGACGCGGTCCGCGACGCGGTCTGAGCGCCCCGGCCGCCGACGGCCGGTGGCCAAAGCGGCCGGGGCCAATGCCGGGGCCGGATCAGGGGCGGCGGCCGGGCCGGTCGCTCAGCGCCCGGTGAACCTCGGCCTCTCCTTGTTCACGAACGCGTTCACCGCGATCGCGTGGTCGTCCGAGGCCCCCGCGCGGCGCTGCAGCTCGTCCTCCATGGCCAGGGCCTCGGTGAGGGTGTGGCCCGCGGCGAAGGCCATGGACTCCTTGATCGCCGCATAGGCCGCGGTGGGGCCCTCGGCCAGCCGCCGGGCGAACGCCGCCGCCTCGGCGGCCAGCTCCCCGGCCGGGACCACCCGGTGGGCGATGCCCAGGCCAAGCGCCTCCTGGGCGTCGATGGTGCGCGGGAAGAGCAGCAGATCCGCCGCCCGGCCGTAGCCGATCAGCCGCTGAAGGGTCCAGGAGACGCCCGAGTCGGCGGTCAGCGCGACCCCGGCGAAGGAGGTGTTGAAGGAGGCGGTGTCGGCGACGATCCGGTAGTCGGCGGCGAAGGCGAAGCCCGCCCCGGCGCCCGCCGCGACCCCGTTGACCGCGGCGACCACCGGCTTCGGCATCCCGGCGATCGTGGTGACGATCGGGTTGTAGTGCAGTGCCACCGTGCTCATGGTCGAGCCCTCGCCGGTGCCGGCGCGGTCGGCGGCCAGCAGTCCGATGTGCTCCTTGAGGTCCTGGCCGACGCAGAAGGCGCGCGGCCCGGAGCCGGTGAGCAGCACCGCCCGTACCGCCGGGCTCTCCGCGGCCTCCAGCAGCGCGTCGCGCAGCGCCTCCTTGGTGTCGATGTTCAGGGCGTTCATCGCGTCGGGACGATTCAGCGTGATCGTCGCGAGACCCTCGGTGAGGTCGTAGAGCACGGTGTCGGCCATGGCGGTCCTCCGGCGGTCGGGCGAGGCGGTCGGGCGGCTCGGGCTGCGGCCGCACGGCGGGCCCGGGAGGGGGCCCGCCGCGGCGGTCAGCGCACAGCATGCCGGAGATCACGACCGACCGACATGTGACCTGCGTCAAAGAACCGACCCTTCGTTCGGTGACGGCGGGCGTACGTTACCGCGATCCCCTCCCCGAATTGAGTGGTTTTGGGGGAACGCCTCGCGCAGGCGTTGCCGACCGATGTTGGTCATCGGGTCGTGCCATGCGGGATAATGAAGGGGAAGCAACGTGTTCGATGCCGGTGACACCTGGGTTGTCGGCTGCGATGAGCTGGTTTCAGGAAGGGGAACGAGCATGGCGGCCATGAAGCCGCGGACGGGCGACGGCCCGCTCGAGGTGACCAAGGAGGGGCGGGGCATCGTCATGCGCGTTCCGCTCGAAGGCGGCGGTCGGCTCGTCGTCGAGCTGACACCGGACGAGGCCGACGCCCTCGGCGACGCCCTGAAGAAGGTCGTCGGCTGACGGCTTGCGGCCCACCATCACCCGCGCGCTGCCCCGGCGGCCGGTACCTGACGTACCGGCCGCCGGGGCAGCGCTCGTACGGGGTTCCGGCGGAACGGTCCGAACGGCCGGGAACGGCCGTTCGGACCGTTCCGCCGCTGACCGTTCGGGCGGTTCCGGCCGCGGGATGCGGCCCGGCCGCGGGGGTTCGGCCCCGCTTGACCGTGAAGGCTCAGCCCCGCTTGACCGCGCAGAGCAGGCCGTCGCCGACCGGCAGCAGGGACGACTGGAGCACGGTGGACTCCCGCACGGTCCGCAGCAGCTCGCGCACCCGCAGTACCTCCGTGGGCTGGGCCGCGGAGTCCACGGTCCGCCCGTTGGCGAAGACCCCCTCGAAGCAGACCAGCCCGCCGGGCCGCAGCAGCCGCAACGATTCGGCGAGGTAGTCCAGGCACTCCTGCCGGTCGCCGTCGCAGAAGACCAGGTCGTATCCGCCGTCGGCCAGCCGGGGCAGGACGTCGAGGGCGCGGCCGGGGATGAAGCGCGCCCGGTTCCCGGTGAACCCGGCCGTGCGGAACGCCTGCCGGGCGAACTGCTGCATCTCCGGTTCGGTGTCCACGGTGGTCAGCACGCCGTCCGGGCGCATTCCGCGCAGCAGGTGGATTCCGGAGACGCCGGTCCCGGTGCCGATCTCGGCGACGACCTTGGCGTCGGCGGTGGCAGCGAGCAGCCGCAGCGCGGCGCCGGTGCCCGCGGACACCGAGCGCAGCCCTGCTTCCCGGGCCCGGTCACGGGCCCAGTGAAGGGCTTCGTCCTCGGCGACAAACGCGTCGGCGAACGCCCAGCTCGTCTGCCGGTTGCCGGTAATGACCCTCTCCTGTCCCCGTAGTTGGCGCAACGGTGACTGTATCCGCTGCGCACGGGAACCCGCAGATGGGACCAGGCGTTGTAAAAGCCGGGGGGACTGTATGGATCACGACCAAATGCAGGTCAAAAATGCTTATCCGGAGCTAACGGGCGAGGTGGATATGGTAGGGGCTCTACTGGAGACCACCAGAGCCGACAGGGGAGGTGCGGCTGCGGCCGGTGACCGGCGAGTGCTGAGGCGCTTCCGCAGGTCAGTGGGCGAGCCGAAATCCGTGACCAACACCGCTGACCGTTCTCACCCCCGTAGCCCGAAGGGCACGGGAGGTGCGCCCCTCGCCGAGCCCGCCACCACCGCGACCTTCGCCACGGATGCGGACGCGGCGTGGACGCCTCCCACCTGGGAGGAGATCGTCAGCACTCACAGCGCACGGGTGTACCGCCTCGCCTACCGGCTCACCGGTAACCAGCACGACGCCGAGGATCTCACCCAGGAGGTGTTCGTCCGCGTCTTCCGCTCGCTGTCGACGTACACCCCTGGCACCTTCGAGGGCTGGCTGCACCGCATCACCACCAATCTCTTCCTCGACATGGTCCGCCGCCGGCAGCGCATCCGCTTCGACGCGCTCGGCGAGGACGCGGCGGAGCGGCTCCCCAGCCGCGAGCCCTCTCCCCAGCAGCACTTCAACGACACCCACTTCGACGCGGATGTGCAGCAGGCGCTGGACACCCTCGCCCCGGAGTTCCGCGCCGCCGTGGTGCTCTGTGACATCGAGGGGCTGTCGTACGAGGAGATCGCGGCCACCCTGGGTGTCAAGCTGGGCACCGTGCGCAGCCGTATCCACCGCGGCCGCTCGCATCTGCGCAAGGCGCTGCAGCACCGCGCCCCCGCGGCGCGGGGCGGGCAGCAGCAAGGCGGGCAGCAGCAAGAGGTCACCACGGTGGCTCCGGGCGGCACGGTCCCCCGGCTGAGCGGGGAGGTCGGAATCGCGTGACCCGATCAGGCGGTCCGTCCCCCGCCGAGCAGCATCTCGGCGACCGCCTTGCGGCTCTGGTCGACGGTGAGCTCGGGCATGACGCGCGGGAGCGCGTCCTCGCCCACCTCGCCACCTGCTGCAAGTGCAAGGCGGAGGCCGATGCCCAGCGTCGGCTGAAAAACGTGTTCGCCCAGACGGCGCCCCCGGCACCGTCGGAGGGCTTTCTGGCCCGTCTCCAGGGCCTGCCCGCCGCGGGCGGCGATGACGGCATGGGCGGCTCCCCCTTCGGTGGCCCGGGCGTCTTCGCCCCGCGCGATCTGCGCGGCGGGCCGCGGGACGTGCGCGAGCTGCGCGATGTCCGGGAGCCGGAGGAGAGACGGGAGCGGGCGTTCGCCTTCGTGCCCGCGATGCCCCCCGGCACCGCGATCGCACCGGCGGCGTCGGCCCGTGCCTCGCGTCAGCGCGGCTTCCGGATCCATGAGGTCGAGCGCCCCGCCCCGCGCCGTAGGTTCGCCTTCGCGGCGGCCGGAGCGGTCTCCCTGGCGGCCTTCGCGCTCGGCGCGGCCCTGCCGCTGGACGCGGCGGTCGACCCCCCGGGCGCCGCCAATTCGGCCGACGGCGCCGACACCGCGGTCTCCCCGGCGAGCGTCGCCGACACCGCTGTGAACGCGGGCGTGCGGGAGCGCACCCGCCGTGAGGTGGGCCTGCTGGCCACCCCGGCCTCCAGTACGGGCGCCCCGTCCCCGACGGCCACCCCGTACCCGCCGTCCCTGCGCCAGCCGGTGGCGGCGCTGAACCCGCTGATACAGCCGATCCTGTCGGTCACGGAGCTGCTGCGGACGTCGAACTCCACACCTCCGGCCCCCCGGCCGACCCAGCTGGAGGCCCCGCCCGGGCCCGCGTCCGGCGGCTCGCCGTACCTCGGGGTCAGCGCGCCCCCGAAGTAGCGCGGAAGCGGTACGACGGCGATCACGGCGTCGCGTTTCCGGCCGCCCGTGTCTTCGCCGTTCATGACGGGGTCTTCTCGTCCGCCCTGCGCGGGCGCCGATGGACCTGATTGAATCGCCTCCGGGCAGCGCGACCCGGAGGCGGCGACGTATGCCCCGGACGGGTGCGGTCCCTGCCCGTCTGCGGGAACTTGGGGAGATCATGGACGAGCCGAGGGCCCCCGGGCCCAAGCCGAAGCCGAGGTGGTGGAGCCGCCCGGCCGCCGCACGACCCGACGACCGGCCGGACGACGCGGCGGAGGGTGCCGAGGAGCGTACGGGGCCGGCAGCGGCGCAGCTGGCGCCGGAGCCGGTGGACGCCCCCGCGGAGGGTCCGGCGCCCGAGGAGCGGGCGCCCCGGCCGTTGCATGAGCCCGACCCGTACAGCACCCCGCCCTATGGCGGCCCGGGGCCCTGGGCCCCGGCCCCGCCCGTTCAGCATCCGGTGACGACCCCCGCGCAGGGCACCCATGTCCCGCCCGGGATGGCCCAGACGCCTCACCAGGCGCCCGGGATGACCCCGCCCCACGGCACCACCGTGCCGACCGCCGCGGGGCCCGTACCGGGCCAGAGCGCGCCGCCGCAGCACCCCGGGATGACCCCGCCGCACGGCACCCAGCTGCCTCCGGGCCCCGGAGAGCCCCACCACAGCCACCAGGCCGTCCCCACGGCGCAGCCCGCCCAGGGCGCCCAGTGGGGCGGTTACGACCCCTGGACCGTGGTTCCGCCGCCCACCGGGCGCGAGCGCGAGCGGAAGACCGTCTCGCGCCGCGGCGCCTGGATCGCCGTACTGCTGATCGCCCTGGTCGCGGGGTGCCTCGGCGGCGGTATCGGCGCCTACGCGGAGCGGGAGCACGCCTCCGGGGGCGTCGATGTGAAGCTGCCGCAGGCCCCGGTCGAGAAGGAGGCCAGGTCCCCGGGCAGTGTCGCCGGAATCGCCGCCAGGTCGCTGCCCGGCGTGGTGACCATCCATGTGCGCGGCAGTGCGGAGGAGGGCACCGGCACCGGCTTCATCCTCGACAAGCGGGGCCACATCCTCACCAATAACCATGTCGTCCAGCCCGCCGGTACGGGCGGCGACATATCGGTGACCTTCAACGGCGGCCAGGACGCCAAGGCCCAGGTGATCGGCCGGGACACCGGGTACGACCTCGCGGTGATCAAGGTCGACCGCGTCTCCGGGCTCACCCCGCTGCCGCTGGGCAACTCCGACTCCGTGCGCGTCGGCGACCCCGTCGTGGCCATCGGCGCCCCCTTCGACCTGGCGGGCACGGTCACCTCCGGGATCATCAGCGCCAAGGAGCGCCCCATCACCGCGGGCGGCGAGAAGGAGGACGGCAGCGACGTCAGCTATGTCGACGCGCTGCAGACCGATGCCCCGATCAACCCGGGCAACTCCGGCGGCCCCCTGGTCGACCGCAAGGGGCGGGTCATCGGGATCAACAGCGCGATCCGGGCGGCCGACGACGGCTCGGGGCTCGGCGGCGCCCAGGGCGGCAGCATCGGCCTGGGCTTCGCCATCCCGATCAACCAGGGCAAGCGGGTCGCTGAGGAGCTGATCAACACGGGGAAGGCCACCCATCCGGTCATCGGCGTCACCCTCGACATGAGCTACACGGGCGACGGCGCCCGGGTGAACACCAAGGGCGCGGGTGGCGGTGCGCCGGTCACCGCGGGCGGCCCCGGCGACAAGGCGGGGATCGAGCCCGGTGACGTGATCACGGAGGTGGACGGCGTACGGGTGCACAGCGGCCAGGAGCTGATCGTGAAGATCCGCAGCCACCGCCCCGGGGACCGGCTCGAGCTCACCGTCAGGCGCGACGGCAAGGAGCGTCCCGCGGAGCTGACCCTGGGCTCGGCGAGCACCGGCTGACGCCCGTTGTTGGCCCGGCCGTCTCCCGCGCCGACCCCACCGCCAGGTACGGTATTGAGTGGCCCAGGCCGGGGCCCAGACGTCTTGAGGAGCTGCAAGGTGTTGGACATAGGACCTCTCGAGCTTGTCGCGCTCGTCGTCCTTGCGGTGCTCGTCTTCGGCCCGGAGAAGCTCCCGAAGGTGATTCGGGACGTGACGCAGTTCATCCGGAAGATCCGGGAGTTCTCCGACAGCGCCAAGGAGGACATCCGCACCGAGCTGGGCCCGGAGTTCAAGGACTTCGAGTTCGAGGACCTCAACCCCAAGACCTTCGTGCGCAAGCACGTACTGGACTCCGATGAGCTCGGCCTGAAGGAGATCCGTAACGGTTTCGACCTCCGTAAGGAGATGGCGGAGGTCGCCGACGCGGTGCACGGCCGGGAGAGTGATCCGGCGCAGGGCTCTTCAGGGGGATCCGGAACCACCCCGCCGTCCCTGTCCAAGGACGGCTCCAGCACGCCTGACCTGCTACGCAAGCGTGAGGAGCCGAGGCGCGAGGAGCGTCCTCCTTTCGACTCCGACGCCACTTGATCCCCCCGTATGCCCGGCCTGGTTGACCCGTATGGCTATCCTCCCTTTGTCCGGGGTGAGGGTCGCCCGAGGGGGGCGGGCCGCCCACGACGCAGGGCACATGAGGAGGCCGCGCGCACATGGAGACCACGGATCGGCTAGGCGAACGAGGGGTGGCAGCGGCCATGCAGGGGATGCCCGTCGACGCACGGCGGAGTGTCGACGGCTATCTGAAGGCCGCCTTCCCCTGGTACGGGCTTGACGAGGCGTTCACCGGCCCCCGCTGGCTGATGCAGGTGGGCGCGGCCGCGGACGGCATCGTCGAGTACGGCTCGACCGGCCATGGCGAGGAGCCGTCCCTGCGGGTCGAGACCGATATGGACCAGCAGCGCTTCACGGTGGTCGTCACCGTCGCCAGCCGCCCGGGTCGGGACAGCGCCGACGGCACCGGCAAGCTGGAGGCCACCTCGGTCTCCTCGGCCGCCTGGCTGGCCGGTTCCGGTCTGCTGTCGTGCACTTGGCCGACCCGGATGGAGCGGGCGCTGCGCCAGGACTGGCTGGACCAGCAGACCGCGATCGCCTGGGAGCTGGCGGACGACCTGGAGGGCGAGAGCTGGTCACAGCTGTCGCTCCCGGTGGACGGGGTGCCGACCGACTTCCACTACCGCGAGTCGGAGTACGGCTGGGTGCTGGCCGGTACGGCGAACGAGGACGTGCACATCGGGGCCTACGGGCGCGGGATGAGCGCCTATGGTCTGGGCTTCGCGGTGGTGAAGGACATCACCCGCTACGACGGGTAGGGCCGTACCGGACGGCTGCGGCGTACCCAACGGCTGAGGGGCGGTTTCCCCGGGAAACCGCCCCTCACCGTTCGGTCGCGACCGCGCTCGCTCAGAACTTGTTGCGCGGGGTGACGCCCAGCGACATGCCCGCGAGGCCGCGCTGACGGCCGCCGATCTTGCCCGCGATCGCCTTGAGCGCGCTGCCCGCCGGGGAGTCGGGGTCGGTCAGCACCACCGGCTTGCCCTCGTCGCCGCCCTCACGCAGCCGTACGTCGATCGGGATGGCGCCCAGCACCGGCACCGTGGTACCCGTGGTCCGGCTGAGCCCGTCGGCGACCACCTGGCCACCGCCGGTGCCGAAGACATCGACCATCTCGTCGCAGTGCGGGCAGGGCAGCCCGGACATGTTCTCCACCACGCCGACGATCTTCTGATGGGTCTGGACGGCGATCGCGCCCGCCCGCTCGGCGACCTCGGCCGCGGCCTGCTGCGGCGTGGTCACCACCAGGATCTCGGCGTTGGGCACCAGCTGGGCGACGGAGATCGCGATGTCACCGGTGCCCGGCGGGAGGTCGAGCAGCAGCACATCGAGGTCGCCCCAGTAGACATCGGCCAGGAACTGCTGGAGCGCGCGGTGCAGCATCGGCCCGCGCCAGACCACCGGGGCGTTCCCGGGCGTGAACATCCCGATCGAGATCACCTTCACGCCGTTCGCCGACGGCGGCATGATCATGTTCTCCACCTGGGTGGGCCGTCCGTCGGCGCCCAGCATCCGGGGCACCGAGTGGCCGTAGATATCGGCGTCCACCACGCCGACCTTGAGCCCGTCCGCGGCCAGCGCGGCGGCCAGGTTGACCGTCACCGAGGACTTGCCGACCCCGCCCTTGCCGGAGGCCACCGCGTAGACCCTGGTCAGCGAGCCGGGCTTGGCGAAGGGCACCTCGCGCTCGGCTTGGCCACCGCGCAGCGAGGCGGCCAGCTCACGCCGCTGCTCGTCGCTCATCACCTCGAGGTCCACCGTGACTCCGGTCACACCCTCGACCCCGGCGACCGCCGTCCGCACATTGCTGGTGATCGTGTCCCGCATCGGACAGCCGGAGACCGTGAGGTAGACCACCACGGCGACCGAGCCATCCGCCGCGATCTCGACGGATTTGACCATGCCGAGTTCGGTGATCGGCTTGTGGATCTCCGGGTCGTTGACCGTCGCGAGCGCGGCGCGCACCGCGTCTTCGCTCGGCGCTGGGAGGGTGTCGGTAGCCATACGGAGATGGTACGGCGCCGTGGGCGGGGCGCGGACGGCCGTCAGCGGTCGTGTTCCTCACTCGGCCGGGGTTCGCCGGGGCCGCCCGGCCGTGCGGCGCTCCGGCCGCCGTCCGGCCCCTGGCGCAGGTCCGCCAGCTGGTCGCGGAGCCAGTCGCGGGTGGCCACCTCGCCCAGGCCCGTGCGCAGCGCCGCGATCTCCCGGGTGAGGAACTCGGTGTCGGCGATGGACCGTTCGTTCTGCTTGCGGTCCTGTTCGAGGTTGACCCGGTCGCGGTCGGCCTGCCGGTACTGGGCCAGCAGGATCAGCGGGGCGGAGTACGACGCCTGGAGCGAGAGCATCAGCGTCAGGAAGATGAACGGGAACGGGTCGAACCGCAGCCGCGCCGGCGCCAGGCTGTTCCAGGTCAGCCATACGACGACGAAGACCGTCATCCAGGCGATGAACCGCCCGGTGCCCAGGAACCGCGCGATCCGCTCCGACGCCCTGCCGAACGCCTCGGGGTCCCAGCGCGGCAGCGGGCTGCGGCGCGGCGCCTTGGGCCGGTCCAGACGGCCGCCGTCACCGTCCATCGGCGGCCTCCGGCAGGGCCATCCCGGCGTGCAGCTCGCCCTCCCGCCAGTCCGTCGGCAGCAGGTGGTCCAGGACGTCGTCGACCGTCACCGCGCCGAGCAGCGAGCCGGTCTCGTCCACGACCGGCGCCGCGAGCAGGTTGTAGGTGGCCAGATGACCGGCGACGACGGGCAGCGGGGTGTCCGGCGGCAGCGTCGGCAGATCGCTGTCGACGGCCGCGCCGACAAGGGTGAACGGCGGGTCGCGCAGCAGCCGTTGGAAGTGGATGATGCCCAGGTAGCGGCCGGTGGGCGTCTGGTCGGGCGGGCGGCAGACATAGACCTGGGAGGCGAGCGCGGGGGTCAGGTCCTGGTTGCGCACCCGGGCGAGCGCGTCCGCGACGGTGGCGTCCGGGCGCAGCACGATCGGCTCGGTCGTCATCAGACCGCCCGCCGACCCCTCCTCGTACGACATCAGCCGCCGCATGTCGGCCGCGTCCCGGGGGCGCATCAGGTCCAGTAGCCGCTCCTTGTCGGGCTCGGGGAGCTCGGAGAGCAGATCGGCCGCGTCATCGGGGTCCATGGCCTCCAGGACGTCGGCCGCGCGCTCCTCCTTGAGCTTGCCGAGGACCTCCACCCGGTCGTCGTCGGGCAGCTCCTCCAGGACGTCCGCGAGCCGCTCGTCGTCCAGGGCCGCCGCCACCTCGCCCCGGCGCTTGGCGGACAGGTGGTGCAGCACATTGGCCAGGTCGGCGGGGCGCAGCTGCTCGAAGGTGGCCAGCAGGTTCTCCGCGCCCTGCCCCTGCTCATCCAGCGAGAAGCCGGTGACCGCCGACCAGTCCACGGTCAGCGCCTCGCCGCGGCGGCGCAGCGCACGGGTCCTGCCGCGGCGGACGTAGACCTTGTCGACCTCCCAGTCCCGGCGCGCGGGGAGCTGGCTCATCGAGACGTCCAGGACCGTCACCGGGTCATCGGTCTCGACCAGCCGCACCGTGCGGTCGAGCAGTTCGCCGAGGACCAGGGTCTCGGTGGGGCGCTGTTCGAAGCGGCGCATGTTGAGCACACCGGTGGTGATGACCTGGCCGGACTCCACACCCGTCACCCGGGTCATGGGCAGGAAGATCCGACGGCGGCCGACCACCTCGACCACCAGGCCGAGCACCCGCGGCGGACGGCCTGCCAGCCGCAGCATCGCCACGACATCGCGCACCCGCCCCACCTGGTCGCCGTTCGGGTCGAAGACGGCGACGCCCGCGAGATGCGAGACGAAGACCCGGGGGGCGCCTGCCGGCATGCCCTGCCTCCCCTCGTCATGGGGCCCATCTGTCAGGATTTGTGGCTATTCAAGGCAATGATCCGCTCTCTACCGGGTTCAGGCTAACGTGCCCGCACCTGCCCTGCCGCCGGACGTGAGCACCGCGGCACCCTGCGGACACCGCGGGACGGCACCGGTACGCTGCCCTACTGCACCGGCATCAGGAGGCAGAGCGGACGTGCGCACCCGGAACAGGGCTGTCGTTGCGGCGATGTGCGCGGGGTTGGCCGCCACCCTCGCCGCGTGTGGCGGCGGGGAGAAGGACCCCGACGCGGGGACGAACGGCGTGGGAAAGCTGCCCGCCGCGAAGATCGAGAGCAAGGCCCGTCAGGCGGCCGGCAGCGCGCACGCGGTGCGGCTCTCCGGCAACCTCGTCACCAGTGGGGCCACCTACAAGCTGAACATGCGGCTCAACACCGACGGCGGCGCGGGCGAGGTCTCCACCAAGGGCTCCAGCTTCCAGCTGCTGCGCGTCGGCAAGGAGCTCTACCTCAAGGCCGGCGCGGGCTTCTGGTCGCACGACGGCAAGAGCGATGGCGGCGACGCGGACAACGCGGCGGGCAAGCTGGACAACAAATACGTGAAGGTCCCCTCCGGCGACCCCTCCTACAAGCGGCTCAGCGGGTTCACCGATATGAAGCTGCTGCTCGACGGGTTGCTCGGACTGCACGGCAAGATCGCCACAGGTGACCACGGGCGCGTGGGCGGCGTGCGGACGATCACCATCAGCGCCGGTGAGGCCGGTGACGGCGGCTCGCTCGACGTCTCCCTGGAGGGCCGTCCGTATCCGCTGCGGCTGCAGCGGGCGGGCGGCGCGGGCGTGATCCGGCTCACGGACTGGAACAAGGGCTTCAAGCTCACCGCCCCGGAGAAGGGCCATGTGCTCGACTACGGACAGCAGATCCCGGAGACGGCGTAACCGCGCGCACGCCTCGTAGGAGCGCGTCCTTACGGTCGCCGGCTCGCCACGACGCGTCCCTTACGGCCATCGGCTCGCTAGGGCGCGTCCTGACGGTCGTCAGCCGGTCAGGACGCGTCCTTACGGGCGTCACGGGCCCGCTTCTTGCGGCGGGCCAGCAGCTTGGGGAGCGCCGCCGGGATCGGGCGGCGGGTGATCGCCGGGGACGGCAGCGGGGCCGCCGCCAGGGAGCCCGCGGGGTGCTCGGCGAGCGCCCCGGGCATGGGCTCCAGCCGCAGCACCCGGCAGTCACGGGCCCAGCGCTCCGCGATGTGGTCGGCGTCCGCCGCGTTCAGCCGCTTGCCCTTGAGCTCGTCGACCGCCGCGGTCCACGCCTCGCCGCCCGGGGCCAGCTCGGCCACCCGCGCGGACCAGCTCACCAGCCGCCCGCCCTTGTCCTTGCTGCGCACGGTCACGGTGGCGCCGCCGCCGTCGGCCAGCCCGAGGTCCTCGAGGGGCTGCTCATCGGGCCCGTCCCCGACGAGACAGACCGCGCCCTCGTGCCAGATGTGCCACAGGGCGCGCGGGGCACCCTCGGTGCCCTGGACCCAGATGAGGGCGGACTTCTTGGTCGCCTCCTCGACAAGGGCACGGTCCATCGGCGTCTGCGTCATGCCGACAGCCTAGGCCAGTCCCACACCCGTCCCAGCCCGTGAAAGGTCAGTTCCGTCGCAGGGGCACGGGCCTTACGCTGGCCGCGTGTCCACCGCCCGTCGCGCCTCAGCCCCCACCGCCTCGTCCACCGCACCCGGCGACGCTGGTCGCTTCCACGGCGGTCCCCTGGACATCACGCTCCTTACGGTCGCCATCGCCGGGGTCTCGCTCTCCGCGCCGCTGGCCGCCGCGACGGCGGCGCCCGCGCTCGCCATCGCCTTCTGGCGCAACGCCATGGCGGTGGGCGCGCTCACCCCGCTCGCCCTGTGGCGCCACCGGAGCGAGCTGCGCGGGATGGGCCGCCGGACGGCGCTGCTCTCGGCCGGGGCGGGGGCGCTGCTCGCGGTGCACTTCGGAGCCTGGCTGCCGAGCCTGCACATGACCTCCGTGGCCTCCTCGACCGCGCTGGTGACCACGACCCCCATCTGGACGGCGCTGCTGCTGCGGCTGCGCGGCCACCGCCCGCCCCCGCTCGCCTGGCTGGGCATGGGCCTGGCGTTCCTCGGTGTGCTGATCCTCACCGGGGTCGACCTGTCCGCCTCCCCGCGCGCCCTGCTGGGCGACGGGCTCGCGCTGCTGGGCGGGGCCGCGGCGGCCGGGTACGTACTGCTCGGCGCCGAGGTGCGCCGTTCGGTGAGCACCACCGCGTACACCTATGTCTGCTACGCCACCACCAGCGTGCTCCTGCTGCTGACCTGCCTGGTGGCGGGCGCGGAGCTCGGCGGCTACAGCGGCACCACCTGGCTGCGGCTGGCCGCGCTGACGGTCACCGCGCAGCTGCTGGGGCACACCCTCATCAACCGGGTGGTCAAGGGCCTCGGCCCGTCCGTCACCTCGACCGCGCTCCTGCTGGAGACGCCGGGCGCGGCCCTGATCGCGGCACTGTGGCTGGGTCAGCTGCCGCCCGTGGCCGCCTATCCGGCGCTCGTGGTGATCCTCGGCGGACTCGCGCTGGTCATCATGGCGGACGGGAAGGGCCCGGCGGCGGACGAGCAGAGCGCGGTGAACGAACCCGCCCGTTGAGTGAGGGCCCGCCCGCTGAGTGGGGCGGGTGAGGGCCCCCGTCCGCCCCTACAGCCAGCCGTTGCGCTTGAAGCCTCGGTGGATCGCGAAGCAGATGCCCACCGTGACCACGAGCACGGTCGGGTAGCCGAACTTCCAGCGCAGCTCCGGCATGTAGTCGAAGTTCATGCCGTAGATCCCCGCGATCATCGTCGGCACGGCGAAGATCGCCGCCCAGGACGTGATCTTCCGCATGTCCTCGTTCTGCGCGACCGTGGCCTGCGCAAGATTGGCCTGGAGGATCGAGTTCAGCAGGTCGTCGAAGCCCAGCACCTGCTCGTTGACCCGCGCCAGATGGTCCGCGACATCCCGGAAGTACTTCTGGATGTCCGGGTCCACCAGCCGCATCGGACGCTCGCTCAGCAGCTGCATCGGCCGCAGCAGCGGCGAGACGGCCCGCTTGAACTCCAGGACCTCGCGCTTGAGCTGGTAGATCCGGCCCGCGTCGCCGCCCCGCCGGGAGGTCGCGGCCGAGAAGACGTCGATCTCGACCTCGTCGATGTCGTCCTGGACCGCGTCGGCCACCGCGAGATAGCCGTCGACCACCTGGTCGGCAATGGCGTGCAGCACCGCGGAGGGGCCCTTGGCGAGCAGTTCCGGGTCCTGCTGGAGCCGGTGGCGCAGCGCGCGCAGCGAGCCCTGGCCGCCGTGCCGGACGGTCACGATGAAGTTCCGGCCGGTGAAGCACATCACCTCGCCGGTCTCCACGACCTCGCTGGTCGAGGTGAGTTCGGTGTGCTCCACGTAGTGGATGGTCTTGAAGACGGTGAAGAGGGTGTCGTCGTACCGCTCCAGCTTGGGCCGCTGGTGCGCCTGCACCGCGTCCTCGACCGCCAGCGGGTGGAGCCCGAACTCCTGGGCGATCCCCGCGAACTCGCGCTCGTTCGGCTCGTGCAGCCCGATCCAGGCGAACCCGCCCTCCTCACGGACCCGTTCCATGGCCTGCGCCGGGCTCACGTGGTCGCTGACCCGCTTGCCGTCGCGGTAGACCCCGCAGTCGACCACGGCGCTGGTGACCGAAGGGTCACGCGTCGCGTCGTAGTCGCTGGCGGTGCGGGAACGGCGCAGGGCGGGGCGTACGGCTGCGCGCAGGTCGCGGATCATCGACATGACGGGCTCCTTCACAGGCCGGCCGTCAGCGGCGGGCGCGCGGCGCAGCGCGGCGCCCGGAAGGTGGACGTACGACATCCCGTGCCCGTACGTCCGCAAAGCGGGCGGCGCTCCGTGCGATGGCGCTGACGGAAGGTTCTTCGGAACTGAACAAAGCGGTACGAAGGCGCTCTACCGTCAGATGCCCTGGATGCGAGTGGGCTTCGCGTGTTTCACCGCACGGCGGTGGGGTACGGAAGGCTCAGATCATGAAGTCGCATACCAAGGGGAAACGACGGGAGAACTGTCGGTACTGCACGGTCGACTAGGATCCACCGCAGCCCCACCTCCTCCGGCCGGTCCCCCGTGAGGGACGATCTGTAACTCCGCGGGCAGGGATTAAGGCTATCAGTCGGCAGAACCGTAACGTCGCCGCTTTGCCTGTTCGATGCGCGATCTATGCTCACCGCATGTCAGACGTTCTTCAGCTGGTCGAGGCCCGGTTGATCACCGAGCTGGGCGAGCCGGACGCCCGAGCCGCCGTCACCTTCGTCGGTACGGACCGCATCGAGGTGCTGCGGTTCCGCGATGAGAGCGATGTGGTCCGCTACGCCACGCTCGGCATGTCGGACCACCCGATGACCAGCCCGACCGCCGCCGTCGCCGACCCGCTGCGGGGACCGCGCGCCGAGCTGGTCCTGACCGTAAGGGCGGACGGTTCCGGTCCCGACCTCTCCGTCCTCGACGAGGTGCTGCGCCCGCTCGCCGTGCTGGCCGCCTCGCCCCAGGTCGAGGGGGTCGTGGTGACCCCCGGCGCATCGCTGGACCTCGGCGGGCCGCTGTGGCCCGGGGCACCCTTCAGCTCCGTCCTGGTCGCCGAACCGGGCGGCCTGGTCGAGGACTTGGAGCTGCTGGAGCCCCTGGAGCCGGTGCGCTTCCTGCCGATGCTGCCGATGACCACGAACGAGGCGGCGTGGAAGCGGGTGCACGGCGCCGGTGCCCTCCAGGACCGCTGGCTGCGGCACGGCACGGATCTGCGCGACCCGGTGCGGCCCGGGGTGCCGCTGTCGGGCTGAGAACCGTACGGAGGCGCGCGATGCCCCCGGGTGCGGGGCGGGCGGGAGCCGTGGCGGGGTCGGACGGGAACTGGTGCGGGAAGTGACCTCCGGACGGGTGATCGTCCTTGACGCGACGACGACCGGGGAGGACCGTGGGGCCCTATGAGGGGCGAACCCAGTTGCCCGAAGTGCGGTGGCCGGGTGCGAGCGCCCGGTCTCTTCGCCGACTCCTGGCAGTGCGGTGTGCACGGCACGGTGCACCCCCTCCAGCCGGTCGTCCCGCCGAGCGTCGAAGCACTCGTGGTCGTCACCAACCGCGCCCGGGTGCCCGTATGGATGCCGTGGCCGCTGCCCGTGGGCTGGCTGTTCACGGGTGTGGCCTGTGCCGGGGACGACCGCAGCGGCGGCCGTGCCACCGCGGTGGCTTGCTCCGGCCCCGGACCGCTGGGCGGCCCGGGTGAGCTGCTGCTGATCGCCGAGGAGCTGGGCATCGGCCTCGGCGCGCGTTTCGCGGGCCTCCCCGGGCCCGATCCGGGGCCGGGGATGCGGGTGGACAAGCCGCCACACGTCAAGGTGCTGGCCGCCGGGCGTCCCACCCCGCTGTGGCACGTCGAGGGCACCCCGGACGACCGCGCGGTCTTCGCGGGCGAGGCGTGCGGGCTGTGGCTGTGGGCGGTCGTCTGGCCCGAGCAGACCGGGCTGCTGATGTACGACGAGATGGTGCTCACCGATCTGCGGGACGCGGGGGCCGAGGTCGATCTGGTGCCCTGCGGCGCGCTCTCGCCGAGGCTGCTCTCGCCCTGAGCCCTTTCCCGTTCGCCTCTGGCCTCGCCGTTCCCGGCCTCGCCGTCGGCTGGTACGTCATGCACGGGTCAGGGCCCATCGCCGCGGGCAGGTGCGGGCGTGGCGGCCGGGCCTGGTTATGCTGGGGCATCCCCCAGGTCCATGAGGCCCGTCCATGAGGTCCATGAGGGCCGTCCCGAACGCAGCTTGGAGCCCGTGCCGTGCGCATCGACCTGCACACCCACTCCACCGCGTCGGACGGTACGGACACCCCCGCCGAGCTGGTACGGAACGCCGCCGCCCAGGGGCTGGACGTCGTCGCGCTCACCGATCACGACACCGTCGGCGGCTATGAGGAGGCGACCAAGGCGCTGCCCTCCGGGCTGACGCTGGTCACCGGCGCCGAGCTGTCCTGCCGTCTGAACGGGGTGAGCCTGCACATGCTGGCGTACCTCTTCGACCCGGCCGAGCCCGAGCTGGCGCGCGAGCGCGAGCTGGTGCGCGACGACCGGGTGCCCCGGGCCCGGGCGATGGTCGCGAAGCTGCGCGAGCTGGACGTGCCGATCACCTGGGAGCGGGTGGCGGGGATCGCCGGGGACGGGTCCGTCGGACGGCCGCACATCGCCACCGCGCTGGTCGAGCTGGGCGTCGTGGAGACCGTCTCGGACGCCTTCACCCAGGACTGGCTGGCCGACGGCGGCCGGGCGCATGTGGAGAAGCACGAGCTGGACCCCTTCGAGGCGATCCGGCTGATCAAGGGTGCGGGCGGGGTCGCGGTCTTCGCGCATCCGCTGGCCGTCAAGCGCGGCCAGTGCGTACCGGAGAGCGCGATCGGCGAGCTGGCGGCGGCGGGCCTCGACGGCATCGAGGTCGACCATATGGACCACGCCGAGGACACCCGTGTCCGGCTGCGCGGTCTCGCCGCCGAGCTCGGTGTGCTCACCACCGGCTCCAGCGACTATCACGGCAGCCGTAAGACCTGTCGGCTCGGCGAGTACACGACGGACCCCGAGGTCTACCGGGAGATCGTGCGCCGGGCGACCGGGGCCTTCCCGGTGCCGGGCGCGGGCGGCTGAGCGGCCCCCGCTTCCCCGGGCGCGGACGGCCGGGCCCCGCGTCCCCAGGGCGGGCGGCTGAGCCCCGCCATCACGGTCCAGCAGATCGTCAACGGCGTCATCCAGGTGGCCCACTCCGCCTGACACGCACGAGCGCCCCCGTACGGTCCGTACGGGGGCGCTCGACGCTCTGTACTGCTGGGCAGGGCCCTTATGGCACTACCGGGCGGCGGTGTCGGCTGGACGGATGTAGATGCGCTGGCCGATTGCGGCGGCCTGCTGCACGATCCGGTTGACGGAGGCGGCGTCTACGACGGTGCTCTCGATGGCGCTGCCATCGATGTCGTCAAGGCGCATGATCTCGAAGCGCAAGGCTTCTCCCTTCGTCTGATCCTCCTGAAGGAGAACTGATGTGTACGGAGTCGCGCAGCATCGCTGCCGCGCTCTCCTATAGGTGTTCAACGAGCGGGTCCCCCGAAAACATTCCCTACGCTAATAAAATTTTTTCGCAGCCTAAGTATCCGCTGGTAGCCGGGGCGGGGTCCGGTTGTGCCCCTCACAGAGCCGCCCGGAGAATGAACCGCGTATGAGTGAGACCAAGCCTCCGGGCCCACAGGACCTCGCCTCGATCGTCGCGGGCATCGAGCGCACGAACGAGCTGCTGCAGCGCGTACTCGCCGAGGTCGCGACCACGCCCTCGACTCACGCGATCTTCGTGGACGCGGGGTATGTCTATGCGGCCGCCGGGCGGCTGGTCGCGGGCACGGAGGACCGCCGGGCGTTCGAGCTGGACGCCGAGGGGCTGATCGAGGCGTTCATCGACAAGGCGCGCACGATCTTCCCGGACAGCAGGCTGCTGCGCGTCTACTGGTTCGACGGCGCCCGGCGCCGGATCCACACCCCGGAGCAGCAGGGCATCGCCGAACTGCCCGACGTCAAGGTCCGGCTCGGCAACCTCAACGCCAACAACCAGCAGAAGGGCGTCGACTCGCTCATCCGCTCCGACCTGGAATCCCTCGCCCGCCACCGCGCCATCGGCGACGCCGTGCTGATCGGCGGCGACGAGGACCTGGTCTCCGCCGTCGAGGCCGCCCAGGGCTACGGGGCCCGCGTCCACCTCTGGGGCATCGAGGCCCTTGACGGGCGCAACCAGGCCGAGCCGCTGCTGTGGGAGGTCGACAGCCAGCGCACCTTCGACCTCGACTTCTGCAAGCCGTATGTCACCCGGCGCGCCACCGGCTTCGAGCCGAACGGCGACGCGCCGCTGTGCGGGCCCGCCCCGACCCGGGACGAGGTGCGCTTCGTCGGAGCGCAGATCGCCGCCCAGTGGCTGTCCTCACGCGGCCGTGACACCCTCGCGGACCTGCTGCCGGGCCATCCGTATCTGCCCGGCTCCGTGGACCAGGAGCTGCTGATCGACGCGGAGGGGCTGCTGCGGCTCTCGCTGCGCGCCCACGCCGATCTGCGGCGGGCCCTGCGGGACGGCTTCTGGGAGCATCTGCAGGCGCAGTACTGACCCTGCGGGGGCAGCCCGGATCGGGCCTTCTGGCTCAGCTCACGTCGCGCCAGAAGGAGATCAGGGCGTCGGCGGTGGGATGGGCCCGCTCGGCGTTGGGGGAGTGCCCGGCGCCCTCGATCACGGTCCTGCGGGCGGCCAGCCGCCCGGCCATCTCGTCCATCAGCGGCACCGGCCAGGCGTAGTCCACCTCGCCCGACAGCACATGGACGCGCAGCCGCAGCGCCGCCAGCTCATCGACCCGGTCCGGCTCTTCGGACAGCTGCCGCCCGGTGACGATCAGCTGCTCCGGTACGGTCCCGAGCCAGCGCTGGTGCAGGAACTCCGCCACCCCGGGCGGTGTCGACTCATCGGCCGCCTCTGGCGGGTCCAGCTCGCGCATCGCCTGCCATACGGACTCCATGTCCATCACGGTCAGCGCGTCGATCAGCAGCTTGATCCGGGCGCGCTGCGGGGCGGAGATGGCCGCCGGGCCGGAGCTCATGATCGTCAGCGAGGCGAACGCCCCCGGGTCGCGCAGTGCGGCGGTCCGCGCGATCAGCCCGCCGAGCGAGTGCCCGAGCACATGGACGGGGTCCTCGGTCGCCGCGCTCAGGGCGGTGACCTGCGCGAGCAGGTCCTGCGCCAGCTCGTCCTGGGCGTACGCGGCCTCCTTACGGGGGCCATGGCTCTCGTGCTGCCCCCTGCCGTCGACGGCGACGGCCCGGAATCCCGCCGCGGCGAGCGGTTCCAGCAGCGCGATGAAGTCCTCCTTGCTCCCGGTGAACCCCGGGACCAGCAGGACGGTCCCGCGCGCCGCCGAAGCGGGCCGCGCGTCATGGACGGCGAACTCACCGCGCGCGGTCCGGAGGCGGTACGCGCGGGCGCTCGCGGGCAGTGTGAGGAAGGGCGGCCTGCTCATGGGACGAGGCTATACAGCCCGCGGGAAACGGCACATGAACGCCCAGGGGCCCGTACCGCGGTGTCGCGGTACGGGCCCCTGGGGCTCTGCGCTGCTGTGCCGTGGCGCCCTGGTGCCGTTGTGCCGATGGGCTGGGTCAGCCCTCGACCGTGGCCTCGGCAGCCTTGGCGCGCGTACGGCGCCGGGGCTTGGCGGGCGCGGCCTCGGCCTCGTCCACCGCCGGTGCCGCGGTGGCGCTCTTGGCGCGGGTGCGGCGCCGCGGCTTGGCGGCTTCGTCGCCGTCGGCGGCCTCGGTGGTGCCTTCGGCGGTCGCGACAGCGGCTTCGGCGGTCTCCGTCGCCTTGGCGCGGGTGCGCCGCGGCTTGGCGGGAGCCTCGGCGGCCTCCGCCTCCGGCTGCGCGTCGGCCTTGGCGGCGGCGCGGGTGCGGCGCCGGGGCTTGGCCTCCTCCGAGGTCCCTTCGGCCGTCTCGGCGGCGTCGGCTGTCTCGGCGGCCTTACGGGTCCGGCGGCGGGGCTTGGTCTCCTCCGCCGCGCCCTCGGCCGTGTCCACGGCGGCTTCCGCCGCTTCGGTGGCCTTGGCGCGGGTCCGGCGGCGCGGCTTCGCGGGAGCCTCCACGGCCTCCGCCGTCGTCACCGCCGCTTCCGCGGCCTCGGCCACGGACTCCTCCGCAGTGCCCCCGGCCGTCTCGACGGCCTCCGCGGCCTTGGCGCGGGTCCGGCGGCGCGGCTTCGCGGGAGCTTCCACGGCCTCGGGGGCCTCCACGGCCTCGCGGGCCTCCGCCGTCGTCACGGCCGTCGCCGCGGCTTCCGCCGCCTCGGCGGCGTACGCGGCGCCCGTGGACTCAGCCACGCCCCTCTCGGCCGCCTCGGCGGCCCTCGCACCCCGTGTGCGGCGGCGGCGCGGCTTGGCGGCGGCCCTGGAGGGCTCCGCTTCCGGCTGGCCCGCCTCCGCCGTGTCCACGGCGGCCGTGCCAGCCTCCGCGCCGGTCGTCGCCAAGCCGCCGCGCGTACGGCGGCGTCGGCGGGGCCGACGGGGCTCGCTGGCGCTCTCGGCGGTGTCGGCGGCGGCCTCGGCCGCCTCCGCGCCCGCCCCGTCCAGGGTCACACCGCCACGCGTGCGGCGCCGGACCCGGCGGTCGCGCGCGGGGCGCTCCTCCGCGGCCGGTGCGGCGGCCCGGCCGCGGCCTCCACGGCCGGGGCGGCCTCCGCGGCCCCCGGTCTCGCCCAGGTCCTCCACCTCCTCGGCGGCGAGCCCGGCCCGGGTGCGCTCGGCACGCGGGAGCACACCGGTGGTGCCCGGGGGGATGCTCAGCAGCTCGTAAAGGTGCTCGGAGGTGGAGTACGTCTCCTCCGGGTCGTTGAACGGCAGGTCCAGCGCCTTGTTGATCAGCTGCCAGCGCGGGATGTCGTCCCAGTCGACAAGCGTGATCGCGATGCCCGAGGCGCCCGCGCGACCCGTACGGCCGATGCGGTGCAGATAGGTCTTCTCGTCCTCGGGCGACTGGTAATTGATCACATGCGTGACGCCCTCGACGTCGATGCCGCGCGCGGCGACGTCGGTGCACACCAGCACGTCGACCTTGCCGTTGCGGAAGGCGCGCAGCGCCTGCTC
The DNA here is from genome assembly GCF_000968685.2 of Streptomyces antioxidans. Lineage (GTDB taxonomy): Bacteria > Actinomycetota > Actinomycetes > Streptomycetales > Streptomycetaceae > Streptomyces > Streptomyces antioxidans. Next base: position 82,755 of record NZ_LAKD02000044.1, read on the forward strand.
GCGGGCGCCCTGGCCGAGGTCGCCGTGGACCGCGCCGGAGGCGAAGCCGCGGCGCGCGAGCTGATCGGCGATGTCGGCGGCGGTGCGCTTCGTACGGCAGAAGATCATCGCGAGGCCCCGGCCATCGGCCTGCAGCACCCGCGCCACGACCTCCGGCTTGTCCAGGGAGTGGGCGCGGAAGACATGCTGCGTGATGTTGGCCACGGTCGCGCCCTCGTCGTCCGGCGCGGTGGCACGGATGTGCGTGGGCTGCGACATATAGCGCCGGGCCAGCGAGATGACCTGTCCCGGCATGGTGGCCGAGAAGAGCATCGTCTGGCGTTTGGCGGGCAGCAGCTGGATGATCTTCTCGACGTCGGGCAGGAAGCCCAGGTCGAGCATCTCATCGGCCTCGTCCAGGACGAGCGCCTTGACGGCGGAGAGCCGCAGCTTCTTCTGGCCCGCCAGGTCCAGCAGCCGGCCCGGGGTGCCGACGACCACGTCGACGCCCTTCTTCAGGGCCTCGACCTGCGGTTCGTAGGCGCGACCGCCGTAGATCGACACGACGCGGACGGCGCGGACCTTACCGGCGGTCAGCAGGTCGTTGGTCACCTGCTGGCACAGCTCACGGGTGGGGACGACGACGAGCGCCTGCGGGGCGTCGGTCAGCTGCTCGGGCTTGGCCCGGCCGGCCTCGACGTCCGCGGGGACGACGACGCGCTCCAGCAGGGGGAGGCCGAAGCCCAGCGTCTTGCCGGTGCCGGTCTTGGCCTGTCCGATGACGTCGGTGCCGGAGAGGGCGACCGGAAGCGTCATCTCCTGGATGGGGAACGGGGACGTGATGCCGACGGCTTCCAGGGCCTCGGCGGTCTCGGGGAGGATCCCGAGTTCTCGGAACGTGGTCAGGATGCTTGCCTCTTCTGTGAGCGCGACGGGAGGCGGCGAAGGGGGTCACACGGCGCCCGGGTGCACCGGCCTTGGAAGGGGCCGGTTCGGCGCGGGACCACTGCCTTCGCTCGAGCGCACACGCCGCGAGCGGGTCCCTCCTGCCGTGCGCATAGGTGCTGCGCGCCGCGCGGAGGGCGGTCGGGTTTGGAGCCGATCGGGCCACCGACCGGGCATCCGCATTCGTGGAACAACCCACCGATACTCGGCGGGCGCATTTATCACTGTACCCCGTAAGCGCGCATCTGTGACCGGCTATCCGATGCGGGGCATCCGCGGGCATGGCTGACCAGGGCCTTCCCCGGGGCGCGGAGCGGGCTATTGTGCGCTCCATGGAGACGCCAGACACACCTGAGACGCCCGCCGCGACCACCGGGGACCGCGCCGGTGACGACGCAGCTCCGGGGAAGGGCGGCGGGGAGAAGGCCCCGGAGCCCACCGGGATCGCCGCCCAGGACTGGGACACGGCCGCCGCCGAGCCGCAGTACCGGGCCGCCGTGGTGGATCTGCTCGGCGCCCTCGCGTACGGCGAGCTGGCCGCCTTCGAGCGGCTGGCTGAGGACGCGAAGCTGGCGCCCACGCTCGAGGACAAGGCGGAGCTTGCGAAGATGGCGTCCGCCGAGTTCCACCACTTCGAGCGGCTTCGGGGGCGGCTCTCGGCGATCGGCGAGGAACCGACGGAGGCGATGGAGCCGTTCGCGGCGGCACTGGACGGGTTCCACCGTCAGACCGCGCCGTCCGACTGGCTGGAGGGCCTGGTCAAGGCGTACGTGGGCGACTCGATCGCGAGTGACTTCTACCGCGAGGTCGCGGCCCGGCTGGACTCCGACACCCGCGATCTGGTGCTCCAGGTGCTGGACGACACCGGCCACGCCTCGTTCGCGATCGAGAAGGTGCGGGCCGCGATCGAGGCCGATCCGCGGGTCGGCGGGCGGCTGGCGCTGTGGGCGCGGCGGCTGATGGGCGAGGCGCTGTCGCAGGCCCAGCGGGTGGTCGCGGACCGCGACTCGCTCTCCACGATGCTGGTGGGCGGGCTGGCCGACGGTTTCGACCTGGCGGAAGTGGGCCGGATGTTCTCCCGGATCACCGAGGCCCACACCAAGCGGATGGCCGCCCTGGGGCTCTCCGCCTAGGTCGAACGGCTGGGGAACGACTACGGAACGGGGGCTCCGGCGGCCCCCACGCCCCTACGCCGGGACCGAACGCCGACGGCGCGTCCTAGTGGGGCGGATGAGCAGCGACAGCAGCGCCGCCGCGAAGCCGAGCGCGACGATCAGCACGGCCGCCGCATGCCCCGAGCCCAGCACCGTATGGGTCAGCAGAGCGCCCAGAAGCGCGGCGGCGGGGCCGGTGGACAGGACGAGGCGCCGTGCTGGCAGCCTCCGCGGGAGCCGGTGGAGCGCCCCGTACGCGATGACGAGACCGATCAGTACCGAGGCGAGCGCTTCCCAGAACAGCATTGGCGCGTCCTTCCCGTGAGCGGACCGGAACCGATTCGTGATCACGAGTCGGTCACGCCCGTCCTACCCGTGCCCGACCGGAGGCAATCCTGTCCATGGGGGCGGTCTGTAGCGCGTGTTGAGCCGAGGGCGTGCGTGCGAGCGCAAACAGCGGCGGGGTCCGGTGATCTTGTTCCACCGGACCCCGCCGCCGTGGGTGAATCCTCAGGCCGCGCCGAAACCGACCTTGCGGGCGGTCGGCTCGCCGAGCTCGACGTAGGCGAGCCGGTCGGACGGGACCAGGACCTTACGGCCGTGGGCGTCCTCCAGGGCCAGCACCTGAGCCTTGCCGCCGAGCGCCTCGGTCACCAGGCGCTCGACCTCCTCGGCAGACTGCCCGCTCTCCAAGGTGATCTCGCGGGGCGCGTGCTGCACGCCGATCTTGACCTCCACGGCCTTGTCCCTCCGACGGTCAACTGGGGTAGCGCGGCCATCCGCGCTGTACCCAGCACACCCTAGCCGGGCCGGGACACCCGCCGGGGGCCGCGGTCGCACGCCGGGAGCGAACACGCCCGCCGCCGCGAACACGCCTGTTCGCGGCCGGGAACGGTCCCCGGCCGCTCAGTGGCCGCGCCCATCCTGCGGGGCCGCCGCGCTCAGCGGGTCCGCCGCACTGCACGGGCCAGTCCGGCGGTCGCTCAGCGCATCCGCCCGGCGGGCCCGCTCAGTGGCCGCCCTCGGCCCCGTGCAGCGGGAACCCCGCGATACCCCGCCAGGCCAGCGAGGTGAGCAACTGCACGGCGGTGTCCCGCGGCACGGCGCTCTCGCTGGAGAGCCAGTAGCGCGCGACCACCTGGGACACCCCGCCGAGGCCCACGGCCAGCAGCATCGACTCGTCCCGGGACAGTCCGGTGTCCTCGGCGATGACCTCACAGATCGCCTCGGCGCACTGCAGCGAGACGCGGTCCACGCGCTCGCGCACCGCGGGCTCGTTGGTCAGATCGGACTCGAAGACGAGCCGGAAGGCGCCGCCCTCCTCTTCGACGTAGGCGAAATACGCCTCCATGGTCGCCGCGACGCGCTGCTTGTTCTCGGTGGTCGAGGCGAGCGCGGTGCGCACCGCCTGGAGCAGGGCCTCGCAGTGCTGGTCGAGCAGGGCCAGATACAGCTCCAGCTTGCCCGGGAAGTGCTGGTAGAGCACCGGCTTGCTGACCCCGGCCCGCTCGGCGATGTCATCCATCGCGGCCGCGTGGTAGCCCTGCGCGACGAAGACCTCCTGAGCCGCCCCCAGCAGCTGATTACGTCGGGCTCGGCGCGGCAGGCGCGTACCCCGTGGGCGCGCCTCGGTCTGCTCGATGGCTGTCACGCCGCCTCCCAGTGAATGATCCCTGTGCACGATGTCCATCGCGCCCGCCATCGTACTTTTGGGTAACAGTGCGGCGCGCTGTTCGTGCGGAGAATTTCATGTACCGGACTCTATGAAAAGCCCATAAATGACGCTGGTCACCGGTAGTCCTCCTGGTTGATCACCGGTAGTCCTCCTCGTTCTCCTCGACGATCCGTGCCTGTTCCGCCCGGTCGGCCTCGTTGGCCTCCATGGACTCCTCGGCCCTCGGCCGTTCGTCGCGGCGGGAGATCACCTCGCGGTGCTGCTCGGCGGCGTCCGCCTCGGGAGCCTCGACGTCGCGCGCGGTGGCTTCGTCGGTGTTCTCCACGGAGTCCTCGAAGGTGTCGGGGTCGGTTGGGTCGATGGACATGTACTCCCCTTCCCTGTTCCCTGTGGCGGCTTCGCACTGGTGGTTCGCCGGTGGTGCGCGCCAGTGGTGGTCAGCCAGTGGTGGGCGCCAGTGACAGGTTCCCCCTTATGACGCCTTTCCACCGACGGCTACCACATGGTGGCCATCCGGTGGCGAGCCAGTGGCAAGGTGATCGCCCCTGTGACTTACGAGCCTAGGAGAGGTCACTTTCGGACGCTACGTGGTCTGTGAGCGCGAACACACGGTCGCGCACGTGATCGTCTCGTAACATTGCCGCATGTCTTCGACCGAGCCGCCGGAAGCCCGCATCGTCGCGGCGGTGCCGCCCACGAGGTCCGTGCGGGTCGGAGCGGGGGAGAAGCTGCGAACCGCCGCCCTTCCGGGGCTCACGATGACCGTGCGCTGCCGTACGGCGTCCGTCTCGGGGCTGCCGCCCGCGCTCTTCGTCCACGGCCTCGGCGGCTCCTCGCAGAACTGGTCGGCGCTCATGGAACGGCTCGCCGACCGGGTGGAGGGCGAGGCGGTCGACCTCCCCGGCTTCGGCGACTCCCCGCCGCCGGACGACGGCAACTACTCCATCACGGGACATGCCCGCGCCGTGATCCGCTACCTCGACGCACGGGCCCGCGGGCCCGTCCATCTGGTCGGCAATTCGATGGGCGGCGCGATCGCCACTCGCGTCGCCGCGGTGCGGCCCGACCTGGTGCGCACCCTCACACTCGTCTCGCCGGCGCTGCCCGAGCTGCGCCCGCAGCGCACCGCGGTGCCGACCGGCCTGCTCGCGGTGCCCGGGGTGACCCGGCTGTTCACCCGCCTGACCAGGGACTGGGACGCGGAGCGGCGCACCCGGGAGGTGATGCTGCTCACCTTCGGCGATCCGTCCCTGGTCACCCGGGAGGCCTTCGCCCACGCGGTGGAGGAGTTCGAACGCAGGCTCACCCTCCCGTACTTCTGGGACGCGCTCACCCGCTCGGCGCGCGGTGTTGTCGACTCGTACGCCCTGGGCGGTCAGCACTCCCTGTGGCGTCAGGCCGAGCGGGTGCTCGCCCCGACGCTGCTCGTCTACGGCGGACGCGACCAGTTGGTGTCCGTAAGGATGGCGGATCGGGCCAACGCCACCTTCCGCGACTCGCGTCTGTTGACGCTGTTGGACGCCGGGCATGTCGCGATGATGGAGTATCCCGAAGCGGTGGCGCGCGGGATGCGCGAGCTGCTCGACGACGTTGATCAACGAGATGGCCGGGACAGCCGGGAGGCGCGGGGGGCCGTACCGGTGTCCGGCGCGGACGGGAGCGGTGCGGCGCGTGGGTAAACACAGCGCACGTGGCAGCCAGGAGGGCCGGGAGCGCCGGTCCGTCGCGGCGGGCTCCGGCCAAGGACAGGGCTCGGGCCCAGAGTTCGTCGAGTACAGCGCGTCAGATGAGGCCCCCGCCGCCGACGGTGGCAGAGCGGGGACGGGGCGCCGCCGAGCCGCACCGGGGCCCGGCGCCCCGGATCCCGGGGTGACCCCGCCGCAGGGCGTGCCGAGGCTGCCTTACGGAGCCGATGGACCCGCGGCGCGCACCAGGGGCGGACATCCGGAGCAGCGCGAGGCGGGCGGCGGCTGGGGCGCGGTCGGCGGGCGCGGCGCCGGTCCGGGCGGAGTGGGGGGACCAGGCGGGCCTGGCGGGGTGAGGGGCCCCGGCGGCCCTGGGGGCCCTGGCGGGGTCAGAAGTCCCGGTGGGCCCGGCGGAGTCGGAGGCCCTGGTGGTCTCGGCGGTCCGGGCGGGGGCATGGGGCCGGGCGGGCCCGGCGGACTCAGGAGCCCCGGCGGTCCGGGCGGGCCCGGCGGTCCGGGCGGGCCCGGCGGTCAGCGGCCTCCTTACGGCATGCGCACCATGAACCCGCCGCAGCGCCCGACCACGGGCGGCACGGGCGGCGCGGCCGGTCTGATGCCCGGCCCGCGCAAGGAGTACATCGAGGCGTTCGACACCCCCGACGCCCTGGACTGCGACGGCGACGACGTCTTCGCCGCCGGTGCGCCGGGCGGCGTGCCCCCACAGCGCCGTACGCGGCGGGCGGCCACCTCTGCCGAGGGGATCGGCGGCGGCTCGGGCGGCGACGGCGGGAGCGGGCCGGACGACGACGAGCAGGAGCCCCCGGGCAAGGGGGCGCGCGGTGTCAGCAAGGGCGGTAAGGGGCGCACGTTCACCGGTATCGCCGCGGCGGCCGTGACCACCGTACTGGCCGTGGTGGTGGCCGGACAGGTCGCGGGCGGACCGCAGGGCGGCGGCGGTAAGACGCAGGCCCGGGGCGGCTCGGAGCGCGGCGACGACGCCGCCGCCCGGGGCGCCCGCGGCTCCCACGCCGACGACGGCCGCGGTGCGGCCCGCTCGGCGAGCCCGCCCGCCCCCGTCACCTACGACGAGAAGATGGCGACTCCCTTTCCGCTCGACGCCAAGCTGCGCGGATCCGGCGCCTTCCGGACCGTCGGCGGGCACGACAAGGCGCCCGGCCGGGGCCAGGTGCTGCGCTACCGCGTGGATGTGGAGAAGGGACTGCCGCTCGACGGCGAGCTGTTCGCCGAGGCCGTGCACAAGACGCTCAATGACGACCGCAGTTGGGGGCACGGCGGCGTTCGCACCTTCGAGCGGGTGTCGTCCGGGCATGCGGACTTCGCGATCACCCTCGCGAGCCCCGGGACCACGGCCACGTGGTGCGCCAAGTCCGGCCTGGACACCACCGAGGACAACGTCTCCTGTGACTCGGCGTCCACCGAGCGCGTCATGATCAACGCCTATCGGTGGGCACAGGGCGCCAGGACCTTCGGCGACGACAAGATGCACTCCTACCGCCAGATGCTCATCAACCACGAGGTGGGCCACCGTCTCGGCCACAACCACGAGATCTGCTCCAAGCAGGGCGCGCTCGCGCCGGTGATGATGCAGCAGACCAAGTTCCTGTCGACGGACGGTGCCACCTGCCGCCCCAACGCCTGGCCGTTCCCCAAGGGCTGACGGACCCGTACCGGCCCTATAGCGCCTCGCAACGCCTGAATTCCCAATAGGTCACGTGCGTTCACCCCTTCCGGTGGTGCGACGGACAACCGTCCATCGCGCCCTAGCCCTGCGCGCATAACGTGCTCCCGCTGCCTGACGGCGGCAGACGCCGGTGACGGCGGCAGACGAACGGCCCGTTTGGGAGATCGGGGGTGCGCTCATGCGCGTGGGACTGCTTACGGAGGGTGGCTATCCGTATGCGACCGGTGATGCGCGGGTGTGGTGCGACCGGCTGGTGCGCGGGCTCGCCCAGCATGAGTTCGAGGTGTACGCACTCAGCCGTGGCCCCGGTCAGGAGGCCACGGGCTGGGGCGAGTTGCCCCGGCACGTCGGCCGGGTGCGCACCGCGCCGCTGTGGGGGGAGCCCGAGCCCCGGCGCGGTGGCTGGGGCGGCCGTCGGCAGCGGCGGCGGTTCGCCGAGCACTTCGGGGAGCTGGCGACGGCGATCAGCGCGCCTTACGGTTCCGGTGCGCCGTACGGTTCGGGCGTGCCCTACGGTCCGGGCGCGTCCCATGGCTCCGGCGCGTCCCATGGCGCCAGTGCGCCTCATGGCTCCGGTGTGCCCGGGTGTTCCACGGACCAGGCGGACCGTTTCGCCAATGGTCTCCACGGCCTCGCGGACCTGGCGGGGGAGTACGGGGGACTGTCCGCCGCGCTCCGCTCCGAGGACGCCGTAAGGACGCTGGAGCGGGCCTGCCGCACCCTCGGGGCGCCGCACGGCGCGCAGCGGGCGCGAGTCGCCGATCTGTTGAACGTCACCGAGGCCCTGGAGCGCGCGCTGCGCCCGCTGTCCCTCGACTGGTACGGCGAAGGGGCCGGAGGCGACCCCGGGCTGTCCGGGGTGGATCTGTGTCACACCGCGACCGGCGGCGCGGCCGTGCTGCCCGGGCTGCTGGCCAAGCGCCGCTTCGGCACCCCGCTGCTGCTCACCGAGTACGGCGTACGGCTGCGCGAGTGCTATCTGACGGGCGCCGCCGGTGCCGAGGGCGGACCGCCGTTCCCCGAGGGCGGACGGCCGCTCTCCGGGCCCGTACGGTCCCTGCTGACCGCGTTCCACGGCCGACTGGCCGCCGAGGCGTACGCGCGGGCGGATCTGATCACCCCCGGCAATACGCACACCCGCCGCTGGCAGGAGCGGTGCGGCGCCGACCGGGAGCGGCTGCGCACCGTCTACCCGGGCATGGACGCCGCCCGCTTCGCGGAGGTCGGCGAGCAGTGCGCGGCGCCGTCCGAAGGCGACGACCGGACGCTGGTGTGGGTGGGCCGGATCGAGCCCCCCAAGGACGTCATCGCGCTGCTGCACGCCTTCGCCGAGGTGCGCCGGTGGCAGCCGGACGCCCGGCTGAGGATCATCGAGACCCGGCGCGGCGAGGACGCGGAGCAGGACGGCTATCCGGCCCACTGCCGGGCCCTGGCCGACCACCTCTTCCCCGACGAGGCGGCGGACGCCCACTCCGCCGGGGACAGCCCCGTCTCCTTCGAACGGCTCGGCGACCCCGAGGTGCCGACCCTGGCCGATGCCTATGCGGCGGGCGGTGTCGTGGTGCTGTCCAGCGTGGTCGAGGGCTTTCCGGTCGGGCTGGTCGAGGCGATGTTCTGCGGACGGGCCACGGTGTCCACGGATGTGGGCGCGGTGTGCGAGGTCATCGGCGGCACCGGCCTCGTGGTGCCCCCGCGCAACCCCCGGGCGCTCGCGGACGCGTGCCTGGCGCTGCTGAGCGACGCCGAGCGCTGTGCGCGCCTGGGCGCCGCCGCGCGCGCCCGTGCGCTGGAGCTGTTCACCGTGGAGCAGAACGTCGCGGCGTTCCGCGGGATCTATCTCGAGCTGATGTCGCACTGCCCGGTGCCGCGCGAAGAGGTCGGCGAGGGCGGCGGGCCGCTGCCCTTCGCCAGGCCTGCCGAGGCCCATGTGCCGGGGCGCTGGACCGCGGGCCGCGACGGCGACGGCTTCGGCCACCGGACGCCCGGCCCGGCCGCCTCCCGCCCCGCCCCGGAGCACACCCCCACCTGGGCCGGTCCACCACCACGCGAGCCGCTGGGCGTGGGCCCGTGCCCGTCCGAGGAGCGCGCATGACCACGCCCCCCCGACGGAACGACCCGTTCGCCCCGGCCCCGGACCCCGACCCGACCCCTTCCGATCAGGGCCCCGCCTCGGACCGCTTCGCCTCCGATCGCGGTCTCGCCGCCCTCTCAGGGGCCGCTCGGGTGCCGGTCTCTCGGCGGCCGGATGAGGCGTCCGCGCGTACCGGTACCGGCATCGGTGCCGGGAAGGGCCAGGGGAAGGGGCGGCGTGGGCCCGCCGATCCGGTACGGGCGCTGATGCACCGTCACCACGATCTGTGCGCCCGCGCCGTCGATCCGCTGGAGATCGCCGCCGGGCTGGAGGCCCACGGTGTGACGGACCGCACCGCCGCGCGCTTTCGGCACCGCGATGTCTTCTCGCTCGCCGAGGAGTTGTACGCGCGGGTGCCGCGCGCCGAGGAGCCCGCGCTCCCGGCAGCCGCCGCGCCGGGGCGCGCGCTCGGCGTGCGGATGACGCTCGCGGCGCTGTGGCTGCTGCCGGGCGCCCTGTGCGCGGCGACCGCCTCCGCCGCTCTCCGCGTCGATGCCATCCGTAAGGACGCCACCATCGGCCTCGCCCTGGGCGCGGGCGGCGCCGCACTGACGCTCATCGCCCTGTGGCTGTGCCTGCGCCACGGCCCCCTGCGCGTCCGTGGGCGCGGGGCCGGACGCGGGGGCCGTATCGCGCACGCCCTCGGCACCGGCTGGCTGCTCGGGTACGCCGCCGCCGGGGACTGGCTGCTCACCGGGCTCCTCGACGGACGCCGCCCGTACGACGCGGCGCCCGCAGCGGGGGCCGCCGTCGTCCTCGCCCTGGCCGCCGCGCCCGCCGCATGGTGCGCCCGCTGGTTCGCCGTCGGGGCGCGCCGCAGGCTGGCGGTCAGCCGAGGTCTGGAGGAGTTCGCCTCGGGGGTGCGCCCGCTGTTCGCGGGCGTGGTGACGGCCTTCCTCTGCGCTCTGGCGGCCCTGGTGCCCGCGGCCCGGCTCACGGTGCCCGGATCGCCTCCCGCCACCGCGCACCTCTCGACGGCCGAGGGCGCCGCCGTGGCGCTCTGCGGGCTGCTGTTCCTCGCCCGGCTGCTGGCCGTCCACGGCTTCCGGAGGGCCGCGCTCAGCGGCATCGCCGTGGCCTGCGCGGTCCAGGCCACGGCCCTGGCCACGACGGCGGCCGCCCGGCTGCCGGGCGCCGGGCCACTCGGGGAGCCCGTGGCACGGCTGACCGCCGCCCAGGGCGCCGCCGCCGTCCCCGCGGCCGCCTGTGGGGCCGCCGCGCTCGCCCTGCTGATCCACGCGTTCGGCGCCCTGTGCCGTGCCTCCGCCCACGGCGGCCCGGGCGCGCGTACGGCCCGGCCCGCTCGTGACCCCCGTACGGCCCGCACCACCCCGGACCGCGCCCCATATGGCGTCCACCGCGCCGCACAAGGCGCCCACCTCGCCCCGTAAGGGGCCCATCGCGCCCGTAAGGCGCCCACCGAACCCGCCACCCCCCGTCCTTCCCCCCTCAATGAGTCCGAGGAGCAACCACATGAGCTGCGACATGACCGATCAGCGCGCGGGTACGGGGAGGCGCGACCGATGAGAGTCCTGTTGCTCGGATCCGGCGGATTCCTCGGCCGCTATGTGGCCGAACACCTGCTCGCCGACCCCGCCGTCCAGCTCACCGCGCTCGGCCGCGGCGACGACGCCGATGTGCGGTTCGACCTCTCCAACGGCAGCCCGGGCGCCCTCACCCGCTTCCTCAACGCGGTCCACCCCGGCGTGGTGATCAACTGCGCCGGGGCGACCCGTGGCGGGGCGCGCGAGCTCACCCGGCACAACACCGTCGCCGTGGCCACCGTCTGCGAGTCGCTGCGCCGCAGCGGCTGCGGCGCCCGCCTCGTCCAGATCGGCTGCTCCTCCGAGTACGGGCCCTCGCAACCCGGCTCGTCGACCGCCGAGGACGCCGTGCCGCGCCCCGGCGGGCCGTACGGCGTGAGCAAGCTCGCCGCCACCGAGCTGGTGCTCGGCTCCGGGCTGGACGCGGTGGTGCTGCGGGTCTTCTCGCCCGTGGGCCCCGGCACTCCGGCCGGTTCGCCGCTGGGGCGGCTCGCGGAGGCGATGCGGCGCGCGATGCAGTCGGGGGAGAGCGAGCTCAAGCTGAGCGGCCTGGGCGTGCAGCGCGACTTCGTGGACGTACGGGACGTGGCGCGGGCGGTCCACGCGGCCTCGCTGTCGGCCGCGCAGGGCGTGGTCAACATCGGCACCGGGCGCGCCGTAAGGCTGCGCGAGGCCGCGTCCGTGCTCGCCAGGGTCGCGGGCTTCGGCGGCGCCCTGCACGAGATCGACACCTCGCCGGGGCGCGGGGGCCCGCATCACGTCCCGGCCGCCGCGGCCCACATCCCGGCGCCCGCCCACCCCCACGGCACGGCCCACGGCCATGCCACCGCCCACGGCCACGCGCCCGCCCACCCCCAGCTGGCGGGCGAGCACGGCGGCGGTCCAGCGGGCGCCACCACCTACCCCTACCCGGACGGCTGCGGCAGCTGGCAGCAGGCCGATGTGCGCACCGCCCGCGACCGGCTCGGCTGGCGCTCCAGGATCCCGCTGGAGGAGTCGCTCGCCGACATCTGGATGGAGGCGGCATGTCGCATCTGATCCCCGCGGGCCCGGGACACGAGGTCCCGGCCACCGCCCGGCTGGGCTTCGGGGTGCCCGGTTACGCCCACCCCCTGGTGGCGCCCACCGAGTGGGCCGAGCTCACCCGCCCCGGCGCGCCCCTGCACTGGGCGGTCCTCAACGTCGCCCGCGGGCCCGGCGCGCGCAGGGATCCACACTGCCTCACGGCGGCGGCCCGGCTGCGCGCCACGGGCGTACGGGTGCTGGGCCATCTCGACCTGCGGTGCGGCACCCGCCCCTTCGGCGAGGTGATCAGTGACGCCAACCACTTCCTGGACTGGTACGAGGTCGACGGCTTCTGTCTGGAGCGCTGCCCGGTGGACCGGCCGGGACTGCCGGAGGTCCGCCGTACGGTGGCCACGCTGCGCGCGCTGCTCGGCGGGGCCTATCTGGTGCTCGGCCAGGGCATCCATCCGCATGAGGGCTATATGGAGCTCGCCGATCAGCTGGTGACCTTCCGGGGCTCGTGGCCCGACTACCGCTGGTCCCAGGTGGCCGAGTGGACCGCGGGATATCCGCCCGAACGGTTCTGCCACCAGGTGCACGGCGTTCCCCGTCGGCATCTTGAGGAAGCGCTGAGGATCGCCCGCTGGCAGGGGGCGGGCACGATCTACTTCACCGACCGTACGGCCCACCCCGAGGGGCGGACCTGCACCGATTCCCCCTGGACGGCCCTGCCCGGCTACTGGGACGAAATCGTCTCGCGACTCGGACCACGTGTCATGGAATGAGATGGGGCGTGGCAGTGTTACGAGAAGAAAACCACCCCGCTCACGCGGGGGTGAACCGTCTGCTCCCTCCCCTTACGGAGTCCCCGTGTCGCTGCCACCCCTGGTCGAGCCGGCTGCCGAGCTCACCGTCGACGAGGTCCGCAGGTACTCGCGCCATCTGATCATCCCCGATGTCGGGATGGACGGGCAGAAGCGGCTGAAGAACGCCAAGGTGCTCTGTGTGGGCGCGGGCGGCCTCGGCTCCCCTGCCCTGATGTACCTCGCCGCGGCCGGCGTGGGCACCCTCGGCATCGTGGAGTTCGACGAGGTCGACGAGTCCAACCTGCAGCGCCAGATCATTCACAGCCAGGCGGACATCGGCCGGCCCAAGGCGGAGTCCGCCCGTGACAGCGTCCTCGGCATCAACCCGTATGTGAACGTCGTGCTGCACGAGGGCCGTCTCGAGGCGGACAACGTGATGGAGATCTTCTCCCAGTACGACCTGATCGTGGACGGCACCGACAACTTCGCCACCCGCTATCTCGTCAACGACGCGTGCGTGCTGCTGAACAAGCCGTACGTATGGGGTTCGATCTACCGCTTCGACGGCCAGGCGTCGGTCTTCTGGTCCGAGCACGGCCCCTGCTACCGCTGCCTGTACCCCGAGCCCCCGCCGCCCGGCATGGTCCCGTCCTGCGCCGAGGGCGGCGTGCTGGGCGTGCTGTGCGCCTCCATCGGCTCCATCCAGGTCACCGAGGCCATCAAGGTGCTCACCGGCGCCGGGGACCCGCTGGTCGGCCGTCTGATGATTTACGACGCCCTGGAGATGACCTACCGCCAGGTCAAGGTCCGCAAGGACCCGGACTGCGCGGTCTGCGGCCCGAACCCGACCGTCACCGAGCTGATCGACTACGAGGCGTTCTGCGGTGTGGTGTCGGACGAGGCCCAGGAGGCGGCGGCCGGTGCGACGATCACTCCCAAGCAGCTCAAGGAGTGGATCGACGACGGCGAGAGCATCGACATCATCGATGTCCGCGAGCCCAACGAGTACGAGATCGTCTCGATCCCCGGCGCCCGGCTGATCCCGAAGAACGAGTTCCTGATGGGCGGCGCCCTCCAGGACCTTCCGCAGGACAAGAAGATCGTCTTGCATTGCAAGACGGGTGTCCGGTCGGCGGAAGTCCTGGCCGTCCTGAAGTCCGCGGGCTTCTCCGACGCCGTCCACGTGGGCGGCGGCGTGATCGGCTGGGTCAACCAGATCGAGCCCGACAAGCCGGTCTACTGATCCCCGGTACCCACCGCCCGTGAGGGGGCCGGACCGCCGCGCCGACGGCGATCCGGCCCCTTACGGTTGTCGTCGGCCTCCTTACGGCTGCCGCGGGAGCGTCCGGCCCTCCTTACGGCTGCCACGAGGGCGTCAGCGGCACGTCGTGCCGCCCGCGGGCACCTTCCCGTCCAGCAGATAGGCGTTCACGGTCTTCGTCATACAGGCGTTGCCGCTGTTGTACGCGCCATGGCCCTGCCCCTCGTAGGTGACCTCGACGCCCACGCCCTTGCCCAGCTCCTGGACCATCTTCCGGGCCCCCTCGTACGGGGTGGCCGGGTCCCCGGTGTTGCCGACCACCAGGATCGGCGCCGAGCCCTCGGCGCTGACGTCCGGGCCGTCCGTGGTGCCGTCCACCGGCCAGCCGGTGCAGCCGAGCATGCCCCAGGCCAGATACTCGCCGAAGACCGGGGACGCCTTGCGGAAGCGCGGCAGCTGCGCCTTCACATCGGTCACCGTGTAACGCTGCCTGTCGTCCACGCAGTTGATGGCCGCGTTGGCGGCGCTGACGTTGCTGTAGTGGCCGTTCTCATCGCGGCCGGACATCGAATCGGCCATCGCGAGCAGCATGTTGCCCTCCTCGAGCCGCATCGCCTCCTGCAGCCCGAGCGTCAGGTACTTCCAGCTCCCCTTGTCGTAGAGCGCGGCGGCGATACCGCTCAGCGCCCCGTCCTGGGTGAGCTTGCGGCCGCTCTGGGTGGACAGCGGCTTCTTGTCGAGCTTCTTCAGCAAGGCCACGATCCGGTCGGCGCCCGCCGCCGGGTCGCCGCCGGTCGGGCAGGCCGTGCCCTTCTTGGCGCAGTCCTTGAGGTAGTTGTCGAGCGCGAGCTGGAACCCCTTCGCCTGGCCGTAGGAGCCCTGCTCGGGGTCCTCTGTGGGGTCGACCACGGCGTCCAGGACCGCGCGTCCCACCCGCTTCGGGAACAGGTGGGCGTAGACGCCGCCGAGTTCGGTGCCGTAGGAGATGCCGAAGTACGACAGCTTGTCGTCGCCCAGCACTTGCCGCATGAGGTCCATGTCCCGGGCGGCGCTCACGGTGTCCACATGGCCGAGCACCTTGCCGGAACGCTCCTCGCAGCCCTTCATGAACGCCTTGGAGTCCGCCAACGCTGCCTTGACCTCGGCGTCGTCGTCCGGCGTGCTGTCCACGGTGTCCGAGGCGTCGATCTCCTCGTCGCTCTGGCACCGCACCCCGGCGCTCTCGCCGACCCCGCGCGGATCGAAGCTCACCAGGTCATAGCGCGAGCGCAGGGTGTCGTACGCGGTGGCGAAACCGGGGAGCGAGGAGACCCCGGACCCACCGGGTCCGCCGAAGTTGAACACCAGGGAGCCGATGCGCTTGCCCGAGCCGGTGGCCTTGGCGCGGATCATGGCCAGATCGATCGTTTCGCCGCTGGGCTTCGCGTAGTCAAGCGGCGCCTTGAGCGTGGCGCATTCCCACCCGCTCCCCGGCTTCTCACCGGTGCCCTGCAGCACGCTCGGGGCAGGGCAGGACGACCAGTCGAGCTTCTGGCCGGTGAGCGAGCCCGGCAGCCCGGAATCCGAAGGCGCGGCCGCGGCCGGCGCCGAGGGCTCGGACGACGCCTTGCCCTGCTCATTCCCCCCGTCGCCGTCACAGCCCGCGGCGGCGAGAAGGGCGACCACGGCGGTCATGGAGACCAGCGCCCTGGTCCGTATGGTGCGTGGGGAACTCGGCATATCCGGAGATCCTATGTCGGCTCTAGGCGCAGACCTTGCCCTTCGGAGGCACCGTGCCCTTGAGCAGATAGGCGTTGACCGTCTTTCGGACACAGGCGTTGCCGCTGTCGTACGCCCCATGGCCCTCGCCCTTGTAGGTGAGCTGGACGCCGACCCCGGGGCCCAGCTCCTTCGCCATCCGCGCGGCGCCCTCGTACGGGGTGGCCGGGTCACCGGTGTTGCCGACGACCAGGATCGGCGCGGCCCCCTTGGCGCTCACGTCGGGCGTGCTCCAGGCGCCGTGGACCGGCCAGTCGGTGCACTGGGTCAGGCCCCACGCCATCATGTCGCCGAAGACGGGGGAGACCTTACGGAAGGCGGGCACCTTCCGCTCGATGTCCGGGACCGTATAGCGCTGCTTGAAGTCGGCGCAGGTGATGGCGGACAGAGAGGACTGGAGGGTGCTGTACCGGCCGTCCGGGCCGCGACCGTTCATGGCGTCCCCCAGGGCCAGCAGGATCCTGCCGTCGCCCTGCTGGGCGCCCGCGATCCCCTGGGTGAGGTACTGCCAGTACTCCCGCGAGTACAGGGACTGCGCGATGCCGCCGTCGGCCAGGGACTCGGTCAGCTTCCGGCCGCCGTAGCCGCGCACCGGACGGCCGTCGAGCCGCTTCAGCAGCGTGCGGATCCGGCTCTGGGTGGGGCAGCTGGAGGCGCTGTCCCTGGGGCACGCCTTCAGATAGTCGTCGAGGGCGCGCTGGAACCCCTTGGCCTGGCCGAGCGCGCCCTGTTCCGGCGTCTGCATGGGGTCCACCACCCCGTCGAAGAGGGCGCGCCCCACGTTCTTCGGGTACAGATGGGCGTAGACGCCGCCGAGTTCGGTGCCGTAGGAGACCCCGAAGTAGTGCATCTTCCTGTCGCCGAGGACGCGCCGCATCAGGTCCATGTCCCGGGCGGCGTTGGTGGTGCCGACGTACGGCAGGATCGTGCCGGAGTTCTTCTCGCATCCGGCGGCGAAGGTCTTGACCCGGCGGACCAGGCCCTTCACCTCGGCGTTGTCGTTCGGGGTGGAGTCGGCGGCGTAGTAGGCGTCGAGCTGCCGGTCCGAGAGGCAGCGCACCCCGCTGCTGCGGCCGACCCCGCGCGGATCGAAGCTGACCAGGTCGTAGCGGGTGCGCAGTTGCTTGTAGCTGCCCGCGAGCGCCGGGAGGGTGGCCACGCCCGAACCGCCGGGCCCGCCGAAGTTGAAGATCAGCGAGCCGATCCGGTGCCGCCGGTCGGTGGCCTTGGCGCGGATCATGGCGATGCCGATGGTCTTGCCGCGCGGTTTGCGGTAGTCCAGTGGCACATGGAGCGTCGCGCACTCCCACTCCCCGCCCGGGGCCTTGGTGGCGGCCGCGTCCTGGCTCGAGGAGGGGGCGGGGCAACTGGACCAGTCCAGCTTCTGGTGGGCCGAGGTGTCCGGCCGTCCGCCGCCGCCACCGCATCCGGCGGCCAGGGCGGTCAGCAGCAGGGCGGCGGACAGCGCACCGAGGCGCAGAGGTCGGGACACGGCGGCTCTCCCGTGGGTGGGGGTACCGCCATCGTGCGGTCCGTGGCCGCCGCACGCGCGCACAGCGGGGGCGTACGGGTGAGGGGAGCGGCGGGTGCCCGGTGCCCTCTGGAGCCCTCCAGAGGGGCCTCGGGAGGGCTCCGGAGGGGCCTCTACGGGTGCTGCACGCCGCTTTCGCGGGGTGACGGGTGACGTGGGTGGGGGCGAGCCCCTACAGCGCCTCCTTGCGGGTGAGGTGGGTGAAGGCCACCCAGCCGGGCAGCACCGGCAGCCAGAAGACCATCAGCCGGAAGAGCAGCACCGCGGGCGCCGCCGTCTCGTACGGCAGTCCGGCGAAGGTCAGACCCGCGATCAGGGCGGCCTCGACCGCGCCCACACCTCCGGGGGTGGGCGCCGCCGACCCCAGGGCGTTGCCCGCGAGGAAGACGACGGCGATGCTCGCGTAGCTCAGCTCACCGCCGAACGCCCGGATCGCGGAGTCGAGGCACATCACGTTCGCGACCGTCAGCAGCAGGGTGCCGCCGATCCCGGCGAGCAGCTTCCTGGGCCGCTGGAGCACGTCCAGCATGCGCGGGACGACGCCCGCGAACAGCGACCGCACCCGGGTGGAGACGAACTTCCGCAGCACGGGAATGGCGGTCACCACCAGCACCAGTACGGCGGCCGTCAGCAGCCCGGCGATCACCGTCCGGGACGGCGAGAGCGCCGGGGTGCGCTCGGTGCCCGTGATGTAGCCG
The DNA here is from genome assembly GCF_000968685.2 of Streptomyces antioxidans. Taxonomy (GTDB): domain Bacteria; phylum Actinomycetota; class Actinomycetes; order Streptomycetales; family Streptomycetaceae; genus Streptomyces; species Streptomyces antioxidans. Next base: position 100,629 of record NZ_LAKD02000044.1, read on the forward strand.
AAGGTCAGCAGCAGCACGATATGGCTGGCGAGGCCGAACAGCTGGGAGGCGCCCACACTGGCCACCGCGAGCCCTGGCCGCACCCCCGCGCGCTGGAGGAACCGGGTGTTGAGGGCGACCCCGCCGACCGCAGCGGGCGCCACCAGCTTCACGAACGAGGCGGCCACCTGCGCCAGCACCGTCCGCCCGAGGGGCACCTTCTCCGGTACGAAGCCGAGCAGGCTCAGCGCCGCGGCCAGATAGGTGAGCGCGGAGAAGACGACCGCGAAGATGACCCAGATCCAGTTGGCCTCGCCCACCATGGCGCCCAGCTTGAGATGGGTGAACTGGGACAGCAGGAAGTACGCGGCGAAGGCCCCCGCGCAGAAGCTGACCAGGGTGCGCGGCTTGATGCGCTCCAGCCGCTCGGGCTCTATCGGCGCCTGCGGCCTCACCAGCAGCACCTGCTGGCGGATCTGGGAGAGCAGGTCCTCCTCGCGGGCGTCCTCCAGGGCCTCCTCGATGGCGCGCTTCTCCGCCTGCTTCTCGGCCTTGGCCGTCTTACGGTCACCGGCCGCCACCTCCGGGCCCCCGGTGGCCTCCTGGGCCTGACTCGCCTCGGTCTCCCGGGCCTCCTTGGCCTCCTTGGCGGCGTGGGACGCCTCCAGGACGGCCTCCCGGTGGCGCTGGGCGCGCTCGCGCGCGAGCTGGCGCAGGGTCGCGCGGGTGCCCCGGCCGAGCGCCAGGGGCTGCAGCAGCGGAAGGCTGTCGGCGATCGCGTCCGGACCGAGGACGTCCACGGCGGCGGCCACGGAGCGCTCGGCGCCCACCCGCAGGCCCAGGGTGGTCAGCAGCTGTGCGATGTCCATCCGCAGCACCACGTCACCGGCCGCGATCTCACCGCCGCGCAGATCGGTGAGGAACACCGTGCCGTTGCGGTCGACCAGCAGGGCGTCGCTGTCCAGCCGCCGGTGGGCGATCCGCCGCGACTGGAGCGCCTGGACCTGGTGCCAGGCCCCGGCCAGCAGTTCGTCGGTGACCGCCTCGTCCGGCAGAGCGTGCAGCGGGCGCCCGCCGACGTGCTCGTAGACGAGCATCACGGCGTCCGGGCCGAGCTCGGAGGTGGCGATCAGCTTGGGCGCGTTGGCCCCGGCGGCGATGGCCGCGTAGGCGAGCAGCGCCTCCTGCTCCAGGGCCTGGCGCAGCGTCTGGAGGCTGCGGGGCGGGGTGATCGTCCGCAGGGTCAGCCGCTGCCAGACGCCGTAGAAGAAGCCCTGCGCCTGCTGTTCCCGGTCGACGACCGTGACGTCCAGGGGCGGGCCGTCCTCCAGGGTGACCAGATAGCGGCGGCCCCGGTCGCCGTGGCCGCCGTGCTCGTCCTCGGGCTCCTCTGCGCGCAGGGCGCTGACCGGATTGAAGCCGACCCGGCGCAGCCCGGCGAGCAGGTGCTGGCCGGTGGGGCGCACATTGGGGGAGCCGACCGCGTAGAGCGTGCCGTAGGCGACCGCCCAGCCGATGAGCACCGTAAGGATGATCGAGAAGGGTGTGGTGTAGCCGCCCACGAGCACCGCGAAGGCGTCGAGCAGCAGCACGCACCACATGGCCACCCGCCAGCGCGGGCGCCGGGCCATGCCGACGGCCGTCATATAGGCGATGACGGGGGCGAGGTAGCCGTGCACGGGGTCGCTGAAGGCGCCGCCGGGGGCGGGCTGGGTAAGGGCCTCGCGGAGCGAGCCGGGGGCGCCTCTGGCGACCCAGAGGTCCATGGCGAGGGACACCCCGTGGGCCAGCACCGCGGCCAGCACGCCGTCGGCGATCCGCAGTCCGTCCCGTTTGATCAGCCGCTCGAAGGCGAAGGCCACCGGCAGGACGAGGACGGCCACTCCGGCCGTGAGGCCCGCGAAGTCGATCAGTAGCGGGGGCGCCTGGTTGGCGCCGTGCCCGATGTCCTTCTCCAGACCCGCGGTGGTGCCGTGGGCGAAGGCCGCGATGGCGAGCACGAGGGCCATGCCGAGGATCCCGAGCAGCATCCGCAGCAGATCGGCGGGGCGGTGCACACGGGCGGGCAGCAACGGCTCGTCGCCGGAGACCCGGTCCACATGGTCCTCCGGTCCGTCCGGGCCGCAGTCATCCCCCTCGCCCGGAGCCTCTGCCTCTGGCCGACCGGGCGGTGTCGTGGAGTGCGGCAACGCCTCCGGGGCGCGGGCCTCCTCCTCCGGAGGCTGCGCACCCTGGTGCTTCGCCGTCTCTTCTTGATCTCGTATCACCAGTCACCGCCCGGAAGATGGTGGCATGCCCGGGCTGCGGAGGGGGGCATCAGGGTGCATTTCGGGGATGTGGACCCCGAATGGTACGCCCCGCTCAGGATTCCCGCGCAATGCGTGATCGAACCGCGATCCGGCCCGGAACGGGCCTGTGGCCACCCCGCGCGGGGCGTGCGGTGGGGCGCTCTGCGGCGCGTGCGGGGACGCGCTCTGCGGGGCGTGCGGAGGGGCGTGCGGCGCGGCTGTGTGCGTGTGGCGCGGCTGTCGTCGGGGCTGTCGGAGGGGTGCGGCAGGATGGGGCGGATGAGCCGGGAGAGCAGGGAGAGCAGGGAGCCGGAGGGCGGGGACGGCATCGAGGAGCTGCCCGAGTACGCCGAGCGGGTGCTGGAGGTGGCCGAGCTGATCCCCTCCGGCCGCGTGATGACCTATGGGGACGTCGCCGAATGGCTGGAGGAGGGCGGCCCGCGCCAGGTGGGGCGGGTGATGGCGCTCTACGGGGGCGCCGTGCCGTGGTGGCGGGTGGTGCGCGCGGACGGTGTGCTGCTGCCCGGCCACGAGCTGCGCGCCCTTGACCACTATCGGGAGGAGGGCACCCCGCTGCGCGAGGCGGCGCGCTCGGCCGAGGGCCATGTGCCGCGGATCGACATGGCCAGGGCGCGGTGGGACGGGGGCGGGCAGGACCACGGCCGGTAGCGGGGCTGCTTCCGGCGGCGCCGCGGGCCGGGGGCGGCCGTCCCCGGGGACGGCGGACGCGCGCTCGTGCCGGGTCGCGGTGAGCACGAGGCCCTGCCGGATTGCGGTGAGCACGAGGTCGTGCCGGGTCGCGCGGAGCGCGGGGCCGTACGCGTGCCCGATGCACCCGTGGCTCAGCCCGCGTCCGTACGGACGTCCGATGAGCGGGAGGCCGTACCGGTGTGCGGTGCGCGCCGGGCCGTACCGGCGTGTCGTGAGCGCCGGGCCGTATCGGTGTGCCATGGGCGTGCGGCCGTACCGGTGTGCCGCGAGCATCGGGCCGTACCGGCGTGGTGTGAGCGTGCGGCCTGACCCATATGCGGTGGGCCCGCGGTCGTACCGGCGGTATCCACAGCCATCCGGGTGAGGCCCCGCGGCGCATGAGAGGCTGTCCCGCACCCAGCGAACCCACCAGGACCGGCGATCCAACGTGAGCTCCTCCCCCTCGTCCCTTCCGCGGCAGCGGCGGGCACGGCAGCCGTCCTCACGGCAGTCGGCCCAGGGCGGTTACCGCCTGCTCCGTCATCGGCCGGAGCCAGGTGCCCTTCCTGTCCTGGACGCACGGCAGCGCGCCGTGGTTGAGCATCGGGGCGGTCCTTTGCTGGTGCTCGCCGGGCCCGGCACGGGCAAGACGACGACGCTCGTGGAGGCGGTGGCCCGCCGGGTGCGCGAGGGCGCGGACCCCGAGCGGCTTCTGGTGCTCACCTTCAGCCGTAAGGCGGCCGTCGAGCTGCGCGACCGCATGTCCGCGCGCCTGGGCGGCGCGAGCGCCCCGCGGGCCACGACCTTCCACTCCTATTGCTACGCACTGGTCCGCGCCCACCAGGACGTCGATCTCTTCGTGGATCCGCTGCGGCTGCTCTCCGGACCGGAGCAGGACGTCGTCGTCCGGGAGCTGCTGGCCGGTCAGGCCGAGCTGGCGAGCGAGGGCCGGGCCTTCGTCCGCTGGCCGGACGACCTGCGCGCCTGCCTGACCACGCGGGGCTTCGCCGACGAGGTGCGCGCGGTGCTGGCCCGCAGCCGGGAGCTGGGCCTCGGCCCGCGGTCGCTGGGGGAGTTCGCCGAGCGCACCGGGCGCCCCGACTGGTCCGCGGCGGCCGGCTTCCTCGCCGAATACCTCGACGTCCTGGACGCCCAGGGGGTGCTGGACTACGCGGAGCTTGTGCACCGCGCGGTGCTGCTTGCCGGGCGACCGGAGGTCGCGGCCGAGCTGGCGGGGCGGTACGACGCCGTGTTCGTCGACGAGTACCAGGACACCGACGTGGCCCAGGGGCGGCTGCTGCGGGCGCTCGCGGGCGGCGGCAGGGAACTGCTCGCCTTCGGCGACCCCGATCAGTCGATCTACGCCTTCCGTGGCGCGGACGTGGGCGGCATCCTCGGCTTCCGCGAGGACTTCCCGCGAGCGGACGGGCGGCCCGCGGACATGGAGGTCCTTACCGTGTCCCGCAGGTCGGGGGCCGCGCTGCTCGCGGCCACCCGGCGGATCACCGGCCGGATGCCGCTCACCCGGCTGCCCGCGCGAGCCGTAAGGGCGCACCGTGAGCTCGCGGCCGTCCGCGACGGCGGCCGCGTCGAGGCGTACACGTACCCCACCCCGGGCGCCGAGCTCGACAATGTGGCGGACATCCTGCGCCGCGCCCATCTGGAGGACGGGATGCCGTGGCGCGAGATGGCCGTCCTGGTGCGCGCCGGGGGGCGCTCGATTCCGGGCGTGCGCCGGGCGCTCACCTCGGCCGGAGTCCCCGTCGACGTGGACGGCGATGACATCCCGCTGCGCCATGAGCCCGCCGTGGCCCCCTTGCTGACGGCGCTGCGGGCGGCCGCCACGGCCGCGCTGCCGGACAGCGGCGGGCTGTCCGCGGTCCTCGGCGTCGAGACCGCCCTGACGCTGCTCGCCTCGCCCCTCGGCGGTATGGACGCCGCCGATCTGCGCCGCCTGGGCCGTGCCCTGCGCGAGGAGGAGCGGTCCGCCGGGCGGGCGGTGCCGCGCCCCTCCGACGTCCTGCTCGCCGAGGCGCTCGCCGAGCCGGAGCGGCTGGCCGTTCACGACCCGGCGTACGCGCGCGGCGCGCAGACCCTCGGGCGGCTGCTGCGCACGGCCCACGAGACGCTGGTCCGGGGCGGCACCGCGGAACAGACGCTGTGGGAGCTGTGGGACGGCACCCCCTGGCCCGGCCGGCTGGAGCGGGCCGCCCTGCGCGGCGGCACCGCCGGGCGGAACGCCGACCGCGACCTGGACGCGGTGTGCGCGCTGTTCGAGACCGCCGCGCGCGCCGAGGAGCGCACCGGCGGCCGCGGCGCCCTCAACTTCCTGGAGGAGATCGACGCCCAGGACATAGCCGCCGACACCCTCTCCCGCCGGACAGCCCGCCCCGACGCCGTACGGCTGATGACCGCCCACCGCTCCAAGGGGCTGGAATGGGCCCTGGTGGTCGTCGCGGGGGTGCAGGAGGGGCTGTGGCCCGATCTGCGGCGGCGCGGCTCGCTCCTGGAGGCCGACCGGATCGGCAGGGACGGGCTGGCCGAGCCGCTGCCGCCGGGCGCGCTGCTGGCCGAGGAGCGGCGGCTGTTCTACGTGGCGACGACGCGTGCCAAGGAGCGGCTTGTGGTCACCGCCGTCAAGGCCGCGTCCGAGGACGGGGACCAGCCCTCCCGCTTCCTCGCCGAACTGGGCGTCCCGCCCACCGACGTCACCCACCGGCCGCGCCGTCCGCTGTCCGTCGCCGCGCTCGTCGCCGAGCTGCGCGCCACCACCGTCGACCCGGACGCCTCGGAGGCGCTGCGGGACGCCGCAGCGCGCCGCCTGGCGCGGCTCGCTGCGCTGCGCGACGAGGAGGGCCGCCCGCTGGTCCAGGCCGCCCACCCCCACCGCTGGTGGGGGCTGTACGAGCCGACCCACAGCGAGGTCCCGCTGCGCGACCGGGACCGGCCCGTGGCGCTGTCCGGCAGCGCGCTCGACCAGCTCGTCAACACCTGCTCGCTCCAGTGGTTCCTGGGGCGCGAGGTGAAGGCGGACGCGCCCTCGACGGCCGCCCAGGGCTTCGGCAACGTCGTGCACGTCCTGGCCGACGAGGTCGCCTCCGGCCGCACCCCGGCCGATCTCGCGGTCCTCATGGAGCGCCTGGACTCCGTATGGGACGCGCTCGCCTTCGACGCCCCCTGGAAGTCACGGCAGGAGAAGGAGCAGGCGCGGGCGGCCCTGGAGCGCTTTCTGCGGTGGCATGTGATGGAGCGCGGCGGCCGCACCCCGGTCGCCACCGAGCACCCCTTCGATGTCACGCTCGAAGCCGACGTCTATAAGGTGCGCATCCGCGGCAGCGTGGACCGCGTCGAGACGGACGCCCAGGGGCGCGCCTATGTGGTCGACTTCAAGACCGGTAAGCAGGCCGTGACCCGTGGCGACGTCGAGCACCACCCCCAACTGGCGGTCTATCAGCTGGCGGTGCGCGAGGGCGCCGTGGACGACGTCTTCGACGGCGGACGCCCCGAGCCGGGCGGTGCGGAGCTCGTCCAGCTGCGCCAGGGCGCGGCCAAGAAGGACGGCGGCGACGACGTCCCCAAGGTCCAGGCCCAGGAGCCGCCGGACGGGGAGTGGGTGGGGCGGCTGCTCGCTACCGCGGCCGGGCGCGTCCTGGACGAGCGGTTCACCCCGAGCACGGGCGACCACTGCGAGCGCTGTGCCTTCCGGGCCGCGTGCAGCGCGCGGGCGGAGGGGCGCCATGTGGTCGAGTGACACTGCACGGGCTGGGGGCGCCATGTGGTGGGGTGACGCCGTCGCGCACGGGGTTGGGGCGGCGCGGCACCGGGCCGACGACGTCGCCCGTCGGGCCGTTGCCCCGGGGCGGCCGTCGACCGGCGTGGCGGGGCGTGTCGGTGGGCACCGATAGCCTCACTGGAGTGTCAGCCCGCATCACCGATCCCGAGGAGCTCAAGGAACTCCTCGGGATCCCGTTCACCCCGGAGCAGGTGGCGTGCATCACCGCACCGCCCGCCCCGCAGGTGATCGTCGCCGGGGCGGGTTCCGGAAAGACCACGGTGATGGCCGCCCGCGTCGTCTGGCTGGTCGGCACCGGACAGGTCGCGCCCGACCGGGTGCTCGGCCTGACCTTCACCAACAAGGCCGCCGGAGAGCTCGCGGAGCGCGTCCGTAAGGCCCTCATCACGGCGGGCATCGTGGACCCGGACCCGGATCCGGGCGCCACCGAGGAGGCGCCGGGCGAGCCCGTCATCTCCACGTACCACGCCTTCGCCGGACAGCTGCTCAAGGACCACGGGCTGCGCATCGGCCTCGAGCCGAGCGCCCGGCTGCTCGCCGACGCCACCCGCTTCCAGCTCGCGGCGCGCGTCCTGCGTTCCGCCCCCGGCCCGTATCCGGCGCTCACCCGCCCGTTCTCCGACCTGGTCACCGATCTGCTCGCGCTCGACGCCGAGCTCGCCGAGCACCTGGTCCCCACCGGGCGGCTGCGCGCGTACGACACCGAGCTGCTGCGGACGCTGGAGGGCACCCGGCTCACCAACGAGGCGCTGCGCAGGGTGCCCGAGGCCGCCCGCGCCCGCCAGGAGCTGCTGGGCCTGGTCGAGGCGTACCGCGAGGAGAAGCGCCGCCGCGATCTGCTCGACTTCGGCGACCAGATCGCCCATTCGGCCACTCTGGCCCTGGACCACCCGGAGGTCGGCCGGATCCTGCGCGAGCAGTTCGCGGTCGTCCTGCTCGACGAGTACCAGGACACCTCCGTCGCCCAGCGGCTGCTGCTGTCCGGCCTCTTCGGCGGCGGCACCGGACACCCCGTCACCGCCGTCGGCGACCCCTGCCAGGCCATCTACGGCTGGCGCGGCGCCTCCGTGGCCAACCTGGACGACTTCCCCGAGCACTTCCGGCACGCCGACGACAGCCCGGCGAGGCGCTTCGCGCTCAGCGAGAACCGGCGCAGCGGCGGCCGCCTCCTGGACCTCGCCAACGGGCTGGCCGCCCCGCTGCGCGCGATGCACGAGGGCGTCGAGGCGCTGCGCCCCGCGCCCGGCGCCGAGCGGGACGGAGCGGTGCGCTGTGCGCTGCTGCCCACCCACGCCGAGGAGCTGGCCTGGCTCGCCGACTCCCTCGCCCACCTGGTGCGCACCGGCACCCCACCCGGTGAGATCGCGGTGCTGTGCCGTACGGCGGGTGACTTCGCGCGGATCCAGGGCGCATTGGTGGAGCGAGACGTTCCGGTGGAGGTGGTGGGCCTGTCGGGGCTGCTGCACCTGCCGGAGGTCGCCGATCTGGTGGCCGTCTGCGAGGTACTCCAGGACCCGGGGGCCAACGCCGCGCTGGTCCGTCTGCTCACCGGGCCGCGCTGGCGGATCGGCCCCCGCGACCTCGCGCTGCTCGGCCGCCGCGCCCGTGCGCTGGTCTCTTACGGCGGTCATGACGGGGCGGAGGACGATCCGGACCGACGGCTCGCCGAGGCCGTCGAGGGCACCGACCCCGCCGAGGTGATCTCCCTCGCCGACGCCCTCGACACCTTCCTGGAGGCGGGCGGCGGCCCGGACGACGGGCTGCCCTTCTCGGCCGACGCACGGGTCCGGTTCGCCCGGCTCGCCGCCGAACTCCGCGAGCTGCGCCGCTCGCTGGCCGATCCGCTGATGGACGTCCTCCACCGGGTCCTGGCCACCACGGGTCTCGAGGTCGAGCTGTCCGCCTCACCGCACGCCCTGGCCGCACGCCGCCGCGAGACCCTTGGCAACTTCCTGGACGTCGCGGCGGCCTTCGCGGGCCGGGAGGGCGGCGCGGCCTTGGACGGCGCGGCGGCGGGTGGTGCGGCGGCGGGGGACGCGGCCATGGGCGGCGCGGCGGTGGGGGGCGCGGCCACCCTGCAGGGCTTCCTCGGCTTCCTGCGCACCGCCGCGCAGTACGAGAAGGGGCTCGACAACGCCCTGCCCGGCGGCGAGGACACGGTCAAGGTGCTCACCGCCCACAAGGCCAAGGGGCTGGAGTGGGATGTGGTGGCGGTGCCTGGGCTGGTCGCCAAGCAGTTCCCGAGCGAGCAGTCCCGCGAGTCCTGGACGGCGAACGCCAAGGTGCTGCCGCACGAACTGCGCGGGGACGCGCGGACCCTCCCGGACGTCACCGCCTGGGACGGCAAGGGGATCGCCGCCTTCAAGGACGCCATGAAGGGGCATCAGCGGACCGAGGAGCTGCGGCTTGGCTATGTGACCTTCACCCGGCCGCGCTCGCTGCTGCTCGGCTCCGGGCACTGGTGGGGCCCCAGCCAGAAGCGTCCGCGCGGCCCGTCGGGCTTCCTGGACGCACTGCGCGAGCACTGCGAGGCCGGGTACGGCGAGATCGAGGCATGGGCCGAACCGCCGGAGGAGGGCGCGGAGAACCCGGCCCTGCGGACGTCGGAGGCCGACCTGGCCTGGCCGCTTCCGCTGGACCCGGCGGCGCTGCGCCACCGGCGCCACGCCGCCGATGTGGTGCTCGCCCATCTGGCGCGCATCGAGGCGGCGGGGGAGGGGCCGACCGCGCGGGACGGGGGGCACCCCTCGGCGGACGGGAACCTCTTTCCGGAGCCGCCGGAGGAGCTTGAACCGCCGGAGGAGCGTGAGCCCCCGGAGGACCCGGAGTGGCCCGAGCCTCCGGAGGATCCTTACGGTTCGTACGAGGACGGGCGGTACGACGACACGTCGCCCCCCGACCCTTACGACGTACCAGAACCCGGCGTACCGGAGCCCGGCGTACCAGAACCCGGCGCCCCGGATCCTGGTGTGCCCGATCTCACACAAGGCCCCGTCGAGGACGAGCTGGCGCCCGAGGAGGCCCGGCTGGTCGGCTCCTGGGACCGCGATCTGGACGCGCTCGCCGGAGAGCTGCGCCGGGCTCGGGAGACCGTCCACGAAGTGCCGCTGCCGGGCACGCTCACCGCGTCACAGCTGCTGCGCCTCGCCGCCGACCCGGACGGCTTCGCACGGGAACTGGCCCGCCCCATGCCCCGGCCGCCGCGCCCCGCCGCGCGGCGCGGCACCCGCTTCCACGCCTGGGTGGAGGCGCGCTTCGAGGCGCTGCCGCTGCCCTTCCTCGGCCCGGACGAGCTTCCGGGCGGCGAGGACGACGAGGCGGAGATCGCCGACGAGCGGGATCTGGCCGCGCTCAAGGAGGCGTTCGCCCGCACGCCGTACGCCCGTCGCACCCCTTACCGCGTGGAGGCGCCGGTCCAGCTGACCCTGGCGGGCCGCACCATCCGCGGCCGGATCGACGCGGTGTACCGCGAGTCCGGCACGGGCCCCGACGACGGCCCGCGTTACGAGATCGTCGACTGGAAGACCGGCCGCTCGCAGGACGCCGACCCGCTCCAGCTGGCCATCTACCGCGTCGCCTGGGCCGAACAGCACGGACTGCCCCTGTCGGCGGTCACGGCGGCCTTCGTGTACGTACGCAGCGGTGAGGTGGTCCGCCCCGCCGGGCTGCCCGGCCGGGCCGGGCTCGAGCGCGTCCTGCTCGGGGAGCCGGGGGACACGGACGTCGGCGGGGAAGCGGACGTCGGCGCGGACGCGGAGGCCGTCGGGGACGGAGACACGGACCTCGGCGGGTACACAGACCGGGACGCCGACACGACCGGAGACGCCGACACGAGCGGAAATGACCGAATCGATACCGGAACCGTCACCGAGAGCGAGCGCACCTGAGCACCCCGGAGGCCCCCGCCCCCGCCCCGCCGCGGGCCGGATAGGCTCACATGCATGAGCAACACCCCGGACACGGACAACGCCGTCCGCGCCTTCGCGGACGGCCATCGCGCCGCCTTCCTCGCCGAGCTCTCCGAGTGGCTGCGCATCCCGTCCGTATCCGCCGACCCGGCCCGCGCCGAGGACGTCAGGCGCGGTGCCCGGTGGCTCAGGGACCACCTGGCCGCCACGGGCTTCCCGGTGACTGAGATATGGGACACACCGGGCGCCCCGGCCGTGTTCGCCGAATGGCCGTCCGGTGATCCCGACGCCCTTACGGTGCTCGTCTACGGTCACCACGACGTCCAGCCCGCCGACCGCGCGGACGGCTGGCGCACCGACCCCTTCGAGCCCGTCATCGAGGACGGCAGGCTCTACGCCCGCGGCGCCGCCGATGACAAGGGGCAGGTCCTCTTCCACACCCTGGGGATACGGGCGCACCTGGCCGTGACCGGCCGCAGCGCGCCCGCGGTGAACCTCAAGCTGCTGATCGAGGGCGAGGAGGAGTCCGGCTCCCCGCACTTCCCCGAGCTGGTCCGCGCGCACGCCGAACGGCTGGGCTGCGACACCGTGATCGTCTCCGACACCGGGATGTGGTCCGAGGACACCCCGACCGTCTGCACCGGCATGCGGGGCCTGGTCGAGTGCCAGATCGACCTCCACGGCCCCGGCCAGGACATCCACTCCGGCTCCTTCGGCGGCGCGGTGCCCAACCCGGCCACCGAGGCCGCCCGGCTGGCCGCCGCGCTGCACGACGACGACCGTAAGGTGGCCATCCCCGGCTTCTACGACGGCGTCGTGGAGCCGACCGACCATGAGCGCGAGCTCTTCGCCGAGCTGCCCTTCGACGAGGCGGGCTGGCTGCGGACCGCGCATTCTCGGGCCGCGCTCGGCGAGGCCGGGTACTCCACCCTGGAGCGGATCTGGGCCCGTCCGACCGCCGAGGTCAACGGCATCGCCGGGGGCTACCAGGGGCCGGGCGGAAAGACCATCGTGCCCTCGGCCGCCCAGCTGAAGCTGTCCTTCCGGCTGGTGGCGGGGCAGGAGGTGGAGAAGGTCCAGTCGGCCGTGCGGGACTGGGCCGCCGCGCTGATCCCGGCCGGGATCCACCATGAGATCACCTATTGGGGCGCCACCCGCCCCTGTCTGACCCCGCTGGACCACCCCGCGCTCCAGTCGGTCGTGCGCGCCATGGGGCGTGCCTTCGGCCAGAAGATCCTGTTCACCCGAGAGGGCGGATCGGGCCCCGCCGCCGATCTCCAGGACATCCTCGGCGCTCCGGTGCTCTTCCTGGGCATCTCGGTGCCGTCCGACGGCTGGCACGCGCCCAACGAGAAGGTCGAGCTCGGCCTGCTCATGAAGGGCGCAGAGACGGCCGCCCACCTCTGGGCCGAGCTCGCCGAGAAGGGACGGGAATAGCTTGCTCTGTTATGTGAACCACCCATTGCACTGGGGGAGTTGGAAGCAGTCGTGACCACCTCGACCGACCACGCCGCCGACCGGCCGATCACGCTCAGCGCCCCGAGCGGCATCGACCGCTCCGCGCACCACCGCTTGGACGAGGCGTGGCTGGCCGCGGCCTGGAGCCACCCGACGACGCGCGTCTTCGTGGTCTCCGGCGGCCAGGCCCTGGTCGACGACACCCCGGACGGCCGTACCGAACTCGTCATGACCCCGTCCTTCGAGGCCCCGCCCACCGAGACCCACCGCTACTTCCTGGGCACCGACCAGGAGGGCGTGCGCTACTTCGCGCTCCAGAAGGACTCCCTGCCGGGGCGGATGGACCAGTCCGCGCGCCCCGCCGGGCTGCGCGAGGCGGGCGTGCTGCTGTCCGAGCGTGACGCGGGGCTGCTGGTGCACGCGGTCGCGCTGGAGAACTGGCAGCGGCTGCACCGCTTCTGCTCACGCTGCGGTCAGCGCACGGTGATCGCAGCGGCGGGCCATATCCGCCGCTGCCCGGCGTGCGGGGCCGAGCACTACCCCCGCACCGACCCCGCCGTGATCATGCTGGTGAAGGACGAACAGGACCGGGCGCTGCTGGGGCGCCAGGTGCACTGGCCGGAGGGGCGCTTCTCGACGCTGGCGGGCTTCGTGGAGCCGGGCGAGTCGATCGAGCAGGCCGTGGTCCGCGAGGTGGCGGAGGAGGCGGGCGTCACGGTCGGCGAGGTCGATTACGTGGCCAGCCAGCCGTGGCCGTTCCCGTCCAGTCTGATGCTCGGCTTCATGGCCCGGGCCACGTCCTCCCGGATCCAGGTGGACGGGGAGGAGATCCACGAGGCCCGCTGGTTCTCCCGGGAGGACCTGCGGGCCGCGATCGAGTCCGGGGAAGTTTTGCCTCCCTCCGGCATCTCGATCGCGGCCCGGCTGATCGAGCTCTGGTACGGCGGGCCGCTGCCGCGGGGCTGAGGCGGGGGCAGCGCGACTGACGCAGACCGCGCGGCTGACGCGGAGGCGCGTCACCGAGACGATGCGGACGTTGTGATCACCGGTTCTCGGCGGTCGACGGCCAGAGTGGAGGCAGCGGCGTGCAGGTGTACATCAGCGCTGACATGGAGGGCGTCACCGGGTTGGTGGGCGCACAGGACGTGCAGGCCGGCGGGCGGGACTACCCCCATGGCCGGGTCATGATGACCGAGGACGTGAACGCCGCCGTGCGCGGCGCGCTCGCGGCCGGTGCCACGCGGGTTCTGGTGAATGACGCCCACAGCACCATGCGGAACCTGCTCGCGGATCAGACCCACCCCGAGGCGGAGCTGGTCAGGGGCAAGCCCAAGCGGATGGGCATGCTCGAAGGACTGGACGGTGACTTCGGCGCGGTGCTGTGCGTCGGCTACCACTCGCGTGCCGGTGCCCTGGGCGTGCTCAGCCACAGCTACATGGGGCACGAGATCGAGGACATGTGGTTGGACGACCGGCCCATGGGAGAGATCGGATTCGCCCATGCCACGGCCGCCGCACTGGGGGTGCCCGTGGTGATGCTCTCCGGTGACGACGCGGCCTGCGACGAGATGACGGCCTGGGACGCCCGGGTGGTCACGGCCCCCGTCAAGTACGCCACGGATCGGTTCAGCGCTCGGCTGAGGCCCGCGGCCGAAGCGCGCAAGGCGATCGAGGAGGCCGCCGCCGAGGGAGTGCGCCGTGCCGACTCCCGCTCTCGGCCGCCCCGTACGGAAGCCGCCGCGACCTTGGCTGTGCGGTGGCAGTCGGCCACCGTGGCCAGCCAACTCGAGGCGATCCCCGGAGTCGGCCTGCGCGACTCGCGCACCGTAGAGGTGGCCGGGGCCGTTCCTCAGCTCTACCGGCTCTTCGGTGTGTTCATGCGCGTGGCGACGGCACTCACCGACCAGCAGCCGTACTGCTGAGCTGCCGTACGGCGACGAGACCCGCGCCCGTGGTTCTCGGGCGGGGTCTCGTGCACCGACTCTCCGGTCAGACGCCCAGCGCCTGCTTCACCTGGGCGAGGCTCGGGTTGGTCATGACGACCTCAGGACCACCGTTGGAGGAAATTACCTGAACGGTGGGCACCGTCTGGTTGCCACCGTTCGCCTTCTCGACGAAGGCCGCGGACTCCGGGTCATGTTCGATGTTGATCTCGGTGTAGGCGATGCCCTCGCGGTCCATCTGCCCCTTCAGGCGTCGGCAGTAGCCGCACCAGGTGGTGCTGTACATCGTCACAGTGCCGGACATCGGTCTTCGCTCTCCTCGGGGCCGTGGTGGTCGGGCAGAAGGTGAACGCTCACCTTCTGCCGGTCATTCCCGGATTCATATGACCGGAAGACCACGGCTGTGGACAACCCGCATCGGGCGTCTCAGGGGACCTGGCAGCATGGCGGGGTGACTGCTGCAACGTCCTCCACTCTGTTCCCGCAGGGCGCCACGCCGGGTGCCTACGCGGCCACGCCGCGTGACGCCGACGCGGTGCTCGACGGGCTCGATCCCGAGCAGCGCGAGGTGGCCACGTCCCTGCACGGCGCCGTGTGCGTGCTGGCCGGGGCCGGCACCGGCAAGACCCGCGCCATCACCCACCGGATCGCCTATGGGGTGCGCGCGGGGATACTCCAGCCCGCCAGTGTGCTGGCCGTCACCTTCACCAACCGCGCGGCGGGGGAGATGCGCGGCCGGCTGCGGCAGCTGGGCGCGGGCGGGGTGCAGGCGCGCACCTTCCACTCGGCGGCCCTGCGCCAGCTGCAGTACTTCTGGCCCAAGGCGGTCGGCGGTGAGGTGCCGCGGCTGGTCGAGCGCAAGGTGCAGCTCGTGGCCGAGGCCGCGGCCCGCTGCCGGGTCCGGCTGGACCGCAATGAGCTGCGGGACGTGACCGGCGAGATCGAATGGTCGAAGGTCACCCAGACCGTGCCCGAGGACTATCCGGCCGTCGCCGCCAAGTCCGGCCGTGAGGCCCCCCGGGACGCCGCCGAGATCGGCCGGATCTACGCCACCTACGAGCAGTTGAAGCGCGACCGCGGCGTCATCGACTTCGAGGATGTGCTGCTCCTCACGGTCGGTGTGCTCCAGGAGCGGCCGGACATCGCCGATCAGGTGCGCCGTCAGTACCAGCACTTCGTGGTCGACGAGTACCAGGACGTCAGCCCGCTGCAGCAGCGGCTGCTGGACCTGTGGCTGGGCGAGCGGGACAGCCTGTGCGTGGTCGGCGACGCCAGCCAGACCATCTACTCCTTCACCGGCGCCACCCCCGACCATCTGCTGAACTTCCGCACCCGCCACCCCCGGGCCACCGTGGTCAAGCTGATCCGGGACTACCGCTCGACCCCCCAGGTGGTTCACCTGGCCAACGGGCTGCTGTCCCAGGCCCGCGGCCGGGCCGCCGAGCACCGGCTGGAGCTGATCTCCCAGCGGGAGGCGGGCCCCGACCCGGTCTACGCCGCCTATGCGGACGAGCCCGCCGAGGCCGAGGCCACCGCCCGCCGGATCCGGGAGCTGATCACCCCGGTCGAGCAGGGGGGAGGCGGGATCCCGGCGAGCCAGATCGCGGTCCTCTACCGGGTCAACGCCCAGTCGGAGCTCTATGAGCAGGCCCTGGCCGATGCCCAGGTGCCCTATCAGCTGCGCGGCGCCGAGCGGTTCTTCGAGCGGCCCGAGGTGCGCGAGGCGGGGCTGCTGCTGCGCGGCGCGGCCCGCGGGGGAAGCGCCGACCCGGCGCTGGCGGACGCGGACATCCCGTCCCAGGTGCGGGCCGTGCTGGGCACCCGTGGCTGGACGCCCGAGCCGCCGACGGGCTCGGGCGCGGTGCGCGACCGCTGGGAGTCCCTGGCCGCCCTGGTGCGGCTCGCCGAGGACTTCGCGGCGAGCCGCCCCGGGGCCGTGCTCTCCGATCTGGTGGCGGAGCTCGACGAGCGGGCGGCGGCGCAGCACGCCCCGACCGTCGAGGGTGTGACTCTCGCCTCACTCCATGCGGCCAAGGGCCTGGAATGGGACGCCGTCTTCCTGGTCGGCCTCACCGAGGGAATGATGCCGATCACCTACGCCAAGACGGAGCCGCAGATCGAGGAGGAGCGCCGGCTGCTCTATGTGGGGGTCACCCGCGCCCGGCGCCATCTGGCGCTGTCCTGGGCGCTCTCGCGGGCTCCTGGCGGCCGGGCCTCCCGCCGCCCCACCCGCTTTCTCAACGGGCTGCGGCCCGGCTCCCAGGCCATCGGTGCCCGCACCCCGGGCGGGGCCGGTGGGATCGAGCGCGGGGCGGCATCCCCAGGCGGGGGTGGCGGGGTGCGCAGGCGGCGCGGCCCGGTCCACTGCCGGGTCTGCGGCCGGGCGCTGACCGACGCGGGCGAGATGAAGCTGATGCGCTGCGAGGGCTGCCCGTCCGAGCTGGACGAGGCGCTGTATGAGCGGCTGCGCGACTGGCGGGCCGAGCAGGCGGGGCTGCTGGGGCAGCCGACGTACTGCGTGTTCACCGACAAGACACTGCTCGCGATCGCCGAGGCCGTTCCGGGAACCGAACCGGAGCTCGCCCGCATCTCCGGTGTGGGAAGGCGCAAGCTGGACCGGTTCGGGGCCGATGTTCTCGCGCTGTGCGCGGGCCGGGAACCGCCCTCCGCACTCGACGACGAGGGCGAAGGCGATGCCGGGGGAAGCCATTCGGGTGACCCTTGGCAAAACTCGACGGAAAAATAGTTTGCGCGCGTGGAGGCCGTACCCATAGCCTTCCGAGCACGGAAGACAACGGCCCTTCCAGGAGCCGAGGATTCCGTGTTGTACTTGAACACCCGGACTGGTTTCGAACCGGTCCCTGAGACGCCGAGAGGAGGCGAAGACCAGTGATCACCTTTATCAACGCCATCAAAAAGGCCGATCGGCCGGTCGTCGCCACATGCCTGCTCGGCTCCGCGCTCCCTGGCACCGGTATGCCCGGCGCCAATGAAGCGCGTCTCAGCGAGCGACCGGTCCAGGCACCTGCGGTAGCAGCAGCGGCACAGGCGAACGCCTATGCCTTCGTGGCCAATGGTGCCGAATCCCGGACGACGCAGCAGCACCACACGATGTGGGCCTTCCGCAGGCTCGAACCCTGGAGTTATCCAGCCTGATCCAGGATCAGGTCGGCACCTTCCAGGGCCGCGGAACCCACACCGGGATCCGCGGCCCTTTTGATTTGCCAGAGCCCGGCCACCAGCCGGACCAAAGAGACGAGGAACACACACCGTGCAACTCAACGCACACGCCCCGTCCGCATCGACCGACCTGAACCGCCCGCCTGACTCCTCGGAGGACTCCTTGACCCCGCTCACCGCCCTCACCGAACTCGATGAGGCCATCGAGAACCTGGGTGTAGCCGTTCCGTGCCGCTCGTACGACCCGGAGGTCTTCTTCGCCGAGTCCCCGGCCGACGTCGAGTACGCCAAGTCGCTGTGTCAGACCTGTCCGCTGCGGGAGGCATGCCTCGCCGGCGCCAAGGACCGCCGTGAGCCCTGGGGCGTCTGGGGCGGCGAGCTCTTCGTCCAGGGCGTGGTGGTTGCCCGCAAGCGGCCGCGTGGTCGCCCGCGGAAGAACCCGGTCGCGGCATGAGCACCATCGGCACCATCGATCGCCCAGCGACGCACGACCCCATGAAGCAGGTTCCGACGATGACCCCACCGGTCTCCGAAACCCCCGCACCCGATACTTCCGGTGCGCCCGAGGCGCGCCAGAACAGGACCCGAGAGATGCAACTCATGCAAGAAGCGCTGGCGCGTGCGCATATGCACGACCGGCTGCACGAGGCCGAGTCCGAACGGCAGGCCGTTCGACTCGCCGCCGCCCGCCGGATGCAGCGGCGTGCGGAGCGTGCCTCGCTCCGCGCCCGCCGCGCCCTGGCGATGGCGGTCATGCAGTGACCACAGCAGTCATGCGGTGACCGCGATGTGCGGCACCGGCCAGAGGCGGAGCTGACACCACCACCCAACGACGGGTCCTACGCCGACCCATCGCGTGACC
Source organism: Streptomyces antioxidans (assembly GCF_000968685.2). Classification (GTDB taxonomy): domain Bacteria; phylum Actinomycetota; class Actinomycetes; order Streptomycetales; family Streptomycetaceae; genus Streptomyces; species Streptomyces antioxidans. The sequence goes on from NZ_LAKD02000044.1 coordinate 118,730, forward strand.
ACCGGGGGCCGGTCCGATTCGGACCGGCCCCTCGGCTATCCCGGGGCCCCTAGACCTCTGAGCTCAGGCCGAGGTCTTCGACGTCATCCTCGGACTCCGGCTCCGCGGCGAAGCCGGGCACCCATGCCTCGAGCTCATCCCGCATCCGCACCGTGGCGCCCAGCTGGCACAGCACCCCGATGGTGCTCAGCGTCACCCGGTGGATCAGCAGATAGGCGGGCGGCAGATTCAGCTGGTTGCCCAGCTCATAGACGGGGGACTGACGGTCGGCCATCCGCGCCGCCTGGCTGCGCAGCCACTGCCGGTCGAAGACAAACGCGTCGACCTGGGCCGGTTCGAGCATCGGCAGCAGGAAGTCCAGCAGATCATCCGGGTCGAGCTCGATCGTCGGCTTGACGAACCCCTCCCCGCGCATCAGGTCATAGACCCCCGTGGCGTCGCCCTCGAGCGCCATGCGCAGCGCGATGCCGATGGGCTCCGGAAGCCCTCCCGGGAGCCGGTCCACCGAACCGAAGTCCAGCACGCCCAGCCTCCACTGGTCCGGCGGCCCGTCCGGGGCGCCACCGGTCAGCAGCCGGAAGTTCCCCGGATGGGGATCGGCGTGCAGCAGCCCGGTGCGCGATGCCCCCGAGAAGAGGAAGCGGGCCAGCAACTGCCCGGCGCGGTCCCGCTCCTCCTGTGTGCCGTCGGCTATCACCTCGGAGAGCGGCACCCCCTCCAGCCATTCGGTGATCAGTATCTGGTCGCTCTGGTGCACCACCTCGGGCACCACGATCTCGGTGTCCTGTGCGTACTCCTCTGCGTGGGCCCGCTGGGAGGCCGCCTCCAGCTCATAGTCCAGCTCCTCGGCGACCCGCTCGCGCAACTCCGCGATCAGCGGCTTGACGTCCAGCCCCGGCACCAGCGGCCCCAGCACCCGAGCGAACCTGCTCAGTTGGTTGAGGTCGGACAGCAGCGCCTCGCCCGCCCCGGGATACTGCACCTTGACCGCCACCGTGCGCCCGTCGTGCCAGACCGCCCGGTGCACCTGCCCGATCGAGGCCGCCGCCGCGGGCTTGTCCTCGAACTCCTGGAACAGCTCGGGCCAGTCCGGGCCCAGACGCTCCTCCAGCGCCGCGTGGACCGTGCGGCTGGGCATGGGAGGGGCGGCTTCCTGGAGCTTGGTCAGGGCCGCCCGATAGGGCCTGGCGATCTCCTCGGGCAGCGCCGACTCGAAGACCGACATGGCCTGTCCGAGCTTCATGGCCCCGCCCTTGAGCTCGCCGAGGACCTTGAACATCTGCTCCGCGGTGCGCTGCTGCACCTCTCGCGCGACGATCTCCGCCGGCCGTCCCCCTATCCGCTTCCCGAGCCCCCATGTGGCGCGCCCCGCGAATCCCAAGGGCAGCGCCGCCAGTTTGGCGGTACGGGTGATCGCCTTGCGCGGCAGATCGGTCATGCGCCCCTCCAACTACAGCCGTGCCATCCGGGAAGGTGGCCCCCGGGCCCCCGTGCCCACTCCGCGGACGTGGGTCACCCGGACATTGTCGCGTGTGGTGCCTCTGTGGCCGAGGCATATACGGCATCCTCCTCCCCGGCCGCTCCGCAGCCGCATTCGGGATGTGCTTCGATCGGGCGCGCCTCCCAGATGAGCGAGGGAAGCGCCAGCTCCCACCGGACACCCGCGCCTCCGGAGGGGCGGCCATCGAGAAAGGCCAGCGCCTGGACCGCGGTGAGCCCGGCCACGACCATCGCCAGTGCCGTGTCACAGGCCGGGGCGGTGCGCCGACGGCCGGACCGCCACTGCGCGAGCATCCGTGGCCAGACGGGCTCCCGCTCGGCACGGCCCGCCGAGGCGCAGCCCACGCAGGGCGTGATCCCCGGCACCACCAGCGGGCCCACCACCCCCGTGGCCTCGATGACTCCCGCGTAGAGATGGGGTGTGCCGGAGGAGAGCAGCGGCCGGGTCTGCTCGGGATCCGGTGCGTACGCCGCGAGGCCGTCACGCGGGGCGATCACCACCAGCGCCAGCCCGGGCTCGGCCGAGGCGGTCCGCTCGCTCGAGGGGGAGGTGCGCTCTCCCGAAGGGATCCGCCCTCCTGAAGTGCCCTTCTCCCGCGAAGGGGCCCGCTCTGCCGCAGGGGTCCGCCGCCGCGTCGACCGGCGGGGGAGCGGAGCTGGCGCGGCCTGGCGCACCATGCGCCGCGCCGCCAGATCCCGGCGCTCCCCGATCTGCTCGCCCGACAGCCCGCCGGGAGCCACATCCCAGGGCTCGACACAGCCCCCGTCCACCACATCGACCCGGCCGATCCCCGAGCCCGACAGGGCGGCCGCGACCGCCGCCCCGACCCGGCCGGCACCCCGCACCTGAACCCGCATCGCCCGCCGCGCGGCGAGCAGCCGCGCCGCCGCTCCGGGCTCGGGATGCAGCACCGACAGCGACCCCGCGTCCGGCCGCAGCCGGTCCAGGACCGCCGCGGGCTCGCCGCCGTCCCTCGGCTCGTCCAGCAGACCGGCCGCCGCCAGCCGGTCCACCAGTGCGTCGGCCCGCCCCTCCGGCAGCCCGATGGCGCGGGCCTCCCGCCGCAGCAGCGGCAGACCGCGGGTGCCGTCCAGCAGCTCCAGAAAGCTGCCCGTGGCCGTGTCCACCGGCCCCATCACCACCGCATGCGCCCGGGCCACCCCGAACTGCACCGTGTCCCGGCTCCGCCAGCCGCGCCGCAGCGCGGGCTTGAGCATCGGATGCATCGCCGTCCCCCCGTCTGATGTGTTCTCGGTCGAACCGCCTTCAGCATGCGGGGAGGCGCCAGAACCCCGCAGCGCGTTATCCACAGGCGGTGGAAAAAGTCGTACGAACGCCGGCCGTACAAGCCGTGCACACCGTGGAGTGGTTCGGTCGGCAACCATTGGCGGGGCGGGACTTCCCCGGCTGCCAGCGGGTAACGTCGGGGCGTGTCCGCCGACCCGCCCCCTCGCACCGCGGGACAGAACGTCTCCCGCAGCGCCGCGAGCGCACCGAGCGCCGTCCCGAGCCCGCAGAGCCGAGGCTCCGACGCGAGCGCGGTCGAGGTCCGCCGGAGCACCCGGCGGCGTAGGACGGTCTCCGCCTATCGCGAGGGCGACCGCACCGTCGTCCTCATCCCCGCGCGGATGTCCGAGGCGGAGGAGCAGCGCTGGGTGAGGGTCATGCTGGAGAAGCTGGCCGCGCAGGAGAGCAAGCGGATGCTGGGCGACGCGGAGTTGGCCGCCCGCGCCGAGTGGCTCTCCGACCAGTACCTGGGCGGGCGGGCCCGGCCCGTCTCGGTCCGCTGGGTCACCAACCAGAACACCCGCTGGGGGTCGTGCACCCCGGCGGAGGGCAGCATCCGGCTCTCCCACCGGCTCCAGGGCATGCCGGAGTATGTCGTGGACTATGTGCTCCTCCACGAGCTGGCCCATCTGCTGGTGCCGGGGCACGGCCGCCGCTTCTGGCAGCTCCTGGAGGCGTATCCGCGCACCGAGCGGGCGCGGGGCTATCTCGAAGGGGTGGTCGCCGCCGCGCGGTTGCCGCACCTCTCCGGGCCCCCGGACGACCAGCCGTAAGGCCCCGGACGATCAGCCGTAAGGCGACCGCGCCAGGCGGTGAGGGATTCAGCCGCCCGGCCGTGCGGGAACCACATCCTCGCTCCCGGCGTCGCTCATAATCGGCGGCAGCGGCTAGCCTGGCGCGCAATGCACACACCGGTACAGCGATGGGGGACGGTCCTAACGTATGGCCAGGGAATTCCAGCGCGGCCACAAGGCCAGGATCAGTGATCTGACGGCCGGGAGGGATCTGTACGTCGGGGTGCAGATCGCCGGACCCGGCCTGACCTTCGACATCAGCTGCTTCGGTCTCGATGCGAACGAGCGGCTGTCCGACGACCGCTACTTCATCTTCTTCAACCAGCCGAAGTCCCCTGAAGAAGCGATACAGCAGCTCGGGCCGCAGGCCGGTGACACGGATTCGTTCCGCGTCACGCTTGACGGCATTCCCTCCGCCATCCAGAAGCTCTCCTTCACCGCGACCATCGACGGCGCCGGGCAGATGTCGCAGGTCGGCCCCGGCTACCTGCGGATCGTCGCGGGCGGCGAAGAGGTGGCCCGGTACTCCTTCACCGGCTCGGAGTTCAGCACCGAGCGCGCGGTGATGCTGGGCGACTTCTACCTCAAGGACGTCTGGCGGTTCGCCGCCGTCGGCCAGGGCTTCGACGGGGGACTGGACGCGCTGCTCAGGAACTTCGGCGGTGAGGTGGCCGAGGAGGAGCCCGCCCCCGCGCCCGCCCAGGGCGCCACGCCCGGGTTCGCGCCGCCCGGCCAGGCCGCCCCCGCACCGGGCTTCGCACCTCCGGCCGGGGCGCCCGCCCCGGCGGCTCCTCCGCCCGCCGCCCCGCCCGCCCCGGAGCCCGCCCCCGCCTTCGGCGCTCCCCAGGGAACGCCACCCCAGCAGGGCTCGCCACCCCAGGGCACGCCGCCTCCCGGTACGCCCCAGGGCACGCCCCCGCAGGGCGGCCAGCCGCCCGCCCCCGGCACCCCGCAGATGCACGGTGCCCCCACCATCGCCGCGCCCATCGCGCCGCCCGGCCAGGTACCGCCCCCGCCGCCGGGCCAGTACCCGGGCCAGCAGCCCCCGTACGGCCAGCAGCCGGGCCAGGGCCAGGCCCCGCCCGCCCCTTCGCCC
>NZ_LAKD02000045.1 GCF_000968685.2 Streptomyces antioxidans
ACGTACGCCCCGCCCGCCTTCACCACCGCCAGCAACGCCACCACCATCTCCACCGACCGGGACACCACCAACCCCACCCGGGATTCAGGGCCCACCCCGCACCCCACCAGCACCCGAGCCAGACGATTCGCCCGCTCATTCACCTCCCCATACGACACCTCACACCCCCCACACACCACCGCCACCCCATCCCGATCACGCCGCACCCACCCCTCAAACAACCCCGGCAGCACATCAACACCCGCGTCCGCAACACCCGACACACCCCCACCCCACTCCTCCAGCCGCCCCCGCTCCTCCCCACCGAGCACATCAATCCGCCCCACCACACACCCCGGATCAGCGGCAATCGCCTCCAACACCCGCACAAAACGAGCCGCGATCACCTCCACCGCCTCCCGGTCGAACAGGTCGGTCGCGTACTCCAGCGTTCCGTGGATACCCGCCGGGTCGCCGCCATCGGCATGTGTCTCGGCGAGCATGAGGGACAGGTCGAACTTGGCGGTGTCCATCTGGACCCAGAGCGGTTCGCTGGTCAATCCCGGCAGTGCGGGGCCGGAGTGGTGGGTGTTCTGGAATCCGAGCATCACCTGGAACAGGGGGTGCCGGGACAGGGAGCGGTCCGGATTGAGCAGGTCGACCAGCCGCTCGAAGGGCACGTCCTGGTGGTCGTAGGCGGCCAGGTCCGCGTCGCGGACGCGGCGTAGGAGTGTGGTGATGTCGGGGTTGCCGGAGGTGTCGACGCGCAGCACCAAGGTGTTGACGAAGAAGCCCACCAGGTCGTTGACGGCTTCCTCGCCCCGGCCCGCGTACGGGGTGCCGATGGGGATGTCGTGTCCCGCGCCGAGCCGGGTCAGCAGCACGGCCAGCCCGGTTTGGACGACCATGAAGACGCTGGCGTCGTGGTCGTGTGCCACATCGGCCAGCCGCTGGTGAAGCGCGGCCGGGATGTCCAGGTCCACGGTGCCGCCGCGATGACTCGCCATCGCCGGGCGCGGGCGGTCGGTGGGCAGATCGAGCTCCGCTGGCAGATCCGCCAAGGCTCGTTGCCAGTGGGCGAGTTGCCGTGACATCAGGCTGTCGGGGGTGTCCTCCTCACCGAGGACACGCCGTTGCCAGATGGCGTAGTCGGCGTACTGCACCGGGAGCGGCTCCCACTGTGGTGCGCGCCCTTGTGCGCGGTCCGCGTAGGCGCGGGCGAGGTCGTTGAAGAGGGGGCCCATGGACCAGCCGTCGGCGGCGATGTGGTGCAGCACCAGCAGCAGTGCGTGCTCGTGGTCCGCCGTTGTGTAGACGCTCGCGCGCAGTGGCAGTTCCGTGGCCAGGTCCTCGAACCCCCGCCCGGCCTCGGCCGCGAGCAGCGCGTCCAGGTCCTTGGGGTCGGCGTCGGACACACTGATCGGCAGCCGGGTGCGCGCTGTGTCGGCGTCGAGCACATGCTGCCAGGGCTGCCCCTCGTCGTCCTTCGGGTAGAGGGTTCGCAGTGCTTCGTGCCGGCTGACGACGTCGCGGAGTGCGTCGGCCAGCGCCGCGCGGTCCACGGGGCCGGTGAGCCGCTGGGCGGACACAATGGTGTAGGTCGCGGACCGGGGGCCCTGGATCTCCTGCATGAACCACAGGCGCCATTGCGCGTATGACAGCGGGATCCGTTCCGGTCGTGGCATTGGGCTCAGGGCAGGCCGCCGAGTCGTCTCGGGGCTCGTTCCGTCGCCAAGCCGCGGGATCAGCTGGGCGACCGTGGGCGCCTGGAAGAGTGTGCGGACGCTCAATTCGGCGCCGACCTCGGCCCGGATGCGGCCGATGAGCCGCATCGCGAGGAGGGAGTGGCCACCGAGTGCGAAGAAGTCGTCGTCCACGCCGACCTCGGCAAGCCCCAGTACCTCGGCGAAGAGGGCGCACAGGGCCAGCTCCCGGGGGGTTCGCGGGACCCCGCCGGTTCCGCCGGTGAACTCCGGGGCGGGCAGCGCCTTGCGGTCCAGCTTTCCGTTCGGGGTCAGCGGCAACTCGTCGATCGTCATCACGATGGACGGCACCATGTGCTCCGGCAGCCTGCTCCGCAGATGGGCCTGGAGTGCGGGGAGCAGCGAGTCGGCTTCCGGAGCGGAGCCCGGCTGGTTGGCGTAGGCGGTGAGCGGTCGCGCGGTCGCCTGGACAGCGGCGACGGATAGGTCAGCGACGACCGGCTGGTCCGCCTCCTCGGCACCGAGCAGGAAGAGGGCGTCGAGCCGTTCGGGGTCCTCGGACCAGGTCAGATGGGCACGGTAGCCGTAGCGGGCGGCCAGCTCGTGCAGGGTTTCCACGTCGGGTGTATCCGGCGTGGCAGTGGGTGATTCCGTGGCGTGGGGGGTTTCCGTGGCGTGGGGGGTTTCCGTGGCGTGGGGGGTTTCCGTGTCCGTACCGATGGTGGTGTCGGTGTCGATGGTCTGCCGGATGGTTTCCGGGGCGGTGTCGTCCTGGAACCGCCGTACGGCTGCGAGGTCGTCCATCAGCCGGGCGTTGGGGAGGTCTCGCACCCACAGCCTGTCGTGGCGCCGGGAGAGGAGTGCCGTCAGTTCCTCGGTCCGGTGCACATCGGTTCCCCAAGTGGCCGTCGGCGCCGCTTCATCCGCTCGTACAGCGGTGGCGGTGATCGGCGCCTTGCGGAGCACGACGTCATAGCGGTACCGGGTCAGTTCGTTGCGGCTCTTTCCGCGCTTGATCCGGATGTCGACCGCCGCGATGTCCTGACTGGTGGCCTGGAGGGCCGAGAAGAATGCCGGGTCGATCAGCAGTTCCCGCTCCAGGGAGATGGTCTGCTCGATCGCCTTGCGGAGGTCCGCGCTCGAGAGCTCACCGCCGAACCTGCTGAGACCGGCCGCCGTGGCGAAGCAGCGGAGCAGACGGAGGTTGCGAACATCGCCGAGGAACAGGGAGCCACCTGGTGTGAGCGACCGCATCGCTCCGGAGATGACGGAGACGAGGTAGTCGACACCGGGGAAGTACTGGGTCACCGAATTGATGATGACGGTGTCGAAATGGCCGACCGGAAGTCCGGTGAAGACGTCGGCGGGCTGAGAGGACAGCTCCACGCGGGCAGCCAGGTCCGGGTCTCCTCGATCGATCTGGTCCCGGAGCATGTCGATGACCGCAGAGGAGAAGTCCGTGGCCCAATACGCGTCGCACCGGGGCGCCAAACGCCGCAGCAGCAGGCCGGTGCCCACGCCGATTTCGAGTACGCGTCGAGGGGCCAGTGCGGAGATCCGGTCCACGGTGGCCGTCAGCCACTCCCGCATCTCGTCGAGGGGGATGGGGCGACCGTCGTAGCTGCTGTCCCAGCCGATGAAGTCCTCGGTGGACGCGCCTGTGGAAGCGTCGGTGGACACCTCACGGAAAGCGGTGGCCGGGCGGTCTCCGTACAGCGACTCGTAGAAACTCTTCCAGTGGCTGATGTGTTCGGCCGCGTGGCGCTCCGCCGACTCCTCGTGCCGTGAGTCGCCCCGTGATGTGTCGCCTCGCGAAGTGTCGTCCCGTGATGTGGTGCGTCGCGCGGGTACGGCGTAGCCGATCAGCCGCCGATCACCGGGACGATCCTCGCGGACCACGACCGCCGCACGCGCCACCTGCGGATGCGACGCCAAAGCCGCCTCCACCTCGCCCAGCTCGATACGGAAACCGCGCACCTTGACCTGGTCGTCCACCCGGCCGACGAACTCCAGCCGCCCGTCCGCCCGCCACCGCACCAAGTCCCCGGTCCGATACATCCGCGCCCCGGGCTCGGCGTACGGGCAGGCCACAAACCGTTCCGCCGTCAGCCCCGTTCGTCGCGCATACCCCCGCGCCAGCCCGGTGCCGGCCACGTACAACTCGCCCACCACGCCGGGTGGCACCGGCCAGAGTCCGCTGTCGAGGATGTACAACTGTGTGTCCTGGATCGGTGTGCCGATGGGCGGTGGCCCTTGTTCTGCCGGTTCGCACGGATGGCCGGCGATGTCGATGGTGGTTTCGCTCGGCCCGTAGGAGTTGTACAGCCGCACCCAGGGAAGTGTGGTGTGGAAGGTGTCGCGGACGGCCGCCGACA
>NZ_LAKD02000046.1 GCF_000968685.2 Streptomyces antioxidans
GACAGGATTTGAACCTGCGACCCCTTGACCCCCATTGCGGGTCCACTACAGCAAAGGGCAGCTGAGCAAGGTCGAGCGTGGGATCAAGGCTCCCAGTCGTGACCTTGCTCGTCTGTGCGATGCCGTCCTCGAGGCCGGGGGCGCACTCGTGGCACTGCTACCGGACCCGGTCACCGACGCCCGTACTGAGGAGCCAGATGGTTTCGACGAGGAGGTATGGCTGATGCAGCTGTCCACTGACGGCGGGAGCTGGTTCAAGCCCGTGCCCCGCAGGCAGGTGGTGAGCGCGGGCGTCGCCTCACTGACGAGCCTGGGTGCGGGCGGCTCGGAGGCCTTGTCCGCACCGGGTGACGCGCAGGTGCTGGAGGTGTCCCGTTCGCTCTTCGACCACTATCGGCGCCTCGGCCAGACGGTCGGTCCGGGGTTCCTCCTCCCCGGCCTCATAGCGCAGACGCACACGCTGCGGGAGACGTCCACCCACGCCGACCCGCGGACCCGCCGTCAGTTGCTCGCGCTCGGCTCCCGGTATGCCGAGTACGTCGGCTGGCTGGTACAGGAGTCCGGCAACGAACAGGCCGCGTTGTGGTGGACACAGCGTGCCGTCAACCTGGCGGCCGCCGGCAGTGACCGGCATCTGGCCGGGTACGCCCTGGTGCGCCGGGCCTTGGTCACGCTGTACCACGAGGACGCGAAGGAGACCATCGCGCTCGCCCGGCAGGCCCAGAACAGCACCCTTCCCCCACGCATTCGAGGGCTTGCCGCCCAGCGTGAAGCCCAGGGACATGCGATCGCCGGCGACCGGGACGCTTGTCTGCGCACCCTGGACATAGCCCGCGAGCTGCTCGACCGCCATACCCCGGACTCCGGCACACCCGTCATCGGAACCATGCATCTGCCCGATCCGGTAGGCATGATCACAGGCTGGTGTCTTTACGACCTGGGGCGTCCACGCGAGGCAGCCGAGGCCCTGGACCAACAGCTGGCGCAAGTTCCCCCACACGCCTTGCGCACTCAGGTCCGCTACGGGGTGCGCCGCGCTCTCGCGCATGCGGCGGCTGGTGACATCGAGCATGCCTGTGACCTGACAGCCCAATTGCTCGGCGGTGCCGCGGCGGTGAGTTCCGCGACCATCTCAGCCGATCTGCGTCGTCTCGCACACACTCTGGGCCGCCACCCACGCAATCCGTCAGTCCGCGCACTGGCACCGCAACTCGGCACTTCCTTACGTCTCATCACCCCATGAGAAAGGGGCCACTATGGCCGAGGTATTCATCAACTACCGTACGGGCGACGGGGAGAAGACGGCTGCCCTGATCAAGAGGGAGCTGTCATACCGCTTCGGGGAGAACAGTGCATTCCGTGCCTCGGAATCCATCCCACCCGGCGCGCGCTACCCCGAGGAGTTACTCCGAAACGTTCGACGCAGCGCTCTATTGCTGGCTGTGATCGGGTCCGCGTGGACACGTTTCGCCGAGCTGCGTGGGGCGGACGACTGGGTCCGCAGGGAAATCCTCGAGGCGTTCGAGTGCGGAGTACCGGTCGTCCCCGTACTCGAGGGACGGAAGACGGAACGGCTGAATGAAGCCGATCTTCCACCCGAGCTGGAGCGGCTCGCTGAGGTGCAATCCGTCCGGCTGGACATGCAGAACGCGGTGGCGGATCTCAGGCGCCTCGGCGACGTGGTCGCCGACATGGTGCCATCACTCAAGGCACACGAGCGCCACGACCGGCTCTCCCCTGGCGCCGACGCGGTGAGTAATGCGACGGGGGAGGTCAACGGCCCGGTGGTACAGAGCCGGGACATCACCGGGGATGTGGGCACCGTGATCAAAGACAGCTCGGGCCCGGTTCACACGGGAAAAGGCGACATCTACAACAACTCACGCCATATCTCCGGCGGGCGACACTTCTCCGGCGACGGTATGACGTATTTCGAAGGGGACAATCAGGGAGGCATTCACCAGCGCTTCGGTGATGGCCCCCGCCGCGAGGACGACGACCGGTGAGCGATTCCGCCGAATCACAGATCCACGACCCACGCGGCCCGGTCCACAGTGGCCTCGGAGACCAGATCAACCTCATCTTCGAAGCGTTCGGGAAGGACCGCCAAGGCCGCAACCCACGGCGCCTCGCCGAAGACCAACTTCTCTGGCTCTGGCAGCGGTTCGTCTATCCGAACGGATTCGGCGAGGCACGCCACATGCTGGCCGAGACCAGCACCGTTCTGCTCGATGGCGCCCCCGGTAGCGGGAGAACGTCAGCGGCCCGCGTCCTTCTTCACGAGCTACGCCGCGATGTCGGCTCATTCCACGAGCTGCTGCCCGGTGAGGAAGGCGAATCCCTCCTCGTCCCCGACCTGGTCGGGGACGAGGACCGACTGCTGCTGGACTTGGCAGCCGCGGACGAATCGCAATGGACGGAAGTGCTAGAAGAGCTTCCGTCCTTCCACAAGACGGTAGTCGACCACCGCGCTCACCTCGTGGTCGTCCTGCCCTTGCGTCGGACGGACCGCTTGCCGGTGGAGCTCGATCGGCACCGCGTAGAGATTTTTCGCCCGCGAGGCATGGAGGTGCTGCTGCGCCACCTACGCCAAGACGGCCTTCAGCATGCCGACCGGGCCCATTCGGCTCCGGCCGTGTCCGACTTCCTGAGCACACCACGACCGATGAGGGAAATCGCCGAATTCGCCAGCTTGATCGTGCGGGCACAGGCGGCCGCTCCAGCCGGGGAAAGCTTCATCGACTGGTGTGAAATCGCCCGCGCAGCCATGGCCGACCGAGGTCCGCAGGTCGCGAAGCATGTTGCCACCATGACCGGAGGACCGCAGCGGGCACTGCTGCTGACCACGGCCATGCTGCACGGAGCCCACGCCGATGCTGTACACAGCGCCACCACCCTCCTGCTGCGTGCCGTCGACCATCCCAAGGACGACCGCCCGCTGCTGGAACACGCGGACCTGGCCATGCGGCTGGAAGAAGTGTCCGCCGGACTCACCCAGCACGGGGCGGTGCGCTTCAAGGAGCTCGAGTACGACACCGCGGTCCGAGCCCATTTCTGGGACCACAGGCCCGACCTCCGCGAGCACCTGGGTACCTGGGTGGGACGGACCGTAGAGCTCACCGACCCGGTGCTGTCCCCGGACGACCGCCGCCACGTGGTACAGCACCTGTCGGACCAATACTTGCGCACCGGCCGGTGTGAGGAGCTGGCGACACTCGCGGAGCAGTGGACCGCGGTGCCCACCACCGCGCGGCGGTTGCGGTCAGCCACACAGGCACTGGAACGCGGTCTTCTCGACGAACGACACGGCCGCTCCTTCCGGGACAAGATCTATGACTGGTCCAGAAACAGCCGGCTGGGCGAACCACTCGCGCAGGTCCTCGTCGAGGTATGCGCCGAAGTGATCGCGGTACAACACCCAGACCAGGCGCTGGTCCGCCTCCATCACGTGGCCAGGCGGGAGCGCCGCACCACTCGCGCACGTGATGCTCTGTGCCGACTGATGCAGGAGGACCACCGCTTGCGCCGACGCATGCTGCACCGGCTCGTCAACAGGCCCACCTCCTGGTCGGCGGACATTGACCTCTTCCTGCAGACTTCTGATCCCGCAGCCCTGACGCACCTGGGCGGACGCGCCCACTCTCTCCTCGGTGAAACCGTCGTCCGTGATCAGCTGATCGCGGGATGGGGCACGGTGTTCGGCCAACTCCCGTTATCCACTTGGGAGAAGCATGTGCGGCACTGGCTGCACACCGCCTGCTCCGACGAACATCACACAGACCCACTCCTCGACATCCTGGTCAGCGGCGCAGCCGGTCGAGGAGAGGTGTTCGGAGCCCTGTACGCGACCGCACGAAGGGCAGAACTCACGGCTCCCGGTGGCAGAAAACACGGCTCTGCCCTCACCGATCTTCTCCTGCGGAAGATCTCCACAGCTCAGGGCATACGGCAGCAGCCACCACGACACAATCCCGAGGAACCAACATCATGACATCCGGCGCCAAGACAGTGACCGTCTTCCTCACCATCCTCTGCGGCCTGCTGCTCACCATCGTCGCCATATGCGGCAACTGGCCATGGTGGGCCTGGTCCGCACTGGTTGCCCTGCTCCTCAGTTTTCCTCTGCTGATCACAAAGATCGCAGGCATCCGCCGTCGGTCCTTACCCCCCGAGCTGACGCCCTACCTCCCGCCGGTGCCCGTAGAGCGCAGGGAGGAGCAGATCTCGCATGTCTCACTGCCGAGCGCTTGGGAGGACTACGACTTCCTGTTCTCTGCCACCGCTCGCTGGTGCCCGACGGGCAAACCAGCGGAAGAACCGATCGTCAACCCTGCCGGGCTGGCGGTCGAAGCAGTCCTCAAGCGCGCCCGTGCGATAACCAAGGATCGTGAACCCGGTTGGGCCTCGTTCGTCCAGCACGAACTCAGCGGTGCACTGAGCAGAATGCAACCGGAGCCCACGGGACACCTCCAAGCCATGGCCGAGGCCATCACCCTCACTCTCTCCGAACACGATCAGGAACGTCTGAGCAGTCTTGCCTCGGTACGCAAGGACAAGGCCGTCTGGGAGCACCAGAGGAAGTACGAGCAGAGCAAACGCGAATACCTGGGCGACAACGTCCTCAAGGACACCGGCAGCGCCGTCGTGTGGTGGCTGGCCAAGAACGACGATCAGGTGCACAAGGCAGTGGAGGACCTTGGCCTCCTCGCCCAGCTGACCTCAGCGGCCAATGACACCGACGTTCCTGAGCGCCTCCTGCATCTCCTCTCACCGCCGAATGCCGAAGACGCGGAACCTGAAGAAGCAGACGGCCTTGGAACAGCCGACCAGCCGCTGGGACATACAGGCTCCACAGCAGACCACTTCGACGCGTTTCTCCAGGGAATGGGGCTGGATGCTGGCGATGTCCGGCGCGGAATTCTCACTCGGCAGATCGCCGAAATCCTCGTCACCCAAGGTCGCAACGAAACGGCGGAAGAGTTGCTACGTCGCTTCGACGCGCCCGCGACCCCCTTCAACGATGACTTCGACATGGACAGCGCAACAGAGGACGGTTCCGGGCCCTAAGTGTCGATTCGCGCAACGGGCCCCATTTGCATGACGATCCAGGCATACACGGAGGACACCGATGGAAGAACTGGCCGCCCTAGCGGCATCGGGAGCCGCATCCCTGGTCGGGCTCATGATCTCGGACTCCTGGAATCATGTGCGAGAAACAGTCGCCCGTTTCATCGCCCGCGAACGCAAACCCGAAGACACGATGGCAGAGCTGGACAGGGCACGCCACAGGCTCATCGCAGCGCAGGAGAGGGGAGATGAAGGCGCCGTGCGGGACATCTCTGCCGAGTGGCAGTCCTACCTGTACCTCCTGCTCTGTACGGACCCCACCACCGCCGAGGAACTCCGCGCCATGTCCGCATCCCTGGACAACATGCTCGCGGGGGAGCAGTCGCCCGGCGTCAGCAATGTGATCAACGGCGGAGTACAGCATGGGCCGGTCGTTCAAACCGGTCAGATCACCGGAACAGCTGTCCACACCATCCACATGCGACTAGCAGAGGAGCAGCCCAAGGCGTCCAGCTGATGGCCGGAAGGTGCCCACGTGGCTGATCAGGACGAACTACCGTAACTACGTATGGCGGAGAACGAGATCTCGGGTGGGAGTCTGGCCAACGTCGTCCAGGCCCGCGAAGTCCACCAGCTCACAATCAATGCCCCAGCCGAGACGGCGATCCCGCGCTACCTCCGAGACCCCAGTCGCTGGCCACTGGCCCGCGAGTGGGGCGCGCTCTCGGCAGGCGTGCACAAGGCCCGTCCAGGTGAGGGTGGTAGCAGGCTCCCCCTGTATGTGCCCCGGGACATCGATGCTCCTTTACGCGAACGTATCGCCCAGGGTGACTTTGTCCTCGTGGTCGGTGATTCCACATCGGGCAAAACCCGTGCGGCGTTCGAGGCGGTGCGGAAAGTGTTCCCCGGCCACAGAGTCCTTGTGCCTCCAATAGGCAGCTGCTTGAGCCAGGCCCCAGACACCGTGGAGCACTCCGGCCTATCCAGCGTGGTGTGGTTGGATGACCTGGAGAAATACCTGGTCCCGGGCGGCCTGGAGCCCGAAGTCCTCGCCGACTTCATTCAAACGGGGACACCAGTTGTAGCGACAATGCGCCTCAAGGCGTACGAGACTTACACCGATGAGCACGACAGCGGGACCGGGTCGCAAGTACTGCGGGTCGCGGAGATCTTCGACCTGCACCGTCTTTGGAGCGATGCCGAGCTGTCTCGGGCCGCGGACTGCGGCGACTCCCGAATCCTCGATGCTTTCGCCCACCACGCCCTCTTCGGGGTAGCCGAATACCTTGCTGCCGGCCCGGCACTGCTCCAGGAGTGGCAGAGAGCACACTCCATACACGGACACGCACGCGGTGCGGCCCTAGTGGCCGCCGCCGTGGACCTCGCCCGCACGGGTCTCCGGGCCCCCTGGTCCCGCGCACTACTGGCCGAACTCCACGAACGCTACCTCGCTGCGGCAGGCGGTGCGGTGCTACGCCCTGAGTCCCTGGACGCGGCGTTCGACTGGGCATCCCGCATCCGCTTCGGAGTCACCAGTCTGCTCCTACCTGCGCATGACGATGCCAGAGGTGAGTGGTGGGGGCCGTTCGACTACCTTGTGGACCAGACGGATTCGAAGATCCCATCCGAGATCTGGCAGGCGGCGCTGGTCCACGCTAACGAGGAGACAGACCTCCTCGCCATCAGCAAGAACGCCTTCGATACTGCACCCCAGATCGCCGAGCGGTCGCTGCGTCCGCTGGCAGCAAACGGCCGCCGCACCAGCGCGTTCAATCTCGGCTTCCTTCTCAACCGTCAGGGCCGCGAGGCAGAGGCCCGCCAGTGGTGGACGGCCGCCGCAGATGCCGGTCTTGGCCGAGCTGCCCTGCGACTCGCTCTGCTGGACGCACGTGTCGGCGCACCGGCGGAGAGCCACAAGTGGTGCACACGTGCCATCTCATACGGCCCCGCCGATATCTCCGAGCAGGCCGCGAAGCTGCTCGACGCGCTGCACGACGAGTAGCCCGTCGCCACACGGAAAAGGCCGCCCCCGCATCTCTGCGGAAACGGCCTTCGACCTGCGAAAACGCTGGTCGGGACGACAGGATTTGAACCTGCGCCCCCTTGACCCCCAGCGCCGTCAAGCTCCATACGAAGTCATACGCTTCAGTCGTCAAGTGGCAACCCCGCGCGCCCACCGCAGGCGTGGACTCACAGGCAACGTGGGAGCTTTGTGCGAGGATTCACGACGGGTGTTCATTCAGTGACGACTCGAGTGGGCCGGGGAGGGAAGAGTTGTCGTTACGTGGGCTGATCCGTGACGAATTGGCCGCGTCGAGGCCTCGTTCGGAGCGGCTGGAGGCGATGCGTTCGGCGCGGCTGTATTTTCAGCGGCCGGATGAGCCGGGCTTCCTGGTCTCGGATACGGAACAGGGGCCGGTGGTGCCAGTTGTCACCTCCTTGGAACCGCTCGCGTTGTTCGCCGGGCCGTGCGGGTGGGCGTCGACAACCGTGGCGGATCTGGCGGAACTGCTGCCCGAGGGCGTGCGCGCGTTGGTGGACCCGCTGGGCCCACGGGCGTTCGTGCTGGATACCGAAGCGCTCCAGTCCACCGATGGTCAGGGGGAGCACGATGGCAGAGCATGACGGGGGAGCATCGAGCTCCAGTGGCCCGAAGCCCGGTGATGGCTACAAAATCGAGATCGCGTCGGTGCGCAAGGTGCTGACCCCGCTGGAGGAGTCCGTCGTCGCCGCCCGCAAGATCAAGGGCGACTGGAAGACTCTGGCCGAGACCATCCAGAACTCGGCCGACTTCGACATCTACGACTCAGCCGAGAAGATGCTCTCGTCCTGGGGCTTCGGCATGGGACAGGTGGCCGAGCGTACGAAGACCGTGGTCGAGACACTCCGGCAGGTCATCGCCGCCTACATCCTGGCCGATCTGCTGCGCATCAAGGACTTCACGCCGACCGCGGACAACATGGCCAAGCTGCCCTTCGGAGAGGCGGGTCTGAAGGCATGGCAGGCGGGGTCCCGGCCGAAATTCGATCCGCCGCCCGAGATCTATCAGGAGCCGTGGCTCGACGACAGCGGGACCGGCGGTACGCAGGACGTGCCCACCAACCCCCGCAAGCGCTATGACGGCGGATGGGAAGTCGACGGCGGGCCGAAGGGAACCATCGCATGACCCAGCGCGATGCCACAGAAGGCGGCGCGACCGAGCGGATACCGCCGAATGCCAAGCCATCAGAGGTTATCTACGGCAGCCCGTCGGACATCGAGGACCTGGCGGTCAAACTCCGTGCGTACGCCGGTGCGTTCAAGGACGGACAGGACAAGCTGGACGTCCTGTCCCTGATGGACTGGACCGGGGCCGGATCGGAAGGTTTCCAGGACGCGACCCGGAAGCTCCCCAGGGAACTGGAATCCGCCCAGACCTACTTCACAGCGGCAGCGAACGCCCTGGACGACTACGCCGAAAAGCTCCGCTCGGTCCACCACCGCGTCAAGCCCATCATCGAGGACGCGGACGACGCCCGGGCCGCCTCCAAGCGCTACTGGAACAAGGTCACCGACTACAACGCCGCCGTCGACCGGAAAGACGATCCGCTGCCGGAACGTCCGCCCGAGGACGACCCGGGCCTGGCGGCGTTGGATGCCTGCTACGGCCGGTTGGACAAGCTGGAGAGCGAGCTCCAACTCGTCATCGACGCGGCCAAACGCAAACTCGACAAAGCCGCCAAGGAGGCCCCGGACAAGCCCCCGGCCCCCAAAGGCTGGGACAAGTTCAAACAGCACCTCGGGGACTTCGCCGGCGGTGCCGGCGACACCCTGGGCAGCTGGTACGAGGATTTCGACGACCTCGTCCACGACGGGCCCGACGGCCTCGGACTGCGCCTGGCAAGCACCGTAGACGGCGTCACCTACGCCGCCGAACACCCCAAGGAGTTCGCCAAGGCCGTCACCAACTGGGACGAATGGCAGCGCAACCCCGCTCGCGCCGCCGGCCAGCTCACCCCCGAGCTCCTCCTCGCCCTCGCCACCGGCGGCACCGGCGCCGCACGCCGCGGCGGCTCCATCGCGAAAAACGCCGCCCAGCGCCTGTTGAACCGCGAACGGGGGCTACGCCGCGACGGCAGCGCCCGCAAGCACACCGACGACCATCCGAACAAGAGCTGCACGCCCGGCAAGGACAAGTGCACCACCGGTGAGCCGATCGACGTGGCCACCGGCGAAATGGTCATGTCCGCCACCGACGTCACCCTGCCCGGCGCTCTGCCACTAGTCCTGGAACGGCACTACGTCTCCGGACACCCGTGCGGAGGCTGGTTCGGCCACACCTGGGCCGGCACCCTCGACCAACGCCTGGAGATCGACGACGAAGGCGTCGTCTACATCACCGACGACGGTATGCTCCTCACCTACCCGATACCGGAACCCGACGTCCCCACACTTCCCACCTCCGGCCCACGCTGGCCACTGCGCTGGGACGGCAAACCCGACGGCACCTTCACCATCACCACCCCCGAAAACAACCGCACCCTCCACTTCGCTCCCCTCCCGGCATGCGGCCGAGAGCTGGCCCTGACCGCGATCACCCACCGCACCGGCGAAGGCGACCACATCACCATTGCCTACGACGAGCAGGGCGCACCGACGGAGATCACCCACTCCGGCGGCTACCGCATCGCCATCGACACCGATCCAAAACTGCTGCGCATCACCACCCTCCGTCTGCTCCACGGCGCGGAGCATCAGCACAGCACCCCCCTGATCTCATACGGCTACAACGAAGCCGGAGACCTGAGCGAGATCATCAACTCCACCGGACTTCCGCTGCGTTTCCAGTACGACGACGAACACCGCATCACGTCCTGGACCGACCGCAACGGCACGGCCTACGCGTATGTCTACGACCATCACGGCCGCGTGCTGCGCGGCATCGGACCGGACGGCATCCTGTCCGGCCGCCTGCACTACGACACACAGGCCCGGACCACGCGCTACACCGACTCGCAGGGCAACACCACCGCCTACGTCTACAACGAGGCGTACAAGGTCATCGCCGAGACCGACCCGCTGGGCAACACCACACGCGCCGAATGGGACGAATCCAACGGCCACCCCATCGCCGTGACCGACCCCCTTGGCCACACCACCCGCTACCGCTATGACGATCAGGACCGGCTGGTCGCCGTCGAACGACCCGATGGCACCGTCACCGAAGCCGTCTACGGCGACTACCACCTGCCTCTGGAGACCCGGGAGTCGGGTGGCGCAATCTGGCGCTACAGCTACAACGACAGCGGCGCACGCACTTCCACCACCGCCCCCGATGGCGCCACCACCCGCTACGCCTACAACGCGACCGGGCACCTCACCTCCATCACGGACGCCCTGGGCCACACCACCGAGGTCACCCCGAACGCAGCGGGCCTTCCGGTCGCGGTTACCGATCCGCTCGGCCACACCACTCACGTCCGCCGGGGCCCGCACGGCCGGATCACCGCCGTCGCCGATCCCCTGGGTCACACCACACGTCATGGCTGGACCATCGAGGGCAAACCCGCCTGGCGCGAAGGCCCGGACGGCTCCCGCGAGGTGTGGCAATGGGACGCCGAGGGCAACCTCGCCCGCCATACCGACCAGGCCGGACACACCACCAGCTACACCCACACCCACTTCGACCTGCCAGCCACTCGCACTGCCCCCGACGGCGCCACTTACGCCTTCACCTACGACACCGAGTTGCATCTGACCGCCGTCACCAACTCCCAGGGCCGGCAGTGGCACTACGAGTACGACGCAGCGGGCCGCTTGGTCGCAGAAACCGACTTCAACGGTGCCCAACGCACCTACGAACGGGACGCGGCAGGCCGCCTGACCGCCCATACAAACCCGCTTGGCGAAACACTCCGCTGCACACTCGACAGCGCCGGGCGCATCGTCGCTCAGCTCGACGAAACCACCGGCGAGCAGACGACCTACAGCTACGACAAGAACGGCGCCCTGCTCCACGCAGCCAACACCAATTCAGAACTGACCCGTGAACACGACCCGGTAGGCCGTGTCATCTCAGAAACCATCGATGGTCGCACCACCACCTACGCGTACGACGCCCTTGGCCGCCGCACCCAGCGCACAACCCCAACGGGCCTGACCTCAACCTGGACGTACGACGCCAACGGCCGCCCCACCGGCCTGAACAGCAACACCGGCACGTTGGACTTCACCTATGACCCAGCCGGACGCGAACTCGAACGCCGCCTGGGTGAGCACACGAGTCTCACGCAAACCTGGGACCAGGCCAATCGCCTCGCCACTCAGAACATCACAACCCGCCACCAGGCCGAAGCGGACCACATTCTCCAGCACCGCTCCTACACCCACGGTACGGACGGCTACCTTGCCGAAATCCGCGAACTCACGTCGGGCACCCGTCGCTTCGAGTATGACCCGGTCGGGCGCGTCACCAGTATCCGCGGCCACGGCTGGACCGAAAGCTACGCCTACGACACGGCAGGAAACCTCAGCCACGCCACCGCTCCCGCCCACAACGCCCCGGGCGACCGCTCCTTCACCGGCACGATCATCCATCGTGCCGGCCGCACCACCTACGAACACGACACGGCCGGCCGCCTGATCCGCCGCACCCGCAGGCTCCTCAACGGGCAGACCCGAACCTGGACCTACACCTGGAACACCCAGGACCGCCTCGACCTTGCCACAACCCCCGACGGCAAGCGATGGCGCTATCTCTACGACCCGCTCGGTCGCCGCACCACCAAACAACGTCTCCAAGACGATGGCACGATCGCCGATCTGATCCACTTCACCTGGGACGGCACCCGCCTCGCCGAAGAAACCATCTCCGGTGGCACGGCGACGACGTGGGACTACGCCCCAGGCACCCACCGCCCCGTGTCCCAATCCACACACCGGACGCTCAACCCCTGTCCCGGGACCCTCGACCTCTCCCTCGGCACCTCCCAGTCCGCGAACGACGCTCAATTCCATGCGATCGTCACGGATCTGGTCGGCACGCCAGCCGAACTCGTCACCCCTGACGGCGCCCTCGTATGGCAAGCCCGCACCACCATCTGGGGCACTCCCCTCAGCACCCCACCAGGCGAGGTGGACTGCCCCCTCCGGTTCCCCGGCCAATACGCCGACCCGGAAACCGGCCTGAATTACAACTTCTTCCGGTACTACGACCCGGAGACAGCCCGCTATCTCACCCCCGACCCACTTGGCCTCGCGCCGGCCGACAATCCCCACACCTACGTTGTCAACCCCCTCACCTGGGCCGACCCACTCGGCCTGGAAGGCTGTGGCCCAGGCATCGATGACGACACATACGATGAGATAGAAGCACAATACGGAGCGCGCGTCGCGGAAGGCGTGGACCACGACTTCCAGCGCATGAACGATGGCTCCGCCAACGCAGCAGATCACTCCATATCAGGAATTGGTTCGAACCCGAAGGAGCTGGCCCGATATCTGGCATCCTTCGAGGGCAAGACCACCCACGTCGACACCAGAACTGGGTCGAGCGTTGCCTATGACAGAGGGCGCGGCGTCCTGATCGTCGAGACAGCATACCGAATTCACGCATACCACTATTCATCAGATTCTTTCGACTCGGAGAGATACAGGCCAAAATGAGAGCAAGGATTCGAATCCAGTCATGTAACCCAGGAAGCGTGTCGTTGAAGCTTACGCCTGCGCAGGCAGCCCTGTTCCGAGAGTGCATCGCACTCACCATGGAGACCCACGACGGAGACGCCATGGCAGAACTCTGCACGGGCAGCCCGAGGAGGGAACTGGAAAACATCACGAAAGAGGTAGCACATGTGCCAGAAAACGAATCTGGCACATGCACCTTCACGCTCAGACAGCTCCACTCGATTTATGCCGGCATTACACATGCCGTCGTCGCACTCCCCTCAGAAGAGGGATTTCACATTCGAACTGGATTTTACCGCGAAAACGCCATCGAGTTGGCGAATTCCATGAGGTCCACTGTTCACGATTGCATGCGTTCGACCTCGTAAAGACGCGGTGGCCTTATCCTTGCCGAAAACCTTATCCTGCGGGGCTCGAATAATCATCGTTCCTGGTCAAGAGGCATGTCTGTACTCGTTGATCACGCCGCCGAGGACGCGGGTGCGCAGGACTTTGCGGCTGGCCGGCTTCAGGATTGGAGGTGGTTGTCCGTGAGCTTGGGGAGGTAGTTGGCATCGGGCCCGGTGGGGGCGGTGCGCGTTGCAGTGCCTCTGGTAGGTGGCCAGGACCTGGCGCGCGTGTCCTTCGCCGAGGATGAGTATGTGGTCGAGGACTTCTCGGCGGAGAGTGCCGATCACTCGTTCGCAGTGGGCGTTGGCCTTCGGTGCACGGACCGGTGTCTTGATGATCTCGATGTCCTCGGCCTGGAACACGGCGTCGAAGGCGTCGGTGTACGTGCTGTCGCGGTCCCGGATGAGGAAACGCAGCAAGTCCATGCGTATGCCCAGGTCGGTGGCGAGGTTGCGGGCCTGCTGGGTGGCCCAGGCAGCGGTCGGGTGCGCGGTGACGCCGGCGATGTGCAGGCGCCGGGTGCGGTGCTCGAGGAAGATCAGAGCGTAGAGGCGGTGCAGGCTGATGGTGTCGATGTGGAGGAAGTCGCAAGCGATCACGCTGGTGGCCTGCGCGGAGAAAAACTCTCGCCAGGTTGGACCGGTGCGGCGTGGTGCGGGGTCGAAGCCTGCGGTGTGGAAGATCTGCCAGACGGTGGAGGCGGCGATCGGGTGTCCGAGCCGGGCCAGTTCACCTTGAATCCGGCGATGGCCCATCGGCTGTTCTCGCGGGCGAGGCGCAGTACGAGTTTCTTGATGGCAGCTTGCGTGGGCGGCCGTCCGAACCAGAGACGGTCCGCCGGCTCGTACCGTACCCGCCCCTGCAACTGGCGTCGTAGCACCACGTTTTCGTGCCGCAGGACGAGAAGCTCAGCCTCCTTCGAGGTATCCCGCTGAAGGAGCGCTGCTGGGACAGAGAGAAGACATCGAGTCATCCGGTAGAGAAGCGACACGACCACCCAACCAGGATCGCAGTGCTACGCGGCGGCCGTGACCTTTTGACCAGCAGCGATGAATATCCGAGCCCCACAGGATCGCAACTACGTTCGCCTGCCCGGGCACCTGGGTATGACCCTGTGGCGGTCGCCCTTCCGGGCGACCGAATCTTGTTCCCCGAACTGGTGTCTGCCCCGCAGTCGGGCGCGTGCGGCCAAGCGCTTAGAAGGCGCCTGCTCTGTCTCGGTGGCGGCATCTGAGGGCCGCGTTCGCCTGGTCCATGAGGAGATCGACAGTCGCTGAGTCGACGACGTGGTGGAGTTCCGCTTCAATATCTAGCCCCTTCATCGCCATCGTCGCCCTGGTCATCACCGCGCTGCTCGCTGTCGGCGTCGCCGCGGCCTGGTTCACCGGCCGCGGCCCGCTGATGGCACGAGGTGCTGACCGCTGCCGCGGGCCGACCGAGTGGCGAGCGTGGCTGGCTCTCCTTCGCCTATGCCTCGCCGCCCTGGGTCCCACCCCCACTCGATCCAAGGTTCAGATCGCCACTTTCGATCAGCCGGTACAAATGTTTTGTCGACATCTGCCGTTGGCTTTCCGCGTTGCGGAACAGGTCACCGTACGGAGTGTCCGCCTGCCCGAGCAGCCAGCGCGCAAGCGCAGCATCGTTCAACCTCACCGCGCCCTCGGCGTGCCGTTCCAACGACCTCATGTACGTAGCGAAAGGGCCATAGAAGAAGTCGCCAGTGCCGGACGGCGGGATCTTCGCCATGGCTCCATACGCAGCTTCTCGGAGCTCGTCGACTCTGTCCCTGAACTGCTGCAGGTCGACACGATCTCCCTCAGCCACACGATTGCAGGCGCGGAAAAGATAGTCGATCCATGCTTGCCCTGCAGCCCGGATCTTCCCGACCACAAGGGCATCGCGAGCCTTGCGAGACGCTTCAGCATCGCTTGCGTTCCTTTTCACTCTCCAGACTTGAACGGCCGATGCCATGCCACCCACAGCAAGGCCAGCCACCCCGCTGGCTATCGCAGTCACGAGTTCGCTCACGGGGAGATGGTGGCACGGTGCGAGGAACAGCGGGCGGACTCAAGACCGATCAGCGGCGGTCTGCCCAGACTCGTGAGGTGAACAGCACGACGAACGCAGCTACGACGGTGGTCACCCATGTCAT
This sequence comes from Streptomyces antioxidans, assembly GCF_000968685.2. Classification (GTDB taxonomy): domain Bacteria; phylum Actinomycetota; class Actinomycetes; order Streptomycetales; family Streptomycetaceae; genus Streptomyces; species Streptomyces antioxidans. Next base: position 15,275 of record NZ_LAKD02000046.1, read on the forward strand.
CCGACCATCACCCCCATGGATGCATTTCGTGGCGCGACGTCGACACCGGAAAACCGAGACAGTCAGGAAACCGATTACGCACAGACGCCGACAGCCGAAGGCGGCTCCCGACCGGGACACTCGGGAGGGTAGACACCACCTTTGCCCCGTTAGCCCAGTGGTCGCCCACCGAGTGCGCGATGTTGCGATCCTCAGTCACCCCGAAGGACGACCGCCACCGTCCAACCCGATGGCACCGCCGGAGTCGTAGCCCAGTTGCGATCCTCGGTCGCCCCGAAGGGTGACCGCCACGCTGGTTGATCAGCTCAGACACCCTATCTACTCTCTGGCCGCGACGGAGCGAGACGCCTCATCAGCTAATACAGACATGCAGCATGACGTGCAACGATGACTTTTCGAGCGGCACAGGTCGGACACGAACATGGCATCGCGGGGCTCAAAGGACGAGGAGCTGGTGACCTTGTCTACTGCTTCCACAGTAGCGATGACGTCTGCCCGTACCCGAAAGGGTTCGCAGCCGGTCAGCCTCCTCGAGGAGCCTTACGTGATGGCGATGTGATGGCATCGCCCCCGTTACGCCATGATCAGCCACCTGATACGCCGAGCATCGGCGCCTCCACGATGGAGTCACGCAGCTCCCCCACCGGAGGTGAACGGTGACTTATCAGTCTCCTGAACGCGGTCGCGTGTACCGGCGTTGCGGCTGCCGTCGTCCCGACGGCAGCCGGCAGTACGGCGCCGGTTGCCCGAAGCTTCACGATGGTTCGAGGCACGGGTCCTGGGCTTTTGCCGTCGACCTGCCCTCCACCGACGGCAAACGCCATCCACTCTGCCGCAGCGGATTCCCCACCCGGCAAGCGGCCCACACAGCACTGGAGCGCGCCCCGGAGTCGGAGCGCACGGGTGGCGAGGACACGGGGAGAAAGCGGATTCTCCGGCCCGGGCTCGAGACGGCCATACTCGGCGCCCACCACTCTCCACCCGGCCAGTCCTCAGACAGCGGCGTGAGCCACTCTTCGCCGTTGCAGTCCTGGCAGATGCTGGCCTTTTGCGCGGCAGCTACAAGCTTCGGTGGTTTCCAGGACCTTGGACTTCATGTGGGACGGTAACCGACGGAGCTGGGGAGGCCGATTTCGAGAACGGCCACCACGCCGAACTCGCCTGCTGCACGAACCGTCTGCCAGAAGACAGGAGCGTCATCACTGTTGTCCACTGCGGCCCTTGAGCCACACCGCGAAGCATCCCGTCACGAACGTTCCAGCCGCAGCCAGAACAACCGGTCCAGCTCCGGCCACGGCGACCAGCACGACGGTGGTGGTCAGCAGTGCCAGAAGAACCAGCGCATCCAGGATGGGCCGAGTGTGTCCGCCGCTTTGGGAACCGTGGTGAGGAGCCATCGAAGTCCGTTCGTCGGGGCCCGACGCCAGCCGGGCCGTGTGCTGTGGTCCTGAGTGAGCACGACGGCGTCCCCGCATGGCGATCCAGCTCTGTCGTTCGCACCGGACGGTGCAGGTGAGCGGACTAGGATCGACTGGTCCGGTCCGGACCGTACAGGACCGCATCGGCGCCTGAACCGGGCGGGGAGGGGCACGGAGTGAAACGTGAGTCGGAGCCGCGGGCATGGTTCGCCGAGCGGTTGGACGAACTGTTGCGACTGTCCAGGCCACGACGACTGGAAGACGTCGCGCACGCCGCGGCACAGCGGATCTCCCGGCAGGCGAGAGCGGCGGGCAAGATTCCCAGGCGATTACCGGACAAACGGCGGATCAGCGCTTGGAGGACCGGAAAAAACGTGCCGATGGACCCCGCTGTGCTCACCGCTGTGGTCTCGGTGCTGATCGACGCTGCGCGACGACGGAATGTGAGCTCCAATACAGCAACCGAAGGGTTGTTGGACACACATACCTGGGAACGGTGGCGCACGGCAGCCGCGCAAGCCCCGGTCTCTCCGGAACCGCCTGCCCTGCACGTGCCCATATCTCCCCGCCGTACGCTGATGGCCAAGGCAGATCTTCTACTGCAACTGGGAGTTCACCGAGCTGTCGAGACGGGGCCTGAGCGTCTGCCAGCACCCCTTGGATCGGCACTACCCGTCTATGTGCCGCGTGACCACGACCGCACGAAACTGTGGGACGCGTTGGATCCAGAACTTCCGGTAAACCGCCTCGTCGTCTTGGTCGGAAAGTCCACGACCGGGAAGACGCGTTCCGCAGCGGAGGTGGCACGTCGGCGGTTAGGTGAGTGGGAGCTGTTCGCCCCTGCCGACGCGGGCGCGCTCCTACGGTGGATCGCGGGAAACTCCCGGCCGCAAACAGTCCTGTGGCTCGATGAACTAAGGGATTTCCTAGCTGGCGGGCATGGACTAGCCGTGGCGGCCGGTCTGCGAGGACTTCTAGCAGGCGAGCACCGGGTCGTTGCCATCGGAACGCTCTGGCCGCAGGACTGGCAGGCCCACGCCGGCAATGATGCCGAACCCCGCCAGGGCGCAACGGCTGTGCGCGAACTGCTGGGCAGAGCGATTCGGGTGGACGTACCGCCTCACTTCTCGCCAGTGGAGTGGGACCGCGCCAAAGAACAACAGACGCTGGCCTTCGCAGTGGAATCCTGCTCCGCTACAAGGAAACTGACCCAGTTCCTGGCCGCTACGCCCCATCTACTACAGCGCTATACCGATGCAGATCCCCACAGCAGGGCACTGCTGAGTGCCGCAATGGACGCTCGTCGGCTCGGGTATCGCGCTCTCCTCACCTCCGGATATCTGAAGCGCGCCGCCGTTGGGTACCTCGACGAGCACTCACGGGTGAATCCGCCCCGCGACTGGTATGTTCGCGCACTCGACTACGCAACCGCCGAAGTCAAGGGGGCTGTCGCTCCGCTGACCCCACTCCGCACCGCGCCGGGCGTCGGCTCTGCCGACGGCTTTCAACTCGCGGACAGCCTGGAGGAATACGCCCGGTCCACCCGCTCCCAGGTGATCGTGCCGGTCGAAGTGTGGGACGCTCTGGTCGCCGCGGCCGAGGATCCGGACGACCTTGAGCGTCTCGGTATGGCTGCACAAACCCGCGGTTACTACCGGTACATGCATCTCTTCTGCCGCCCTGCTGCCGCGCAGGGACGCGGTATCGCTCTGTATCTCGTCATGCGCAATTTGGAGGAGCAGGGCCGCGCCGAGGAGGCCATCGCTCTTCGCATCGCAGCGGCCGAGGCGGGCGATACCGAGGAGATGGAGCACCTCGCCAGGCACTGGGAGCGGGAAGGGCGGATAGACAAGGCGAAGGCGGTGTGGCGACGGGCCGCAGAGGAGGGCAACGCCGCCGCCCAGAACGGACTGGCCGGGGTGCTGGCCCGTGACGGGGATACCTCAGCGGCTGAGAAATGGTGGGGGACGGCGGCAGAGACGGGTCACGCACAAGCCATGCGCAAGTTGGCGGAGTCACTGGAAACTCGTGGCTTGGCCCGCGATGCCGAGCACTGGTTGCGTAGAGCCGTTGATGCTGGCGAGTGGTGGGCCCCACATAGGCTTACTCGCCTTCTGACGGAATCCGGGCGCGCTGATGAGGCAGTTGAGATATGGCGTCCACGAGCAGCACTGAACGACACAGAAGCGTTCCTTGAGTTGGCCCGTGCTCTGGAGACGGCAGGAGATCCATCTGCAGCTGCGGAATGGTGGCAGCGGGCGATCGACAAAGGCTCGACCAAGGCGGTCTTCGGCCTCCAAAATCTGCTGTTCCGCTACGGCAACACTGAAGACGCATACGGGATCGTCGCACGCGCCATCGCAGCGGGTGATACCAAGGTCATCGAAGAGCTGTGCAAACGAAACGGAGGAGAAATCACCCTTATCAGAGGTGTGGAGAGCGGCCTACAGCGGGCCTGCGCCACCGGCAGCTGGGCGGCACGGCATGTGCTTTCGGATTTCCTGTGCGCCGACGGTCGCCCCGCCGAGGCTGTAGCTCTGTGGCTGCCGGCCGCCGAGGCAGGAGACTTCGCCTCCATGAGCTGCCTGATCCGGCTGATGTACCTGTGCGAGAACCATCGTGAAGTGGAACGCTGGGAGTCTCGTATGGTCGAATCAGGTGATGGCTCAGCGATGGCATCAAGGGCGCATGCCCTCCGGGAAGTGGGTCGCCTACACGAAGCCGAGAGTTGGGAGCGTCGAGCTCTGGAGACGGGCTATACGATCAACCCCCCGGTAAATCTAGAGTACCTGCTCAGGGAAATGGGACGAACTGCCGAGGCTGACCGACTGCACGCCTACGGCATCGAGCCCGGCGGTAGGACCGCAGACCCTTGGTGAGATGTGGCACTCGTTGTTAGCCCGTCGTCATCGGCACGGGCCCACCGCAGCCTCGGCCTACGAGCCCCCGCAGACGACCCGAACGTCATCCCGCGGCCGAACATCCGCACCTGCCCGTTCACCAGGGAGCCGGTCACCAGCAGCACGTCCGGCCAGTGTGCGACCAGCTTCTTCAGGTCAACCTTGTTGCAGGCCGGCGGTGGTGGCTACCGGGACACCGGCCTCATCATTCCGCACCGCCGCGAACCCGAGCAGACCGAACTGTCGGCCTGGAAAGAGGAATACAACACCTCTCATCGCAAGGTCCGCGCCCGCATCGAGCACGCCTTCGCCCGCATGAAGAGCTGGAAGATCCTCCGCGACTACCACCTGAAAGGCGACGGCGTCCACCACGCCATGCTCGGCATCGTGTGCCGCTCGAAAAGTCATCGCCGAAGGTGAGCTGGATGCGGTCAGCCCGCTGGGATCATGTCCTCCGTGATCGTAGCCTTGCTGTACAAGGTGACCCGGAAGCTTTGACTGTTCCATCAGTTCTCCTCCGTCGCGGGACGGCGAAGGACGCGGAACTTCTGGTGCTGCGGCACGAGAACGCGGTCCCGCGCCGCCAGTTGGCCGGACCGGTCTGCTATCAGCCTGCCGACCGGTTCTGGTTCGCCGCCCTGCCCACGCTGACACCCCGACGCCACTGGCTCAAGATCTTCCCTGTCACCCCCGGCACCCTGCTTGCCTGGCACCGCAGATTCATCGCCGCAAAGTGGACTACACCGCGCGCCGGGGCACCGGCCGCCCACCCACCCCGGCAGCGATCAAGAAGCTCGTCACGCGGCTGGCAAGGAAGAATCTGACGTGGGGGCACCGGCGGATCCAAGGGGAACTTGCCCAACTCGGGTATCGGATCGTCGCCTCGACGGTGTGGGAGATCCTCAACACGGCCGGTATCGACCCCGCGCCACGTCGCTCAGGCCCCACCTGGCGCGAGTTCCTGACCGCGCAAGCCGCCGAGGGCATCATCGCGGCAGACTTCTTTCACGTTGACACCGCCCTCGGCAGGCGGTTATACGCGCTGGTGTTCCTCGAGCACGGCGCCCGGCGGCTGCACATCACCGGGGGTCATGCCCGCCCGACACGGGACTGGGCGGTGCAGCAGGCGCGGAATCTCACCGCCGACCTGGGCATACGCATCCAGTTCCTGCACTTCTTGTTACGCGACCGCGATGGCAAGTACGGCGAAGCGCTCGACGCCGTCTTTGCAGCCGAGGAGATGGACATCCTCACAAGTGCGCCGCAGGCTCCCCGCGTGAACGCACACTACGAACGCGTCATCGGCAGCATCCGACGCAAAGCCCCCGACCACGCCCTCATCATGAACGATGCCCACGCCCGCCACGTCCTCGCGGCCTACGAACACCACTACAACGAACCGACCCCACCAGGCCCGCCACCAGCTACCACCCGACGCCCACGAACAACCCGCCGCGGCGCCCGGCCTCAGCACCGGCAAACTACTGCACACCCCGATCCTCGGCGGCCTCATCAACGAGTACAAATATGCAGCATGACATGCAGCGATGACTTTTCGAGCAGCACAGGCCTCTCACGCCCAAACCCGCCGAGGCAGAGCCCGCCGCCTGATCCCAAGCACGCCCGGCGCCAGGGCGGGTCGTACTCGTGGCCTGGTACTGGGTGCCGTTCCTTCCGACCACGGTGTCCCGTCAGCTTCTCTTCAGTCCGCTTCCAGCCGCATGACGACATCTCGGGTGACGATCGGTGCGGATGCCCGCTCGGACAGGATGTCCAGCAGGTCGGGGCGGATCACGACGGCGCAGCCGCTCGTCCGTGGCCAGGGCAGGCGGTAGGCACTCCGCTCGTACTCGGTACGCCAGCAGATGAGCCGCAGAGCCGGACCTCGGTCGTCCTCCAGTGTCAGCGGGGCTCCGGGCCTCAGGCGGAGTGCAGAGCGGAGCCACGGGGTGGGTGTCAGTGTGAAGCCGGGTAGTCCCAGGCCTTGGGCGGCGTCTGCGGCGGCGGTCATGGCGCGGTCGAGGCCGTGGAGCGGGATCCCCGGCGGGAGGTCAGCGGCGGGGTGCTGCGCAGGCGGTCGAGTCCACTCCTCGATGTCGCCGTCCGAGAAGGGGATAGCGTCGCTGTCCTGATTCCCGTAATCCGTCACTTCCGGGCCTGAGAAGCTCACGACGGTCAGGCCGGTCTTCCGGGTGTGCGGTGACAGGAACTTGCGTTCCTCCACGGAAGCGAGGATGCGCCAGCCCGGGAGGGTCTGTCCAGTGAGGGCGGCGGCTTGGGTCAGTGGCCGTGTGGAGGTGGTCTCGGCGGTTGCTCCGGTCAGCGGAGTGTCCTGGCTGGCCGGGTCGTCCGGGCCGGGTAGCAGGGGAAGGCCGGGGCGTCTGTCAGTACGGTGGCCAGCTGGTCCTCCCAAGCTGCCGGATCGCTCACGCCCAAGCCCTGCGAGAGCCTGTGCGCGCGGCTACCCGCCGCCACCGTTTGGATCGCCTCTTCGATGGTCTCCTCGATGGCGAGGTAGGCGTCCGGCAGCTCGCCCTCGTCGGCGCTGAGGTTGGCGCGGGACTGAGCCTTGTTCCTCTCGATGGTGTGCTCAGTGTCAATTTCGCGGCGAACCCTGGCGAGGACTGCTCGGATCAGCCCGGGCTGCAGTTGCTCGGCTTCGTTCAGCCGCGCGCCAGCCACCTCTGCCACCATCCCCGTAACGACGCGGCCTCTCGGGCTGTCTCCCTGTGCGGCGGAGGTCCACAGGCGGCTCGGCGGGTTCAGCCCGGCCGGGTCCGACGCTCCCATGGGCACGCTGGCCGCATCGGTGAGCAGTCGGCGGGCGAGGGCGCGGACGGTGAGCAGCGGTCCTCGGGCCAGTGCCTCGAGCGCCTCCTGACAGTGGTCCACGACAGTTTGGGCTTGCGGCCCCTGTTCTTGGAGCAGGCACAGCAGCCACATCAGGGTCGCCGGATCGGAGAGTTGCTCCAGTGCGAGGGCCATGGCGGGTGCCGTGGCTTCGGGGCGCAGTGTGACCAGAGATCGCGTCGCAACCATCGCTCGGCGTTTGCCTTCCCGGTCCGCGTGTGCGACCGCGGCTAGTGCTGTGGTCGCGAAAGCATGGTCGAGATCACCGGGTGCGGGGATTCCGTTGTCGTTTTCGGGGGCGCGGTAGGGGTGCTGAGGGTCGTCGCTGTCGTGGACGCGTGGTGCTCTGCTCTCGATGACCGTTGCGGCTTCGTCCCAGAGGGCGAAGGCCAGGTCGAGGGAGTCGTTCGGGGGCAGGCCGAAGGCTTGCTGGGCGAAGGCGAAGATCAGTGCCTGGGTGATGCCGTGGGTCCCGTACCGACCTGCGCTCACCGCTGCTTCTGCCTCTTCGGTGATGACGCGGTGGGTGAGGATGCGATCGAGTTGTGCGGCCGTACGAAGGGCGTCGAGGGCTGTTTCGCCTCCGAAGTTCAGCCATCCGCCTTGCCCGCGGGTGCGTACCCAGGTCAGTGCGTAGGCTTCGGCGGCGAGCGCGTCATGCCCGTTCTGGCGGAGCTTGTCCGCGAGTCGGCGCAGCAGCAGGGGACCGTCCCGGAAGTCGAAGGGGCCGGCGATAGCACGCAGGACTTGTGCGGCCTCGTCGGTCTGTCCTCGGGTGGCGAGGTTAAGCAGGCCGTCGCCGACGAGGTCTGTCATCTGTTCGAGGGTGTGTTGTGGGGCGTCGGCCTCGTACGGGCTCAGGTGCCATGCGCGCAGTACCCGGATCAGGCCGACCGGTTCGGAGGGCGCGGGCGACGGGGCGGCAGGTGAGGTCGGGGCCGTGGCCGACTGCGCGGGGATGGGTGCGCTGCGGCGGGGCTGGGACTCGTCGGTCACCGGTGGTTCGGGCAGGCGGGTGAGCTGCGGGGCGCCGACGCGTTCGGCGACGGCGTTGAGTTCCGCGACCAGCTGTACGTCGGCCAGCCTGGTCCCGTCACTGGAGGAGTCGCGGTTCGCTTGCCGCTCGTCGGCCCTGCTCAGTGCGATGCGTAGCAGTTGTGGAACGCCGTCGGGCGTGGAGGGGCCGATTGTCCGGGCGAGCCGGTCCAGAAGTGCGGCGTCGGCTTGGAGGAGCGGGGTGTCCAAGGTGATGCGGAGCGCGGCTGCCACGACCGGATCGGCGGTGCCGTTCCACTCGCGCCAGAGGTCTTCTCGGGCGCCGTGGAGGATGGCGTTTGGGCCGTTGCAGTCGCTGAGCAGGCCGGTGGCTGCGAGATCGGCAAGGGCCACGGGGTCTGCCCCGGCCAGGACGTTCCACCACCGCGGGCGTGCAGCGTTGGTCTCCTTGCCGTCGGTGTGAAGGACAAGGCGTTCGCACAATGGCTGGATTCGCGCCACCCGCGCCCGCCCCCGGGCCGGGTCCGCAGTGACCAGGGCGGGCAGCGGATCCAGGAGCTCATAGACGGTGATGTCCTTGCGCCAGCCGTAGGCCACCAGGAAGTGGCAGGCCGCCAACCAGTGTTCCTCGGCCTCGGCGAGGTCGTCAGCTATAAGGGCGAGGCGCGCGTGGATGAGGAGGTAACGGGCGAGGTCGCTGTAGAAGCGTCCGCCGGCCTGCTGGAGAAACTCGTTGCGGACGGCTTCGTCGATGCGAGCCCGCCGTGCGGGCGTGGTGTGCTCGACGGCGATCGTGAGGAGCGTGTCGGCTGGCAGCGGTCCGCCCATCTCGCCGCGCAGGCTGACGCCGATTTCCCGGCTGACGTGGATGAGGGTCTTCCACGCCTGCGGCCAGTCCTGGTCGGACACGAGGGCGGCCGCCCGGCGGACCGACTCTTCGATGAGCGGATGGATCGAGTAGAGGTCGCACGCACGCGGGCTGCCGGTGAAGCGGCTGATGTCTGCGGTCAGAAGCCCGAGGGCTTCGATCACCAGGCCAGACCGGGTGTGTGCTGCGGCGGCTTCGGCGCGTGCGAGGGCGATCGCGAACCGTAGCCAACAGGGGTACCAGCCGGGCCCCTGGACGAGAGCCGGTACCGCGTCCAGAGCGATAGGGTCGGTCTGTGCCGTGATCGCCAGGGCATCGAGCCACCTGGCCACAGCCTCGGGGCTCCACTGGACACGTTCGTGCTGTACGTCGTGGGTGAGGGAGAACAGAGTGTCGCGGGCAGTCGAAATCTCGTCTGTCGCAAGGCCTTCAGCGAGATCGGCGGCAGCGACCCCCAGCGCGAGCAGCCGGTGCCCCGTTCCCAGCACGTATCCCAGGTCGGCCGCCTCCTGAGCCCAGTCCGCGGCGCTGCCCGCCTCATCGGGCACCGCGCTTGCCGCGATCTGCTCGCCGAGTGCGAGGCATACTGGGCCGCCCGTTGCAAGGCGCGGCACCAGGTCGGTGATGGCCTCGATTCCGACGGTGTCGAAGAGCGTCTTCACGACGGCGTCGGCCGATGCCTGGTCACCCCGTTCCTCGAGCCACTCGGCGATGCGGTCCAGCGACACCGGCCGGTCGGGACCGTCCTCCCCCGGCTCCTCCCCTGTCGCCTGGTGGGTCGCCGACCGGCGCAGCTGGCCACGCAGGTATGCCAGTTCGACGGCTCGGTCGGACTCCGCACCGTAGGAGGTGTTGTCCGATTCGGCCTCGTGGTCGTGTGCCGTCATGTACGCGTGCCAGGGTGCCACGGCGCCTGCCGCGTCGAGGACGGCACACATCTGCAGACCTGCCCGGGCGGGCATGACGGTCCGCCCGTCGTGCAGGAGCCGGTCCGCCAGCGTCTGAGCTCCCATCAAGGCGATCGGCACGTCGGCGAATTCGACCAAGTCCAAGTCGAAGCGCTCGAACTCGTACGTTTGCGCGGCCCTGGCGAGTTCGACGCAGCGCGCGACGACCGGCCAGTTCGCCGTCCTGGCGGCGCAGCGCAGGCCGGTGGCCAGGTTGTCTCTGATCGCCGAGGCCGGGTGGGCGGTGGAGACGGCTCGGGTGACGAAGTCCCGCCCGATGTAGTCCAGCACCTCCGTGTCGCGCCCTGCTTCGGCGAGGATCTGCAGGAGGCGGCGGAAGGCCCGCGGATCGTCAAACAGTCCTTTCCCGGTCAGCCAGGTGGCGATCAGCGCCAGCGTCGATTCCAGGGCCCTGGGATCGCTGTCGTAGCCTAGGCGTAGGTAGCGGGCGAACGACTCGTGGTAGACGCGGATTTCGCTGGGTCCGGCCGTCCCGGAGAGCACCGGGGCCAGCACCTTGAGCGCGCCGTCGATCCTGTGTGCCCGGTCCGGGATAATCTGCCCGAGCTCCTCGCGGGTGACGGACACGCCGAGCAGGGCGATAATGTCCGCGACGACATCAGCTTCTGCGCCGAGGGTGTCGTAGAGGTGTGCGTAGTAGCCCTCCAATGATCCCTGGTAGGCCGGGAGTGCCCGCACCACTACCGCAGCCTTCGTGATCGTCTCCGGCCGGAGGGCGACCTCGCGGCAGAGGTACGTCGCGTACAGAGCATTGCCGCCCGAGCGTTCCTGCAGCGCGTCCAGGAAGTCGGTCACGTCACGGTCGTCGGTCAGGAGGGCCTCGGTGCGATCGTCGTTCGCCGCCGGGACCAGTCCGAGCCGCTCCGCGACGATGCGGCACTCGAGCGCAGTCAGTGGCGGCACGGCGAGGGGGGCCGCCCCGGCGTCCTGGAGGGGGGCGAGGTGGTTCCCGGGCTGGCTGAGGACGAGGAGGACGCTGCCGGGCGGAAGGGTCAGCGAGCCGAGGACGGCGGCGAGGGCCAGGGACGGATCAGCTCTCCTGGTCCTTCCTCCTTGTACGCGGGTGACGTGGTCCAGTCCGTCCACGACGAGCGCCACGCGCCGGGTGGGGTCCTTGCGCAGAGCGGTGTCCACCGCCGTGGTCAGCGCTTGCGCATCGGCGGCGAAACGCGGGCGCTGCTCCTGGACGAGGTCGGGTACCGCCTCGGCCAGCCGGCCCAGCAGGCTGCCGAAGACCGTTTCGGTGACCACCCGGGTCAGCTGATCGCCATCGGCATCGCCGAGGTAACAGTAGTGCTCGGCAACCAGCCACCCATCACCGGTGAGTTGGTCGACCAGCTGCTGGCACGCCCAAGACTTGCCCTGTCCCGGTGGGCCCGTGACTAGCAAGACTCCCCCGTCGGCCGCCGCTGCCCCGGCCGCCTCCGCCAGGACGCCGACCGTGGCGGACCTGGCCACTTCCAGGGCGCGGTCGACAGGGTTCGCGCGCACGACGGCGCCGAGGTCGCTGCGCAACTGGGCCTGGCGCAGTAGCTCGCGGGGCGTCACCTCGACGCCGCGCTGCCGGGCGGAGCGAACCGTGCGGATCAGCGCCTCGGCGACGTCCACCGGTGAGCGTCCCTCGTTGGGGTAGATCCCCGCGCCAAGCTCACCGCGCACCCGTTGGAGGAGAAGCAGTTCGGCCGGCCCTGGCTGCAGGAGGTCCGTCGTCATGGCCGGTGCGCCGACTTCCACCACCAGGTGCTCACACAGCCATTCCAGGTCCTGCTTGGATACGGCCTTGTCACCGCCCGTCAGGAACCCGAAGACGTTACCCGCCTTGCGTCGGCCCCGCGCGGGCAGGTCGAACCCTCGCCAGAGGTCTTCCGCGTCGAACCGCAGGAGTGTGGTGTTCACCCCCGACAGGAACGGCGCGTCGGAGGAACGGGCGGGCACCATCACCGCGTTCAGTGCGTCGTCGTCCGGAGGTGCGTCGCACATCACGATGCGCAACCGGTGGGCAGTGGCGCCTGCACCCGGTCCGTCCCGGTCGGCGGCGGCGGCCGCCACAAGGCGGTCCAGTCTCAGTCCGCGATCGTCGGTCGTGAACGTGGTGTAGCCGAGGGGGCCTTTCTCGTCCGAGTGCTTGAACTGGGCCCGTTCACGGGATCCGTCCGCGTTGATCACCGTGAGGTCGTCGAAGCGGTCGTCCGTCACTAGTGAGCTGGTCTTGAGTTGGGTCGTCGCCAC
>NZ_LAKD02000047.1 GCF_000968685.2 Streptomyces antioxidans
GGAAACCCAGCATCCAGCCTCTCCGGCGTTTGAGGAGTGGGGGCCGGGGCGGAGCCCCGGGGTGGGGGCTGGGGCGGAGCTCCAGTTTCGGGGAAGGGCGGGGAGGGGACAGCCCGCCGCAGGCGCCTCGCGGCGTCGGCACGGCACCCGGTGCGGCGTGCCGCGGCCATGGGCGGGGCGCCCAGGAGGACGGGCTCAGCCGTCCAGTCGCAGGACCTCTCGCAGGGCTCGGGTCAGCGCGGCCTCGGGGTCGGGTACCGAGCGCTCCGTGCGCCAGGCGACGAAGCCGTCGGGGCGGACCAGGACCGCGCCGTCGGGGGCGGTGCCGTGGAGTTCGGCCCAGTCCGTGCCCGGTTCGGGGGCGAGTTCGTGGTCCGGGCCCTCGCCCACCCGGTAGCAGTCCAGGGGGACGCCGAGGGCATCGGCCGCGCGGCGGCCCGCCTCGTGCCAGGCGGCGCCGCCCGGGCCGGTGAGCAGTACGCAGGTGCGCTCGTACAGATCGAGGGTGGACAGCCGCACCCCGCAGCGGTGCACCCACATATGGGGGGCGCGGCTGCCGGGCTCGGCGGAGACCGTGAAGTGGTCGGGGACCGGGGGGGCGGAGGGGTCGGCGCCCGCGACCGCGCCCCGTACGTAGCGGTAGCCCATGGCGACGGCCATGACATTGGACTGCGGGGCCCGGTCCTCGGTGGCCGGTGCCGAGTAGCCGGGGTGGCTGTGCTCGGCCGAACGGGCGGCGGCGCGGGCGCTGGTGGCCTGGGCGACCGGGCGCCGCTCCGTGCCGTAGGTCTCCAGCAGCGCGGGGCCCGCCCAGCCGCCCAGCACGGCGGCGAGCTTCCACGCCAGGTTGTGGGCGTCCTGAATACCGGTGTTGGAGCCGAAGGCGCCGGTGGGGGACATCTCGTGGGCGGAGTCCCCGGCGAGGAAGACCCGGCCGTCGGAGTAGCGGTCCGCCACCCGCTCGGCCGCGTGCCAGGGCGCCTTTCCGGTGACCTCGACCTCCAGGTCGGGCATGCCGACGGCGGCGCGGATGTGCTGGGCGCAGCGCTCGTCGGTGAACGCCTCCAGCGGTTCGCCGCGTTCGGGGTGCCAGGGGGCGTGGAAGACCCAGCTCTCCTGGTTGTCCACGGGCAGCAGCGCCCCGTCGGCCTCGGGGTTGGTGAGGTAGCAGGCGATGAAGTGGCGGTCCCCGACCGCGTCCGCGAGCCGCTTGGCGCGGAAGGTGATGGACACGTTGTGGAACAGCTCACCGCGGCCGCTCTGCCCGATGCCAAGGGCCTCGCGCACCGGACTGCGGGGGCCGTCGGCGGCGATGAGGTAGTCGGCGCGGACCGTGGAGCGCCGCTCGGACCTGCGGTCCAGGAGGGTGGCGGTGACCCCGTCCGGGTCCTGCTCGAAGGAGCTCAACTCGGTGGAGAACCGCAGCTCGCCACCGTGCTCCTGAGCCGCGCCAAGCAGCACCGGCTCCAGGTCGTTCTGGCTGCACAGGCACCATCCGGCGGGGCTGATCCGGGCGGCCGTGCCACCCGGGTCCATCTCCCGGAAGAGCCAGTTGCCCTCGGTGCCGGTGAGGGACGGAGTCTGCAGGATCCCGTGGTTGTCGGCCAGTACGGACGCGGCCTCACGGATCGCGGACTCCACCCCCGCGGTGCGGAACAGTTCCATCGTCCGGATGTTGTTCCCCCGTCCGCGTGGGTGGTGCGAGGTGCGCGGGTGCTTCTCGACCAGCAGATGACCGATCCCCAGTCGGCCCAGGAACAGTGAGGCGGACAGGCCCACCAGGGAGCCGCCCGCGATGAGGACGGGCACACGCTCAGCATTGTCGGCAAGACGGTTCATTGTGCTGCTATGCCCGGTGTCTCCGGGCCGCTCCGGGACGCTGACCAGGCGTTCGCTCGGATGGCTCACATATCTCGCGCCATTGGTGGGAGCACCCCACGATCGTCTAACGGGCGGGTGTCCTCGATGCCCGGAAGGACGCGTCCGCGAAATAAGGAGTGGAAGATGAGCACCCTGTCCGACGTTCCGGAGACCACGGTGGACCAGTCACCCACGACCGTGGAATCCGCTCTCACCGACACCAGATTGCGCGTCGTGCTGCTGGTGCAGGTCAACAGTGGTGCCGAGCAGCGTTTTCTGCGTGCCTACGATCAGTTGTCCCAGCAGGTGGCCGCGGTGCCCGGGCACATCAGCGACCAGCTCTGCCAGTCGATCGAGAATCCCTCGCAGTGGCTGATCACCAGCGAATGGGAAAGCGCCCCTCCGTTCCTCGCCTGGGTGGACTCCCCCGCGCACCGGGAGATGGTCAAGCCCTTCCACGGCTGTGTGGAGGACACCCGCTCACTGCGGTTCAGCATTCTGCGGGAGACCCTGACCGCCGGATCGGCGCCGGTCGATGTCACCACCCGGGGCGTCGACGCGGCGCTGCGGGTCGGCGACGGGCTGGTCCGGCAGGCGCTCACCTTCACCGTGAAGCCGGGCAGCGAGGACGCCGTGGCCAAGATCCTGGCCGATTACGCCTCCCCCGAGGCCCGGGTCGACGAGACCACCCGGCTCTCCCGCACCTCGGTATTCATGAGCGGCAACCGGGTGGTGCGGGCCGTGGAGGTCAAGGGCGATCTGACCGCGGCGCTGCGCTTCGTGGCCCGGCAGCCGGAGATCAGGGCCGCCGAGGAGGCCCTGAATCCGTATCTGGAGGAGGACCGCAACCTCGACGACCCCAGCTCGGCACGGGAGTTCTTCGCCCGCGCCTCCCTTCCGGTGGTCCACCACATGACGGCCGGCGGGCAGCGCCCCGCCCAGGGGGTCCACCGGCACGCCCTGCTCTACCCGGTCAAGACCGGCTGCGGCCCGGCGCTGGCCAGTCTGCTGGCTCGGCAGGACGAGCTGGCGGTGAACCGGGAGATGACCGCGGACCAGACCACCAAGACCCTGCTGAGCAGCACCATCTTCCAGCGTGACGACATCGTGGTGCGGCTGGTGGACCTGGCCGTACCGCTGGACCGGAACCCCGCCATGGCGGCCGGTGTGAGCGGCCGGAGGGCCGCCGCCGTACTGGGCCGGCTGCTGGACCTCGGGGCGGACGGGGCGGTGATCGACCTGTCCATGGAGAACGGGCAGCGCCGCTTCCTGGCCGACTGCGACATGACCCCGATCACCGACCGCACATCGGCGGACCACTGACGGCGTCTCTCCCCTTCGCACCCCTTCACCCCCGTGGCCCGGACCGCGCAACGCTCTCTGGAGGAACTCATGACCACGCAGTCCCCCCTCGTCGTCGACCTCGCCGCGGTCGCCCCCAACCGCCGTCGCGGCGGCGATGTGCGCGCCATGCTCACTCCGCCTCTGGTGGGCGCCACGAGCGGCTTCATGGGGATGGCCGTCGTGGGGCCCGGTGAACGGGTCGCCGAGCACTACCACCCGTACTCCGAGGAGTTCGTGTACGTCGTCAGCGGCGACATGGAGGTGGACCTGGACGGCGAGGCGCATCCGCTCCACCCCGACCAGGCGCTCCTGATCCCCATCAACATGCGGCACCGGTTCCGCAATGTGGGGAGCACCGAGGCCCGGATGGTCTTCCACCTCGGGCCCCTGGCGCCGCGCCCCGAGCTCGGTCACGTGGACACCGAGACCGCCGAACCCGCCGAGGCGACGTCGTGACCCGACGGGTGGTGGTCACCGGGCTCGGTGTCGTCGCCCCCGGGGGTATGGGGGTCCCGGCGTTCTGGGACATGCTCACCGCGGGCCGTACGGCCACCCGCAACATCACGCTCTTCGACGCGGAGCGGTTCCGCTCCCGGATCGCCGCCGAATGCGACTTCGACCCGCTGGCCAGCGGTCTGAGCTTCGAGCAGATCGAACGCTCCGACCGCTATGTGCAGTTCGCGCTGGTGGCGGCCCAGGAGGCGGTACGGGACTCCGGTCTCGACCTCCAGGCGCTCAACCCCTGGCGGATAGGGGTCTCACTGGGCAGCGCAGTCGCCGCGTCCACCCGGCTGGAGCGGGATTACGTCAAGGTCAGCAACGCCGGTGAGCACTGGGACGTGGACCACCGCAAGGCGGGGCCGCATCTGCAGCACGCGTTCTCACCGAGCGCGCTGGCCTCCGGGGTGGCGGAGCTGACCGGGGCACAGGGCCCCGTGCAGTCCGTCTCCACCGGCTGCACCTCCGGTCTGGACGCGATCGGCTACGCGTTCCAGGCGATCGAGGAGCGGCGGGCCGATGTGTGCGTCGCCGGGGCCGCGGACTCGCCGATCACCGCGCTGACCGTGGCCTGCTTCGACTCGATCAAGGCCACTTCGGCGAACAACGACAACGCGGCCACCGCGTCCCGGCCGTTCGACGCCCACCGGGACGGCTTCGTCCTCGGCGAGGGCGCCGCCGTGCTGGTGCTGGAGGAGCTGGAGCACGCCCGGGCCCGGGGGGCCCGGGTCTACTGCGAGTTCCGGGGATTCGCCACGTACGGCAACGCGTACCACATGACCGGTCTGACCCGTGAGGGTCTTGAGATGTCCGAGGCGATCGACCACGCGCTCGGCCACGCCCGCGTCAACAGCTCCGAGGTGGACTACGTCAACGCACACGGCTCGGGCACCAAGCAGAACGACCGGCATGAGACGGCGGCCGTGAAGCGGTCCCTGGGCGAGCACGCCTACAAGACCCCCATGAGCTCGATCAAGTCCATGGTGGGCCATTCCCTCGGGGCGATCGGCGCCATCGAGGTGGTCGCCTGCGCCATGGCCCTCGCCCGTGGCGTGGTGCCGCCGACGGCCAACTACGAGACCCCCGACCCCGAATGCGACCTCGACTACGTCCCGCGCACCGCCCGCGCCCTCCCGCTGCGCAATGTGCTGTCGGTCGGCAGCGGATTCGGCGGCTTCCAGTCCGCGGTGGTGCTGAGCCGGGCGGACGGGAGTGCGGCATGACATCCGCGAAGAGCACCCGGAACCGGGGCGCGGCCGTCACGGGCCTCGGTGTGATCGCCCCCAACGGCGTGGGCACCGACGCCTTCTGGAAGGCCACCCGGGAGGGGATCACCTTCCTGGACCGGATCTCCCGCGAGGGCAGTGAGCACTTCCCGGTCCGGATCGGCGGCCAGGTCCGCGGCTTCGATCCGGGCTCGGTGATCGAGGAGCGGTTCCTCGTCCAGACCGACCGCTTCACCCACTTCGCGATGGCCTCGGCCGATCTCGCGCTGGACGACGCCAAGCTGCCGGTGGACGACATGTCGCCGTTCGCGGTGGGCGTGGTGACCGCCGCGGGCTCCGGGGGCGGTGAGTTCGGCCAGCGCGAGCTGCAGCAGCTGTACGGCAAGGGGCCGCGCTATGTGGGCCCGTACCAGTCCATCGCGTGGTTCTACGCGGCCAGCACCGGCCAGGTCTCCATCCGCGGCGGGTTCAAGGGCCCGTGCGGGGTGGTGGCGAACGACGAGACCGGCGGTCTGGACGCGCTCGCGCACGCCCGCCGGTCCATCAGGCGGGGAGCGGACGCGATGGTGGCGGGCGCCTCCGAGGCCTCGCTGGCGCCGTACTCCATCGTCTGCATGCTCGGCTGGGACGAGCTGAGCCGGGCCCGCGACGCGGGCCGGGCCTATCTGCCGTTCACCGAGGACGCCTGCGGATTCGCGCCCGGGGAGGGCGGCGCGATGCTGGTCGTGGAGGAGGAGGGAGCCGCCCGGCGCCGCGGGGTGCGGATCCGCGGCTTCATCGCGGGCTACGGCTCGACCTTCACCGGGCCGTCCCGGTGGGAGCGGTCCCGGGACGGGCTCGCCCAGGCCATCCGGGTGGCCCTGGAGGACGCGGAGTGCGCACCGGAGGAGATCGACGTGGTCTTCGCCGACGCGCTCGGGGTGCCCGAGGCGGACCGCGCGGAGGCACTGGCGATCGCCGACGCCCTCGGGCCGCGCGGCACCCGGGTCCCGGTGACCGCGCCGAAGACCGGTTTCGGCCGGGTGCACTGCGCGGCTCCCACGCTGGACGTGGCGGCCGCGCTGCTCTCCATGGAGCACCGGGTGGTGCCCCCCACCCCGTACGTCACCGAGGTCTGCCATGACCTCGACCTCGTCACCCGCAGCTCCCGCCCCGCCGAGCCGCGGACGGCGCTGGTGCTCAGCCGAGGACTCATGGGTTGCAACGCGGCGCTCGTGCTCCGCGGACCGGAAGGAGATTACTGATGTCCAGTCAACTGTCCTACGGGGAACTGGCCACGCTGATGAAGCGGTGCGCCGGGCTCACCGTCGACCCGGACATGATGCGGACCCGGCCGGACTCCACCTTCGAGGAGTACGGCCTGGACTCGCTCGGTCTGCTCGCCATCGTCGGCGAGCTGGAGAACCGGTACGGCACCCCGATCGAACCGGGGGCCGAGAGCTGCAAGACCCCCGGCGACTTCCTCGACGTCATCAACACCTCACTCACAGGAGCATGAAGATGGCAGGCCACACCGACAACGAGGTCATGATCAAGGCACCCCTCGACCTCGTCTGGGACATGACCAACGACCTCGAGAACTGGCCGCAGCTGTTCAGCGAGTACGCCTCGGTCGAAGTGCTCCAGCGGGCCGGGGACACCACCACCTTCCGCCTGACCATGCACCCCGACGGGGACGGCAAGGTCTGGTCCTGGGTCTCCGAGCGGGAGACGGCCCGCGATGTGCGCACGGTCTGGGCGCGCCGCGTGGAGCCCGGCCCCTTCGCCTACATGAACATCCACTGGGAGTACGAGGAGGAGCCCGAGGGCACCCGCATGCGCTGGACCCAGGACTTCGAGATGCGGCCCGACGCACCGGTGGACGACCCCACGATGACGGAGCACATCAACCGCAACTCCCGTATCCAGATGGATCTGATCCGGGACAAGATCGAGCAGCGGGCTCGGGAGACGGTGGGGGCATGAGCATATACCGGACCATGATCGTCGCCAAGATGCAGCGGGACGCGGCCCCGCAAGTCGCCAAGATATTCGCGGACTCCGACCGCGGTGAACTACCCGGGCTGATCGGCGTCACCGGCCGCAGCCTCTTCCAGTTCGGCGAGGTGTATCTGCATCTGATCGAGGCGGAGCGGCCGCCGGACTCGGAGGTCACCAAGTACGCCAAGCACCCGGAGTTCCGCGACGTCAGCGCCCGCCTCCAGCCGTATATGCGGGCGTACGACCCGGAGACCTGGCGCGAGCCCAAGGACGCCATGGCCCGCGAGTTCTACCGCTGGGAACGCGACCGGGGCTAGCGCATGCGCGTCGCGCCGCACGGGGCCGCCGACGGAGTTCGCCTCCCGGCGGCCCTTTTCGTATGGCCTTTTCGTATGGCCTTTTCGTATGGCACCGGGAGCCGGTTATGCACCGGGCGCGGAAACTTCACACTACTGGGCTCATCGGAATGATGTCTGCCGAAAAGGTGAAAGGGCATCAGGCCATTCGCGCGGCAAATGAGTGATCATTGCGCTTATCTCCACCCAGAGGGCTTACAACCGAGCAGATCGCACGTCGCGCCGAGTGGCAGGGGGAGCCCTCTTCGCTGACGGTGGATAAGACGCCGCTGCGATCCCTTTATCTGGCAAATAGTCAGTATCGCGACGGCGCCGGAAGGAATGGCTCATGCGATCTACTCGCGCACTCTTCACCGGGGCGGCGATTGCCGCCACCCTGACCCTGGGCGCCCCCGCCGCCGCGTTCGCCGCCGACGTCTCGGACCCGGGCGGTCACGGTGGGTACTCGAGCAGCCAGGAGTCCTCCGAGGACGGCTACGGCCAGAGCGGCTGGAAGGACAAGGACAAGGACAAGGAAGACCCGAGCAAGGAAGAGCACGGCAAGGAGGACCCGGGCAAGGACGAGGGTGGCTGGTCCGGTCGCGGCAAGGACGAGGGCGGCTGGTCCCACGGCAAGGACGAGGGCGAGCACGGCTGGTCCGGCAAGAAGGACCACGACTGGTCCGGCGGTGACTGGAAGGGCCACGAGAAGGGCGACAAGCCCCGCGGTGGCGTCCACACCGGTGGCGGCGGCATGGCCTCCACGGGCAGTGGCATGGCCGCCGGCTCGGTCCTGCTCCTCGGTGGCCTCGGCGCCGGAGCCTACGCCCTGCGTCGCCGCAAGCCGACCGGCACCGCGATCTGAGCCTGACTCCTCGTATTCCGTGCTGCCGTGGCACCTCCGCCGAGCGGTGGTGCCACGGCAGTTCCACGAGCGCTATGAGAAAAGCGGCCGTGAGAAGGGCGCCTTGAGCTGAGGCGCCGCGCGAAAAGGCGCTGTAAGAAAGGCGGACACCCCCATGGGAAAGCCGGCCAAGCAGGGCGCTGCCGATGGCAACACCCGCATTCTCCGCTGGGCCGCCGCGTCGGCCCTCATCGGCGTATTCCTCATCTACAACTCCGTCGACGCCGTCTCTCAGAACACCCCGGAGGCCCGGTCCACGGCCAGCGCCCCGGCGTCCGTCTCGGAACCGGAGAGCGACACCTCCAACGAGGACGCGTACGCGGATTCCCCGGAGTCGACGACCGCCCCCCAGTCCCGTCCGGGACCCGCGCTGCCGCGCTCCCCCGCCTCCCACCTGGACATCCCCTCGATCGGGGTGAGCGCACCCTTCACTCCGCTGTCGCTGGACACCGCGGGCGTGCTGGTCCCGCCCCCGGACACCGACCAGAACCTGGTGGGCTGGTACCAGGGCGGCCCCTCGCCCGGCGAGCGCGGCAACGCCATCGTGGCCGGGCACGTGGACACCAAGGTCGGCCCGGCGGTGTTCGCCAACCTCAGCCAGCTCAAGCTGAAGGGCAAGGTGGCCATCACCCGCGAGGACGGGATCGTCGCGACCTTCGTGGTCGACAAGATCAAGACGTTCAAGAAGAAGGCCTTCCCGGACAAGCAGGTCTACGGTGACACCCCCAACGCCCAGCTGCGGCTGATCACTTGTGGCGGCGTCTATGACCGCACGGCCAAGGACTACACGGCCAATGTGGTGGTGTTCGCGCACCTCACGTCGTACCGGTACAGCTGACGCACCGACAGACACCGAAGCCCCGCACGCACCACAGACGCCGAAGCCCCGCACGCACCACGGTGCCCGCGTCGTCGAGGACGGACGACGCGGGCACCGTGGTGGCGTCCGTGGTGGCGTTTTTTCCCCTCCCCGCCCCGTCCCTCAACTGGGGCGGAGCCCCTGGTATCGGGAAGGGGCGGGGAGGGGATACAGCGCGCCGCAGCCGTCACGGGCCGCCGGGCGCCCCCACCGTGGAGTCGAAGGCGTGCAGGGCGCCGTTGACGGGACGGATGTCGGTCACGTTCAGACCGGCCTGGGTCATCCGCGCCACCATGCTCTCCTCGGTGTGCTTCCGGCCGCCCACATTGAGCAGCAGGAACAGGTCCATCGCCGTGGTGAAGGAGGACGGGCTGTTGTCGACGAGGTTCTCGATGACGACCACCCTGGCGCCGGGCCGCGCCGCCGCGACCACATTGGCGAGGGTCCGGCGGGTGCTCTCGTCGTTCCATTCGAGGATGTTCTTGATGATGTAGAGGTCGGCCTCGACGGGCACCTCGACCCGGCAGTCACCGGGCACCAGCGTCGCCCGCGGGGCCAGCGCCCCGCCGTCCCGCAGCCGCGGATCGGCGTGCGCCACCACCTGCGGCAGGTCCAGCAGCGCGCCGTGCAGCGCCGGGTGCTTCTCCAGCAGGCTGGCCAGCACATGCCCCTGGCCGCCGCCGATGTCCACCACCTCCTTGACCCCGTCGAGGTCGAGGAAGGCGGCGACATCGGTGGCGGACTGACGGCTGGAGGTGGTCATCGCGGCGTCGAACACCCGGGCCGACTCGGGCGCGTCCTCATGGAGGTAGGCGAAGAAGTCCTTGCCGTAGATCTCGTTGACGACACAGCCGCCGGTGCGCACCGCCCGGTCAAGCAGCGGCCACGCCTCCCAGGTCCACGGTTCGGTACACCACAGGGCGATGTTCCGCAGGCTGCCCGGGGTGTCCTCGCGCAGCAGCCGGGACATCTCGGTGTGCCGGAAGCGGCCGTCCTCGGTCTCGGCGAAGATCTGACAGCAGGCCAGGGAGCGCAGCAGCCGACGCAGCGGATCGGGCTCGACGTCCACGGCGGCGGCCAGCTCTCCGATGGAGGCGGGCTGGTCGCCCAGCGCGTCGGCGATCCGCAGCCGGACCGCGGCGCGCACCGAGGCGGCCCGTGCGGCACCGAAGACGATCTCGCGCAGTTGCATGGGCGGCGGGAGCGCGGCCGGTGGGGGCTGCGCCGCGGCGGCTCTGTCGGTGTCCACAGTGGTCATCTCGCCGCCTCTCAGCACCGGCCCGTGGGCGCGGACAGCTCACACACGTTGTCGGTGAAGGTGTTGTCGGGGCCCTTGTCCCGGTCGGCGAGGTCGGCGGGCTTGTTGCCGCTCAGCACGTTCCGGCTGATGGCGTTCTTGGCGTTGGGGGCGCCGACGGCGCTGGTGTAGAGCACGATCCCGCCGGACATGGGCGAGGTGCCCGCGTTGCCGTTCACCTGGTTGCCCGTCACCCGGGTGCCCTCGGTGCCGGTGAGCACGATGCCGGCGCCCTGGATGAAGGGGAGCCGGTCGGTGGCCTCGCAGTAGGCGTTGTTCTCGTAGACGGAGTTGTGGCGGACGTTCAGGTCCCCGGCGCGCGGGGTCGACTCGTCGCCGACGATGAACACCCCGGCGCAGTTGGCGGTGATGCTGTTCCCCTCGACCGAGAGGTCGCGCAGCCGGCGGACCACCACACCGGTGCGGTTGCCGCTGAGCTGGTTTCCGGCCACCAGGGTGCCCAGGGCGTCGGTGGCGCCGCCCTCGGCGTCCATGGTGTTGGCGAGGAAGACGCCGGACTGCTTGTTGCTCCGCGAGACGTTGTCGACGAAGGTGCCGCGGGTGGACACCTCCTGGCCCATGCCCTGCTGGCCGTTGTCCTCGGCGGTGGTGTTCCGTACGGTCATCCGGTCGGTGCCGTAGCCCCAGATGCCGTTCTTGGGGAAGCCGGTGACCTTCAGTGAGCCGATCCGGACATCCGAGACGGGGTCTTCGGCCGTCCCGGTGACGCAGATGCCGTGCCCGGCCTTGCCGCAGGCGTTGGCCGACGGCTTCGCGGCCGGGGAGAGCACGGTGGACTCGCCCGCACCGGTCAGGGTCAGCCGGTCGGTGGTGATCTGGATGTTCTCCCGGTAGGTGCCGGGCCGGATCTCGATGGTGTCGCCCGGCTCGGCGGCGTCCACGGCGGCCTGGATGGACTGGCCGGGCTTGACCACGTGGCGGGTCGCGGCCTGGTCGACCGGGGCGGCGTGGGCCGCGGGGAGCTGGGCGAGTTCGATGATGAGTACGGCCGTCAGGCCCGCTAGGTGGCGAAGTCTAGGTGTGCGCATGAAAAGGAAGCTAGGTGCGCTCCGCACCACTCGCCACTTATGTTCCACTCGTCACTTATGCTCCGCGTTACCCCACTTGGCGGTCTGGTGGACCGGCCGGAGGCCCGCCTATTCGAGCACCCGGGACGCCCCGACCGGCAGGTCCCACAGCTCCTCGCGCGGACGCCCGGTGGCCTCCCAGGCCGCGCGGATCCGGTGCAGCGGCTCCAGGGGCGGCTCGGCCGCGAGCAGGAAGGTGGACCAGTGCATGGGCGCCAGCACCCGCGCCCCCAGGTCCAGATGTGCCCGTACGGCCTCCTCCGGATCGGTGTGCACCCCGCTCAGCATCCAGCGCGGCTCGTACGCGCCGATGGGCAGCAGCGCGATGTCGATGCCCGGGTAGCGGCGGCCGATCTGCTGGAACCAGTGGCCGTAGCCGGTGTCCCCGGCGAAGTACACCCGCCGTCCGCCGGGCGCGGTGATGACCCATCCGCCCCACAGCGAGCGGCAGGTGTCGGTGAGGGTGCGCTTGCTCCAGTGGTGGGCCGGGACGAAGTCGAAGCGGACCGGGCCGTCCTCGCCGGGCAGTTCGGCCGCCTCCCACCAGTCCAGCTCGGTCACCCGGGTGAATCCGCGCGCCCGGAACCAGCGGGCGACCCCGGCGGGCACGAAGACGGGCGTGGCCTTCGGCAGCCGCTTGACCGTGGGCGCGTCCAGATGGTCGTAGTGGTTGTGGCTGATGACGACCGCGTCCACGGGCGGCAGGTCCTCCCAGCGCACCCCCACCGGAGTGACCCGGGCCGGGGTGCCGAGGATCTTGCGGGACCAGACCGGGTCGGTGAGCACGGTGAGCCCGCCGGTCCGCACCACCCAACTGGCGTGCCCGGCCCAGGTGAGCGCCGTCCGGCCGGGGCCGATGAGCGGTAGCGGCCCCGGTTCGAAGGGCAGCTCGGGGATCTCGCGGAGCGTCTCCACGGGCGGTCTGAGCCGTCCCTCCCGGGCCAGCCGGGCCAGCGCCCGCACCCCCGGCAGCGGGGAGGTGAGCCGGTCGGCGAACGACGGCGGCCAGCTGCGGATCTCACCGGGCGGACGCGGGGTCCCCGGCCCGGGGACGGTGGGTTCGGGAGCGGTGGGTTCGGGAGCGGTCGGCGCGGTGCCACCCGGCCCGGTACCGGCTGGTCCGGCGCCGTCCGGTCCGGGAGCGCCCGGCTGGGCGCCGTCCGGGCCCGTGCCGTCCGGGGCGGGGGCTCCCGGCTCAGGGGTGGTGGCCGGGGCCAGCCGGGGCCGGGCGGCGGCGCCGGGGCGGGTTCGGCGGCGCCCGGCCGGTTCCACCGGTTCCGCCTGCTCGGCGTGGTCGGCGTGGTCGGTCATGGCCTGGCTCCCTTCCGTATCTGAGCCGTGTCCGGGCCGGACCTTCGGTGCCGGCGCGTCATGGGGTCCGTGGCTGGGTCCGGGGCGGCTCAGGTCACCGGACCGCCTTCGATCAGGTCGCGGAAGGCCGCCTCGAAGGCGTCCAACGCCGTGGCCACATGGGGCAGTCGCAGCGGATCCGGCGTCTGGAGCGCCCGTAGCCGCGACTCCTCCGCCGGGCCGAGCAGCGGCAGGGTCGCCACCCGGATCCGCAGGGTGTGCGGGGGGTCGCCGAAGCGGTGGCCCCCGGCCACGCTCGGGCCGAGCCGCCGCACCAGCTCACGCTCGAGCTCCACCGAGTCGGTGACGCCACGGGCGGCGAGCACCCCGCGCAGCTCGTCCAGGTCCGCGTACAGGTGGCGACCGGCCTGGGGCGGGCGGGCCAGCGCCCCCGCGGCGGTCAGCGCGCGATAGGCGGCCGCGGCCACGGCCCCGTGCGCCCGGGCGGCGGCGGCCATCCGGTCCCTGACCGGCTCGGGTTCCTCAAGGGCGTACGCGGTGGCCGCCGCGATGGGTCCGGGCAGCACGGAGCGTACGGCGGTGAGCAGCGACAGCACCCGGCCGCGCAGCTCCGCACCGCGCTCGGTCGCGGGGAACCGGGCGATCGCGGCGGGCCAGCCCGCCGGGGTGAAGGCGCCCGCCAGGTCGCAGAGCACGATCGTGTTCTCGGGGGACATCTCGGCGGGGCTGAGCAGCACCGTGCCCTGCGGATGGTGGACGGTGTCCCGCCAGGTCTCATCGCTGACGATCAGCAGCCCCTCGGCCACGGCCGCCTCGCACACCTCGTGCAGCAGCTCGGGCGGGGCCACGGTGCCGGTGGGATCGTCGGCCGCCGACAGCAGCAGTACCCGGGGCGCCCCGCCCTCGGCGCGGATCCTGCGGACGATCTCCAGCAGCGCGAACGGATCGGGCAGCCCACCGCATTCGGCCGGGACCGGCGCGTGGTGGGCACGCCGGTTCACCAGCCGCACCAGCGGCTCGTACCAGGCGGCGCAGGGGCGGGGCAGCAGCACATCACCGCCGGGGGCCGAGGCGAGCAGCGCCAGCAGCAGCGGTTCGGCGCCCGGCGCGACCACGACGTGCTCGGGGTCGGTCCACAGCCCGCGCCGCGACCAGTAGCCGCAGGCCGCCGAGCGCAGCCCGGCCGAGCCGCCGACCGGCTCCGGCGCGGTGTGTCCGGCCGCCGCGGCGAAGCTGGCGAGCAGCTCCGGGACGACCGGCAGTCCGCCGTCCTCCCGGTCCGCCGGTGCCGGGGCGGTCCACTGCCGCTGCATTCCGTCCACACCTCCGCCCGTGTCCGGCGCGTCACCGCCCACGTATGTCCACCTTCGCAGATCTCCGGCGCCGTTTCGCGTAAGGGACCCGGGGCACCCGGGCGCCATGACATCGATGCCGGAGCCACCCGATGTGGTGGACCTGCTCACCGCGGACCACCGCACGGTGCGCGACCTCTTCGAGGGGTACCGCGCCACCACCGACCCCGAACAGCGGCGGCAGCTGGTCGACCGGATGACGGTGGAGGTGGTGCGGCACTCGGTGGCCGAGGAGGTCCATCTCTATCCCACGGTCCGCAAGGCGCTGCCGAACGGCGACCGGATCGCCGACGAGGAGATCGAGGAGCTGACCGAGGCCGAGCGGATCCTGTCCGACCTGGACGCCGTGGACCCCCGGGACCGGCGGTTCGACCCGCTGGTCCGGGAGCTGATGGAGGTGGTGTCCATGCATATCCGCGGCGAGGAGGACCTGGTCTTCCCCGAGCTGCGGGAGCGGCTCACCCCCGAGGAGCGGATGGCGCTCGGCCTGCGGGTCGGCGAGGCGGCGGCCGCGGCGCAGGGCGTGCCCCCGGTCAGCCCGGAGGGTCCCGGTCCGGGCCGGACGCTGGCCGATCGGGTCCGGGAGCAGCTGACCGGCCGAACTCGATGAGGTTCTTCTCCAGGCCCCGGCCGCGGGTGCGCACCACCGTCTCGGCGAGCTCCGCCAGCTTGCGGTTGGTCCGCTGGGAGAGCTGGCGCAGCAGGTCGAACGCCTGGTCCGGGTCGCAACCCAGGACGTACATGACGATTCCGCAAGCCTGGTCCACCACCGGACGGCGGCGCAGCGCCGTGTCCAGCTGGTCGACCTGGACCAGGGCGGCGCGGTAGAGCCGGTCCCGGGCCAGGCTCTCGATGGCCAGGTCGCCGAGCAGCCCGGTGGCGCCCTGGGCGGCCCTCCGCAGCGGCCCCGGGCGCAGCCCGTAGACCGAGACGGCCACGGTGAGCCCGTCGCAGGCGAACGGCAGGGCGGCGGAGGACCGCACGCCCGCGTCCAGCGCCCGGGCCCGGTAGCGCGGCCAGCGGTCGTCGTGGAGCAGATCGTCGGCGCCCGCCGGGCGGCCGGTGTCCAGTGCCGCGAGGATCGGGCCCTCCCCCGCCCTGAGCTGGACCGACACCA
This sequence comes from Streptomyces antioxidans, assembly GCF_000968685.2. Lineage (GTDB taxonomy): Bacteria > Actinomycetota > Actinomycetes > Streptomycetales > Streptomycetaceae > Streptomyces > Streptomyces antioxidans. Next base: position 15,172 of record NZ_LAKD02000047.1, read on the forward strand.
GCGCGGAGAGATCGGGGTGGGTGGCCGCCGTGGTCCGGTCGGCGTCCACGGAGCCGGGGGGCTCCTCGGCGAGTACGGCGGTGGCCGTGGCCCCGCAGCTCTCGGGCGTGCCCGCGGCGGCCTGCTCGGCCAGTTCGGCCAGACCGCGTCCGAGGGAGGGTGCGTCGGTCTGGAACGCCGCGCGGATGGGCATACGGTCGGGCGCCACCGGGTCCACTCCTTTCGCTCCGGTCGATGTGCTGTCCGGCCCCGTCCTTCCGGGGCCGCGATTTTTGCGGGTGTCCACGTCCTTGAGGGGAAAACACCACCCGTGCGACCCCGCGCACGCGGGCAGGCTACGGTGTGCCCATGCCAGACGCACAGGGGTTTGGTGCGGAGTTCACAGACTTCCGCAGACGCGTTGACGAATTGCGGACCGCGCGGGCGCTGCCCTCGCAGGAGCGGTCGTCCCTGCTGGACGCCGCTCTCTTCGAACTCCAGCATGTGGTGGATGTGCTGTGGCCACGGTACGAGGAGCTGACGGCCGCCTCGTCCCGGACCCCCGGCGGCGGCCGGGGCGACCCGCAGGAGCAGCAGCTGCTGCGGGCGCTGTTCCAGCGGCTGCCGATCGCCACGGTGCTGCTGGACCGGAATGCCGTGGTGCGGCGGATGAACTTCACCGCCACCCAGCTGTTCCGCACCCGGGCCGGATACGCCACCGGGCGCCCGCTCACCGCCGCGCTCCGGCGCGACGGGCAGGCGGCGCTGCGGTCGCAGGTCGCCGCGGTGGCGCGCGGTGAGGGCGACCGCAGTCTGACGGTGTGGCTGTCGCAGCCGCCCGTCCACGGCGAGGTGCGGGTCACCCTGGCCGCGCTGCGCCCGCCGGGCGAGCCGCACCCGGCGGTGCTTGCGGCGTTCCAGCCCGGGGTGGCCGAGCCGTCGGGGGGCGAGGGGACGGCAGGGGCGTGGGCCCAGGAGTCGCGGCCGGATCTGGGCGAGGTGTCCCGCCATGCCGAGCTGCTTGACCTGGTGGACGACATGGCGGCGGCGCTGCTGGAGGCGGGCCCGGCCGGGGGCGGTCCGGAGGCGGTGCTCGCGGCGGCGGCGGAGGTGCTGCACGGCCGGTTCGCGGACTGGGTGATCGCCGACCTGGCCCCGGAGGACGGCCCCGGCAACCCGCGCCGGGCGTTGGCCCTCGGCCCGCGGGACGCGGCGGGCGACCGTACGGCATCGGTGGCCGAGCAGGACCCGGCCGACTGCCCCCTGGTGGTGGACGCGCTGTACGACGGGGCCTCCGCGCTGCGGGTGGGCCCGATCGACGCCGACGCCTTCGGGCGGGACGCGACGGGCGCTCCGGTGCTGGTGCGGGAGGAGGTCACCTCGCTGCTGTGTCTGCCCCTGCGCGCCGGTGCGGGCCCGGTCCTGGGGGCGCTCACACTCTTCCGTACGGGCGGGCGCGGGGCCTTCGAGATGGCGGAGGCGGGGGTGGCGGACCGGATCTCCCGCCATATCGCCCTGGCCATGGCGCACCCGGCCGAGCGCGCCCCGGCCCCCGGGGCGTGAGTCAGCCCGGGCCCGCGGTCAGGCGACACCCGCGCCCGCCTGTCCGCCCGGCCGGGCGCGGGTGTGGCTCCGCGGATGGCTGAGGTGGGCTCGGGGATGTGCTCGTACGGACGTCATATGCCGTACCTCCCTTGAGCTGTCGTCGGTCTCACCACGGGGGCAAAATCGAACGAAGAGGGCGATCCGGTGGTCACACCTGTGGCGGCCGGGCCGCTCCCGTGGCGTGCCTCCGGGCCGAAGCACAGAGTTCGCCTGCCCCTCCCCGGCCCGGTCAAACGAGGTTTCCTTCCCCGGGCCCCGGTTACCCGTCGCATCTGCCGCAATCCGCGCTCGAGGAGGGCCCCATGACCGACTACGGCTACTTCCTGGCCGCGGAAGAGCACGGGCCCGCGGACCTCGTCGAGCAGGCGCGGATGGCGGAGCAGGCCGGTTTCAGCCATCTGTGGATCTCGGACCACTACCACCCGTGGAATGACGCCCAGGGCCAGAGCTCGTTCGTCTGGTCGGTGATCGGCGCCCTCGCGCAGGCCACCAGCCTGCCCGTGCAGACCGCGGTGACCTGCCCCATCATCCGCGTCCACCCGGCCATCGTGGCCCAGGCCGCCGCGACCAGCGCGGTGCTGCTCGATGGCCGCTTCCGGCTGGGCGTGGGCAGCGGCGAGGCGCTGAACGAACATGTGCTGGGCGACCGCTGGCCGCCCGCGCCGATCCGGCTGGAGATGCTGGAGGAGGCCGTGATGGTGATGCGCCAGCTCTTCGAGGGGCGCCGGGTCACCCATCACGGCAAGCACTACACGGTGGAGAACGCCCGGCTGTACACACTGCCCCAGGAGCCGGTGCCCATCGATATCGCGGCCTTCGGATCGGCCGCCGCCGCGCTGGCCGGACGGGTCGGCGACGGCTTCATCACGATGACCCCGGACGCGGAGCTGGTGGCGCGGTTCCGGCGGGGCAGCGGCGCCGGGGGCAACAGCAAGACGGCCAGCGGCGGGCTGAAGGTGGCGTACGGCCCGGACCCCGACGAGGCGCTGCGCACCGCCCACCGGCTGTGGCCGACCGAGGGGCTGCCCGGTGAGGTGCTGTCGACGCTGACCACCCCGGGCCAGTTCGAGCAGGCCGCCCAGCTCGTCACCGCCGAGCGCATCGCCGGGGAAGTGCTCTGCGGGGATGACGCGGAGGCGCATGTGGCGGCGCTGAACGCGTACGCGGAGGCCGGATTCGACACCGTCTACGTCAATCAGATCGGCCCCGACCAGCGCGGCTTCTTCGACTTCTACCGCACCAAGGTGCTGCCGCAGGTGGCCGGTTGACAGCGATCGCCGGGAAGGGCGACCGCCGAGAGGAGCGATGACCCACCATGACCATGAAAGTGGCCGACTACATCCTCGCCCGACTCTCGGAGTGGGGTGTCGAGCATGTGTTCGGCTACCCGGGAGACGGGATCAACGGTCTGCTCGCCGCATGGGGGCGGGCCGACAACGAGCCCCGGTTCATCCAGGCCCGGCACGAGGAGATGGCCGCGTTCCAGGCCGTGGGCTACGCCAAGTTCAGCGGACGCCTCGGCGTCTGCGCGGCCACCTCGGGACCGGGCGCGATCCACCTGCTGAACGGGCTGTACGACGCCAAGATGGACCACGTCCCGGTGGTGGCGCTGGTCGGCCAGACCCACCGCAGCGCGATGGGCGGCTCGTACCAGCAGGAGGTGGATCTGCACAGCCTCTTCAAGGACGTGGCCTCCGACTTCCTGGAGACGGTCACCGTCCCCGAGCAGCTGCCCAACGTCCTGGACCGGGCCATCCGCACGGCCTACGCCCGCCGCGCCCCCACCGCCGTGATCATCCCGGCGGACGTGCAGGACCTCGACTACTCCGCGCCCACCCACGAGTTCAAGATGGTGCCGTCCAGCCTGGACCGCAGCGGCTGGTCCGCGGTGCCCTCCAAGAGCGCGGTGGAGCGGGCCGCGGAGGTGCTGAACGCGGGCGAGCGGGTGGCGGTCCTGGTCGGCCAGGGCGCGGCCGGTGCGCGCAAGGAGGTGCAGCGGGCCGCCGAAACCCTCGGCGCCGGGGTGGCCAAGGCGCTGCTCGGCCTGGATGTGCTCAGCGATGAACTGCCCTATGTCACCGGGTCCACCGGGCTGCTGGGGACCCGGCCCTCGTATGAGCTGATGCGGGACTGCGACACCCTGCTGACCATCGGCTCCAGCTTTCCGTACAGCCAGTTCCTGCCGGAGTTCGGCAAGGCGCGCGGGGTCCAGATCGATCTCGATCCGCACATGATCGGGATGCGCTATCCGTACGAGGTCAACCTGGTCGGCGACGCGCGCGAGACCCTGCTGCGGCTGCTGCCGCTGCTGGAGCGCAAGGAGGCGCGCGACTGGCAGGAGGAGATCATCGAGGGTGTACGGCGCTGGCGCGAGGTGATGGACTCCCGGGCCGAGGTGTCCGCCGACCCGGTCAACCCCGAGTACGTGGCCCACTGCCTGGACCCGCTGCTGCCCTCCGACACCATCGTCACCTGCGACTCCGGCTCCGTCGCCAACTGGTACGCCCGCCATCTGCGGATGCGCGGCGAGATGCGCGGCTCGCTGTCGGGCACGCTGGCCACGATGGGCTGCGGGGTGCCGTACGCGATCGGCGCCAAGTTCGCCCGTCCGGACCGGCCCGCGGTGGCGCTGGTCGGGGACGGTGCGATGCAGATGAACGGCCTGGCCGAGCTGATCACCGTGGCCAAGTACCGCCAGTTGTGGGAGGACCCCCGGCTGGTGATCGCCATCTGGAACAACCAGGACCTCAACCAGGTCACCTGGGAGATGCGGGCGATGGGCGGGGCGCCGCAGTTCGTGCCCTCGCAGGCGATCCCCGATGTCTCCTACGCGCGGTTCGCCGAATCGCTCGGCATGACCGGCATCCGGGTGGAGAAGCCCGAGCAGGTCGAGCGGGCGTGGCGGGAGGCGCTGGGCGCGGACGGCCCGGCGGTCGTGGAGTTCCTCACCGATCCGGACGTCCCCCCGATCCCGCCGCACGCCACCCGGGAGCAGATGGAGGCCACGGCCGAGTCGATCATCAAGGGCGACCCGGACCGGGCGGGCATGGTCCGCCAGGGCCTGAAGGCGAAGGTGCAGGAGTTCCTGCCGCACCGGAAGAAGACATCGGACGACGACTGATGCATCCGGTGTTCCCGTTTTGATCCCGTCCGCGCTGGCTACCCGCCGCACCGGACGAGCGCGATTCCCGGACCTGAAGAGACCGGAAGGACGTGAGCAGCAATGAAGGTCGCCTTTCTCGTCGCCCCGGAAGGCGTGGAGCAGGTCGAGCTGACCGACCCCTGGCAGGCGGTCCGGGACGCCGGCGGCACCCCCCGTCTGGTGTCCACCAAGCCCGGCCGCATCCAGGCGTTCGACCACCTCGACAAGGCGGACACCTTCGAGGTCGACCAGGTCGTGAAGGACGCCACGGTCGAGGAGTACGACGCCCTGGTGCTGCCCGGCGGGGTGGCCAACCCCGACTTCCTGCGCCTGGACAAGGCGGCCGTCGCCTTCGCCCGGGGCTTCTTCGACGCGGGCAAGCCGGTGGCCGCGATCTGCCACGCCCCCTGGACGCTGGTGGAGGCCGACGTCGTACGCGGCCGCACCCTGACCTCCTGGCCGAGTCTGCACACCGACATCACCAACGCCGGCGGGACATGGGTGGACGAGCAGGTCAAGGTCTGCACCGACGGCCCCAACGCCCTGATCACCAGCCGCAGGCCGGATGATCTCAAGGCGTTCCGCGAGGCGTTCCTGGAGGAGTTCGCGAAGACGACGAAGGGATCGGCACGATGACGGAGGACCGCAAGGAGCGGCAGCGCGAGATGTACCGCGCGCCCGACCCCGCCGAAGGGCCGCTGACCACCGACCAGGGCGTGGCCGTGGACCACACCGATGACTCCCTCACCGTGGGTGAGCGCGGCCCGACCCTGATGGAGGACTTCCACTTCCGCGAGAAGATCACCCACTTCGACCACGAGCGCATCCCGGAGCGGGTGGTGCACGCGCGGGGCGCGGGCGCGTACGGCTATTTCGAGCCGTACGAGTCCTGCGCGGAGTTCACCCGCGCCGCCTTCCTCCAGGATCCGTCCGTGCGCACCCCGGTCTTCGTGCGGTTCTCCACCGTGCAGGGCCCCCGGGGCTCGGCGGACACGGTGCGGGACGTGCGGGGCTTCGCGACGAAGTTCTACACCTCGGAGGGCAACTACGACCTGGTCGGCAACAACATGCCGGTCTTCTTCATCCAGGACGGAATCAAGTTCCCCGACTTCGTGCACGCGCTCAAGCCGGAGCCGCAGAACGAGATCCCGACCGGCGCCTCCGCCCATGACACCCTGTGGGACTTCGTCTCGCTCCAGCCCGAGACCATGCACATGATGATGTGGCTGATGTCGGACCGGGCGATTCCGCGCAGCTACCGGATGATGCAGGGCTTCGGGGTGCACACGTTCCGCTTCGTGGACGCCCAGGGCCGCGGCACCTTTGTGAAGTTCCACTGGAAGCCGAAGCTGGGCGTCCACTCACTGGTGTGGGACGAGGCGCAGGAGTGCGCCGGCCGCGACCCGGACTTCAACCGGCGCGATCTGTGGGAGGCGATCGAGGCGGGTCAGTACCCCGAGTACGAGCTGGGGGTGCAGCTGATCCCGGAGGAGGACGAGTTCAACTTCGATGTCGATCTGCTCGACGCCACGAAGATCATTCCGGAGGAGCAGGTGCCGGTGCGGCCGATCGGCCATATGGTCCTGGACCGCAACCCGGACAACTTCTTCGCGGAGACCGAGCAGGTGGCCTTCCACACCGCCAATGTGGTCCCCGGGATCGACTTCACCAACGACCCGCTGCTCCAGGCCCGGAACTTCTCCTACCTGGACACCCAGCTGATCCGGCTGGGCGGGCCCAACTTCGCGCAGCTCCCGGTCAACCAGCCGGTCGCCCCGGCCCGCACCAACCAGCGGGACGGCTACCACCAGAGCACGCTCCACACGGGGACGAACTACTCCCCCAACTCACTCGGCGGCGGCTGCCCGGCCCTGGCGGGGGCGGACGGCTATGCCTTCTCCCACTACGCGGAGCGGGTCGAGGGCCATAAGATCCGCAAGCGGAGCGAGTCCTTCAAGGACTTCTACAGCCAGGCCGCGCTGTTCTGGAACAGCATGAGCGACTGGGAGAGGCGCCATATCGTGGACGCCTTCCGCTTCGAGCTGGGCAAGGTCGAGGCGGTGCACGTACGGGAGCGCACGGTCGAGCAACTGGCCCAGGTCGACTACGACCTGGCCACGCAGGTGGCCCAGGGCATCGGCGTCGCACTGCCCGAGCCCGGCGCCAACAACCACAAACCCCAGGCCTCGCCCGCCCTGAGCCTGGAGAACCTCCAGGGCGACGGCTCGATCCGCACCCGCCAGATCGCGGTCCTGGTCATGGACGGCGTGGACACCGGCCAGCTCGCCCAGGCCCAGGAGGCGCTGACCGCCCAGGGCGCCGTCGTCGAGGCCCTCGCCCCGCACGACGGCAAGGTGCTCGGCGCCGACGGCAACGGCTACGCGGTGGACCGCGCCCTCCCCACGGTCGCCTCCGTCCTCTACGACGCCGTCCTCCTCCCCGGCGGCCCCACCGGCACCCCCGGTCTGGCCTCGGACGACGAGGCGATGCGCTTCGTCCGCGACGCCTACCGCCACGGCAAGCCCATCGGCGCCCTGGGCTCCGGTGTCGGCATCCTCTCCACCCTGGACCCCGAAGGCCTCCACATCGCCTCCGGCCACGGCCACGTGTGCACCGACCGCGGCGTCGTCACGGACACCACGACGGGCACGGCCAGCGAGGAGTTCACCCGGGCCTTCAGCGAAGCCATAGCCACCCACCGCCACTGGAACCGGCCCCGGGCCCGCTGCTGAGCCGGGGCCGCCGGTCACGGTCAGCGGTCGGAGAACACCGGCAGCGCGTACAGCGAGGAGTCGTTCATGATGAACACCCGGTTGCCGTCCGCCACGATCCAGCGGCGCTCCGAGTCGGGGATCTCGTAGGACCAGCCGACCCTGCCGTCGGACACGTCCACCGTATTCACCTCGCTGAAGCCGGTGCCGTCGATCGACCACACCCCGGTGCCCTGTACGAGCACCGGGGCGTGATTGTCGCCCTCCGCGTGCCCGTCCCAGACCTCGCCGCCGTCATCGGGGTTCAGCCGCCTGGGCGTCGTCCCGTGGGTGGCGTAGACGGCGTCCGGGTAGGCCGTCGGCGGGCCCCAGGTCTCGGGGTGGTGCCAGGCGTCCTTCTCCTCCTTGGTCCACAGTTCCTTCCCGTCGGAGATCCGGCGGGCCGTCAGTGACTTTCCGTTGAGGTACACCGTCCCGCCGTGCACGGCCGGCCGGATCTGGTCCTCTGACTGCCCCGGCAGGTCCCACACCCGGCGGCCGTTGGCCGTGTCCACCACGAGTACGTCGCCGCCGGACGTGGCCAGGACCAGCCGGTCCCGGCCGGTGACGCCGGGCGGCCGGATCTTGCCGCGGAGGTCCGCGGGGACCCGTGCCGTCCAGCGGATCCTCGCGTCGGAGCGGCCGACGCCGCGCAGCCGGCCGTCCTTGGTCACGAGGTACACCGCCTCGTCGTCCGAGGCCAGCAGCGAAGCGGCGTCGGCGTCGGCGGTCCACTTGGCCTCTCCGGTGGACGCCACGAAGGTACGCAGCGTTCCTCCGGCGTCGACGGCCGCGATCAGGCGGTCCGAGAGCGAGAGATAGCGGCCGGCCGCGCGGACCCGGGGCGACCTCCAACGGCGCTTGCCATCCACGACGTTGTACGCCGCGATGCCGCCGTCCTTGTGGCCGAAGACGATGACGTCCCGCACCGGCAGCATCGCCGGGGAGTCGTCGGCGAGCACGTCGATCGGCCCCCACAGCGCCTTGGGCGGCTTGCCGGAGAGGTAATCGCCGTCGTCGGCGGAGAGCACGTGCGCCGAGGGGGTCTTGACCGCGGCGGGGAAGGTGAAGAGGTTGCTCTTCGCCGACCCCTCGCCCCCGTCATCGCGCGAGCGCAGCCACCAGGCGACCGCGCCACCGCCCGTGGCGAGCGCCACGCCGCCGCCCGCCGCGATGCCGGTGAGCACGCGGCGGCGGGCCACGGGGCGCGGTGCGCCGCCCGCGGTCAGCGTGGTCAGGCGGTCAACGCTGGTCTCGCGCTCCTTGATCTCCTCGGCCACCCGGCCGCGCCGCCAGATCCGCTCGGAGCCCCGTGGCGTCCCGAAGGCCGCGACGATCTGGGCCGGAGTGGGCCGTCCCGCGGGGTCCTTGGCCAGGCAGGGGCCGATGAGCGAGCGCAGTTCGTCCGACAGGCCGTCCAGGGAGGGCTCCTCGTGCACGACCTTGTACTGCACGGCGGCCACATGGGTGCCTTCGTACGCGGGCCGGCCGGTGGCCGCGTACACCAGGACCGCGCCGAGCGAGAACACGTCGGCGGGCGGCGCGACCCGTCGGCCCAGCACCTGCTCCGGGGCCCCGTACCCCGGGGTGACCGGGATCTGACCCGTGGTGGTGAGGGTGAGGCCGTGCTCGGGGCGGGCGATGCCGAAGTCGATGACGCGCGGCCCGCGCGAGGTGAGGACGATGTTCGGCGGCTTGAGGTCCCGGTGGATGAGACCGGCGGCGTGGATGTCCTCCAGGGTGCGCGCGATCGACGAGGCGAGGGCGCGCACGGCCGGTCCATCGAACGGCCCGTAGGTGTCGACGGCCTGGTCGAGGGTGGGCCCGGCCAGGAACTCGGTGGCGATCCAGGGGCGTCCGCCCTCGGTCTGGGCACCGAGGACGGACGCGACCCCGTCGCTCGTGACGGCCTGTGCCGCCCGTGCCTCGCGCACGAAGCGCTGGGCGAGGTGGGTGTCGTGTGCGAGCTCGGGACGGAGCACCTTGACCGCGGAGACCGTACCGGTGTTGTCCTGTCCGACGTACACCTTGCCCATGCCGCCTTCACCGAGCACACCGATCAGGCGGTACGGCCCGAGGCGGAGCGGGTCGCCGGTGCCGAGGGTCTTCATGGATGACGGCTTTCTTCAGGGGTCACTGGAGGGGGAACGCGGCGAAGAAGTGGCCGCCCAGGGCGATGACCACATTGCTCCGCTCCTGTGCGATGAAGCGGTCCCCGGAGGTCTTGTAGAGCCGGGCGGGGGTGCGGCTGGAGAGGTCGATGGCCGCGAGGGTCCCGGCGCCCTTGCGGTACACATGGTCGCTGCCGACGACCGGGCGGTCGGTGACGGCCGCGTCCACCCCGTTGCCGCCCCTCTCCACCCACTTCGGCTTGCCGCTGCGGGCGTCCGCCGCGACCAGGCCCGTGCCCTTCTCCACCGCGTACAGGACGCCGTCCTTGACGGACGGCGGCCCGTACGTCCGCCCGGGGCGGGCCGAGCCGGAGCTCCACGCCTGTCCGCCGTCGCTCAGCCTCAGCGCCCGGAGCTGCCCGCAGCCCAGATAGACGTGGTCCCGGTCCACTGTCAGCGGTAGGCGCACCGAGTCCGGCTTGGCGACGGCCAGTGGCTTGTCCCAGATCACGTCGCCGGTACGGGTGTCGCGCGCGATGACCCGCACCTTTCCCCCGTTCGTCTCCTGCAAGGCGACCAGACGGTTGCCGACGACGGTGGCGGACAGGAAGTGGAGCCGGTCGCTGCCGTCCGGACGCGACGGCAGCGGCTTGGACCACCGCCTCTTCCCCGTGTCGGCGTCGATCGCGAACACGGACCAGGACTGGCTCGGGAGAAAGCCGTCCATGGAGTACTCCCCCTTCCCCGCCACCACGTACAGAACGCCGTCGCTGACGCACAGCAGCTGGTTCTCGTACATGACACCGTTGAGATCGGAGAACTCGGCCAGGGGCTTGTGGGCTCTTCCGCTGGTGAGGTCGACACTCGCGAGCTGCAGGGGCCAGGGGTCGCCCTTGTGTCCCTCGGCCCCTTTCGGCTCCAGGAGCTGATAGAGCTCGTCGCCGTCCGGGGCGAGCTGCCAGGTGCGTTCCCCCTTGTCGGACACCCACGCGACCCCTCCGCTGGTCGCGTTGAAGGCCGCCAGACCAGTGCCCGCCACCAGCATCGCCAGGTCGCGGGCGGCGATCGGGGCCGCGGGGATGAGATCGTCCGGCGGCCCGGCCACCTGCTTCTGCCACAGCGAGTCGAGCTTCTTCTTCGGCAGCGGTCTGACGCTGGGACCGGGGGTCGGCTTCCTGAAGGGCGCCGCCGGGTCGTCCCCCTTGCTGAGGGCCCAGGAGCCCACTCCGGCGGCGGCCAGGCCGGCCACCGAGCCGCCCCCCACGATCAGGAGACGGCGGCGGGACAGACCGGTCGGCTCCGGCGGTGCCGCCGGAGGCGGTGGCGGCTCCTGGGCCGGAGCCGGGAGCCTCGCGGGTGTGAACTGCCAGACCTCGGTGGCCCGGCGGCCGATCTCATCCAGCACCAGGTCCGGCAGATGGTCCGCGAACTCACCGCTGCCGTCGTGGAGTTGGGCGCCCAGGGCCGCGGTGGTCGGCCGCTGCGACGGGTCCTTGGCCAGGGCGTGGGCCAGCACCGGGGCGAGGGCGGCCGGAACGGCCGAGAGGTCGGGCTCGGTGAAGCGGACCCGGTAGAGCAGGTCCGCGGGCCTGCCGTCGCCGAAGGGGCCGCGGCCGGTGGCGGCGAACACCAGGACCGCCGCCAGTGCGAAGACGTCTCCCGCCGGGGTGTGTTCCTGGTCCGTCGCCTGCTCCGGCGACATGAACGCCGGTGTGCCGACGGCGGCGCCCGTGCGGGTGAGGCGGTCGTCGCCGATGGCGCGGGCGATGCCGAAGTCGATGACCTTCGGTCCGTACGCGGTGACGATGATGTTGGACGGTTTGAGGTCCCGGTGCACCACTTCCGAGAGATGCAGTTGGCCGAGCGCGCCGCACAGGGCCGCGCCCAGCGCGCGCACCGAGGTCTCGGGCAGTGGGCCGGAGCGGTCGACCGCCTCGTCCAGTGGCGGGCCGAGCACATACTCGGTGGCCAGCCACGGGGTTTCGGCGAAGGGGTCGGCCGCCACGACCTCCGCGCCGTACCGGCCGCCGATGACCCGGGCCGCGTCGGTCTCCAGGCGGAACCGGCTGCGGAGTTGGGGGTCCGCGGCGATGCGGGCGTGCATCGTCTTCAGGGCGATGCCGCGGCCGCCCGGAGAGCGGCCCAGATACACGGTGCCCATGCCGCCGCTGCCCAGCCGGGCGGTCAGCCGGTACGAGCCGAGTTCGTACGGGTCGTCGTGGGTGAGGGGAAACAGCATGGGGTCAGTCCTGGCGGTGCGTGGTCACGGGCTGGCGGGCTGAGGGCTCCGCGGCGAGGACGCGGGCCGACTGGTGGGCGATGGCAGCGATCACGCGGCCGGGCAGCCAGCCGGGGCCCAGCACCGCCTCGGCGCGGCTCGCGGGCCGCTGGTCCACCTCGGTCGCCGGGTGGGGGGCGGGGGCAGGGGAGGAGGCGGGCCCGGTCACCGGCGCGCCCACGGCGCTGAACACGTCCAGCAGTTCGGCCGGCCGCGGCCGGGCCGCGGGGTCCCGTGAGACACAGCGGCGCAGAACGGCGCGCAGGGCGGCGGGGAATTGATGGCTTTCGGGGACGGTGTGGCCGGTCGCGGCATAGGCGAGGGTCGCGCCGAGCGCATAGATGTCGCCCATGGGGTCCGGTCTCCCGCCCGCCGCCTGCTCCGGTGGCAGGCTGCCCGATTCGAGTCCCGGCAGGCCCGAGCGGGGCACTCCGTCCGGGGCCGCGACCCGTACCGCACCGAAACAGCCGAGGCGGGGGCCGTCGGCCGCGAGCAGCACCGCGGCGGGTGAGACCCCCGCGTGTGCCAGGCCCTGCCCGTGCCCGATGGAGAGGGTCTCCACGAGGGCCGCGCCGATGGCCCGTACGGTGCGCTCCGGGAGGGGTCCGCCGTGCACCAGCAGAGCGGTGGGCAGCGGGAGCGCGGGCAGATAGGGGCGCGCGTGCCACGGGGCCTCGTCCGGCCCGGCGAGTTCGGTGGCCGGGGACGACCACGGGCCGAGGAGATACCGGGAGGAGTCGGCCTCGGCCATGAAGCGCAGCGGGTCGGCGCCCTCCGTGGGAACGCTGATGAGGACCGTACGGCCGCCATCGGCGCTGCGGGCGATGTAACGGCCCTCCGGAACGGGCATGCCGGACGCACCGTCGTCCAGACCCGTGACCACGCGGTAGGGCCCGGTACGCCCCGGACGGCCCCCTTGGTGTGGCGCGTGCATAAAAGTCAATCCCCCGTACGACGACTCAGCGCCGCGAGCCTACTAGAACACCGGTTCGCGGCCGTGGGCCGATTCCCTCCCGGGCCCCGTCCGGCCGTCGGCTACGGTGCCGGTCGGAGCGACGGGCGGAGGAGTACATCCGATGGAGAGCCTGCTGCGCCGGTGGCGGACCACGGTGGCCGCAGCCGCGGTGACGCTGATCGGCGCCCTGGTCCTGACAGCACAGATATCAGAACTCAGCAGCGGTGAGCGGGAGTTGAGCGCACTGCGGGACCACGGGCAGCGGGTGCGGGCGCGGGCGACCCTGACCACCAGTTGCACCGAGGCGCGGCAGGAGATCGACTGCACCACCTCCTCGGTGCGGCTGGACTTCACCGATCGGTCCGGTGTGCCCGTCAGCGCCCGGGAGAAGACCATCGACGGCTCGCTCTATGTGCCGCAGGGCCACCGGGACGGCGCGGGCCGGGTGCCGACCACCGTCGTCTACGACCGGGCCGACCCGTATCGGGCCCAGGCCGCCGGTGCCCTGGACCAGGGAGTCCTCGATCTGGCGTCGCATCACTGGATCGCGTGGACGGTCGGCCTCGTGCTGCTCGGCGGCGGCGTCACCGGTGGCGTCGCCGCGTGGCCCGAGCGCGCGGAACGCCGCCCCTGACCGCTGGCCCGCGCGGCCGCGGCGGGTCCGGCGGCACCGCACGCGCCTACGGCTCACGGCCCAGCAGCGCCAGCAGCCGGGCCTGCGCGTCAGCCCCCGCCGGGGGTTCGACCGGCGCCGCGAACAACCCGCTCTCCTCCAGATCCGCCACGTACGGCGCGACCTCCCGCACCGAAAAGTCCACCAGCGGCTTGGGAATGCGCTCATCCGCCCCGATGGCCCGGGCCAGATCCCACGCGTGCACCGCCGCGTCAGCCGTCATCTGCGCGCAGTAATGCGTCGCGGGGCTCTCCCCGTACGAGAGGCCGACCGTCCGGTCGAGCGCACCCGGCTCGCGGAACGCGTCCCGCGCCGCGTTCGCCACCACGTCCCACGTGGCGACGGGGTCGTCACCGAGCAGATCGCCTTCCAGCGCATCGCTCCGGTCGCCGACGCTCGCCCCTTCCCGGACCAGCGGCGGCACCCACATCTGCTCGACGGCGAGATGGTTCACCAGGTTGCGCACCGTCCACTCGGTGCAGGGCGTGGGGTCGTCCCACTGATCGGGCCGGATCGCGTGCACCCGTTCGGTGAAGAGGTCCAGCGCCTCGCGGTGCCTGGTCAGCAGCGGATTCTCCGCCATGGGCGATCACCCCGGGTGAGGAGGACGAGGGGGCTGAGGGGGCGCTCCGGACCCCGGTGTTCCTGGAGTTCCTGGAGTTCCAGGTGTTCCCGGAGGCGTCGGAGGCGTCGGCGTTTCCGGGGGCGCCGGAGGCGCGGCGGGCCCCGTCGGACCACCGGCGGGACCGGAACCGGGAGGGGCAGCGGGCCCCGGACGCCCCGAAGGCGCTTCGGGGCGTCGCCCCGCCCCCTGCCCCGCCGCGTTCTTCAGCAACCCCGCCGCCACCACCAACAGCGCGAAAACGACCAGCGCCGCCGCCCATCCCGGAAGCGCCAGTGCGAACAGCAGCACCAGGCACGCCGTGAGCGCACCCCCCGCGTAGAGCGCGACCGCCGCCGCGCCCCCGTAGAGGCGGACCGCACGCCGCCCCGACTGCTCGCGCAGCTCCCGGCGGACTTCTTCGCGGACGGCCCGTGCGACCGGCTCCGCCAGGTCCCCGGCCGAGGGCATGCCCGCCTTCGGATAGTCCGATTTATCAGTCATGCGCCGCCGGGTACCCGTACCGCACCCCCGTTAACAGTCCTCGCCGACGAGGGCGGACCACGGGTAGGCGGGCACTTCCGCAGGGCGCTTCCGCAGGGCACGGCGCCGGACCCGGCCCCTGATGTCCCGCGTCCGGCGCCGTTCCGCACTCCCTGCGGGCCGCTCGGCCGCAGGCCGGGTCCCCCTCCCCCGCGCCCCCAAACGCCGGTTTCGCACCCCGGCCGCCGTCGCCCTGACGACCTCGTACCGCACTCGTGTCGATGCCGTCGTCATGGGTACGCGTGGGGGACGCGCAATCTGGAGGGAGTACATGCGACTCGGAGATCTCCAACCGCTTTACGACCGCCCGGGCCCCTGGGCCAGCGTCTACTTCGACACGAACCCGACCAGCTGGCCCTGCGCCGTACCGACGTCCATTACCTGGGCGACACCCGGCCGTCCCCGGCCCGCGCCGACGACGCGCTGATCCGCTCGGCCGTGGTCACCGGCGCCGAAGCGCTGACCGTGGCACCTGCCGGGGCCGAGCCGAACGGCGACGACGTTCCGGTGGGCGGCCTCGGCGCACTGCTGCGCTGGCCGTACGAGGGCGACACGGAGTGAACATCCCGGGGCGGATGTGACCGCCCGCCCCGGAGCCAATTGACCCCTCCCGGGAGACGACCGACCCGGGAGACACCCGGACCCGCTGAGGAAGGGGACCGACATGCAGCGAGGCAGCGACCGGCTGAGCGTCCACAAGGACGACGAGATGAAGCACGAGCTCCAGGGGCTGATCCGCTCCGGGCACCCGACCCGTGCCGAGGAGTGGCACGACCCGGAGCCGTCCGCCGACGACGACCCGGACGTCGCCCGGGGGCCGGTCCCGGCGCGGGGGACGGCCGGAGAGGCCGAGGCGGTGCGGTTCGAGCTCGCCCGCCGGCTGGGACGTACGTCGTTCCCGGCGGACCGTGCGGAGCTGCTGCGCGTCCTGGAGGACCGGCACTCACCGGACGGGCTGATCGCGCTGGCCGAGGAACTGCCCACGGACCGGACGTTCCACACGGTGCAGGAGGTGGTCTCGGCGCTGGGGCTGCGCCCGAGCACATAGCCGGGACCGACCGCGCCCGACACCTCACGCGGGGGATCGCGGACGGTGCGCGCGCATCCGTCGCGCATACCTCCCGCCCCGCGTGGGTACTGCGGGCAGCACATCACCCACGAAGGGGGAGGTGGACAGATGCCCCATGACCCACCTCGAGACATGCCCCATGGCCCACCTCACGACCCGACGCGCCCCGTGCGCGAGGTCATGACCCGGCCCGCGATCTGGGTGCGCCCGGACGCCTCGCTGGTGGAGGCCGCTCAGCTGATGCGCGCGCAGGACATCGGCGATGTGCTGGTCGCCAGCGGCGGAGAGGTGCTGGGCGTGCTCACCGACCGCGACATCACCCTCCGCGCGGTCGCCGAGGGCGTCGACCCCCTCGCCGTCACCTGTAACGCCGTATGCACCCCGGACCCGGTGACGATCGGGCCCGACGAGGAGGTGGCCGAGGCGGCCGCGCTGATGCGGCGGCATGCGGTCGGACGGCTCCCGGTGGTCGAGGCGGGGCGTGCGCTGGGCGTGATCAGCCGGGGCGATGTGGCGGAGCCGCCCATGTGACGAGCCGCCCCAATTTCCGCACTACCTTCCGCATCACCATTCCCGCGTCACGACTCCCGCATCAACCATTCCGCCGGAGGGGCGGTGGGGTCCGTTTCCCCACCGCCCCTCCGGCGTCGCCGTGACAGCAACCCGAATACTGAGACGGTTCTTCTCGTGATACGAGATGCCTTCTACGGTGGAGCCACCCGTTCACCGGTCCCGAAGGGGAGTTCCGCCATGCCGAAGGACACCGCCGTCTACACCCATGGCCACCATGAGTCGGTGCTGCGCTCGCACACCTGGCGCACGGCGGCCAACTCCGCCGCGTATCTCACCGGCCAGCTGCGGCCCCACATGCGGATCCTGGACATCGGCTGCGGCCCCGGCACCATCACCGCGGACCTGGCGGAGCTGGTCCCCCAGGGGCAGGTCACGGG
The DNA here is from genome assembly GCF_000968685.2 of Streptomyces antioxidans. Classification (GTDB taxonomy): domain Bacteria; phylum Actinomycetota; class Actinomycetes; order Streptomycetales; family Streptomycetaceae; genus Streptomyces; species Streptomyces antioxidans. Next base: position 31,828 of record NZ_LAKD02000047.1, read on the forward strand.
CGTCGATGCGGAGGGCGCCGTCCTCGAGCGGGCCCGCGCGGTGGCCGAGGAGCGCGGGCTGGCCAACGTCTCCTTCGCGGTCGCCGACGTCCACGCGCTGGACCACCCCGACGACTCCTTCTGCGTGGTCCACGCCCATCAGGTGCTGCAGCACGTCGGCGATCCGGTGGCGGCGCTGCGCGAGATGCGACGGGTGTGCGCGCCGGGCGGCCTCGTGGCGGTGCGCGACTCCGACTACGCCACCATGACCTGGTACCCGTCCGTACCCGGGCTGGACGGCTGGCTGGACCTCTACCGCCGGGTCGCGCGGGCCAACGGCGGGGAGCCGGACGCCGGTCGCAGGCTGCGTTCCTGGGCCCTGGAGGCCGGTTTCACCGACATCACCTCGACCGCCACGGCGTGGTGCTACGCGACGGAGGAGGAGCGGGCGTGGTGGAGCGGTCTGTGGGCGGACCGCACGGTCGCCTCCTCCTACGCCCGGCTCGCGGTGGACGGCGGCCATGCCACGGAGGAGGAGCTGGGGTCGATCGCGGAGGCGTGGCGGACGTGGGGCGAGGCCCCGGACGGCTGGTTCGCCGTTCTGCACGGTGAGATCCTCTGCCGCGTCTGAGCAGTTCAACTAGGCTCGCCCGCATGGATATTCTGGGGACTTCACTCCGCGTGTGCGTCGACGACCTGGACTCGGCGATCGCCGTCTACGAAAAGCTGACGGGGGCCGAGGCGGTGCGCTTCCAGCGCGGCCCCGTCGCGGTCGCGGCGGTCGGCTGCTTCTTCCTGATGAGCGGACCGGAGTCGGAGATCTCGATTCTCCGCAAGATCACGGCGACGATCGCGGTGCAGGACGTGGACGAGGCGATCGCCGATCTCACGGCGGTCGGCGGGCAGATCGTCGCCGGTCCGCTGCCCGCTCCCGTGGGCCGCACGCTGGTGGCCCGCCACCCCGACGGCGCGATCTTCGAGTACGTCGACCGGAACCCGGCGTGACCCGCCCGTGAACAGACCGTCCGGCAGACCCGTCAGGAGGGCGGTCCCGGATCCGTGATGGCCTCCTCGTCGCCGAACTCCTCGTCGGCGACCTCCTCGTAGAGATCATCCACGTCCCGGAGCTCATCGCTCCTGATCCGGACCGCCTCCTCCTCGGCGGACAGCCCGCTGGTCGAGCCCTCCTGGGAGTAGACGTCCTGCTCACGCAGGAGGTCGGGATCCGGCTCGTCGTACAGCAGCCCCGCCGGTTCCGCCACGGTGCCGACCGGCTCGCCCGCCTCCGGCTCCTCATCGGCCAACCGCTCGCCCAGCGACTCCCGTTCGCGCGTCTCCGCGCTCGTGGTGTCCCGGTACCCGGCGACCGTCGGCACGTCCCCGGCCACGGGCAACTGCTGCGGATCCCCGGCCCACTGCTGCTCGGGCGTCCCGTCCTGCAGATCGGGAATCCCCTCGTCCTCGGGATCCGCCCCGGGGTCATGCGGTGTCCTCACGGCACGCGGCTCCTTCCGGCTCATGTGCTACGCCGACATCCCCACCCGGGTGCCCACCCCGGGCCCCACCATGCGAACCCGGCCCCGCGACGCGACGCCCCACCACGCGAGCACACGCCGGTCAGGCCGCCGTACGGGCCAGGCCACCTTTCCCCTGCGGGCCGTAGGACCGCTAGGCGGGGCGCATGCGGAATTCGTAGCGGGCGGGGAGGGGGTGCTCTGCGCGGGCCCGGGCGCGGGCTTCCTCGGTGAGGGGGGCTTCGGCGCCGGTCGCCAGGCGTTCCACGATCGCGTACCAGGTGTCGCTCAACGCCTCGTCGCCCTCGCGCAGATCGCAGACCTCGAAGCCCTCGTCGAAGACGGCGCGGGCGGCCAGGGCGTCGCCCTGGGCCAGCAGGATCTGGGCGCGCAGCAGCCGGAAGCGGCCGCGTGCGCGGATGGCGGGGCGCAGGGCGTCGAGGACCGCTCGTGCGTCGTCGGCGCGGTCGGCCGCGAGCAGCGCGAGGATCGCCTCCCGGCCGAGCGCCGCCTCGGCCGTCTCCGGGGCGGCTGTTTCCGAGACGGCCGTCTCCAGGGCGGCTGTTTCCGAGACGGCCTTCTCCGGGGCGGCCGGGTCGGTGGCGACCTGGTCCGTGGCGACGGGCGGCGTGGCGACCGATACCGTCCCCGCCTCCCGCTGTGCCACGCCCTGCCCCGTTCCCACCGCTTCGAGCGCCGGGGACGCCTCGGGCTCCGGGGACGCCTCGGGCTCCGGGGCGGCGGCCGAGGCCAGGAGGAGCCGTACGGCGCGCAGCAGCCGTTCCGCCGCGCGCGCCGGATGGCCGGAGGCGGTGTCGGCGACGGCCAGACAGCGCAGCGTCCAGGGCGTCTCCGCGCACCGCAACGACCGCTCCCAGCTGCGCTCGGCCTGGGCCCGGTCGCCCGCGTGCCACTGGGCGACGCCCAGGTGGTACTCGGCGGCGGCGGTCGAGGGCGCCGCTTCGAGGAGGTCGCGCCAGGCGGGCGCGACCACGGAGGCACCGGGGTCGGCCCGGGAGGGGCCAGGCTCCCAGTCGGGCAGGGCGCCGGTGCGCAGCAACCGGCGCCACGGCTCCTGCTCCTCCCCCAGCGTGTCCGGGTCGAACGGCGTGCCGGGCAGCTGGAATCCGCCGCGCTCGATCTCCAGCGCGCCCCAGCCGGAGCCGGTCGCGAGGCGTTCCGCCGGTTCCGCGTCGGCGTACGGGCGCCAGGTGGCGTAGGCCGCTTCGACGGCGGCGCGCGGCAGCGCCGCCTCCAGCCGGGTCTCGGTCTCGCGGCGGGCGACCGCCCAGTCCGCGCCGTGGACGGCCGCCGGGTCGGCGGTCAGCGGGCCGTACGCCTCCAGCCAGGCGAACTCCTCCCCCGCCTCCAGCGGGATGTGCTCCAGCTGGGTGCGGGCGAGTCCGGCCTGGATCTCGGCGTAGCCGCCGGTGCCGGGCTCGGTCAGCCACTGCTGCCAGCGCCGTCCGCCGGGGCCCGCGCCCCAGACGAAGAGCTTGCGGCCGCGCAGCAGATCGGTCGAGGTCTGGACGAGGCCGCCGCCGTCGGCGTCGAGCGAGGCGATCCAGCGGCGGGCGCCGTCGGGCACCTCGTAGAAGTAGTCGGCGGGATAGGCGCCGCGCAGCGGATAGGTGCGGTCGGCGCCGTCCCACTCCGGGACCGGGACCCTGCTGAGGGTGCGGGCGTATCCGAAGTGCCAGGCCTCGTCGGCGGGGGCGAGGACGCGGGTGTGCTCGTCCTCGGGAACGGCGATGTTGGACCACCAGTAGACGGGGGCGGGGAGGTGGTGGGGGTTGCGGATCCTGACGCCCACGTAGAGGAACGCGGAGTCGGCGGGCAGCCACAGATCCACCTGGAAGGGCAGATCGCGCAGCCGCTCCCACTCCCAGAGCCGCACCATCGCACCCCCGTCGGCGGCGTCCGGCGCGGGGACGCGGGCGGCGTGCAGGGGCGAGCAGGAGAGGGTGGTGTGGCCGGTGGCGCCGATGTTCCACTCGATCCCGCCGGAGAACCAGGCGCCGTTGAGGGCGAAGTCGGCGGGCTGGAACACCGGGTTGCGGTACAGGAGCTCACGGCCGGTCGGCTTGTGGACCAGTGAGTGGACCCGGCCGCCGAGCCCGGGCAGCACGGTGGCCCGCAGTTGCTCGTTCTCCAGGACGATGGCGTCGAGCGCGGTGGGGGCGCGGTCCCGGCCGTAACCGTCGCGCAGCCGCACCGGCAGCACCGACCGCAGTGGTGCGCAGGCGACCTGACGGGCCATGTCGGCGGGGAGGGTGGCCCGGGTGCGGTCGTCCACGCGGTGCACCTCGTCGAGGGGGCGCAGCGCGGGCAGGGGGTTGTCGGGCCCCACGGGGGCGGTGGGAAGGGTCAGGGTGGTACGTCGCACGCTCGTGGCCACGGGCTGCCTCGTTCCAACTGCCTTGGGTCACCTCGGTGCGGCGACCGTCCGGTGACCATGGAACAACGCCGACGGGCCCGCTGAACAGAGCCGCTTCGGACCGATCACGGTGACCCGTCAGCGGCATCGCCGTCCGGCACCCGGCAGTGCCGCCCGGCACGCGGCGCCCGTTACTCGGAGTCGGTCCGCAGGTCCAGCATGTCGCTGGTCATGGCCCAGCGCTCGTGGTCACGCCAGGCGCCCTCGATGTGGAGGAAGTCGGGCGAGAACCCCTCCAGCCGGAAGCCATGGCGCTTCACCAGCCCGATCGACGCCTTGTTACCCGGCTGGATGTTGACCTCGACGCGGTGCAGCCCCAGCGGCCCGAAGGCATGGCGCAGTACGAGCCCAAGCCCCTCGGACATATAGCCCTGCCCGGCGGCGGGCGGAAAGGCGCCGTAGCCGATCGAGCCGCACTGGAAGGCGCCGCGCACAATGTTGTTGATGTTGATGAACCCGGCCATCTCACCGGTCTCCCGGGCATGGACCAGGAACCCCTCACGGTCCTCCCTCTCCAACTGGGCGATGTAGTGCTGAAAGGCCGGCTCGGTGGTCGGGAGGGTGAGCCAGGGGCGGTGGAACGCCATGCTCTCCCGGGCGCGCCTGGTGAACTCCGCGGCGTCCTCGCGGCGGGTGCGGCGGATGGCGGCCCGGGTTCCCTCGGCGACATACCGGACGTCAGGCATGCGGCAATGATGTCAGCAGCGCCATGGCCGCCGCATAGCCGGAGCCGCCGGCTACGACCCCGTCCACGGGGATGTCGGTCATCGCCCACGGGCCGACCGGCACGGCGGAGAGCCCGGTGCCGACATAGTTGACCGCCGGGTCCCGGGACAGGCCGGTGCCCAGGCCCTTGAGATACGCCTCCTTACGGGTCCAGCAGCGGGCGAAGGCGGCGGTGCGGTCGCCCGGCGCCAGCGCGTCCAGCTCGGCGCGCTCCTTGGGGTGCAGACTCCCGGCCACCTGCTCGACCACCGAGGCGGGCTGGAACTTCTCCACATCCACGCCGACCGGGGAGCCCGCGAAGGCGAAGAGCACCAGATCACCGGCGTGCGACATATTGAAGTGCAGCGGGGTGCCGGACACGGCGGGGCGGCCGTGCGGCCCGCCGCAGCCGGGGCATGCCTCGCGGGTGAACGGCACATCGGCCGGGGCCATGCCCAGATAGCCGCCCAGCAGCTCCCGCAGCCCCAGATGGGCCGCCGTATAGCGCTCGCGGTCCTCCGCCCGCAGGAACTTCGACGCCCGCTCCCGCTCCCCGGCGTCCAGGACCGTGGCGGGCGCGCCCACGTCCATGGCCGCGGTGTACCGCGCGACGCTGAGCAGCCAGGTCTCGGGCTCGCCGCCCTGCGGCCAGCCATCGGCGACGGCGGTGGGCAGCGGATCGTGACCGACGACGCGCGGGGGCGATGGGGGTGTCAACTCGCTCCTCCAGTGGAGTGCGGAACCGCTGACTTCAGCAGCTCCAGGGTGGGCACATCGGATCTGATCAGCCCGAAGGTCTGGATGTACAGCGACAATTCGGCCTCCAGGGCGCGGATCATCGTATCGGCGCGGCGGAAGCCGTGGCCCTCGCCCTCGAAGGTGAGATACGCGTGCGGAACGCCGCGCCCGGAGACCGCCTCCAGGAAGCGCTCGCACTGCTCGGGCGGGCAGATGGTGTCGTCCAGCCCCTGGAGCAGCACGAAGGGCGAACCGACGCGGTCGGCCCGGTGCATCGGGGAGCGCTCGCGGTAGCGGTCGGCCACCTCATCGAGCGGGCCGACCAGCGATTCGGTGTAGCGCGACTCGAAGTCATGGGTGCCGCCGGTGGCCCAGGAGACCAGGTCGAGGATGGGATAGCTGACGGTGGCGCAGGCGTAGAGGTCGGTGGCGGTGAGGGAGGCCGCCGCCGTCCAGCCGCCCGCGCTGCCGCCGCGGATCGCGAGCCGGGCGCGGTCGGCGATGCCCTCGTCGGCGAGCGCCCCGGCGACGGCGGCGCAGTCCTGGACGTCGACCACGCCCCACTGCTCCCGCAGCCGCTCCCGGTAGGCACGGCCATAGCCCGTGGAGCCCCCGTAGTTGACCTCGGCGACGCCGATGCCGCGCGAGGTGAAATAGGCGATCCCCAGGTCGAGCACGAGCGGGGCACGCCCGGTGGGCCCGCCGTGGGCCCAGATGACATACGGCGGAAGCTCACCATCCGGTGCGGTGTGGCCGGGATGGTGCGGTGGGTAGAGCTGGGCGTGGATCTCCCGGCCGTCAGGGCCGGTGAAGGTGCGGGCCTCAGGCCGGGGGTAGTACGCGGGGTCCACGGCGTCGCTGTGGGGGCTGCCGATGACCCGGGAGCGCCCGGTGCACACATCCAGCTCCACGACCTCATGGCCGCCGTGCGGGCTCGCCGCGACGCCGACCACGCGGGTGCCGTTGACGGCCAGCGTCGGCTCCCATTCGGTCCAGGGGCCCGGCACATCGGCCAGCTCGCCGGTCCGTGGATCGAGGATGCCGAGGGCCGCCGCGCCCCGGCCGTGCAGCACCGCGATCAGACCGCCGGTCAGCGGGGCGAACCAGCGGTGGCCCAGCTTCCACAGCGGCCCGCCGAACTCCTCCTGGCGCGGGCACAGCTCCACCGGCCGCCCGAGCGCGGCCGGTCCGTGCGAACCGGCCGTCTCCTCCGGCGGCTGGAGGCGGTGCAGATTCCACCAGCCGGTGCGGTCGGTGGCCGCGAGCAGCGCGCCGTCCTCGGCCCACTCGATCTGGGCGACCGACTCCTCCGGCCCGCCCAGCACCGCCCGGGCGCCGGTGAAGGAACCGTCCTCCGCGACATCGGCCAGCATCACCTCCGTGCCGTCCCAGGGCATCCGGGGGTGGTCCCAGACGATCCAGGCGGCCCGCCGGCCGTCGGGCGAGAGCCGGGGCCCGGTGAGGAAGCGATGGCGGTCGTCGGTCAGCTCGCGCACCGCCGCACGGTCCTCGGCGGCCGAGCCGTCCAGCGGTACGGCGGCGATGACCCGCCGCACATCCGTCGGCCCCTCGCCGGTGAACTCCTCCAGCACACACCACACTTCGCCCCGGTCCGGGCGGAGCACCGGGTCGGCCCAGCGCAGCCCCTCCCCGACCGCCGACAGCGGGGTCAGCGGGCGCGGCGCGGCCCCGGCCGGGGCGTCCGGCTCATGGACGTACAACCGCTGGTCGGCGAAGTGGACGAAGACCACGAGCGGGCCGCCGCTCGCGCGGCCCAGCGCGGCCCAGGGCATTCCGCCGTACCCCATCACCTTGCTGCGCGCGTTCCACGGCGGGGCCAGCACCGGGACCTCGGTGCCGTCGGTACGCCGCCGGACCAGGGCGCGGCGGCCTCCCTCGCCGGGGCGCGGCGCGGTCCACCACACCTCCTCGCCGACCGTGCCCACATACTCCGGGTGGCCGTCGTGGGAGGCGACGAGCGCGGCGTCGACCGGGGATGGCCACTCGCCGTAGGGGGCCGTGACGGCCGTCAGTCGCTGCACGGTGTTCCTCACGCCCTCTGCAGAAAGTGGTCGAGCACGCGGACGCCGAAGTGCAGGGCGTCCACCGGCACCCGCTCGTCCACGGCGTGGTAGAGCGCCTGGTAGTCGAAGCCCTCGGGCAGGCGCAGCGGCGAGAAGCCGTATCCGGCGATGCCGAGCCGGGAGAACTGCTTGGCGTCGGTGCCACCCGACATGCAGTACGGCACGGCGCGGGCGCCGGGGTCGAAGTGCTCGACGGCGGCGCGCATCGCCCGGTACGTGGGGGTGTCGATCGGCGCCTCCAGGGGGCGCTCCCGGTGATGGAACTCCCACTCGACATCCGGTCCGGTGAGCCGGTCGAGGGTGTCGTGGAACTCCTCCTCGCCGCCGGGCAGCATCCGACCGTCCACATAGGCGGTCGCGCTGCCCGGGATCACATTGACCTTGTAACCGGCCTCGAGCACCGTGGGGTTGGCGCTGTTCCGCACGGTGGGCTCGATCAGGGCGGCGGCGGGGCCCAGCTTGGCCAGCAGGCCGTCGACGTCGAAGTCCGGGGCGTCCACGTCGGCCGGGATGCCCTGGAGCGCGGCCAGTTCGGTGAGGGCGGACTTCACGGTGGGGGTCAGCCGGACCGGCCAGCTGTGCTCACCGATGCGGGCGACGGCGGCGGCCAGCCTGCTGACCGCATTGTCCCGGTTGACCTTGGAGCCGTGTCCGGCGCGGCCGTGTGCGGTGAGCTTCAGCCAGGCCGTGCCGCGCTCCCCCGCCGCGATGGGGTAGATCCGCGCCCCCGACCCGGCGTGGAAGGTGAAGGCGCCGGACTCGCTGATGCCCTCGGTGCAGCCCTCGAAGAGCCCGGCATGACGGTCCGCCAGGAAGCCGGCGCCCCAGGCGGCGCTGTCCTCCTCATCGGCGGTGAAGGCCAGCACGATGTCCCGGCGCGGCCGCACGCCCGTCCGCGCCCAGGCCCGGACGACCGCGAGCATCATCGCGTCCATGTCCTTCATGTCGATGGCGCCCCGGCCCCAGACGACCCCGTCGCGCACCTCCCCGGAGAAGGGGTGCACGGTCCAGTCGGCGGGCTCGGCGGGCACCACGTCCAGATGGCCGTGGACCAGCAGCGCGGGTGCGGAAGGATCGCTGCCCTCGATCCTGGCGACCACATTGGTGCGCCCCGGCGAGCGCTCCAGCAGGGTGGGCTCGATCTCCACATCGCCCAGCATCTCCGCCACATACTCGGCGGCCGGGCGCTCCGAGCAGTCACCTCCGCCTCGGTTGGTGGTGTCGATCCTGATCAGATCGGAGGTGAACCGCACCACCTCCTCCAGCGCCTGGGCGTCGATCGCCTCGGGACGGTCCGCGTCAGCCATATTGCTCCTCCACCGCGGCCGAGACGACCGTCGTGACGGCCTTGAAGCAGCGGATCCCCTCGTACATGGTCGGTGAGGTGTACGCCACGCGGCGCTCGCCGCTGCGCTCCACGCCCGGCACGACGCTCGCCGCCCCCACCAGATGCTCGGCGTCGAATTCCAGCTCCAGTGTGAACGGCCCGCCGCGGGCGGGCTCATGGCGCACCGCCAGCCCGGCCGCCTCCCGCGCCGCCTCCCGGATGTCCGCGGCCGTGCGGGCGGGGGTGCGGCACACCGCCGCATAGCGCGAGACGTAGTCCTTGACCGCGACGCACCGGGCGTCGGGCACATAGTCCCCGGCGTCCTCGCAGGTCTTGTCGTCACCGGTGATCAGCACCACCGGCACCCCGTACTCGGCGACCACCAGTGCGTTGAGCCGGCCTTCGCTCGCCCGCGCGCCGTTCACCCACACGCCGGTGATGGAGTTGGCCAGGTAGGTGTGGGCGAGGACGCCTTCGGTGCCCGCGCCGGTGTGATAGCCGACGAACGCCACCCCGTCCACATCTCCGTGCTGCACGCCCTCGACCATGCTGAGGGACTTGTGCCGCCCGGTGAGCATCTGCGCGCGCTCGTCCAGCTCCTCCAGCAGCAGATTGCGCATGCTCCAATGCGCCTCGTTGATGAGCACCTCGTCCGCACCACCGTCGAGGAAGCCGGCGACGGCGGCGCTTACATCGGAGGTGAACAGACGGCGGCAGCGCTCCCACTGCGGGGTGCCGGGCAGCACATCAGCCGGCCAGGTCACGCCGGTGGCGCCCTCCATGTCGGCGCTGATGAGGATCTTCATGCCTCGTCACGTTACGCGCCGCGCCCGACCCGAACCACCCCTGTGGATAACTGGTCCAGTCCACTGTTCCCGCCTGCGGTGCGCGGGGGTGCCCGGCACGGCGGACTACGCCCGCGCGACCACGAACCAGCGGGCCGGCAGCTCGACCCGGGAGCCGTCCGGCCACTGCTCCGTTTGGGCCAGCGCCGTCGGTCCGTCGGCCAGGATCTCCAGCCCGGCGTCCGCCAGCACCTCCGGAATCTCCTTGTCCGCCGCGTCGGCGGGCCGCAGCCCGTGGTCGAAGACCCGGCGCAGCTTCGGCGGCGGACCGCCCGGGCTCGCCGCCAGCTCCCCCAGCACGGCCTTGGACCGGGCCGTCAGCTCCACCACGAACCCCCGCCCGCGCCGCCCCAGCAGCGTGGCCACCGCCCCAGCGACCGGATGCCGGTCGGCGGCGTCGCTCTGGTGGATGACGGCCCGCATGTACACGTTCGTGTCGCCGAGCCGCCGGGCCAGGTCCGCCACGGCGGCCGCGTCCGTCAGGCTCAGCCGCCGGTACTCCGCCGCGCCCGCCGGATCGGCGCGCCGGGCGTGCTCCACCGCCGCCTGGGACAGGTCCACGCCGACCGCCCGCCCGAAGCGGGAGGCCAGATAGCGGGTCTGGGTGCCGTTGCCACAGCCCAGGTCGACGATCGGCAGCGAGGTGTCGGAGTGCGGGGTGAGCAGGTCCAGATGCGGGGCGGCGCTCAGTGAGGGGTCCGCGTCCCAGATGGCGTCCCCCGGGGCGTCCGAGGTCTCCCGCCAATAGCTCTCCCACGCCTGCCGGTAGCGCTCCGAGACGCTCATCGCCGCTCCCCTGGGTATGCCGACGCCTGCTCTGCCGGATGTGCCAACGCCTGCTCGAACCACACCGTTTTACCGCGCCCCGTGCGGCTCGTCCCCCACTCGCGCGCCAGTTCGCTGATCACCCGCAGCCCGCGCCCGCTCTCGTCCTCGCGGTCGGCGCTCAGCAGCGCCGGGAGTTCGTGGTCATCGTCGGTGACCTCGCACAGCAGGGCTTCGGTGCGTACCAGGCGCAGCCGCACATGGTGGGTGTGGGCGTGCCGTATCGCGTTGGTCACCGCCTCGCTCACCAGGAGCTCGGCGGTCTCCACCGACTCCGGCAGCCCCCACCCCAGCAGCCGCTCGCGGACGAGCCGCCGGGCCCGCCCGACCTCGCTGGGGTCCAGCGCGAGCCGCCACTGGGCGACGTCCTCGGCCGGTACGCCGTTCAGCCGGGCCATCAGAAGCGCCACGTCGTCCTTACGGCCGCCACGGCCGTCCGTGTCGCGGGCGGCCGTGGCCAGCGCCCGGATGATGGTGTCGCAGGCGTCGTCCATGGACGCGGCCGGATGTGCCGCGGACTCGCACAGCGCGGCGATCCCGGCGCCGATGTCCTGGCCCCGCACCTCGACCAGGCCGTCCGTGCACAGCACCAGCCGGTCGCCGGGCGCCACCCGCACCGTCGCCGTCTCGAAGGGCACCCCGCCCACGCCGATCGGCGCCCCGGTGGGCAGGTTCAGCAACTCGCTGCGGCCGTCCTGGGCCCGCACCAGTACGGGCGGGATATGGCCCGCGTTGGCGAGCACCAGCTCGGAGCCGACGGGGTCGTAGACGGCGTACAGACAGGTGGCCAGATAGTGCTCACCGAGCCGCTGGGCCAGATCGTCGAGACTGCGGAGCAGTTGGGCGGGCGGCAGGTCGAGCGCGGCCATGGTCTGCACGGCGGTGCGCAGCTGGCCCATCATCGCCGCGGAGGTGAGCCCGTGCCCCATGACGTCGCCGACCACCAGCGCGGTGCGCGACCCGGGCAGCTTGATGGTGTCGAACCAGTCTCCGCCGACCCGGCCCAGCCGGGTCCCTGGCAGATAGCGGGTGGCGGTGTCGCAGCCCGCCATGCGCGGCGTCACCTGCGGCAGCATGCTGTCCTGGAGCGTCTCGGCGACGTTCTCCTGGTAGGTGTACATCCGGGCGTTGTCGAGGACGAGCCCGGCGCGGGCGGCCAGTTCGGCGCCGGTCGTACGGTCCATGTCGTCGAACGGCTCCCGCCCCGGGCGTCTCAGCAGCACCATGAAGCCCAGCACCACATCGCGCGCCTTGAGCGGCACGATCAGGATCGACCGGCCGTTGATCAGGGGTCTGAGGTCGCGCTTCTCGAACTGCCCGGCGATACGGTCGCCCACCTCGTCGCTGATGTGCGGGATCAGCACCGGCTCGCCGGTGACCATGCACTGGAAGAACGGGGTGTGTTCGGGGAACGCGATGCTCTCCCCGACCGGCACGGTGTCGTCCCAGCGGCCCGGTTCGTCGTTGTGCTCGACCCAGACCCGGTGCCAGACGGTGGTGACGTCGGGCGGGCCGTCGGGGAACCCCTCGCCCGCCAGGACCTGGGCGCGCAGATGGGTTCCCGCGAAGTCCGCGAAGCGCGGGACGGCGGCGCTGGTCACCTCGCGGATGGTGCGGGCGAGGTCCAGGGAGGTGCCGATGCGGCCACTGACCTCGTTGAGGAACTCCAGCCGCTCACGGACCGCCGCGTACTCCAGGTCCACCTCGCCGGGGTCCGGCGAACGCTCGGGGGCGTGCTCTGGATCCGGTGCGCCGTCCGCCGCGAGCGCGCGCCGCCGTACGGTCTCCTGGCGCGCCAGGCGCTCGCGATAGCGGGGCATCCCCCAGTCCGGCGTCACCGGAACGCGCTCGTGGTGGCTGATCTCCAGGACCGGATAGCCCAGTTCCAGCACCTGGGCCACGATCCGCCCGGCGGTGGCCGGGCCCATGTTGGGCAGGATGTCCGGCAGCCGGTCCGCCAGCCGCTCGGCACCGGGGAACTCGGTGTGCAGCGCGAAGCCGGGCCCGATCCGCTCGTCCCGCCCCAGCGCGTCCCCGCCCACCGCGTTGGCGTCCGCCGCCAGCACCAGCAGCCGCTCCGGCCCCGGGCCCAGCAGCGGATACGCCCACCACAGGACGTCCACCTGGCCGGGGCTCGGCCCCGCCATGCGGGCCCGCCCCGCGGTGGGGTAGTGCACGGGGCCGAGCCGCGAGTCGTCGAGCTCCTGGCTGCCCGTCGCGTCGTCGCGCACCTCGGCGCCGCGTAACGCCCCCGAGACCGGCATCAGGTCGACGGCGGGACGGCCGACGGCCTGTTGGCGCGCGGGTCCGAAGAGCCTGCGCGCCCCCGAACTCCAGTGCGTGACCCGCCCCTCGGCGTCGATGACGACGACCGCGAGCGGCATCCTCCCGTGGACACCCCTGCGCTGCTCCGGCACCACGGGCGATTCGCCCTGGCCGTCGTCGCAGCGCGACGTGCCGTACTCCATAGGCGGAAGACTCCTTCGCACGCAAGATCTGCGACAGCGCTACCCACGGTACGGCTGTCGCGGGCGGCTGCGGGAGGCAATACCCGAATAGGTGTCATGTGCGGGTACGACGCGCGAGGTGCGCCTTCCGGCGGGTCTTTCCCCTACCCGCCCCTTCCCGCAACCAGGGGCACCGCCCCTGGACCCCGGACCCCGGACCCCGGGCTCCGGGCCCCGGGGCGGAGTACCACCGCGCGGCAAAGCCGCACATCGCCACGGCGGCAGAGGGCGAAGCCCCGGCCCGGGGTGGCCAGGGCGTGCGTGACGGTCGGGTTGGCGCATGGCCCGTGGGCAACACCCCGGACCGGGCCAGGGTCTGGGCCGGAGCCTTGGACCGGGGTCCAGGGCCCGAGGTAAAGCCCCGCATCGGGGCTGGGCCAGAGCGCCACCGCGCGGCCGAGCCGCAAATCGCCGCCGCGGGTAGGAGCGAAGCCCCGGACCGGGCCAGGGCCTGAGGCGGAGCCCCTGGCCCGGGGGTTGGGGGGAGCGCCACCGCGCGGCGGAGCCGCAAATCGCCACCGTGGCAAGGGACGAAGCGCCCGCCCGGGCCCAGGGGCGGAGGCGAAGCCAGGGCCCAGGGTCTGGGGCGGGGCTCCCGCCGGGCGGCGGAGGCGCGTATCGGCACTGCGGGAAGGGGAACAACCCACCCCGGTACACCGTCGTGGCGGACGCCCGCACACCGCCGAGCCGTCCGACCGAGGCCCGGGCCGAAGCCCCGGTTCCGCTTCGCCCCTGGCCCCCAGGGTCGGGGAGCCGACCGTCGCCACGCTCAACTCACCCAGCCGGGGCCTGGGGCCGAGCCCCAGTTACGGGAAGGGGCGGCGCACACAACCGAGTCATTCGGCCGAGGCCCGGGACACAGACCCGGCTCCACCCCGACCCCTAAACCCCAACGGTCGAGGACCCAACCGTCACCCCGGTCAACCCACCACCCCCGGGGCCTGGGGCCGAGCCCCAGTTACGGGAAGGGACGGCGCACACAACCGAGTCATTCGGCCGAGGCCCGGGACACAGACCCGGCTCCACCCCGACCCCTAAACCCCAACGGTCGAGGACCCAACCGTCACCCCGGTCAACCCACCACCCCCGGGGCCTGGGGCCGAGCCCCAGTTACGGGAAGGGGCGGGGAGGGGACAGCCCGCCGCAGGCGGCACGAGCCGCCGTCCAACCACCCCCTAGTCCTCGTAGCCCAGTTGGAGATCGCGCTCCGTGCGGCCACCGCCCGCGACCTGGAGGACCGTCGCCACCGGCGGATAGCCGGAGGCGATCACCGTGTACTCGCCCGCCGACAGGTCGATGAAGCGGAACGCGCCGTCGGCGCCCGTCGTCGCCGTGTCGACCACATTGCCCGCCGCGTCCAGCAGCGTGACCCGGGCGTCCTCCACCACCCGGCCGCCGGTGGCCCGGACGACCCCGCGCAGGACCGCGCCACCGGCCAGTTCAACGTCCTGCCTGGTCTCCCGGGCGGCCTGGACGGTGATCGGGAGTGCGGCGGGGCGGAACGCGGGGGCGCTGGCGGCGAGGGTGTACTCACCCGCCACCAACTCGTCCATCACATAGTCCCCTTCCCGCCCGCTGCGGGTGGCCGCGACGACCTCGCCGCGGACATCGGTCAGGGTGACCGTCGCCTCCCTTACGGGTGTGCCGTCAGCCGTAAGGACGGCACCGGCGAGCCGCCCCGCGCCGCCGAGCACCACGTCCAGCTCGACCGGCCGGTCCCCGACGGTGACGCTGACCGCCCGCGGCTGGTGGCCACCTGCCGCCGCGATCAGGACGTACGACCCGGCGCCCGGTGTGCTCAGCGCGTACCGCCCGTCCTCCCCGGTGGCACCGCGCCCGATCTGGCGTCCGCCGATGTCGATGAGGGTCAGGGCCGCCCGTGGGACCGAGGTGCCGTCGTGGTGCTGGACCGTGCCACAGACCGGGACGCCCGCGGTGGGTGGCGGCGCGGTCGGCGAACCGGCCGCTGCGTGCCGGGGCCCGGCGCCCGTGCGCGCGGCGGGCACCACCGGGTCGTGCAGATCTTGCGGGTCTTGCTGGACGGCATAGTCGGTGTGGGACACCAGAGGTTTCTCCTTCAGGAGGAAGGCGAGCAGGAAGCCCAGGACGAGCACCGGCACGAGATAGAGGAAGATCCGCGGCATGGCGTGGGCGTACGCCGCGATGTAGCCGTCGCGCAGGGCGCCCGGCATGGCGTGCACCATCTGCGGGGTGACCGAGTCGGGGTCGGGCAGACCGGTTCCGTCGCCACCGCTCCCGTACGCCGCTCCGGAGGGCAGGTCGACCCGGAGGCGGTCGGTGAGCCGGTTGGCGAAGAGCGTGCCGAAGACGGCCGCGCCGACGCTGCCGCCGATCTGCCGGAAGTAGTTGTTGGCGCTGGTGGCCGAGCCGAGGTCGGCCACGGGCACGGAGTTCTGCACCGCGAGGATGAGCACCGGCAGGACGAGCCCGATGCCGAGCCCGAGGACGCCCATCCACAGGCTGTAGTCCAGGCGGCGGGTGTCCTCCTCCAGCCGGGAGAGCAGCCACATCCCGGCGATGGAGATCAGCCCGCCGACGACGGGGAAGACCTTGTAGCGGCCGGTGGTGCTGATGAGCTGGCCGGAGAGGATGGAGGCCAGCACCATGCCGCCCATCATGGGCACCATCAGCAGCCCCGACTCGGTGGCCGAGACGCCGTCGACCATCTGGAGGAAGGTCGGCAGATAGCTGGCGGCGCCGAAGAGCGCGACGCCGATGACGGCGCCGATCAGCCCGCTGACGCAGAAGACCGAATCACGGAACAGCCGCATGGGGATGATCGGTTCGGGGACGACGCACTCCGCGACGACGAAGAGGACCGCCGAACCCACCGCCCCCAGGGCGAGCCCGAGGATGACGCGGGAGCCCCACGCGTACTCCGTGCCGCCCCAACTCGTCAGCAGCACCGCACAGGTGGAGAACAGGGACAGGAACAGCGCGCCCAGATAGTCGAAGCGGGCCCGCCGCGGCGGCTCGGGCACCTTGAGGACGGCAGCCACGACGGCGAGGGTGAGCAGCCCGAAGGGGACGTTGACGTAGAAGCACCAGCGCCAGGAGGCATGGTCGGTGAAGAACCCGCCGAGCAGCGGCCCGGCCACCGAGGCGAGACCGAACGCGGCGCCGATGATCCCCATATAGCGGCCACGTTCCCGCGGGGGCACAATATCGGCCATGATCGCCTGGACGCCGATCATCAGACCGCCGGCGCCCACGCCCTGTACCGCCCGGAAGGCGATCAGTTCCTCCATCGTGCGTGACCAGCCCGCGAGCGCGGATCCGGCGATGAAGACGACGATCGCGAAGACGAAGACGCTCTTACGGCCGATGAGATCGCCCAGCTTGCCGTAGAGCGGCAGCACGACGGTGACCGCGAGGAGGTAGGAGGTCACGGTCCAGGACATCTTGCCCAGGCCGTGGAGTTCGCCGACCACCTCGGGGAGGGCGGTGGCGACGATGGTCTGGTCGAGCGCCGCGAGCAGCAGCGCGAGCATCAGCCCGAAGAAGACCATCCGCACCCGGGCCGGGCTGAGCGGTGCGGGCGCCGGACCGGCGCCGTCCGCCGGGGGCGGCGCCGCCCCCGCCCCGGCGCCGCCGGTTTCGGTTGCGTCGTCGGTGATGTGGGCGGGAGGGCCCGCCGGTTCGTGCCCGCCGTGCCCGTGGCTCTCTCGCCGCTTCGGCACGGTGGCGCCGGTGGTCCCGGTGGGTCCGCCCACGTCCTTCTCCCCTCGTCACATCTGCGCCGCCCATTTCTCGCATCACGCGCAACGGGGGGCAAACAGCGACGAATCGCCAACGAGGGGCCGCGGACGGCATTCGCCCCGGTGAGAGTGTGTACGGGGGTATGCGGGACCGCGGAGAAAACCACCCGAACCGGTGAGTGCGACATTCGGTCCGGGAGAGGGAGCCGGGGAGGGCTCAGGGCGCCACGGGCACCCTGAGCGGCGTCATGAACGGCGCCGCAAGGGCGTCGCGAACTGGGTTGTGAACGGCGCCAAGAACCGCGCCACAGGCGCTATTCGGCCGTCTCGGCGGCGAGCTTGGCCAGCAGTCCGTCGTAAATCCGGGCCAGCCCCTTGGGGGCGAAGGTCCGCTCGAAGAAGCCGCCGATGCCGGTCGCGCCGGTCCAGGTCGAGGTGACGACGACCCGCGACTTACCCTCACCCGCCGGGGTGACGGTCCAGGTGGTCACCATCGAGGAGTTGCGGTCCTTCTCGATCAGCTGGCCGTCGGACGGCTCGGAGACCTCCAGCAGGCAGTCGCGCACCCGCTTGCTGGTGGCCTGGAGCTTCCAGTGCACGACGGTGCCCTCGCCGTCGCCGCCCTCGCGCACCTCGTACTCGCTGAACTGCTGCGGGAGGAGCCGGGGGCGAGTGTCGCGGTAGTCGGCGAGTGCGTCGAACACATCCTCGGGCTTACCCGTGACGATCCGCTCCGTGGTGGCCTCGACCTGCCCCATCGCATTTCCTTCCGCCCTCGACGTGGCGCCTTCAGCCCATGGCGCCCTGACAGGCGCAAGCCAACCACCTCAGCGGCACCGGCCCAAATCCGGGGTTGACGAAAATCAATCACACATGTGTTCTATTGTGGTATCGAGCGAGACCCGGAGGTGGCTGCGATGCGCTGGGACAACCTGACCCGAGACGACGCGGCGGCCACCCCCGCCCTCTTCGCCGCGGACGCGGTGACCACCCGCACCTTCGACACCCCGGAGTTCCGCGGCATCACCTTCCACGAGATCCGGGCGCGCTCGATCATCAACCGGGTGCCCGGAGCCTCCCGGATGCCGTTCGAGTGGACGGTGAACCCGTACCGCGGCTGCAGCCACGCCTGCGTGTACTGCTTCGCGCGCAAGACCCACAGCTATCTCGACCTGGACACCGGGATCGGCTTCGACTCCCAGATCGTGGTGAAGACCAATGCGCCGGAGCTGCTCCGCCGCGAGCTGGCCTCCCGCCGCTGGACCGGCGAGCACATCGCCATGGGCACCAATGTGGACTGCTACCAGCGCGCCGAGGGCCGGTACCAGCTCATGCCCGGCATCCTTACGGCGCTCACCGAGCGCACAAACCCCTTCTCGATCCTCACCAAGGGCACCCTGATCCTGCGCGATCTGGAGCTGCTGCGGCGGGCCTCGCGCGTCACCGACATCGGCGTCTCGGTCTCGGTCGGCTTCACCGACGGCGAGCTGTGGCGCACCGTCGAACCGGGCACGCCCTCGCCCGAGCGGCGGCTGGACGCCGTACGGACGCTGTCCTCCCACGGGATCCCGTGCGGGGTGCTGATGGCCCCGGTGATCCCCTTCCTCAGCGACTCCCCCGAGCAGCTGCGGGCCACCGTAAGGGCGATCGCGGAGGCCGGTGCCAGCTCCGTGACCCCGCTGGTGCTCCATCTGCGCCCGGGCGCCCGCGAGTGGTTCACCGCCTGGCTCACCCACCACCACCCACGGCTGCTGCGGCGGTACGACGCGCTGTACGAGGGCGGGGCCTACGCCCCGAAGTGGTACCAGCGACGGATCACCGGGATGGTGCACGACTTCGCCGCCGAGTACGGCATCGGCCCGTACGCGTCGGGGGCCCACCGCAAGGTGTCCGAGGAGTCGGACGCCGGGACCGGGGAGGAGCCGGACGCCGGGGCCGGCTCGCCACCGGCCCAGCTGACCCTGCTCTGAAAACCCGGTCCGGCGTCACCGCGGCCCGCCCAGGTGTCACCGGTGCTCTGGAAAGCCCGCCCCACGCACCCCTCACGGCACCCGCGCCTCACCCACCTTCTCCGCCGCGCCGCCCTCGCCCACCTTCTCCGCCGCGCCGCCCTCGCCCGCCGGCTCCGGCGCGCCCCCGCCCGTGACGGCGCCCTCGCCGGTGATCCGGGCCAGCGCGGCCGCCGCCGCGGCGCTGAGGCGCAGGTGCTCGGCGGCGGCGGTCAGGGCCGGGATGGCGCGCTCGTCGCCGATCGCGCCCAGGCCCTCCACACAGGCGCGGGCGATCGCCCAGTGCCGGTCACGCGCCGCCAACTGCCGTTCCAGGGCGGCCACCAGGGCCGGTACGGACTCCGGGGCCCGCAGCTCGACCAGCAGCCGGATGGGGTGCAGGGAGTACGCGGTGCGCAGCGGGTTCGTGGCCAGGGCGGCGGCGGCCCGCGCGGTGCGCGGATCGCTGAGGCGGGCCAGCACCCGGGCGGCGGTCGCACAGCGGGCCGGTTCGCGGTAGTTGAGCAGGAGGACGAGGGTTTCGAAGGCCCGGCGGTCTCCGGCGCTGCCGAGCACGAAGGCGGCCGTCTCCCGGGCCCACAGCGGCTGCTCCGGCGCGACGAGGATGCGGGCGAGCTGTTCGCGCGCGGCAGGGGTGCCCTGGCGCACGAGCGCGAGCAGTGAGGCATGGGCCGCGGTTTCCTGCGGGGTTGAGAGCGAGGCCCGTACCCGCTCCGTCAGCGTCCGGAATTCATCGTCCATACGAGGTCTCCCCTCCCCGGTGGGCCGTGTTCCGGCACGGCCTCACTGTGAGCTCTGGCATCTTGGTTACCCGCGAGTTAATATGGCGACACGAGTAGCACCCCTGCTCCGGCGGCCTGGTGACGCAGCCGCCTTGTGTGACGTCGGTTCGGCAGTTCCAGAACAGCAGTTGAGGCACGGCCCCGGGACAGGGCCGGCCGCGTGTCTCCCACGGGCAGTTTCCTCCGTGCGGCGCTGTCCGTAAGGGAGCGTGCAAGCCCTTCCACCGGGGATTCGTGTCAGCCGCACCAGCCCCCCGCGCGTGCGTGGCGTGAACGGCAGTAGTGGCATGACACGAGCTCCCCTCAGTCGTCACTTCATCCCCGCATCCGGGGAACACCCTCTGGAGTCCGCGATGGACCGTCTCCCACACACCGGCGTCAGCACTACGTCCCCCTCTGATCTCTCCCCCTCCCGGGCCCCGCTCACTACTGTCGCCGTCGTCGGGCTCGGCACGATGGGCACCGGCATCGCCGAGATCCTGGCCCGGACGGGCCGCGAGGTGATCGGCATCGACATCGACGAAGGCGCCTGCCGCCGCGCCGTCACCGCGCTCGAGGTCGCTACCGCCCGTGCCGTGGACCGCGAGCGGATCGGCGAGCCGGAGCGGGCCGGGATCCTCGGCCGCTTCCGCGTCTCCACTGATCTGCGCGCCGCCGCCGGCGCGGAACTGGTGATCGAGGTGGTGCCGGAGGACTACGACACCAAGCACGAGGTCTTCGCCGAGCTGGACACCGTCGTCAGCCCCTCGACGATCCTCGCGACCGGCACCAACGCGCTGTCGGTGACCCGGCTGGCCGCCGAATCCGCCCATCCGGAGCGGGTCTTGGGCCTCCACTTCTTCAATCCGGCGCCCGCGATGAGGCTCGTGGAGGTCGTCTCCAGCGTGCTGACCGCCCCCGCGGCCATCGACGCGGTCACCGCGCTCGCCCGCGACCTGGGCAAGGAGCCGGTGGCACTCGGCGACCGGCCCGGGTTCGTGGCCGACGGGCTGCTGTTCGGCTATCTGAACCAGGCCGCCGCGATGTACGAGGCCAAGTACGCGGCGCGGGAGGACATCGACGCCGCGATGAAGCTCGGCTGCGGGCTGCCGATGGGCCCGCTGGCCCTGCTCGACCTGATCGGCGTCGACACCGCCCGCACCGTCCTGGAGGCCATGTACGCCGCCTCCGGCGACCGGTTGCACGCGCCCGCACCCATCCTGGGGCAGCTCGCCCAGGCCGGGCTCACCGGCCGTAAGGCGGGCCGCGGCTTCTACACCTACGAGGCGCCGGGCAGCGGCACCATCGTCCCGGACGCCGCGACGGCCGAGGGGGCGCACTCCACCGAGGGGGCGCGCCCCGTGCGCGCCGTCGGCGTCGCCGGATCGGGCACGATGGCCTCCGGGATCGCCGAGGTCTTCGCCAAGGCGGGCCTCGAGGTGGTGCTGGCGGGGCGGACCCTGGAGAAGGCCACGGCGGCGAAGGCCCGGATAGCGAAGTCCCTGCAGAGGTCGGTGTCCAAGGGGCGGATGACCGAGGAGGCGCGGGATCAGGCGCTGGCGCGGGTCGCCCCGGCCGACGCGCTCGACGCGTTCGCCGAGGTGGATCTGGCCGTGGAGGCGGTGGCCGAGGACCTGGTGGTCAAGCAGGAGCTGTTCCGGGTGCTGGACAAGGTCTGCAAACCGGGCGCGGTGCTGGCCACGACCACCTCCTCGCTGCCGGTCGTCGCCTGCGCACGGGCGACCTCGCGCCCGCAGGACGTGGTGGGCCTGCACTTCTTCAACCCGGCGCCCGCGATGAAGCTGGTCGAGGTGGTGCACACCGTGCTGACCGCGGACGAGGTGCGCGCGACCGCGCACGCGGTGTGCGCGGCGGTGCGCAAACACCCGGTGGACTGCGGCGACCGGGCGGGCTTCATCGTGAACGCCCTGCTGTTCCCGTACCTCAACAACGCGGTGAAGATGGTCCAGGAGCACTACGCCACCCCGGACGCCATCGACGCCGCGATGAAGCTGGGCGGCGGCTATCCGATGGGCCCCTTCGAACTGCTCGACGTCGTGGGGCTCGATGTGTCGCTGGCCATCGAGCAGGTGCTGCACCGGGAGTTCCGCGAGCCGGGCCTGGCACCGGCGCCGCTGCTGGAGCATCTGGTGGCCGCCGGGTGCCTCGGGCGGAAGACCGGGCGCGGCTTCCGCGAGTATGCCCAAGCCTGAGTACGCCTCCGGGTGGGGCGGACCGTCTGACTCCGGCTCCCGGTGGGGCGGGCTGCTGGAGCCTTCCACCGGTCTGCCCCCGCACCGGCACTCACAAGCGTGTTACGTTCCCCACATGTCCCAGCCCGTGAAGGCCACGCGTACGGAGCGTACGAAGCGAACCCCCTCATCCGGTGGCGGCGAGAGCGCGGGAAGCCGCCGCGCCGCGGCCCAGCGTCTGTCGATGCGCCGCAAACTCGCGGCCGCGGCGATGGAGTTGTTCGCGACGAAGGGGTACGAGGGGACGACCGTCGACGAGATCGCGGCCAGGGCGGGGGTGGCCCGGCGCACCTTCTTCCGGCACTTCCGCTCCAAGGAGGAGGCGATCTTCCCGGACCACGATGACACGCTGGTGCGGGCGGCGGCGGTGCTGGACGCGGCGCCTCCGCACGAGAACCCCCTCGACACCGTGTGCCGTGGGATCAAGGAGGTCATGCGGATGTACGCGGCCTCGCCCGCCGTCTCCGTGGAGCGCTACCGGCTGACCCGTGAGGTACCGGCGCTGCGGGAGCGGGAGATCGCCTCGGTGGCCCGCTACGAGCGGCTGTTCACCCGCTATCTGCTGGGCCACTTCGACGAGGGTGCCCACCACGACGGCGATGACGATCCGCTGCTGGCCGAGGTCGCCGCGTCGGCCGTGGTCACGGCCCACAACCATGTGCTGCGGCGCTGGCTGCGGGCGGGCGGCCAGGGCGATCTGGAGTCCCAGCTGGACCATGCCTTCGCGATCGTCCGCGAGACGTTCGGGAGCGGCATCGGGGGACGCCCCGCCGTGGCCGGGGCCGTGGGGCGCCCCGCGGCGGCGGTCTCGGCGTCGGAGGAGGACGAGGTGGTGGTGATGGTGGCGCGGACGGACGCGCCGCTGACGGAGGTCATGCGCACCATCAAGGAAGCGCTGCGCCGGTAGCACTGTCGCTTGGGGTTCGCCCGGGTCGCTGGTCCTGGGGTGCCCTCAGGATGGAGGGCCGGATCTGCCCCTCCCGCGGGCGGCGGTCAGTCGCCTGGAAGCCGACACGATCCCGTACGCACAACACAACGGCCGCCCTCATGCGAGGGCGGCCGTTGTTGCTCATATGTGCACTGGGGATGACAACTGAGGGAAATTGTTGGCACCCAGTGTCTTGCGAGGTGGCACAGCGTGCCATACGGTAATGGTGTCCGGGCGGCCGGCGCGCTGCCAACCTCCGTGCGCCGGCTGTCCCCGCAAGCCGTATCGCGCGCCCGGACGACGCCTGCGTCACCAGGCTTCCGGCGCCACCCGCGCCGCATCGAGCACCACCTCCGCCGAACCGACGGCACCGCAGCAGCATCACCCGTCACGAGCCCAGCGTTCCCTCAGGCGTCCCCTATGGACGCTTCGCCGGAGGCACCGATGAACGAGATACTTGACGCGATCCTGGCGTCGGACACAGCACCCGAGGAATTCGCGGCACTGCGCGTCCCCGAGTCGTACCGCGCGGTGACCGTGCGCAAGGACGAGGCCGAGATGTTCGCGGGCCTCACCACCCGGGAGAAGGACCCCCGCAAGTCATTGCACGTGGACGAGGTGCCGGTGCCCGAACTGGGCCCCGGAGAGGCGCTCGTCGCCGTGATGGCCAGCTCGGTCAACTACAACTCCGTGTGGACCTCGATCTTCGAGCCGCTGCCGACCTTCGGCTTCCTGGAGCGTTACGGCAGGCTCTCCCCCCTGGCCAGGCGGCACGACCTGCCGTACCACATCATCGGCTCCGACCTCGCGGGCGTCGTGCTGCGCACCGGCCCCGGTGTGAACTCCTGGAAGCCGGGCGCCGAGGTCGTCGCGCACTGCCTCTCGGTCGAGCTGGAGAGCGCCGACGGCCACAACGACACCATGCTCGACCCCGAGCAGCGGATCTGGGGCTTCGAGACCAACTTCGGCGGGCTCGCCGAGATCGCGCTGGTCAAGTCCAACCAGCTGATGCCCAAGCCACAGCATCTGAGCTGGGAGGAGGCGGCGGCCCCTGGCCTGGTCAACTCCACCGCCTACCGGCAGCTGGTCTCCCGTAACGGCGCCGGGATGAAGCAGGGCGACAACGTCCTGATCTGGGGCGCGAGCGGCGGGCTCGGCTCGTACGCCACCCAGTTCGCGCTGGCCGGCGGGGCCAACCCGGTGTGTGTGGTCTCCTCGCCGCGCAAGGCCGAGATCTGCCGGCGGATGGGCGCCGAGGCGATCATCGACCGCACCGCCGAGGACTACGCGTTCTGGAAGGACGACGGCACCCAGGATCCGCGCGAGTGGAAGCGGTTCGGCAAGAAGATCCGCGAGCTGACCGGCGGCGAGGACGTGGACATCGTCTTCGAGCACCCCGGCCGGGAGACCTTCGGCGCGTCCGTCTACGTGGCCCGTAAGGGCGGCACGATCGTCACCTGCGCCTCGACCTCCGGCTACACCCACGAGTACGACAACCGCTATCTGTGGATGTCGCTGAAGCGGATCATCGGCTCGCACTTCGCCAACTACCGCGAGGCGTGGGAGGCCAACCGGCTGATCGCCAAGGGCAAGATCCACCCGACGCTGTCCAAGACGTACCGGCTGGAGGAGACCGGCCAGGCCACGTACGACGTCCACCACAACCTCCACCAGGGCAAGGTCGGCGTGCTGTGCCTGGCCCCCGAGGAGGGCATGGGCGTGCGTGACCAGGCGATGCGCGAGCGGCACATCGACGCCATCAACCTGTTCCGTGACGACTTGTCGGAGCGGACCAACAAGCACAGCAGGGACATCTGATGAGTGGCGCACCCCGCCCCAAGGACCGCCCCTGGCTGATGCGCACCTACGCCGGGCACTCCACCGCCGAGGCGTCCAACGAGCTGTACCGGCGCAACCTCGCCAAGGGCCAGACCGGGCTCTCGGTCGCCTTCGACCTGCCCACCCAGACCGGCTACGACCCGGACCACATCCTCGCCCGCGGCGAGGTGGGCCGGGTCGGCGTCCCGGTCTCGCACCTGGGCGACATGCGGCGGCTGTTCCAGGAGATCCCCCTGGAGCGGATGAACACCTCCATGACGATCAACGCGACCGCGATGTGGCTGCTGGCGCTGTACCAGGTCGTCGCGGAGGAGCACGGCGCCGATACCGCGGAACTCCAGGGGACGACGCAGAACGACATCGTCAAGGAGTACCTGTCGCGGGGGACGCATGTCTTCCCGCCGGGCCCGAGCCTGCGGCTGACCACCGACATGATCGCGTACACGGTCAACCACATCCCCAAGTGGAACCCGATCAACATCTGCAGCTACCACCTGCAGGAGGCCGGGGCCACTCCGGTGCAGGAGATCGCCTTCGCGATGTCCACGGCGGTCGCCGTACTGGACGCGGTGTTCGCCTCCGGCCAGATTCCCGAGGACCGTAAGGGCGACGTGGTGGCCCGGATCTCCTTCTTCGTGAACGCGGGCGTCCGGTTCATCGAGGAGATGTGCAAGATGCGCGCCTTCGGCCGCATCTGGGACCGGATCACCCGGGAGCGCTACGGCATCGAGAACCCCAAGCACCGCCGGTTCCGCTACGGCGTCCAGGTCAACTCGCTCGGCCTGACCGAGGCCCAGCCGGAGAACAACGTCCAGCGCATCGTCCTGGAGATGCTGGCCGTCACCCTCTCCAAGGACGCCCGAGCCCGCGCCGTCCAGCTCCCGGCCTGGAACGAGGCGCTGGGCCTGCCCCGCCCCTGGGACCAGCAGTGGTCGCTGCGCATCCAGCAGGTCCTCGCCCATGAGAGCGATCTGCTGGAGTACGACGACGTCTTCGAGGGCTCCCATGTGATCGAGTCCAAGGTCGCCACCCTGGTGGAGGAGGCCGAGGCCGAGATCGAGCGGATCCAGGAGATGGGCGGGGCGATGGCAGCCGTCGAGACCGGCTACCTCAAGGCGCGGCTGGTGGCGTCCCACTCCGAGCGCCGGGCGCGGATCGAGGCGGGCGAGGAGAAGATCGTCGGCGTCAACTGCTACGAGTCCACCGAACCCAATCCGCTCACCGCGGACCTCGACACCGCGATCATGACGGTGGACCCGGAGAACGAGGCCCGGGTGGTCTCGGCCCTGCACACCTGGCGCGAGCAGCGCGACGAGGGACCCGCCCAGGACGCCCTCGGTGCCCTCCGTAAGGCCGCCGTGGGGACCGACAACCTGATGGAGGCCACCCTGCGCTGTGCCCGCGCTGGCGTGACCACCGGGGAGTGGGCCTGGGCGCTGCGCGATGTCTTCGGCGAGTACCGCGCCCCCACCGGGGTCGGCGGCGCGCCCGTGGCCGTCGCCACGGAGGCGGGCCCCCTGCTGGCCTCGGTCCGCGAGAGGGTCGAGAAGACGGCGGCCGAGCTCGGCGGCGGCAGGCTGCGGCTGCTGGTGGGCAAGCCGGGTCTGGACGGGCACAGCAACGGCGCCGAGCAGATCGCGGTACGGGCCAGGGACGCCGGTTTCGAGGTGGTCTACCAGGGGATCAGGCTCACCCCTGAGCAGATCGTCTCCGCGGCCGTGGCCGAGGACGTGCACTGCGTCGGGCTGTCGATCCTGTCCGGGTCGCACGCCGAGCTGGTGCCGGACATCCTGGACCGGCTGCGCACCGCGGGCGCCCAGGACATCCCCGTCATCGTCGGCGGGATCATCCCCGCCGCGGACGCGGCCGCCCTGCGCGCGGCGGGTGTCGCCGCCGTTTTCACCCCCAAGGACTTCGGTATCACGGAGATCATCGGCCGTATCGTCGATGAGATCCGCGCCGCCAACACGCTTCCCCCTCTGGAGGTTCTCGTATGACCGCCCCCGACCTCGCCGACGCGGCCAGCCGCCTGCGTCCGCGCCGCTCGTGCCTGGCCGTTCCCGGCTCCAATCCGCGCTTCCTGGAGAAGGCCCAGGGGCTCCCGGCCGACCAGGTCTTCCTGGACCTGGAGGACGCCTGCGCCCCGCTGGCCAAGGAGGACGCCCGGCACACCATCGTCAAGGCGCTGAACGAGGGCGACTGGACCGGTAAGACGCGGGTGGTGCGGGTCAACGACTGGACCACCCACTGGACGTACCGGGACGTCATCACGGTGGTCGAGGGTGCGGGCCCCAACCTGGACTGCATCATGCTGCCCAAGGTGCAGGACGCCCAGCAGGTCATCGCGCTGGACCTGCTGCTCACCCAGATCGAGAAGACGATGGGCTTCGAGATCGGGCGGATCGGCATCGAGGCGCAGATCGAGAACGCCAAGGGCCTGGTCAACGTGGACGGGATCGCCGGTGCCTCGCCGCGCCTGGAGACCATCGTCTTCGGCCCGGCCGACTTCATGGCGTCCATCAATATGAAGTCGCTGGTCGTGGGCGAGCAGCCGCCCGGCTATCCGGCGGACGCCTATCACTACATCCTGATGCGGATCCTGATGGCCGCCCGCATGCATGACCTCCAGGCGATCGACGGCCCGTATCTGCAGATCCGGAACGTGGACGGCTTCCGCGAGGTGGCCGGGCGCGCCGCCGCCCTCGGCTACGACGGCAAGTGGGTGCTCCACCCCGGCCAGGTGGAGGCGGCCAATGAGGTCTTCTCGCCGTCGCAGGAGGACTACGACCACGCCGAGCTGATCCTGGACGCCTATGACTACTGCACCTCGGCGGAGGGCGGCATGAAGGGCTCGGCGATGCTCGGGGACGAGATGATCGACGAGGCCAGCCGCAAGATGGCCCTGGTCGTCGCGGGCAAGGGCCGCGCCGCCGGGATGAGCCGTACGTCCACCTTCCAGCCCCCGGAGGCGTGAGCCATGCAGTTCGGCCGTACCTACGAGGAGTTCACGGTGGGCGACGTCTACCGGCACTGGCCGGGGAAGACGGTCACCGAGTACGACGACCACCTCTTCTGTCTGCTCACCATGAACCACCACCCGCTGCACATGGACAGCAACTACGCCGAGAAGACGACCGATTTCGGCAAGAACGTGGTGGTGGGTAACTACATCTACTCACTGCTGCTGGGCATGTCCGTCCCCGATGTCTCCGGAAAGGCCATCGCCAATCTGGAGGTCGAGTCACTGCGGCATGTGGCGCCCACCTTCCACGGCGACACCATCTACGGCGAGACCACGGTCCTGGACAAGACGCCGTCGAAGTCCAAGACCGACCGGGGCATCGTGCACGTGGAGACCAAGGGCTACAAGCAGGACGGCACCCTGGTCTGTGTCTTCCGGCGCAAGGTGATGGTGCCGACCGCCACGTACATCAAGGAGCGGGGCGGCGAGCAGCCGGGCCGCCCGGAGCTGGGAGGGCAGTGATATGAGCCGCCTCGCGCAGACGGAGGGCCTGACCGACATCCAGCGGGAGATCCTCTCCACGGTCAGGGATTTTGTCGACAAGGAGATCCTGCCGGTCGCGACCGAACTGGAACATCGCGATGAATATCCGACGGCGATCGTCGAGGGGCTGAAGGAACTCGGCGTCTTCGGGCTGATGATCCCGGAGGAATACGGCGGCCTCGGCGAGTCACTGCTCACCTACGCACTGTGCGTGGAGGAGATCGCCCGCGGCTGGATGAGCGTCTCGGGCATCATCAACACCCACTTCATCGTGGCGTACATGCTCAAGCAGCACGGCACCGAGGAGCAGAAGGAGTATTTCCTCCCCAAGATGGCGCTGGGCGAGATCCGGGGCGCCTTCTCGATGTCGGAGCCGGGCCTCGGGTCGGATGTGTCGGCCATCACCAGCAAGGCGGTGCCGGACGGCGACGAGTACGTCCTGAACGGGCAGAAGATGTGGCTGACCAATGGCGGCAGCTCCACCCTGGTGGCGGTTCTGTGCCGGACCGGTGACGGCCAGGAGGGGGTCGCGCCGCACAAGTCGATGACCACCTTCCTGGTCGAGAAGGAGCCCGGCTTCGGGGAGGTCCGGCCCGGTCTGACCATCCCCGGCAAGATCGAGAAGATGGGCTACAAGGGTGTCGACACCACCGAGCTCATCATGGACGGACTGCGCATTCCGGCCGATCGGGTGCTCGGCGGAGCGCCGAACCGAGGTTTTTACCAAATGATGGACGGAGTCGAGGTCGGCCGGGTGAATGTCGCCGCCCGCGGCTGTGGTGTGGCACGGCGCGCTTTCGAGCTGGGCGTTGCATACGCACAGCAGCGGCACACCTTCGGCAAACCGATCGCCCAGCACCAGGCCATCCAGTTCAAACTGGCCGAAATGGGAACAAGGGTCGAGGCGGCGCATGCGATGATGGTCAATGCGGCCCGGAAGAAGGATTCGGGCGCGCGCAACGACCTCGAGGCGGGAATGGCGAAGTACCTGGCGTCCGAGTACTGCAAAGAGGTCGTGGAGGACGCCTTCCGCATCCACGGCGGGTACGGCTTCTCGAAGGAATACGAGATCGAGCGGCTCTACCGAGAGGCGCCGATGCTTCTCATCGGCGAAGGAACCGCTGAGATTCAGAAGATGATTATTGGACGGAGGCTTCTGGAGGAATACCGAACCCAAGACTGAACGTCCCTTTTGGGGTGGTATCCGAGAGAAGAAGGTCACACCGCACCGAGGGTCTTCGGTCACTGACAAGCCACCGACGGGCCCTGGCGCTTGCCCAGTTACCGCTCGCAACCGATACCATCCCGTAAAGCCGCCGTCCCCAGTCTTGCGTCGCGGCACCCTCCGCTACGAAGGTCATTCATGCCCCACAGCCAATCCTCTGCACAACGCGACAGCCTGGCCGGTGTACGCCTCGCGCGCGGAGCGTCGCCGTGGCTCCTCCCGACCGTCGCCACCGCGGCGGTCAGCCTTGCTCGGTCCCGCCGCTCCGGACGCTGGACGGCGGTAGCCGTGCCCGCCACCGCGCTCGCGGCGGGCATGCTGTGGTTCTTCCGCGACCCGGAGAGAGAGATCACGCAGGGCCGTGTGATCTCCCCGGCCGACGGTGTGGTGCAGAGCATCATGCCGTGGAAGGACGGGCGCACCCGCGTCGCCATCTTCATGAGCCCGCTCAACGTCCACGTCAACCGCGCTCCGCTGGCCGGTACGGTGACCTCCGTGGAGCACATCCCCGGTGGCTTCGTTCCCGCGTTCAACAAGGAGAGCGAGAACAACGAGCGGGTCGTCTGGCACTTCGACACCGAGCTGGGCGACATCGAGATGGTCCAGATCGCCGGTGCCGTCGCCCGGCGTATCGTGCCGTATGTGCCGCAGGGCACGAAGGTCGAACAGGGTGAGCGGATCGGTCTCATCCGCTTCGGCTCGCGCGTCGACGTCTACCTCCCCGAGGGCGTCGATGTCGCGGTCGAGGTCGGCCAGGCCACCACCGCGGGGGTGACTCGCCTTGACCGTGATTGATCCCGATACGCAGGCCGCCTGGGTCCCCGAGGCCGAGATGGACGCGGCCGACGTCGACGAGACGGACGACATGCCGCTGTCGACGCGACTGTCGATAGCCGACACGCTGACCCTGGGCAACGCCACATGTGGCTTCCTGGCGGTCTACTTCACCACCACCGGCGTCCTGATCCCGCACCTCACGGGCAGCGAGGACGGCGGGATGACCCGGCACAGCGCCGCCTCCGCGGTGATGCTGATGCTGCTCGCCTCCGTCTTCGACCTCTTCGACGGGCTTGTCGCGCGGAAGCTGCGCAGCTCGGCGATGGGTGCGGAGCTGGACAACCTCTCCGACCTGATCAGCTTCGGGCTGGCCCCCGCGTACTTCGTCCTCGTCTGGGGGATGGTGTCCGACGACGCGTATCAGCGGGTGTCGGTGGTGGGCGCGATCGTGGTGCTGCTGGCGGTGGTGCTGCGGCTTGCCCGATTCTCCTGTGTCACGCTGCGTGACGGCGTGTTCCAGGGCATGCCGAGCCCATTCGGCGCCCTTACGGTCGTCTCGGTGGTCCTGCTGGGCCTGCCGTTCGTGCCGACCCTGCTGGCGATCGTGGGCGTCGCGTGGCTGATGGTGAGCCGGGTGGAGTACCCCAAGCCGCGCGGCCGCCTCGCGGTGGCCATGCTCGGCTGGATCGTCACCAGCATGGCGCTGCTGGCCGCCTGGGCCTTCGAGGCCCCCGGCGGTGAGCTCCTCCTCCAGTCGGCCTGCGCCCTCCAGGTCGTCATGGGCGCGGTGATCCCCCTCTTCGCCACGGCGCGCCGGGTGAACGCGTTCCGCGACAACCGCCGCGAAGCAAGGGCAGCCCAGCTGCCGTAGCGGCCGTCAGCCGCACCTGCCGGATGGGGTGGGCCCGAGCGTTGCGCTCGGGCCCACCCCATTGGCGTGTCCGGGTGGCCCGGCGGGATGGGGAACGAAACGCCCGGTGGGGCCGGTGTCAGGTGAGGAAGTCCGCCGCCAGGCGGTGGGCGGTGCGTTCGAGGAGGGGGCCCGCTTCGGCGATGCAGCGGGTCGGGTCCGGTTCCAGGTCGGTGAGGGCGTAGGCACGGCGGATGCCCGCGTTGCCCAGGGCCGCGGGGGCCAGCGCGAGGCGGCCGCAGACCGCGACCACCTCGATGCCCCGGGCGCGGGCCGCCGCCGCGACGCCTGCCGGGGCCTTGCCGTGGAGGGTCTGCTCGTCCAGCGAGCCCTCCCCCGTGATCACCAGGTCCGTGCCCTCCAGCGCGGCCGGGAAGCCGAGGACGTCGAGCATCACCTCGATACCGGAGCGGAAGGTCGCGCCCAGGCCGACGAGGGCGCCGAAGCCGATGCCGCCCGCCGCGCCCGCGCCGGGTGCGAGGGCACACTCGGCTGCCGTCGCCCCGACCGCGCGTTCCAGGACGCGCGCGTAGTGGGCGAGGGCGGCGTCCAGGGCCGCCACATCGTCCTCGGCCGCGCCCTTCTGCGGGCCGTAGACCGCCGCCGCGCCCTTCGGCCCGGTCAGCGGATTGTCGACATCGCTGGCCAGCACCGTCTCGGTGTCGGCGAGGCGCGGGTCGAGGCCGGACAGATCGGCCGTGGCGAGGTCGCACAGCGGGCCCCCGCCCGGTGCGACAGGGGTGCCGTCCTCCCGCAGGAAACGCGCACCCAGCGCGCTGAGCATCCCCGCACCCCCGTCCGTCGTGGCGCTGCCGCCCACGCCGAACACGATCGTGCGGGCGCCCGCGTCCAGCGCCGCGCGCAGCAGCTCCCCGCTGCCGTACGTGGTCGCGGTGAGCGGCGCGAAGACCCCGTCCGGCAGATGGCGCAGCCCGGATGCCTCGGCCATCTCCACCACGGCCGTGGTCCCGCGCAGCGCGTACGACGCCGTCACCGGCGCGCCCAGCGGCCCGGTGACCCTCGCCCCGCGCCGTTCGAACCCGGCCGCGACCGCCGCGTCCACCGTGCCGTCCCCGCCGTCGGCCACGGGCAGCGCGGCGATCCGCAAGCCCTCGCCGCCGCGGGGCGCGCCGCGGCGCAGACCCGCCGTGACGCGCTCGGCGACCTCCACCGCCGTGAGCGAGCCCTTGAACTTGTCCGCGGCGATCAGCACGCGCTTCGGGGGTGTCGCCTGCCCCTGCGCCCATGTCCTGGTCCCCGCCACGGTCTCGCTCCCGGTCCCGGTCCTGGTCCCTGCCGTGGATTCCGTCTTCGAGTCCTCCGAAGCCTCCGTCACCTTCGTAACCCCTCGCATTCGCACAGGTGGTCGCGCCGCTGTGACCCTATCCGGCGGGGCCGCACCGGTACACCCACCTCAGCTGGGAGCCCGCCCGCCCACCGCCGCGGCGGGCTGTGGCCGCTGCCGCACCGGTGCTCGCCGTCGGCCGCGCGGCGTGCGTACGCTCACCGCATGAGCAGCGAGACGACGCACCGGCCGATGGTGGCGATCCTCAGCGGGGCGGGCATCTCCACCGACTCCGGAGACCCCCGACTACCGCGGTCCGCAGGGGCTGTGGCGGCGCGATCCCGAGGCCGAGAAGCTTGTGACGTACGAGTACTACATGACCGACCCCGAGATCCGGCGCCGCTCGTGGCGGCTGCGGCGCGACAGCGAGGCGCTGGGCGCCCGGCCCAACGGGGCGCACGAGGCCGTCGCCCGGCTGGAGCGCTCGGGGGTGCCGGTGCGGGTGATCACCCAGAACGTGGACGGGCTGCACCAGATCGCCGGGATGCCCGGGCGCAAGGTGCTGGAGCTGCACGGCACCGCGCGGGCCGTACGGTGCACCCACTGCGAGGTGCGGTCCGGGATGGACGAGGCGCTGGAGCGGGTCGCGGCGGGTGAGGCGGATCCGGCGTGCCGGGAGTGCGGCGGGATCCTTAAGGCGGCCACGGTGATGTTCGGGGAGGGCCTCGATCCGGAGGTACTGACGGAGGCGGTCGCGGTGGCGCAGGCGTGCGAGATCTTCATCGCGGTCGGCACCACCCTGCAGGTTCAGCCCGCGGCCTCGCTCGCCGGGCTGGCCGTTGAGCATGGCGCCCGGCTGGTCATCGTCAATGCGGAGCCGACGCCGTACGACGAGCTTGCGGATGAGGTCGTGCGTGAGCCCATCGGTGTGGCGCTGCCCGTCCTGTTGGACCGCATCGCCGTGGGTGACGGGGGCTGATCGCCCCCGTCCCGCGTCAGAAGAGGCCGGGTAGCTCCTGCTGCCGGTCTTGCTGGTCTTGCTGGCCTTGCCGTGCCTCGAACTCCAGCAGGCGGCGCTTGCGGTCCAGGCCGCCGCCGTAGCCGGTGAGGCTGCCGGTCGAGCCGACGACGCGGTGGCAGGGGACGATGATGCCGACCGGGTTCTTGCCGTTGGCCAGGCCCACGGCGCGGGAGGCGGTCGGCTGTCCGATGCGGTCGGCCAGTTGGCCGTACGACCAGGTCTCGCCGTACGGGATGGCCCGCAGCTCGGCCCAGACGCGGCGCTGGAAGGGCGTGCCGTCCAGGCTCAGCGGCAGGTCGAACTCGGTCAGCTCGCCCGCGAAGTAGGCCGTGAGCTGGCGGATGGTGTCGGCGAAGGGGGCGTCGGCCGGGTCGCCGGGGCCGCCGAAGGTCTCCTCGGGTGGGCGGTGGCGTTGCTGGACCATGTAGAGGCCGGATAGGTCGGTGCCGGTGGCCACGAGGGTGAGGGGGCCGTAGGGGCTGTCGGTGGTGGTGTGGGTGCGGTTCATGGCGTTCCTCGTGGGGGCCTGGGTGATGCGTGCGGTGTGGTGCGGTGCGGGTTGGGCGGCTTCGCGGTGTGCGGGGCGCCGTTTCGTTGCCGGGTGCGGGCCGGGGTCATGACGCCGCGGGTAGGTGGTTGATGGTGTGGGCGGCGTCCGTGGCCCAGAGGTACTGGGTGGCGTACGCGCGCCAGGGGCGCCAGCGGGCTGAGTGGCGGGTGAGGGCGGCGGGCGTCGCGGGCAGGCCCAGTTCGGCGGCGGCACGGCGCACTCCGAGGTCGGTCGGGAGGAAGGCGTCCGGGTCGCCGAGGGCCCGCATCGCGATCACCTCGACGGTCCAGGGGCCGAGCCCCGGCAGCGCGCCGAGGCTCGCGCGGGCCTCGTCCCAGTCGCTGCCGACGCCGAGCGCGACCCGTCCCCCGGCGAGCGCGCCGATCAGCCCGGTGAGGGTGGCGCGGCGGGTGCGGGGCATGGCCAGCTTCTCGGGGTCCAGCCCGGCGAGGGCCTGGACGGAAGGGAAGAGGTGGGTCAGGCCGCCCGCCGGGTCCTCCACGGGCTCGCCGTGGGCCGCCACCAGGCGCCCGGCGTGGGTGCGCGCGGCGGCCGTGGACACCTGCTGCCCGAGCACCGCGCGCACCGCGAACTCATCCGCGTCCACCGCGCGCGGCACCCGCCGCCCCGGGGCCTTGTCGACCAGCGGGGCCAGCTGAGGGTCCGTACGCAGCAGGTCGTCCACGGCGGCCGGGTCCGCGTCGAGGTCCAGCAGCCGTCTGCAGCGGCTGATCGCCCCGGCCAGGTCGCGCAGGTCGGCGAGGGAGAGCTGGCAGGCGATGTGGTCCGGCCTGGGGCCCAGGGTGACCACCCCGGGCCCGTACGGCAGCCGCAGCGTGCGCCGGTACGCGCCGTCGCGCCACTCCTCGACACCGGGGACGGCGGTGGCGGCCAGGTGCCCGAAGAGGTTGTCCGGGCACAGCGGCGCCCGGAACGGCAGCCGTAGCGTGAGCACCCCCGGCACGCTGCTCAGCGGCCCCCGACCGGCCCGCTGCCGCAGCTCGGTCGGGGAGAGCGCGAAGATCTCCCGTACGGTCTCGTTGAACGCGCGGACGCTGGCGAACCCGGCCGCGAAGGCGATGTCCGCCATCGGCAGTGCGCTGGTCTCGATCAGCAGCCGCGCGGTCTGCGCCCGCTGCGCCCTGGCGAGCGCGAGCGGGCCCGCGCCGAGCTCGGCGAGCAGCTGCCGCTCGATCTGCCGGGTGCTGTATCCCAGCCGGGCCGCCAGGCCCGGCACCCCGTCCCGGTCCACCACACCGTCGGCGATCAGCCGCATGGCACGGGCCACCAGATCCGCCCGCTCGTTCCACTGCGGCGAGCCGGGGCTGGCGTCCGGGCGGCACCGCTTGCAGGCCCGGAATCCGGCCTGCTGGGCGGCCGCGGCGCTGGGGTAGAACCGCATGTTCCCGGGCTTGGGCCCGACGACCGGGCAGCTCGGCCTGCAGTAGATCCCGGTGGTCACGACGGCGACGAAGAACCACCCGTCGAAGCGGGCGTCCTTCGCCTGTGCGGCGCGGAGGCACCGGTCGGTGTCGGTGTGCATGGGTCCAGCATCGGCCAGCGGGGCGGGGGCAGGCTCGCGGGAATCCGACATTGACCTTACGGGTGGCGCATTGACCTTACGGGCGGCACGCACCCCGTCGTTGCGCGCGGCGTCCGTCGTTCCGGCGGCGTTTGGTGCGAAGGGGCAGACCGGACGCCTGATGATCGGCATGATGAGGAATGTGACGGAACACCGTGAGATACCCCTGGCGGACGGCACGACCGTACGGCTGGAACTGGCCCCCGTAGGGGAGGCCTCCCCCGATGACGCCTACGGCGGCGTCGGCGGCGTGACCCCGGTGGGCCGCGGTGCTCAGGCCGCGGCCACGCTGGCCAGCGCCGGTCTGGGCGTCATCCTGCAAGGGCTGGGGCCGGTGCTCCAGGATGTGCACGACGCCGTCAGCTCGGCTCCGCATCCGCCGCAGGAGTTCACCGTGCAGTTCGGGGTGCAGGTCGGCCAGGACCTCAAGCTCGGCATCGTGGGCGCCAACGGCAATGCCAACCTGACCATTTCGGCCACCTGGAGGCCGTCCGAGCGGCCCGAGCAGCCCGTACCGGCGCGGCCGGAGCCGACCGTATCGGCGGAGCCGCCGTCCCGGCCCGGCCCCGCGGCCTGAAGCCCATGGGGTGGTTCCACGCCCACGGGGGCTCGTCACGGCCCGCGGTGTCCATTCTCGCCAAGGCCGACGGAAGACCGGCGGGCGCGGGCGTCCTGCTCCCGCGCCGCCATCTGCTGACATGCGCTCATGTGGTCAACAGCGCGCTGGGGAAGGACATGCTCGCCCCGGACCACCCGGGCCCGATCGCCGTGTCCGTACGGCTCCACGGACCGGAGCACACCGTCGAGGCCCATGCCGAGCTGGCGGTCTGGATACCGCCCCGCACCGACGACGGCGGCCTGGGCGCCTTCGAGTGGAACGGCGACCTCGCCGTCCTGCGGCTGAACGGCGCCCTGCCGCCCGCGATCGAGCCGCCGAGCTGGCACCCGATGGCCAAGCGACAGCTGGTACGGGCCTGGCACGGCAGCGGTGAGCCGGGGGTTTTCGCGGACGCCGAAGTGAGCGCGTGCGACGGGCGGTTCGGCTACTTCGACGGGGCCGAGCGCGCCCTGGACATCGAACCCGCCTACAGCGGCGGCCCGTTGTGGTCCAACGACGAGGACGCCGTCGTCGGGCTCGTGACGGCGAAGCTCCGCATCCAGGGGACGCCGCGCCGCGCCTGGGGGATCCCCTGGCAGCGGGTGACGCGGGAGCTGGACGACGCCGGGGCGGGCCACTTGCTGCCCCGGCAGCCCGCGGAGGACCTGAGCGACCACCCCGCGTACGCGGAGCTCGTCGCCCTGCTGGACGGGCCGCTGCCGCTGTCCGAGGGCTGGATCCGCTGCTGCCGTACGGTCGCCCGGCAGTGCGGCCTCGGCCATCGCGCGGACGGGGTGCCCTCAGCGGAGGAGTTCGCCCAACTGCTGCTCACCCGGGGGCGCGCGCTGCCCGCGCTGGTCGAGGCGGTGCGCGGTACGGCGGGCCCGGTGGCCGACGACCTCCTCGCCATCGGCCGCCGCTGCGGGCTGCCCAAGCTGCTCTCGCCGGGTGAGCACGAGCGGCTGCTGGCCCAGCTGCGCGCCCTGCCCGAGGCCGCCGCGGCCGGTGTCCCCGGGGCCGTACGGGCGGCGCTGCCGCTGGCGGCCCTGCCCGCGGCGCTGCTCACCGGCGGCGACGGCCACGGCGGGCTTGGTGACGGTCACGACGGCCCTGGTGGCGGTCACGACGGCCCTGGTGGCGGTCACCACAGCCCCGAACGAGACGTCGGCGGCGACGGCCGGGGCGGGCGGTTCGAGGCGCTGATCGCCCATGTGGAAGGGCTGCACGGGGACAGCTCGCCCGCCGACGACGGGGCCGCTCCCGCCGTGCCAGGCCTGCTGCGGGCCGTCGAGTTCGTGGCCGCGGGCTGCTGCCCGACGGAGCAGCGCGCCGCGCTGCGGCGGTGGAACGCGGCGGTCGCCCGCCGTCTCGGCGTCCATGACGCCGCCCTGATGGACCGCCGCCACGACGCCGAGCAGTGGGCGCGTAACGCCTCACGGGGCACCGCGCCCCGCGTGGTGGCGAGGCTGGACCGGTGCGAACCCTCACCGGGCGGCACACCGGTGGCGGCGCGGGAGGAGGAGCCGGAGCGCTACCGGCTGCGGCTGTGGTGCGACGACGGGGACGGGCTGCGCCAGGTGTCCGACGACAGTGAACGGCCGCGCGGTGCGCAGGAGGTGGCCCAGGAGATCTTCGCCGCCGTGGGCGCGCTGCGCCGCCCCGACCCCTCGGGGCCGCGGCCCGTCATCGAACTGATCGTGGACCGGGACGCCCTGGAGGTGCCCGTGGACCGCTGGAAGGCCGCCGGGCCGGGAGCGGTGCTCCCCATCCGGCTCGGCACCCCGTATCCCCTGGTCGTCAACTGCCCCGAGCTGCGGGAGCTGAACGGCGGCACGATGCTGGACCAGTGGCGGGAGCGCTGGGCCCGGCTGGAGGCCGAGGAGCCCGTGCACATCGACGACGCCACGGCCCCGGACCCGGAGGCGGTGTGCGGTCTGCTCATGGAACGGCTCACCGCGCGGGTCACCGTCGATGTGGCGGCCCACCGGCGCACCGGTGTGGTGCAGATGTGTCTGGCGGCTGGCGTTCCGGTGGTGCTGTGGGACCGCAGCGGGGAGCAGGGGTCCCCGGCGGTGCGCCACGCTGCGGGGGCGGGCACCCGTCAACTGCCCGAGGCCGTACGGACCTACCGCACGAAGACCCTGCAGCGGCCCGGTGACTACCCCGGGCGGCCGGTGCTCGCCTGGGCCGACGCCGGGCGGGCGCTGCCGCGGCTGGACCTTGTGGACCCCACGGAGTGACGGTGCGCCGCGGTGGCGGGGCGCCGAGACATGGTGACGAGACGGCAGGAGGCGCGCGATGTCCGCTGAGGCGGGCCGAGAGGGAGGTTCCCCGATGAATCCGCATCCGCGGGAAGAGCCCGGCTGGCGGCTGTTCCGGGGGGACGGCGTGCCCCGGCACGTGGAGATGCCGCCCGCCCCGCCGTGGCGCCGCTTCGGCGCCGGGGAACGGGCGGTCCCCGAGGGGGCCCCGTCCGCCTCCGGTCCGGCGCGCCCGGCGCCGTATCTGATCGAGCCCGAACACGCGGACGTGGTCAACGCGGCCCTCCATCTGCGGCGTCCGCTGCTCGTCACCGGCAGCCCCGGGACCGGCAAGTCCTCGCTCGCGCGGGCGATCGCGCAGGAGATGGACCTGGGCGAGGTGCTGCGCTGGCCGGTCAACAGCCGTTCCACCGTGCAGGACGCGCTCTACCGCTACGACGCGATCGGGCGGCTGCGCGAGACGGCCCTGACGCGTGACCGGGGCGAGGCCGAACCCGACATCGGCAGCTTCGTGCGGCTCGGGCCGCTGGGCACCGCGCTGGTGCCGGGCGCACGCCCCCGGGTGCTGCTCGTGGACGAGCTCGACAAGGGCGATGTCGACCTGCCGAACGATCTGCTGACCGTCTTCGAGGAGGGCGAGTTCGAGATCCCCGAGCTGGCCAGGCTGCCGGAGGAGCAGCCGGTGGTGGAGGTGTTCACCGAGCGGGCGGGCGAGCGGGCCACGGTGCGGCGGGGCCGGCTGGTGTGCGAGGAGTTCCCGGTCGTGGTGATCACCAGCAACGGTGAGCGCGACTTCCCGCCCGCCTTCCTGCGCCGCTGTGTCCGGCTGGAGCTGCCCACCCCCGACGAGTCACGGCTGCGGGCGATCGTCACCGCGCATCTGGGAGACGACGCGCTGGAGGACGTCGACCAGCTGCTGGACGCCTTCCTCCGCCGCCGGGCGGCCCGCGAACTGGCGACCGACCAGTTGCTGAACGCCGTATTCCTACGGGCGGGCGGCCTGGACGTAACGGCGGACGGCCTGCTGGAAGCGGTGCTGCACCGCCTGGGCGGGGCGGTGTGACCCATGGACCGGGGCGACACGGGGCCCGGCGACACGGAGCGTAGCGACGCCGGGCAAGGGCGCGCCGGGCGGCTGGGGCGGCTTGATGAGGCGGTTGGGGTTCTCGCGTCCAGCGGGCTTGAGCTGTCCAAGGAGGAGCTGCTCGACGCGCTCTGGCTGGCCGGGCGGCTGCCCGAGGACGGCGTGGAGCGGGCGCCCCTGGCCCGGGCGGTGATGCGCGGCGGGACGGCGCTGCCCGCCACCCGCCCCGGGCCCGTGCCCCGTCCCGTGACCTCGGCCTCAGACTCGGACTCCGTCCCGGACTCGCCGACCCCGCTCGGCCAGCGGACCGACCGGCCGACCGCACCCGACCGCACCGCGCAGGCCAATGGCGGCGACCCCGGCGAGCGGCGGCCGGACGGCCCGCCGGAGCAGGGACCCGCCCGGACCCCGCGCGGGGGCGGGCAGCGGCTGCGCGGTCTGTACGGCGGCGGCCAGGCGCCCGCTGTGGAGGGCCGTCCGGAGGGCGCGGCTCCGGACGCGCGGCGCGCGCTGCCGCTGCGCGTGCCCGAGGACAAGGCGCTGCACCAAGAGCTCTCCATCGGCCGCGCCCTGCGCCCGCTCAAACAGCACCGCCCCAACCCGCTCAAGCGGGAGTTCGACGAGGCCGCCACCGCCACCGCGCTCGCCGAGACCGGGCTGCCGGACGTGGTGACCCGCCCCGCCCGTGAGCGCTGGCTCGATCTCGCGCTCGTCATCGACGACGGCATGTCGATGCTGCTGTGGCGGCGGCTCGCCGTCGAGCTGCGCACCGTACTGCAGCGCTCGGGCGCCTTCCGGGTCGTCCGGGTGCTGGGCCTGCACACGCGCGGCGGTGGCGCCCCCGCGCTGCGCGCCCGCCCCTACGCCCCGGAGGCGCCCCTGCTGCCCACGACGGCGCTCTCGGACCCCTCCGGACACACGCTGGTGCTCGTGGTGAGCGACGGGGTGGGCACGGCGTGGCGGAACGGGCGGATGGGCCGGGTGCTGGCGCGCTGGGCGGGGCTCGGCCCCACGGCGGTGGTGCACGCGCTGCCGCCCCGGCTGTGGGAGGGCTCCGGGATCCGCACCCGGCGCTGGCAGGTGCGGACCCGCAGACCGGGTTCGGCCAACGCGGACTGGACGGTCGCGGATCCGGTGCTGCCCGCCGCCCTGGCCCGCTTCGCGGGGGTGCCGGTTCCGGTGCTGGAGCCGGACGCCGGGCCGCTGGCCGACTGGGCCCGGCTGATCGCCTCCGCGAGCGGTACGACGGTGCTCCCGCTGCTGGTCCCGCCACGCGACGGCCAGCATGACCGCCCAGCCGACAGCCCCCGCGCCGCCCCGGCCACCCCCGCCCCAGCGGATGAGCTGGGCCGCGTCCAGCGGTTCCGGGACGCGGCCTCCCCGGAGGCGTACCGGCTGGCGGCCCATCTCGCCGCCGTGGCCCCGCTGCCGGTGCCCGTGATGCGGATGGTGCAGAAGGCGGTGGACGGCAGGACCGACACCGGACGGCTGGCCGAGGTGTTCCTGGGCGGCGTGATGCGCCCCGTCGAGCCGCCCGCCTCGGCGGGTGCTGACCCGCTGCCGCCCGAACACCGCCCCTTCACCTTCACCGACGCGGCCCAGCGGGCGCTGCTGGGCGCGGTGCCGTTGGCGGAGCTGGTCGCGACCAGTCGGCTGATCGGCCGTCGGCTCGAGCAACTGGCGGGCCGCTCCCCCGACTTCCCGGCCTGGCTGGCCGACCCGGGCGGCAGCCACCGGCTCCCGCCCGGCGCCCGGCCCTTCAGCACGGTGGAGCGGCGACTGGCGGCCCGGCTGGGAGCGCCGCCCCGGCCGTCGGCGTTCGCGACGCCAACGCCAACGCCAACGCCAACAACGACGCCAACTCCGACAGCGGAAGCGACGACGGCGACGTTGCAGTGGCGCCCTCTGGCATCCCGCGATCCGCGGGTGCTCGGCCCGTACCGGCTGCGGAGGGCCGGGCCGCGGGGCGCGCGCGTCGTGCCCTATCTGGGCCAGGACGCCTACGGCGAGGAGGCCGTCGTCACCGTCGCCCCCGAGCTTCCCACGCCGCGGGCCGCGGCCCTGCTCGGGGTGCAGGCGGAGGCGCTGCGCCGGATGGACGGCCGCCA
Source organism: Streptomyces antioxidans (assembly GCF_000968685.2). GTDB lineage: Bacteria > Actinomycetota > Actinomycetes > Streptomycetales > Streptomycetaceae > Streptomyces > Streptomyces antioxidans. The sequence goes on from NZ_LAKD02000047.1 coordinate 73,203, forward strand.
TGCGCCCCGGCTGCTGCGCGAGGGGCTGGACGAGGACGTTCCCTGGGTGGCCGAAGAAGTGTTCCTCGGCCACCGGCTGCACGACGTCCTCTTCGAGCGCGCCGATCAGTGGGACGGGCACACCGCCCTCGCGATCGCCCGGCGGATCGCGGACGCGGTGCGGGTGTGCGCGGCCGAGGGGATGGCACACGGCGACCTCACCGTCAACACCGTGCACATCGCCGGCGAGGACGTCTTCGTGACCGGCTGGTCCTCGGCCCGCATCGACGGTGTGCCGTCCCCGACGACCCTCGGGAGCGGCCCGCCCACTCCCGAGGAGAACGTGGGTGGGCTGGGCGTCATCCTGCTGTGCCTCGGCGGCGGGGGACAGCAGTACGCGTACGGCCGGGACGCCCATGACATGCCGCGCTGGAGCGGTGACGCGTGGCGGCCGGTCCGGGACATGGTGCGGGCGTGCCTGGAGCGGCAGGGCCGCCCGACCGCCGCGCAGGTCTGCGCATTCCTCACCGACTTCCGGCCGGACGCCGGGGCACGGGAAGCCCACCCCCGGCGCCCGCGGTCCGAGCGGCCCACCACCTGCGCGCTGTGCGGCAATCCGCTGGACCCGCACGACCGCTTCTGCGACGCGTGCGGTGCGGATCTGACCACGGCACCGCCGCTGTCGGCGCCCCCCGACCCCGCCGGCGCTCCCCGCACCGAACCCGCGAGCGACCTGCCGTCGTTCGGCCAGTACCGCGCCCACCGCAGGCTCGGCGGCAGCCGTGGGTACGGCGTCTATCTGGCCCGTGCGACACACGACCCCAGGGGGCAGGTCGTGATCCGCACCGCCGAGGGGGCGAAGCGGGAGCTGCGCACCGAGGCGGAGGCGCTGCGGCGGATGTCCGGGCACTACGCGCCACGGCTCTTCGCGGACGCCTCCTCCCTCGACCCCCCGTGGATCACGCAGGAGTTCATCCACCTGCCCGACGGCTCACCGGCCCCGCCCCTGTCCGCGCTGCTGGGCCGGAGGTCCGACGGCTCACCCCCGCTGGACGCCGTGCACGCCGCCACCATCGGGCTGCGCATCGCCGAGGCGGTGAACATGTGCTCGCTCAAGGGCGTGGGTCTCGGGACCCTTACGGCGGACACCGTGCTCGTCGTCGGCCGTACGGTGAAGCTCATCCGCTGGACCGACGCGAGCATCGACGCCCGCCGTGGGACCCCCACCGCCGCGGACAACGTCTACGCCCTGGGCGAGATCCTCCGCGCCCTGAGCGACGCACAGCCGACCGCTCAGCTCTCCCAGACGGGCGCCGTATGGCGGGATCCCCAGCTGATCTCGACCATCTCGGCCTGTCTGGACGAGCGGCCGGAGGGACGGCCGTCGGCGGGCCGGGTGGCGGACGTCCTCGTCCAGTGCCTGCCGCCCGTGCTGACCCTGGCCCATACGCCGTACGAGGTCGAGACCTCGGCCCCGCCCCCAGCGGCGGACGGGGCACCGGACGCCGGGCCCGCCCCCACGACCGCCCCCGAGCAGCCGCAGCCCCCGCGCTCCACCCGCTCGCGCCTGGCCGCGCTCGTGGGGCTCGGCGGGCGGTCGGCCAGGGCGGAGCAGCGGCGGCGCAAGCTGGACCTCATCCGTACGCCGCTGCCGTCCTGCCACCGCATCGCGGTGATCAGCCTTCCCTACAACGCCAGGCGCACCGCCACGACCCTCGCCCTGGGCGCGGTCCTCGCGAGCGAGCGCCAGGACAAGGTGATCGCGGTGGACGCGATGCCCGGCGGTGACTCCCTCACCCGCCGAGTCGGCGCCGACTCCCCCGGCCCCCGAGTCGGCGACGGCTGGTCCGGGGGGACCATCGCCGACCTGGCCCGCGCCGATCTGTCCGGCGACGACGCCGACGCCATCCGGCGCTTCACCTCGTGGCTGCCCTCCGGGCTCGAGGTCCTTCTCGGCGACCCCACCCCGAGGAGTCTCGTGGGCCGTGCGGCCCCGATCGACGACATGGAGTACCGCCGCGTGATGGCCCTGCTGGCGCGGCACTACCCGCTCGTCCTCAGCGACTCGGACACCAGCGGGCTCCACCGCGCCATGCGGGGGATCCCCGATCTCGCCGACCAGTTGATCGTCGTCACCACTCCCTCGGTGGAGCACATGAGGAGCGCCCACCAGGCCCTGGACCGGCTGGCCGAGGACGGGCACCCGGACCTGGTGCGAGGCGCCATCACCGTGGTCAACATGTCCCACGACGTGCCCTGGACCGATCATTACGAGAGCCTTACGGCGGGGTTCCGGGACCGCTGCCGCGGCGTGGCCGTGGTGCCGTACGACGAGCACCTGGCGTACCGGGGCGAGATCGACCTCCGGCTGCTCGCTTCCAGGACCCTCGACGCCTACCTCGATCTCGCCGCCCTGGTCGCGGAGGGGTTCCCGGGGGCCGGGACATAGCGCCCGCCGCGAGGGCCTATCCTCTACGCCATGTCGTCCGCCGATTTGATCCGCATCGTCTCCCGTTCCTCCCCCATGGCCCTCGCCCAGGTCGAGCGGGTCCGTACCGAGCTGGCCGCGCTGCGGCCGGGCATCCGTACGGAGGTCGTGCCGGTCACCACCTCCGGCGACCGGTGGATGGGCGAGCTGTCGAAGCTGGGCGGGAAGGGGGCGTTCACCAAGGAGGTGGACGCCGCGCTGCTGGCGGGTGAGGCGGATCTCGCGGTGCACTGCATCAAGGACGTGCCCGCCGACCGTCCGCTGCCCGCGGGCACGGTCTTCGCCGCGTACCTCAAGCGGGACGACATCCGCGACGCCGTGATCCACCCCGGCGGGCTGACCCTCGACGAGATGCCCACGGGGACCCGGATCGGCACCTCCTCGGTCCGCCGCGTGGCCCAACTGGCCATCAGCCACCCGCAGTTGGAGTGCGTGCCGATGCGGGGCAACGCCAACCGGCGGCTGGAGAAGCTGGACGCGGGCGAGTGTGACGCGCTGCTGCTTGCCGTCTCTGGGCTCGAGCGGATCGGCCGTACGGACCGGATCAGCGAGATCCTGCCGGTGGACACGATGTGCCCGCCGATCGGGGCCGGGGTGCTGGGGCTCCAGTGCCGGGAGGACGACACCGAGACGATCGAGGCCGTGGCCGGGCTCGGCGACGCCGCCGTCTGGAAGGAAATCACCGCGGAGCGCATGCTGCTGCATGTCCTCCAGGGCCACTGCAACTCCCCCATCGCGGGCTACGCCAGGGCCGAGCGTGACGGCCGCCTCTCGCTGCGCGCCAGGGTCTTCAGCCCCGACGGCAAGACGGTCCTGGACGCCCATGAGTGGGCGGGCCCCCTGGACCCGGCCACCCTGGGAACGTCGGTCGCGGTGGCACTGCTCCGGCAGGGCGCCCGCGAGGTCATCGACACCATCCCGCACTGAGGCGGCGTCCCGCCTGGGGCGGTGGCATGCTGCGCTGCGGCTGCGGCAGCCCGCGCTGCGGCGATAACCCGCCTACCGCGCCCGCAGCCTCCGCCACACCGCGCGTGCCGCGTGGTGACCCGACATCCCGTGGACGCCGGGGCCCGGCGGGGTGGCGGAGGAGCAGAGGTAGACCGCCGGGTGGGCGGTGGCGTACGGGACGCGGGCGAGCTTGGGCCGTATGACGGCCTGAAGGCCCTCGAAGGCGCCGCAGGCGATGTCGCCGTCGATGTAGTTGGCGTTGCGGGCGGCGAGTTCGGGTGGCCCGGCCACCGTGCGGGCCAGGACCAGATCGCGGAAACCCGGGGCGAAGCGCTCGAGTTGACGCTCGATCACCTCCGTGGCGTCGCCCTTCCAGCCGCTGGGCACATGGCCGTAGGCCCAGAAGGTGTGCTTGCCCTCCGGGGCGCGGGAGGGGTCGAGGAGGCTGGGCTGGGCGGTGATCAGGAACGGCACGGAGGGGTCGCGGCCGTCGACGGCGGCCCGCAGCGCCGCGCCGATCTCGCCGGAGGTGGGGCCGACGTGGACGGTGCCCGCGCGGCGGGCGTCGGGCGCGGTCCAGGGCACCGGTCCGGACAGCGCGTAGTCGATTTTGAAGGCGCTGGCCCCGTAGCGGTAGCGGCGGTAGGCGTTGCCGAGTCCGGCGATACGGGCCAGGGCCCGCGGCGAGGTGTCGAAGATGTAGGCGCGGGCGGGCGGCAGCTCGTCCAGCCGCTTGACCTCGGTGGAGACGTGGATCGCCCCGCCGTGTGCGCGCAGGTACGCCCCCAGCGCGTCCACGATCGACTGGGAGCCGCCGCGCGGGATCGGCCAGCCGACCTCATGGGCCGCGATGGCGAACATCAGGGCGGGGCCGCCGGTGGCCGGTGCGCTGGTGGGCGCGATGGCGTGCCCGGCCAGCCCGGCGAACAGGGCGCGCGCCTTCTCGTCGCGGAACCGCAGCGGGCCCGCGAGCAGGGAGACCGGCTGGAGCGCGTGCAGCCCGAAGCGGGCCCAGGTGATCGGGTCGCGGGGCAGCCCGTCCCAGTGGGCGCGCAGCAGATCGGGGGCGAGGGTGGCCCAGCGGCCCAGGTAGGGCGCCAGCAGCCGTCGGTAGGTACCGGCGTCGCGGGGGCCGAGCGACATGGCGGTCTCGCCGACCGAGCGGGCCAGCACCGCGGCCGTGCCGTCCGGGAAGGGGTGGGCCAGCGGCAGCTCGGGGTGGAGCCATTCCAGGCCGTACCGGGCCAGCGGCATCCGCTCGAAGGCCGGGGAGCCGATGGCGAGGGGGTGCACGGCGGAGCAGGGATCGTGCCGGAAGCTGGGGAGGGTCAGCTCTTCGGTGCGTGAGCCCCCGCCGATGGTGTCCGCGGCCTCGAAGACCTCCACCGCGCAGCCGCGGCGGGCGAGTTCGACGGCCGCGGTCAGCCCGTTCGGTCCGGCACCCACTACGACCGCGTCGAGCATGGACGGCACGTCGGCTCCCCCTCGTCCTTGAGGTATCGGTGGAACGGTCAGCCGGCGTCGGCCAGCAGGCCCAGGATATGCCGAACGGCCGCCTCGTCCCTGGCCGCCGTGAAAGGAAGGGCGTTGCCCCCGGTGATGCGGAACGGCTTGCCGTCGAGCGTGCTGTGTGCCCCGCCCGCCTCGTCGACCAGCAGCAGACCGGCGGCGTGGTCCCAGGCGTTCTCCCAGGTGAAGGCGACGCCGTCGAGCTGCCCCCGGGCCACGTTCAGATACTCCAGACCGGCCGAGCCGCAGGGGCGCGCCTCGATCCCCGGCGCCCGCAGGCCCGACAGGGTGCGCTTCTCCGCGTCGGTGGTGAAGTCGTAGTGGGAGATGGCGACGTGGAGGGGGGTGCCCGGCTCCGGGGAGCCACTGTGGACCGGCTCGCCGTTCAGCAGTGCGCCCCCGCCTCGGCGGGCGGTGGCCATCAGACCGAGCACCGGGGCGTAGGTCCAGGACGCGAGGAGCTCTTCTCGGTGGGCGAGGGTGACCAGCGTGGCGAAGCCGGGGTCGCCGTGGACGAACTGCCGGGTGCCGTCGACCGGGTCGACGATCCAGACGGGCGCGTCGCCGCCGAGGGCGGTGAGCACGGCCGGGTCGGCGTGCACCGCCTCCTCGCCCACCACCACGGAGCCGGGCAGCAGCTTGCCGAGGGCGTCGGTCAGCTGCTCCTCGGCCTGCCGGTCGGCGGTGGTGACCAGGTCGTGCGGGCCCTGCTTCTCGACGATCTCATGGGCGGCGAGCTGCCGGAAGCGCGGCATGACCTGCTCGGCGACCGCCGCGCGTACCGCCTCCTCCACCGCGCCGAGATCACCGGCGAGAAATTCATCGATCATGTGTTCATCGAATCATGTCTCCGCGACAGCGGGTGACCCGGCGACCGCGGGAAGGTGTCATCGAGGTGAAGGGAGGGACTGCCGCGCATCCCTCCCTGACCGGCAGCGTGGCTCGACGGCCAGCCCGAGAAGCGGGTCAGTCGGTGAGCGCGGGGATGACGTGTTCGCCGTACGCGTCGAGGGTGCGCTCCTTCGCGTCATGCATCGCATAGACCGCGAACTGATCGACCCCCAGCTCGCGCAGCCGCTCCAGCTTCTCGATATGCGCCTCGGGCGGGCCGAGCAGACAGAACCGGTCCACGATCTCGTCGGGCACGAAGGCCGTGTCCGGATTCCCGGCCCGGCCGTGGTGGGCGTAGTCGTATCCCTGCCGCTCCTTGATGTACGCGGTCAGCGACCCGGGCACCGCGCCGGAGTGCTCGCCGTAGCGGGAGACCAGGTCGGCCACGTGGTTGCCGACCATGCCGCCGAACCAGCGGCACTGCTCACGGGCGTGGTCCAGGTCGTCCCCGACATACGCGGGGGCGGCGACGCAGATGGTGACCGCGTCCGGGTCGCGCCCCGCCTCGGCCGCGGCCGAGCGCACCGCCTTGACCATCCACTCCGTCAGGAACGGGTCGGCGAGCTGGAGGATGAAGCCGTCGGCCTTCCGCCCGGCCAGCGCGAGCGCCTTGGGGCCGTACGCCGCCATCCACACCGGCAGCCTGCCGTCCTCGATCCAGGGGATGCGCAGCGGGCTGCCGTCCACGACGGCCTCCCGGCCCTCCGCCAGGTCGCGGATGGCGCCGATGGCGTCCTCGAGGCGGGCGAGGGTGTTGGGCCTGCGCCCCGCCACCCGCAGCGCGGAGTCGCCGCGGCCGATGCCGCAGACGGTGCGGTTGCCGTACATCTCGTTGAGGGTGGCGAAGGTGGAAGCGGTCACCTCCCAGGTGCGGGTGCCGGGATTGGTGACCATGGGGCCGACGATCAGCCGCTCGGTCCTGGCCAGGATCTGGCTGTAGATGACGAACGGCTCCTGCCACAGCACGGCGGAGTCGAACGTCCAGCCGTAGCCGAAGCCATTGCGCTCGGCGCGGCGCATCAGCTCGACGACGGCCGAGGCGGGTGGATCGGTCTGCAGCACGAGTCCGAAGTCCATGCTCGCTCCCTGGGTCAGCTCAGGTACTGACAGGTGTCGCGGGTGAGGAACTGGCCGTGCCCGGCACGTCCGGTGTACTCCCGCCGGTTGATGACGGGGACACCGCGCGAGAGCACGGTCTCCACCTGCCCGGTGATCTGCTTGCCCTCGTACGCCGAGTAGTCGACGTTCATGTGGTGGGTCTCGGCGGACAGGGTCTGCCGGGCCAGCGGATCGTAGACGACGATGTCGGCGTCGGCGCCGGGGGCGATGGTGCCCTTGCGCGGATAGAGGCCGAACATCCTGGCCGGGGTGGCGCAGGCGATCTCGATCCAGCGGCGGCGGGAGATGTGGCCGTCCACCACGGCCTGGTGGAGCAGGTCCATCCGGTGCTCCACGCCCGGCATACCGTTGGGGATCTTGGAGAAGTCGCCGCGGCCCAGCTCCTTCTGCCCGGTGAAGCAGAACGGGCAGTGGTCGGTGGAGACCACCTGGAGGTCATTGGTCCGCAGCCCCCGCCACAGCGCGGCCTGGTGCTCGACGGGCCGGAGCGGGGTGGAGCACACGTATTTGGCGCCGCCGAAGTCCGGTTCGGCGAGGTTGTCCGTGGACAGGAACAGATACTGCGGACAGGTCTCGCCGAAGACCGGAAGCCCCAGGTCACGGGCGCGGATCAGCTCCCCGACGGCCTCCTCGGCCGATACGTGGACCACATACAGCGGGGCGCCGGCCACCCGGGCGAGCTGAATGGCGCGATGGGTCGCCTCCGACTCCAGCAGCGCCTTACGGACCTCACCGTGGTAGCGGGGGTCGGTCCTGCCCTCGGCCAGGGCCTGCTCCACCAGGACGTCGATGGCGATGCCGTTCTCGGCGTGCATCATGATCAGCCCGCCGTTGTCGGCGGCGCGCTGCATGGCGCGAAGGATCTTCCCGTCGTCGCTGTAGAAGACCCCCGGATAGGCCATGAACAGCTTGAAGCTGCTCACGCCCTCCCCCACCAGGAGGTCCATCTCCTTGAGCGAGCTCTCGTTCACATCGGAGAGGATCATGTGGAAGCCGTAGTCGATGGCGCAGTTGCCGCGCGCCTTGAGGTGCCAGGCGTCCAGCCCCTCGCGCAGGGCGTGGCCCACCGACTGGATGGCGAAGTCCACGATGGTGGTGGTGCCGCCCCAGGCCGCCGCCCGGGTGCCGGTCTCGAAGGTGTCGGAGGCGAAGGTGCCGCCGAACGGCATCTCCATGTGGGTGTGCCCGTCGACGCCGCCCGGGATGACGTACTTGCCGGTGGCGTCGATCGTGCGGTCGGCGGTCCAGCCCTGGGCCCACTCGCTGCCGGGCGCGGCGAGGGCGGCGACCTTGCCGTCCTCGATCAACACATCGGCCGGGGTCTCCTCGGCGGCGGTGACGACCAGCCCGCCGCGGATCACGGTACGGGACATCAGCTCGCGCTCCTTCCGGACCGGGTGGTCTGGGTGGTGTCCAATGCGGTCTTGAGGGCAGCTTCGAGGATTTCCGCGCCCTCCTCAGCCTCGGCGACGGTCAGGCTGAGCGGCGGGGCGATGCGCAGCACGCTGCTGTTGTACGCACCGCTCTTGCCGATGAGCAGCCCGCCCTCGCGGGCCGCCTCCAGCACGGCGGACGTGCCCTCGTGCCATGGGTCATCGGTGCCCGGGTCCACCAGCTCGATGCCGATCATCAGCCCCCGGCCGCGGACCTCGCGCACCCCGTCCAGACCGGCGCAGGCGGCGCGCAGCCGCTCGATCAGCAGCCCGCCGACCCGGCGGGCATTGCCCTGGAGATCGTGTTCGACCAGGTGGTTGAGGTTGGCCAGACCGGCGGCCATGGTGACGGGGCTGCCGCCGAAGGTGGAGATGGAGTTGGCGTCCAGACAGTTCATGACCGGGGCGGAGGCGACGACCCCGCCGATCGACATGCCGTTGCCGATGCCCTTGGCGAAGGTGAGGATGTCGGGCGGCCCGGAGCCGTCGTGGGCCTGCCAGCCCCAGAAGTGGTCGCCGGTGCGGCCCCAGCCGGTCTGCACCTCATCCGAGATCCACAGGATGCCGTGCCGGTCAAGCACCTCGCGGAAGGCCGCGAACAGCCCGTCGGGCGGGGAGGTGAAGCCGCCGACGCCCTGGATCGGCTCGGCGATCAGCGCCGCGACATTGCCGTGCGCCTGGCCGAGTACGTCCTCGAGGTCGGCCACGCACGCCGTGATGAACTCGCCGTCGGACAGCCCGGCGAACGGGCCCCGGGTGCGCACCGCGCCGTGTACGTACAGCGTCTGCAGCGGGGAGATGCTGGTGGGCGACCAGCCGCGGTTGCCGGTGATGCCGACGGCCGAGAAGGAGCGGCCGTGGTAGCTGTTGCGCATCGCCAGGACCTGGTTGGAGCGGCGGTACGCGGTGGCGAGCAGCAGGGCCGTGTCATTGGCCTCGGTGCCGGAGGTGGTGAAGAAGACCCGCGCGTCCGGGATGCCGGACAGCGCGGCGACCCGCTCGGCCAGTTCGACCATGGGCCGGTCGAGGTAGAGCGTGGAGGTGTGCAGGATCCGGCCGGCCTGCTCGCTGATCGCCTTGGTGACCTCGGGGAGGGCGTGGGCGGTCATCGTGGTGAGGATGCCGCCGAAGAAGTCGAGGTAGCGGTTGCCCTCGGCGTCCCAGACATGGCGTCCCTCGCCGTGGGTGATCTCGATGGGGCGCCGGTAGTAGACGGCGAGCCAGTCGGGGAGTACGGCCCGGTGGCGGGCGTGGAGGGTGGCGTGGGGGGTGGCGCTTTGGCCGCCGTCGCGGGGGTCACCGCTTTGGCCCTGGGGGCCGCTATGGCCGCCGCTGGGGTCGCCGCTCACGGTTGCACCAGCCCCTCGTAGGCGTCGGGCCGCCGGTCGCGGTAGAACGCCCACTGCTGGCGCACCTCGTCGATCAGGCCGAAGTCGAGGTCGCGGACGATCAGCTCCTCCTTCTTGTCACTGGCCACGTCGCCGACGAACTGGCCGCGCGGATCGACGAAGTAGCTGGTGCCGTAGAAATCGTTGTCGCCGTACTCCTCGGTGCCGACGCGGTTGATCGCGGCGATGAAGTACTCGTTGGCGACGGCCGCGGCGGGCTGCTCCAGCTGCCAGAGGTAGGCCGACAGACCGCGGGAGGTGGCCGAGGGGTTGTAGACCAGCTGCGCCCCGGCCAGGCCCAGCTCGCGCCAGCCCTCGGGGAAGTGGCGGTCGTAGCAGATGTACACCCCGACCTTGCCCACGGCGGTGTCGAACACCGGCCAGCCCAGGTTTCCCGGCTTGAAGTAGTACTTCTCCCAGAACCCCTTGACCTGCGGGATGTGGTGCTTGCGGTACTTGCCGAGGTAGCTGCCGTCCGCGTCGATCACGGCGGCGGTGTTGTAGTAGAAGCCGGACTGCTCGAGCTCGAAGACGGGGACGACGATCACCATCCCGGTCTCCCGGGCCAGCTCCTGCATCCGCCGTACGGTCGGCCCGTCCGGCACCGCCTCCGCCCACCGGTAGTGTTCCGCCTCCTGCACCTGGCAGAAGTACGGCGCGTTGAACACCTCCTGGAAGCCGATCACCTTGGCGCCCTGAGCGGCCGCCTGCCGGGCGTGTTCCTCATGCTTCGCGATCATCGATTCGGTATCGCCGGTCCAGGTGGCCTGGACGAGGGCGGCACGTACGAGGTTGGCCATGATCAGCTCCTCAACCTGTTGTCTACGCACGTAGAATCGGGGCTGTGAAGAACGTAAGAGCGCACTGACCACTCTGGCAATACCGCCGCCGTTACTCAACGAAGACGATCACGTTTCGTGTTTTATCGGCGGCTTCTCGGCTCATCTAGGTGCGGGTTTCGTCTCGCGCCTGCGGCGCGGTTGAGCAACGGGGCAGCGGAGTGGGGGCGCGGCGCCGCATCGCCGGGCGCCGGGCCGGTGGGTGCGAGCGCCCGTGGCGGCATCTGCGTCTGGGAGCCGAGGCCGACGCCGGACTGACGAGCCCTCCGGGTACCCCTTGAAAAAACGCTTGACCTGAAGCAACTAATTTATCAAGCGATTTCGAGAGGGGTACCCGGCGGGCCCGCTGTCCGGCACGGCCGCAGCCGTCGGCCGGGGAAGCCGCCACCGGCGGCCACACCCACCGGCCCGGCGCCCGGCGGCGGCGCCGCGCCCCCACCCCCGCCGCCGCTGCTCACATGCGCCGAAGGCGCGAGACGAAACCCGCACCCAACCGAGCCGACCAACACGAACCCCGCCTCAGCCCCCTGCCCCGCCCCCGCGTCAGGCGAGACCGGGAACGCCCGGCAGCCGCGCCATGCGAAGGGCATGGGCCAGATCGTGGTGGGCGCTGGAGGAGACCTCGGCGGCCGCGTCAAGCAGCAGGGGCACCAGCGTGGCGGGGTCCTCGGCCGCCGCACGCGCCGCGTCCTCCGGCGTACGGGCCCGTACGAGCGCTTCCAGCAGGAACGCGGCCCTGTCCGGGGCACCCGCGTCGAGGAGCGCCTTCGCGATGTGGGCCACCTCGGGGGCGGGGCGCGAGACGCTCTGCCGTAACAACCCCTCGCCGTCGGCCCCACGGTCCGCCGCGACCAGCGCCTCGGCGGCGGCGGCGAGTTGTACGGGCGGCAGACACGCCGTCTCCCACAGCAGCGTGGACACATCGGGCCCGAGCCCGGCGCGCTCCAGTTCCTCCGCGAGCACCGGCAGCCTCGCGGCGGGCCAGACGGCGGCCTCGTACAGCACGACATGGGCCTCGCCGGAGCGGCCCGCCGCCCGGAGCCCGCCCAGCCGCGCCACCGCCTCCTGGGCGGCACGCCGGGCCGCCGCGCGCTCGGCCGCCTCACGGGCAAGCCGCCGCGCGTCGTCCACCGCCCGGTCCCGCTTACGACGCCTGCCGCCGTCCCCGCCCTCATACGCCCCGGCGAACCGCGCCCCACGCGGCGTAGCACGGCCCCCGGCTCCGCCCTCCGCCGAGGGAGTCGCGGCCGGGGGCGCCTCCGGCGCCACCCCGGCGCCGTCATCCCCGACCCCAGCGAACCGCGCCCCGCGCGGCCGCGACCTCGCGGGGGCGGGAACGGCCGGGGGCGCGGTCGTCGTCGGCTCCGAGCCCTGCGCGGTGGCGTCGAAGGGTCCATCCGCAACGGGCGCCGAGTCTCCGGCCGGGGCGTCCGGCGACGTGGACCCCGCCGCCGGGCTCATCGCCGCAACCTCCACGTTCGACACCCCGAGCGCCGCGTCCGCCTCCTCGTCCACCCCCGCGAACCGCGCCCCGCGCGGCCGGGGCCTCGCACGGCCAGAAGCGTGCTGGACGGTACCGGCCCCGGGGGCCGCCCCCGAGAGCTGGCCGGGCCCGTCGCCCCCAGCGACCGCTGGTTCACCACCGGGCCCGGTGGCCGCCGGGTCGCCCCCGGCCGCCACTGGTTCGCTGTCGGGTCCGCTGGCCGCCGGGTCACGCGCGGCGCGCCCAACTGGCGCGGCACCGGGCACGGTGGGCGCACCATGCCCAAGCGGCGCGGAGGCGGCGGCCCCAGCCGATGCCCCCTCACGCGCGGAGTACCCGAGCGGCGCGGCACTGTGGCCGGAGGCCGCCATGTCACGCGCGGCGTACCCAAGCGGCACACCGCCAGGCCCGGCGTCCACCTCCTCACCCACGACATGCCCAAGCGGCACACCACCAGACCCTGCCGCCACCCCATCACCCACGACATGCCCGAGCGGCACACCGCCCGGTGCGGTGGCCATCGCTGTGGTGGCGTCGGCCCCTTCCTCGTGCGCCACCGCTTCGTACGCCACCGCGAGGCTCGCTCCCTGCGGACGCCCTCCCTCCCTCGTGGGCGCGGGCGCACCCGCGAGGGGCCCCCGCGGCGCGGTCTGCGCCGCTAGGCGGGCGTGGAGTTCTTCCGTGCGGGCGGTGGCGCGCTGGTAATCGTCCTGGGCCCAGGCCAGCTCCGTGGCGAGGCGGTGCCGGGCGGCCGGGTCCTCGGCCGTGGTCAGGGCCGATTGGAGGTCGGCTTCGCGGCGGACGGCGTTGTGCCGCTCGCGGAGCATGCCGTCCAGGCGGTCCTGAAGGGCCTCGCGGCGGCCGGGCCCGGCGTCATGGGACGCGACCGAGGCGCGGTAGAGGGTCGCCGCGCGGGACGCCGCCTCCTGCGCGACCCCGGGGCCGTGCTGGGCGGAGAGGTCCTGCAGCAGGGACTGGACGAGGTCCCACGGCGGCACCTCGAGGCCGTCGAGACAGGCCCGCAGCCCGTCCGGGTCGCGCAGGGCGAAGACGCCGTACCAGCCCGCCCCGGCGTCCAGCCGTCTCGTCAGCGCCCGCAGATACGTCGCGAACTCCTCGACCTCGGCCGGGAGTTGCCCGCTCGCCATGGCCACCCCTCCCCCATCGGACGATGAACGATGCACACCCCGAGGCCACGCATTCGACACCCTGCGTGTTACGGGACCGGTTACGGCCGTGCTACGGGCGCTTTTCCTGCTCCGCACACGACAGGCAAACTTGCAAGCTTGACTGTCGATTTCCTATGCTCCAGCCATGGCCCCGCATGATCCGGCGCATCTCGCCGTCGACCTCGCCACCGTCGTCACCCAGCTGATGCGCCGCATGCGGGCGGCCTCCTCGCAGGGGGCGCTCACCCCCTCCCAGCGCGCCGTGCTCAGTCGGCTCTCCAACGAAGGCCCGACCACCACCGCCGCGCTGGCCCGTGCCGAGCTGGTCCGGCCGCAGTCGATGCGCATGATCCTGGCGGCGCTGGAGGAGCAGGAGCTGGTGGAGCGGACCCCGCACCCCACCGACGGACGGCAGGTCGTCTTCTCGAGCACCGAGCGGGGGCGGCAGGCGATCACCTCCGTACGGCAGGCCAAGCAGAGCTGGCTGCTGGACGCGATCGAGACCCGCCTCGACGCCGATGAGCGCCGCACCCTCGCCGAGGCCACCGAACTCCTCAAGCGACTGGTCCAGGAATGACCGACACGGCGGGAAGGCCCGCCCTATCGGCGGCCGGGGCGGAAGCCGGAACGGCGGGCGGGAGTCACGCACCCGCCGACCCCTTCGGCTCCCGGCTGATGGCCCCGCTGCTCATCGGTTCGGTCCTCAACCCCGTCAACTCCACGATGATCGCCACCGGCCTGGTCGCGATCGGCCATGACTTCGGGGTCGGCGCCGCGCGGACCGCCTGGCTGGTGGCCTCCCTCTACCTCGCCAGCGCCGTGGCACAGCCCGCGCTGGGACGGCTCGCGGATCTGCTCGGCCCGCGCCGGGTCTTCGTCTCCGGGCTGCTCGTGGTGTGCGCCGCGGGGCTGGTGGGCGCCCTCGCGCCCGCGTTCGGCTGGCTGATCGCCTCGCGGGTGCTGCTCGGCGTCGGTACGTCCGCCGCGTACCCGGCGGCGATGGCGCTGCTGCGCGCCCAGTCCTCCGCCGTCGGACGGGAGACGCCGCGTCCCGTGCTCGGAAGGCTCTCGCTCGCCGCGCTCGGCAGCGCGGCGGTCGGACCCGTGCTGGGCGGGGTGCTCACCGCGACGGCCGGATGGCGGGCGATCTTCGCGGTCAATGTGCCGCTGGCCCTGATCGGCATCACGCTCGCGCTGCTCTGGCTCCCCAGGACCCGCATGACGAGCGAGGAGGACACCGCGGCGGGCCCCGGGAACCGTACGGCGGGCGCGGCATTCGATCCGCTCGGGATCGCGCTGTTCACGGCCGCCCTCACCACCCTCATGATCTTCCTGATGGACCTGGCGCGGCCCAACTGGCCGCTGCTGCCCGCCGTCCTGGGGCTCGCCGCCGTACTGACCTGGTGGCAGCTGCGCCGCCCCCGCCCCTTCATCGATCTGCGGATGATCGGCCGCAATCGCTCCCTCGCCCTCACCTACCTCCGCCACGGCACGGCGTACCTGGTCATCTACATGGTCATGTACGGATACGCACAGTGGCTCGAGGAGGGGCACGGCTACTCCGCCTCCCGCGCGGGCCTGATCATGCTGCCCATGTCGGGCGCCGCCGCCGTGTGCTCACTGCTCGGCGCCCGTACGAAGGGCATCTACGCACCGCTCGTCCTCGCGGCCGTCCTGCTCGCCGCCGGGAGCGGGGTGCTGCTGCTCGCCGACGAGTCCACCCCGCTGGTCGCGCTGCTGCTGGCCGCGGTCCTCTTCGGGTTGCCGCAGGGGCTGTCCTCGACCGGCAACCAGGCCGCCGTCTACGCCCAGGCCCCGCCGGCCAGCGTCGGCGCGGCGGCCGGGCTCCAGCGCACCTCGCAGTACCTGGGCGCGATCACCGCCGCCGGGCTGATCGGGCTCTTCTACGGGCAGCGGGCGACCGCCGCCGGGCTGCACGGCATCGCCATGGTGGCGGGTGCGCTCAGCCTCGCGGTGCTGGCGCTGACCGCCACCGACCGGGCCCTGCGCGGCCGCGGCCACACCCGTACCCGTACCCCCACCTGACGCATCACCTTCCGTTCCCCCATACGTCCTGCGGACGTCCCGCAGACCCACCCAGGAGGCACCGTGCCCGCCACCACGCTCGACCCGAACACCGCCCTGGTCCTCGTCGACCTCCAGAAGGGCATCACCGGACTGCCCACCGTCCACCCCACCGCCGAGGTCATCGAGCGCGGCGCCCGGCTGGCCGCCGCCTTCCGCCAGCGCGGACTGCCGGTCGTCCTGGTCAGGGTGGTGGCCGGGGCCCCGGGCCGCACCGAGGCGCAGCGGGGCGGGGGCGGCGGGCGGTTCCCGGCCGACTTCGCCGACCTCGCGCCGGAGCTCGGCCACGAGGACGGCGACATCGTGGTCACCAAGCACACCTGGGGCGCCTTCCACGGCACCGACCTCGACCTCCAGCTGCGCCGCCGCGGGGTGACCCAGGTGGTGCTCGGTGGCATCGCCACCAGCATCGGGGTGGAGTCCACGGCCCGTGGCGCGTACGCGCACGGGTACCACGTGACCCTCGCGACCGACGCCATGACCGACATGGACGCCGAGGCGCACCGCAACAGCGTCGAGAGGATCTTCCCCCGGCTCGGGGAGACGGACTCCACGGACGCGATCATCGGCCTGCTGAGCTGACGGACGGCTGACGGACGACTCACACACGGCGAACGGAGAGTACGGCGGACTCCGGAACTGGAGCCCGCCGTACCTAGTCGCCGGTCGCCGGTCACCGGTCAGCGGTCAGCGGTCACCGCTTCGGGTGCACCACCAGCGCCGAGCCGCCGCCCCGCCGCTCCGTCTCGGCCGCCGCCAGCCACCGTCCGCCGGACAGCCGCTGCACCCCGGTGGCCGCCCCGATCTCGGGGTTCTGCTTGAAGGAGTGGCCGAGCGCCTCGAGCTTGGCGCGCTCCGGACCGTTCCACAGCTTCGGTTCCAGCTCCGTCTCGGCGGCGTTGCGCTGGCTGGCGCGCGGCGCGGCGATCGCGTCGACCAGCGGCATGCCCCGGTCCAGATGGTTCAGCAGGGTCTGCAGCACGGTGGTGATGATGGTCGCCCCGCCCGGGGAGCCCAGCGCCAGCACCGGCTTGTGGCCGTCCAGCACGATCGTCGGCGACATGGACGAGCGCGGCCGCTTCCCCGGGCCCGGCAGGTTCGGGTCGTGGACGGCCGGGTCGGCGGGCGCGAAGGAGAAGTCGGTCAGCTCGTTGTTGAGCAGGAAGCCGCGGCCGGGGACGGTGATCCCGCTGCCGCCGGTCTGCTCGATGGTGAGGGTGTAGGCCACGACGTTGCCCCACTTGTCGGCGACCGTGAGATGCGTGGTGTTCTCGCCCTCGTACGTGGTCGGGGCGGCGCGGCCCCGGGTGTCGCAGGAGCCCGGCCCGGACGGGTTGTTCGGGTCACCGGGCGGTACGGGGCTCTTCAGCACCGCGTCGTCCTTGATCAGGCAGGCCCGGGAGTCGGCGAACCGCTGCGAGGTGAGCCCCTTGGTGGGGACGTCCTCGGCGGCGGGGTCACCGACCCAGCGGCCCCGGTCGGCGAAGGCTATCCGGCTGGCCTCGATATAGCTGTGCAGATAGTCGACGTCGCTGAGCTTGGATAGGTCGGTCTTCTCCAGGATGTTCAGCGCCTCGGCGACGCTGGTGCCACCGGAGGACGAGGGCGCCATGCCGTAGACGTCCAGACCGCGGTAGCCGGTCCGGGTCGGGGCCTGCCGCTTCGTTCCGTAGGAGCGCAGGTCCTCGGCGGTCAGATCGCCCGCGCGCACGACGCGCTGTGCCTTCGGGTCTACGGGCGGCTTGCGCACGGTGTCGACGATGTCGCGGCCCAGCTCGCCCCGGTAGATGGCGCCGACGCCCTTCTTGGCCAGCAGCGCGTACGTACGGGCGAGGTCGGGGTTGCGGAAGGTCGAGCCGACCGCCGGGGGCTGGCCGCCGGGCAGGAAGAGCTTGGCGGTGGCCGGGAAATCCTTGAAGCGGGCCTGGTTGTCGGCGGTCTGCTGACGGAACGTGGAGTCGACCTTGAACCCGTCGCGGGCCAGCCGCTCGGCGGGCCTCAGCACCTGCCCCAGCGATCGGGTGCCCCAGTCCCTCAGGGCGTCGTTCCAGGTGGCGGGGGTGCCGGGGGTGCCGACGCTCAGCCCGCTGGTGACGGCGTCGTCGAACGGCAGCGGCTTGCCGTCCTTGTCGAGGAAGAGCTTCTGGTCCGCGCTGCGGGGCGCGGTCTCGCGGCCGTCGAGCGTGGCGACCTTGTGCCGCTTGGCGTCGTAGTAGACGAGGTATCCGCCGCCGCCGACACCCGCCGAGTACGGCTCGGTGACCCCGAGCGCGGCGGCGGTCGCGACCGCCGCGTCCACCGCGTTGCCCCCGTGCCGCAGGACGTCGATCCCGGCCGCCGAGGCGTCGGGGTCCACGCTGGAGACCGCGCCGCCGTAGCCGACGGCCACGGGCGTCTTGGCCGGAGCGGCCTGAGCGGCTGGATCGGCCTGAGCGGCTGGATCGGCCTGAGCGCCCCTGTCGGCACTCTCGTGCCCGGCGGCACCGGCCGGGACGACACCGAGTACCGCGACCATTCCGGCCGCGGCAGCGAGCGCGGGCAACCGGCGCCGGACGGCCGCCCCGATGGATCCGGCGGCTCCGCCGGGTCCTGCGGTGGTGGATCTGGTTGACGATGCGGCTGGTCGTGCGGCGTGCCCCATCCGTGACCTCCAAGCGAGACGACAGGGGCCGGAGCCTACCCGCGAGCCACGCGCCCCCAACAGGGGTGGACCCCCTTTCCAGGGCTCTTTCCAGGGACCCTGCCCAGGGCCCCTCCCCGGGCTCGACTCATGTCCGGGGCGCTCCGGCCTCCCCCGGCCACCGCCGCGAGGCGCACCCGCGCTGACCGAGTACCCCCATGCCTGATGGCAACCTTCGCGACCGCTGGGCGCTCGAACATTGACCCGATCGGAGGCTACGATGCGCGGCCATGACAGACACCCTGCAGGACCTGATCGCCTCCGCGGCAGCCCTGATCGTGGGCCTGGCCGCCGGATGGGCCGTGCACTCCGCGTTCGCGCGCCGCAAGCGCACCCGCGAGCAGCGCTTCTTCGGTCTGCCGGACGGTTCGGAGTGTGTGCTGGTCACCCACCGGGACAGCACCTCGGCCCACTGGAGCATCCCCCGCCATGACGCGCTGGCGCTGCTGGGGCTGGCGTCGGTCGTGGAGAACTGCGGGGCGCACGCCGAAGTGGCCCCGCATGACACGGGGCTGCAGGGCTTCGGCGCGCGCACCGAGTTCTGCGTCGGCGACCCGACCGCGCACCGCAGGCTCGCCGCCCACATCTCCAACCTGCTGCCGGGCGTCACCGTGCACCCGGGGGACGACTCCGGCACGGACCGGGGGATGTTCACCATCGGCGGTACCCACTACCGCCCGGACCCGGGCGCCATCGAGCATGTGCTGCTGGCCCGGCTTACGGTGGGCGACGACAGCCGCCCGGTCTTCCTGGCCGCGGGTCAGCGGCCGGTCACCCATCGCGCCGCCGTCCGCCACCTCGTCCGCAACCGCGCCCGGCTGGCCCGGAAGTACGGCGCGCAGGGCTCCTTCTGCCTGCTGCTGAAGGTGGTCAACTCGCAGGCGTACGGCCCGGATCTGGTCGAGGTGGTCGCGGATGTGACCAAGCCGGCGACCGCCTCGGCCGGACCTCGCGCCACGGCGAAGACGGCGGCGAAGGACGACTGAGGCGGTCGAGGACAGCCGAATCAGCGGCCGACCCGGCCGAAGAACCGCGCCCCGCCCAGCAGGCACAGCGCCGCCAGGGTCAGGGGGACGGCCGCCCCGACGGCGACCGTGGCATTGGTGTAGTGCCCCGGGGCCCGCGAGCCATCCGGGGGCCTGCGGCGGGTTGCTTCCCCCTCCCCGCCCCTTCCCACAACTGGGGCCCCGCCCCGGCCTCCGCGGCGAAGCCCAGCTCCGAGCCCTGCGGCGGCTGCCCCCGGTTGGAGGTCTGGGGCAGACGCCCCGTTCCAAGGGCTGGGACGAGGCCCCTGTTCGGGCCCGGAACGGAGCCTCGGGTTCGGGAGCCGGGACGGATACGCCATTCCCCGGGCCTGGGACGGAGCCCCGCCTCAGGGCGGGCGGACGCCCCGGCTCCGGGGTCTGGGGCGGAGCCCCGGCTCCAGGGTCCCGGGCGGACGCCTGCGGGTCGGTGGGACGGGCCTGCGGAGCATCAAGATCCGCCGCAGGCGCGGACCACGCTGAACGGTCGCGAGGCGAGTGGGACTCCGCGGGGGCGGGGCCGGACCCTGGTGGGTCCGGCCCCCGGATAGCGCCCCGGGCCGGACCGGCCCCGGCAGCCGATCTCGACCCTTTATCGTTACCCACGCGTAACTTACCGCGCTATTACCGCCGGTAAACGCCCGAGTTACCGTCAGGTCACCAGCACCGGTGCTCCCCTGCCCCCACGGCATCCCCCACCAGGAGCCATCGTGACCCCTGCCCGAAAAGCCCTCCGCCCCACGACCGCCGTCGTCCTCTCCATCACCGTCATGACCGGTGCTGCCTTCGGGCTCGCCCCCTCCACCGCCGCCGCGGCCCCGGCCCCGGCCGCCACGGCCACCGCCACGACCGCCTCCACCGCCACGCCCTCCGGTGTCTCCATCCGGTTCGTCGACATCCCCGGCGACGGCGGCGTCAACCTCGCCGCCAATGTCGTGGCCCCCTCGCACGCCGCCCCCTCACACCGCCTCCCCCTCGTCGTCCTGCCCACCAGCTGGTCCCTGCCCCAGGTCGAATATCTCGCCCAGGCCAAGAAGCTCGCCGAAACCGGCTATGTGGTGCTCACCTACAACACCCGCGGCTTCTGGCAGTCCGGCGGGAAGATCGAGACGGCCGGGCCGCCCGATATCGCCGACGCGTCCAAGGCCATCGACTGGGCGCTCGCCAACGCCCCGGCCGACCCCGACCACATCGGCATGGCCGGACTCTCCTACGGCGCCGGGATCAGCCTGATCGCGGCCGGTGCCGACCCGCGGATCAAGGCCGTGGTGGCCATGAGCGGCTGGACGGACCTGGTCGGCTCGATCTACAGCGGCCGCACCCAGCACTCCCAGGCCGCCGGGCTGCTCGCCGGGGCCGGAGCGCTGACCGGCCGCCTCAGCGAGGAGTTCCGGCGGATCCTCGATGACTTCTTCTCCTCCGACCTCGCCAAGGAGAAGGACCTGATCGCCTGGGGCGAGAAGCGCTCCGCCGCCACCTACCTCGACCGGATCAACGCCCATGGCGCGGCCATCATGCTGGGCAACTCCTGGAACGACTCGATCTTCCCGCCCAACAGCTACGCCGACTTCTTCGACAAGCTGACCGGGCCCAAGCGGCTGGAGCTGCGGCCCGGCGACCACGCCACCGCGGAGCTCACCGGGCTGCTCGGACTGCCCAACACCACCTGGAACCACGCCCGGCAGTGGCTCGACCGCTATCTCAAGGGCGAGCGCAACGGCATCGACCGCCAGGCGCCGGTGCAGCTGACGTCCCGTACGGCGGCGGACGGTGACGGCTACGAGGGCTACCCCAGCTGGTCGGCCGTCCCCTCCGGACAGCGCCGCGTCCCACTCGCCGCCACCAAGAAGGTCACCGCCAACCATGACTCCGGGGCCAACGGAGGAACCGTGCTGCTCGGCGGCGGGCTCGACCAGTTCCTGAAGCTCCCGCCGCTCGCCTCGATCCCGCTGCTGCCCCGGTCCTACGCGGCCGTCTGGCAGACCGCGGCCTCCGCGCGCGAGCAGCGCGTCCGCGGCACCGTGAAGCTCCACACCACCGTGACCGGCGACCGCTCCGACGGTACGGCGGTGGCGTATCTGTACGACGTGGGCCCGCTGGGCATCGGCAAGCTCATCACCCACGCCCCGTTCACCTTCCACGACCGCGTCCCGGGCACGCCCTTCGGCATGGACCTGGAGCTGTTCTCCACCGCGTATGACGTCCCGGCCGGTCACCGGCTGGCGCTGGTCGTGGACACCGTCGACCCGCTCTACATCGAGCACAACCCCGGCGGCGCCCATCTCACCTTCTCGTCCCCGGACGCCGACCCGTCCCACCTCACCATCCCGGTCCGCGACTGAGGGCGGCAGGGCTCAGCCGCGGGTGTCCCCCGGCATCGGGGCCGCCGGTTCGGCCGCGGCCACCTCGACCTGGCGGGTCTTCACACTGCGCCGCTCCCGCTTGGCCACCCAGTTGGCGAACCACGACAGCAGCATGCACATCCCGATGTAGATCGGTGAGATCACCATGACCACCGGGATGAACGGCAGGTCGTAGTCGAGATTGGACGCGATCAGCTTTCCGGCGTGCAGGAACTCCTCATAGGTGATCAGAAACCCGAGCGAGGTGTCCTTCAGGGCCACCACCAGCTGGCTGATGATGGCCGGAAGCATCGCCCGCACCCCCTGAGGCACCAGCACGGACATCATGACCTGGGTCTTCCGCAGGCCCAGCGAGTACGCCGCCTCGCGCTGGCCGCGGTCCACCGAGTTCACCCCGGCCCGGAACACCTCGGCCAGCACCGAGCCGTTGTACAGCGTCAGCCCGGTCACCAGCGCGGGCAGCGGCTGGAACCGCAGCGCCACAAAGACGAAGAAGATCATCACCAGTACGGGCATCGCCCGGAAGAACTCCACCGCCAGCGTGGCCAGCCAGCGCAGCGGGCGGTGCTCGGAGAGCCGCCCGGCGGCGAGCACCCCGCCGAGGGCGAGCGAGAGGACCGCGGCCAGGCCGAACGCCTTGAGGGTGCCCGCGAGCCCGTTCAGCAGCAGCTCCTGGATGCCCTTGTACTCGAACGGCATCCACTTGCGGGAGGCGAACTGGCCGGTGTGGATGAGGAGATAGACGATCAGGCCGAGCAGGATCAGCAGCACGGCCGTCCCGGCCAGCGCGTACAGCCGGTGCCGCCGCCGGGTGTGCGGCCCGGGGACGTCGTAGAGGGCGCTGGTGGTCGGGGGGGCGGTCATCGCGGCACTCCCCAGCGCCGCTCGAGCAGGGAGAAGAGCGCGCTGATGGCGAGGGTGATGACCAGGTATCCGACGGCGATCCAGACGAATGACCAGATGATGCTGTAGCCCCGCTCATTGAGCGGTTTGTAGGTGCCGAGCAGTTCGGTGACGCTGAACGACCCGGCGATGGCCGAGTTCTTGGCGAGCGCGATCAGGGTCGAGCCGATGGGCGGGATGACCGTGCGGAACGCCTGCGGCAGCACCACCGCGCTCAGCGTCTGGTCGAACGTCATGCCCAGGCTGCGGGCCGCCTCGCCCTGCCCCACCGGCACCGTGTTGATGCCCGAGCGCACCGCCTCGCAGATGAAGGCCGAGGTGTAGCAGCCGAGCGCGATCACCGCGAAGACGGTGAACGGCAGCACCAGACCGAACCGCGGCAGCCCCAGCATCACCGCGAAGAACAGCAGCGTCAGCGGGGTGTTGCGGAGCACCGTCACCCATCCGGTGCCCAACGCGCGCAGCGAGGCGACCGGCGCCACCCGGAAGGCGGCCATGAGGATACCGAGCGCGAGGGCGAGCAGCGAGGCGTAGACGGTCAGCTGCACGGTGCCGAGGAAGCCCTTGCCGTAGAGCGAGAAGTTCTGGGTGAGCACGTCCATGGGGTGGCCCTCAGCCGGTGCGGTAGCGGTCGATGGGGGGCGGTTTGGGGGCGGGCACGCCCGAGAGGCCGAGGGTCGCGTCGTACGCCTTCTTCCAGTCGCCGTTGCGCTCGTGGAAGAGGATCGCGTCGTCCAGCGCGAAGCGCAGCGCGTTGTCCCGCTTGGGCACGCCGATGCCGTACGGCTCCTTGGAGAAGGGCCGGCCCACCACCTTCAGCTCGTCCGGGGCCTTGGCCGCGTAGCCGAGCAGGATGGTGTTGTCGGTGGTCACCGCGTCCACCTGGAAGCTGAGCAGGTTGTCCACGCACACCGAGTAGGTGTCGTACGCGACCGCGTGGGCCTTGGGGTAGTCGGCCTGGATGTGCTGGAACGGGGTGGAGCCCGCCACCGAGCAGACGGTCCTGCCCGCGAGGTCTTCGGGGCCGTGGATGTCGTCCTCGTCGGTGCGCACCAGCAGCGACTGTCCGGCCATGAAGTACGGCCCGGCGAAGCCGACCAGCCGTTTGCGCATCGGATTGATGGTGTAGGTGCCGACGTAGTAGTCGATCTGGCCGCTCTGGAGGGCGGTCTCCCGGTTGGCGGAGGCGATCGTCTGGTAGCGGATGGTGCTCGGGGGGAAGCCGAGGGAGGCGGACATCATGCGGGCGATCTCGATGTCAAAGCCCGAGTAGCGGCCGGTGGCCGGGTCCCGCTCGCCCAGATAGGGCTGGTCCTCCTTGACCCCGACGGTGAGATGGCCCCGGCGCTCGGCCCGGCGCCAGGTGGGCGAGGCGGGCAGCCGGAACTCGGTGTCCACCTTGTAGGTGGGCAGCTTCCCGGCCCGTGGGCCCTTGGCGGGCGGGCTGCCCTCCTTGCCGCAGCCGGGCACGAGCAACAGGACCAGGGCCGTGGTGAGGGCGGCGGTCGCGCGGCGCAGACGCCTCATGTCCGTCATCACCCGGCTCAGTGCTTGAGGATCTTGGACAGGAAGTCCCGGGCGCGCTCGCTCTCGGGGGCGCGGAAGAACTCCTCCGGCGTACGGTCCTCGACGATCGCGCCGTCGGCCATGAAGACCACCCGGTTCGCGGCGGAGCGGGCGAAGCCCATCTCATGGGTGACCACGACCATCGTCATGCCGTCCTGGGCGAGCTGGCGCATCACCTCCAGCACCTCGTTGATCATCTCGGGGTCGAGGGCGGAGGTCGGCTCGTCGAAGAGCATCACTTGGGGGTCCATCGCCAGCGCCCGGGCGATGGCCACCCGCTGCTGCTGGCCGCCGGAGAGCTGGCCGGGGTACTTCCCGGCCTGGTCGGCGAGTCCGACCCGGCCCAGCAGCTCCCGGGCGCGCCGCTCGGCGTCCGGCTTGGCGCGGCGGCGGACCTTGGTCTGACCGAGCATCACATTGGCCAGCACGGTGCGGTGGGCGAAGAGGTTGAACGACTGGAAGACCATGCCGACCTCGGCCCGCAGCCGCGCCAGCTCCTTGCCCTCCTCGGGCAGCGGACGGCCGTCGACGACGATGGAGCCGGACTGGACGGTCTCCAGCCGGTTGATGGTCCGGATCAGGGTGGACTTGCCGCCGCCGGAGGGGCCGATGACCACGACCACTTCACCGCGTCCGACGGTGAGCTCGATGTCCCGCAGAACGTGCAGGGCGCCGAAGTGCTTGTTGACGTCGCGCAGCTCGATCAGCGGCTCACCGACGGCCATACCCGGCCCCACCCACCTTCCGCTGTGTCCCGATCCCGATCAGCGCAAGCTATCCGGACAACAGCGGAGCTTTGGGCACGGACACGCACCCACAGGCGGATACCGCCCGACAGGGCCTACGGAGTCTGGCGGCTCTTCCCCCTCCCCGCCCCTTCCCGAAACCAGGGGCTCCGCCCCTGGACCCCGGAACCACCGAGCTGATCGCGCTCGGCCACCGACACACCCGCCCCAGCGGAAGGACGCCCACCCACCTCCGGACCATCCGGCCAGGCTCTGGGACGAACCCCGGCACGGGGTTCGGAACGAAGCCCGTGCCGGGCTCCGGGCGGAGCCCTGGGACGGTGACTGAGGCGGGCCCCGCACAAGATCAGGGGCGAAGCCTCGATCCGGGATCTGGGGCGAAGCCCCGAGGTCCGGGCACAGCCTCTGGTCCGTCTCTGGGGCACAGCCCCAAGTCCGGGGCTCCGGGGCACAGCCCCAAGTCCGGGCTCTGGGGCACAGCCCCGGGACGGGGTCTCGGGCGCAGCCCCGGCACGGGGGCTGGGGCACAGCCCCAAGTCCGGAGTCCGGGGCACAGCCCGAGGTCTTAGGCGCAGACCTAGTCCCAGGCCCGAGGCACAACCCTGGTCCGAGGTCCGGGCGCAGCCCCGGCGCGAGGGCTGGGGCGGAGACCCAGTTTTGGGGAGGGCAGGCCGCCGCGGGCGTCGCGGGTCGTCGGACGCGGCTAGGCCTCGGCGACCTCCGCGTAGCGCTGGCAGAGTTCGGGCGCGCCATCGGCGGCCCATTGCTGACCGGCCTCGACGACGTCAACCTCCCGGCCGGAGGCCAACCTGACGACGGGTCGGCCGTTGGGCCACACCTGCCAGACGGCCCCGGGGACGGTGCGGACGATGACCGTGCCCAGGTACAGACCGGCGTCGTTGCCGAGCCAGGGGAGCTCGTCCGGGTCGTCGCGCCAGCGGGGCGCCATCTGGTCCAGTGCCTCCAGGGAGGCCGTGGAGTCATCGAGCCCGATGCCCGCGTCGGAAGCCCGCGCGCGCAGGAGTTCGCATTCGGAGAGCAGTTGGGCGACGCCCTGGGGATCCTCCTCCTGGGCACCCGTCAGGGCCGCGCCCGAGGCGGGACCGCGCCGCTTGCGCCAGTTGTCCAAGAAGGAGATGTTCATACCGCTCAGCGTGGCATCCAGGCCACCGGCACACCACAGGGCGCGCGGTATGAGCTGTGACCCGCTGCTTGTCTTGACGACACCCACCTGCCTCCATACGTTCTCCGGGCACCTGTCGAATCGCCTGTCGGGTCGGCCGGTCGGTTAGTTGGTCGGTTAGTTGGTCGGTTGCGAGAGGGGACACGTATGCGCGTCGGGAGACCGTGGGCAACCGCCGGGGTCGTCGCGGGAGGTGTCACCCTCGCACTGATCGCGCCCTCCCCCGCCGCACCGGCCGACGTGCCGACCCACAAGCCGCTCCCTTTGGAGCGGCTTTTCGACAACCGGGCGGTCAGCGATGACGCCCGGCCAGGTGACGCCGACTTCGACGGCGCGGGGGCCTCGCTCTCCGTGCAGGATCTGCTGGCCGCCGGCTGGACCCCGGGACGCGCCATCGCCCTGGACGCGGCGCGGCTGACCTGGCCGAGGAGCGCGGGGGCACGCCCGGACAATGTGATCGCCGACGGTCAGACGGTGCGGCTGCGCGGGCGCGGCGAGGCGCTGACCTTCCTGGTGGCGAGCAGTTCGCCGAACGGGCCCGGCGCCGGGACGACCGGCGTCGGAACGGTCCGCTACCGCGACGGGTCGAGCCATCCGTACACGCTGAGCGCGCCGGACTGGCGGGCGGGCCCCGCCGCCACCAAGGCCGTGGGCCTCCCCCATCTCAACACCGCCGCCGGGCAGCGGCAGGAGACGGCCCGGCTGTACGCGGTGACGGTGCCGCTGGAGCGCGGCCACGAGGTCGCGTCGGTGGTCCTGCCGGGGGACCCGGGCCCGGCGGCCGATCTCCATGTCTTCGCCGCGTCGCTGCGGCAGCCCGCGTACGGCTGGACCGGCAGCTGGGCGGCGAACACCGCCGGGTACACCGAGGTGGGGCCGTGGAGCGATCAGACGCTGCGGCTGGTGGTGCACACCAGCGCGGGCGGACCGGGGGCCAGGGTCCGGCTGGAGAACACCTTCGCCGCGGCCCCGGTGGAGATCGGGCACGCGACGGTCGCGCTGCAGGCGAGCGGCGCGGCGGCGCAGGGGTCACCGGTGCCGCTGACGTTCGGCGGGCGGCCGGGGACCTCGGTCCCGGCGGGCGCGCAGGTGTTCAGCGATCCGGTGCACCTCCCGGTCCCGGCGGACGCCAATCTGCTGGTGAGCATCCATCTGCCGGGGACGGTCGCGGCGGTGCCGGTGCACAGCCAGGCCACCCAGCGGTCGTATCTGAGCGCGGCGGGCAGCGGTGACCGGACCGCGGAGCCGGGCGGCGCGTCGTACACCGGCACCCTCACCACCTGGCCGTTCCTGACCGGGGTCGATGTGCGGGGCGGGCCGGGTTCGGTGGTGGCGCTCGGCGACTCGATCACCGACGGCACCAAGTCCACCGATGACGCCAACCGCCGCTGGCCCGATGTGCTCGCGCGGCGGCTGCGCGCCCAGTCCGAGGTCCCGGCGTACGGGGTGGTCAACGCGGGCATCTCCGCCAACCGCGTGGTGGCCGACCGCTATCCGGGCGAGGGCGTCTCCACGGACACCGGCGGGGTCAGCACCCAGCACCGGCTGGAGCGGGATGTGCTCGCCCAGACCGGGGCCCGTACGGTCGTCATCTTCCAGGGCATCAACGATCTGCGGTGGGGCAGCTCGGCCGAGGAGCTGATCGCGGGTCTGCGGTCGGTCGCGGCGCGGCTGCGGGAGCGCGGGCAGCGGGTGGTCGGAGCCACCATCGCCCCGTGCGAGGGCGAGTCGCTGTGTACGGCGGACGCGGAGGTGCGGCGCTCGGCCGTCAACGCCTTCATCCGGGACAGCGGCGGGGCGTTCGACGCCGTACTGGACTTCGACGCGGTGGTGCGGGACCCCGAGCACCCGGCGCGGATCCTGCCCGCCTATGACAGCGGGGACCATCTGCACCCGGGCGACGCGGGGTTGCGGGCGATGGCGGAGTCGATCGACCTGCGGAAGCTGGCCGGGTAGGAGGGGAGCCCCCGAGCCCCAGGGGCTCCCCTCCTCGTCAGGGCGTACCGCCGCGGGGTCACACCTCCAGGTCGACGACGACCGGGGCGTGGTCGGAGGCGCCCTTGCCCTTGCGCTCCTCGCGGTCCACATACGCGTCGCCGACCGCCTTGGCGAACGTCTCGTTCCCGTAGACCAGGTCGATGCGCATGCCGCGGTTCTTGGGGAAGCCCAGCTCGCGGTAGTCCCAGTAGGTGAAGGGGCGGTCGTACTTCAGCGGCCTGGGCACCACGTCCGAGAGCCCCGACTCGCGCAGCGCCGCCAGGGCCTCGCGCTCCAGGTCCGTCACATGCGTCAGCCCGTCGAAGGCGGAGCGGTCCCAGACGTCCTCGTCGGTCGGCGCCACATTGAAGTCGCCGAGGACCGCGAAGGGGCGCTCACCGGCCGCGTCCCCGGCGAGGGCGGTGCGCAGCGCCTCCAGCCAGCGCAGCTTGTAGTCGAAGTGGGGGTGGCCGATCTCCCGCCCGTTGGGCACATAGACCGACCACAGGCGGACCGGGCCGCAGGTGGCGCCTATCGCCCGCGGCTCCTGGCCGCCGTCGTAGTCCGGGCCGCCGGGCAGGCCCACGGTGACGTCCGCGAGCCCGGCCCTGGAGAGCAGCGCCACTCCGTTCCACCGGCCGGTGGCGTTGACCGCGGCCTCGTAGCCGAGCTCGCGCAGCGGCTCGTACGGAAAGGCGGACTCGGCGCACTTGGTCTCCTGGACGCACAGGACGTCCGTGCCGCTGCTCTCCAGCCAGGCCAGCAGCCGGGGCAGCCGGGCGGTGATCGAATTGACGTTCCAGGTCGCGATGCGCATAGGGCACAACCTACATCCCGGCTCTGACAGCCGGCCCGGCCCTCAGAGGGTGAGGGATTCGCCCGGGGTCAGCCGCAGGTGTTCGGCGCCTTCGGTGCCGGGGCCCTCGGGGCCGAGCATCCGCCCGTAGACCGTGTGCGCGACGTCGGTCAGCAGGGCGTCGTGGATGTCGACGGCCCGGCGCGGGCCGACCGCGCGGACATAGTCGAGGATCTCGGCGAACTTGTTCCAGGGGGCGTGCACCGGCAGCATCAGCGTGTCCACCCGGTGCCCGGCGGGCACCGTAAGGGCGTCACCGGGGTGGAAGAGCTTGCCGTCCAGCAGATATCCCACATTGGTGATCCGGGGGATATCGGGGTGGATCACGGCGTGCAGCTGGCCGTGGACCTCGATGTCGAATCCCGCCGCGGTGAAGGAGTCGCCCTCGCCGATGGTGTTCACCCGCCCGGGGAACGCCGAGGAGATCTGGTGGGCGACGCTGCGCAGCGTCCAGATCTGGGCGGCGGGGCTGGCGTCGAGCGCCGTGCGCAGCCGCTCCTCGTTGAAGTGGTCGACGTGCTCGTGGGTGACCAGGATCGCGTCCGCGCCGACCGCGGCGTCCGCTTCGCTGAAGGCTCCGGGGTCGATGACGAGCATCTGCCCGTCCTTCTCGATCCGGACGCAGGAATGGCCCTTCTTGGTGAGCTTCATGGAGATCATTGTGCTACCGCGGCCCCATGGCCGTACTACCCCTCGGGGCTCGTCTCCTCGCGGATGATCCGCTGGGCCACCGCGAAGGCGGAGTTCGCCGTCGGCACCCCGCAGTAGACGCCGGTGTGCAGCAGCACTTCCTTGATCTCGGTGGGGGTGAGTCCGTTGCGCAGCGCGGCCCGGGTGTGGAAGGCGAGTTCGTCGAGGTGGCCGCGGGCGGCGAGGGCGGTGAGGGTGACCACGCTGCGGATCCGCCGGTCGATTCCGGGCCGGGTCCACACCTCGCCCCAGGCGTAGCGGGTGATGAAGTCCTGGAAGTCGCCGGTGAACTCGTCGGCCACGGACTGCGCCCGGTCCACATGGGCGTCGCCCAGCACCTCGCGGCGCACCTTGATGCCCTGGTCGTACGCGTCGGCGCGGGCGTCAAGCAGCGGCTCGGGCGCATGGTGGTCGGGCCCGACGACCTCGCCGCCGGGCGGCGGCACGGGCGAGAGCACGGGCTTGGGCGGGGGCGCGGGGATCGCGGTCACCCCGGTCGGGTGATCGGCACTCTGCCAGGAGCTGGAGAAGTGGCGCACCAGCAGCTCGGTGACGGCCATCGGCTGCTCGACCGGGGCCAGGTGGGAGGCGCCGGGGACCAGCGCGAGCCGGGCGTCGGCGATCCCGGCGACCAGGACGCGGGCGTCGGCGGCCGGGGTGACCTGGTCGTCGGCACCGGCCACCACGAGGGTGGGGACGCCGATCCGGCTGAGCTCGGCGCGGACGTCGAAGGCCGCAAGTGCCTCGCAGGCGGCGATGTAGCAGCCGGGGTCGGTGGTGCGGACCATCTGGACGGCCCACTCGACGATGGCGGGCTGGGCGGCGGCGAAGCCGGGGGTGAACCAGCGCTCGGGGGTGGCGCGGGCGATCGGGTCGAGGCCGTTGGTGCGGACCACGACGCCGCGCTGCCGGAAGGAGTCGGCGGTGCCGAAGCGCGGGGAGGCGGAGACGAGGGCGAGTGAGCCCACTCTCTGGGGATGTCGCAGCGCGAGTTCGGCGCCGATGGCCCCGCCGATCGAGCAGCCCGCGTAGCCGAAGCGCTCGACGCCGAGCTGGTCGAGGGTGGCCAGCAGCCGGTCGGCGAGCTCGGCCACGGAGGGGGCCGGGTGGGCGGGCGCGCCGCCGTGGCCGGGGAGGTCGAAGCGGAGGACGCGCCAGTGGCGGGAGAGCTCGGGTATCTGGCGGTCCCACATGTGCCAGGTGGTGCCCAGCGACGGTCCGAGGACGAGCAGGGGCCCGTCCTCGGGGCCGTCGGTCCGGTACTGAAGTGTCTTCGTCTCGCTCACCCGAAAACGGTATCCGACACGGGTGGCGGGGTTTTCGGGCGCGATGCACCCAGGACGTGAAGGCCTTACGGCGTGACCGTGGAGACCACGTAAACCTTCGGGTGCACGGGGTTATCGAACTTGACCGTGATCCTCAGCTTGGGTTGCGGATCTTGTCGTTTGATGATCATCCCGGCCCAGTCGTGACCGGGCGCTCCGACCTGCCAACCGACCTTCTTCGCCTGTCCCTTGGTGATGGTCACCTCGCCCTCGTCCAGGGCGGAGCGGCGGGTGCCGAGCTTGGTCAGGAAGGAGTCCAGCCCGTGGCGGGACGTGACGAACTGCACGTACAGCGAGCTGACCTTCCAGGAGTTGGTCTCGTAGAACGCGACCTTCTTGGAGTACAGCGGCACCGGCACGTCGTATATGCGCCGCTGCACCCGGGTCGGATAGCCCGCGCTGAGGCCCGTGGCCGACGCCGCCTCCGCCTTGTCCTCACCGCCGTTGCGGCTCTGGATGGCGGAGATCACCAGATAGCCCGCCGGGATCGCGATCAGCAGGAAGATCGCCAGGGCCTTGACCCAGCGTCGGGGCCGACGGCCGCCGCCCGGTGTGGGGCCGCCGGACGCGGGGCCGCCGGGGCGCGCACCGTCGGCCGGGGGCACCGCGGCGCCGGGCCGCTGCTCGGCGGCGGTCATCCGCGGCCTGCCTGGCCGCGCGGCGCCAGCCGCAGCGGGGAGGCGGACCCGGCGCGCTCGTAGCGCTCGACCCGGCGGCGGTTGGCGCGGCGGAAGCGGCGGGCGACCAGCCGGGCGAGATCGGCGGCGCCGACCATCCCGGCCTCGGGGCCCAGCTGCGCCTTGACGATCCGCGCCTCCGGCCGGTAGCCGCGGCCGGTCAGGGTGCGCCGGAAGGCGTCCCGGGCGGGGCCGATCAGCAGGTCGTCGGCGGCGCTGACGCCGCCGCCGATGACGAAGCAGGAGGGGTCGAGGGCGGCGGCGAGATTGGCGATGCCGACGCCGAGCCACTGGCCGATGTCCTGGAGCAGTTCGACGCACATGGCGTCGCCCTGGCGGGCCAGCTCGGTGATCAGCGGCCCGGTGATCTCCTGGATGTTGCCGCCGACCCGGTCGGTGATCCCGTACGCCACCGGCGATTCGGCGGCGGCCAGCTCACGGGCCTCGCGGACCAGGGCGTTGCCCGAGCTGTACTGCTCCCAGCAGCCGCGGTTGCCGCACGGGCAGCGGTGGCCGGCCGGGACGACCTGCATATGGCCGAACTCCCCGGCGACCCCGTACTTGCCGCGCTTGACCTGGCCGTCCTCCAGGATCGCGCCGCCGATCCCGGTACCGAGGGTGATCATGACGAGATGGTCCTCGCCGGCCCCGGCGCCGAACCGCCACTCCGCCCAGGCGGCGGCGTTGGCGTCGTTGTCGACCAGGACCGGTACGACGAGCCTTTCCGCGAGCCGGTCGCGCAGCGGCTCATTGCGCCAGGACAGGTGCGGGGCGAAGAGCACCCGGTTGCGGTCGGCGTCCACCCAGCCCGCGGCGCCGATGCCCACGGCGTGCACATCGTGCCGGTCGGAGAGGTCAAGCACCAGCTCGGTGATGGTGTCCTCGACGACCTTGGGGCTCTTGGACTTGTCCGGCGTCTCGGTGCGCAGCTTCTCGAGGATGTTGCCGTCGGCGTCGACCACCCCGGCCATCACCTTGGTGCCGCCGATGTCGATGCCGACCGTGGGCACCCGGGGCGCGCTGAGGTGCGAGCGGCGCTCACGGGTGCCGACGGTCCGCAGCACGGTGGCCCGGGCCGAGCCCCGGTGCACTCGTTCGCGGTAGATGCTCATCGGCCGGCCCCCTCGCCGGTGTGGGGGGTGCGGTCGCTGCGGGTACGTGCTCGCAAGAGTTCGTCGTCCCTGCGGGGGTCTCGGGAGGCCGCGCGGCCTCGGATGCGTCGGTCGTGGCGGGTGGGGCCCGCCGTGCGATTGTGCCTCACCCGCGCCTCATGGCGCATGGCGAGCCTACGGTGCGCGGCCCCCGGGAAGACCGGAACACGGCCGACGACCCGGCCGCGCGGCCGTGACGAACGCTCTCGGCCCTTGGCACCCCTCTCCTCGGCCCGTGACGACCCTCGGCCGTGGCGACCCTCAGCCCGTGACGACCCTCAGCCCTTGGCGACCCCTCCCGACAGATCGGGGGCGGGGGTGCGGGCCAGCTCATGGCTGAGCTGCTCCAGCTCGCTGCCGCCCGCCATCTGCCGGGTCAGCTCCTCCAGGGCGATCTCGTCCTTGGCGTGGCTGCCCGCCATGGCGCCGCGCTTGAGCAGCACGAAGCGGTCGCCGACCAGATAGGCGTGGTGGGGGTTGTGGGTGATGAGGACCACGCCGAGGCCCGCGTCCCGGGCGGCCGCGACGTACTTGAGCACGACGCCGGACTGCTTGACGCCCAGCGCCGCCGTGGGCTCGTCCAGGATGAGCACCTTGGCGCCGAAGTGGACGGCGCGGGCGATGGCCACGCACTGGCGCTGGCCGCCGGAGAGGGTGCCGACGGGCTGGTCGACATCGCGCAGATCGATGCCCATGCGCAGCAGTTCGCGGTGGGTCGTGGTGCGCATCGCCTCCACGTCGAGGCGGCGGAGCGGTCCGCGGCCCCTGTGGATCTCCGAACCCAGGAAGAAGTTCCGCCACACCGGCATCAGCGGGACCACGGCGAGGTCCTGGTAGACCGTGGCGATCCCGCGGTCAAGGGCCTCGCGCGGGGAGCCGAGCCGGGTCTCCTCCCCCTCGATGGCGAGGCTGCCGCCGTCGTGCTGGTGCAGCCCCGCGACGATCTTGATGAGGGTGGACTTGCCCGCACCGTTGTCCCCGAGGACGCAGGTGATCTCCCCGGCGTGCACCTCGAGGGAGACGCCGTCCAGGGCCTTGACGTTGCCGTAGTACTTGCTGATGTCGCTCAGCGCGACCAGGGCCGTCCGGGACGCCGGAGATGCCGTGGATGCCTGAGATACCTTGGAGATGCTCACTTGCTCTCCTCCGCCCGCTTGCGGACCCACCAGTTGAGCAGCGTGGCGAGCAGCAGCATCGCCCCGAGGAAGAACTTGAACCAGTCCGCGCCCCACTGCGCGTAGACGATGCCCTTGTTGGTCATGCCGAAGATGAACGCGCCGACGGCAGCGCCCACCGCCGAACCGTAGCCGCCGGTCAGCAGGCAGCCGCCGATGACGGCCGCGATGATGTACAGCAGCTCATTGCCCACGCCCTCGCCGGACTGGACCACGTCGTAGTTGAACAGCAGATGCTGACCGGAGATCCAGGCGGCCAGCGCGACGCCCAGATAGAGGCCGATCTTGGTGCGCTCCACGGGCACGCCGACCGCTCGGGCCGCCTCCTTGGCGCCGCCCACCGCGAAGATCCAGTTCCCGGCGCGGGTGCGCAGCAGGATCCAGGTGGCGAGCGCGATCAGGGCGAACCACCACAGGACGGTGATCTGCACTTCGACGTCCCCGATGGTCAGATGCGAGGCGAAGACCTTATGGGCGGAGGGAAAGCCCTCCATGTCGGAGATGCTCTTGGTGGAGACGGTGTCGCTGATCAGCTTGGTGAAGCCGAGATTGCAGCCCTGGAGGATCAGGAAGGTGCCGAGGGTGATGATGAAGCTCGGCAGATTGGTGCGGACCAGCAGATAGCCGTTGAAGAACCCGATCGCGAGGGTGGCCAGCAGGGACACCCCGGCTCCGACCCATACGTTCGCCGTCATCTGGTACGAGAACATCGAGGAGATCAGCGCCGAGCTGGTCACCAGGACCCCGGTCGACAGGTCGAACTCCCCGCCGATCATCAGCAGCGCCACCGGCACCGCCATGATCCCGATGGTCGAGGAGGCGTACAGCACGGTGCTGAAGCTGGACCACTGGAGGAAGGCGTCGGCGACGACCGAGAAGAAGACGAAGACGGCCACGGCGCCGACGACCGCGCCCAGCTCCGGACGGCCCACCAGCCGGCGCGGCAGCGAGCCGCGCACCGGCCGCGGGGACGACAGCGTCTCTTCCGCGGGCGGTGCCTCCGCGCTCATCGGGTCCCCCGCTTCGTGTACGACGCGAGCTCGGCGGCGTCGTCCTTGGTGATGATCTGCGGACCGGTGAGCACCGGCTTGCCGCCGCCGAGCACATCGGCGTTGTAGCGGTTGAGCCACAGCAGGTCCACGGCCTCATAGCCCTGGAGGTACGGCTGCTGGTCCACGGCGAAGCCCAGCTTGCCGCTCTGGAGCGAGGCGGCCACCTTGGCGTTGAGGTCGAAGGTGTCGATCTCGGCCTTGCTGCCCGCCTGGTCGGCGGCCTTGGCGGCGGTGTCCGCGAAGGGCGCGCCCAGGGTGACCACGGTGTCGATGCCCTTGTCGGACTGGAGCTTGGCCTCGATGGAGGACTGCACATCGGGCATGTTGGTGCCCTCGACGTAGATCTTCTCCATCTTGCCGTCGAAGGTCTTGGCCGCGCCGTCGCAGCGCTGCTCGAGGCCGACGTTGCCCTGCTCGTGGATCACGCACAGCGCCTTCTTCTGGCCCCGCTTGCCGAGCTCGTCACCGACGGCCTCGCCGGCGATGGTCTCGTCCTGGCCGATGTGGGTGAGCGCGCCGAACGCCTTGGACACCTCGGCGCCGGAGTTGACGGTGATCACGGGTATCCCGGCCTTGCGGGCCTTCTTCACCACGGACTTCATGGCGTCGGGCTTGGCGAGGGTGACGATCACGCCGTCGACCTTCTGATCGATGTAGGACTGGACCAGCTGGGCCTGCTCCTTGCCCTCCTCGTTGTGGGCGTAGAGGAACTTGATGTTGTCCTTGACCGCGGCCTGCTTGGCGCCGCTCTGGACGATGTCCCAGAACGTGTCGCCATCGCCGGAGTGGGTGACCATCGCGAAGGTCCACTTCGGGGTGTTGACCGCCGCCCGTCCCCCGGCGGCCGCCTCCCGGGCGGCCCGCTCCTCGGCCCGCTTGCCGCCCGTATCGCTGCAGCCCGCCAACGCCGTACCCAGCACCGCCGCGAGCACGGCGGCGGTCATCGCCCGCGCCCCTCTCCGCACCGTCACCACGAAGACCCGCCCCTCTCAGTGTCCGTTCGTCCCGCTGTCACCTTCGCGGCCGGGCACCGCATGATCGGTCCCGGCCGCCGCCCAAGTATCCGTCACCGGTCATCGCCGGAGCTGCCGGGGTGGGCGAAGGCCCGGCGCCCGCGCGGCTTGAGGACTTGTAGCCGGGGACGCGGGACACGTCAAGGACAAGCGGGACACCTGGCGGGACATGCCCAGGGCAAAGAGCGCGGCGCAAGGCGGGAGCGCAAGGCGGGAGGCAGCGCTCAGGGGCGTACGAGCAGCTGGAACTCGAAGGCGTAGCGCGAGGCCCGGTAGGTGTGGGAGCCGAACTCCACGGCCCGGCCGGTGTCGTCGAAGGTCGTGCGCTCCATGGTCAGCAGCGGCGCGCCCTCCGGCTCACCCAGCTGCTCCCCCTCCTCGGCGGTGGCCGCGCGGGCGCCGACCGCCTGGCGGGCGCTGTGCAGGGTGATCCCGGCCGAGCGCATCAGCCGGTAGAGCCCGGTGTCCTCCAGCTCGGCGCTGTCCAGTTTGAGCAGGCCCACCGGGAGGTGGTTGCGCAGATGGGCCATGGGCTCGCCGTGGGCCAGCCGCAGCCGCTCGATCAGCACCACCTCTTCGCCCTCGGCGACGCCGAGGGCGGCGGCGACCTGGGCGGTGGCGGGCTCGGTGGTGTTCACCAGCACATGGGTGGCGGGGCGCTGACCGGCCGCCTCCAAGTCGTCGTAGAGGCTGCTGAGCTCCAGCGGGCGCTTGACCTGGCTGTGCACGACCTGGGTGCCCACGCCCCGGCGGCGCACCAGCAGCCCCTTGTCGACCAGCGACGAGATGGCCTGCCGGACGGTGGGGCGGGACAGCCCGAGCCGCCCGGCCAGCTCGATCTCATTGCCCAGCAGACTCCCCGGCGCCAGCCGCCCCTGCTCGATCGCCGCCTCGAGCTGCTGGGACAGCTGGAAGTACAGCGGGACCGGACTGCTGCGGTCGACGCTGAGCTGGAGCGTCTCCGCCCCGCCCGACGCGTCTTCATCCTCCATAGCCACGGGCTGAGGGTATCCGGATGAGCACATGACGGGAAGTCGTGAAGTTCTGTTGTCAGGACAAACTACGCACAGGTGATCAGTCGGAACCGATAGCGCTGATGCTCACCGCCACGGCCGCCCCGTCGCCGTCATGTGCCCGCCCGCTCACGCAGCCGGGCCGCGGACCGGGCCAGCCGTATGGCGCCGGCCACGGGCAGGGTGAGCGCCATCAGCAGGGAGGCCACGAACGCGGGGGCGCTGATCCCGTCGAACGCCACGGAGAGCGCCACCGCCAGCACCGGCACCGTCACCAGGGGCGACAGGACGAACAGCGTGGCCTGCCGCTTCTCGCGCCGGGCCCATGGCGCGGACCGCCACAGCCGGACGAGCGCGCCGAGGGCGGCGACCAGCCCGAGGGGTATGCCCACGCCCGGGACCAGGCACAGCGGTACGGGCAGCACGGCGAGGCCGAGCGTCACCCAGGTGGCACCGGGGTCCTCCGGCTCGGGCGGGATGCTGCCGGACTCCTCGGCCAGCGCGTCCGCCGCGATCTCCTCAGGGGTTCCGATCCAGTCGAGCACCTGCCGCACCCGCTCATCTCCGATCGTGGAATCACCGTCTCCGGCGGCACCCTCGCCGAGGTCATCCGCCTCCGCGAGGTCGTCCGCGAGCGCCGCCGCGATCTCCTCGCGCAGGTCCTCAAGCAGCTCCTCCCGCCACGCGGCGGGAAGCGCCGCGGTCCGCCGCTCGACCGAGGACAGGAAGGTCCGCACGAGGGGGTGGCTGAGGGGACTGCTCATGTCGTCTCTCCGGGGCGAGGAAACGGTCACCGGTCCAGGGCGTCACAACCGGCATCCGCCAGCGTGTAGCACCCGCACGAGGGCCGCGCCCGGATTCGCGCAATTGCGCATCCCGCTGTGCTCGACCGGCTATTGGGGCCGAGCTGATGGGCCAGGCTAATGGGCCGCCGCTTCCCCCGCGCCGCGGGTCATCACCCGGTCCAGTTCGGCCCCGGTGAGCCCGTCGGGCAGCGGGCCGGTGTCGGGGCGGGCGCGCAGTCCGTCCAGGACGAGCGCGGCGATGCGGCGGGCGGCGCGTCCCCAGGCGTCGGGCGGGAGTTGGGCGTGGGCGAGCATCGCGCCGGTGACGACGAGGTCGGCGGCGGTGGCGTCGGGGCGGATCGAGCCGTCACCGACACCCCGCTTCAGGACCGCGGCCAGCGACCGGCAGATCCGCACACCGAGGGGGTCGGCCCCGTCCGCTGACAGCGGGCCGGGGCCGCCCAGCAGCGGCAGGGCGAAGTGGTGCCGTTCGGCGAGCACCCCGTGCAGGAATCCCGCCAGCGCGTCCAGCGGCGGCGCCGCGCTGGCCTCGGCCTCCTGGGCGAGTGCGGCCACGAGTTGGTAGGAGCGGTGGACGACGGCCGCGTACAGCTCCTCGCGGTCGGCGAAGTTCCGGTAGAGCGTGGCGATGCCGACCCCGGCCTCGCGCGCCACCACGTCCAGCGGTACGGCGGGCCCGTCGCGCAACAGGACCCGCTCGGCCGCGTCGAGGAGGGCGGCGCGGTTGGCGACGGCGTCCGAGCGGCGGCGCGCGGGCTGGGCGGGACTCATGGTGCCATCTTCCCGCTCCGGGCCCGGCCTGAGGGCGACGGACGCGAGAGTCCTACGGCGATGCCCAGATTTTCAGCCGCTCTGTCCCTCCCGCGTCCGCCGCCGCGTCACCACGGCATCATCGCTTCATCACCGCGGCATCATCGCTTCATCCACTCATCCTCGTACTTCTTGTACGTACCGTCGTGGGTGGCCAGATGGACCCACTGGTCGACGTACTCCTTGAACTGGGCGTCGCCGCGCGGCAGTACGTACGCCTTCTCGGAGAAGGAGAACGGCTCATCGGGGTGCACCGCGCACAGTTCCGGGTGGATCGCGGACTGGTAGCGGGTCTCGCTGGCGTCCGTCATCATCACATCGGCGCGGCCCGCGACGATCTCATCGAAGATCGTGGTGTTGTCCGGATGGACGGTGAGGGTGGCCTGTTTGATATGGGTCCGGGCGAACTGCTCATTGGTGCCGCCGGGGTTGACCACGACGCGTACGCCCGGCCGGTCGATCTCCGCCAGCTTCTGGTACTTGTCCTTGTCCTCGCAGCGCACGATCGGCGTCTTGCCGTCGGTGAGGTACGGCTCGCTGAAGGACGCCTTACGGGCGCGGTCGAGGGTCACCGACACTCCGCCCATGCCCACGTCGCAGCGTCCGGCGGCGAGGTCGTCCACCAGGGCGGCCCAGGTGGTGGGCACGTACTTCGGTTTGGCGTCCAGGCTCTTGGCGAGGTCCCCGGCCATCTTGATGTCGATGCCGGTGTAGGCGCCGGACGTGGGGTCGCGGTGGCTGAAGGGCCGGTAGTCGCCCGTGGTGCACACCCGAAGCACCCCGCGCTCGGGCACCCGGTCCAGCAGGGTGCCGCGCTGCTGCCGGGCGCGCTCGGCGGCGTTCGCCCGCGCCGACTCGGCAGGTGCCCGTTTCTGCTCCTGTGCGGTGGATTTCGAGCCCGTGCCCACGGCCAGCGCCGAACCGGCGGCGGTGGCGGCGAGCACGGCGGCGAGGGCGGACAGCGTGACGGTACGTCTCACGGCACCTCCTGGGCGCGGGCGGGCGGCCGCTACGAGCCGCGTGATCACAGCGCGCTCAGGGTGGCAGAAGTCCCGGCCCACGGGAAGCGGTCGGCCACGGGATGGGATACGGGGGGCACGGGCGCTGGGCGAACGCGGCGCCACAGCGGGGCCACCGCGGGGCGCGGTCCGTACGACCCGCACCGTCGCGCACCGGCGCCGCGCGGGGCGCCTACCGACGGGGTCAGTACGGCTCGTGCGGCGGGTCCAGCGGGGGCGCCACATCCGCGAGGCGGGCCAGCAGTTCGGCGGCGCGCTTGCCCACGGTGTCCCGGTCGCCCTCGGACAGTGCCGAGCCCATGCCGCAGGCGACGGCCCCGGCCGCGACCCACTCCGGGGCCTCGGCCAGCGTGACGCCGCCGGTCGGGACCACGGCGGCCTGGGGCAGCGCGGCCCGTACGTCGCTGACCCATCTGGGCCCGTAGGCGGAGGCGGGGAAGAGCTTCAGGGCGTCCGCGCCCAGCTCCATCGCGTGCACCGCCTCGGTGGGCGTGGCCACGCCGGGGAAGACCGGCAGGCCGTAGCGGTGGCCGGTGCGGATGACCTCCGGGTCCAGGCTCGGCGAGACGAGGAAGCGGGCGCCCGCGTCCACCGCCATCCGGGCCGAGGCGCCGTCGAGCACCGTACCCGCGCCGATCACGGCGTCATCGCCGACCTCCCGGATCAGGGTGGTGACCGCCTCCAGGGCGAAGGGCGTGGTCAGCGAGATCTCCAGGCTGGTGATACCGGCGGAGAGCAAATTGTCCGCCGTGGCGTGGGCGTGGTCGTAGCTGTCGCTACGGACGATGGCGAGGACGCGCTGCACAAGCGCGGCCCGGGTGATCTCCCAGCGGTACACGGCGGTCGCCGCCTTTCCTCTCCCAGGTGCTGCTGGCGATGCCGCCCCGGATTGCCTCCGGGATATGCGGCGGTTTCGGTGTGCGATGGACGATACGCGGTGCTGTGCTGCGCTTGGTGTAGCGGTATCTGGGCTGTCCGTCTTACCGGTGCTGCTCTGGCTGCGCTGTGCTGTTGTGGGGTGCGCGGCCTCCGCGCTCTTCGGGCGGGCGTGGCTGCCGCGGTCGGTTCAGCGGTATGCCCCGTCCCCGGTCTTGGAGAACTCCGCGAGCGCCCGGTCCCGCGCGGCGGCGGTGGGCAGCCCGTCCGTATCGGTGGCGGCCTGGACGACCAGGGCGGCCACGCACGCCGCCTCGGCGAGCGCCTGGTCCACGCGCAGCCCGCGCAGCCGCGCCGACAGATAGCCGGCCGCGAAGCCGTCACCG
This sequence comes from Streptomyces antioxidans, assembly GCF_000968685.2. Taxonomy (GTDB): domain Bacteria; phylum Actinomycetota; class Actinomycetes; order Streptomycetales; family Streptomycetaceae; genus Streptomyces; species Streptomyces antioxidans. The sequence continues at coordinate 113,823 of NZ_LAKD02000047.1, forward strand.
GCGCCGATCGGATCGACGACCGGCACCGCGTGGGGCGACTGGTCCCAGCCGCCGTCCGCGGTGAGGACGGTCGAGGCGTGGTCGGCGCGCTTGATCACGACCTCGTCGGCCCCGCCGCGCAGCAGCTCCCGCGCGGCCTCGTCGGCGGGTTGGGCGGTGAGCAGCTCCAACTCCTCCTCGCCCGCGAGGACGATGTCGGCGTCCCGCAGCAACGGCCCCGCCGTCTGGGCCCACTGCGCCGCGCCGCCGAGCTTGTGCCGTACGTTCGGGTCGAAGGACACCTTGGCCCCGGCCTCGCGGGCCAGCTCCACCAGGCGGCGGCTCGCGGCGGCCGCGGTCGGCGAGAGCATGGGGGTGATCCCGGAGAGGTGCAGCAGTTGGGTGCCTGCAAGGGCCTCGGGGCGTATCTGCTCGGGCGTCAGCCGGGAGGCGGCCGAGCCCATGCGGTAGTACTGCACATCGATGGCGCGGTACGCATGGCTGTCCCGCATCAGCAGCCCGGTGGGGGCGTGGTCGTCCACGATCGCGTGGGCGACGTCCACGCAGTCGGCGCGGAGCTCGCGCAGCACCGCCTCCCCCGCGGGGTCGGCGCCGACCCGGCCGAGCCAGCGCACACCGTGCCCGAGCCGGGCGAGGCCCACGGCCACATTGGATTCGGCCCCCGCAACCGACCTGCGGAAGTGCAGGGCCCGGTCGAGCGGAACCCCGGGCTCGGCGAGCAGGAGGAGCATGGCCTCCCCGCATGTGACCACTTCCGGACCCTTCGTCACCATGCCTCCCCGCACGTCCGCTGCTACCGAGACGGTATCCGGAAGCAACGAGGATGGCCCCCGTGGGGTTCCCGTGGACGCGGCCGGGAACGGGGCGGGGACTGGGGCGGGCGAGGTCCGGGCACAGCACCACGGCCGCCGCCCCGGTGGGGGCAGCGGCCGCGGTTGCGGGGGGTGGCGGTCTTCGGGACCGGGCTTCGGTGGGCCGCGTCAGCAGCCGTGGTCCACCAGGTCGAACGAGGCGTAGTGGTCCGCGGTGTAGTAGTCCTCGTCCGTCTCCTGACCGGTGACGATGCGCCGGGCGCCACGGTCGTCGGAGCCCGGGGTGATCACGGTGTACTCGTGGTAGTAGCCGGAGGACTGGGACGGAAGGACGCCTTCACGGTTCTGGAAGACGGTGCCGTCCTGCGGGAACGGAAAGGGGCCGCCCTTCTCGATCAGGTCCAGGGTGTCATGGGCCTGGGAGGGCAGATCCGAGTAGCAGATATCACCAACGGCGGCGATGACCTGCGACGACGCAACGGTCTGCGCTACCGCCGGGGTGACGGCGGTGGCCGCGGTGGCCGTACCGCCGATGAGCAGCGTCGAGACGAGGGCGCCGAGGGCACCGATGCGGGCGATCCGTGGGGGGATTGTCATAGACCTAGCATGACGCGCGTAGACGCTGTCGTGTCAATGCCAAGTGACGGCCGTTCTCGGGGAGTTCACAAGAACTGCGCGAAGCGCCAGAGATGGTAACGGATGCTTAACTTTTGCCTCTGGGGCAAAACTTTTGCCCCAGAGGTCAGGGGCTGGCTATACCGGAGACATGAACCCGCTCCCCCACGGGCCCGCCGAGTGGCCCACGGACGGACCGGCCGACGGTGACCCCGGCGGACCGTCCGCCGAGCTGCCCACCGTCGCTCCCCGCCTGCGTGACCTGCGGCGGCGCAGCGGTCTGACGATCGAGGCCGCCGCCCACCGGGTGGGGCTCTCCCCCGCGCATCTGTCCCGGCTGGAGACGGGCCGCCGCCAGCCCTCGCTCCCGATGCTGCTGGCCTTGGCCCGTACCTACGGAACCACGGTATCCGACCTGCTGGGCGAGGTGCCCGCGGAGCGGGACCCGGTCGTACGGGCCGACCGCATGGCGGCGCAGGAGGCGGGCGGCTGGACCTACTGGCAGGCCGGGGGCTCCGGCCGGGCCATGCAGGCGCTGCGGCTGCACGTACCGGAGCGCTCCGCCGCCCAGGAGGACCTGGTGCGGGTCCACCCCGGCGAGGAATGGCTCTATGTCCTGGGGGGCCGACTGCGGCTGACGCTCGGCGAGGCCGTGCACGCCCTCTCCGCGGGCGACGCGGCCCATTTCGACTCGCTCACCCCACACCGCATCGCCGCCGCCTCACCCGGCGGCGTGGATCTGCTCTTCGTCCACACGCTGCTGCGGAGCGGCGCGGCCGAGCTGTGCCTCGGCGCCGCCACCACCGCTCGCCGAGGAAGGCCCGGTACGCCATGAAGGACGCGAACGACACGGGTGCGGGTACGGGCACGGCCGGCGCCCCGAAGGACCCCGCGGCCCCGCCCCGGTCCCGTACCGGCCCGGACGAGGAGGACCGGGCGCCGATGACCTTCACGGTGCGGGTCTTCATCTACCTCGTGGGCGTCCACTTCATCGCCGCGTTCCTCTTCTTCCTCTTCTACGTGGCGGGCGCGAAGTAGACGGGCGCGAAGTGGGGGAGTCAGCGGGCCGTGTGGCCCACGGCCGCTCGTCACCCCGCGTGGGTGGAGAACATCCCGCCCGTCGGCCCCTGCTTGTCGCCGCCCTGCGCCTTCTTCAGGGCGTTCGCCAGGCCCTCGATGGTGAGCGACTGGAGGATCACCCGACCGTTGCCCTCCAGCGTGGCCAGCAACAGGCCCTCACCGCCGAAGACCGCGTTCATCAGCCCCTGGCGGTTGAGCCCGCCGATGCGCTGCACGCCGTACTGGATGCCTTCCTCGAAGGCCACGATGCAGCCCGTGTCGACCTCGATCCGGCCGCCGAAGTCGGCCGGGTTGAGGTCGATGAAGTTGCCCGCACCACAGATGATCACGGTGCCGTGCCCGGTGAACTTCTCCAGGATGAATCCCTCGCCGCCGCTGCGCCCGGTCTTCCCGCCCTGGAAGGCGATCCCGAACTCCACGGTGGACTCGGCCGCCACGAAGGCGTCCTTCTCGGCGAACCACGCCCGCACCCCGTCCAGCTCCAGCGCCCGCATCTCACCGGGCAGTACCCCCGCGAAGCCGACGGTGCCCTCGCCGCCGGTGGCGGTGAAGTACTGGAACGCCAGCGACTCCCCCGCCAGCGCCCGCTGCCCCACCTGCATGGCGGTGCCCATGGCCTGGCGCAGCATCCCGCCCGCACCACCGCCCGCACCACCGCCCGCACCGCTGCCGCCCCCGCCACCGCCTCCGGCGGACTGACCGCCGCCGGGCCCGGACAGCCGGGTCTCCATCGTCACGTTCGCCGTCTTGAACAGGAACTTTCCGGCCTCGCAGTAGACGGTCTGCCCCGGGTGGAGGGTGCAGACCGCCATCTGCATGGCGTTGCCGACGATCTCTTGCCGCAGAGTCACAGCCGCTCTCCTCGAGGGTCGCGCCAGGTGGTGCCGGGTGGTGTCATCACCGGACATCCGGGTCAACGTCCGACCCGGACCACCCGGTTCCGTGAGCTTGGCACAATGCCGTCCGTGGTCCGGCCCCGGGTCGACGCCGAAGGGAGCAGGAAACGTGGAGACGAGCACCAGCGCCGCGACGACCGCCCGCACGATGTGGGCCCTCTACGAGCCGATCCACGCGGTCGCGTACTTCGCCCCGGAGGCCCTGGCCGCGTACGAGGACGCCGGGCTCCGCGGCTTCTGGCGCGGCTATTTCGCTGGCCGCGCCGCGCCCCTCGGGCCGGTCGGCCCCGAGCCCGTCGTGGCGTCCTTCTTCACCTTCGCCCCCGCGATGGTGGCCCGCGCCCTGCCCGACGTCTGGTCCCTGACCGCGCCCGAGCGCGCCCTGGAGCTCCGCCGCGCGGGGGCCACTGCGGCCCTCACCCGGCTGCTCGCCGGACACGAACGCGAGGTGGAGCGCGCCGCCGAGGCCCTGGTCCCGCGCGCGGCCGGGCTGGACGGCTCCGGCCGGGTGCTGGCGGCCGCGAACGGCGCACTGGACTTTCCCGACAAACCGCTCGAACGGCTGTGGCATGCGACGACCCTGCTGCGCGAGCACCGCGGCGACGGCCATGTCGCCGCCCTCGTCGCCGCCGGGCTCGACGGCTGCGAAGCCCTCGTCCTCCGTTCCGCCGTGGACCTCCCCCGCGCCGAACTCCAGCCCCACCGCGGCTGGACCGACCAGGAGTGGCACGCCGCCGCCCAGCGCCTGACCGACCGCGCCCTGCTCGCCCCGGACGGCGCCGCGACGGCGACCGGACGCGACCTCCTCGGCACGGCGGAGACCGCGACGGACCAGGCGGCGGAACGCCCTTGGCGCCCGCTGGCCCCCGAGCAGGTGACAACCCTGACCGAACTCCTCACCCCCCTCACCACCGCCTGCGCCACGGCCCTGCGCTTCCCCAACCCGATAGGGGTCCCGAGGCCGGTCGGGGTCCAGAAGCCGACGGGCTGAGCGGTCAGGCCAGGGGGCGGCACCCCGCGCGTTCCGGGCGGGGTGCGGGAACGCACGCCGTGCGCGGGGTGAGCCGGAACGCCCGTGGTCAGTCCGCGAGACCCCGCATCGGGGCCCAGAACTCCTCGAACGACATCGTGCCGTCGCCGTCCATGTCGAGTACGTCGATGAATTGCTGCGCCTGTTCGTCGGTGAGGTGCTCACCGCGCAGCTCGGCGACGACCTGCTGGTATTCCTTAGCGGTTATCCGCCCGTCGGCATCGAGGTCGTACGCGTCAAAGGCCTTGCGCGCGGCCGCTTGCATGTCCGCCACGTGAGTTCGCCCCTCCTCGTTGGATGTTGTGCGATGTTACTGCGCATCGATCGCCCACAGCACGCCGGAGCGGACGTGCGCCGGGCCGGCCAGCTGGCCGGCAGGACACCGATGGCCAGGGAGGGCAGGGCGAACATGGCGAGTCGCGCCAAGGGGCCGGGGCCGATGCCCAGCACCATCGGCATCCTGGCGGCCATCGTCACCCACAAACCGAACACCCCCAAGGAACCAGCCTTCGGGCCGACACGAGTGGAACGGGCATGCCGCGAGGCGGGAGATGGGTGGAAGACGGATATTCCCGCCACCGTGCGGGAGAAGATGGCTGTCATCCGTGTCCTAGCCCGGGACCAGGCGGTGGCGGCGCAGGCGGTCGGAATCCCAGCGGAGGTCACCGTGGTTGCGGTTGCGGCCGTGGACACACAGCCGGTAGTCGCCGGGCCCGGGGCAGGTCCTCTCAAGTCTTCACCGCCCGGAACCTGTTGCTCAGCCTGCGTGGCTTCTGGCGATGGTTGAGCGGCAACGAGCCACCGGCACACCGGAATAGCCGACTGGATTGACCACAGGAAGGTGCCAGCATGACCGCTTCTAGGGCGCCCCTAACCCGGGACAGCCTGCGGGTGAAGATTGCCGTGCAGAAGGTGCGGCTGGCAGGTACGGAGTACCGTGTGATCCGGCCAGCCAGACCGCTGAAGAACGGGGCGCTTTACCGGGCCGGTGTCCATTACGAGATGTATGTGGACCGGACGGACGGCAGACTCATCGGCACACTGTGGCTGCTCGCAGCACGATCACCGCGATCGTTGGTCTACCTGCCGATGCGTACTGCTCCGGCCGTAGGTATCGGCGAGCAAGACGGGCAGCCACTCGACCTCGTGCTGGCTCCCCGCACAGCGCAGCTTCGTCCTTCGCGCTGGAAGCGAATCCGGGAGCATCTCAACACGGGGAACACCGTCCGAGAACTCCGCACCGCCAGTGTGCCGGAGCGAGACCTTCCTGACCTCGATGCTGACTACACCATTCCGGACAAGCCGAAGGAGGCGAAAAAGTTCATCCTTCGCAAGGACATTTACGCCGAGACGCTGCTGCTGACGGGCGGGACCGCAGCCTTCCGGGAAGGAGCCAAGAAGATATTCGCCGTCACAAAACATGGGCCTTCCGCCGCCGCAACGGGATTTTACCAGCCAGTCGGATGCAACTACCATGTTTGCCGAGCCATCTACGACTGGGGCTTCGACAGAACTCCCAACTTGAGCGAATGGGAACAATTGCACGTAGCGTTCTGTCCACAATGGGCAAGGTGACGAAGACAGGCAAAAAGCGAGTCATCAGGTCATCCGCCGTGTTGAGAGACTCGCCCGCGATGCGCCGTTCGGCGGTCGCCTTGTCCTTGATCCGACCGGCCACCCGGGTATGTCGAGGCGGCGCAGCGCGATATCGCAGAAATCATGCGCCCGTCAGCACCTTTGGCTCAGCGCTGGAGCTCCGCGAAGCGACGTCAAGCGGCCCGCACGCTACTTGGCCCGGAATCGTCGGCCGCAGGTTGACTCTGGAGCCGGAGTGAGGCGTGCGGCGTTACGCCTCCCGCGAGCTGCCGCCCTCATTCGGATACGGTTGACCGTCACATATGGGTACGCGCGAACGGGGCTGCGACGTGTCCCGAAAGACGTGCGCCGGGCCGGAGAGGACGCATGTGTCACTCACACTTGAAGATCGCTTGGCCATCACCGAACTGATCTCGTTGCATGGTCACTTCGTCGACGACGGACGCCTGGACCGGTTGGAGGAGCTGTTCACCTCCGACGTGGTCTACGACGTCACCGACTTCGGCCAGGAGCCGATGTTGGGAGTGGCCGCCGTCCGGGAGGCGGGATGGGCGCTGGGAGCCGCCAACCCCGTCGCGCATCACGTCACCAACATCGTCCTCACGGCGTCGGCGGACGGCCGGGTGCAGGCCCGGTCCAAGGGGCTGGGCGTCAGGGCGGACGGCTCCTGCGGTTCCGTCTCCTACGACGACACCGTCGTGCGCACCGCTGACGGCTGGCGGATCAGCCATCGCAAGATATCGCCACGCCGTACCCCCTTGGGCGGGCTGGCACAGACATGAGTACCGCCGCGAGATCAAGGGACGACCCGGCGCGTGTTCGGTCGGGGCCTCATGAGGGCCATCGGGGTGGGAGCTAGCCGGTCAGGTCCGTGTGGCGGGTGGCGAGGTGGCGCGCGCCGTGTTCGGTCAGTGAGCCGTGCAGCCGCAGGCGGGCCACGCCGCCGTCCGGGTGGATGTCGATCCGGACGTGGGTCACCGGCGGGGCCGCGTCCAGGAGGAAGCGGTGGACGGTGTCGGGCTGGAGGCGGGTGCGGGGCAGTAGTTCGGTCCACGCCGGGGCCGTGTGGTCGGCCGGGTCCGCGCCGGTCGTCGCGTCGAGGCCGTACAGCGCCGCCCAGCCCGGTGCGTTGCCCTTGTAGCAGCCGGTGTCGATCTCCACGGCGCGGATGATCCCCTGGGCGGCGAGGCGGTAGCGGACCCAGTCGTGGCCCGTATCGCGGCGGCGCCGGGTCTCCCAGCCCTCGTCCATCCGGCGGGAGCGGCCCGGCCCGATGGAGTTGGCGGGCGGGGAGTAGAAGCGGTCGGAGGCGTCCTCGGCCGCCCCGCCGTGCTCCAGCGCCACCAGGTCGAAGGTGCCGAGCGCGGCGAGCCAGGTCGGGTCGGGGGCGGCCTCGCCGTGGACGCGGATGCGGGCGATGCCGCCGTCGGGGTGCTGCTTGAGGCGGAGGTGGGTGAAGCGGCGGCGGACGGAGACGGGGAAGCCGTTGGCCGCGTGGCCGCCGATCCGCGTACGGGGGACGAGTTCCGTCCATACGACGCCTTCGGCGAGGAGTTCGTCGGGGGACGGGGTGCCGTCCACCGCCGTCGCCTCGACGCTCACCGCGCGCGGGTAGTTGCCGCGGAAGTGGGCCGTGTCCACGACGATGCCGTGGATGGCCCCGGGCGCGCCGAGGCGGATCAGGGCCCAGTCGTGGTCGTCCTCGGCCGGATGCGGGGTGTCGGCCGAGGCCCCGCGCCGCCGCCGGGTCTCCCAGCCGTCCATGACCTTGCCCTTGTGGCCGAAGGACTCGGGGTCGAAGCGCGGCGCTTCGGGCTTCAGCAGATTCTCGCGCTCGGCGAAGAACTCGTCGTTGGCCGCGATCACGCTTCCGCCGAGCCGCCGGTCGGCGAGGTCCACGAGGTGGGTGAAGGGGAGCTCGGCGGTCCGGTAGTCGGCGTACGGATCGCCGCCGCCGTACGGGGCGGCGTCGCCGGTGAAGCGGGGGGTCGGCGCGATCGGCGCGGTCATGTGCGGGCCTGCCTTTCCGTCGGCGCGGTCATGGAGTCATGGGCGGATCGGACCGTCCAGCGGTGTGGTCATGGCGTCATGGGCGGGCCGGAACGTCCAGCGGCGCGTTCATGTCCTTGGCCGCCTCTCCAGGAGTCGGCCGGTGGGTTCCGTCGGCGTGCCGTGGTCGGCGATCTTCCGGCCGCGCAGCCATGTGGACCGTACGACGCCGTGCAGCGTTCTGCCCGCGTAGGCGGTGACCTGGTTGCGGTGGTGGAGGGCGGCGGGGTCGACGGTGAAGGTCTCATCGGGGGCGAGGACCGCGAAGTCGGCGTCGCGCCCGGCCTCGATGGCGCCCTTACGGTCGAGACCGACGAGCGCGGCGGGCCCGGTGGACATCCAGCGGGCCACGTCGTGGAGGGTGTGACCGCGCCGCCTGGCGGCCGTCCAGACGGCGGGGAGCCCGAGCTGGAGCGAGGAGATGCCGCCCCAGGCGCGCCCGAAGTCGCGGACCTTGAGGTCGGCCGTACAGGGCGAGTGGTCGGAGACGACGCAGTCGATCTCCCCGGCCGCCAGGCCCGCCCACAGGGCGTCCTGGTTGGCGGCCTCCCGTATGGGCGGACAGCATTTGAACTCCGTGGCGCCGTCGGGGACTTCCTCCGCGGTGAGGGTCAGGAAGTGCGGGCAGGTCTCCAGGGTGATCCTGACGCCCTTACGGCGGGCGTCGGCGATCAGCGGCAGCGCGTCGGCGGACGAGAGGTGCAGTACGTGGACGCGGGCGTCCAGCTCGCGGGCGAGGGCGATGAGGCCCGCGATGGCCTCGTTCTCGGCGGCGCGCGGGCGGGATGCGAGGAAGTCGGCGTAGCGCGGGCCGGTGGGCGGCGGGGCGCCGTCGATGTGGCGGGCGTCCTCGGCGTGGACGATGAGCAGTCCGTCGAAGCCCGCGATCTCGCGGAGGGCGGTCCGGAGCTGGTCGGGGGCGAGGGGCGGAAACTCGTCCACGCCGGAGGGGAGCAGGAACGCCTTGAAGCCGAGGACGCCCGCGTCGTGCAGCGGCCGCAGCTCCGGGGCGTTCCCGGGCACGGCGCCGCCCCAGAACCCGATGTCGACATGGGCCGCCCGGCGGGCGACGGCCCGTTTGACGTCCAGGGCCGGGACGGTGGTGGTCGGCGGGACGCTGTTGAGCGGCATGTCGACCAGGGTGGTGACGCCACCGGCCGCGGCGGCGCGGGTGGCCGGGCCGAACCCCTCCCATGCGGTGCGGCCGGGGTCGTTGACATGGACGTGGGTGTCGACCAGGCCGGGGAGCAGGACGTCGTCGCCGAGGTCTTCGAGCCGCGCCCCGGGCGGTACGGCGGCGTCATACGGCAGGACGGCGGTGATCCTCCCCCCGGCGGTGGACACGGTGGCCGCGCGCATGCCGTCCGGGGTGATCACCTTGGTCGAGCGCAGCAGCAGCCCCACGTCGGACACCGACACCCTCCTCGCCCTCTGTTCCGAGAGTGCCCCTCGTATCCCGAGGTCGCCCTCTATGGCCCGAGTTTCCGTCAAATGGAATCAACTTTTTGTTGAAGTCTTCGTTCCGAACTTTTCACTCCGCCGTCGGCCCGGTCAAGACCCCGTCCGCCCTGACCCCCGAGGGAATCGGCATATCGGTCAGTTCACCGCGGGTGCGGACCTTCGCGCATCTCAGGGCATAGATCCCGCCGCCGATAACCATCCCGAAGACCCAGGAGAACGGGGCCACGTCCTCGAACCCCTCGACCAGGGCGAGCACCGCCGAGACCGCTGCGGAGGGCACGAAGGCAATGATCGCCTCGGGGTTGAAGCCCCCGCGGTAGTAGTACGCGCCCGCCTTGTCGGCGCTGAAGAGCGCGTCGACGTCGATGTGTCCGCGCCGCACCAGGTAGTAGTCCACGAGGATGACGGCCACCATCGGGCCGAGGAAGGCGCCGAGTGCGCCCAGGAAGTACTGGATCACGACCGGGCTCGAGTAGAGCTTCCACGGCATGACCACGATCGCGAGCACCGCCGTGATCATGCCGCCGCGCCGGAAGTCGAGGTACTTCGGCGCGAGGTTGGCGAAGTCGTATGCGGGTGAGACGAAGTTCGCCACGACGTTGATCCCGATCGTGGCGATCATGAAGGACAGCGCGCCGATCACCGTGACCGCAGGGTTGTCGATCCGCGCGATGACCTCGACCGGGTCGGAGACCGCCTGCCCGAAGACCGAGATCGTGCCCGCCGCCATCAGGACGGAGACGACGGCGAAGGCGGTGAAGTTCACCGGCAGCCCCAGCAGGTTGCCGCGCCGGTACGAGCGGTGGTCCGGGGTGAAGCGGGCGAAGTCGGCGTAGTTGAGGACGAGGGTGAGGAAGGTGGCGACGGTCAGGCTGACCGCGATCAGGCTCTGGTGGAGCTGTTCGCCGCCGCTCAGCCCGGTCAGGCTGCGGGTGAGCGAGATGTCGCCGCCCGCCTTGGCGATCAGCCATACGGCGAGGGCGAGCATGACCAGCCAGACCACCGGGCCGGTGGCGAAGTCCTGCACCCTGCGGATGAACTCCATGCCCCGGGTGAGCAGCACCGCCTGCAGCAGCCACATCACCAGGAAGGCGATCCAGCCGAGGGTGGACAGGCCGAGGACGGAGTTGTGGTCGTATGCGGCGAGCGAGGGCGCCAGCTGGACGCCGAGGAGCACCAGGGCCTCGGAGGCCAGCCAGGTCTGGATTCCGTACCAGGCGACCGCCATCACCGCCCGCAGCAGGGCGGGGATGTTGGCCCCGTACACACCCCAGCTGGCACGGGCCAGCACGGGGAAGGGCACTCCGGTGCGGTGGCCCGCGTGGCCCATCCGGTTCATGAACCAGTGGAGGATGGTGACGCCTGCCAGCAGCGACAGGAAGACCTCCCAGGTGGGCAGCCCGATCACGAACAGACTCGCCGCGAAGGCGTAGTTGCTGATCGCATGGGTGTCGGACATCCACATGGCGAAGATGCTGTACGTCCCCCACTTGCGCTCCACGGCGGGCGCGAGGTCGTCGTTGTAGAGACGGGGATCCGGCTTGGCGGGTGATGCCATGGCGCCCTCCACAGAATTCGCACGGAAAATCTTTTCCGCATGACGGTGCCGTGCAGGTGTTGCCGTTCGATTACACCGGCATTGCCCGTGGATTCGCCCCCGGACCCGCTCGTGAGATCAGGACGGGCGGGCGCTGACCGGCCAGCCGCCGATGGCCTTCGGACGGGGCGGGGCGAAGGAGCGCACTTTGCTGGTGGAGAGACCGAGCCCGACCACCGACTCGGCGAACCGCACCGCGGCGGCGACGCCGTCCACGACGGGGACCCCGCCCAGCGCCGCCGAGACCCGGTCCCGCAGCCCGGCCATGCCACCGCACCCCAGGCAGATCACCTCGGCGCCGTCCCGCTCCACCGCCTCGCTCGCGATCCGCACGACGGCCCCCACGGTCCGCTCCGGATCCGCCTCCAGCTCCAGGACGCCGAGGCCGGTGCCGCGCACCGCCGCACAGCGCCCCAGCAGGCCCGCCGTGAGCAGCCGGTCCCGGATCTGCGGCACGGCCCGGTCGAGGGTGGTGACGACGCCGTAGGAATGGCCGAGCATCATGGCCATCTGGGCGGCGGATTCGGCGATGTCGAGGACCGGTACGTCAAGCAGCTCCTGCGCCCCCTCGCGGCCCGGCTCGCCGAACCCGGCCATGACCAGGGCGTCGAAGGGCTCGTCATAGGTGGCCAGTCGGTCCAGTACGGCGGCGGCGCTCAGATACCCCTCGAAGTGGCCCTCGATCGACTCGGGCCCCCACAGCGGCTCGGTGGCCACGATCTCGGTACCGGGGCTCGCGCTCGCCTCCGCTATGGCGCGGATCGAGGCCGTCATGGAGGCGGTGGTGTTGGGGTTCAGCACGAGGATGCGCATGGGGCTCCCGGAGCGGTTCCGTATGGCGATTCCGTACAATGAAAGTTGGTTTTCGAGGCGCAGAACGTAATCAGCTACGCCACCGGCGTCAAGGGAGCCCCGCATTCCGGAAGCGGTCGGGGCGTGACCGGGGTCCGGCCGGGGCCCGGCCGGTCCGCATACCGGCCGTGACCGGCGCCGACCGCGTTTCCAAGCCCCCTGTGGGCACCGCCGCGGACGGGTAGGCTGCCCGTGGCCGGTCGGCAGCGGATCGTCACCGCGTGCGGGCCGGTGCCGACCGCTGGGAAAGGAACACCGACGTGCCGTCCGCCGAGTCCAAGACCGCCGCCACCACCGCCGGATCCGGTGGCGTCCAGTCCCTGGAGCGCGCCTTCGATCTGCTGGAGCGGATGGCCGACGCCGGGGGCGAGGTCGGACTGAGCGAGCTCTCCACCAGCAGCGGGCTGCCGCTGCCCACCATCCACCGCCTGATGCGCACGCTGGTGGCCTGCGGCTACGTCCGCCAGCAGCCCAACCGCCGCTACGCCCTCGGGCCCCGGCTGATCCGGCTCGGCGAGAGCTCGTCCCGGCTGCTGGGCACCTGGGCGCGGCCGTATCTGGCGCGGCTGGTGGAGGAGACCGGCGAGACCGCGAACATGGCGCTGCTGGACGGCGATGAGGTGGTGTACGTCGCGCAGGTGCCCTCGCGCCACTCGATGCGGATGTTCACGGAGGTCGGGCGGCGGGTGCTGCCCCACACCACGGGCGTCGGCAAGGCGCTGCTCGCGGACACGCCCCCGGAGGAGGTACGCGCCCTGCTGGCCCGCACCGGCATGCCCGCGGCCACCGAGAAGACGATCACCTCGCCGGATGCGTTCCTCGACGCGCTGCGGCAGGTGCATGAGCACGGCTACGCGGTGGACGACAACGAGCAGGAGCTGGGTGTACGCTGCCTCGCCGTCTCGGTGCCCGACTCCCCCGCACCGGCGGCCATCTCCATCTCGGGCCCGGCGGGCCGGGTGACCGACGAGGCCACGGAGCGGATCGTGCCGATCCTGAGGGAGGTCGCGGCCGAGTTGTCGGGTGCGCTGGCCAGCACGGGGTCCGCCTAACGGCGGGCGGCACGCCACCCAGCACCGATATGCGGCTGCGCCGCGTGGCCGGGGCTCCGCCCCCCGGCCCGGGGTCTGGGCAAGCCCCGACTTCGGCTGGCAGCACCGCCGCACGAGCTGATGCCGCGCTCGACGCACACGCCCCGGCCTCCGGCGGGTCCTCCCCCACCCCGCCCCTTCCCGCAGCACCGATATGCGACTCCGCCCCGCGGCAAGGGCTCCACCCCTGGACCCCGGTACCTGCGGCGGGACCCGACGCCGCGGGCGCGGGCGGGGATAGCCCACCGCAGGCGTCACGACCCGCCCCTTCCCGCAGCACCGATATGCGACTCCGCCCCGCGGCAAGGGCTCCACCCCTGGACCCCGGTACCTGCGGCGGGACCCGACGCCGCGGGCGCGGGCGGGGATAGCCCACCGCAGGCGTCACGACCCGCCAGACCCCCTCAGCCGCTGCTGGTCGGGAGCGCCCAACCCCACCCGGCGCGAGCCCCACCGCACGAACCTCCGCTCCGCCTGGCGCAAGAGGGAACACCCACCCGCCACCGGACGGGTCGGGAACGAGCCGACTCCGTACGCAGGCCGGGTGCACCCGGCGACCGGCACGAGCACGGCCGCCCGAGCCACCGCCCGACGCGAGCCAGACCCCCCAGACCACCGCCCGGGCACAAGCCCAACCGCACGAACCACCACCCGGCGCGAGCCGGACCACCCAGACCTCCACCCGGGCGCGAGCCCAATCGCACGGGCCGCCGGTCGGCGTGGGGCGGATCGTCTGGTCTGGCGGGCCGCGCGTGCGGGGGTGCCGGGGCGGGGTGGCCGTTGGGCGGTGACCGTTAGGTGGGTGGTCAGTCTCTGCCTATGCCCGTCCTGGGCACGCTGCCGAACTGGTCGATCGCCGCGCGGACGCTCGTCAGGGCGGGGCCCAGTGCGCTGACCGAGCCCAGGGCTCCCGCGATGAGGAGCAGTGAGCGGCGCAGCCGGTGCAGCTCCGGGGCGCCGGTGCGGGCCATGGCGTCGAGCGCGGCCAGTTCGTCGTCCGCGATCGCCCGGTCGGGTAATTCCGCGGGGTGAGCGGCGAGGTCGCGCCTGAGCCGGGCCACGGCACGGCGCAGTTCGGCCGCCCTCGGATCGTCCTCGGTGCCCGCCACTCGCCTGACTTCCACGACTGCGGCGCCCTCCACTGACAAGGCGCCGGGATCGCCCCAGAGCCTCGCGCCATCGTTGGCCAACACTGCCCTTCTCCCCTTCGCGCCCTCTCGCACGAGCCTGCCCCCTCTCCCGCATGACCGCCCCAACCCTCCACCTCGCGTGGATTCGGACACAAGGGGCCGCGGATCAGTTAACGCCACTCAGTGCACGACGCGCTATACGGAGAGCGAAAATCAGACCGGCTGGGATGAAGCCCCCGCACGGCCCTGATGTGCGGTAAGCAGGGCCCATGGAACGCACAACGGAGGACTCCGCGCAGGTCGCCGGGATCGTACTGGCGGCCGGAGGTGGTCGGCGACTGGGCGGGCGGCCCAAGGCCCTTTTGACGCATCGGGGGCGTCCGCTGGTGGAGCGCGCCGCGCACGCGCTGCGGGAGGGCGGCTGCGCGCCGGTGCACATCGTGCTGGGCGCCGCGGCCGGGACCGTACGGGCGCGGGCGCGGCTGGAGGGGTACGTCGTGGTGGACAACCCCGACTGGGAGGAGGGCATGGGCTCCTCACTGCGGGCCGGGCTCGCCTCACTGGCCGGTACGGGCGCGGCAGCGGCGCTGGTCGCGCTGGTGGACCAGCCGGGGATCGGCGCCGGGGCGGTGGCGCGGGTGGTGGCCGCGTACCGCTCGCCGTCCACTCTGGCGGCGGCTTCGTACGGCGGGGAGCGGGGGCATCCGGTGCTGTTCGGCGCGGACCGCTGGGCGGGTATCGCGGCGAGTGCGGTCGGCGACCGGGGGGCACGCGCCTATCTGCGGGCGCACCAGTCCGCGATCACGCTCGTGGACTGCTCGGATATCGCCCGTACGGACGACATCGACACTCCCGGGGACTTGACGCTGTTGGAGTGAGGGGCCCGACGGACAAGGCGACAGTTCAACAGAACATTGAACTTCCACCATGAGAAAATTACTATCCACAGGTCAGAGGTACCGCGAGCGTCCAGCCGAGACTCGCCCAAGGAGTGACAGCCCATGTCCGCACCAGCGCCGTCCCCGCTGGCCATCGTCGACGCCGAACCGCTGGAGCGTCAGGGAGAGGTGCTGACCGACGCGGCCCTGGCCTTCCTGGCCGAGCTCCACCACCGCTTCACCCCGCGCCGGGACGAACTGCTCGCGCGCCGCGCGGAGCGCCGCGCCGGGATCGCCCGCACCAGCACCCTGGACTTCCTCCCGGAGACCGCCCATGTCCGGGACGACCCGGACTGGCGGGTAGCCCCGGCCCCGCCCGCGCTCGAGGACCGCCGGGTGGAGATCACCGGCCCCACCGACCGCAAGATGACCATCAACGCCCTCAACTCCGGTGCCAGGATCTGGCTCGCGGACTTCGAGGACGCCTCCGCCCCGACATGGGCGAATGTGATCGGCGGTCAGCTGAATCTGATCGACGCCTATGAGCGCCGGATCGACTTCACCTCCCCCGAGGGCAAGAGCTACGCACTGCGGCCCGACGACGCGCTGGCCACCGTCGTCCCCCGGCCGCGCGGCTGGCACCTCGACGAGCGCCATCTGCGCGATGCCGAGGGCCGCCAGGTCCCCGGCGCCCTCGTGGACTTCGGGCTGTACTTCTTCCACAACGCCCGCCGGCTGCTCACCCGGGGCCAGGGGCCGTACTTCTACCTCCCCAAGACCGAGTCCCACCTCGAGGCCCGCCTCTGGAACGACGTCTTCGTCTTCGCACAGGACCACCTCGGCATCCCGCAAGGGACGATCCGCGCCACCGTCCTCATCGAGACGATCACGGCGGCGTACGAGATGGACGAGATCCTCTACGAGCTCCGCGACCACGCCTCCGGGCTCAACGCGGGCCGCTGGGACTACCTCTTCTCGATCATCAAGAACTTCCGCGACGGCGGCCCCCGTTTCGTCCTGCCGGACCGCAACGCGGTCACGATGACCGCCCCGTTCATGCGCGCCTACACCGAACTGCTCGTCCGCACCTGCCACAAGCGCGGCGCGCACGCGATCGGCGGCATGGCGGCCTTCATCCCCTCGCGCCGCGACCCGGAGGCCAACGCCGTCGCGTTCGACAAGGTCAAGGCCGACAAGGACCGTGAGGCCGGGGACGGCTTCGACGGCTCCTGGGTCGCCCACCCCGATCTGGTCCCGGTGGCCCGCGCCTCCTTCGACGCGGTCCTCGGCGACCGGCCGCACCAGAAGGAGCGGCTGCGCGAGGACGTCCACGTCACCGCGGCCGAGCTGATCGACATCGGCTCGCTCGAGGCCAAGCCCACCCACCAGGGCCTGCGCAACGCCGTACAGGTCGGCATCCGCTACATCGAGGCCTGGCTGCGCGGCCTCGGCGCCGTCGCGATCTTCAACCTGATGGAGGACGCGGCCACCGCCGAGATCTCCCGTTCCCAGATCTGGCAGTGGGTCAACGCGGGGGTCGTCTTCGAGGACGGTGAGAAGGCCACCGCCGATCACGTCCGTAAGGTCGCCGCGGAGGAGCTGGCGGCGATCCGCGAGGAGGTCGGCGAGGACGCCTTCGCCGCGGGCCGGTGGAACCAGGCGCACGATCTGCTGCTGAAGGTCGCGCTGGACGAGAACTACACCGAGTTCCTGACCCTGCCCGCGTACGAACTGCTGGGCTGAGCCGCCGGTCCCGTGCGCGGAAGGGCCCCGGACCGCCACCGCTGCGGTGCGGGGCCCGGCCGTCGCTACGGGGTGTAGAGCTGGGCGCGCGGCACGATCTGCTGGGGCACTCCGGGGCTGGACCACAGCAGCTTCATATGGGCCTCCCCGGTCTGCTCGGTGTACTCGATCCGGATGGCGTGCCGGTGGCCGGCGCGCAGTGCGACGGTCGCCTTGTCGACCTGTGGACCGTGCGGGGTGGTGGCGTCGATGACCAGGCGGCCGTCGATCCACACCCGCGCGGTGTCGTCGGAGACGGCCGAGAGCGTGTAGGTCTCGCTGTGCCGGGGCTGGAGGTAGCCGGTCCAGCGGACACCGAAGTGGTCGGCGGGGACGTCGGCGGCCGGGGAGCCGGAGAACCGCCAGGTGTGGTTGACCGTCGGATCGGTCCGGGTGACGGCGGGCGGCCCGGTGAAGGTCTCATTGGCGAAGACCTCCTCCCGCAGCCCTTGGCCCCGCCCCTGGGGTGCGGCCGGGGCCGGTTCCACCGTCAGCTCGATCACCGAGGCGATGTCGCCGACCGGGCCTCCGGCGGGGGTGAGGTCGAAACCGTCGCCCGCCTTCGCCACCCCGACCCGCTGTCCGCTGCCCAGCACCCGGGCGCCGGTCACCGTGAACGGCGCCTTCGCGGTGAGGTGGAGCGGCTGACCGGCGGCGGGCCAGGAGGTGACGGACGCGTAGAGCCGGTTGCCCGACCGGCTGACCGCGCCCCAGGACGGCTCGTCCACCAGCCCGGTGGCCCCGGCCCCGTACACCGCGCGGCCCTGGCCGGAGGTCCGCAGCCAGGAGCCGATCTCGCGCAGCCGGTCGACCGAGGGCTGGGGAACGCGACCCAGTCTGTCCGGGCCGACGTTCAGCAGGTAGTTGCCGCCGCGGCTCGCGATGTCGAGGAGGTTGCGGGTGAGGGTGGTGGGCGACTTCCAGTCCTGGTCGTACGCGGCGAAGCCCCAGTGGCCGTTGAGGGTCATACAGCTCTCCCACAGCTGTCCGTCCACCGGCGCGTCCGGGATCTCCTGCTCGGGCGTGCCGTAGTCGCCGTCCACGACGCGCCGCTTGCCGACCCGGTTGTTGGTGATCAGATCGGGGTCGAGCCCGTGCAGATAGGTCTGGAGCCGTTCACCGTCCTGGGCGGACCAGCGGTTGGTGGGGTCGTCCGCGTCCCACTCCCCGTCGAACCAGAGCAGCGCCGGGTGGTAGTTGTCGACCAGCTCCTTGAGCTGGGCGTACATCCGCTTCTCATAGCGCGGGAAGGTGGCCGGGTCGGCGAAGTCGGGGTCGTGCCAGTCCCAGATCGAGTAGTAGAAGCCGAGTTTGATCCCTGCGGCGTCCGCGGCGGACTTCAACTCGGCCAGGATGTCGCGGCGTTGGTCGAACGAGGAGTGGTCCCGCAGGTTCCAGCCGTTCTGCTTGGTCGGCCACATCGCATAGCCGTCGTGGTGCTTGGAGGTGATGACGATGTAGCGCTGCCCGGCGTCCTTGGCCGCCTTGACGATGGCCTCGGCGTCGAAGGACGCGGGGTTGAAGTCCTGGGCGGCGTCCTCGTACTCGTCCACCGGGATCTGGCAGTTGCGCTTGATCCACTCGGCGTCACGGCAGACGGTCCCGTCCGCCCGCCGGTATTCGCCCTCCAGCTGGGAGTAGGCGCCGAAGTGGATGAACATCCCGAAGCGGTCCTGCCGCCACCAGGCGGTGCGGGCGGAGGTGAAGGGGTCGTCGGTGGCGTAGTCGGTGCCGGGCCCCGGCTGCCGTGCCGTGGCCGGTGCCGCGGTGGCGGCGGGAGGGCCGTTGAGGATCGTGGCCAGCACCATGCCGAGCAGAAGGCTGAGCGCTCGGAGGGGGATGACGGCCCGTCGTCTGGACGTACGCATGGCGGCTCCTGTGCTCGTGGGTGGTCGGACAGGAGGGCTGGCCAGCCGCGTACGGGAACCTAGAGCCGGAAAGGTGGGATGTCAACGGGGCGCGAAGGACTAGAAAGGCCGTTGGTGACGACCATAAGGCGGCCATCCCGGCGATCCATCCGATGTATCGGCTAAGCGTTCAGTCTTCTTCCGCGATATGGGCCAGCCGCCGTGCCTCGGTACGGGCCTCCCGTGCGATCTGGTCCTCGTCCACGGTGAGCAGCCTGCCCGACTCCACTACCGGAGCGCCGTTCACCAGGGACAGGGTCACCGGGGCCGGGGCGCCGAGGACGAGGGCCGCGACCGGGTCGGCGATGGACGAGTGGCCGAGCCCGTCCAGCTTCCACAGCACCAGGTCGGCCAGTTTGCCCGGCTCCAGCGAGCCGATCTCCCCTTGGCGGCCGAGCACCCGCGCACCGCCGTAGGTGCCGAGGCGCAGCGCCTGACGGACGTTCAGCGCCTTCTCGCGGTGGCCGCCGAGCCGGTTGATCAGCAGCGCGTTGCGCAGTTCGGTGTGGAGCTCACCGGATTCGTTGGAGGCGGTGCCGTCCACGCCCAGGCCGACCGGCACGCCCGCGGCGAGCAGATCGGGGACGCGGGCGATCCCGGCGGCGAGCCGGGCGTTGGACGAGGGGCAGTGGGCCACTCCGGTGCCGGTCCGGGCGAACGCCCGGATGTCGGTGTCGTTCATGTGGACGCAGTGGGCCATCCACACGTCCTCGCCCAGCCAGCCGGTGGATTCGAAGTAGTCGGTCGGCCCCATCCCGAACCGCTCGTGGCAGAACTTCTCCTCCTCCACCGTCTCCGAGCCGTGGGTGTGCAGCCGTACGCCCCTGCGGCGGGCCAGCGCCGCGGACTCGCGGAGCAGTTCGGTGGTGACGGAGAACGGCGAGCAGGGCGCCACCGCGATCCGCAGCATGGCGTCGGGCGCCGGGTCGTGGTGGGTGTCGATGGCCGCCTCGGTGGCGGCCAGCGCCTCCTCCGTGGACTCCACGGCGAAGTCCGGCGGCAGCCCGCCGTCGGAGGTGCCGAGGTCCATGGAGCCGCGGGCGGCGGTGAACCGCACCCCCAGCTCACGGGCGGCGCGGATCTCGGCGCCCAGCAGATCGCCGCTGCCGCGCGGAAAGACGTAGTGGTGGTCCATGGCGGTGGTGACCCCGCCGCGGACCATCATCGCGAGCGAGCCGCGGGCCGCCGCGTGGACCATCGGCTCGTCGATCCGCGCCCAGACGGGGTAGAGCGCGACCAGCCAGTCGAAGAGGTTGCTGTCCTGGGCCAGGCCGCGGGTGAGCCACTGGTAGAAGTGGTGATGGGTATTGACCAGGCCGGGCGTGACCAGGTGCCCCGTGCCGTCGACCCGGCGGACGACGCCCTCAAGACCCTCGGGTGCGCGCCCCTCGCCCACCGACTCGACGCGGTTGCCCGCGACGACGACATGGCCGGAGGCGTACTCGGTGTCGTGGGCGTCCACGGTGGCGACGGCGCAGTTCTCGATGACGATGCGGTTCACGGAGCGTGGCCTTCCGTCGGGTCGTTCGGCGGGATCCGGTCAGTCGGTGGGGATCCGGGGCTCGGCGCCGTCCCGCAGCACGGTGGCCTCGATGAGCCCGTACGGCCGGTCGGCGGCGAAGTAGACCTCGTTGTCGTTGGTGAGGCTGAAGGGTTCCAGATCGACCAGGAAGTGATGCTTGTTGGGCAGCGAGAGCCGTATCTCGTCGATCTCGGGGCGGTGCTCGATCACCCGCGCGCCCATCTGGTACAGCGTCTGCTGGAGCGAGAGCGAGTAGGTTTCGGCGAACGCGCTCAGCAGTTGGCCGCGCGCGCCGGCGTGGGCCAGGTCCCAGTCCGGCGCCGGCCGGGCGTCCTCGCTCCAGCCGTACCGCCAGCGGGCGTGCACATCGGTGGCGAGGATCCGGTCGCGGGCCTCCGGGAGCGTGGTGTACCGGTCCTTCACATAGCCCCAGAACTCGGAGTCCGTGGTGTTGAGTACGGTGAGCCCGGTGAGCCCGGAGACCACCTCCCAGCGCTCGCCGTCGAAGGTGATCTGGGCGGTGCGGACCTCCTGGCCGCGGCGGACGAAGGAGTGCTCGGCGCTCCCGGCCGTCGCGATCCGCTCCCAGGCGTACTCCTCCACGCGGACGCGGGCGCGGTGGATGGGCTCCTGGCTGGTGACGAAGTGGCGGGCCAGCCGGATGCCGAACTCCTCGGCCGTGTCGATGCCGTGCTCCTTGGCGAAGGCGTACACGGTGTTCTTGGTGGTGTCGGTCGGCAGGACGTTGGCGTTGCCGCCGGAGAGGTGGACCTCCTCCATCGCGCCGGAGAGCGCCACCGAGACATTGAGGTCCTTGAGGTGGTGCACGGCGCCGTCGCGCACCACCCGGACGACGCGGGTTTCGGCTTTGCCGTAACTGTTCGGGCCGAGCGTGGGCATCGGTGCTAGCTCCCTCGGTAGACGGAGTAGCCGAACGGGGTGAGCAGCAGCGGTACGTGGTAGTGCTCATCCGGCTCGACGGCGAAGGCGACCACGACCTCAGGGAAGAAGGCGTGGGTCAGATACGGCCCGGTCTCGAAGCGCAGCCGCGCGTGGGTGGTGCCCTCGGGGAGGGCGGGCAGGTCCCCGCAGCGCCCGTCGGCGTCGGTGAGGGAGTCGGCGTGCGCCCTCCACTCCGCGCCCGGCCCCGGACGCACGGCCAGCTCGACGACCACGCCCACGGCGGGGCGGCCGATGCTGGTGTCCAGGATGTGGGTGGACACCGAGGTGGCGCCGCTCGCCATCACCGCTCTCCTTCCGCCGGGGCCCGCGGGGCCTCCAGGGTCTCCGACGCCGCTTCCGCCGGCGTTCCTGTCAGCGCTTCCTCCGGCGTTCCGGCCGGCGTTTCCGTCAGCCGGGTCAGCCGGATGCGGTTGATCTTTCCCAGTTCGGTGCGGACGATGTCGCGCTCGGTGTCGGCGTCGTGCCGGATCCGCGCGCGCAGCGCGGCCAGCATCTCCTCGCCGGTGCGGCCGGTGGCGCAGATCAGGAAGACATGGCCGTGGCGCTCCTGGTACGCGAGGTTCAGCTCCAGCAGCTCCGCGCGCTCCGCGTCCCGTACCCCACTCTGCTCCCGGGCCGAGGCGGCGTCGCCCGGCGCGGGCCGTCCGATGGGCGGATGCGCGGCCATCGCCTCGGCCAGGTCGGCGGCGGTCAGCTGGGCCATGGCCGCGTCGGAGGCGTCGAGCAGCTTCCCGACCGTGGCGTACGGCCGCCCGGCCGCCACCGCCGCGCCCCAGGTCCGGCTGGCGCACACCGAGCTCAGCAGCGCGGCGGCGGCCCGGTCGTCCGCCGCGTTGAACCGGGCCAGCCCCGGAGGTGCACTCGAAGTCACTCCCGCAAGCTAGGAGGCCCCCTCGCCGGACGTCAACACTTTGTTGAAAAATCCGCGTAACGAGGGGAGGAGTGATCAGCCCCCGACCCGAGGAACGATCAGTCCCCGTCCTTCTCGCGGTTGAGGTAGTTGTACACGGTGAAGCGGCTCACCCCGAGGGCCCCGGCGACCGTTTCGACCCCGTGGCGCACCGAGAACGCACCGCGCTGCTCTAGCTGGCGTACCACGGACTGCTTGGTCTTGCGGTCCAGGGTCGAGAGCGGTACGCCGTGGCGGCGCTGGAGGTCGGCGAGGATGCGGTCGAGCGAGTCCGACAGATGCGGCAGCCTTACGGCGACCACCGGACGGCCCTCCCAGGAGAGCACCACATCGTCGCCCCGGGCCCGGTCGGGCGCGATCATCTCGCCGCCCATGGCGTCGACGAGCGGCTTCACCGCGGCGGCGAAGGGGTGGTCGGCGGGTACGCTCACGCCTCGCCCTCCCCGAGGACGCTGACCTGGAGCGAGATCCGGGTGGCACCGGCCGTGAGGGAGCTGCGCAGCAGCCGGTCGACGGCCTCGAGCACCGCCTCGGCCCCGCCCTCGGCGGTGTTGCCGAAGGGGCCGACGTCCACGGCGTCCAGCGGGGCGGCCTGGACGGTCTCGCGGGCGGCCACGGCGTGCGGCGGCACCTCGTCGAGGTCGAACGGTTCGGTGGTGAACTCAACCCTCAATCTCACGCCGCCAACCTACTGCGTCCGGGCCTGACACGGCGCCCCCGCTACGGGGGACGGAACGCGCCAAGTCCCTCCCCGGCGCCGCCCGCTTCGGGGAGCATGGAGCGATACCGCGTCCGCCCTCCGCCCAGGGAGCGCCCCGATGACAGACCAGGTGCCGGTGCGTTGTCCCGCGTGCCGTCGCGAGCAGGCGTTCACGCCGCCCGCCTTCCCCTGTGCGTGCGGCGCCCCGGTCACCCTCCCCGTCCTCCGCGACGGCACTCCGGAGGAGCTTGGCCACCGCACCTGGGAGAACCTCTGGGTGGCGGTGAACTGCCCGTCCTGCGGCCATCAGGGCCACTGGCCGCAACCGGAGCTTGGCTGCGACTGCGGTGCGGTGGTCCGCGTCCCCGTCGCCGCCCCGCCGCCCCCGGCCGTACCGGGCACGGGGGCCGGGCCCGGCTGTCCGGCGGTGGCGCGCCCGGCCTTCCGGCCGGTCACGATCCGCACCGCGCGGGACGCGGTCACCGCCGCCGCGCGGTATCTGGACTGGCTCGGCTTCCACAGCCTGCGGCCCTCGGAGGACCGGGCCGCCTCCGGGGTGGACCTCCGCGGGACGGGCGTGGTGGCCCAGGTCGATCCGACCACCCGCCCCACCGGGCTGCGGGACATCGAGTGCCTGTGGCTGAACGGGCTCCACCAGTCGGCCATGAGCGTCTTCTTCTCGCTCGCGGGCTATGCCCGGGAGGCGCGGGCGCGCGCCGACGCGCTGCGTCTGCCGCTGTTCACCATGGATCTCACCGGCACTCCGCAGCCCGTCAACGACCCGGCCGACGTACTGATCCGGATGGGCCCGCCGGACGGCTGACCCGGACGGCCCTTGTGCTCATGACCGGGGAAGGCTTCCGTTGAGGGGCCGCCCTCCGGCCGAGGGGCCACCTTCCGCCCGAGGGGACGCCCTCCACCGTTCACCCGTCCCATCCGCCCGACCGGCCGGAGGCCGAACGATGGCTGTTCCGTGGTACCCGACGTCACGGCCGAGGTTATGGGCCGCTCCCGCCGCCGCCCTGGCCCTCCTCCTGACCCCCCTGGTGGCCGGATGCGGGGCCGGAGACGTGCCCCGGCCCACGGTGGAGAGCTCCTCGCCCGCGCCCGGCCCGCAGTCCGGCGAGCCCGCCCCGCCGACCGCCAGCGCGGGCCCCGACGGTGGAGGGAGCGTGGAGGAGGACATCCAGGCGGCGGTCTCCGTCACCAACGCCTACTGGCAGACCCACTGGTCCCAGCTGTTCACCGGCGACTACGGCCCGCCCAGGGTCGCGGGCGCCTACGACGGTGGCGCTCCCGGCGCCCCGGTGTGCGGCGACGCGCCCCTCCCGGACGACAACGCCGTGTACTGCCCGGACGGCGACTACATAGCGTGGGACATGGATCTGATGCGCTGGGGCCACGCGCGGGGCGACGCCTGGGTCTATCTGGTGATCGCCCATGAGTGGGGCCACGCCGTCCAGAACCGGCTGGACGCGGGACTGGTCGATCTGGCCCGTGAGCTCCAGGCCGACTGCCTGGCCGGGGCGGTCCTCTTCGGGGCCGCGCAGGACGGGACGCTCACCTTCGAGGACGGCGACACCGAGGAGCTGGCGGACGCCCTGACCGCGCTCGCCGACCGTACTCCGTGGACCGATGTCTCCGATCACGGCGACGCCTCCCAGCGGGTCTCCTACTTCAGCCGCGGCGCGCGATCCGGGGTGAAGTCCTGTCTGCCGAACGGGGTTCGGTGACGGGGACCGGCTGAGGCGCCTGGTGGCGCGGGGGTGTGGGCCCCTGCTGTGGTAGAGGGGCCCGCAACTCATCAGCTGGGCGCGGCCTGGGGCTCGGCCCGCTCGGCAAGCGTCTCCGATCTGGCCGGATCGGCCTCGGACCGGGTCTCGGGCAGCAGCTCCCTGGCGGCCGCCTCACGCAGCTCGACCTTGCGGACCTTGCCGCTGACCGTCATCGGGAAGGCGTCCATGAGCCGCAGATAGCGGGGGACCTTGTAGTGGGCGAGGCGGCCCCGGCAGAAGCGGACGAGCTCGTCGCGGGTGAGGGTCCTGGCGCCCTCGCGCAGGATGACGCAGGCCAGGATCTCCTCGCCGTACTTCTCGTCGGGCACGCCGACGACCTGCACATCCGCGACCTTGGGGTGGGTGTGCAGAAACTCCTCGATCTCCCGCGGATAGACGTTCTCCCCACCGCGGACGATCATGTCCTTGATCCGGCCCACGATCTGGACGTAGCCCTCGCCGTCCATCACCGCGAGGTCGCCGGTGTGCATCCAGCGCGCCGAGTCGATCGCCTCGGCGGTCCGCTCGGGCTCCTGCCAGTAGCCGAGCATCACCGAGTAGCCGCGGGTGCACAGCTCGCCGCGGGTGCCGTGGGGCACGGTCGCCCCGGTCACCGGGTCGACGATCTTGACCTCGACATGCGGCAGCACCCGGCCGACCGTCGAGGTGCGGCGCATGAGGTCGTCATCGGGCCGGGTCTGGGTGGAGACCGGTGAGGTCTCGGTCATGCCGTAGCAGATGGACACCTGCTCCATGTGCATCTCGTCGACCACCCGCCGCATCACCTCCACCGGGCAGGGCGATCCGGCCATGATCCCGGTGCGCAGCGAGCTGAGGTCGAAGGTGGCGAAGTCCGGCAGGGCCAGCTCGGCGATGAACATGGTGGGCACGCCGTACAGCGAGGTGCAGCGCTCCCGTTCGACGGCGGAGAGGGTGGCGACGGCGTCGAAGGTGGGGGCGGGGATGATCACGCAGGCGCCGTGGGTGGTGGCCGCGAGGTTGCCCATCACCATGCCGAAGCAGTGGTAGAAGGGCACCGGCACACAGATCCGGTCCTGGGCGGTGTAGCGGACCGTCTCCCCCACGAAGAAGCCGTTGTTGAGGATGCTGTGGTGGGAGAGGGTGGCGCCCTTGGGGAAGCCGGTGGTGCCGGAGGTGTACTGGATGTTGACCGGGTCGTCGCAGCCGATCCTGGCCTCGCGCTCGGCCAGCCGCCCGGGGGCGACATCGGCGCCCGCGCGCACCAGCATCTCCCAGGTCCGGTCGCCGATGTAGATGACGTCGCGCAGCGCGGAGCAGGCGGAGCGCACCTGCTCGACCATCCGGCGGTAGTCGCTGGTCTTGTGCTCGGTGGAGGCGACCAGGACCGAGATGCCCGCCTGCTGGAGCACATACCGCAGCTCGTGGACGCGGTACGCGGGGTTGATGTTGACCATGATGGCGCCGATGCGGGCGGTCGCGTACTGCAACAGCACCCATTCGGGGCAGTTGACGGCCCAGATGCCGACCCGGTCGCCCTTGGCGACCCCCTTGGCCATCAGCCCGAGCGCGACCTCCTCCACCGAACGGCCGAACTCGGCGTAGGTCCAGCGGCGGCCGGAGGGGACGTCGATGAGCGCGTCACGCTCGCCGTACAGCTCGACGGTACGGGCCAGCTGGGCGCCGATGGTGTCGCCGAGCAGCGGGAGGTCACCGACCCCACTGGCGTAGGAGAGCCCGGCTGGGCTCGGTGGGTCGGACGTCAGGTCGGTCATGGCAGCTCCTTGGTGTCACGGTCACGGACGCCTTCACGTTCGTGAGGGTGGGTCATCATATGAGCGTCAGTCGTCAGATCTCCTCATGAAACTCGATACCGCCCCCCTGTGCCGTACGTTCACGCAGCTCGATCCGGCGAATCTTCCCGGAAACCGTCTTGGGGAGGTCGGCGAACTCCAGTCGGCGGATCCGCTTGTACGGCGCGAGCACCGCCCGCGAGTGCGCGAACAGCGCCTTCGCCGTGTCCGGGCCGGGCTCCCAGCCCTCCGCGAGCACGATGTACGCCTTCGGCACGGCGAGCCGCACCGGGTCGGGGGCCGGGACGACGGCGGCCTCGGCCACCGCCTCGTGCTCCAGCAGCGCGCTCTCCAGCTCAAACGGGGAGATCTTGTAGTCGGACGCCTTGAAGACGTCGTCGGAGCGGCCGATGTAGGTGATGTAGCCGTCGGCGTCGCGCGAGCCGATGTCCCCGGTGCGGTAGTAGCCGCCCGCGGTGGCCTCGGCGGTGCGCTCCTCATCGCCCTCGTAGCCGGTCATCAGGCCGACCGGACGGCCCTCGGGGCCGGTGAGGTCGAGACAGATCTCGCCCTCCGTACCCGGCCGGCCGGTGACCGGATCGAGCAGGACGACCCGGAAGCCGGGCGTTGGCCGTCCCATCGAGCCCGGCTTGAGCGGCTGTCCGGGGCTGTTGGCCACCTGGACGGCCGTCTCGGTCTGGCCGAAGCCGTCCCGGATGGTCACCCCCCAGGCGCGCCGTACGTGCTCGATGACCTCGGGGTTCAGCGGCTCGCCCGCGGCGATGGCCTCCCGGGGCGGGGTGCGCAGCTGGGTGAGATCGGCCTGGATGAGCATCCGCCAGACGGTGGGCGGGGCGCAGAAGGTGGTGATGCCGCAGCTGTCCATCTCGGCCATCAGCCGGGCGGCGTCAAAGCGGGTGTAGTTGTGGACGAAGACGGTGGCCTCGGCGTTCCAGGGGGCGAAGAGATTGGACCAGGCGTGCTTGGCCCATCCGGGGGAGGAGATGTTGAGGTGGACATCGCCCGGTTTGAGCCCGATCCAGTACATCGTCGACAGATGTCCGATGGGGTAGGAGACATGGGTGTGCTCGACCAGCTTGGGGCGGGCGGTGGTGCCGGAGGTGAAGTAGAGCATCAGGGGGTCGGTGGCGAGGGTGGGCCCGTCGGGGGTGAAGGGCTCGTCGTCCCCTGCACGACCGTCCGTGGCACCGTGACCCCCGGCACCGCCGCCCGAGGCACCCCCGTCCGTGGCACCCCTCGCCGTGCCCGCCGTGCCGTCCACCGTGATGGCGGCGGTCCCCGCGTCCTCGTAGGCGAGCCAGCCCCCGGGCGCGCCGCCGACCGCGATCCTGGTGTAGTCCCCGGCCACGTCCGCGAACTTGCCGGTGTCCCCGGCCCGTACGATCACATGCCGCGCCCGGCCGCGCTCGATGCGGTCGGCGAGGTCGAGCGGCCCGAGCAGCGGGGTGGCGGGGATGACCACGGCGCGCAGCTTCATCGCGGCCAGCGCGGTCTCCCACAGCTCGACCTGGTTGCCGAGCATGACCACGATGCGGTCCCCCGCCCGCACCCCGTGCTCGCGCAGCCAGTTCGCGGCCCGGTTGGAGCGGCGGCGCAGCTCCTCGAAGGTCAGCCGGATCTCGCCGCCGTCCTCCTCCACGATGTGCAGGGCGGTACGGTCACCGGCGCGCCCGGCGATGCCGTCGAACCAGTCCAGGGCCCAGTTGAAGCG
The DNA here is from genome assembly GCF_000968685.2 of Streptomyces antioxidans. Taxonomy (GTDB): domain Bacteria; phylum Actinomycetota; class Actinomycetes; order Streptomycetales; family Streptomycetaceae; genus Streptomyces; species Streptomyces antioxidans. Next base: position 141,973 of record NZ_LAKD02000047.1, read on the forward strand.
CTCCGGGCGGGGCCAGCGGAACCCCTCGTACGCCGCCGCGTAGTCCTCCCGGTGACCGAGCAGGAAGTCCCGTGCCGCGCGGAAGTCCTGGGCCGGATTCATTGGTGTCACTTGTCCTCCTGAAGGCCGTACCGCTCGCTAGCATCGTGCGACGGGTGATCTGAGTCTCACTACCCCCGGACGGGGGTGGCGCTGGATGCGGGAGGTGGCCGTGGCGGGATCGGACGGGGCGGGCTCGGGCGGGGCCGTTGACGTGCGGAGCACGCTGCAGCGGATGCGCCGGCGCGGTGGGCTGCCCGTCGCGTTCGGCGGGCTCTTCTCGGGCGCACGGCAGTTCCGGATCTCGGAACTCACCGGCACCACGACCAACTCCCTGCGGGGACTGGCCATCACACCGGGCAACGGCCTCGGTGGCAAGGTCCTCACCATGTCCAGGCCGATCTCGGTAGCGGACTACCCCGCCTCGCGGGCGATCAGCCATGAATACGACGCGGCGGTGGGTGCGGAGGGGCTGCGCTCGATGCTCGCGGTGCCGGTGGTGGTGCGCGGGCAGGTACGCGGGGTGCTGTACGGCGCGCTGCGCCAGCCGCTGGTGCTCGGCGACCGGGCGCTGAGCTCGGCCGTGGAGGCGGCGCGCGAACTGGAGCGGGCACTGGAGCACGAGCTGGCGCAGGAGCTGGCGGCGCGGGACGAGGCGCAGCGGCTGCTGGCGGAGGCGCGCCAGCGGCGGCTGCGGGGGCAGCCGCGGTGGGCACCGCCCGCGGAGGAGACCGATCCGGCGGTGTGGGAGGAGGTGCGCGAGGCCCATGGCGATCTGCGGGCCCTGGCGCACCGGGTGCCCGACCCCCAGCTGCGGGAGGAGATACTCACCGCCTGCTCCCGGCTGGCCAGGGCGTCCTCGGGAGGCGGCCGGGAGCGGGAGCGCCCGGGCGGGGTGGAGCTTTCGCCGCGCGAGGTGGATGTGCTGGCGTGCGTGGCCTCGGGGGCGACGAATTCGGCGGCGGCGGAGCGGCTGGGGCTGCGCCCTGAGACGGTCAAGAGCTATCTGCGGTCCTCGATGCGGAAGTTGGGGGCCCGCACCCGTCTCCACGCGGTGGTCGAGGCCCGCCGGGCGGGGCTGCTGCCGTAGGGGGCGTCCGGCGGTACGCGTACGCCTGCGGCGGGCTGCTCCCCTGCCCGCCCCTTCCCACAACCGGGGCTCCGCCCCGGACCCCGCTCTTCAAACTCCCCCAGCTACCGCTGGGAGGTGCCCCCTGGAGAGGCTGATTTTCAGGGCGTCCGGGGTCCAGGGGCGGAGCCTCCTGGTTCGGGAAGGGGCGGGTGGGGGAAAGCGTGGATATGCGGCTCCGCCGCGTGGTCCGCCGGACCGGGCCGGACGCCCAGCGGGCAGTCCGCCGCTCCTCCCAGGGCGCACGCCGACCATATGGGGCGATACCCTGCACTGAGGTCAGTGCAAGGTGAGGACCCCCTCTATGTCCGAGCGCCGTCGTGCCACGAAGCGCTACCCCTGGCGGCGCCCCGCCGGGGCGGGCCGGGCCGACGCCACCCCACGCCCCGTCCCGGGCCCGCCGCGCGGCGAGCCGCCGGCCCCGACGGCCGACGGGGCCCCGGCCGAGATCGACGAGCGGAGTGTGGTGGACGCCGCGGTGTACCGGGACGGCCGCCGGGTCGGCACTCCCGACTCGCTCGCCGCCACCTACCGGCGGCTGCGCGAGGAGACGGGCGCCATGGCGTGGATCGGGCTGTACCGACCGAGCGAGGCGGAGCTCCTGTCACTGGCCGAGGAGTTCGATCTGCACAAGCTGGCCATCGAGGACGCGATGGAGGCCCATCAGCGCCCCAAGCTGGAGCGCTACGGCGAAACCCTCTTCGTGGTGCTGCGCGCCGCCCGCTATCTCGACGCGCCGGAGGAGGTGGACTTCGGCGAGCTGCACGTCTTCGTGGGCCCCGACTTCGTCATCACCGTCCGGCACGGCGCGGCGCCGGACCTGTCGGCGGTGCGCACCCGGATGGAGTCCACCCCCGAGCTGCTGGCGCTGGGCCCCGAGGCCGTGCTGTACGCGATCCTCGACGCGGCCGTGGACGGCTACGCACCCGTCGTGGCGGGGGTGCAGAACGACATCGACGAGATCGAGACCGAGGTCTTCCGCGGCGACCCCGAGGTCTCGCGGCGCATCTACGAGCTCTCCCGCGAGATGGTGGAGTTCCAGCGCGCCACCCGTCCCCTGGTCGGGATGTTGCACGGGCTGATGGCGGGCTTCGACAAGTACGGCACCGATGAGGAGCTGCAGCGCTATCTGCGGGACGTCGCCGACCACGTCACCCACACCAGCGAGCGGGTGGACGGCTTCCGCTCGGCCCTCACCGACATCCTCGCGGTCAACGCCACCCTGGTGACCCAGCAGCAGAACGCCGAGATGCGGGCGCTGGCCGAGGCGGGCTTCGAGCAGAACGAGGAGGTCAAGAAGATCTCCGCATGGGCGGCCATCCTGTTCGCCCCCACCCTGGTCGGCACCATCTACGGGATGAACTTCACCCATATGCCCGAGCTGCACTGGGTGCTGGGTTACCCCTTCGCGATCCTGCTGATGGCGGTGGTGTGCGTCAGCCTGTACCTCATCTTCAAGCGCCGCGGCTGGCTCTGACGGCGTAACACCTCTCCGGCCGGACCGGCGGTTCAGGGAAATCCCTCGATGAACCGCTGATTCGGCCGCTTTCCGTAGCCCCCGCATGCCGTTTGTGCTTCGATGCCGCACGGCACCGGTAGGCGGGCGACGGGAGTGTGGGGCATGGACCGGCGAGGGTTCCTCAGGGGCGCGGCCGCACTGTCCACCGCGGGGCTGGTCACCGCCGTCGGCGGCACCGCGACGGCCACCGCGGCGCCGCCCAGGCCGACCGCCGCCCAGGACTGGCTGTCGGCCATCGCCGACGCCACTCCGGTGCAGCGGCTGACCCTGCCCGGAACCCACGATTCCGGCGCCCGCTTCGGCGGGCCGTGGACGGAGTGCCAGAACACCACCATCGCCGACCAGCTGGCCAGTGGCATCCGCTTCCTGGACATCCGCTGCCGCGCGTTCGACAACGCCTTCCCCATCCACCACGGCGCCTTCTACCAGAACCTCAACTTCGACGATGTGCTCGGCGCCTGCCGCTCCTTCCTCTCCGCGCATCCGTCGGAGACCGTGCTGATGCGGGTCAAGCAGGAGTACTCGGAGGAGAGCGCCGCGGAGTTCCGCCGGATCTTCGACATCTACCTGGACGACAAGGGCTGGCGCTCGCTGTTCCGCCTGGACAGCACCCTCCCCGCCCTGGGCCAGGCCCGGGGCAGGGTGGTGCTGCTCGCCGACTCGGACAACATGCCGGGGGTACGGTACGGCGACGGCGCGCTCTTCGACATCCAGGACGACTACATGGCGGAGCCGATCGGCAAGTACCCGAAGATCGAGGCGCAGTTCCGCAAGGCGGCGGCCGAGCCCGGCAAGCTCTTCGTCAACTACGTCTCCACCGCCGCCCTGCTGCCGCCCCGCTCCAACGCTGACCGGCTGAACCCGCAGGTGACATCGTTCCTCGAGGGCGCCGAGGCCCAGGGCTGGACCGGGCTCGGGATCGTTCCGATGGACTTCCCGAACACCGCGTCCGGCCTGGTCGACGCCCTCGTCCGGCACAATCCGGCGGGCTGACCGCCGGGCGGGCAGCAGCGGCCTTGAGGCGCCAGCGGCTGTGAGGCGTCAACGGCCGTGGGGCGTCAGCGGCCGCGGATCCGGCGGAAGGCGCTGACCGCCGGGTCCGCGTAGCGCACCAGCTCCAGCGCCTGCTCGGGGAACCACTGCCCCGCCTCGGGGTTGACGGTCCCGCGCACCGGGTCCAGGGGCCCGTCGGTGCCGCGCAGACAGCGCCCGTCCGACTCGCCCGGCGTCTTCACCCACAGCGCGGCGTCCATCAGGGCGTCGCCGGTGCGGGTGGTGGGGCGCCTGCCCAGGCCCCGGCCCGGCGGGTTGCACCATGGCTGCACATCGGGGTGCCGGTGGGTGGCGGGCCTCGGGGCCCAGGGGCCCTGGCCGTTGCGGCTGGTGTCGGTGACGTAGTGCTTCATCCGGGCCGGGTCGTCCGGTGCGTGGGCGCGCAGCCAGCGGCGGGCATGCCGCCGCGACCAGCTCTGCTCGGCGCAGTCCTCGGGGTCCCCGCCCTCGTCGGCGTAGGCGAGGCAGGAGGAGACCAGCCGTCCGTACCAGGCGCTGTCCTGGTCGGTCTGGTAGTGGGAGACATTGAGGGCGAAGCCGGTGGCGCGGTCGATCCCGGCCTTGATCAGCCGGGGCACGATGTCGCTGACGGAGTGCCAGCCGGCGTGGCCCGCGTCCAGGTAGACCGACGCGTTGCCGAGCGCGCCGAGGATGTCGACCGCGTAGTTGATCCCGGAGTAGCGGGCGGCGGTCTCCGGGTCCTCGACCACCGGGGTGTCGACGTCGCCGGTGTCGCTCACGTCCTCGGAGTCGGGGGTCACGGGGTCGGGGGTCACGGGGTCGGGGGTCACGGAGTCGGGGGT
>NZ_LAKD02000048.1 GCF_000968685.2 Streptomyces antioxidans
TTGGAGACGGCCCTGACTGACCTCGACCTGCCGGTCAGCGACATTGACCTGCTGACAACCGCCGAGCGCGCCGCGCTCCTCCGCCAAGGCGCTCCCACAACCACCCATCCTTCACCCGCCGCCACCACTCTCCCCGCCCTCCTGTCCGCCCAGGCCACCCACACCCCCCACGCACCCGCCGTGACTTACGACGGCGATGTCATGAGCTACGCCGAGCTCGAGGCGCGGGCGAGCAGGCTGGCCCGCGTGCTGATCGCCCGGGGAGTGGGACCGGAGTGCGTGGTGGCCGTGTGTCTGCCACGCAGCGCGGAGGCGATCGTCGCGCTGCTGGCCGTCCTGACAGCGGGCGGCGCCTACCTCCCCGTCGATCCCGCGTACCCAGCCGAGCGGATCGCGTTCATGCTGGGAGACGCGCGACCGGTCGTGGTCCTGGCCGACTCCGACACCGTACGGCTCCTGCCGTCGCCGTCGCCGACCCCGGTCTCGACCCACGTCCCAGCGTCGGTGTGCGTGCTCGACTCCCCGGACATGGTGCGGGACTGTGCCGGACAGGACGCCACTCCCGTGGCAGACGGGGAGCGGCTGGGGCCGCTCACCGCCGGAAACCTGGCGTACGTCCTCTACACATCAGGGTCCACGGGAACGCCCAAGGGCGTGGCGGTGCAGCACTCCTCGGTGGTCGGGCTGATGGCCTGGGCCCGGGAGCGCTTCGGGCCCGAGCGGCTGTCGTCGGTGTTGCTGTCGACCTCGCTGAACTTCGACGTCTCGGTCTTCGAGCTGTTCGCCCCGCTGACGGTCGGTGGCCGGGTGGAGCTCGTCGAGCATCTTCCGGCGCTGGTGGAGCGGGGCGGCTGGTCCGGCGGACTGGTCAGCGGGGTGCCATCGGTCGTAGCGCAGGTGCTCGGCTCCGGCGCACGGCTCGCCGCTCACGATGTGGTGTTCGCGGGCGAAGGGCTGCCAGCACGTGTGTTCAACGAGGTCAGGCAGGCCATGCCGGGCGCTCGGATAGCGAACCTCTACGGTCCGACCGAGGCCACGGTCTACTGCCTGGAGTGGCATTCGGCCGGGGAGGAGACGCTCACCCGCCCGGCACTGACGGGCACACCCCTGCCGAACACCTCCGCTTACGTCCTCGACACCCAGCTGCAACTGGTCCCACCAGGGGTCGCGGGCGAGCTCTACATCGCGGGCCCGGGGTTGGCCCGGGGCTATCTCGCCCGCGCCGGGCTGTCGGCGCAGCGCTTTGTCGCCGACCCCTACGGGCCGCCAGGTACCCGCGCCTACCGCACCGGTGACCTGGTGCGTTGGACCGCGGACGGCCAGCTGGACTACCTGGGCCGCGCCGATGAGCAGGTGAAGGTGCGGGGGATCCGCATCGAGCTGGGCGAGGTGGAGGGCGTGGTGGCCGCGCATCCCTCGGTGGGCCAGGTGGCGGTCGTGGTGCGGGAGGACCGTCCGGGCGACCGGCGGATGGTGGCCTATGTGGTCCCGGCCACCGAGGGCCACCAGCGCCCGCGCCCGCACCCGCCTGTAGCCGGGCCCGGGGACGGCGGTCCGGACCCGGCGAGCCCGGACGTGGCGGTGCTGCGCGCCTCCGTACGGGAGCGACTGCCCGAGTACATGGTGCCCTCGGCGTTCGTGGTCCTGGACCGGCTGCCCGTCACCGCCAACGGCAAGCTCGACCGAGGCGCCCTGCCCGCACCGGAGTTCACCTCCCGGGCCTCCGGCCGCGGACCGCGTACGGCCGTGGAGGAGACCCTGTGCGGACTGTTCCAGCAGGTGCTGCGCGTGGCAGCGGTGGATGTCGAGGACAGCTTCTTCGACTTGGGCGGCGACAGCATTTCCTCCATCCAACTGGTCAGCCGGGCGAGGTCGGCCGGGGTGGTGATCACCGCCCGGGATGTGTTCCTGCGGAAGACCGTGACCGGGCTGGCCTCCGTGGCGGAGGCGGCGGCAGCGGAAGTGGCGGAGGCGGCGGAAGTGCCGGAGGGAGCCGGAACGGTGGCTCCGGTGGCGGACGACGGGGTCGGCGAGGTGGCCGCCACGCCCATCATGGAGTGGCTGCGCCAACGGGGCGGCCCGGTCGGTGAGTTCTGCCAGGCGATGCTGGTGACGGTGCCCACCGGGATGGACACGGACCGGCTGAGCAGGGTGCTGCGGGCCGTGACCGACCACCATGACGTGCTGCGGCTGAGGGTGACGGGCCGCGACGGAGGACGGTGGTCGCTCGAGGTGTCCCCGGCCGGATCCGTGGAAGCCGTGGCGCGGGTGCGCCAGGTGTCCTGTGGCGCGGACGGACGCATAGGGCGGCAGCTGCTCCAGGAGGAGTTCACGGCGGCCCGAGGGCGGCTGGACCCGTGGTCCGGTGTGATGTGGCAGGCGGTGTACTTCGATGCGGGGCCGGACCGCCCGGGCCTCCCGGACCGCCCGGGGCACGTGCTGCTGGTGCTGCACCATCTGGTGGTGGACGGAGTGTCCTGGCGGATCCTGCTGGACGATCTGCGGGTCGCCTGGGATGCGGTGGCGGCCGATCGCCTGGTGGCGCTCGAGCCGGTGGGCACCTCGTTCCGCCGGTGGGCCGCGCTGCTGACGGCCGAGTCGTGCGATCCCGTCAGGGAGGCGGAGTCGCCGTGGTGGGAGCAGACACTTACCAACGTACGCCCCCTTGCCGACGTACGCCCCGTCACGGACGTACGGCCCCACACGGACGCACAGCACCTCACCGACGCCCGGCCCCTTGCGGACGGGGACAACTCCTGGCGGGAGACGGCGGCCGCCGGGCCCGGCACCGCCAGTCTCACCCTGCGGCTTCCTGCCCCGGACACCGAGCCCCTGCTGGGGCCGGTCCCCGCGGTGTTCCACGCGGGTGTTCAGGATGTGCTGCTCGCCGCGTTCGCGGTGGCGGTCGAAGGCTGGCGCGTACGCCACGGGCGGGCCGTCGCGGGCGAGCCGGTGGTGGTGGACGTGGAAGGACACGGCCGGTCGTACCGTCTGTCCGCGAACGTCGACCTGGCGCGCACGGTCGGCTGGTTCACGACCCTCTACCCCCTGCGGCTGGACGCGGGCCCGGTACCGTCGGAGGACGTCACCGGCGCGGGCCCCGCTCTGGGACGTGCGGTCAAACGGGTGAAGGAGCAGCTACGGGGCGTACCGGACGAAGGCCTGGGCTACGGGCTGCTGCGCCACCTCAACCCCCGTACCGGCCCCCGGCTCGCCGCGCTCCGGGCCCCGGACATCGGGTTCAACTACCTGGGCCGCTTCACCGAGGCAGACCGCGAAGAACCGTGGATGCCGTCGGCCATCGACGACGGCGGGGTCCTGTCGGGGGCCGGTGACGACGCCGGAATGCCCCCGGCCCATGTGCTTGAGCTGAACGCCGTCACCGTCGACGCCTCGCGGGGCCCGTGTCTGACGGCGACCTGGTCCTGGGCGGAGGGAGCGCTCACGCGGCGGGAGGTGGACGACCTCGCGCACACCTGGTTCCGTGTGCTCCGGGCCATCACCGAACACGCCGCCCGGCCGGGCGCGGGAGGGCTCACCCCCTCCGATGTGAAACCGGCCACGCTGACCCAGGAGAACATCGAACGCGTCGAAGCGTCCTGCACACCGGCCGCCGTGAGCGACATCCTGCCGCTGACACCGCTCCAGGAGGGGCTGCTCTTCCACGCCCTCTACGACGCGCGCGCCACCGATGACTACGTCGTCCAGCTCGGCCTCGACCTCGACGGACCGCTGGACCCCCGGGCGCTGCGCGAGGCGGCCGAGGCGCTATTGCGCCGCCATCCGAACCTGCGGGCGGGCTTCTGGCACGAGGGGCTGGAACGCCCGGTCCAGGTCGTGCCCGCCACGGTGGCGCTCCCCTGGCAGGAGATCGACCTCCGCCACCTGAACGGCGACGGTCAGCCAACCGATGACGGTCAGCCAACCGATGACAGGCAACCAACCGGCGACGGTCAGCCAGGTGGCGACCGGCAGCGCGAGGAACTGCGCGCCGTGGCGGCGGCCGAACGTAACCGGCGGTTCGACCCGGCCGCTCCACCACTCCTCCGCCTCACCCTCGTACGGCTCGACGACCACCGCCACCACCTCCTGCTGACACACCATCACCTGCTGTTGGACGGCTGGTCGCTGCCGGTGGTGATGCGCGACCTCCTCCAGCTCTACCGGAATCCAGGAGGCACGGGCGAACTGCCCGTCACGCCCTACCGCGACTTCCTCACCTGGCTGGCCGAACGGGACGAGCGGGACCGGGGCGCGGCGGAGGCCGCATGGCGACAGGCACTCGACGGCGTGGAGGGCCCGACGCTCATCGCCCCCGCCACGCGCCCATCCGGCTCCCCGCGCCCTCCTGAGGAGGTCCTGACGGAGCTGTCCCCGGAGGCCACGTCCGCGCTGACGGCGCTCGCACGCGGCCGGGGGTGGACGGTCAACACCCTCGTCCAGGGTGCGTGGGGCATCCTCCTCGGCAAGCTCACCGGAAGCGATGACGTGGTCTTCGGGGCCACCGTGTCCGGTCGCCCCCCGGAGCTGGCCGGGGTGGAGAACATGGTCGGGCTCTTCATCAACACCCTGCCGGTGCGGATCCGCCTGGACCCGGCCGCGTCCCTGTCCTCCCTGCTGACCAGGGCGCAGGAGCAGGCGTCCCGGCTCATCGAGCACCAGCACCTCGGCCTGACGGACATCCACCGCCTGGCCGGTCACCCCCAGCTCTTCGACACGCTCGTGCTCTTCGAGAACTACCCCCTCGACCCGGAGGCGCTGCGCTCTCCGTCCGACGGGCTGCGGGTGGCCGGAGTCCGGGGCCGCGACGCCACCCACTACCCCCTGTGCCTGGTCGCCACGCAGCAGCGCTCCCTGCGCCTCCGCCTGGACTACCGCCCGGACGCCTTCGACCGCTCCACGGTCGTCTCGCTCGCCCGCCGTCTGGAACGCCTGCTGGCGGCGATGGCCGCCGACCCCGACCGGCCACTGGCCGCCGTCGACCTGCTGACCGCGGCGGAACGACGGGGACTGGCCGCGCCGAACACCACCGAGGCCGCCCTGCCGTCGTCCACCGTGGCCGAACTGCTCGCGGCGCGGGCGGTGTGCACCCCGGACGCACACGCCCTGGTGGCGGGCGGCACGGTACTGACCCACGCGGAACTCCACACGCGGGCCAACCGTCTGGCCCGTGTGCTCATCGAGCGCGGCGCGGGCCCGGAGCGCGTCGTGGCCGTCTCGCTGCCCCGGTCCGCGGACCTGGTCGTGGCATTGCTGGCCGTGATGAAGACGGGGGCGGCCTATCTGCCCCTCGACCCGGATCAACCGGCCGAGCGCGCCCGCTTCATGCTCCACGACGCGGCACCCGTCGCTCTCGTCACCACCGAGGCCGGGGCGGCGAAGCTGTCGGGTGCCGGTGCCTCGGTGCCGTGCCTCCTGTTGGACGCCGCCGCTACCGGGGCCGCCGTGCGGGACCGCTCGGGCGCCGACATCGACGACGCCGAACGGACGGCCCCGCCCCATCCGTTGAACACGGCGTACCTCATCTACACCTCGGGTTCCACCGGCCGTCCGAAGGGCGTCGCCGTGACACAGCGGTCCCTGCTGAACCTGCTGGTGGGGATGGTCGACGAGCTGGGCCTGGCAGCGGAGGACCGCTGGCTAGCGGTCACCACCATCACCTTCGACATCGCCGCGCTCGAACTGTTCGGCCCGCTGCTGGCCGGTGCCACGGTCGTCCTGGCGACGGCGGACGAGGTCCACGACCCGGGACGGCTGTCGCGGCTGCTGACCGCGAGCGGCACGACGGTCATGCAGGCCACGCCGACGTTGTGGGCGACACTGCTGGAACACCACCGAGCCGATCTGACCGGCGTACGGATCCTGACCGGCGGTGAGGCGCTTCCCACAGCACTGGCACACGAGATGCGGGACCGTGCGGCCGATGTCGTCAACGTCTACGGGCCGACGGAGACCACCATCTGGTCCACGCTCTCCCGTTGCGCCGAGGAGGGAACACCGACCATCGGTGGCCCGATCGCCAACACCCGGGTGTATGTGGTGGATGGTGGGTTGGGTTTGGTGCCGGTGGGTGTGGTGGGTGAGTTGTATGTGGCGGGTGTGGGGTTGGCGCGGGGGTATGTGGGGCGTGCGGGGTTGACGGCGGAGCGGTTTGTGGCGGACCCGTTCGGTGGGGTTGGGGAGCGGATGTATCGGACGGGGGATCTGGTGCGGTGGCGGTCGGACGGGGTGTTGGAGTTCGTCGGCCGGGTGGATGATCAGGTGAAGGTGCGGGGTTTTC
>NZ_LAKD02000049.1 GCF_000968685.2 Streptomyces antioxidans
GCGGCGGCGGGCGGCGGGGGCGGGGGAGCGGCCGGGGGCGGGGCGCGCGGACGCGGACGGCGCCGAGAGGGCGGTAGTGGCGGTCATGGCGAATCGGTCCTCTCGGTTCTCTCGGTCCTCGGCTCGGTCATCCGTGTACGCGGCTCGGTCCTCGGTGTACGCGGCTCGGTCATTGGCGTCTTTGGCTCAGTCATCGGCGTCCTCGGTTCAGTCATCGGCCGACAGCAGTCCGGCACGCCTGCGCATCAGCAGCGTTGTCACGGCCATCGCGATCGCGAACAGCACGAGTGAGAGCACACAGGCGGCTCCGGTGTTGAAGTTCTGGAAGCCGAGCGAATAGACGAGCTGCGGCACGGTGAGCGTGGAATGGTCGGGATAGCCGGGCTGGATGACCGTGCCGGGCCCGAGGCTGACCCCGGAGGCGAGCTTTCCGGCGACCAGCGCCTGGGTGTAGTACTGCATGGTCTGGACGACACCCGTCACGACCGCGAACATCACGATCGGGGTGATCGACGGCCAGGTCACATAGCGGAACTTGTGGAACGCCCCGGCGCCGTCCAGGTCCGCCGCCTCGTACTGCTCCTTGGGGACGTCCAGGAGGGCCGCCATGAAGATGACCATGAGATCCCCGATGCCCCACAGGGAGAGCAGTACGAGGGACGGCTTGGCCCAGGCCGGGTCGTTGAACCAGTTCGGGGCGTGGATCCCGATGCTGCCGAGAATGTCGTTCACCGGGCCGGTTCCGGGATTGAGCAGAAAGACGAAGGCGACGGTGGCCGCCACCGGAGGGGCGAGATACGGCAGATAGAAGGCGGTGCGGAAGAATCCCACCCCGGACTTCACCTTGGTGACCAGCAGTCCGATGCCCAGGCCGAAGACGACCCGCAGCGCCACCATGACCACGACCAGCCAGAGGGTGTTCCACAGCGCAGGTCCGAACAGCGGCATCTGCTCGAGCACATAACGCCAGTTGCGCAGCCCCACAAAGGTCGGGGCCTTGATCTGGTTGTAGTGCATAAAGGAGAAGTAGACGGTGGCGATCAGCGGATAGCCGAAGAAGACGGTGAAGCCGACCAGCCAGGGGGAGAGAAAACCGAGGGTGCGCAGCCGCTCGCGCCGTGCCTTACGGCGCAGGGCGGGGGCGTTCGTCGAGGTGGCCATGGAGCACTCCGTCAGTTCTGTGCCTGGAGATTGTCGGCGTCTATCTCGTCATCGAGTTCTCGTAGCCCCGCGTCCAGATCGTGCTCCTTGCCCGCCTCGACGCCGTAGGAGAAGTCCTGCAGCGAGACGACGTACTGACCACCGTTGATCGAGGGCGGCAGGGCGGTGCTGTAGCGGTTCTGCGCGATATCGAGGAAGGCCCGGAAGGTGGGATCCGTATCCAGTTTCGGGGAGGTGAGCGCCGCCTTGGTGGACGGCACATTGTGAATGGCGTTGGCGAAGGAGACCACCTGATCGGTGTTGGTGGTCAGGAACTTCACCAGCTCCCATGCGGCGTTCTGATGGGTGCTGCTGTGCGCGATGCCGATGACCGTGCCGGTGAGATAGCCCCGGCCATAGGTCTCGGGCCGGTCGTCGGGCACGGGCAGCGGCGCGGTGTCCCATGCGAACTTCGCGCCCTTCATAAAGAGCCCGCGCCATTCGCCGTCCATGTGCATCGCGAGCTTTCCGGTGCGAAAGGCGTTCTGGGACGACATCTCATCGCCGAAGGAGGTGCGGAACGTCTCCAGCGGGCCATAGCCGCCCTGGCTCCGCATCAGCTCCCCGGTGGTGGCGTAGAAGTCCTTGAGCACCTTGTCCTTCGCCAGCCGCGCCTTGCCGTCCTTGCCGAAGTAGGTGGGGCCCCACTGGGCGAGGAACCGGTCCGGGCTGTTCTGGTAGAGCCGGAAATTGGGCATGAAGCCCACCCGCTCATAGCCGCCGCTCTTGGTGCGCTTGGTCAGCTTGACGGCGTCGCGCTTCAGTTCCGACATGGTGCGGGGCGGCCGCTTGATGCCCGCCTCGGCGAAGGCGTCCTTGTTGTAGTACATACCGTACGCGTCGGCGAGCAGCGGGAGGGCGCACTGTTGGCCCTGATAGCTCGTATAGTCCAGCAGCGTCTTCGGGAAGACCTTGGCCTTGTCCGGCCCGGTCTTCTTCAAGAACGGATCGAGGTCCACCCACATCCCGGAGGAGCAGTACTGCCCCACATTGTTGGTGGTGAAGGAGGAGGCGACATCGGGGGCGTCGTCGCCGCCCGCCCGCAGCGCCTGGTTCAGGGTGGCGTCGGAGACATTCCCGGTGGCCTTCACCTTGATATTGGGGTGGAGCTTCTCGAACCGGGCGATGCTGGCATCGATCGCCTTGACCTCGCCCTCCTCCGACCAGCCGTGCCAGAACTTCAGCGTGACGGGTTTGGTCGGATCGTCCTCGGCGCTGCCGGTACTGGGATTGGCGCAGCCGGTCAGAATGAGCGCGGCGGCGCTCAGCGCCGAGGCGAGCGCGGCCAGTTTTCGTGCCATGGGGAGACTTCCTTTACTGCGGTACGAGGGGGACGGCAGGGGAAGCGGCGGTGCGGGGCGCCGGACAACGGACAAAGGGGAGAACGGATAAAGGGGACAACGGGCAAAGGGGAGAACGGACAGAGAGGAGACGGGTCGGGGGATGGGGGCGGACAGAGGGGAGGGAAAGGGAAAAGGGCCCTGCGGGGTGGTCGAGTTGGGCCCGGTGACTCAGGCGTCGAACCGGGCGGTGTCGAAAACGGTCTGGCGGGCACTGGCGACCGCCGTCCACAGCGCGCCGATGAGAATCGGATCCCCTTCGATCTCACTGATCCGCAACTGCGGGCGGGGCAGCGCGAGGCCGGTCATCTCGGCCTCGACCAGCTGCCGCAGCCGCTCCCCACCGGCCTGTGCGACCTCACCCGAAAGGACGACCAGCTCCGGGTCGACCACGGCGACGACGGAGGCCAGCCCGGTGGCCAGCCGCCGGGCCAGCTCGGTCAGCACCTCGTCACCCGGGCCGGGGGCGCGCAGCGCGGCGGCGAGCGCCTTGGTGGCTGTGGGCGCGTCGATCCCGTGCTCACGGGCGAGCTCCACGACGGCGGGCGAGCCGACCAGCTTCTGGAACCCCCCGCCCCCGTCCGGCCGGGCGGCGGCGTCCGGTCCGCCCCGGGCCAGCGGGGCGCCAGGCAGCGGCATATAGCCGATCTCCCCGGCCCCTCCGGTGGCACCCCGCAGCAGGGTGCCGTGGAGCACGATGGCCGCGCCGACCCCCTCGTCGGCCCAGACCAGCGCGAAGTCGTCGAAGTCCTGGGCGGTGCCGTGGTGCTGTTCGGCGATGGCGGCGAGGTTGACGTCGTTCTCGATGACGATCGGCGTGTTCAGCACCGCGGCCAGGTCGTCCCGCAGGGTGCGGGACTGCCAGCCGGGCAGATGCGGGGCGTAGCGCAGCGTCCCGGTGCGCGGGTCGAGCGCGCCGGGGGTGCCGATCACGGTGGAGTGCAGATCGTCCCGGCCGAGCCCGGCGGCGGCCAGTGCCCCGTCCACCGCCTCGGCGACCAGCTCCCCGGTCCGGTTGGTCACGCTGGCGTCGGTCGCCGGGGCCGTCATCCGGTGTTCACCGACCACCTGGCCGGTGATGTCGGCGATCGCGGCGGTGATGCCCTCCTGGTCCACGGCGAGCGCGACCACATGGGCGGCGGCCGGATCGATCTCGTACAGCTGCGCGTTGGGCCCCGGCCGTCCGGTGACGTTCCCGGTGGTGCGGACCAGGCCGACGGACTCCAGACGGGTCAGCAGCTGGGAGGCGGTGGGCTTGGACAGCCCGGTCAGCTCCCCGAGCCGGGTCCGGGTGAGCGGTCCGTGGGCGGCCAGCAGCTCCAGCGCGGCGCGGTCGTTCATGGCGCGGAGGACGCGGGGGGTCCCGGGTGTGCCGCCCTGCGTATTGCTGCCGGGTGATGCGGCCATGGTGGTGCCCCCGTCTCACTCTGTTAAGAAAGTTTCCTATTGATGAATAGCAAGCTAGGGGGCGGACCGGGGCGGCGTCAATGGGTCATGGGCGGGCTTTCCTTGGCGGGTTCTTGGCGAAGAGATGGATCAACCATGTGCCTGGCATGGACAAGTCACCGTAAGAGTGGCCTCCGGTGGGGTGGCTGTGATCGTCGGCCCCCACTGTCAGGCGACGACTCGAATCGCGAGGGGGCTAGGTGAGATCTATTAATTCCCGGGAGCGCATGACCCGTTCCGGAGAGAACACGACCCATTCCAGAAAGAAGAGGCACGCGACCCGTTCCAGAAAGCACGAGCGCACGACCCGTTCCAGACAACGCACGGCCCTGGGGCTGGCGGCGGCGCTGCCGTTGGTGGCCGGTGCGCTGGCGCTCGGCATACCCACGGCCCAGGCCGACTCCACAGCACACGGCCGTGACGCCCTGAACGGCACCAAGCCCGCCTGGGCGACGGCGCGTTCGGACCGCGGCGCGACCAATGACGGCAGTAAGGTCACCGCGCGGGTCTATCTGGCCGGCCGGGACGCCAAGGGGCTGGCCGACTACGCCAAGGCCGTGTCCGACCCCTCCTCCCCGGACTACGGCAAGCACCTGTCGGCCCGGCAGACCCAGGCACGTTTCGGACCGACACGGCAGCAGAAGGACGCCGTGAGCGCCTGGCTGAAGGGCGCCGGGCTCGCTGTCACCGGCGGCAACCAGCACTATCTGTCCGTCACCGGTGACGTCTCTGCCGCTGAGCGGGCGTTCGGCACCCAGCTGCACAACTACACCAAGGACGGCGAGGTCTACCGGGCGCCGTCGAACGCGGCCACCGTGCCCGCCTCGCTCCACGGCGCCGTGCTGACCGTCGTCGGCCTGGACAACGCGCCCAAGCGGGCCAAGCACGACGAAACCCTCCCGCCCCCCGGACCGGTCTTCAAGAACGCCGGGCCGTTCTCCGCCCATTACGGCTCCCGGACCGACCGGAGCCTGCCCTCGGCCTACGGCGCCAAGCAGCCGTACGCGATCAAGGGGTACACCGGGAAGCAGCTGCGCGCCGCCTACGGCGCCAAGAGCCGCAACACCGGTAAGGGCGTCACCGTGGCCATCACCGACGCCTTCGCCTCGCCCACCATCGCCGCGGACGCCGCCCAGTACGCCAAGCGCAATGGCGACCCGGGCTACCACAAGGGCCAGTTGACGCAGGTGCTGCCGGCCGACTACCGGTACACCGAGGAGTGCGACGCGAGCGGCTGGTACGGCGAGGAGACCCTTGACGTCGAGGCGGTGCACGCGGTGGCGCCCGCGGCCGACATCGTCTACGTCGGCGGAGCCTCCTGCACCGACGACGATCTGCTCGACTCGCTCGCCAAGGTCGTCGACAACCGGCTGGCCGACATCGTCTCCAACTCCTGGGGCGATGTGGAGGCCAACGAGACGCCGGACGTGGCCGCCGCCTACGACCAGGTCTTCCAGCAGGGCGCGGTCGAGGGCATCGGCTTCTACTTCTCCTCCGGTGACAACGGCGACAATGTGGCGGCCACCGGCACCAAGCAGGTCGACACCCCGGCCAACTCGGCGTGGGTGACGGCGGTCGGCGGCACCTCCCTGGCCGTCGGCAAGGGTGAGAAGTACCAGTGGGAGACCGGCTGGGGCACCACCAAGGCCAACCTCTCGGCCGACGGCACCAACTGGGACGCGCTGCCCGGTGAGTACACCTCCGGCGCCGGAGGCGGCACCAGCAAGACCGTCGCCCAGCCCTTCTACCAGCGTGGCGTGGTCCCGGACGCGCTCGCCCTGGCAGGCGGCGGCACGGCCAAGCAGCGGGTGACCCCGGACATCGCGGCCGTGGCCGACCCCAACACCGGCTTCCTGGTGGGGCAGACGCAGACCTTCCCGGACGGCTCCCTCCAGTACGGCGAGTACCGCATCGGCGGCACCTCGCTGGCCGCGCCCGTGATCGCCGGTGTCCAGGCGCTCGCCCAGCAGGCGCGCGGCGGCCAGCCGATCGGCTTTGCCAACCCGTCGCTGTACGACCGGTACGGCACCGCCTCGTACCACGATGTGACCGACCACCCGCTGGGCGCCGGTGTCTCGCTGGGCGTGGTCCGGGTCGACTACGTCAACAGCCATGACGACGCCGACGGGCTGGTGACCTCGCTGCGCAGCCTGGGCCGGGACAGCTCGCTCCACGCGGTCGTGGGCTATGACGACGTGACCGGTGTGGGCACGCCCGCGGCTGGCTACCTCACCTCGTTCGGCGCCCACCACCGCCGCTGAGCGGCCGGGGCTGAGCTCCTTACGGTTTGCACGGGGCTCCCGTTCCGGTCCCGGGACGGGAGCCCCGTCATGTCCGCCGCGCTCACTTCGTCGTGGGCGGTGGCACCGTCGCGGAGGGGGAGCCGGGAGCGATCGGGCTGGCCGCCATCGCCTGCGGCGACTCCGGGTTGGCCAGCGCCGACGGCGCCGCCGTGGTCTCGCTCGGGTCGATGGCCTCGGTCTGGAGCTCCGGGTCCAGGGGGCGGCCGACGAGCTGGATGCCCGCCTCGTTCAGCGCCTTCTTGATCCGCCAGCGCAGCTCCCGCTCGACGCCGACCGCCTTGCCGGGCATGGTCCGCGCCGACACCCGGACGATCATCGAGTCCAGATAGACCGCGTCGAGGCCCAGGACCTCGATCGGCTCCCACAGCCGCTCGTTCCACGGCTCCTCCTTGGCCATGTCCACACCGACCTGCGTGATCACGGCCCGGACCTGGTCCAGATCCTCCTCGGCCCGGACCTGGACATCGAGCGCGGCCGTCGCCCAGCCCTGGCTGAGGTTGCCGATCCGCTTGACCTCGCCGTTGCGCACGTACCAGATCTCGCCGTTGTCCCCGCGCAGCTTGGTGACGCGCAAGCCGACCTCGATCACCTCGCCGGAGGCCACCCCAGCGTCGACCGTGTCGCCGACCCCGTACTGGTCCTCGAGGATCATGAAGACACCGGAGAGGAAGTCGGTGACCAGATTGCGGGCGCCGAAACCGATCGCCACCCCCGCGACCCCGGCGCTGGCGAGCAGCGGCGCCAGATTGATCTCCAGCGCGGAGAGGATCATCAGCCCCGCGGTGCCCATGATCAGGAACGAGGCCACGGAGCGCAGCACCGAGCCGATCGCCGCGGACCGCTGCCGCCGCCGCTCGACGTTGACCAGCAGCCCGCCGAGCGCGGTGCCGTCGACGGCCTGGGCCGTGCGGTTCATGCGCTCTATCAGCTTGGTGATCGCCCGCCGGACGACGGACCGGAGCACGAAGGCGATGACCAGGATCAGGGCTATGCGCAGCCCGATGCCGAGCCAGGTGGACCAGTTCTCCTCCACCCAGCCCGCGGCGTTCGTGGCGCTCCTCTGCGCATCGTCGAGAGTCTTGGGACGAGGCGTCGAGTCAGCGGCCAGCGCAGCGGACCAGAACACAGCAGAAACCCTTCGTATACGACATGCCCGCACGGAGCGCCCCCGCGCGCAACCTCTCACACAGTAGCCGGGCGCGAGACGCGCCGTTCCTGTGTTCGAGAGCGCGCGAGCGCGGTCAGGGGGCGCGTATGAGCGGGTCCGGAGGCGGCAATTCCACCTTCTGCCCCGGCCGGGGCGGTGCGGTGGCACCGGGTCGGAGCCGGGCCGTGATTCTTGCCACTTCGCGGTGGTCTCCCCGCTCCCCGCACACCTCGTGCGCAAGGGCGCAGGAAGGCATGCAGGGCGGTGGTCAAGCGGCCGGTGTCCAGGGCGCGTACGGAGGGTATACGTGCGGTACGTGGAAATGCCTCTCAACCGTTAACCCGGTGATAGTGGCGTTCCGGCCAGGGTTCAGGGGAAACTGGGGGAGATCGTCCCGGCGCGAGCCACGCGCCGCCGGCGTACAAGGAGGCCCCCGTGCCGCATGTCCTGGTCCTCAACGCGTCGTACGAGCCCCTCGGCGTCGTACCGCTCCGCCGCGCGCTCGTACTCGTCCTCAATGACAAGGCCGTCAGCCTCGAGGACTCAGGCGCCCTGATGCACAGCGCGACCCGCGCGATCCCCGCACCCAGCGTCGTCCGGCTGAAGCGCTTTGTGCGGGTGCCCTTTCGCGGCCCCGTCCCGCTCACCCGCCGCGCCCTGTTCGCCCGCGACGGCGGCAGGTGCGCCTACTGCGGTGGCGTCGCAACCAGCGTCGATCACGTCATCCCGCGCAGCCGCGGCGGGCAGCACACCTGGGAGAACGTGGTCGCCGCGTGCCGTCGCTGCAATCACGTCAAGGCGGACCGCCATGTCGCCGAGATCGGCTGGCGGCTGCGCCACCAACCCGCGCCGCCGTCGGGGCTCGCGTGGCGGATCATCGGCACGGGCCATAGGGACCCGCGCTGGATGCCATACTTGCAGGCATACGGCGCGGAAGACGCCATGGCCCGGATCGACGGCAAATCTGCCTGAGACCGGGCTAGCTTATTTTTTTGGCTGGGTTCGCCTCCGGGGCGCTTCGGCCTCCCTCAGCCACCGCTGGAAGGCGCCGTCGGAACCTACTCGTCCTTGGTCGCGTAGGCGGCGACCGACCAGAGGGAGTAGCCGAAGCGGGTGGCGCGCTTGACGCCCTGGACGCGGATGAACCGCGTGTCCGGGGCGTCCATGCCGATCGACTCCCGGCCGCCCTTCCCATGGGCCACCGTCGCCGCGTTCCGCCAGGTGCGGCCGTCCGCGGAGACCTGGACGCGGTAGCGGGACGCGTACGCGTCCTGCCAGTTCAGCTCCAGGCGGCCGATCCGGGCCGGGTGGGCCAGCTCCAGCTGGAGCCAGGCGCCGTCCTCGGGCCGGGAGGACCAGCGGGTGTCCGCCTTACCGTCGATCGCGGCGGACGCCGGGAACTCGGCGGTCTCCTCGCCGGACGAGGTCGCCTTCGTGCCCTCCGCACGGGCCAGGTCCGGGCCGCTGGGACGTGGAAGCGCCCTTACGGTCAGCGTGCGCTCCTCGGACCCGAAGCGGACCGGGAGCGAGTAGCTGCCCGGCTTGGTGCCCTTGGCCACCGAAATCTCCAGCCGGGCGGTCGCCGTACCGCCGCGCGGGGCCGTCACCCCGGCGGGGGCGCGGACGGTGATGCCGGGCGGCGCGTCCACCGCAAGGTCGCCGTTCACATCGCCGGGTCGGTGGGAGACCAGCTGGGCCTCGACCACGGCGGTGTCCCCGCCTATCTGTGCGTCCGCCGCCTGATGGGACAGCGTGAGCCCGGCGTCCGGGGTGTCGCCGAACCAGGGCGTGATCTCGTGCACGGCAGGCGGGGTGGTGCCCTCCGGCCAGCTGAGCCGGATCCCGTCCGCCGACAGGTCCTCGTCCCCCTCCGCCGCCCTGACCTGGGTGAAGCCGCTGCCCGAAAGCGCGCCGATGCGGCGCCAGCCCTCGCCGGGGACATGCGCCTCGACGGTGCCGGGCGCGGCGTCCTGGACCCGGGCGGTGAGCGCGGAGACCGAGGAGAGCGGACGGCTGCGGCCGAAGCGCACGGTGACCGGGCGGCCGGGCGAGGACACCTCGGTGGCCGCCTTGCCGTCGGCCGCCGCGCGGTCCTCCTCGCCGGTCCGCAGCCCCAGCTTCGGGGTCCGGTCCACGCCCGACCAGGCGTCCGCCCGGACCAGGGCCTTGGCGAGGAAGGGGTCGAGAACGCCCTTGCCGACCGTGACCCGGCTGTCCCCGATCCTCTCCCGCAGCGCCTCCACCGCGAGCTGCTCCTTCCAGGCCGCCGCCCCGTCGCCGCGCGCCTGGGCGGTGAGCATGTCCACGGCCCGCACCCCGGCGTCGCCGTACCGGCTCAGCTGGTCCAGCCAGGGCCGCACATCGTCGCCCAGCGTGCGGGAAAGCCGCTCGGGGGCGTCACGCATCGTCGCGAAGGCCTCACGCAGCCGGCCGGACGCGCGCTCAAGCCGCTCCACGTCCGTACCGCCCAGGGCCGTCCAGAACGCGTCGATGAGTGGGCGCAGATACGCGGACTCATCGCCGCCGAGCACCGAGGAGGCGTCGTTTCCGGCGAGGGCGCGCAGGGCGGCGCGGGTCTTGGCGTCGGGCCCGGCGAGGTCGTCGATGGCCGCGTGCCAGGACTCCTGGGGGCGGTAGCCGCGCGGGTTCCAGGCGAAGTCGGCGGCGGTGAACAGCGGGATCCGGGAGGCGGTCGGCTGCTCCATGGCGTTGGCCAGCAGCGCCGCGGACCGGGTGGCCACCGCCGGGTCGCGGCCGGTGTACGGGCCGAGGAAGATCCGGTCCTGCGCCCAGTCGTTGACCGGGTAGTTGTCCATGGTGACCAGGCGGTGGCCGAACGCCGACCGGGCACCGGCCAGCTCACCGCCGGTGATGGTCCTGGGCACCACCCCCACACCGGTCCAGGCGACCTCCACACGCTGGTCGAGCGCCCCGGCCAGCGCGCGGCGGAACTCGGTGTCGCCGTCCTGGTAGTACTCGGTGGGCATCAGGGACAGCGGGGCCGAGCCGGGGTAGCGGTCGGCCAGGTGGCGGGCGAGGGCGCCCGCCACCTTGGCCTGCGCGGTGGCGGCGGCCTCCGGCCCCGAGCCGAACTCATCGGCGTCGGCGTCGCAGTGCCACTCGCTGTAGCTGACGTCCTGGAACTGGAGCTGGAAGGAGCGCACCCCGAGCGCCCACATGGCGTCGACCTTTCGCAGCAGCGCCCTGAGGTCCTTGGCGGACGAGAAGCACATCTCCTGGCCGGGGGAGACCGCCCAGCCGAGGGTCACATGGTTGGCCCGGGCGCGGGTGGCCAGCTCGCGGAACTCCTCGCGCCGCTCGGCGGGGTAGGGGTCGCGCCAGCGGGCCTGCCGGTAGGTGTCGTCGCCGGGCGCGTAGAGATAGCGGTTCTGCTTGGTGCGGCCCATGAAGTCGAGCTGGGCCAGCCGGTCGCGGTGCGACCACGGGGAGCCGTAGAACCCCTCAGTCGTTCCCCTTACGGCCGTCGCGGGCCAGTCGCGGACGGTCACCCCGGTGAAGGCGGAGCCCCGGCCCTCCCGCTTCACCAGCAGCTGGCGCAGGGTCTGGACGGCGTTGAAGAGACCGTCCGGGCCGACACCGGACAGCGCGGCCGTGGGGTGCCCGTCCACCGGGCCCGTGGCCAGGAGATAGCCGCCCGAGGGGAGGTCGCCGCGCTCGGGCGCGCGCAGGGCGCGCAGCGCGTTCGTCGCGCCCTTACCGCCGGCGTGCACCACCAGCCCGCGGGCCGGGGCCCGGCCGCCGGGCGTGGCCTCGTTGACGGTGCGCACCCCCGCGTCGTGCAGCAGGCCGCGCAGCGCGTCCAGGGCGTACGGATCGGCGTCGCCGTCGGCTATGAGCGTGGCCTCGTCCCCCAGGGCCACCTCCGGCCCCCGCGCCCGCAGCGACTGGGGGCGCGGCCATACCGGCGGTGTGCCCTCGCTGCCGTCGCGCTCCGGTGTGGCGGCGCCCGGGGCGCCGTGGTCCACTGGTAATGCGGTGGCCGCCGGGGCACCGCCGAGCAGGCCCCCGACGACCGCGGCGGCCATGGCCGTCGCGCCCGCCGTCCTCGGCCTCTTCCCCCCGAACTGCACGGGCCTCTCCTCGATCCAGATAGCCGGTCCCCGTAGATATGGCGCCGATAGGCGTGAGCCCACCATCAGGCCGGTGAGGGTGTCAACGCAGAAGGCCGAAGTGTCGGCATTGCCGCGTGCGCCGCGCCGAGGGCGCCTGGCGCAGGGCTCGTGCGGCCCGTGCCGGGCGCGGCACGCCCGGCGCAAGTCTGACGGATGAAGGGCGGTCCTGTTCGTAAACTCTGTGCCCCCGAACCCTTCACGCCGTGAAATCGCCGTCCAGAGGGGATGTGACCTACAGCACGTACGGGGTGAGTTTACGTCTGCGTCCGTCCGGAGTGGGTAGGGCTCGGGATGACCCACTGCCGACAACCCCACGGAGGTCCGTGTGGCCGCGTCAGCTCAACTCCTGCTTTCGGCCCTGTCCAAACCCGGCCCCGAGGCGTCCAGCGAACCGGACCCCTTCGCCGGGGTCTCCGACCCCGACTGCGGACTGTGCGGCCTGGACGGCTTCGGGTCCGGAAGCGCCACCGAGGCGCCCCTCACCAGTGAGCCTCCCCTCTCCGACACCATCCCCCTGACCAGCGAGCCGCCGCTCGCCACCGAACCTCCCCTGACGAGTGAGCCGACCGCCGTTCTGACCGGCGCGGGCGCGGGCTGCGAGCCGATGGAGTACTGATGGGCAGAGCGCGGCTCGCCGAGCTGCACGGTGTCTCCACCTCCTACGAGCCCGCCCCGGGCCGCACCGTCCAGGTGCCCGAGGACACGGTCGTCGCCGTGCTCGCCGCGCTCGGCGTGGACGCCTCGACCCCCCGATCCGTACGCGAAGCGCTGGACCGGCACGACGGCCGGCGGCGCGACCGGCTGCTGCCCCCCTGTGTGGTGGTGCGCCCCGGCAAGGCGCCCCGTCTGAGCCTGCCCGAGGGCACGGCGCTGCGGGTGCGCCCCGAGGACGGTGCACCGCATGCGCGGGGGCGGGCGGGCGGCCGGGGCTTAGCGGCCGCCCGGGACTTATGGGGCGAAGGCCCCTCCACGAGGGGCGCCCGCGAAGACGGCGCCCTTACGGCGGACACCCACGCGAAGGGCGCCCTTACGGCAGGCGCCTACGCGAAAGGCGCCCTTGCCAGTGGCGCCCCGACGAAGAGCCCTCTCACAGCCGCGATCCTTGCGGATGGCGTCCTTACGGAGGACGCCACCGCCGATGGCCTCCTTACCGCGCTCGCCGCGCTGCCGCCCGGCGCCCACACCCTGCTCGCCGAGGCCCCCGACGGCCGCCGCGCCACCGCCCCCCTCATCGTGGCCCCCGACCGGATGCCGCTGTACCCGGCCCGCAGCCACGGCTTCCTGGTGCAGCTCTACTCGCTGCTCTCCGCACGCTCCTGGGGCATGGGCGACCTCGGCGACCTGGCCGAGCTGGCCGCCTGGTCGGGGCGGGCGCTCGGCGCGGGCTTCGTCCAGATCAACCCGCTGCACGCCGCCGTGCCAGGCACCCCGGCCGCGCCCACCGACCCCTCGCCGTACCGCCCCTCCTCGCGGCGCTTCCCCGATCCGGTCCATCTGCGCATCGAGGACGTGCCCGAATACGCCCAGCTGCGCGGCCCCGCCAGGGAGCGGGCCGATCGGCTGCTGGAGGCCGCCGCCGCCCTCCGTACGGCCGTCCTGCGCGAGGGCGCCCTCATCGACCGCGACGCCGTCTGGGCCCTCAAGCGCGAGGCGCTGGAGCTGGTGCGGACGGTCCCGCTCAGCCCCGGCCGCCGCGCCGCCTACTGTGACTTCCTCGCCGAGCGCGGTCAGGCCCTGGAGGACCACGCCCTGTGGTGCGCGCTCGCCGAGACCCACGGCCCCGAATGGCGCGCCTGGCCCGCTGGACTGGCCGATCCGCGCTCGGCGGGCACCGCCCGCGCGCGGGCCGAGCACCTGGACCGCACCGACTTCCACTGCTGGCTGGCCTGGCTCACCGACACCCAGCTGGCCGCCGCCCAGCGCGCGGCGCGCGAGGCGGGCATGGGCATCGGCCTCGTACACGATCTGGCGGTCGGGGTCCATCCCTCGGGCGCCGACGCCTGGGCGCTCCAGGACGTCTTCGCCTCCGGCATGTCCATCGGCGCGCCCCCGGACGCCTTCAACTCACGGGGCCAGGACTGGGGCCTCCCGCCGTGGCGCCCGGACGCCCTCGCGGCCACCGGCTACGCCCCCTACCGCGATCTGCTGAGCGGTCTCCTGCGGCACGCGGGCGCGCTCCGCATCGACCATGTGATGGGCCTCTTCCGGCTGTGGTGGGTGCCGGAGGGGCGGGAGCCGACCGAGGGCTGCTACGTCCGCTACGACGCGGAGGCGATGCTCGGCGCGCTCGCCCTGGAGGCGCACCGGGCCGGGGCGGTCGTCATAGGGGAGGACCTGGGGACGGTCGAGCCCGGTGTGCGGGAGGAGCTGGAGCGGCGGGGGGTGCTGGGCACCTCGGTGATGTGGTTCGAGCGGAACTACAACCGGGCGGGCGCCGCGCGGCCACTGTCCCCGGCGGAGTGGCGGGCGGACTGCCTGGCCACCGTGACGACCCATGACCTGCCGAGCACGGCCGCCCGGCTCACCGGCGACCACGTCGAGCTCCGCCACCGGCTCGGCCTGCTGAGCCGCCCGCTCGAGGAGGAGCGCGCCGCGGACGCGGTCGAGGTCGCCGAGTGGCTGGGGCTGCTGGGACGGCTCGGGCTGCTGCCGGAGGGGCCGGGCGACGAGGAGGCGGCGGTCAAGGCGGTCCACCGCTTCCTGCTGCGCACCCCGGCGAGGATGGTGGGGGTCTGGCTGCCGGACGCGGTGGGGGACCGCAGACCGCAGAATCTGCCGGGCACCTGGGATCAGTATCCCAACTGGCGGCTGCCGATCGCCGACGCCGAGGGGCGCCCGATGTCCCTGGAGGAGCTGGTCGCCTCGCCCCGGCTGCGCGCGCTGATGGAGGAAGTGGCCCGGCTCGCGCGTGGTCCCTCCGGGGACCCCGGACACCCGCCGGGGCGGGGTTGAGGACACCCCGGGCACGCGGCGCCGTGGGGCGTCGGATAACTTGAGTCCGTGAGCAACAAGGTCAAAAAGAACGCCGTGCGCGCCGGTGCTGTCATCGCCGCGACGACGGCGATGCTGCTGATGTCGTCCCCCGCGTTCGCGCTCACCCGCGACGACGGTGACGACCCGGGTCCGGGCCTCAGTGTCGCCGAGACACTGGGCCTCTACGTCGCTGCTCCGATCATCCTGTTCCTGGTGATCGCTGGTCTGGTGATGGCGGGGGACAGGAAGCCCCGTAAGCAGACCGACTGACGCGATCGATCGACGAAGCGCGCACGCCGCTGCGGAGCGCCCCGGCCATCCGGCCGGGGCGCTTTTGTCTGCCGCCGAGTGGAAGCGCGCCACGCCGAGTTCACCGGGGGCCATCCACACGCCGCGGCCCGTTTATTTTCGCTTTAACCTACGGTGCCGTAACCTACGGGGCCGTAGGTATAGCCCGTCGCCCCCGTCCCCTGGAGCCACCACCGTGACACTCGCCCCTTCCCACCGCCACGGTCAGGCCGTCTGGAGCGACACCCAGCTCCTGTACGCACTCGAAGAGGTCGTCGAGACCGAGCTCAACCGGCATCTGAAGGTCGCCAAGGAGTGGATGCCGCACGAGTACGTCCCCTGGAGCGACGGCCGGAACTTCGACGGGATCATGGGCGGTGAGGCATGGGCGCCCGACCAGTCCAAGGTCAGCGCGGTCGGCCGGATAGCGCTTGTGGTCAACCTCCTCACCGAGGACAACCTCCCCAGCTACCACCACGAGATCGCGACCCTCTTCGGCCGGGACGGCGCCTGGGGCACCTGGGTGCACCGCTGGACCGCGGAGGAGGGGCGCCACGGCATCGTGATGCGCGACTACCTGCTGACCAGCCGCGCCGTCGACCCGGTGGAGCTGGAGCGGTTCCGCATGGCGCACATGTCCGAGGGCTTCGAATCGGACAACCAGCACAGCATGCTGCACACCGTGGCGTACGTCGCCTTCCAGGAGCTGGCCACCCGCATCTCGCACCGCAATACCGGCCACCACTCCGGCGATCCGGTCTGCGACCGGATGCTGGCGCGCATCGCCACCGATGAGAACCTGCACATGATCTTCTATCGGAACCTGCTCGGGAAGGCGTTCGAGCTGGCCCCCGACCAGACCATGTGCGCCGTCCGCGACGTGGTGGTCAACTTCCGCATGCCGGGCCACGGGATGCCCGGCTTCGAGCGCGCCGCCGCCCAGATCGCCATCGGCGGCATCTACAACCTGCGCATCCACCACGACGACGTCCTCCAGCCGGTGCTGCGCTTCCTGAAGGTCCTGGAGATCGGCGGACTCGGCCCCGAAGGGCTCAAGGCGCAGGAGGAACTGGGGCTCTACATGGGCGGATTGGACGATCAGGCCGCCAAGTTCGACGAGCGGCGCCAGGCGCTGCTGGCCCGTCGCAGGGCCCGTGCCGAACGGGCGTGATCACTCTGGCACCATCGGGTGATGGTCGAACATTCATCGCAAGACGCGGCGGTGGATCCGGAAGCGGAGGCGGCCCGGCTGAGGGCCGCGGCGGCGATCGGGAAGCCGGGTGCGTACCGGGCCTACGCCGAACTCCTCACCGGCCGGGGCCGCTTGGACGAGGCCCTGCCGTGGTGGGCCAGGGCCGCCGACGCCGGGGACGCGGACGCCTCGCGCGCGCTCGCGATCTGCCACAAGGACCGCGGCGAGTTCGCCGAGGCCGAGCGGTGGTACCGCACGGCCGCCGATCGCGACGGCGGCTGTGCGTTCGGTCTGGCCCGGCTGCTGCACGAGGCGGGTGACACGGCCGGTGCCGAGCGGTGGTACGAGCACGGCGCCGCGCTCGGCAGCGTCGAGTGCAAGACCAACGGCGCCGTGCTGCTGGCCGCCCGCGGCGCCTGGGACACCGCCCTGGAGCGGCTGGCCGAGGCGTCCGCCGAGGGCGATGACGTCGCCACCCACAGCCGCCGGGCCATCCAGGGCTTGCTGAGGGACCTGGACCGGTGGCGCGCGGACCTCGCCCGCGCGGAGGCCGACGGCGACCCCGAGGAGGCGTACGAGGCGCTGCGCGAACTGCTCGGCCCGGAGCGCAAGGCGATGTTCGAGCGCTACCCCGGGATGGTCGCGGAGGCCGAGGCGCTGTACGCACGGGCGGCCGCGGTCGGCGGCGTCAAGGCGCTGGTGGACCAGGCCCTCTTCATCGCCCGCGACGACAGCCGCTGGGCCGAGGCCCGCGCCCTCGTGGAACGCGCCCACGAGCGGGGCTACGACGGCGCGGCGTACGTCCTCGGTGTCTGGGCGGAGGAGAACGGCGAGCTCCGCACCGCCGAGGAGTGGTACCGCACGGCCGACGCGGCGGACGGCGGCCATCTGTGGGCCCGTTTCAACCTCGGGGTGCTGTGCATGCGGCAGCGGCGGCTTGCGGAGGCGGAGCGGTGGCTGCGGGCCGCGGGAGCCGACGGGGCCGACGGGGCCGACGATGTCGGCGGGGTCGACGAGGGGAGTGGCCCGAACCCGTTCGGCGGGGGCGAGGAGCGGGTCGTCGCGGCGCTGCGGGACATCGCCGCGATCCGGGCCGACCCCGAGCGGATGCCGCCCGCCGAGTGGGAGGAGCGGCTGCCCGGGCTGCGGGCCCGCGCCGAGGAGGGCGGCCCGGACGCCTGGTTCGCGTACGCCGACGCGCTGGACCGGCTGTACCGGCTCCCCGAGGCCGCCGAGTGGTACCGCGAGGCGGGCACTCCGCGCGCCCTGCTCGCCCTCGGGCGGATGCTGTACGAAGCGGGCGGCGCCAGGGGGGTGCGGATGGTGCCGTACTACGAGCCCGCGGCGGCGGAGGGCGACGCCGGTGCGGCGTATGACATCGGTCGGATCCATGACGAGGCCGGGGACCGGCGCACCGCCCAGATCTGGTTCCGCCGGGCGGCCGACCTGGGGCATGGGCGCGCCGCGTGGTGGCTGGGCTGGACGTCGGAGGAGTACGGCGGGGATCCGCAGCACGCCGAGCGGTGGTACGTGCGCGCCGCGCGCAGCGGTCTTGTGCCGCCCGCTTTTCTGGCGGGGCGGAGCATGGTGCGGCGGGGGGCGTGTGCGGAGGCGGAGCCGTTGTTGAGGGTGGCGTGTGAGGGGGAGCACGAGGAGGCGCCGTACTGGCTGGCGAGAGCCCTGCGGGGGCTGGGCCGTACCGAAGAGGCGGCCCGCGCAGCCTTACGAGACCCTGGGTAACCGGCTTGTGGGCAATCGTTCCGCAGGGCGGAACGGGTGGGCACAAACCGGCCGCCGACCGGTACCCGGCAACGAAACGTTGACCAGGGACGGGCCGACCCGGCGGCCAGCTAGTCCCTGGCTGAGGCATCGCTCGGGGGGTGCCCCCTCCGCGGAACGCGTTGCCCACGACCAGAACCGGGTCGGCGCAGTGCGGGGCTTAGCCCCGCACTGCGCCGCGCGCCCGGTCAGTTCGCGTGCGCGTCAGCGGACTGCGCCCGTAGCGCCCGCTCGACGCCCGCCCGCGACTCCGTCACCAGACGCCGCAGCGCGGCGCTCGGCTCGGCGGACGCGAGCCACGCGTCCGTGGCGTCCAGGGTCTCCGGCGAGACCTGCAGCGCCGGGTAGAGCCCCACCACGATCTGCTGCGCCATCTCATGGCTGCGGCTGTTCCAGACGTCCTTCGCCACCGCGAAGTACTTCTCCGCGTACGGCGCGAGCAGCTCCCGCTGATCGGTCTGGACGAAGCCCCCGATCACCGCCTCCTGCACCGCGTTCGGCAGTTTGTCGCTCTCCACGACCGACGCCCACGCCTCCGCCTTGGCCTGTGGCGTCGGCCGCGCGGCCCGCGCCGTCGCGGCGTGGCGCTCGCCCGCGGAGGTCTTGTCGCGCTCCAGCTCCGCCGCGATGGCGGCCTCGTCGGCCCGCCCCGTGGCGGCCAGCCGCTCCAGCAGCGCCCAGCGCAGCTCGGTGTCGATGGTCAGGCCCTCGATCGCCTCGGTGCCCTCGAGCAGTCCGGAGACCAGGTCCAGCTGGGCGTCGGTGCGGGCGCTCGCGATGAAGGCACGCGCCCAGGCCAGCTGGTGGTCGCTGCCGGGCGCCGCCGCCCGCAGATGGTCCAGCGTGGCCCCGGTCCACCGGGCCAGGCCCGTCTCGCGCCAGTCCGGCGCGGCGTACAGGTCGAGGGCCAGCTTCAGCTGGCGGTGCAGCGACTGGACGACGCCGATGTCCGACTCCTTGGCGATGCCCGAGAGCACCAGCGCCAGATAGTCGCGGGTGGCCAGCTCGCCGTCGCGGACCATGTCCCAGGCCGAGGCCCAGGACAGCGCGCGCGGCAGCGACTCCTCGAAGTCGCCGAGGTGCTCGGTGACCACGGCCAGCGAGTCCGGGTCCAGCCGGACCTTCGCGTAGGTGAGGTCGTCGTCGTTGAGCAGGATCACCGCGGAGCGCTTGGCGCCGGTCAGCTGCGGCACCTCGGTCAGCTCGCCGTCCACGTCCAGCTCGATGCGCTCGGAGCGGATCAGCTTGCCGGTCGGGTTCAGGTCGTAGAGCCCGATGGCGATGCGGTGCGGACGCAACGTCGGCTCCCCCTTGGCGCCCTGCGGGAGCGCCGGGGCCTCCTGCCGCACCGCGAAGGAGGTCACCGTGCCGCTCGCGTCCGTCTCGATCTCCGGCCGCAGCACATTGATGCCCGCCGTCTCCAGCCACTGCTTCGACCAGGTCTTCAGATCGCGCCCGCTGGTCTCCTCCAGCGCGCCGAGCAGATCCGACAGCCGGGTGTTCTGGAAGGCGTGGCGCTTGAAGTACGCCTGGACGCCACGGAAGAACTCATCCATCCCGACGTACGCGACCAGCTGCTTGAGCACCGAGGCGCCCTTGGCGTAGGTGATCCCGTCAAAGTTGACCAGGACGTCGTCCAGGTCGTTGATCTCGGCCATGATCGGGTGGGTGGACGGCAGCTGGTCCTGCCGGTACGCCCAGGTCTTCATGGAGTTGGCGAAGCTGGTCCACGAGTGCGGCCACCTGCTGCCCGGTGCGTGGGCCTGGCAGGCGACCGAGGTGTAGGTGGCGAACGACTCGTTCAGCCACAGGTCGTTCCACCACTCCATGGTGACCAGGTCGCCGAACCACATATGGGCCAGCTCGTGGAGGATGGTCTCGGCACGCGCCTCGTACGCCGCGTCGGTGACCTTGGAGCGGAAGACGTACTGGTCGCGGATGGTCACCGCGCCCGCGTTCTCCATCGCGCCCGCGTTGAACTCCGGCACGAACAGCTGGTCGTACTTGGCGAACGGGTAGGCGTAGTCGAACTTCTCCTCGAACCACGCGAAGCCCTGCCGCGTCACCGCGAAGATCGCGTCCGAGTCCAGGTACTCCGCGAGCGAGGGACGGCAGTAGATGCCCAGCGGCACCGAGCGGCCGTCCTTCTCGTAGGAGCTGTGCACGCTGTGGTACGGGCCGACGATCAGCGCGGTGATGTACGAGGAGATGCGCGGGGTCGGCTCGAACCGCCAGACGTTGTCCTTCGGCTCCGGCGTCGGCGAGTTCGAGATCACCGTCCAGCCCTCGGGCGCCGTCACGGTGAACTGGAAGGTGCCCTTCAGGTCGGGCTGCTCGAAGGTGGCGAACACCCGGCGGGCGTCGGGCACCTCGAACTGGGTGTAGAGGTACGCCTGCTGGTCGACCGGGTCGACAAAGCGATGCAGCCCCTCACCGGTGTTGGTGTACGCGCAAGCGGCGACCACCCGGAGCTCATTGCGTCCGGCCAGCAGGCCGGGGAGGGCGATCCGCGAGTCCTTGAAGACCTCGTCCGGGTCGAGCGCGTCGCCGTTCAGCACCACCTCGTGCACCGCGGGCGCCACCAGGTCGATGAACGACTCCGCGCCCGACTCGGCGGCGTCGAAGCGCACCGTGGTCACGGAGCGGTAGGTACCGCCCTCCTGGGCGCCGCTCAGGTCCAGTTCGATCTCGTACGCGTCCACCGTGAGGAGGCGCGCCCGCTGCTGCGCTTCCTCCCTTGTGAGGTTGGTGCCAGGCACGTCGGCTAACTCCCGTTCGTCATGTGCGGTACGCCATGCGTCAGGCGGATGGCCATCCTCGCACGTCGGACGGACAGTGCCGGTAGACCGGTTTGTCCGACCGGGGGAGCGGCCGCCGGGCCGCTCCCCCTTCGGGCGCGTCCGTGGGCGTCAGGTCAGGTCGGCCGCCACCAGCTCGGCGATCTGCACCGCGTTCAGCGCCGCGCCCTTGCGCAGGTTGTCGTTGGAGAGGAACAGCGCGAGACCGTGCTCGACCGTCTCGTCCACCCGGATCCGGCCCACATAGCTGGGGTCCTGGCCCGCCGCCTGGAGCGGGGTCGGGATCTCCGAGAGCGCCACGCCCGGGGCCGCGGCCAGCAGCTCATAGGCGCGCTCCACGCTGATCGGACGCTCGAAGCGGGCGTTCACCTGGAGCGAGTGACCGGTGAAGACCGGGACCCGGACACAGGTGCCGGACACCTTCAGCTCCGGGATCTCCAGGATCTTGCGGCTCTCGTTGCGGAGCTTGTGCTCCTCGTCGGTCTCGAACCGGCCGTCGTCGACGATCTTCCCGGCCATCGGGAGCACATTGAACGCGATCGGGCGGGCGTAGACCCCCGGCTCGGGGAAGTCCACCGCCGCGCCGTCGTGGGTCAGCTCGGCCGCGCGGTCGGCGGTCTTGCGGACCTGGCCGTCGAGCTCGGCCACGCCGGAGAGACCGGAGCCGGAGACGGCCTGGTAGGTGGTGGCGACCAGGGCGGTGAGCCCGGCCTCGGTGTGCAGCGGGCGCAGCACCGGCATGGCGGCCATGGTGGTGCAGTTCGGGTTGGCGATGATGCCCTTGGGGCGGTCCACCGCGGCGTGCGGGTTGACCTCGGCGACGACCAGGGGCACCTCGGGGTCCATCCGCCAGGCCGAGGAGTTGTCGATCACGACCGGGCCCTGGGCCGCGACCTTCCCGGCCAGCGCCCTGGAGGTGGCGCCGCCCGCGGAGAACAGGACGATGTCCAGACCGGAGTAGTCGGCCGTGGCGGCGTCCTCGACGGTGATCTCGCTGCCGCGCCACGGGAGCGTACGGCCGGCCGAGCGGGCGGAGGCGAACAGCCGCAGCTGCTCGGCCGGGAAGTCACGCTCGGCGAGCACCCTGCGCATCACTCCGCCGACCTGGCCGGTCGCTCCGACGATTCCAATCCTCATATCAGCCCTTTTCCTTGGTTGTGCCTGTTCGGGGCGCCTACCCTCCTGGCAAGTGTCTCAGGCGGGCCCGTTACCGTCCCGTGATTTATCCCACGGCGGGTGCGGTTCCCCGAACGGATGAACGCCGAGTGAGCGGAAGAATTCCTGTTCACAAGGGTGCGATGACCGTTTGCTGCCGCCGAGATCCACGTGTGGAGATCGGCGATCCGCGTTGCCGCCTCGTTCACTCCCAGGCCATCCCCGATGCCAACGATCCCAGGTGAGGACGGCTTCTCCGGCCGCCCGCCACCGCGTGTCCACTCGGGGAGATCGCGCATGTCCCGCATACGGTCCGCCGCCGCTGCCGCCACCGCTCTCGACCGTCGCACCTTCCTCGCCGCCGCCACCGCCACCGGTGCCACGGCCGGTCTGGGAATCGCCTTCGGCCCCGGCAGCGGCTCGGCCGGTGCCTCGCAGCCCGCCACCGCGCACGCCGTGGGCCGCCGGGTGGTGCAGGCCCCGGCGGCGCCGTCGACGGCCGGTACGACGCTGGAGACGTTCTCGGCCGCGGCCGGCGCCACCGGCTACCGGCGGCTCGCCGACGGCCCCGCCTGGTCCCGCGAGGTCCGCACCGAGATCACCGGCGCCAAGGGGGGACGCGAGGACCGGCGCACCGCGCTCGCCTCGTTCGTCCAGCTCACGGATCTGCATCTGACCGACGTCCAGCACCCGATGCGCTACGAGTATCTGCGCGCCGGGCGCGCCGGGGCATGGCGGCCGCACGAGGCGCTGACCATCGCCGGGGTCGTCTCGCTCATCGAGCGGATCAACGGGCTGCGCGGCGGACCCGCCACCGGGACGCCGCTGTCGTTCGTCATGACCACCGGCGACAACACCGACAACAACGCCAAGATCGAGCTGGACTGGTTCCTGACCGCCATGAACGGCGGCCGGATCACCCCCAACACCGGCGATCCGCGCCGCTACGAGGGCGTCCAGAACAGCGGGCTCAAGGAGTACTGGCACCCCGAGGAGGCGCTGCGCGACGCCGACAAGAAGGCCGGTTTCCCGCGCATCGACGGCTTCCTCGAGGCCGCGCTGCGCACCGTCAACAGCCCCGGGCTGCGGCTGCCGTGGTACTCCACCATCGGCAACCACGACGATCTGGCGGGCGGTGTCTACTCCCTCGGCCACGGCTACTCCACGGACTTCGCCACCGGAAGGCGCAAGCTGGAAAGCATTCCGGCGGCCGAGGCGGAGCGGGTGTTCAAGGGGACGCGGGTGGGGGACGACCCCAAGGGCGTCCAGCTGAGGGCGCTGCTGGAGGCGCACGCCAAGGACATGCGCACGGTCACCCCCGATGAGCGCCGCGCGCCCTTCACCTGGTCCGAGTACCTGGCCGCGCACCTCGCCCCGGCCGCCACCGGCTCCGGCCCGGTCGGCCACGGCTACACCAGGGCCAACCTCGAACAGGGCACCCTCTACTACTCGTTCCGGATCTCCGAGAACATGATCGGCGTCAGCCTGGACACCACCGACCCGGGCGGCCACTACACCGGTTCGCTCGGCACCGCCCAACTGCGGTGGCTGGAGCGGACACTGAAGGCCCACGAGGACGACTACGTGATCGTCTTCAGCCACCACTACAGCCGCGGCCTGGACAACATGAACCACGACCCGGACCGCCCGGGCGAGGCCCGTCACGGCGGGGACGAGGTCGTCGCCCTCTTCCAGCGCCACCCCAAGGTGCTGGCCTGGATCAACGGCCACAGCCACCAGAACGAGATCACCCCGCGCGGCAGCTTCTGGGAGATCACCACCGCCTCGCACGTGGACTTCCCCCAGCTGGCCCGGGTGTTCGAGGTCGTGGACAACCACGACGGCACGATCTCGCTGTTCACCACGCTCATCGAGGCGGCCGCGCCGCACCGCACGGACTTCTCCGACCTCTCCCAGACCGGGCTCGCGGCCCTCTACCGCGAGCTGTCCTTCAACGCGCCCGGCGCCAGCCAGGAGCTGGCCGGTGACGCGACGGACCGCAACACCGAACTGCTGCTGCGCAAGCCCTGAGCCGCCTGGCGGGCGCTTCAGTCCTGAGCCGTCCGGCGGGCGCTTCGGCGTGGCGGGACCGCGCTTCAGCGCGGCAGGACCACCAGATACGGGGCCGGGTCGCGGTCGGCCGCCGCGATCAGGGCGGTACGGACCACCGCGGCCTGCTCCTCCGGTGCCTCCCGCAGCCTCTTCGGGGTCACCCGTACGACCGTGATCCCAAGCCGCTCCAGGTGCTCGCGCTTGCGCCCGTAACCGCCGCGCCAGACCTCCTCGTCCTGACGCGGCGCCCGGGCGTCGATCTCCACCGCCACCGCCTGCTCCCGCCAGTAGGCGTCCACCCCGCCGAGGGCGGGTCCGCCGGGCAGCCGCAGCTCCACGTTCCACAGCGGCTCGGGCAGATGGTGGCCGCGAACCATGTCGTACAGCCGCCCCTCGGCGATCGCCCGGCCCTCCGCGAGCAGCGCGTCCACGGCGTCCACAACATGCGGCCGGGACAGCAGCCGGGCCGAGTTCAGCTCCGCGACGACGGTCGCGGCCTCGCAGTGGCCGTGGCGCACGGACTCGGTGAGCAGTCTGCGGACCAGTACGGCGTCGGTGAGCCGGGCGACGGCGTCGGCGAGGGCCCGGGCCACCGGGGCGGTGGGCACCCCCGCGAGGTACTGGGGAGCGGGCGGGGTGCCCGCCCGGACGAAGCGGACGAAGCCGGTGGCGCGCAGCCGCCGGGTGCGCGGCACCAGCACATCGATGTGGTCGAGGGAGGCCAGCGCGGGAGCGGAGGAGAAGTGGCGCAGGGCGAGCGCCGCAAGGCCGGTGATCATTGCTTCGCCGCCCGGGGTGCCGCCGCCCGGCGCCGGCCCGTCGGCCCCCTGGCCACGGCTCGCGGTGTACAGCAGCGCGGCCAGCAGCCGCTCCTCGCTGGTCGCCGGGCCCGGATGGAGCAGATGGACGCCCGGCAGGATCTGCTGCCAGGGCCCGCCGGCCCGGCTGCGCTCTGCGGCGACGGACGCGGTCACACCGTGCTCGCACAGCTGACGCGTCGTCAGGACGCGGCGCTGGACGTCCGAGAGGTGGTGGAGGGGGCGGGGGGACAGCGGCGTGTTGTGGCTCATGCCCCCGCCATTCCCGCGCCCGCTCCACCCGCTAACCGCTGTTACACAGTCGTCGACAAAAGCGGACAACACCGTACTAAAGTACGGCAGTTCGAATGCCGAAAGAGCTCCCCGCCGCCCCCGGAGGAGAGCTCTCCGCATCTCCCGCGGGAGCTTCCCGCCGCCCTCGCGGGAGCTCCCGCTTCGGTCGTCGTTCGCGTCAGCCGGCCGCCCTCGCGTCGCAGTCCTGGCCGCGCAGGGCGCGGGCGAGGTCGTCGCGGGCCTCCAGGACCAGTCGGCGCAGCGCGGGGGCCGCGTCCGGGTGGGCGTCCAGCCAGGCGTCGGTCGCGTCCAGGGTGGGGGTGTCGCCCTGGACTGCAGGGAACAGCCCGCGCACGATCGCCATCCCGATCTCGATCGACCGCTCCTGCCAGACCCGTTCGAGCACCTCGAAGTAGCGCGGTGCGTAAGGCGCCAGCAGATCCCGCTGGCCCGGCTGGTCGAAACCGGAGATGGTGGCCTCCACCAGGGCGTTGGAGAGCCGGTCGGAGTCCACCACCGCCTCCCACGCCTCGGCCTTGACCGCGGCGGAGGGCCGGGCGGCCAGGCACCGCACCTGGTGGCGCTTGCCGGAGGCGGTGTCGTCGCGGGCCAGCTCGGCGGCGATCAGCGCCTCGTCCGCCTGGCCGCCCGAGGCCAGCGCGGCCAGGAACGTCCAGCGCAGCTCCTGGTCCACATCCAGCCCGTCGATCCGGGCCGTGCCGTCCAGCAGCCCGCGCAGCAGCCGCAGCTCGGAGTCTGCGAAGGCGACCTGTGCGAAGAACCGCGCCCAGGCCAGCTGGTGCCCGCTGCCCGGCTCGGCCAGCCGCAGCTCGCTCAGCGCGCCCTCGGCCAGCCGGGCGGCGGCCTCCTCGCGGGCGTCCGGCGCCGAGTAGTGGTGCAGGGCGGACAGCGCCCACGCCTGGACCATCTGCAGCACCCCGATGTCGCTCTCGGCCCCGGCGAACCGGCGCACCAGCTCCAGATAGTCGCGGGCGGGCAGCAGCGCGTCACGGGTGAGGTTCCACAGCGCGGACCAGCTCAGGGCGCGGGCGAGGGGGTCGGTCAGCTCGCCCAGGTGCTCGCGCAGGGTGTCCAGCGAGCCCTCGTCGAAGCGGATCTTGCAGTAGGTGAGGTCGTCGTCGTTGACCAGGATCAGATCGGGCCGGGAGGCACCGGCCAGCTCGGGGATCACCGTACGGGGGCCGTCGACGTCCGCCTCGGCACGGGCGTAGCGCACCAGCGCCCCGGGGCGCTCCCCGGCCGGGGCCTCCTTGCGGTACAGCCCGACGGCCACCCGGTGCGGCCGCAGGGTGGGGTGGCTCTCGGCGGCCTCCTGGACCACCGCCAGCTCGGTGATGTGCCCCTCGGCGTCATAGGTGGCGTGCGGGGTCAGCGCGTTCACCCCCGCGGTCTCCAGCCAGGCGCGCGACCAGGTGGCCATGTCACGGCCCGAGGTCTCGCCGAGCACCGACAGCAGATCGGACAGCCGGGTGTTGCCGTACGCGTGCCGCTTGAAGTAGCGCCGCGCGCCCTCCAGGAAGGCGTCCTGCCCGACGTAGGCCACCAGCTGCTTGAGCACGGACGCGCCCTTGGCGTAGGTGATCCCGTCGAAGTTGAGCTTGGCGTCCTCCAGGTCACGGATGTCGGCCGTGATCGGATGGGTGGACGGCAGCTGGTCGGCGCGGTACGCCCATGCCTTGCGGCGGTTGGCGAAGGTGATCCAGCCGTCGGTGAAGCGGGTCGCCCCGACCAGCGAGAAGGCCCCCATGAAGTCGGCGAACGACTCCTTGAGCCACAGGTCGTCCCACCACTCCATGGTCACCAGGTCGCCGAACCACATATGGGCCATCTCGTGCAGGATGACGTTCGCCCGGTGCTCGTACGACGCCTGGGTGACCTTGCCGCGGAAGATGAACTCCTCCCGGAAGGTCACACACCCCGGGTTCTCCATCGCGCCGATGTTGTACTCCGGCACGAACGCCTGGTCGTACTTGCCGAACGGGTACGGATAGTCGAAGTGGTCGTGGAAGAAGTCCAGGCCCTGCTTGGTGACGGTGAAGATGTCGTCCGCGTCGAAGTGCTTGGCCAGCCCCTTGCGGCACAGCGCGCCCAGCGGGATCTCCAGCGCCGAGCCGTCCGGCAGGGTGCGGCGGTAGAGGTCGCTCACGTAGTGGTACGGACCGGCGACCACCGCCGTGATGTACGTCGAGATGGGCCGGGTGGTCAGGAAGTGGCTGGTCGCGGCGGTGTCATCGGCGCCGGACGGCTCCACCCGGTCCACCGCCCCGTTGCTCAGCGCCGTCCAGCCCGCGGGGGCGGTCACCGAGAGGGTGAACGGGGCCTTGAGGTCGGGCTGTTCGAAGTTGGCGAAGACCCGGCGGGCGTCGGCCGGCTCGTACTGGGTGTAGAGGTAGACCTCGCCGTCCTCCGGGTCCACAAAGCGGTGCAGCCCCTCGCCGGTGCGGCTGTACGCGCACTGCGCGTCCACCACCAGCTCGTTCTCCACGGCGAGGGCTTCCAGCGCGATCCGGGAGCCGTCGAAGACCGCCGTCGGGTCCAGCTCCCGCCCGTTGAGCCGCACCGCGGTCACCGAGGGCGCCAGCAGATCCGCGAAGGTCGCGGCGCCCGGCTCGGCGCAGCGGAAGCGGATCGTCGTCGTGGAGCGGAAGGTGCGCGGTCCGGGCCCGGTGTGCGAACCCACCGCGGACCGCAGATCGAGCGCCACCTCATAACCCTCGACGGTCAGCAGCTTCGCCCGCTCACGGGCCTCGTCACGGGTCAGGTTCTCACCGGGCACGACGCGGCTCCCTCGCCAGTGTCTTCCATCTCGGATATCGGACAGCGGGAATCATGTCACGGGGCACCGACACCCGGCATCGGGGAATGAGACACCTCCCCTGCGCGTTGCCGCGAGAAGCCAGCTCTCTATTCGTTTGTGATACCTACGCGCCCGCACGAGGAGAAACCGTGACCGAGACTGCCAAGACTCCTGCTGATTTCTGGTTCGATCCGCTGTGTCCCTGGGCCTGGATGACCTCCCGCTGGATGCTCGAGGTGGAGAAGGTGCGCCCGGTCGAGGTGCGTTGGCACGTCATGAGCCTGGCCGTGCTCAACGAGCCCAAGCTGGATGAGCTGCCCGAGGAGTACCGCGAGCTGCTGAAGACCGCCTGGGGCCCGGTCCGGGTCTGCATCGCCGCCGAGCAGAAGCACGGCAGCGAGGTCCTCGGCCCCCTCTACACCGCTCTCGGCACCCGCTTCCACAACCAGGGCCTGGAGAAGAACCGCGAGACGATCGTGGCCGCCCTCGAGGAGGCCGGTCTCCCCGCCGAGCTCGCCGACTTCGCCGACTCCGACGCGTACGACACCGAGCTGCGCGCCTCCCACAAGGAGGGCATCGACCTGGTCGGCCAGGACGTGGGCACCCCGGTCATCGCCGTCCCGGGCTCGGACGGCGAGCAGATCGCCTTCTTCGGCCCGGTGGTCACCCCGGCCCCCAAGGGCGAGGACGCCGCCAAGCTCTGGGACGGCACCCTGATGGTCGCCTCGATCCCTGGCTTCTACGAGATCAAGCGGACCCGCACGGTCGGCCCGATCTTCGACTGACGACCGATCTCTACCGCCGCCGCCGGGGCAGGGGCCCGGGGCGACGGCAGGGCCCCCGCGCGAGTCGACCGCGCGGGGGCCCTGTTCCGTTCCCGGCCTGCTTCCGTCCGCTCAGCCGCGGCGGCCGACCAGCTTCCAGGCGGCCGGGAGCGCGCCCATCGCCAAGGCGGCCTTAAGGGCGTCACCGATCAGGAACGGGGTGAGCCCGGCCGCGATCGCCTCACCGAGGGAGATATGGGTGGCCACGGCGAGGTACGGAACGCCCACGGCGTAGGTGACCGCCGAGCCGACCGCCATGGTGCCCGCGGTGCGCAGCACCCCGCGGTCGCCGCCGCGCCGGGCGAGCGCGCCCACCACGGTCGCCGCCAGCAGCATGCCAAGCACATAGCCGAACGACGGCATGGCGGCGCCGGAGCTGCCCTCCGCGAACCACGGCACGCCCGCCATGCCGACCAGGGTGTACAGCGCGAGCGACAGAAAGCCGCGCCGGGCGCCCAGCGAGGTGCCCACCAGCAGGGCGGCGAAGGTCTGGCCGGTCACCGGCACCGGCGAGCCGGGGACGGGCACCGAGAGCTGGGCCGCGAGGCCGGTGAGCACGGCGCCCCCGATGACCAGCGCGGTGTCACGGGCCAGGACGCGCCGGGCGGGAAAGACCGCGTCCGCGAGGACCGTACCGGGTGTGGCGGCGGCAGAAACCGTGCTCATCAGCGATGCTCCCAGGTCAGAGGGTGGATACCGCGACGCTAACCCAGCGTGGGGGCCGCGGACACCGTCGGATGACCACAAAGCCGGACGCATCGGATTGGCGGCTTCTGGCAGATGTCCCCGGTACGGAGCGTGACAGCGGTGTCCGATATCCAGACAAGATTGTCCGCGATGTTGTCCCCATAGGACACGCCCTTCACACTAGGGACGTTTTGCATCCGTCACCGGCGCTCGTAAGGGACAGAGAACAAGCATGAACCGGACACCCGCGTCCTCGGCGCCATCCGGCACCGCCGAGGCGACCGGCACGGGCGCGACCGCGACGCCGCCGCTCTCCCACGGACTCAAGCAGCGCCATCTGTCGATGATCGCCCTCGGCGGCGTGATCGGCGCGGGGCTGTTCGTCGGCTCCGGCGCCGGAATCGCCGCCGCCGGTCCGTCGATCGTGGTGGCCTACGCGCTGTCCGGGCTGCTGGTGATGCTCGTGATGCGGATGCTCGGCGAGATGTCGGCGGCCAACCCGGCCTCCGGCTCGTTCTCCGTCCACGCCGAGCGGGCGATCGGGCCGTGGGCCGGGTTCACGGTGGGCTGGATGTTCTGGATCCTGCTGTGCGTGGGCATCGCCGCGGAGGCGATCGGCGCGGCCGGGATCATGGTCCAGTGGTTCCCGGGCAGCGAGTCCTGGATGTGGGTCGCCCTCTTCATGGCGATGTTCTGCGGCACGAACCTCGCGGCGGTCAGCAACTTCGGCGAGTTCGAGTTCTGGTTCGCCGCGCTGAAGATCGCCGCGATCACGATCTTCCTCGCCCTGGGCGTACTCGCGATCCTCGGCGTCCTGCCGGGCACCGACGCCCCGGGCGGCTCCCACCTCAACGGTGACGGTGGCTTCCTGCCCAACGGGGTGAACGGCCTGGTCGTCGGCCTGCTGGCGTCCGTCTTCGCGTACGGCGGCCTGGAGACCGTGACGATCGCGGCGGCCGAGTCCGAGAACCCGGTCAAGAGCGTGGCGGGCGCGGTCCGCACCGCGATGTGGCGCATCGCCCTCTTCTACGTCGGCTCGATGCTGGTCGTGGTCACGCTCATTCCGTGGAACGACGAGTCCGTGGTCGA
Source organism: Streptomyces antioxidans (assembly GCF_000968685.2). Classification (GTDB taxonomy): domain Bacteria; phylum Actinomycetota; class Actinomycetes; order Streptomycetales; family Streptomycetaceae; genus Streptomyces; species Streptomyces antioxidans. The sequence goes on from NZ_LAKD02000049.1 coordinate 30,316, forward strand.
GAGCGGCCCGTACGTGGCCGTGCTCAACCACCTCGACATCCCCGCGGCAGGCGACATCATGAACGTGATCGTGCTGATCGCGCTCCTCTCCGCGATGAACGCCAACATCTACGGCGCCTCCCGGATGTCCTACTCCCTGGTCACCCGCGGCGAGGGCCCCGCCTTCCTGGGCCGGGTCACCGGCGGCGTGCCCCGCCTCACTGTGCTCGCCTCCTCCTTCTTCGGTTTCGTCGCGGTGCTGCTCAGCTACTGGTGGCCGGACACCATCTTCAAGTGGCTGCTCAACATGGTCGGCGCGGCGGTGCTGGTGGTCTGGGGCTTCATCGCCGTGGCCCAGCTCCGGATGCGGAGCCGCCTGCAGCGGGAGGCCCCGGAGAAGCTTGTGGTGAAGATGTGGCTCTTCCCGTATCTGACCTGGGTCGCGCTGGCCGCCACGGTGGGGGTGCTGCTGCTGATGCTGCGCGAGGCCGACACCCGCAGCCAGCTGTACGCCACGGCGGCGATGGCGATCACCCTCGCGGCCGTTGGTCTCGCGCGCCAGCGGATGGCCGCGGAGCGGCACTGACGAGCGGGCTGGTGCGCGGCCAGCCGCCCTCCTCCAGGACCGTCGGGTCGTCAGCGTTGTCCAGGACCAGCAGCCAGCGCTGCGCGGAGTGGTCCAGGTAGTGCCAGACCAGGTCGGCCGCGGCGCGCTGACCGCTGGCCGCGGCAGCCAGCTCCCCGGTGGTCGCGCCGCGGTCGCCCGCCACCGCGAGCATGCCCGCGCGCAGGGAGATCAGCTCCGAGGCGTTCACCCAGAGCCCGACGCGGCCACGCGCGCTCACGGCCTCCGTGAAGAGGGCGTGCGCCACGGCCGTCTCTCCGCAGCCGCCCAGGCCGAGCGGTACGCGTACGGAGTCGGGGACCGTCGCGCCCTGGGGCGGCCGGGCGCCGACCGATTGCGGCGCGAGGAGGGATTCCGCTCCGGCCCCGTAGTGGTGGTGCCTCGGCCGTCATACGGAGCTCACCGGCGGCGGGGCGCTGATCGGGGAGCCGGGGGCTCAACTCGTCCAGGACCCGGCGCAGTTCGTCCGCCACCTCTGGCTGGGCCAGCAGCAGTCGGCGCATCCGGCCCTGCCACTCGGCGGCCAGCTCCGCCTCGAACTTCTCGCCGCCGTTCCCCTCACGCAGGGATCGGATCAGGCCACTCCCGGTGAGCGAGGCGCGGCGTACGGCACCCGTACGGCCTGTGCGCGACCCGTACGGCCTGTGCACGGTGGCGGAAATCGCTCTTGCTGCTAGCGTGTACTTGCAAGTTAATTGCAATAAGAGCGGTCCGAAGGGCTTCGCATGGCCATCTACACACTTCCTGAACTTCCGTATGACTACTCGGAGCTGGCCCCGGTCATCAGCCCCGAGATCATCGAGCTGCACCACGACAAGCACCACGCCGCGTACGTCAAGGGCGCGAACGACACGATGGAGCAGCTCGCGGAGGCGCGGGACAAGGATCAGTGGGGCTCGATCAACGGGCTCGAGAAGAACCTGGCCTTCCATCTGTCCGGCCACATCCTGCACAGCATCTACTGGCACAACATGACCGGCGACGGCGGCGGCGAGCCGCTGGAGCGGGACGGTGTCGGGGAGCTGGCCGACGCCATCAGCGAGCACTTCGGCTCCTTCGCGGGTTTCAAGGCCCAGCTGTCCAAGGCCGCCGCCACCACCCAGGGCTCGGGCTGGGGCGTGCTGGCGTATGAGCCGGTCAGCGGGCGGCTGGTGGTCGAGCAGGTCTACGACCACCAGGGGAACGTGGGGCAGGGCTCGGTGCCGATCCTGGTCTTCGACGCCTGGGAGCACGCCTTCTACCTGCAGTACAAGAACCAGAAGGTGGACTTCATCGAGGCCATGTGGAAGGTCGTCAACTGGCAGGACGTGGCCCGCCGTTACACGGCCGCCAAGGAGCGCGCCCACAACCTGCTGCTGGCCCCGTAACCCGTGACTCCGTAATCCGGGGCGCCCACCAGACCCCCTGCTTGCGTGATCGTCTTCTCACCGAACACCGGGCAGGCGGAAAAGGGGCCCCCGCGCGGTCGACTCGCGCGGGGGCCCCGCCGTTTCATCCGACGGGTGGCGGTCGGCCGGTCAGCCGGTCGGCTCCGGCTCGCGGGCTCGTGGGCGGCGCAGGGTGCGGGCGGCCATCGGGCCGAGCAGGGCGATCAGGGACAGGCACAGGATCGCGGCGGAGAGCGGGCGGGTGAAGAAGATCGTCCAGTCGCCCTCGCTGAAGGCCATCGCGCGGCGGAACTGGGTCTCCGCCATCGGGCCCAGTACGGCGCCCAGGATCAGTGGGGCCACGGGATAGCCGGTGCGGCGCATGCCGAAGCCCAGGAGGCCGAAGAGCACCGCGATGCCGAGGTCGACCGCGTTCTGGGAGAGGGCGTACACCCCCAGGGCGGCGAAGACCAGGATGCCCGCGGTGAGCAGCGGGCGGGGCAGCCGGAGGAGCTTCACCCACAGCGGGATCAGCGGCAGGTTCAGCACGAGCAGCATCACATTGCCGATGTAGAGGCTGGCGATCAGCGTCCACACCAGCGCCGACTGGGTCGCGAACAGCTGCGGGCCCGGCTGCACGTCGTACATCTGGAACGCGATCAGCAACACCCCGGCCGTCGCCGACGTGGGGATGCCCAGCGTCAGCAGCGGCATCAGCACCCCGGAGAACGCGGCGTTGTTGGCCGCCTCGGGACCGGCCACACCCTCGATGGCGCCCTTGCCGAACTGCTTCTTGTGCCGGGACAGCCGCTTCTCCACGTTGTAGCTGAGGAACGTGGGGATCTCCGCGCCGCCCGCGGGCAGGGCGCCGATCGGCAGCCCGATCGCCGTACCCCGCAGCCACGGCTTCCAGGACCGCCGCCAGTCCTCGGGGCTCATCCCGATCCTGCCGCCCACCGGGAGCATCTGTTCCTCGGGCGCCCGCCGCAGCCGGGCCGCGGTGTAGAGCGCTTCTCCGATCGCGAAGAGGCCGACGGCGACGGCCACGATCTGGACGCCGTCGTAGAGCTCCGGCACCCCGAAGGTGTAGCGCGCCTGGCCGGTGAGGCTGTCGATGCCGACGAGCCCGATGGCCAGGCCCAGGAAGAGGCTGCACAGCCCGCGCGCCGGGGCGTCGGCCACGACCGCGGTGACCGTGGCGAAGGCGAGGACCATCACCGCGAAGTACTCCGCGGGCTGGATCTTCTCCGCGATCCGCGCCATGGCCGGACCGGCGAAGGTGATCCCCACGGTGGAGATCGTGCCCGCCACGAACGAGCCGATGGCGGCCGTGGCGAGCGCGGCCCCGGCGCGCCCGGAGCGGGCCATCGGATGGCCCTCCAGGGTGGTGGGGACCGACGCCGTCTCCCCGGGCACGTTCAGCAGGATGGCCGTGGTGGAGCCGCCGTACATCCCGCCGTAGTAGATGCCCGCGAAGAGCACCAGCGCGCCGGTGGGGTCGAAGACGAAGGTGAGCGGGAGCAGCAGCGCCACCGTGGTGGCGGGGCCCAGGCCGGGCAACACGCCGACCAGCGAGCCCAGCGTGCAGCCCGCGAACGCCAGTAGCAGGTGCAGGGGGCTGAACGCGCTGCCGAAACCGCCCATGAGGTCGTTGAGGACATCCATGGTCAGAACGCCAATCGGACGATGCCGGGCGGCAGATGGATGCCCAGCAGACGGTCGAAGAGGAAGTACACGGCCAGCGCGAGCACCAGGCCGATCAGGGCGTCACGGAGGATCCGGCGGCTGCCGAGCACCCGCGCGACCAGCGCGAAGAGCACGGCGGTCGACTGCCAGTAGCCGCAGGGGGCGAGCGCGAACAGATAGCAGACCAGCAGCGCCAACAGGGCCGCCACCGGACGCCACTCGGTCAGCCGGGCCTCCTCGCGCGCCTGCTCGGTCAGCGCCGGATCGCTGCCGCGGAACGCCTGGACGACGGCGACCGAAGCCGCGGCGCACAGCCCCGCGCCGACCAGCAGGGGGAACGCCCGGGGGCCCACGTCCTGGTCGATGGTCCCCTCGGGGATGGCGAAGGCCCAGGCCAGCACGGCCAGGCCCGCCGCGAGGAAGAGCAGCGCGGCGATCCGGGGGCTCCAGGGGCGCTCGTCGGGCGGGGCCGCGCCGTCCGTCGCCTGGTTCACCGCGCCGCCCTCCGGGGGGTTCGCCGCGGCCTCCGGCGTCGCGCCCAGCGCCTCGTCCCGCGCGTTCACCGCGTCGTCCTGTGCGTTCACCGCGTCGTCCTGTGCGTTCACCGCCTCGTCCCGCGCGCTCATGAGCCGAGTCCCACGGATGTGAGCGCCTGGCCGACCTGGCGCTGCTGCCTGTCGATCAGGGCGCCGTACTTCTTCCCCGGCACCCACACGTCCTTCCAGTCGTTCTGCCGCAACGCCCGCTTCCAGCACGAAGTCCGGCGCATCCGGTCCACCACCCTCACGATCGCGCGCTGTTCGTCATCGCTCAGCCCGGGCGGGGCCATGACCCCACCGACGCTCTCCACGGACTCGTCCTCGTAGCCGAGCGCGCCGAGGGTGGGAGCGTCGATGCCCTCGGGAGCCTTGTCGCCGCTGACCGCGAGGACCCGCAGCTTCCCGGCCTCGATCTGCGGCCGGACCTCCGTCAGCGTGGAGAGGCCGACCTTCGAGGCCCCGCTCAGCAGCAGGTTGAGTACTTCTCCGCCGCCACCGGTGGGCACATACGTGACCTTGCGCGCCGGGATGCCCTCGGCCTTGGCGAGCCCGGCCACCGTGATGTGGTCCGGGCCGCCCAGCGAACCGCCCACCCAGGACGTCCGCTTGGGGTCGTTGCGCATGGCGGCCAGCACCGAGCGCAGATCGTGGAAGGGGGAGCGGGCGGGCACCACGATCGCGGAGGTGCTGACCGTGAGCCCCGCCACGGGGGTGAGCTCGGACAGCTTGACGGGGGAGTGGTTCTGGATGGCGCCGCCGATCATGGTCACCGTGTCCATGGTCATCAGCTGGTACGGATCGCCCTCCCGCCCCGCCATCCGGGCCAGCCCGATGGTGCCGCCCGCGCCCGGGGCGTTGGTGACCGTGACGTCCTCGTCGATGACCCCGCAGCTGGTGAGCGCGGAACCCATGCCCCGCGCCCGCGCGTCCCAGCCGCCGCCGACGCTCCCGGGAGCGAGGACCGACAGCCCCCGGGACGGATAGTCGGCGACGGCGCCCGGGTCGTCCAGCGAACCGACGGTGCACGCACTGCTCACCGTGGCCACGAGCGCGACCACCACTGCCAGACGGGGGCCGTTCCTGAGGAGAGGAGGCATGGGGGACGCTCCAGGCGGAGGAGGGGAAGCCGAAGTGGGCTGGAGCTTGCGCCTCCCCCGGCGGCCCTCACAAGACGATTGACTCGAAGGCGTCAATGGCCGACGCTGCCCGGATGCCCGTCGTGATCGAGCTGGGGCCCGCCCCTGAGCAGCGCATCAGCACCCGTCTGTCCCCGCTCGCCGAGCTGTGCGCCTGTCTGCACGCGCTGGACGGGCCGCGCCACCATCCGGCCAGCAGGCGCTGGGCGGGTGCGGTCCTGGAGGGCGCGGACGAGCGGCTGCTGGAGCGGGCCGGTGGGTGGGCGCCGCTGTGGGGCGCCTTCCGCGCCCGCTATCTGCTGCCCCTCACACCGGGCCCGGAGCGTGACCTGGAGGAGGAGCTGGCGCAGGTCGCGCGGCTGGACGAGGAGACGTTCACGACCATGACCGAGCAGGCGCTCGTCGGCAAGAACGGCCACGGCCCGGGCTCCGGACCCGATCCGGGGTCCGGCAACGGCTCCGGCCACGGCCCGGTGCCCGCCTCAGACCACGGCTCCGGTCATGGCCCGGGCCCCGGTTCCCGGCGCGGCGGCCGTACGCCGGAGCGCTTCCTGGCCCGGCTGCGGCAGCTCTCCGAGCGCCGGTTCGCCCTGGGGCTGCGGCTGCTCGCCGACCCCTCCGGATTCCGCGACGCCCTCCTCGCCTTCCTGTCCGCCGTGGCTGAGGAGGTCTTCGAGGCGGAGTGGACGCGGCTGCGCCCCATCCTGGAGGCCGACGCCCGGGTCCGCTCCCATGAGCACTCCCGCTACGGGCCGGCGGTGCTGGCCGGGTTCCCCACCGCCCGCATGGAGCAGGACCCGCCCCGGGTGGTGTTCGACAAGCTCTACAACGCACGGGCCAGTCTCGCCGACCACCCCTGTCTGCTGGTGCCGTCGCTGCACATCAACCCACATCTCGCGATCAAGCACTATCCCGGCTTCCCGGTGGTGGTGCAGTACCCGGTGCGGGACGGGGCGGGCGCGGAGCCGACCGCCCTGGACGTGGTGGTGCGCGGGCTGCGGGCGCTGGACGAGCCGCTGCGCATCCGGATGTGCCGGGCGCTGCTGCGGCAGTCGATGACGACGACGGAGCTGGCCACCCAGTTCGAGATGACGCCGCCGCAGATGTCACGGCACCTGCGCAAGCTGCGGGAGGCCGGAATGGTGCACACCCACCGGGAGGGGGCGCGGGTGCACTACCAGCTGGACGAGGCGGCGGTGCGCAATCTCGGTGTCGACCTGCTCTCCGCGCTGCACCGCTGAGAAAGTCGGCTGCACCGCTGCCCAAGTCCTCGGCACCGCCGAGAAGGTCCTCCGCACCGCCGGGATCAGGATCGGCGGAGGCATTGACGCTCAGGCGGCAATCATCTTGAGCGCGCGCCGACCGTTGCGGATCGTTGCGACACCCGCGACGGCAGAAGGAAGCGATACGTGACCACCCCCCGCGTCAAGACCACCAAGGCGTTCTACCGCACCGGCTCCACCACCTGGTTCGCCTCCCGGCACGACCAGCGGTTCTCGTACGGTCTGCACATCCCGTCCGTCCACGAGACCACCGACACCCCACTGCCGCTCATGGTGATCCAGCACGGCACCGGGCGCACCGCGTCCCAATACCGGGACGCGATGGCCGAGTTCTCCGAGCGGCACGGCTGTGTCGTGCTCACCCCGATGTTCCCCGCGGGCATCGACGACCCGGAGGACCTGCACAACTTCAAGTTCATCGAGTACCGCGGCATCCGCTACGACGAGCAGCTGCTCGCGATCGTGGACGAGGCGGGGGAGCGGTTCCACATCGACACCGGGCGCTTTCTGCTGCAGGGCTTCTCGGGCGGCGGGCAGTTCGCGCACCGCTTCCTGTATCTGCACCCCGACCGGCTCAGCGGGGTGTCCATCGGCGCGCCCGGCCGGGTCACGCTGATCGACCCGGACCGCGAGTGGTGGCTGGGCACGAAGGGGTTCGAGCAGCGCTTCGGGGCACCGCTGCGGCTGGAGGACATCCGTAAGGTGCCCGTGCACATGGTGGTCGGGGCGGAGGACACCGAGACCTGGGAGATCAACAATCCCGGCGACTCCAACTGGATGGACGGCGCCGACGCCGTCGGGCGCACCCGCGTGGAGCGCATCACCGCGCTGCGGGACAACTACACCGAGCTGGGCATCGACGTCACCCTCGACATCGTGCCCGGCGTGGGACACCGGGGGATGGGGGTGCTTGACGCGGTACGGCGCTTCGCGGAGCGGGTCCTTCCGCGCGTCGTCTGAGCATCTGGGCCCTGTGGGCCGGTGCGCCCACAGACAACGGCTGCCAGCCCACGGACACGACCGTGCCCCTGGGGGCGACACTTCGCCGCCACCCAGGGGCACGGGGAACCAGAATCAGCGGAGCACGTTCCTCCTGCCGGCTACGGGGCCGCCCGCTCCTTCGGCGCGGGCTCCGGGGAGGCCGCCGGGGCGGGGCCACGGGCGGCGGTGAGGCGTTCCTTGACCAGGGCGAGAGCCACCACGAGCACGGCCACCAGCGCGGAGAGGATCACCTGCTCGCGCCCGTCCTTGTCGGTGAGCATATAGACCAGGACGAACGAGATCATCCCGATCGTCGCCCAGGTCAGATAGGGGAAGAGCCACATCCGCACGATCAGCTTCTCGGGGTTCTCGCGCAGGATCATCCCGCGCATCCGCAGCTGGCTGAAGCAGATCACCAGCCATACGAAGAGCGCGACCGCGCCGGAGGAGTTCAGCAGGAAGGTGAAGACGGTGTCCGGCCACTGGTAGTTGAACCACACCGCGACGAACCCGAAGACGACCGAGCCGAGGATCGCGGCCTGCGGCACCCCGCGGGAGTTGGTGCGGGCGAAGGAGGCCGGGGCGTCGCCGCGCTGGCCGAGCGAGAAGGCCATGCGGGAGGCGGTGTAGAGGCCGGAGTTCAGACACGAGAGCACGGCGGTCAGCACGATCACGTTCATGATGTCACCGGCGTGCGGTATGCCGACCGAGTCGAGCGCCGCGACATAGCTGCCGTTGTCGGCGATCGCCTTGGAGTCCCAGGGCAGCAGGGTGACCACCACGAAGATCGAGCCCAGGTAGAAGACCGCGATACGCCAGATCACGCTGTTGGTGGCCTTGGTGACCGCCCGCTGCGGGTCCGCGGACTCACCGGCCGCGAGGGTGACGATCTCGCTGCCCATGAAGGAGAAGACCACCAGCAGCACACCGGTGAGGATGGCGCCCGGCCCGTTCGGCAGGAAGCCGCCGTGGTCGGTGAGGTGGGCCAGGCCCGAGCCCTCGTTGTCCGAATGCGGCAGCAGCCCGAACGCCGCGAGCCCGCCGATCACGATGAACGCGCCGATCGCCACGACCTTGATCCCGGCGAACCAGAACTCGAACTCACCGTAGGAGCCGACCGAGACCAGGTTGGTCGCGGTGAGCACCACCATCACGATCAGCGCCCAGCCCCACTGCGGAACGGCCGGCCACCAGCCCTCCAGGATCTTGGCGCCGGCGGTGGCCTCGACCGCCAGCACCACGACCCAGAAGAACCAGTACAGCCAGCCGATGGAGAAACCGGCCCAGCGGCCGAGCGCCCGGTCGGCGTAGGCGGAGAAGGAGCCGGAGGTGGGATTGGCGGCGGACATCTCGCCGAGCATCCGCATGACGAAGACGACCATGAGGCCGACCAGCGCATACGAGATGAGAATGCCGGGGCCGGCCTTGGCGATACCCGCACTGGAGCCGACGAAGAGGCCGGCGCCGATCACGCCGCCGATCGCGATCATCGATAGGTGGCGGTTCTTGAGCCCCGCCTTGAGGCCGTCGGGCGAACCCGGGTCGCCGGGGGCCCGCTGCTGCTCCGGCGTGGTCGCAGGTTGTGCGCTCATGTGCTCGATTCCTTTGCTCTCGCGTAACGAGCGACGCCAGTGAATCTCAGGAGGTCTGCCAGTTGAACCTTTGAATCCGGATTGTTACTTGAGGTTTTCATGAGGTTCTTTGGCATTACGGAGATTTACGCGATGCCTACCCTGGGCGGCGGGGACCACACGGCCATGACACACTCGGTACATGCGCGTGTACCTCGGCTCCGACCATGCCGGTTTCGAACTCAAGAACCACCTCGTGGAGTGGCTCAAGGCGGCCGGGCACGAGCCCGTCGACTGCGGCCCGCACATCTACGACGCCCAGGACGACTACCCGCCGTTCTGCCTGCGCGCGGCGGAGCGGACCGCCGCCGACCCGGGGAGCCTCGGCATCGTCATCGGCGGATCCGGCAACGGTGAGCAGATCGCCGCCAACAAGGTCAAGGGGGTGCGTGCGGCGCTGGCCTGGAGCGAGGAGACCGCCGCCCTCGGCCGTGAGCACAACGACGCCAATGTGGTCAGCGTCGGCGCCCGGATGCACACCCAGGACGAAGCCACGAAGTTCGTCGAGATCTTCCTGAACACCCCGTACTCGGGCGAGGAGCGCCACACCCGCCGTATTGAGATGCTCAGCGGCTACGAGGCCACCGGCGAGCTGCCGCCCATCCCGGCCCACCACCCGCAAGGCGACTGATGCCCGAAGGGCACACCATCCACCGGCTGGCCGCCGACCACCTCGAGACCTTCGGCGGCCGGCCCGTCCGGGCCACCAGCCCACAGGGGAAGTTCGCCGACGGCGCCGGGCTGATCGACGGCCAGCCGCTGCGCCACGCCGAGGCACACGGCAAGCACCTCTTCCTGGACTTCGCCGCCACCGGCTGGGTCCATGTCCACCTGGGGCTCTTCGGTACGTACGCCTTCGGCCCGGCCCCCGCGCCGCCGCCCACCGACACCGTCCGGCTGCGGCTGGCGAACCCCGAGGGGTACGCGGACCTGCGCGGCCCGGCCGCCTGTGCGCTGATCACCGACGGGGAGAAGCAGGTGATCCACGACCGGCTGGGCCCCGATCCGCTGCGCCCGGCGGACGACGGCGAGCGCGCCTGGGCCCGCATCTCCCGCAGCCGGGTCAGCGTAGCCGCGCTGCTCATGGACCAGAAGGTGATCTCCGGGGTCGGAAACGTCTACCGCGCCGAGGTGCTCTTCCGGCACGGAATCGACCCCTACCGGCCCGGCCGTGCGCTGACCCGCGCCGAATGGGACGCCATATGGCCCGATCTGGTGGCGCTGATGCGCGAGGGGGTGCGAAACAACCGGATCGACACGGTCCGCCCCGAGCACACCCCCGAGGCGATGGGCCGCCCGCCGCGCGTGGACGACCACGGCGGTGAGGTCTATGTCTACCGGCGCGCCGGACAGCCCTGCCACATCTGTGGTGGCGAGATCCGCACCGCCGATCTCGCCGCCCGCAATCTCTTCTGGTGCCCTGACTGCCAGAGCGCCTGAGCTCTCAGAAGGCGTGCGGCAGCCATGGGGCGACCGGGGTCGCGAACGCGTTCGTGGCCTCCGTAAGGGCGCCCTCACGGGCCTCCTGGACACGTCCGGCACCCGCCAGCGCGGTCAGTGGGACACCGCCCAGGTACGCCGCTCCCAGCTCCCGCACGCCGAGCCGGAGATCGGGGGAGTCGTCCGTGCGCTCGCAGGAGGCGCCCTTGGCGTCGCCGCTCAGCCGCCAGCGCCCCTCGTTCCAGGGGCAGAGGGGGTCCGTGACCTCCAGGACGGTCTCCACGGGCGTCGTGTACGTCCGCGCCTCGAGCGCGGCCCCCACGTCCACCAGGCGGACGTACAGCGAGTCCCGCAGCCTCACGGCGCACCGCCGGATGTCCGAGACCAGGAGCTGCCAGGGGTCGTCGACCGGGCGGGGGCCGGTCCGGATGACCGAGGTCAGGTCGAGGTCGAACAGGAAGCGCCACAGCGCCGCGTAGGACGCCGGGTCCAGGGCCTCCAGGTCGCGCAGGACGACCTCGCCCTTCGGCCCGGCCAGATCCCAGTCGGGCTTGACCGCGAACCGCGCATAGCCGGTGACCCCGCCGCCCGACTCGGCCAGCACACAGCGCAGCGGGGACGCCCCCTTACGGTCGCCCGGCGGGTCCAGCAGCGGTACCCGCTCCCAGCCCGGGGTCCGCTCCAGCATGCCCGGCCGGGCGCGCACCCGGCGGGCGTAGACGGCCTCGCACGCCTCGACGGCGGACTCCAGGGGAACGGCGCGCAGCCGTACGCCGTCGGTGCCTTCGGGGACGGTCAGCCGCACCTTGGCGGTGTCGATCTCGGCGTAGGCGGTCTGCGTGGCCGCGCCGTAGCCGAACCGTCCGTAGATGTCCGGTTCAGACGCGGTCAGAACGGCCAGCGGCTCGTCGCCCGCCGCGCGGATGTCGTCCAACTGCCGCCGCATCATGGCCCGGAGCACCCCGCGCCGCCGGTGTGTGGCCCGCACGCTTACCATCGTGACCCCGGCCGCGGGGACGATCCCACCGCCCGGGACCGACAGCCGGAAGCTGTAGAGCGACGCGGTGCCCACGATGTCGGCGCCGTCCCAGGCGCCGATCGACCGCTCGCATTCGGTCAACTCCCGCCAGAGCGCGGATTTCTCGGGCGCTTCGGGAACTCCGCCGAACGCGAGTAGCAAGTTTCCGTACCAATCGTCCCAAACCGATGGGTCGAGCACGCGCAGCTCAGTCCTCATATTCCCATCCCTAGCAGCCGTTTCCCGTACACGCGAACGAATTTCGCTTACGATTGCCCCCCTGGCTGGGTGGTTCAACGCGCCACGAATCGACGCGCGTCCGAACGGGTGGGTAGGGTCCCGATGCAATGACTGGCGGCGTGGACACTCCGTGGGTCCGGATGCGCAGAGTTCTGCACCGGGCTCGCACAGGCGTGCGCAAAGCCGGGGTGGACTACTTCCGGGGTGAGGGCTCCGACCGGCTCGCCCTGACCGCGCTGCTCCTCGGCGTCCCCGCCATCGCCGGAGGCACCATCGCCCAGCCCGACTGGTGCTCCCCGTCCGCCCTCGTCCTGCCCATCGTCGCGGGCGGGTTGCTGCTGCGCCCCGCCAGCCTGCTCGCCCTGTACGCGGCGGCCGCCACGGCCCTGATCGTGGAGTCGGCCGTGCTCGGCCCGTACACCGAGGAGGACGCCTCCTCCCGGGTCACCCCCGGCACCATCCTGGTCGTCGCCGCCGTCGGCTTCTTCGGGCTGCTGATCGCCCAGTTCCGCAGCCGCGTCGGGGTGCCCTGGCGGCGCGGCGGCACCATGCTCTTCGACCTGCGCGAGCGCATCCGCGTACAGAGCAAGCTGCCCAACCTGCCGCGCGGCTGGCACCGCGAGATGGCGCTGCGCCCGGCCGGCGGACAGTCCTTCTCCGGTGACTTCGTGGTGGCCGCCCGCACCGGCGGCGGACGCACCCTCGAGGTCGTCCTCACCGATGTCTCCGGCAAGGGCATGGACGCCGCCTCGCGCGCCCTGCTGCTCTCCGGCGCCTTCGGCGGCCTCCTCGGATCCCTGCCGCCGCACGGCTTCCTCCCGGCCGCCAACGGCTATCTCCTGCGCCAGGACTGGGACGAGGGCTTCGCGACCTCCATCCATCTCGTCCTCGACCTCGACAGCGGCGACTTCGAGCTCTTCTCCGCCGGACATCTGCCCGCGCTCCAGCTGAGCGCGGGCACCGGCAAGTGGGAGGAGAAGTCCGCGGACGGCCCGCTGCTCGGCGTCTACGACGGCGCCCAATTCGATCCCACCAAGGGCACGTTGCGGCCGGGAGACGTCCTGATGCTCTTCACCGACGGCCTCGTGGAGACCGCCGACCGGGACATCAGCGAGGGCATCGACCGCCTCACCGGCGAGGCGGACCGCTATGTCGGCTCCGGCTTCCAGGGCGCCGCCTGGCACCTGATCGAGACGGTGGCGAAGGACGTCAACGACGACCGCGCCCTGCTGCTGATCTGCCGCCAGTAACCCCTGGCGGCACCGTAATCACCTGAACGAGTGAGAACAGGCTGACCGCGTTGCGCTGTGCCCGCCGCGCGGCCACGCAGACCCAAAAGAAAGGGCTGGCCCGTGGGATTCCACGGGCCAGCCCTTCGTGTCGTGGCGGGCGTTGGCGCGCTAGGCCGCCGTCGTCCTAGGCCGCCGTCGTCGTACGGCTGCGAGCCTGTTCGGCGGGGTCCTTACGGAAGGCCCAGGCCATCTTCGGCTCCATGGCGAAGCGGAAGGCGCGCTGGACGGGAGGTGTGCACAGCGCGGTGACCACGGTGGCGGCGATGATCGTGACCGCGATCTCTCCCAGCGGCTTGTGCAGCCACTCGTAGTCGTCGAACCAGCCCCAGAACCGGGAGCCCTTGGCCAGGAAGCCGTGCAGCAGATAGCCGTACAGGGTCCCGGCGCCCAGCACCGTGAACCACATGTGGCGCCGCGGCACCCAGGCGAAGAAGCAGCTGACGAGCACCACCGAGCAGCCGAAGAGGGCGAGCGTCATCACCGGGCCGGTCCACGGCGGTGCACCCAGCTCCTGGACGCTGTCGCGGTGGTAGAACCACGCCGAGCTCATCCGCGGCGCCGCCCAGTAGGCGAACACCAAGGCACACGCGAAGATCGGCACCGATGCGATCCGCACCGAGCGGCGGCGGATCATCTGGAAGTGCTCGGGCTTCATGCACAGGCCGAGGATGAAGAACGGCAGGAACTGCAGCAGCCGCTGCATGTCCAGGTCGTCGCCGATGTCGGGCGAGACCGCGGAGAGCGTGGCGATGGCCAGCGCGAGCGGGATCGGCCAGCGCACCAGCTTCCAGATCGGAGTGGTCAGCCGCCATACGAACAGCGAGATCAGGAACCAGGTGAGGTACCAGGGGTCCAGCAGGCTGAAGTCGTACGTCGGATCGTCGTCCGCCCACCGCTTGAACAGCGTGTACGCGACCTCGAAGATCACATAGGGCACCGCGATACCGGTGATCAGCCGCTTGAGCCGGTCCGGCCGCAGGTCGAAGCTGCGCGAGAAGTAGCCGGAGATCACGATGAAGGCCGGCATGTGGAAGGTGTACACGACCATGTACAGCGCTTCCGCGGTGCGGCTGCTGTCGGTGAGCGGCTCCCAGGAGTGGGCCATCGCGACCAGCACGATCGCGAGGTACTTCGCGTTGTCGAAGAACGCGTCCCGCTGTTTGGGCTTCTGCCCGGCGGGGGAGGCGGCGGGCGGGGTGGTCGCCTGCTGCCCTGGTTCGTCGGCCCGCGGCGAGGGAGGAGTGGGCGCCGACTCCTGGGGGAGCGGGGTCCGCTGATAACCGTGCGGGCGCAGGGAGTTGGTCACAGGCCCTCCCACCAGGAACTGGGGGAGAGTACCCGGGACCTCACTGCGCGTGGGGGAGTCATGGCAGCGTGGAACATCTGAGGCACGATAGCGCCGAAACCTGTATTGCGTAAAACCTCGTTCAGTTTGCTTTCCGTTCAAAGTCTTCGTACCGCGGCCGATAGTCGATCCCGGGAAGTCGACCGGGAGGTCGACAAAGCGATGCGATCATTCGATATCCGGGCGCAGGCTGTCCGTTCTGATGGCCTTCATCCCGCTTAATTGGGGCATATGCCCCGCAGGGGGCTCTGGCGGAATGTCCGGTTCATTGGTGTTTTGTCACCCTGCCGAGTGATCGCCGAGTGAATTCCGAATTCCTGCCCGAGGTCATCCGGGGTGATCGGAATTCATCGGTCTGGCGGCTCGCCGAGTTGTGGGGAGCATCACTCGTAACCCTTTGAATGAACGGTTGCCCGACGGGTATCGGAGGGGCGGGTGTCGTGTGCACATGTGACTGTTTATCGCTCCACCCCACTGCTGAGCAGGGGGAGTTGGTGGCACGATGGTGGCTGCGGGGGTGTGCGGGGTCGCGTGCTTCCGGGGCCTGTGAGACGTGTGCGACCGAGGGTGGGATGTTGTGGCGATTTCCCTGTCATTGGTGCTGCTGGTGGGCATCATCCTGGTGTTCATGATCCGCAATGGCCGGGTCAAATGGGGTCCGGCCCTGGTCGCGATCCTCTTCGGGTTCCTGCTCGCCTCGTCCGATGTCGCACCGGACATCCAGAACTTCCTCGACTCGGCCGCCGAGGCCATCGCCGACATCAACCCCTGATCACCGGCCCCCTGCAGCACCCCCGATCGCCGGCCCCGGCATCGACGCCCCGAACATCCACCCCCCGCGTCCCCGGGGAGCGGATGCCCGGACGAGCGGGGGGTGTGCAAACGCGGGTGTACGCGAAAGCGAACGGCCCGGTCCCGGGAACTCCCCGGGCCGGGCCGAAAGCGATGGAGCGGGCGACGGGAATCGAACCCGCGTAGCCAGTTTGGAAGACTGGGGCTCTACCATTGAGCTACGCCCGCACACGCCGCGTACACGGATGCACCGGTCTCCCGGCCACCTCCGCTCGGGCATGATCGCCCCGAACGCGGCACGGCATGCATCGTAGCGGTTCCCGACCGTTCCCCGCACACCCATGCCCACCAGTCGAATAACCGGCAGCCGGGGGGTCCGCGGGCATGTACCCTACGTGTCGCACCGACGGGGTGTGGCGCAGCTTGGTAGCGCGTCCGCTTTGGGAGCGGAAGGTCGTCGGTTCGAATCCGGCCACCCCGACCATCCACAGGCTCAAGATCGCGTTGTGGGGCCCGTCATGCTTGCGGTTACTATGCAAGCTGCGTGTCTGTGTCTTTTAACCGGACGCGAATCCGCTGCGACGCGACAGCGCACCGCAGCTGAACACCACACGTCAGCCCCCAAGGAGACCGAACCGTGAAGAGCGCCGTGGAGAACCTGAACCCGACCCGGGTTCGGCTCACTGTCGAGGTGCCCTTCGAGGAGCTCAAGCCCAGCCTCGACGCGGCGTACAAGAAGATCAACCAGCAGGTCACGGTGCCTGGGTTCCGCAAGGGCAAGATCCCGGCCCGCATCATCGACCAGCGGTTCGGTCGTGGCGCCGTGCTGGAGGAGGCCGTCAACGAGGCGCTCCCGAAGTTCTACACCGACGCGGTCAACGAGGGTGAGCTGAACCCGCTCGGCCAGCCCGAGGTCGACATCACCGAGCTCAAGGACAACGAGCTGCTGACCTTCATCGCCGAGGTGGACATCCGCCCGGCGATCGAGATCCCGGACTACTCCGGCATCGAGGTCACGGTCGACTCCGTCGAGGTCTCGGACGAGGACATCGACACGTCCGTCGAGCAGCTGCGGGAGCGCTTCGCCACCACCAGCCCGGTGGAGCGCGCCGCCGCCGAGGGCGACATCGTCGTGATCGACCTCGAGGCGAAGGTCGACGGCGAGGTCCTGGAGGACGGTGTCGCCAGCGGTGTCACCTACACCATCGGCTCCGGCGAGCTGCTGGACGGCATCGACGAGGCCGTGACCGGCCTGGAGGCGGGCGGCGAGGCCACCTTCACCTCCGAGCTCAAGGGCGGCTCCGCCCAGGGCAAGGAGGCCGAGGTCTCGGTCAAGGTCTCCGAGGTCAAGGCCCGTGAGCTGCCCGAGCTCGACGATGACTTCGCCCAGCTGGCCAGCGAGTTCGACACCCTCGAGGAGCTGCGCGGCGACAGCCGTAAGCGCCTGGAGCAGTCGAAGAAGTTCGAGCAGGCCACCCAGGCCCAGGAGAAGGTGCTGGACGCCCTGCTTGAGCTGGTCGAGGTGCCGATCCCGGAGAAGCTCCTCCAGGACGAGATCAACACCCGTAAGCACAACCTCGAGCACCACCAGCTCGGCCAGATGGGCCTCAACCTCGACTCGTACCTGCAGATGCAGGACAAGACCGCCGAGGAGTTCGACGCCGAGCTCAAGGAGCAGGCCGAGAAGGGCATCCGGACCCAGTTCGTCCTGGACGAGCTGGTCAACAAGGAGCAGCTGTCCGTCGGCCAGGAGGAGCTCACCGAGCACCTCATGCGCCGTGCGCAGTCCTCCGGCATGAGCCCGGACCAGTTCGCCCAGGCCGTCGTCGAGGGCGGCCAGGTGCCGATGCTGGTCGGCGAGGTCGCCCGCGGCAAGGCGCTGGCCGTGGTGGTCGAGGCCGCCAAGGTCGTCGACGACAAGGGCGAGACCGTGGACCTGGACGAGGAGGACGAGACCGGCGAGACGGTCGAGGCCACCTCCTCCGAGACCGCCGAGGAGCCCGCGGAGTCCGAGGCGGAGGCCGCCGAGGCGCCCGCGGAGTCCGAGGAGAAGCGGGACAAGGCCGAGAGCTGATCCCGGTCCGCTCCACAGCCCGTATACGAACGGGCCCGAACGTCTGCACGCGTCCGGGCCCGTTCGTGTTCCGCGATGCCGGCCCGGCGCCGGGACATGCGCTCAGAGCGAACAGTTCCTGATGCGGGATGGCG
This sequence comes from Streptomyces antioxidans, assembly GCF_000968685.2. Lineage (GTDB taxonomy): Bacteria > Actinomycetota > Actinomycetes > Streptomycetales > Streptomycetaceae > Streptomyces > Streptomyces antioxidans. The sequence goes on from NZ_LAKD02000049.1 coordinate 47,878, forward strand.
CCCGCCGACCAGCGCGTTAGGGTCCGTAGATACGAGGGCAGGGGAGTCACGCGAGCCCGCCGGCCACATGGGCGGCCAGGCCCCCACACCCCAGAAGAAGACGCTGAGACGGCCAGTAAGCCGTCAGAGACGAGCAGGTGGATACGTGACGAATACGATGCCTTCCGCCGCCGGCGAGCCGACCGTCGGTGGCCTCGGCGACCAGGTCTACAACCGGCTGCTCGGCGAGCGGATCATCTTCCTCGGCCAGCCGGTCGACGACGACATCGCCAACAAGATCACGGCTCAGCTGCTCCTGCTCGCCGCCGATCCGGACAAGGACATTTACCTCTACATCAACTCCCCGGGTGGCTCGATCTCGGCGGGCATGGCGATCTACGACACCATGCAGTACATCCAGAACGACGTGGTCACCATCGCCATGGGCCTCGCCGCCTCGATGGGCCAGTTCCTGCTGAGCGCGGGCACCCCGGGCAAGCGCTTCGCGCTGCCCAACGCCGAGATCCTGATCCACCAGCCCTCCGCGGGGCTGGCGGGTTCCGCCTCGGACATCAAGATCCACGCCGAGCGGCTGCTGCACACCAAGAAGCGCATGGCCGAGCTGACCGCCTTCCACACCGGTCAGACGGTTGAGCAGATCGTCCGTGACTCCGACCGAGACCGCTGGTTCTCCGCCGACGAGGCCAAGGAGTACGGCCTGGTCGACGACGTCATGACGTCCGCCTCCAGCGTTCCGGGCGGGGGCGGCACCGGGGCCTGAGGCCCGCCGTCCCGTAGCCGACCTCCAGCCCCAAGATCGCCACAGGATGGTGAAGACCCAGATGAGCAACTTCCCCGGCAGCGGCCTGTACACCGGCCCGACGGCCGAATCCCGCTATGTCGTTCCGCGTTTCGTCGAGCGCACCTCCCAGGGCATCCGCGAGTACGACCCGTACGCCAAGCTCTTCGAAGAGCGCGTGATCTTCCTGGGCGTCCAGATCGACGACGCCTCGGCCAACGACGTCATGGCGCAGCTGCTGTGCCTGGAGTCGATGGACCCGGACCGCGACATTTCGGTCTACATCAACTCCCCCGGCGGCTCGTTCACCGCGCTGACCGCCATCTACGACACGATGCAGTTCGTCAAGCCCGACATCCAGACGGTGTGCATGGGCCAGGCGGCGTCCGCCGCGGCCGTGCTGCTCGCCGCCGGGACGCCCGGCAAGCGGATGGCCCTGCCCAATGCCCGGATCCTGATCCACCAGCCGTACAGTGAGACCGGACGCGGTCAGGTCTCCGACCTGGAGATCGCGGCCAACGAGATCCTGCGGATGCGCTCGCAGCTCGAGGAGATGCTGGCCAAGCACTCCACGACGCCCATCGAGAAGATCCGCGACGATATCGAGCGGGACAAGATCCTCACGGCTGAGGAGTCCCTGGAGTACGGTCTCGTGGACCAGATCGTCTCCACCCGTAAGACCTCGGTCGGCCTCGGCTGAATCTTCGGTGGAAACACCCCCCTTGCACCGAGTAGGTCCAAGGGGGGCCCGAACCGGGGGCTCGGCAAGGTACCGTCGTAGGGGGCTGAGGGCCCCGGCCCACGGGAAAGAAGCAGAAAGCGCAGCGCAAGCACCCGGTTCCGCGGAGCAAAGCGGATCCAAGGCGAAGGGGAAGCACCTCGTGGCACGCATCGGTGACGGCGGCGACCTGCTCAAGTGCTCGTTCTGCGGGAAGAGCCAGAAGCAGGTGAAGAAGCTCATCGCGGGCCCGGGTGTGTACATCTGCGATGAATGCATCGATCTCTGCAACGAGATCATCGAGGAGGAGCTCGCCGAGACCTCCGAAGTGCGCTGGGAGGAACTTCCCAAGCCGCGCGAGATCTATGAGTTCCTCGAGGGCTATGTGGTTGGCCAGGAGGCCGCCAAGAAGGCCCTCTCGGTCGCCGTCTACAACCACTACAAGCGGGTCCAGGCGGGCGAGAACGGCGGCCACAACCGCGACGACGGCATCGAGTTGGCCAAGTCCAACATCCTGCTGCTCGGTCCCACCGGCTCGGGGAAGACCCTGCTCGCGCAGACCCTCGCCCGGATGCTCAACGTCCCCTTCGCCATCGCCGACGCCACCGCGCTCACCGAGGCGGGCTATGTCGGCGAGGACGTGGAGAACATCCTCCTGAAGCTGATCCAGGCCGCCGACTACGACGTCAAGAAGGCCGAGACGGGCATCATCTACATCGACGAGATCGACAAGGTGGCCCGCAAGAGCGAGAACCCCTCGATCACCCGCGATGTGTCCGGCGAGGGCGTTCAGCAGGCGCTGCTGAAGATCCTGGAAGGGACCACGGCGTCGGTGCCGCCGCAGGGCGGCCGGAAACATCCGCACCAGGAGTTCATCCAGATCGACACCACGAATGTGCTGTTCATCGTGGGCGGTGCCTTCGCCGGTCTGGAGAAGATCATCGAGGCGCGGGCGGGCGCCAAGGGCATCGGATTCGGCGCCACGATCCGCTCCAAGCGCGAGATCGAGGCCAGCGACCAGTTCCAGGAGGTCATGCCCGAGGACCTGGTGAAGTTCGGAATGATCCCGGAGTTCATCGGCCGTCTCCCGGTCATCACCTCCGTCCACAACCTCGACCGCGAGGCGCTGCTGCAGATCCTCGTCGAGCCGCGGAACGCCCTGGTGAAGCAGTACCAGCGGCTGTTCGAACTCGACGGGGTGGAGCTGGACTTCGACCGCCCCGCCCTGGAGGCCATCGCCGACCAGGCGATCCTGCGCGGCACCGGGGCCCGGGGCCTGCGCGCGATCATCGAGGAGGTGCTGATGTCGGCGATGTACGAGGTGCCCTCCCGCAAGGACGTGGCCCGCGTCGTCATCACCGAGGACGTCGTGCACTCCAATGTGAATCCCACGCTGGTGCCCCGCACCCGCGGCACCGAGCCGGGCGAGCGGCACGAGAAGAGCGCCTAGCCCGCGCCTGGCCCCGCTGGTCCCCGCGCCCAGCGGCCCCCGCACGCACAGCCGCGCCGCTGAGGGCGTACGAAGAGGGCCCCGGTCTCCCGGGGCCCTCTTCGTGTCGTACGCGCCCTGCGGCGCCTTCGCGGGCGTTTCAGGCGGGCTTGCGGCTGTCCTGGTAGATGTCCGCGGTGACCTTGGCGAAGGACTCCATGTCGGCGTCGGACGCCGAGGTGTTCTCCGCGTTGACGTCGAGCACCATCGCCGCGTCCGTCTCCTCCGCCCAGACGCAGGCCGGGGCGTAGATCCGGTCGTAGAGCTTGACCACCTCGCACTCCACCGACGGGCCGTCAGCGCCCTTCGGCTGGAACCGCTTGCGCTTCTGTTCCACCGTGGGGGAGCCGTCGCCGCCCGCGAAGCCCTTGAACATCTCGTCGCGGACCGTGTCCGGGTCGCTGATGTCGCCGTACATGCCGGAGAAGGCGAGCCCCGAATTGTCGTCGTCCGACCGCTTGTACTGGGCCAGGACCGAGGTCGCGCCCTTCGGCATGCTGCCCTGCACGCTGGTGCCCTCGTTGTCGAGGTCGTCCGTGCCCTTGTCCAGCGTGTAGGTGCCGTCGTCGAGCGTCTTGGGGGTGACCAGCTTCATCGCCTTGGGACCGTCGTCGCCGCCGGACAGCACCAGGGCGCCGGTGACGATCGCGCCCACCACCACGAGCCCGGCCACCGTTATCGCGATGATCTTGGTGCGGTTGCCGCCCCCGCCGGCCGCGGGCGGCGCGGGGTAGGGCGGCTGGCCGTAGGGGCCCGCCTGCTGCGGGTAGCCGTAGCCCTGCTGGGGCTGTGGCTGCGGATAGCCGTATCCCGGCGGCTGCGCGTACGGGTTGGGCTCCGCGGGCTGTTGCTGACCCCCGCCGTACGGATTGGGCGTGGCGCTCCCGTACGGGCCGGGTCCGCCGCCGTAGGGCCCCGGCGGCGGTGGCTGGTTGTGGCTCATGGCTGTGGGGGTCCCCCTCCGGATCGGCTGTGGGCTGTGAACTGCGCGGACCGCTGGGCTACTTGATCTCCACGCGCGCGTCGTTGCGGACCTTCGCGGTGATCTCACCGGCCTGGTCGAGCGACATGTCCTTGCCGGACAGCGCCGCCGACGCGTCGGAGATGACCACATAGGCCACCGTGCTGTTGTCGCCCCACATGCAGATCGGGATCGAGAAGCCCTTGCTGGGTATGCCGCTGGAGCCGGTGTCCCCGGTCGGGGTGAACTTGGTGTTCTGGCACTTCATCACGGCGTTCTCGAAGCCGCTGGGCGTCACCGTCTCCGGGCTTCCCACGAGCTCGGCCTTCATCCCGCTACTGGTGGACGAGTCCTTCTCGGCCTCTTGCGCGATCTTCGAGAAGGCGCCGTCGACGACCGCCTCGGGGTCCTTCACCTCGCCCCAGACGCCGTTGAGCTGCAGCTGCTTGGCGCTCATGCCCTCGCCGGACTTGTATTCCGCGCTCTCGGTCTTGGGGTTGGTGACGCCGAACTTCTTGAAGTCGTCCGCGTCCGAGGAGGTGAGCCCGCCCCCGCCGGAGGAGCTCTTCGTGTAGTCGGTGGCCACCGTCTCGGGGGTGGTGAGCTTGTACCGCTTGCCGTCGTCGGCGACCTTACCGCCGCCACCGTTGTCGTCGTCCCCGCCCTTGAACATCAGGACGCCGCCGACGACCGCGGCCACCACGACCACCGCGCCGATCCCGATCGCCAGGCCCTTCTTCTTGCCGCCGCCCTGGCCCGGACCCGGCTGGTACGGGCCCGGCATGCCCGGCTGGCCGTACGGCTGCTGCTGGCCGTACGGGTTCGGCTGCTGGCCGTAGGGGCCCGGCTGGCCCTGCGGCGGCTGTCCGGGGTAGCCGTAGCCCGGCTGGGGCGGCTGCTGCGGCTGCCCGTAGGGACCTTGCTGGGGCGGCTGCTGCGGCTGCCCGTAGGGGCCCGGCTGGGGCGGCTGCTGAGGGTAGCCGTAGCCGGGCTGGCCGGCCGCTCCACCCTGTCCGTAGGGACCCGGCTGCTGGGGCTGCTGGCCGTAGGGGCCCGGCTGGTTGTAGCTCATCTGTATCCCTCGTTAGAAAACGTGCTCTTGTGTTGCTCCGCGCGGGCCGCGGGCTAGCCGTCGATCTCGACGCGCGCGTCCTTGCGCACCTTGGCCGTGATGTCGGCGGCGTCCTCAAGGGACATACCACCGCCGAGCACCGCGGCCGCCGGATCCGCCATGACCGTGACGCCCAGGGTGTCCTTGTCGCCCCAGACGCACGCGGGGGCCTCCATGGATCCCTGATCCGAGGTGAACTTCATGGACTGGCACTTCAGGACGTCCCCGTCGAAGCCGTCCGGCGAGAACTCCTGGGGGCTGCCCTTGGCCTGTGCGGTGCCGTTGTCCTGCAGCGTCTTGACGATGACCGCCAGGGCGAGGTCCGCGCCCCGCTTCGGGTCGGTCACCTCGCCCCAGACGCCGGTGAACTTCAGCATCTCCTTACCGGAGGTCTGGTAGTCGGCCGCCACCAGATGCGGGTCCTTGACGACCGGCACCTGCTGGAGGTCCTTCCGGCCCGCCGCGGACAGATCGCTGTCGTCCGTGCCCGAGCCCTGGCGCTGGTAGTCCGAGGCCACGCTCTCGGGCGTGGTCAGCTTGTACGGGCCGCCGCTGCCACCGCCGAACAGCGCGAACGCCCCCGCCCCCAGCGCCGCCACGACCACCACCGCGCCGACCGCGAGACCCACCTTCCTGCCCTTGCCGGCGCCACCGGCCGCCGGCCCCGGGGCCGGCGGCTGGGGCCCGCCGTAGTACCCCGGGCCCGGCTGCGGTGGCTGGCCGTAAGGGTTCGCGGGCTGGGGCTGGCCATAGGGGTTCGCGGGCTGAGGATGGCCATAGCCGCCGCCGGACCCGCCGTACGGGCCCGGCTGGCCGTAGCCGCCCTGCGGCGGCTGGCCGTAGCCCGGCGTCTGCGCGTACGGATTGGGCACGGGAGGCTGACCGGCGCCGTACGGCCCTGGCTGGCCCCCATAGGGGCCGGGCTGCGGCGGCGGCTGCTGATGGCTCATGTGCCTCTCCTTATGCGCATGACAGGTACCAAACATCCTTCCCGACGCCCTCGGGTGCCTTGGCGCCGGGGCCACAACGGGTTCGTAACGGAAGGCCGCGGCCCTTTAGACTGCGGGCGTGACCGATAACTCTTCGCAGCGCCCCATGAGCGGGCCGAACAGCCACCCCGAACTGCCGACCCAGTACGCGCCGGCCGACGTAGAGGGACCGCTGTACGAGCGCTGGGTAGAGCGCGGTTACTTCGAGGCGGACGCGAAGAGCGACAAAGAGCCCTACACCATCGTCATCCCGCCCCCCAATGTGACCGGCTCGCTCCACCTCGGCCATGCCTTCGAGCACACGATCATCGATGCGCTCACCCGGCGCAAGCGAATGCAGGGCTTTGAGACGCTGTGGCAGCCGGGGATGGACCACGCGGGTATCGCCACCCAGAACGTGGTCGAGCGCGAGCTGGCCAGGGAGGGCGTCTCCCGCCACGACCTGGGCCGCGAGGCGTTCGTCGAGCGCGTCTGGCAGTGGAAGGGCGAGTCCGGCGGGCAGATCTCCGGCCAGATGCGGCGCCTGGGCGACGGCGTGGCCTGGAACCGCGAGCGCTTCACCATGGACGAGGGGCTGTCCAAGGCCGTCCAGACGATCTTCAAGCGGCTCTACGAGGACGAGCTGATCTACCGCGCCGAGCGCATCATCAACTGGTGCCCGCGCTGCCTTACGGCCATCTCGGACATCGAGGTGGAGTACGACGACGATGACGGCGAGCTCGTCTCGATCCGGTACGGCGAGGGCGACGCCTCCATCGTCGTGGCCACCACCCGGGCCGAGACGATGCTGGGCGACACCGCGGTCGCCGTCCACCCCGACGACGAGCGCTACCGCCATATGGTCGGCACCGAGATCGAGCTGCCGCTCACCGGCCGCCGGATCCCGGTCGTCGCCGACGAGCACGTGGACCCCGAGTTCGGCACCGGCGCGGTCAAGGTCACCCCGGCCCACGACCCGAACGACTTCGAGATCGGGCAGCGGCACGGCCTGCCGAACCTGACCGTCATGGACGAGCACGCGGTCATCACCGCCCACGGCCCCTTCCAGGGCCTGGACCGGCTCGAGGCGCGCAGCGCCGTCGTCGGCGCCCTGCGCGCCGAGGGCCGGATCGTGGCCGAGAAGCGCCCGTACACCCACTCCGTGGGCCACTGCTCGCGCTGTAAGACGACCATCGAGCCGCGGCTGTCCATGCAGTGGTGGGTCAAGGTGGGCCCGCTGGCCAAGACCGCGGGCGACGCGGTCCGCGACGGCCGGGTGACGATCCACCCGGAGGACATGGCGAAGCGCTACTTCGACTGGGTCGACAACCTCCACGACTGGTGCATCTCGCGCCAGCTGTGGTGGGGTCACCGGATCCCGGTCTGGTACGGGCCGAACGGCGAGGTCGTCTGCGTCGGACCGGACGAGCGGCCGCCGGGCGGCGAGGGCTGGACGCAGGACAGCGACGTCCTGGACACCTGGTTCTCCTCCGCCCTGTGGCCGTTCTCCACGCTCGGCTGGCCCGAGCGGACCGAGAGCATGGCGAAGTTCTATCCGAACTCGGTCCTGGTCACCGGCTACGACATCCTCTTCTTCTGGGTCGCCCGGATGATGATGTTCGGCCTGTACGCGATGGACGGCACCCCGCCGTTCCGCACCATCGCGCTGCACGGCATGGTCCGTGACCAGTTCGGCAAGAAGATGTCCAAGTCCTTTGGGAACGCGGTCAATCCGCTGGACTGGATGGACACCTATGGCTCGGACGCGGTCCGCTTCACCCTGGCCCGGGGCGCCAACCCCGGCGTGGACGTCCCGATCGGCGAGGACTGGGTCCAGGCGTCCCGCAACTTCGCCAACAAGATCTGGAACGCGACCCGCTTCGCGCTGATGAACGGCGCCACGGTCGAGGGCGAACTGCCCGCCCCCGAGCGGCTGTCCGCCACCGACCGCTGGATCCTCTCCCGGCTGAACGCGGTGGTCGCCGAGGTCGACGCGTACTACGAGGACTACCAGTTCGCCAAGCTCTCCGACGTCCTCTACCACTTCGCCTGGGACGAGGTCTTCGACTGGTACGTCGAGCTGTCCAAGACCACCTTCGCCAAGGGCGGCGCGGAGGCCGACGCCGCGCGGCGGGTCCTCGGCGAGGTCCTGGACGTCACGCTGCGGCTGCTGCACCCGGTGGTCCCGTTCGTCACCGAGCAGCTGTGGACCTCGCTGACCGGCCGGGAGTCCATCGTCATCGCGGACTGGCCGGGCGACAGCGGCTTCCGGGACCAGGCGGCCGAGCGGGAGATCGAGAACCTCCAGCAGGTGGTCACCGAGGTCCGCCGGTTCCGCGCCGACCAGGGCCTCCAGCCCGGTCAGCGGGTTCCCGCCCGCCTGGAGCTGTCCGGCACCTCGCTGGCCGCCCACGAGGACGCGATGCGGTCCCTGCTGCGCCTCCAGCCGCCCGGTGAGGACTTCACGGCCACTGCGTCGCTGCCGGTGGCGGGCGCGACCGTGGCACTGGACCTGTCCGGTGCGATCGATGTCGAGGCCGAGCGCAAGCGGCTGGCCAAGGACCTCGCCGCGGCCGAGAAGGACAAGGCGCAGACGGCCGCGAAGCTGTCCAACGAGGGCTTCCTGGCCAAGGCCCCCGACCATGTCGTGGAGAAGATCCGCACCCGGCAGGCGACCGCCGAGGCCGATATCGCCCGGATCACCGCTCAGTTGGCGGCCCTCCCCAAGGGCTGACCACCGAGGAGCGCCGATCGCGCCACCGCGCCCCCACCGGAATCCGGTGGGGGCGCGGTGGCGCGTGGGGTGTGTGATGTCCCACAGACCCCTCTGACAGCCGCACAGGCACCGCACAGGCACCGCACGGCAATGCCCCACCGGGAACCAAACACTGCCTTCAGGGAGTTATCCGGCCGTACGTCCCGGAAGGAGCTCCCCCTCCATGAACAAGCCGCTGAGAAGGGCATCGGTGTTCTCGCTGCTGCTCGTGCTGACCCTGCTCGCCTGGGTCACCTATGTGCAGTTGGCCAGAGGCGACAGTCTCCGGGAAGACCCGCGCAACGCGCGGGTGGCCATCTCCGAGTACGCGGGGCCGCTGGGCGACATCATCGCCGGGGGCAAGCCGGTCACCGGCTCGGCCGCCACCAAGGGCGACCTGAAGTACAAGCGCACCTATGCCGACGGGAAGCTCTGGGCGCCGGTCACCGGCTACGCCTCCCAGTCCTACGGCAGCACTCAGCTGGAGGCCCTGCAGCGGCAGGTGCTCGACGGCTCCGACAGCCGGCTGAAGAACCCGCTCGAGGCGGTGACGCGGGAGCGGTCCAAGTCCGGCGACGTGATCACCACGATCAACCCGGCCGTGCAGAAGGCCGCCTACGAGGGGCTGGGGAACAAGACCGGTGCGGCCGTCGCGATGGACCCCACCACGGGCGCCGTCCTGGGCCTGGCCAGCACCCCCTCGTACGACCCCGGCAGCTTCGCGGGCTCCTCCTCGGCGGACCAGAAGGCGTGGACCGCGCTGCAGAAGGACGACAAGCAGCCGATGCTGAACCGGGCGCTGCGCCAGACCTACCCGCCGGGCTCGACCTTCAAGGTCCTGGTCGCCGCCGCGGCGCTGGAGAACGGGCTGTACTCGTCGGTGGGCGAGCCGACCAAGAGCCCGGATCCGTACCGGCTGCCGGGCACGGTCACCGATATGCACAACGAGAACAGGTCGGCGCCCTGTGAGAACGCGACGATACGCACCGCCCTGCAGTACTCGTGCAACACGGTCTTCGCGAAGATGGCCGTGGACCTCGGCCAGTCCAAGGTGGCCGCCGAGGCCAAGAAGCTGGGCTTCGACAATGCCAAGCTGGACATCCCGGTGCGCGCCGCGAAGAGCACCTACCCGAGCGGCATGAACGACTCGCAGACGGCCCTGACCGGTATGGGGCAGTTCGATGTGACGGCCACTCCGCTGCAGATGGCGATGGTCTCCTCGGCCATCGCGAACGACGGCAGGCTGATGACCCCGTACGAGGTCGACCGCACCACGGACGGCAGCGCGTCCACCCTGGACCAGACCTCGGCCAAGACCTACAGCCAGGCGATGTCCCGGCACACCGCGTCCGAGCTGCAGTCCGCGATGCGGACGGTCGTGGACCAGGGCACCGGGACCAACGCGAAGATCCCCGGGGTGACGGTGGGCGGCAAGACCGGCACCGCCCAGCACGGTGAGAACAACAGCGCCAATCCGTACGCGTGGTTCATCAGTTACGCGGACGCCGGCGGCGGCCACAAGGTCGCGGTCGCGGTGGTGGTCGAGGACAGCGACGCGGCTCGCGCCGACATCTCCGGCGGCGGCCTGGCGGGCCCGATCGCCAAGTCGATGATGAAGGCGGCATTGGCCGATACTGGGTCGTGACCTGCGGGGGGATGGCGCTGGACGGCGTTGTCGCCCCTCCCTCGTAGACTGGTCGGCGTGAGCGAGGAGCGTCCCCAGAACGAGTCCGACGAGTTCGAAGAGATCGTCGAAGCCGAGACCGACCGCGACCCCGATCTGGCGGTGATCGAGGCCGGCAGCCGGACGCTGCGCGCGCAGTCGGGGCCGCCGCAGGGGGACGGCATCCCGGCCCGCCCGGCCGACCCCGAGGTGGACCGCGCCCTGCGGGAGGTGGAGGGCGAGCTGGCCGGGCGCTGGCCGGAGACCAAGCTGGATCCGTCGCTGGTGCGGATCGAGTCGCTGATGGACATCCTGGGCTCGCCGCAGCGGGCCTATCCGTCCATCCACATCACCGGTACCAACGGCAAGACCAGCGCCGCCCGCATGATCGAGTCGCTGTTGGGCGCCTTCGAGCTGCGCACCGGCCGCTACACCAGCCCCCATGTCCAGTCGATCACCGAGCGGATCAGCCTGGACGGGGCGCCGGTCTCCGCCGAGCGGTTCATCGAGACGTACCAGGACATCAGGCCGTACATCGAGATGGTCGACGCCCAGCAGGAGCACCGGCTGTCCTTCTTCGAGGTGCTCACCGGCATGGCGTACGCGGCCTTCGCGGACGCGCCGGTGGACATCGCGGTGGTCGAGGTCGGCATGGGCGGCTCCTGGGACGCCACCAATGTGATCGACGCGGACGTCGCGGTGATCATGCCGATCTCGCTGGACCACACCGACCGGCTCGGCACCACTCCGGAGCAGATCGCCGTCGAGAAGGCCGGCATAGTGAAGCAGGACGCCACCGTGGTGCTCGCGCAGCAGCCGGTGGAGGCCGCCTCCGTGGTGCTCAAGCGCGCGGTCGAGGTGGACGCCACGGTCGCCCGTGAGGGCATGGAGTTCGGGGTGCTGTCCCGTGAGGTGGCGGTCGGCGGTCAGCTGCTGACCCTGCGCGGCCTCGGCGGGGAGTACCCCGACGTCTTCCTCCCGCTGCACGGCGCCCACCAGGCGCACAACGCGGCGATGGCGCTGGCGGCCGTGGAGGCGTTCTTCGGCGTCGGCTCCCAGCACGCCCGCCCGCTCGACATCGACACCATCCGCTCCGCCTTTGCCTCCGTGACCTCGCCCGGCCGGATGGAGGTCGTGCGCCGCAGCCCCACCGTGGTGCTGGACGCCGCGCACAACCCCGCGGGCGCCCGTGCCGCCGCCGCGGCGGTCACCGAGTCCTTCGACTTCAGCCGGCTGATCGGCGTGGTCGGGGCCACTGAAGGCAAGGACGTGCGCGGTCTGCTTGAGGCCTTCGAGCCGATCTTCGCCGAGGTCGTGGTGACCGGCAATTCCACCCACCGCGCCATGGACCCCGACGACCTGGCCGCGATCGCCGTCGAGGTGTTCGGCCCGGACCGGGTCCAGGTCGAGCCGCGGCTGGACGACGCCCTGGAGGCCGCCATCACCCTGGCGGAGGAAGAGGGCGAATACGCCGGAGCGGGCGTTCTGGTGACCGGGTCGGTGATCACGGTCGGCGAGGCCCGGCTGCTCATGGGAAGGGGCTGATATGCGAACGCTGTGCGCTTCCACCCTGATCGGCGAGTTCTTCGTGATCGGCTTCGCCGGGCTGGTCGCGATGAAGACATCCGGGCTGTCCACGGGCACCGTCTGGACGGTCAGCGGGATCGCCATGGGGCTGTGTGTGCTGCTGTGCGGGCTGCTGAGCCGTCCGGGAGCGGTGCAGATCGGCTGGGCCCTGCAGACCGGGCTGGTGCTGAGCGGATTCGTGGTGCCCACCATGTTCTTCCTCGGGGCCGTCTTCGCCGCCCTGTGGTGGGCCTCGGTGCACTTCGGCCGCAAGGTCGACGAGGCCAAGGCGCGGTTCGCGGCCTCCTCGGCGGCCTCGCCTGACGCTGCGTGACGTGGCCCTCGTTCCCCCATGTAGCCTCTGCCTCACAGCCGCATCGCATGTCTTTTCCCATGTCCTTTCCCGAAGGAGCCCGCACCGTGAGCCAGCGCACGCTCGTCCTGCTCAAGCCCGACGCCGTCCGACGCGGACTGGTGGGCGAGATTCTGGGGCGGATCGAGAACAAGGCGGGCTGGACGATCAGCGCCCTCGAGCTGCGCCAGCTGGGCCGTGAGGTCCTGGAGCAGCACTACGCCGAGCATGTCGGCAAGCCGTTCTACGAGGCGCTGGTGGAGTTCATGGCCTCCGGCCCGGTCGTGACGCTGGTGGTCGAGGGCGAGCGGGTGATCGAGGGCGTCCGGGCGCTGGCCGGGCCGACCGATCCGATCGCCGCGGCACCCGGCTCCATCCGTGGTGATTTCGGCACCATCGTTCGGGAAAATCTGGTCCATGCCTCCGACTCGGCGGAGTCCGCCGAACGGGAAATCAAGATTTTCTTTCCCGGGATCGCCTGATCCCGGCCGATCGCGGCTGATCCGCCATCAGTTTGATCATCAGCTTGCCACACCCCTGCTGACCTGGGGGCGGCCGAATTGACCGGCCGCCCTTCGGCATATGCGAGCCGATCGGGGGAACGCATCTCCGCGACACGACGTCACCATTAGAGGAGGCGGGGTCGTGTTCTGCTGACAATGGCGGAGGACCCCCGCAGCGTGTTCGAGCGGGCGTGACTACGATGAAGCTTCCGCGCCTCGCAGCGCACACCCATCCTGCCGACCTCTAGCAAGCACTCGCTCCAGCAGGGAAGGCCTGACGTATCCTCATGGGGAACAACATGTCGTTCATCGGCCGTGACATGGCTGTCGACCTCGGGACCGCCAACACGCTGGTGTACGTCAGGGGCCGCGGCATCGTCCTCAACGAGCCATCCGTCGTCGCCATCAACACCAACACCGGCGGAATTCTCGCCGTGGGCGCCGAGGCGAAGAAGATGATCGGCCGCACTCCTGGCAACATCGTCGCTGTGCGCCCGCTCAAGGACGGCGTTATCGCCGACTTCGAGATCACCGAGCGGATGTTGCGGTACTTCATCCTCAAGATCCATAAGCGGCGCTATCTCGCCCGGCCCAGAGTGGTCGTGTGTGTGCCGTCCGGAATCACCGGGGTCGAGCGCCGTGCCGTCATCGAGGCGTCCACCCAGGCGGGCGCCCGCCAGGTGCACATCATCGAAGAGCCCATGGCCGCGGCCATCGGGTCCGGCCTTCCGGTCCACGAGGCCACCGGCAACATGGTCGTGGACATCGGCGGTGGCACCACCGAGGTCGCCGTCATCTCGCTGGGCGGCATCGTCACCGCGCAGTCCATCCGGGTGGCGGGCGATGAGCTGGACAACGCGATCATCCAGCACATCAAGAAGGAGTACAGCCTGCTGCTCGGCGAGCGCACCGCCGAGAACATCAAGATCACCATCGGTTCGGCGTACGAGGGCGACGAGGAGGAGCACACCGAGATCCGCGGCCGTGACCTCGTCAGCGGCCTCCCCAAGACCGTGGTGATCTCCGCCGCCGAGGTCCGCAAGGCCATGGAGGAGCCGGTCAACTCGATCGTCGACGCGGTCAAGACCACCCTCGACAAGTGCCCCCCGGAGCTCTCGGGCGACGTGATGGACCGCGGCATCGTGCTCACCGGCGGCGGTGCGCTGTTGCGCGGCCTGGACGAGCGGCTGCGCCGCGAGACCGGGATGCCGATCCACATCGCCGAGGACCCGCTGGACTCGGTCGCACTCGGATCCGGCAAGTGCGTCGAGGAGTTCGAGGCGCTCCAGCAGGTGCTGGACGCCCAGCCCCGCAGATGAGCGGATGACAATCCGGCGGACCGGCCGTACGGGTGGTTGGCTGCTCGTGCGGCGGAACGCTGATATACAGGCATAAGGCTCCCCAGGACCGACCGGGTCACCACATCCCCGGCTCCGGTCCGACTTCGACGAGGAAGGCACGTCGCCGCACGTGAGGGACACACGAGAGAGCCGGCTGCTGCTGGTGCTGCTGGTCGCCATCGCGTTCGCGCTGATCACGGTGGATATCCGCGGCGGCGAGGACTCACCCCTCGATGGCGCCCGGCACGCCGCCGCGTCCGTCTTCGGGCCCGTGGAGGACGGCGTCGCCTCCGCCGTGGACCCGGTCGGCAACGCGGTCGCCGCCGTACGGGAATCCGGTGACCGGCACGACCGGGTCCGCCGGCTGGAGGAGGAGAACACCAAGCTCAAGCAGCGGCTCGGCAACAACGCCCGGGACCGTGCCCGCTCCGCCGAGCTCGACAAGCTGCTCAAGACCGCCGGGGCCGGTCAATACGGCATCAAGGGCGCCCAGGTCATCGGCATCGGCGCCGCCCAGGGCTTCTCCTGGACCGTCACCATCGACATGGGCAGCAGCGACGGCATCCGCCGCGACATGACCGTCATCAACGGCGACGGGCTGGTCGGCCGGGTCACCACCGTCGGCTCCTCGACGGCCACCGTGCTGCTCGCCATCGACCCGGACTTCACCGTCGGCACCCGTATGGAGGGATCGGGCGAGCTCGGTTTCGCCACCGGGCGCGGTGACCGCTCGCTCCATGTGCAGCTCCTCAACGGAAAGGCCCGGATCAAGAAGGGCGACCGGATGGTCACCTTCGGCTCCCAGGCGGACAAGCCGTTCGTCCCCGGGGTCCCGGTCGGCAAGGTCGTCCGCGTCGATCCCACCGGCGGCGATCTGACCCGCACGCTGCAGGTGCGTCCGTACGTGCGGTTCAGCAAGCTGGACATCGTCGGGGTCGTCGTCCAGCCGCCGCGCGCCAATCCGCGGGACGCGGTGCTCCCGCCCAAGCCCGCGAAGCCCAAGCCGACGCCCACGGTCACCGTCACGGCCAACCCCTCCGCCTCCGCCACCAGCCCGGCCGCCAACAGGAGCTGACCGATGCTGCACCTCAACCGGATCGTCCTGTCGACCTGCCTGGTGGTCTTCGCCCTCGTCGTCCAGATCTGCGTACTGGCCCGCCTCCAACTGCCCGGCGCCGTCCCCGACCTGCTGCTGCTCGTCGTGCTCGGCCTCGCGCTCGTCTACGGCCACACCGGCGGCGCGCTCATCGGCTTCGCCGCGGGGCTGCTCGCCGACTTCGCCCCGCCCGCCGACCACGCCGCCGGCCGCTACGCCCTCGTGCTGTGCGTCATCGGCTATCTGGCCGGGCTCGCCAAACCGGAGAGCGGCCAGCTCAGGTCGGCCTCCGGGCCGATGCTGGTGGTCGTGGCGGCGGCCATCGGCGCCACGCTGCTGTACGCCGGGGTCGGCATCCTCGTCGGCGACGACGCGGCCCGCCAGGTGGGCCTGGCCAAGCTGCTGTTCACCGCGGCCCTCTACGACCTGCTGCTGGCCCCCTTCACGGTGCCGCTGATCATGGGGCTCGCCAGACGGAGTGAGAACGATCCGATGGCCGACAGCGCGGGCGGCGGCGAGAGCCCGTCCCGCTGGATCAGCACGGCGGGCGGCGTCAGCACCAGCCGGATCGGCCGGATGACCCGGCTCAGGCGGCCGGGCCGGACGCCGCGGATCGGCAGTCAGCGCGGCGGGCTGCTGCCCCGCTCGGGGAAGAGCAGGACGGCACGCATCAAGGGGGTCAAGCGCCTGTGAGTAACGCCCTCCCGCCGTCCGCCGCCCGGCCGTCTCCCGCCGCCCTCCCGTCGCCCGCCACCACCCTCAACGGAGGCGCTGCGCGTCATGAGTAACATCCCTGAGACCGGAAGGACCTCCCGGGTCACCATCCGGCTCGTCGGCCTCCAGATCCTGGTCTTCTCACTGCTGCTGACCCTCGGCGGACGCCTGTGGTACCTCCAGATCCGCAACGGCGACGAGTACACCGCCGAAGCCGCCAACAACCACGTCCAGCAGGTCGTCCACCCCGCCGTGCGCGGTTCCATACTGGACGCCCGCGGGGTGCCGCTGGCCGACAACGAGACCCGTCTGGTGGTCTCCGCCAGCCGCACCGAGCTGATGAAGATGCCGGACCAGGGCAAGGCCGCCCTCACCCGCCTCGCCGACGTCCTGGGGATGAAGCCCAAGGACGTCATGGACAAGGTCCGGCTGTGCGACGCCAAGACCCCCCAGCCCTGCTGGAACGGCTCCCCGTACCAGCCCATCCCGATCACCGACGAGGCCAGCGCCAAGCAGGCGCTCCAGATCCGCGAGCGCGAAGAGGACTTCCCCGGCATCAGCGCCGAGCCCACCGCCGTGCGCCGCTATGCCGCGCCCGCCGGTTCCAACGCCGCCCAGGTGCTCGGCTATCTCTCCCCGGTCACCGATGAGCAGGTGAAGGAGGCCGAGGACTCCAAGTCGCCGCTGCTCCGCTCCGACCAGGTCGGCAGCAACGGCCTCGAGCGCCAGTACGACAGCGAGCTGCGCGGCAAGGCGGGCGTGACCCGCTATGAGGTCGACAACCTCGGCCGGGTCATCGGCCAGCGGGAGAGTCAGCGGGCCCTTCCCGGCGCCAACGTGGTCACCAGCATCGACTCACGGGTCCAGTCGGTCGCGGAGAAGGAGCTGGAGCAGGCGATGCGGGACGCCCGCAAGCAGCACGACCGGAACACCGGCACCAACTACAAGGCGGACTCCGGCGCGGTCGTGGTCATGGAGGCCAAGACCGGCCGGGTGGTGGCCATGGCGTCCAACCCGACGTACGACCCCAACGCCTGGGTCGGCGGCATCTCCGGCAAGGACTACAAGCAGCTCACCGGTAAGAAGTCCAACTACCCGCTGCTCAACCGGGCGATCCAGGGCCAGGCGGCCCCCGGCTCGATCTTCAAGGTCATCCCGACGACCGCCGCGGTCAACGCCGGCTACGACTTCAACGGCCCCTACGCCTGCACCAGCTCGTTCAACATCGGCAGCCAGGTCTTCAAGAACTTCGAGTCCGAGAACTACGGCGGGATCAGCCTCGGCCGCGCGCTCGAGGTCTCCTGCGACACCGTCTTCTACCGGATCGCCTACGACGAGTGGAAGAAGGACGGCGGCAACAAGCCCAAGAAGAAGCCGGGGGACTGGTTCTACCGGACCGCCCACAAGTTCGGCCTCGGCAAGGAGACCGGGATCGACCTGCCCAACGAGGTCACCGGCCGGGTCCCGGACCGCCAGTGGAAGAAGGACTACTGGAAGGCCAACAAGGACGCCTGGTGCAAGTCCGGCAAGAAGGGTGGGTCCTACGGCGAGCGGATCGCCTACGAGAACTGCCTCGAGGGCATGAAGATGCGTGCCGGTGACTCCGTGAACTACTCCATCGGCCAGGGTGACACCCTCGTCACCCCGATCCAGATGGCCACCATCTACGCGGCCATCAGCAACGGCGGAACGCTCCACGACCCGACCGTCGGCAAGGCGATCGTCAGCCCCGACGGCAAGGACATCCAGGAGATCAAGCCGAAGGCGCACGGCAAGCTGCCGATCAGCGCGAGTCTGCACAAGAAGATCGACAACGCGCTCGCGGGCGTGGCCACCCGGGGCACCGCCGCCTGGCGGTTCCAGGGCTGGCCGCAGGACAAGATCCCGATGCACGCCAAGACCGGTACCGCGGAGGTCTACGGCAAGCAGACCACCTCGTGGTTCGCCACGTACACCAAGGACTACACGGTCGTCATGACGATCTCCCAGGGTGGTACCGGCTCCGGTGCCTCAGGACCCGCCGTGCGCAAGATCTACGACGCGCTGTACGGGGTCGGCGCCAAGGGCGGCATCGACAAGAAGAAGGCCCTGCTGCCCCAGCCGCAGGCCAAACTGCCGAAGATCTCGTCCGACGGTTCCATCGAGCCCCAGCCGCTGGGCAAGCAGTTCGAGGCGGCGTCGCGGGAGCGGCGGCGGGGCGGTGATTCATGAGCACGTCCACGCACGGGTACTCCGTCCGCCGCTTCACCCCGGAGCGCGGCGCCTGGGGCAAGCTCATGGCGCGGGACTCGGTCGTCCGCCGCCTGGACTGGGTGCTGCTGCTCACCGCGCTGGCCCTGTCCGCGATCGGCGGGGCGCTCGTCTACTCCGCCACCCGCAACCGCACCGAGCTCAACCAGGGCGACCCGTACTACTTCCTGGTCCGGCACGCCCTCAACACCGGCATCGGGCTGCTGCTCGCCATCGGCACCGTCTGGCTGGGCCACCGCACCCTGCGCGGCGCGGTCCCGGTCCTCTACGGGCTGTCCGTGATCCTCGTCCTCGCCGTGCTCACCCCGCTGGGCTCCACGATCAACGGCGCACACGCGTGGATCGTGGTCGGCGGCGGATTCTCCATTCAGCCGGGTGAGTTCGCCAAGATCACGATCATTCTGGGGATGGCGATGCTGCTGGCCGCGCGGGTGGACGCGGGCGACCGGCTCAACCCCGACCACCGCACCGTCGTCCAGGCGCTCGGCCTGGCCGCGCTGCCCATCGTGATCGTGCTGCTGATGCCGGACCTCGGCTCGGTGATGGTCATGGCGATGATCGTGCTCGCCGTGCTGCTCTCCTCCGGAGCCTCCAACCGGTGGATCGCGGGGCTCATCCTCACGGCCGTGGCGGGCGCGCTGCTCGTCTGGCAGCTGCACATCCTGGACCAGTACCAGATCGACCGCTTCGCGGCCTTCGCCAACCCCGCGCTCGACCCGGCCGGGGTCGGCTACAACACCAACCAGGCGCGGATCGCGATCGGCTCGGGCGGGCTCACCGGTAAGGGGCTCTTCCACGGCACCCAGACCACCGGTCAGTTCGTCCCCGAGCAGCAGACCGACTTCGTCTTCACGGTCGCGGGCGAGGAGCTGGGCTTCCTCGGCGCGGGCCTGATCATCGTGCTGCTGGGGGTCGTGCTGTGGCGCGCCTGCCGGATCGCGCGCGACACCACGGAGCTGTACGGGACGGTCGTCGCGGCCGGGATCATCGCCTGGTTCGCCTTCCAGTCCTTCGAGAACATCGGGATGACGCTGGGCATCATGCCGGTGGCCGGTCTGCCGCTGCCGTTCGTCTCCTACGGCGGGTCCTCGATGTTCGCCGTATGGATCGCGGTCGGGTTGCTGCAGTCCATCCGGGTGCAGAGGCCCGTCTCCGCGTAGGGCCCGCACAGGGCCCGGCTGGCATCACGTTCCGCTTGAGGCTGATAAGCCCGAGTTCGGGTACGTGACTCCTATGGTGGACACGAAGCAGGAGATAGAACGCAAGTACGAGGCCACCGCCGAGGAAGCCGGTCCGTCCGGGCGGCCCGACCTGCCGGGCCTGCCCGAACTGACCGGAGCGGGCCCGGTCGCGACCGTGGTGAGCCGGGGAGTCGCCACCCTGGAGGCCACCTACTACGACACCCCCGGGCGGCGGCTGCTGGCCGACGGCATCACCTTGCGCCACCGCACCGGCGGCCGTGACGAGGGCTGGCATCTGAAGCTGCCCGTCGGCCCGGACACCCGGGAGGAGCTGTGGGCACCGCTCGGCGACGAGGTCCCCGCCGAGCTGGCCGCGCTGCTGCGCTCGCGGGTCCGCCACGATCCGCTGCGTCCGCTCGCTCATCTGCACACCGAACGGGACCGCAAGGACCTGGTGGACGCCGACGGCACGGTGCTCGCCGAGGTGTCCGTCGACCGGGTGACGGCCCGGCGGCTGGCGCCCGAGGAGGGCGAACCGGCCCGGTGGACCGAGGTCGAGGTCGAGCTCGCCGAGGGCCGGGGCCAGGACCAGCGGTTGCTCGACACGGTCGAGGCGCGGCTGCGCGACGGCGGTCTGCACCGCGCCGACAGCCCCTCCAAGCTCGCCAAGGCCCTGACCGAGACGGAGAGGGCCGCGGTCGCGGCCGAGAGCGGCGGAGCCGGGCCCGGCAGGCCCGCCAAGCCCGGCAGGCCCGCGAAGACCGCCCGTCAGGTCGAGCGTGCCGCGTCGGCGCCCCGCCGGCCGCTCGGCGCCGACGATGTCGTCCTGGACTACGTACGCCGTCAGTTCGACGCCCTGGTGCGACTCGACCCGGCCGTGCGCGGGGACGTGCCGGACGCGGTGCACCGGATGCGGGTGGCCACCCGCAGGCTGCGCAGCGCGTTCCGCTCCTACCGCGAGGTCCTGGACCGTACGGTGACCGATCCGCTCGGCGACGAGCTGAAGTGGCTGGCCGGTGAGCTCGGTGTGGAACGCGACCGCGAGGTGCTCACCGATCGGCTCCAGGGCCACCTCGCCGAACTGCCGGCGGAGCTCCGGCGCGGCCCGGTGCGCGAACGGCTGCACCACTGGTCCCACGGGCGGCGCGACGGCGCCCGCGCCACCGTCCTGGGCGCACTGGACAGCGACCGCTACCTCACCCTCCTGGACGCCCTCGACGCCCTGGTGGCCGATCCGCCGCTGCGCCGCGGTGCCGCGAAGCCCGCCGCGCCGGTGGCCGCCAAGGCGGTGCTGCGCGACTACGAGCGGCTGGCGGGCCGTATGGCCACCGCGCTGGAGACGCCCCCGGGGCCGGACCGGGACATCGCCATCCACCAGGCCCGCAAGGCCGCCAAGCGGGTGCGCTACGCGGCCGAGACGGCCCGGCCCGCGCTCGGCAAGTCCGCCAAGCGGTTCGCCCGCCGCATGCGGGCCGTGCAGGACGTGCTCGGCGACCACCAGGACAGCGTCGTGGCCCGCGAGGCGCTGCGGCAGCTGGCCACCCAGGCCCATGGGGCGGGGGAGAGTGACTTCACCTTCGGGCTGCTGTACGGCAGGGAGGAGGAGCGGGCCGCGGCCCGCGAGCGCGAGCTGCCGGAGCTGTGGGCCGAGGTCTCGCGCACGAAGCACCGGGCGGACCTGGAGGTGTGACGGGGCGGACCCGGGGCCCGATCCGAGGCGAGGGCGCCCGGCGGGGCAGGTACGCTTGAGGGTCACCCCTGTCGGCGCACGAAGGTTACTGATGTCTGTCGAGTCGGTCTTCCCACAGCTCGAGGCCCTGCTCCCCCATGTGCAGAAGCCGATCCAGTACGTCGGCGGTGAGCTGAACTCCACCGTCAAGCCGTGGGAGGCGTGCGACGTCCGCTGGTCGCTCATGTACCCGGACGCCTACGAGGTCGGGCTCCCCAACCAGGGCGTCATGATCCTTTACGAGGTCCTCAACGAGCGCGAGGGCGTGCTCGCCGAGCGCACCTACAGCGTGTGGCCGGACCTCGAGGAGCTGATGCGCGAGCACAAGGTGCCGCAGTTCACCGTGGATTCGCACCGCCCGGTGTCCGCGTTCGACTTCCTCGGCGTCTCGTTCTCCACCGAGCTGGGATACACCAACCTGCTCACCGCGCTGGACCTCGCGGGCGTCCCCCTGGACGCCGTGGACCGCACCGAGGACCACCCCGTCGTGGTCGCGGGCGGCCACGCCGCGTTCAACCCCGAGCCGATCGCCGACTTCATCGACTGCGCGGTGATCGGCGACGGTGAGCAGGCCGTGCTCGACATGACCGGGATCCTCCGTGCTTGGAAGGCCGAGGGCCGCCCGGGCGGCCGGGACGAACTGCTCTTCCGCCTCGCCCGCACCGGCAGCGTCTACGTCCCGAAGTTCTACGACGTGGAGTACCTGGCCGACGGGCGGATCTCGCGCGTGGTGCCGAACCGCTCGGGCGTGCCGTGGCGGGTGTCCAAGCACACCGTCATGGACCTCGACGAATGGCCCTACCCCAAGCAGCCGCTGGTTCCGCTGGCCGAGACCGTCCACGAGCGGATGTCGGTGGAGATCTTCCGCGGCTGCACCCGGGGCTGCCGCTTCTGCCAGGCGGGCATGATCACCCGGCCGGTGCGCGAGCGGTCGATCACCGGGATCGGCGAGATGGTCGACAAGGGGCTGAAGGCCACCGGTTTCGAGGAGGTCGGCCTGCTGTCGCTGTCCTCCGCCGACCACACCGAGATCGGCGACGTCGCCAAGGGCCTCGCCGACCGGTACGAGGAGGACAAGATCGGCCTGTCCCTCCCGTCGACCCGGGTGGACGCCTTCAACATCGACCTCGCCAACGAGCTGACCCGCAACGGGCGTCGCTCGGGCCTCACCTTCGCCCCCGAGGGCGGCAGTGAGCGCATCCGTAAGGTCATCAACAAGATGGTCTCGGAAGAAGACCTCATCCGTACGGTGGCCACCGCGTACGGGAACGGCTGGCGGCAGGTGAAGCTGTACTTCATGTGCGGGCTGCCCACCGAGACCGACGACGACGTGCTCCAGATCGCCGACATGGCCACCAAGGTCATCGCCAAGGGCCGTGAGGTGTCCGGCAAGAACGACATCCGCTGCACGGTCTCCATCGGCGGCTTCGTCCCCAAGCCGCACACCCCCTTCCAGTGGGCCCCGCAGCTGAGCGCCGAGGAGACCGACGCCCGGCTGGAGAAGCTGCGCGAGAAGATCCGCGGCGACAAGAAGTACGGCCGCTCGATCGGCTTCCGCTACCACGACGGCAAGCCCGGCATCGTCGAGGGCCTGCTCTCGCGCGGCGACCGCCGGGTGGGTGCGGTCATCCGCGCCGTCTACGAGGACGGCGGCCGCTTCGACGGCTGGCGCGAGCACTTCAGCTACGACCGCTGGATGGAGTGCGCCGAGCGGACCCTGCCCGGCTTCGGCGTCGACATCGACTGGTACACCACGCGCGAGCGCACCTACGAGGAGGTCCTGCCCTGGGACCACCTGGACTCGGGCCTCGACAAGGACTGGCTGTGGGAGGACTGGCAGGACTCCCTGGACGAGACCGAGGTCGACGACTGCCGCTGGACCCCCTGCTTCGACTGCGGCGTCTGCCCGCAGATGCAGACCGAGATCCAGATCGGCCCCACCGGACGGAAGCTGCTGCCGCTGTCGGTGAAGTAGCCGTACGGCGGCGACGCGGCTGGTCGGGCGGTGGCATAGCGCTCCGGTGGCCGCATAGCCGTACGGCCGTGACGTAGCCGTACGGCGGCCCTGCGTGACCGGGCCGCCCGCAGCGCCCACAAAGTAGGCTGGAAGACACCGGGGCCCTACATGGCCTTGGTGTTCGACCGCGAGGAAGTACAAGGAGACAGTCCCCTGGGCAAGCGACAGCCCGAAGGCCCGCCGCCCGCACCCGCGGTGCAGCGCATCCGTTTGCGTTACACCAAGCGCGGCCGCCTCCGGTTCACCAGCCACCGCGACTTCCAGCGCGCCTTCGAGCGGGCCCTGCGCCGCGCCGAGGTACCGATGGCGTACTCGGCGGGCTTCACCCCGCATCCGAAGGTGTCCTACGCCAATGCCGCACCCACCGGCACCGGCAGCGAGGCGGAGTACCTGGAGATCCAGCTGACCGAGGCGCGCGACCCCGAGAAGCTGCGGGCGGTCCTCGACGAGTCGCTGCCCGCGGGCCTCGATGTGATCGAGTCCGTGGAGGCCCACACCCCGGGACTCGCCGACCGGCTGCAGGCGTCCGTATGGGAGATCCGGCTCGACCAGGTCGGCCTGGCGGACGCCGAGCGGGCCGTCGCGGCCTTCCTGGAGGCCGACACGGTCGAGGTGGAACGCCGGACGAAAAACGGGTTGCGAACCTTCGACACCCGTGCCGCCGTGGCCCGGCTGGAGACGCTTCCGGCCCGGGCCGATAGGCCCGGCGACGGTGGCTGTGCGATACTGCGGCTGGTGGTACGGCATCTGACACCTGCCGTACGACCCGACGACGTCCTGTCCGGTCTCCGCGCTACGGCCGACCTGGCGCCGCCGGTCCCCGCAGCGGTGACCAGGCTGGCGCAGGGGCTGCTCGATGAGGAGTCCGGCACGGTGACCGACCCGCTCGCGCCCGATCGCGAGGCAGCTCAGGCCGCTCCAACCACGGCCGCCCAGCTGACCGCCGCGATGGCGCCGGAAGATTCCGCGTAGGGCCGCCGTCGACGCGCCGCCGATGCACTTGGGAGCCACCCGGGTCCGGCTGGCGCACTGACCAGAAGACTTTCGCCGGTCCCGGCAGAACCGGTCCCGGCGAGCGAGACAACAGCTCCCGTGCGGCGACCGCGCCCCGGACGGCGGCACCCGCGCACCGTGCGCGGGTGACCCGGCCGGAAGCAGGCGCGGCGCCCGGGAGCGTGACGGGAGAAACGCCCGCATGCTCGAACCTATTGAGCCGACCCAACCTGTCCAGTCCCTGGGGTCGTCCGCGCCACGTGCCGCGGTGCCCGGGGAATCCATCGAGAACACGCCCAGCGACACCCTGCCGCCGCGCCGCCGCCGCGCGGCCTCCCGCCCGGCCGGTCCGCCGCCCGGCGCGGTGAGCGAGGCCGAGGTCACCGCGCCCTCGGTACCGGCCATAGCCGCTGAGCGGACCGGTGCCGTCGTCGCCGCCGAGGCCGCTGCGGAGCCCATCGCCGCCGGTGCCGCCATGGCCACCGAGAGCGGATCCGTGTCCGTATCCGGGTCCGAGACCGCGTCTGGATCCGGGTCCGACACCGAATCCGCCGCTCCGCCCGCCCGTACGCGGCGCCGGGTCGCCCGTAAGGCGACCGCCCCGGCGGGTTCGCCGGAGGCCGCGGAGACCGTCGTCCCGGCCGACGCCGGACGTGACGGCGAGGAGACCGAGGCCGCCGCGGAGCAGCCTGTCACGGAGCCCGTGGCGGAGACCGCGGCCGAGGCCGCGCCGCCCGCGCGGTCGCGCCGCCGTGCCACCCGTAAGGCGACCGCCCCGGCCGGTGCCCCCGCGGAGTCGGAGGCCGTGCCGCCGAGCGAGGTGAACGAGCCGGAGGCGGCGGAGGAAGCCGAAGAGACCAAGGAGGCCGCGGTGGCTGCCGAGGCCGAGGCCGTGCCTCCGGCCCCCGCCCGTACGCGCCGCCGTGCGAGCCGTAAGGTCACCGCCCCCGAGGGCGCGCCGCAGGCGGAGGCCGCCGACGCGGACGCGTCGTCTGCGGCGGCAGCTGGTGGCAGTGGTGACGAGGCCACGGCCCCAGCCGCAGTCGCAGCCGATGCCCCGGCCGACGAGGCCCCGCGCACCCGTACGCGCCGCCGTGCGGCCCGTAAGGCGACCGCTCCGGCTGTGGCCCCCGCGGAGGCGGAGGCAGTGGAGCAGGAGGAGACCGAGGAGGCCGCGGTGGCTGCCGAGGCTGACGCCGAGGCCGTGCCTTCGACCCCCGCCCGTACCCGTCGCCGTGCGAGCCGTAAGGCCACTGCCCCCGAGGGCGCGCCGCAGGCGGAGGCCACCGAGGAGCCCGCCGCCGAGCAGCGGACCGGGAGCGCCGAGGAGACCGGCGGTGCGCGGGCCGAGGACGACGCGCCCCGCACCCGCGCCCGCCGTCGTGCCGCCCGGGGCACCGCGCCCGCCGCCGAGGAGCCGGCAGGCGCTCAGGAGCCGCGGACGGCCGGGGCCGAGGCGCCCGCCGACGAGGCAGCCGCGTCCGAGCCGGAGCCCGGGCCCCGCTCGCGGCGCCGGGCGGTCCGCCCGCCGACGGCCGTGTTCCAGGCGCCCGTCTTCACCGAGCCGGTCTTCCAGACGCCGGAGAGCGCCGCCGCAGAGGCCGCCGCCGCGCTGGAGGAGCCCGAGGAGGAGGACGAGGAGCAGCCGACGGCCGAGGCCGTCGAGCCCGAGGCGCCCGCGGGCCGCCGCAGGCGCCGCCGCCGTGGCGCCGCGCCCGCCGAGGAGCAGCCGGAGGCCGTCGAGCCCGAGGCCGCCGAGGAGAGCGAGCCGGAGACGGAGGCCGGTCAGCCCGAGGGCGAGTCCGGCGAGGAGGAGTCGGGCGACCGTCCGGCCCGTCGCCGCCGCCGTGGCGGACGGCGTCGCCGCCGGGGCGAGACCGCGGAGGGCGAGGGCGCCGACGGGCGTTCCGAGTCCGGTGAGCGGGACGAGGACGAGACGGCCGCGGAGGGCGAGGGCGCCGAGGAGCAGGGCGAGGGCCGGGACGAGCCGGGCGCCGAGCCCGGTGAGCACGGCGGCTCAAGCAGCAGCCGTCGTCGCCGTCGCCGCCGCCGTCGCAGCGGCGACGGCGCCGAGTCCGAGGCGACCGGTGACGACCCGGAGCGCACGGTCGTCAAGGTCCGCGAGCCCCGGGAGCGCCGCGGCAAGGAAACCGAGTCCGGTGCCGACGAGGTGCAGTCGATCAAGGGGTCGACGCGCCTGGAGGCCAAGAAGCAGCGCCGCCGCGAGGGCCGTGAGCAGGGCCGCCGCCGGGTGCCGATCATCACCGAGGCCGAGTTCCTGGCCCGCCGCGAGGCGGTCGAGCGGGTCATGGTGGTCCGGCAGAACGGCGACCGCACCCAGATCGGGGTGCTGGAGGACAACGTCCTCGTCGAGCACTTCGTCAACAAGGAGCAGGCGACCAGCTACGTCGGCAACGTCTACCTGGGCAAGGTCCAGAACGTGCTGCCGTCCATGGAGGCCGCCTTCGTCGACATCGGCAAGGGCCGCAACGCCGTGCTGTACGCGGGCGAGGTGAACTTCGAGGCGCTGGGGCTCTCAGGCGGGCCGCGCCGCATCGAGACCGCCCTGAAGTCCGGCCAGTCGGTGCTTGTGCAGGTCACCAAGGACCCGATCGGCCACAAGGGCGCCCGGCTGACCAGCCAGGTCTCCCTGCCCGGCCGCTATCTGGTGTACGTGCCCGAGGGCTCGATGACCGGCATCAGCCGCAAGCTGCCCGACACCGAGCGGGCCCGGCTGAAGCAGATCCTCAAGAAGATCGTTCCCGAGGACGCGGGCGTGATCGTCCGCACCGCCGCCGAGGGCGCGAGCGAGGACGAGCTGGCCCGCGATGTCGCCCGACTGCAGGCGCAGTGGGAGGAGATCAAGAAGAAGGCGAAGAGCGGCAGCGCCCCGTCGCTGCTCTACGGCGAGCCCGATATGACCGTCCGGGTCGTACGGGACATCTTCAACGAGGACTTCTCCAAGGTCATCGTCAGCGGTGACGAGGCCTGGGAGACCATCCACGGCTATGTCGCCCACGTGGCGCCCGACCTCGCGGACCGGCTCCAGAAGTGGACCTCGGACGTCGACGTCTTCGCCACCTACCGGATCGACGAGCAGCTGATGAAGGCGCTGGACCGCAAGGTCTGGCTGCCCAGCGGCGGCTCGCTGGTGATCGACCGGACCGAGGCGATGGTCGTCATCGACGTCAACACCGGCAAGTTCACCGGCCAGGGCGGTAACCTCGAGGAGACGGTCACCAGGAACAACCTGGAGGCGGCCGAGGAGATCGTGCGCCAGCTGCGGCTGCGCGACCTCGGCGGCATCATCGTGATCGACTTCATCGACATGGTGCTGGAGTCCAACCGCGATCTGGTGCTGCGGCGGCTGCTGGAGTGCCTGGGCAGGGACCGTACGAAGCACCAGGTGGCGGAGGTCACCTCGCTCGGCCTGGTCCAGATGACCCGTAAGCGGGTCGGCCAGGGGCTGCTGGAGTCCTTCTCCGAGTCCTGTGTGCACTGCAACGGCCGTGGCGTGATCGTCCACATGGAGCAGGCGTCGTCCGCCGGGGGCGGTGGCGGCAAGCGCAAGAAGAAGAAGTCCGCGACCGGCGCCGCCCAGCAGCAGGAGCGGGCCGCCGCGGCCGAGGTGGAGGCCGAAGCCGAGGCGGAGTCCGAGGACGTCACCGAGGCGGCGGCCGAGATCGCCGCGGAGGCCACCCAGCCCAAGCCGCTGCCCGAGCCGGTCTTCGCGGCCGACGAGGAGCTGTACAGCAGCGCCGCGGAGGCCGAGGCCGCCGCGACCCGTGGGCGTACGCGCCGCCGTGCCACCCGTAAGGTGTCCGCCCCGGCGGGCGCCCCGAAGGCCGCCAAGGAGCCGGAGGGCGTGGTGGTCGTCGTGACCGAGGAGCACGGGGAGGCGGCCCAGGCGGACGCCGAGGCCCCCGCCGCCGCTCCCGCCGAGGAGCCGGCGCCGCTCGAGGGCGTTCCCGCGCCGCGTACGCGCCGCCGTGCGACCCGTAAGGTGAGCGCCCCCGCGGGCTCGCCGACGGGCTCCGAGGAGGCTGCCGTGGTGGTCGTGAGCGGGTCGTCCGCCGAGCCGGAGCCGGAGCCGACGTCCGAGTCGACCTCCGAGCCGAAGCCCGAGCCGGAGTCCGCGCCCGAAGGCGCGTCCGCCGGGGACGAGGGCGACGCCGCGGTACCGGCGAAGAAGACCGCCCGTAAGGCCGCCAAGAAGGCTCCCGCCAAGAAGGCGACGGCCAAGAAGACCGCCGAGAAGACCGCCGAGAAGACCGCCGAGAAGAAGACGGCGGCGAAGAAGACGGCCGCCAAGAAGACCACGGCCAAGAAGACGACCGCCAAGAAGACGGCGGCGAAGAAGACCGCGGCGGCGGAGCAGCAGTCTCCGCGGTCGGTCTCGGCCGCCGCCGACGACTGACCGGCCGCCCGGCCGTCCTGGAGGGCACAGTCGCACGTGCAACTGTGCCCTCCGGGCTCTGCTAACCTTGACCCTCGGCGTCTGTACGCCAAACCCCTGAGCACATCCCTTCCGCTTCGCCGGAAGAGGCCGTTCGGCCGATGCTGAATCGCATGATCACTCGGTTGTCACGACCCTCGTGGGCCGTGTTGGGCGGCTGGCATCAGAGGTCCCGATTTCTAGCGAGAGAGTGAGAACCGCGTGTACGCAATCGTGCGCACCGGCGGCCGCCAGCAGAAGGTGGCCGTGGGCGATGTCATCGAGGTCGACCGTCTGGCCAGCAACAAGGTCGGCGACACCGTCGAGCTTTCCACTCTGCTCGTTGTCGACGGCGATGCCGTCACCAGCGACCCGTGGGTCCTGGCCGGTGTGAAGGTTCACGCCGAGGTCGTCGACCACCACAAGGGTGGCAAGATCGACATTCTGAAGTACAAGAACAAGACCGGTTACCGGAAGCGGATCGGCCACCGCCAGCTGCACACCGCGCTGAAGATCACCGGCATCGACTCGGCTGCGAAGTAAGGGACTGAGAAGAGATGGCACACAAGAAGGGCGCATCGTCCACTCGGAACGGTCGCGACTCCAACGCCCAGCGGCTCGGCGTCAAGCGCTTCGGCGGCCAGGTCGTCAACGCGGGTGAGATCCTGGTCCGCCAGCGCGGCACGCACTTCCACCCGGGCGCGGGTGTCGGCCGCGGCGGCGATGACACGCTGTTCGCGCTGGCCGCCGGTGCGGTGCAGTTCGGCACCAGCCGGGGCCGCAAGGTCGTGAACATCGTTCCGGTCGCTGAGTAATCAGCCCGGGCGACATCGCGTCGCACAGCCTTTTCCGAGGGCGGACCGCTCTTCCCGTGACGGGAAGCGGGTCCGCCCTCGGCGCGTTACGAGCGTGAGGCACGAGTGTGAGGCACGAGCCTGAGGCACATCAGAACACCCCGAATCCGTATGTAACTGGAGGCACCCGTCATGACCACCTTCGTGGACCGCGTCGAACTGCATGTCGCCGCGGGTAACGGAGGCCACGGCTGCGCCTCCGTGCACCGCGAGAAGTTCAAGCCGCTCGGGGGACCGGACGGCGGCAACGGCGGCCGCGGCGGCGATGTGATCCTGGTCGTGGACCAGTCCGTCACCACCCTGCTCGACTACCACCACAGCCCCCACCGCAAGGCCACCAACGGCAAGCCCGGCGAGGGCGGCAACCGCTCCGGCAAGGACGGCACCGATCTGGTCCTGCCGGTCCCGGACGGCACCGTCGTCCTCGACAAGCGGGGCAACGTCCTGGCCGATCTGATCGGGGAGGGCACCACCTACATCGCCGCCCAGGGCGGCCGCGGCGGCCTCGGCAACGCCGCGCTCGCCTCGGCCCGCCGCAAGGCCCCCGGCTTCGCGCTGCTGGGCGAGCCGGGGCACTCCGGGGACGTCATCCTGGAGCTGAAGACCGTCGCGGACGTGGCCCTCGTCGGCTATCCGAGCGCCGGCAAGTCCTCGCTGATCTCGGTGCTTTCTGCGGCCAAGCCGAAGATCGCCGACTATCCGTTCACCACGCTGGTGCCCAACCTCGGTGTGGTCACGGCCGGTTCGACCGTCTACACCATCGCGGACGTGCCCGGTCTGATCCCCGGCGCCAGCCAGGGCAAGGGCCTCGGCCTGGAGTTCCTGCGCCACGTCGAGCGCTGCTCGGTGCTGGTGCACGTACTGGACACCGCGGCGCTGGAGTCCGAGCGCGATCCGCTGACCGACCTCGATGTGATCGAGGCGGAGCTGGCCCAGTACGGCGGTCTGGACGACCGGCCGCGGGTCGTCGTGCTCAACAAGGTCGACGTCCCCGACGGCAAGGACCTCGCCGACATCATCCGGCCCGACCTGGAGGCCCGTGGCTACCAGGTCTTCGAGGCCTCGGCGGTCGCCCATCTCGGCCTCAAGGAGGTGTCGTTCGCCCTGGCGAAGATCGTCGCGGAGGCGCGGGCGGCCAAGCCGAAGGACGAGTCGACCCGGGTCGTCATCCGGCCGAAGGCGGTGGACGACGCGGGCTTCAGGGTCGTCGCCGAGGACGGCTTCTACCGCGTGCTGGGCGAGAAGCCCGAACGCTGGGTCCGCCAGACCGACTTCGCCAACGACGAGGCCGTGGGCTATCTCGCCGACCGTCTGGCCCGTCTCGGCGTCGAGGAGGAGCTGATGAAGGCGGGCGCCCACTCGGGCGACGAGGTCGTCATCGGCCCCGAGGACGACGCGGTCGTCTTCGACTGGGAGCCGAGCCTCGCGACCGGTGCGGAGATGCTGGGCCGCCGTGGCGAGGACCACCGTTTCGACGCTCCGCGCCCGGCCGCGCAGCGGCGGCGGGACCGGGATGCCGAGCGGGACGAGGCGGACCAGGAGTTCGACGCGTTCAAGCCGTTCTGAGGGCCGCGCGGCCGTAGTGGGCGCCCCCTCGGTGTCCCGGTCCGCTCTCAAGGGCCCAGCACGGGCTCTGAGCGGGCTTCTCGGGGCCGGGTAGCAGGTGGCATGACGAAGGGCCCGGGAGGGATCTCCCGGGCCCTTCGTCATGCCGTCACGCCGTCACGGTCTCATCAGACCGTCGCGGTCTCCTCCGGCTCCGGCGAGCCGGACTCCAGCTCCATCTCCTCCGCCGCGTCCCGGGCCTCGCGCTGCGAGGGGATCTCGTCGGTGAGCCGGGTGGCCATCCGCGCCCGGCGCTCGTCGGCCTTGCGGCACAGGTCCTGCGTGGCCCGGTCGAAGCGCACCAGCGACGGCGGGTCGGACGGGCCGAGCAGATGCACCTTCAGCTCGGCGCGGGCGCCCGCGAGGGTGTCCTTCTCGGGGTCGCGGACCGCTTCCAGCAGTTCGGCCACGCCCTTGGCCTTCGGCGTGAGGATCGTGGCGGCGCGCACGGTCGGGAAGCCCGCCCGGAACTCCTCCTCCGTCATCCCGCTGGTGTTCGCCACCGCGTACGGCTTCTCGCTCGTCAGGTAGTCCGAGACCACGCTGGAGACATCGCTGATCAGCACGTCGGCCTGGTTGAAGCAGGTGAAGATCGCCGGACGCGGGCCGGTGATGATCTGGTGCTCCCAGACCGGCAGCGAGGCCCAGTAGGCGCTCTCCCAGGCGGCCGTGGCCGCGGCGACGGCCGCCGCGCGGTCGCCTTCCGGGGCCCCCTGGAGCTTCATGCGCTCGACCTCGTCCGCGCTGGCGCGGAAGGAGGCGCTGGTGAGCCGGTTGAGCTCATCGGTGCACCGGGCCAGCTCGGCGGCGGCCTCGGGGCCGGGGCGGTCGCCGTCGCGCTTGGCGTTCGCCTCGGTGATCATGGCCCTGATGCGGTCGTTGGCGCGGCCCGCGCGCGGGTCCACGGAGCCGGTCATCGGGTGCGGCTTGTACAGCAGTCGCACCTTGGGGTCGGCCAGCAGCTCGCGGACGATGTTCTCACCGGCCAGGATCACCGAGGTGTTGCCGGGGTTCCCGTCCCAGCCCTCCCAGGTGGGCGCGTACAGCACCGACGTCAACTCACCGGTGGGCACGCCCGCGTAGGGGCGGATGGGGGTCAGCTGGGGGCGGCCGACCTCTACGACGTCCTTGTCCTCGACGCCGATGTCGGCGAGCTGGTAGCGCTCGCGCGCCGCCGGGCCCGCGACCCACACCTCGTCGTACGCCTTGGCGTACGGGTTGCAGCTGGAGAGCTTGTCGCTCTCGCCGTGGTTGATGAACGCGTGCTTGATCGAGGGGATCCGCAGCACCTGCGAGGTCTTGCCGGAGTTCGCCGGGTGCAGCAGCACCTTGAGCGTGGAGTGCTCAAGCCGCATCAGATGCGCGACCTTGGGGATGCAGACGATCGGTACGTCCGTCGCCTCCACCTTCTGCACCATGAACCGCTCACGGAGCACGATGATCGGCTTGCCGTCGAGCGCGGCGAGCGTGGAGAGCCACATGTTCGCCTGGTACGCCGAGGAGTTGCCGCCCGAGAAGTACATGCCCACGGTCGGCTGGTAGTCGGCCAGCCACTGGTCCAGCCAGCGCAGGGCCGTGGCCTCGTTCGCCACGCGCTTGCGCGGCAGCAGCCAGCTGGCCAGGTGGGCCGTGCCGCCGACGCCGATCACCAGCGCGATCGTCAGGCCGATGCCGCCCCAGACGGCGTCCTTGGTGGCGGCGGTGGCCAGCAGACCGGCGGTGGCCGGTGCGGCCAACCGCAGCAGACGGCGCCCGTGCTGACGGGCGAACAGCCGCGGCGGGGCCCCGTTCAGACGCAGCGCGGAGGCGTCGACGTTGCGCGTGACGAACGGCAGCTGACGGCTCCTGCGGACCAGGACGGCCGCCGCCTGGCAGGCGAAGTGCACCAGGTAGAAGAGCAGCAGCCCCACGGTCAGGGGTGCCTGTTCATGCAGGGGATTGATGCCCTCGATGCGCAGCAGCCCGACCATGATGAGCATGTCGCGGAACAGCTGGCGCACCGTGACGTCGAGGCGGATCTTCCCCAGCAGCGACAGCAGACCGGGCTGCTTGTGCTGCAGGAGGAGATCGAGCGCGAGACCGCACGCCGAGGAGGCGATGAAAAGCGGTACGTTCGGAAGCACGGCGCCGACGAGCTGTGTGGCGAAGAACACGAGCATCGCGAGCAGCGCCGTCAGCTGTACGACCCGGCGTGGGGCGATTCCGGCAGAGGGCACGGGGTGGGCTCCTGGCAGGAGAGCAACGGACTGATGGAACGGACTGACGGGGGGACCCCTGACCGTATGCCGCCGCCCCACCCGGTGACAATCCGCGCCGGTGCCAACCGGTCGCAATCGGTGTCAAAAGGGCCCCGGACGGTGGCCACAAGCGTGCCCGGAGGCGCCCGCAAGTCTGTCCGAAGGCGCCCGCGCGGCGTTCATGGCGGTGGGTGAGGCGGTGTGCGCGGGCGGTGTCCGGAGGCTGAAATGCCGAGGCGGGCGCGGCTCGTCTGCCGTAGATTGCGCCCTTGTCATGATGAGTGTGTAGGGCATGCGTTTCTTCGGGGCGTGCGGTGCGCGGGGACGAGCAAGGGAGCGGCGTGGCGGAGCAGGACGGCTCGGCGGTACGGGACGAGGTGGCCGCCGCCCGCAGGATCGTGGTCAAGGTCGGCTCGTCCTCCCTCACCACCGCGGCGGGGGGCCTGGACGCGGACCGCGTGGACGCGCTGGTCGACGTGCTCGCCAAGGTGCTCGACGGCGACGGTAAGGGCGACGGCGCCAGGGACGGCGACGGTAAGGGCGGCACCAAGGGGAGGGACGGCGACGGTAAGGGCGTCGCGAACGGCAGGGAGATAGTCCTGGTCTCCTCCGGCGCCATCGCCGCCGGACTGGCGCCGCTCGGCCTGGACCGGCGCCCCCGCGACCTCGCCCGCCAGCAGGCGGCCGCGAGCGTCGGGCAGGGGCTCCTGGTGGCCCGCTACACGGCCTCCTTCGCGCGCTACGGGCGGCGGGTCGGCCAGGTGCTGCTCACCACGGACGACACCAGCCGCCGCGCCCACTACCGCAACGCCACCCGCACCCTGGACCAGCTGCTGGCCATGGGCGCGCTGCCGATCGTCAACGAGAACGACACGGTGGCCACGGACGAGATCCGGTTCGGCGACAACGACCGGCTCGCGGCCCTGGTCGCCCATCTCGTCCGGGCGGATCTGCTGGTGCTGCTCTCCGATGTGGACGGCCTGTACGACGGGGACCCCAGGACCCCCGGCACCTCCCGGATCGACGAGATCCGGGGCCCCCAGGACCTGGACGGCGTCTCCATCGGCAGCGCGGGCCGCTCCGGGGTGGGCACCGGTGGCATGGTCACCAAGGTCGAGGCGGCCAGGATCGCCACCGCGGCCGGGGTCCCGGTGGTGCTCACCTCCGCCAGCCGGGCCGGGGACGCCCTGCTCGGCCGCCGTACGGGCACGTTCTTCCACCGCACCGGCCGCCGCTCGGCGAACCGGCTGCTCTGGCTCGCCCACGCCTCCGCGCCACGTGGCGCCCTGACCCTGGACGACGGCGCGGTACGGGCCGTCGTGGAGCGCCGCACCTCGCTGCTGCCCGCAGGGATCGCGGCAGTGGAGGGCGAATTCACCGCCGGGGACCCGGTCGACCTGAGGGACACCGGGGGCCGCCCCGTGGCCCGTGGCCTGGTCAACTTTGACGCCAAGGAGATCCCGCAGCTGATCGGCCGCTCGACCAGGGACCTGGCCCGCGAGCTCGGCCCGGCCTATGAACGCGAGGTGGTCCACCGCGACGACCTCGTCGTCCTGGACTGAGCCGCCGTTCCGGAGGCGGGACCGCTCCGGCGGCACGGGCACCCTCGGGGCGGCTCAAGGCGACTCGCGGCGAACCGGGCCGCGGGAAAATAACCCCCCTCCGAAAAACTTCAAAAGCGCCCCGCGGGCGGGCGTGGGCTGGTCAACTTTGTTCAACGGGGTCGCGCGGGGCAGCGCGCCGGCTGTGGGAGACGCGGCGGAGTCCGAGCGGAAGGCCGCGGCCATGGCACCGTTACGAGATGCTCCGCCCGCGCGTGAGCGGAGCAGCGAGTTACAGGAGGCCGCCGGTGAGACGAGGGCGCCCGGGGGCGTCGCCCAGAGGGGCGGCGGAGCGCACCCTGACCAGTGTCGGAGCGGGCGACGCCGGGTCCGGCGACGCGGTGGCGCACGACGCCGGGCGGGGCGAGGCGTCCCGGCTGTGGCACATCACCCTCAGCGTCTCGGGGAGCGAGGCGCCGCTGCCGGAGGTCCGCAGGGCGCTCGAGCAGCTGGCCCATGACCATCCGTTCCTGCTGACCAGCCGCTATGCCAACGATCACGCCGAGATCCGCTACTGGGAGGAGGCCCGTGATCTGCACGACGCCGCGGCGGTCGCGCTGCGGCTCTGGGGCGAGCACCGGGCCTCGGCCAAGCTGCCGCCCTGGGAGATCGTGGGGCTCGAGGTCATCGACCGTGATACGTACCACCAGCGGGTCGCGGAGGGGTACGGGCCGCCACCGGCCTCCCCGGTGGGCGTCCACCCGTTCTGAGGATAAATGTGCGACACCGAGATGTGAGAACTCCATCTCGAACTGCGGAATAGGGCGTGGATCTCCGCTCCCGGCTCAGTACGCTTCGAGCATGACCAGCGCACCCACGTCGCCGCTCGCCGACCCCTGGCCGAAGTCCCCGGTCCTCCAGGCCGCCTACCGGGCCCAGGTCGCCGCCGCCGATCTCGCGCCGCTGCCGCGCGCCGTCAAGGACGACGCGCTGCTCGCGATGGCCGACGCCCTGGAGGTGCGCACCAAGGAGATCGTGGAGGCCAACGCGGCCGATGTGGAGCGGGCCCGCGAGGCCGGCACCAGCGACGCCATCGTGGACCGGCTGACCCTCACCCCGGAGCGGGTGCGGGCCATCGCCTCCGACGTCCGTGACGTGATCGCGCTGCCCGACCCGGTCGGCGAGGTGGTGCGCGGCGCCACGCTGCCCAACGGGATCGACCTGCGCCAGGTGCGCGTTCCGCTCGGCGTCGTCGGGATCATCTACGAGGCCCGGCCGAATGTGACGGTGGATGCCGCCGCGCTCTGCCTGAAGTCGGGCAACGCGGTGCTGCTGCGCGGCTCCTCGTCGGCGTCCCACTCCAACGCCGCGCTGGTGAAGGTCCTGCGGGACGCCGTCGGCGGGGCGGGGCTGCCCGCGGACGCGGTGCAGCTGGTGCCGGGCGAGAGCCGGGAGTCGGTGCGCGAGCTGATGCGCGCCCGCGGTCTGGTGGACGTGCTGATCCCGCGCGGCGGCGCGTCCCTCATCCGTACGGTCGTCGAGGAGTCCACGGTTCCGGTCATCGAGACCGGCACCGGCAACTGCCATGTGTACGTGGACGCCGAGGCCGACCTCGACATGGCGGTCGAGATCCTGGTGAACTCCAAGGCCCAGCGGCCGAGCGTGTGCAACGCGGCGGAGACGCTGCTGGTGCACCAGGACATCGCCGACCGGTTCCTGCCCCGCGCCCTGGACGCGCTGGCCGAGGCCGGGGTCACGGTCCACGCCGATGAGCGGGTCATGGCGCTCGCGGAGGGCTCCAAGGCCACGGTGGTCCCGGCGGTGGTCGAGGACTGGGAGACCGAGTACCTCTCGTACGACATCGCGGCGGGCGTCGTGGACTCCCTGGAGGCCGCGGTGAGCCACATCCGCCTGTGGTCCTCCGGGCACACCGAGGCCATCGTCACGTCGTCCCAGCGGGCCGCCCGCCGCTTCACCCAGCTCGTGGACTCCACCACGGTCGCCGTGAACGCCTCGACGCGGTTCACCGACGGCGGGCAGTTCGGCTTCGGCGCCGAGATCGGCATCTCCACCCAGAAGCTGCACGCCCGGGGGCCCATGGCGCTGCCCGAGCTGACCTCGACGAAGTACATCGTCACCGGCGACGGCCACACCCGCTGACTCACCCGTTCGGGGGATGGTCGATTTCCGGCACCCCTGGGGTGGATCTTCCCCCGAATACCATTTCGCCCTGCCCAAATTGACCCGTCCGGTCTACTCTGAACGGGTGCCGGACGACGTGGGGGGCAAGCCGTTCCCGGACGGCGACGAGCCCGACGACCGCAGCCACGGCGAGACGAACGACGAGTTCGCCGCCGTGGTCTTCGACGAGGACTTCGTACGGTCGGCCCCGATCCACGAGCCCACCGCCATCGAGCGGATGCTGGCCGCCGCCGAGGCCCGTGCCGAGGCCGAGGCGTCCCGGCGCCGCAGGGCCGGTGTCCCTCCCGAGGACGAGCTCTTCGAGGACGGGTACGGCGCGGAGGCCGAGTACTACGGCGCGGACGACCCCGACGGGCGCTTCGGCCCCGGACGGGACGGCGACGCCTACGGCCCTTATGGGCGCTACGGCAGTGCGGGGCGCCCTTACCGCGGCCATGCCCGCTGGCACCGCCCGGTGGCCTGGCTGCTGGCCATCCTGATGGGCATCGGCGTGGTCGCCCTGGCCTTCACGGCGGTCTACCGGGGCGCCTCTGGCAACCGCCAGGACCCCGCCCCGCCGCCCGCCACCAGCGGTGTCGACGGCTCGCCCACGGGGCAGCCGCGCCTGGAGCCCTCGGGGTCGGAGTCGGCCTCGGAGCCCACCGGGGCCAAGGGGCCGACCGCCTCCGCCGTACCGCCGTCGCGGTGACGTCCTCGCACCTCGCTAGCACGTCGCGGCGTATGGGGCGTTTCCTCCGCACTCCCCGCCCAAGTTGTGGAGTACCACCGCGTTTACGGTCGCCCCTGGCGACCTACTCTTGAGATATGGCCGGGCGTGGAGACCCTCCCGAGGGGACACCCGATGGCGTCCCGGGAGGTGGTGAGGACGAGTACCGCTCCGTCGTGTTCGACGAGTCGTTCGTCCGTGCTGCCCGGCTCCAGGAGTTCTCCGCCGATGAGCGCATGGGCGAGCACGCACGGGCGGTGCGCAGTCGGCACGCCTGGGCGAGGGCCGGGGCGTCGCGCCAGGCCGTCGCGCTCGTCCTGCTGATCGCCATCGCCTTCGCGGCGGCCGTCTACATGGGTGTGCGCCACCCGTACCAGACGCCGCAGCCGCAGACGGTGGAGCCGCTGCACAGCAGCGTGGTGCCGCTCGCGCCGCGCGGTGAGGTGCCCGGAGGGCGGCCGGACCAGCTGTTCCGCGACAGCCCGGCCGCGGGGTTCCGCACCGGCGCGGAAGGGGTCACCGTGCCCGGCGCCCGCCGCACCCAGAGCTTCTCCGAGAGCCAGGTGATGACGGCGCTCACCACCGCCAAGGACTACCTGGTCAGGTCCGCCATCGACCCGGGTGTGCTCACCGGCGGCCCGGTGCACGCCGTGAGGCTGCTGCTGGACCCGGCCCAGCAGAGCCAGTTCGACCAGAGCTTCGAGCACCCGGTCGACGACGGGCGGCATGCGGCCACCGGCTGGCTGAACCGCTTCAACCCGGCCGAGGTGGCCCTGGCCAACACCCCGGTGCGGGTCCGCGGCACCCTTACGGTCATCGAGCGCAGCGCGGCGACCCTGGAGGTCGCCGCCGACCACATCTTCGTCTACGCGCTCCAGCCCGCCCATGAGCACGGACCCGACCATGCCTCGCTGTTCACCGTGCGCCGTGAGACGCGGTTCCGCTTCGACCGGGACGATCTGCGCGACCACCATCTGGAGCTGGTGCAGAGCACCGTGCTGGCGGGCCCGCAGGCGTGCGCCGCGAACACGTCCGGCTATCTGCGGCCGCTGCTCGCCGGTCAGAGCGCCAAGGGCGACGCCCCGACGGGCACCGACCCGTACACCACGGGCCGGACCACGGTCTCGCTGTGCGGCGTCCTGGCCCCCGGGGCCCAGCCCGCCCGGTCTTGAGCCCCCGGGACCCAGCCCGGCGTCGACGGGCGGTCCTGAGCGCTGAGGGTCGCCGGACGTCTCGGCAGGCCCGCCTGGGGGCCTCCAGGGGCCGTTTCAGCGCTGCGGCGGGGTGTCCCCGGGCTCGTCGTTCCCCGGCCGCTCCTCCGGCCCGTCTCCGGGCCGCTGGTCCTCATCCGCGCCCTGGGCCCTGCCCTGGTACGTGTCCCGGGGCTCCTCCTCCCCGGGCCGGGTGTCCTCCTCGGCGGTCTCACCGTGCTTGCCCGCGCCGCCGGTGAACCGGTCGCGCAGCTTGCTGCCCAGGTCCCCGGCGCCGCCCGCCACATCCCTGACGAAGGCGAACAGCGGGTCCTTGCTGTTGCGGACCGACTCCGCGTAGTGGCTCGCGGACTCCCGGAACGAGTCGCTGACCGAGGCGTCCCCGTCCTCGTCGCGGCGCGGGTAGTGGCCGTCCATCAGCCGCTGGTAGTCGCGGGTCGCGGCCCACTTCTTGAGCTCGGCGGCGCGCACGGTGGTGAACGGATGGCTGCGCGGCAGCATGTTCATGATCTTGAGTACGGAGTCCCGCAGATCGCCGCTCGACTCGTACTCCTCCGCCTGCTCGAGGAAGGCGTCCACGTTCATCTCATGGAGGTGATGGCCGCCCGCGAGCTTCATCAGCCCGCGCATCGAGGCCCGCAGGTCCTGCCCGACCAGCAGCCCCGCCCGGTCCGCCGACAGCTCCGACTTCCGGAACCACTCCCGCAGCGCCGTGACCAGCGCCAATACCGCCACATTGCCGAGCGGAATCCAGGCGACCTTCATGGCGAGGCTGGTGAGGAAGAGCAGTATCGTCCGGTAGACCGAGTGCCCCGACAGCGCGTGGCCCACCTCATGGCCGATGACCGCCCGCATCTCCTCCTCGTCGAGCAGCTCGACCAGACCGGTGGAGATCACGATGATCGGCGCGTCCATGCCGATGCACATCGCGGTCGGCTGCGGGTTCTGGGTGACGTACATGGCCGGGACCCGCTCCAGGTCCAGGATGTAGCAGGCGTCCCGCAGCATGTCGTGGAGCTGGGCGAACTGCCGCTCGCTGACCCGCACCGAGTCGGAGAGGTAGAGCAGCCGCAGGCTCCGCTCGGGCAGCAGCCCGCTCATCGCCTTGAAGACGGTGTCGAAGCCGGTCAGCTTGCGGAGCGCGACCAGGGCGGAGCGGTCCGCCGGATGTTCGTACGCCCGTGAGGAGATCCCGGGGAACCGCCGCCGCTCCCGGCTGGGCACGTGCTCCCGGGCGCCTCCCGTTCCGTTTCCACCACCGGTCTCGTGGCTGTCGCTCATGTCGCCCCCTCGTTGGTTGCCCGCTCGACGGGGCGCCCGGTCAGGGCCCCGTCCGGCGGCCCCAGCCTAGGCCCTGGGCGTGTGGGGGTTAGCGTGGAGACATGCCCGAAATGACTGGCCTCACCGAAGCCCTCGCCGCCACCTCCCACAGCAACGACGGCCCGGGAGCGCTGCTGCGCGTCGTCATCGTGGTCGGCGTGGTGGGCGCCGCCCTGCTCGCGTGGTTCCTGCTGCGCGGTTACAAGCAGGACTGAGTGGATACAGGCATCGGGACCGAAAACCGTCTCACATACGATGTGGCCGACGTGTTGTGACGCCTAGACCCGGATAGGTACTGCCGCGATGACCGCTTTCAGCACCGCACATGCCGCCCTCACCACGCTCGCGTCCGAGGGCGGTGAGCACACCGACACCCACTCGAGCATCAGCCCCTTCATGACCGGCGGTGCGGCCCTGGTGATCCTCTTCCTGCTGCTGTGGATCACCACGCGCTTTAACCGGGACCGCTGACCTGGGCGATTGCCCCTATGGGCCCCGGCTCCGGGCCGGGCCCAGTAGGGTCTGCACGCATGGAAGAGCAGAAAGGGTCCGGCAAGCGGCGACTGGGCGTGATGGGCGGGACGTTCGACCCGATCCACCACGGCCACCTGGTCGCGGCGAGCGAGGTGGCCTCGCAGTTCCACCTCGATGAGGTGGTGTTCGTGCCGACCGGGCAGCCCTGGCAGAAGAGTCACAAGAAGGTCTCTCCGGCCGAGGACCGCTACCTGATGACGGTCATCGCGACCGCCTCGAACCCGCAGTTCTCGGTCAGCCGCATCGACATCGACCGCGGCGGGCCCACCTACACCACCGACACGCTCCGGGAACTGTGCGCGCTGAACGGTGACGCCGATCTGTTCTTCATCACCGGGGCCGACGCACTCGCCCAGATCCTCACCTGGCGTGACGCCGAAGAGCTCTTCTCGCTGGCCCACTTCATCGGGGTGACCAGACCCGGTCACATATTGGCCGACCCGGGGCTCCCGGAGGGCGGGGTGTCGCTGGTGGAGGTCCCGGCTCTGGCGATCTCGTCATCGGACTGCCGGGCGCGGGTCGCCCATGGCGACCCCGTCTGGTACCTGGTGCCGGACGGCGTGGTGCGCTACATCGACAAGCGCGAGCTGTACCGGCACGACTGCTGAAGGGGTACCGGTGAACGACCGGCAGGATCCGTACGACCCGTACGCACAGGACCCGTATGGCCAGGAGCCGCGGATCTACGGCTATGACGCCTATGGGCGTCCGGTTTACCAGCCGCAGGCGGACCAGCAGCAGAGTTACGACCCGTACGCGCAGCAGCAGGAGCAGTACCGGGAGCAACAGCAGCGACACGACGGGTACGGGTACGACCCTTACGGCCAGCCGCAGCATCACCAGCCCCACCAGCCCCAGCAGCAGCCCCAGACGCAGAACTACGACCCGTACGTTCAGCAGCAACAGCAGCAGCAGTACCAACAACAACAGCAGCCGTACCAGCAACAGCAACAGCCCCAGCAGGGATACGGCTACGGCTACCCACAGGCCGCCACCCCCACCGTCCCCCCGCAGCGCGAGGAGCCCGGCCCGGAGCCGAACCCCTACGAGGAGCTGAGCCCGGAGCAGTTGCGCCCCGGGTCAGAGGCGCCTCCGGCCGGGGCGCCCCGTTCCGCCGGGCCCCGTTCCGGGGAGCGGCAGCGCCCCGGGGGCAGCGATGGGCAGGAGTACCACACCGAGCAGTTCTCCTTCGTCGAGGAGCCGGACGAGGAATCCGACGATGTCATCGACTGGCTGAAGTTCGCCGAGACCCGTTCCGAGCGCCGTGACGAACGCCGCCGTAAGGGCCGCAACCGCCTTATAGCGCTCGTCGTGGTCCTGGTCCTCGCCGCGGCGGGCGGGGCCGGTTACCTCTGGCACGCGGGCAAGCTCCCGGGGCTGTCCGACAGTGCCCAGGACGAGGCGGGCGCGGGCGGTCCGCAGAAGCGCGATGTGATCGTCGTCCATCTGCGCGAGACCAAGGGCGGCCGCACCTCCACGGCCCTGCTGGTGGACAACGAGACCACCAAGAAGGGCACCACCGTCCTGCTGCCGAACTCCCTGGCCGTCTCCGCCGAGGACGGCACCTCCACCACGCTCGGCAAGTCCGTGACCGACGAGGGCTCCGACTCCACCCGGGACTCCCTGGGCACCCTGCTGGGCTCGAAGATCCAGGGCACCTGGCGGCTGGACACGCCCTATCTGGAGAACCTCGTCGAACTGGTCGGCGGGATCGGCCTGGATACCGACGCGACCGTCCCCAGCCCCGAGAAGG
This sequence comes from Streptomyces antioxidans, assembly GCF_000968685.2. GTDB lineage: Bacteria > Actinomycetota > Actinomycetes > Streptomycetales > Streptomycetaceae > Streptomyces > Streptomyces antioxidans. The sequence continues at coordinate 90,460 of NZ_LAKD02000049.1, forward strand.
GCGAGGACCCCCTGGTCAAGCGGGGCAAGGACCAGATCCTGAGCGGTCAGGCGGCGGTGGCGTACGCCACCTACCGCGCGCCGGGAGAGGCCCAGTCCAAGCAGCTCGCGCGGTTCGGACAGGTCATGCACGCGTCGCTGAAGAAGCTCTCCAGCGACGAGAAGGGCGCCACCAGCACCGTGGAGTCGCTGGCCCAGATCCCCGACCCGTCACTGTCCGAACAGCAGCTGGGCGCCTCGCTGGCGAAGCTGGCCGGGCAGGCCAAGAGCGGCGCGTACGACACCGCGATGCTGCCGGTCCAGGCGGACGGGACGCTCAGCGCCCGGGCGACCGACCATGTGGTCAAGGACATCCTGGGCGGCACGGTCAAGAACTCCGACAAGAACACGGCGCCCCGGGTGAGCGTGACCAACGCCGGAGGCCCCAAGGACGCGTCGAGCGCCGCGCGGGTGGCGCTGGTCAATGGCGGCTTTACGGTCGTCACGGCCACCGAGGGCGGCGATGCACAGCCGGCCTCGCGGGTGACCTACGCGGACGCCGCCCAGGCGGGCCACGCCAAGGAGGTCGCCAAGACGCTCGGGCTGCCGGAGACGGCGGTGCGGAAGGGCAAGGGCGCGGCCAACGCGGACATCACGGTCCTCCTCGGCCCGGACTACGACGCCAGGGGCTGAGCCGACCCGGAATGCCGGGTCGGCCCGGAATGCGGCCGCCCGGCGGGACGGTGGGGCGTGAGACCCTTGGGGGGAACCAGACCTTCGAGGTACCACCGACCGAAAGCCTTGCCTGTGACCGCCACGGACCGCTCCCTCGAGCTCATCAACGCCGCCGCCCAGGCGGCCGCCGACAAGCTCGCGCACGACATCATCGCGTACGACGTCAGCGATGTGCTCTCCATCACCGACGCCTTCCTGCTGGCCTCGGCGCCCAACGACCGCCAGGTCAAGTCGATCGTCGACGAGATCGAGGAGCGGCTGAACAAGGACCTGGGCGCCAAGCCGGTGCGTCGCGAGGGCGACCGCGAGGCACGCTGGGTGCTGCTGGACTACGTGGACGTCGTGGTGCACGTCCAGCACAGCGAGGAGCGGGTGTTCTACGCCCTGGAGCGGCTCTGGAAGGACTGTCCGCAGCTGGAGCTCCCGGCCGACGCCGAGGCCACCCGCGGCAAGGCGCAGGAGTACGCGCAGGCGCAGGGCCCGGACGGCGGCGCGGGCGGTGAGCTGAGCTGATCGGCATCCAAGGCGTCCGTGGCCGCCGCATCGTCCTGTGGCGCCACGGTCAGACGGCCTGGAACATAGAGCGCCGTTTCCAGGGCTCCCTGGACATCGAGCTGACCGACACCGGTGTCGCGCAGGCGCACCGCGCGGCCCGGCTGCTGGCCGCCCTGAAGCCGGACGCGATCATCGCCTCCGATCTGAAGCGGGTGGCGGCCACGGCCGCCGAGCTGTCCGCCGTCACGGGTCTGTCGGTCGCGCATGACGCGGGCCTGCGGGAGACCTACGCGGGCAAGTGGCAGGGGCTGACCCACGAGGAGATCATCGAGCGCTTCGGCGAGGAGTACGCGGCGTGGAAGCGCGGGGAGCCGATCCGGCGCGGCGGCGGTGAGCTGGAGACCGAGGTCGCCGACCGGGCGGCGCCTGTGGTGCTCGAGAGCGCCGACAAGCTTCCGGACAACGGCACGCTGGTGGTGGTCAGCCACGGCGGCACGATCCGCACCACCATCGGCCGGCTGCTCGGTCTGGAGCCCCGGACCTGGGAGGCGCTGGGCGGGCTGTCCAACTGCTGCTGGTCCGTTCTGGGCGAGGGGGCGCGGGGCTGGCGGCTCCTGGAGCACAACGCCGGATCGCTGCCCGAGCCGGTGCTCGGCGACGACGACTGAGCGGCCGGGCCGGTGCTCGGCGGCGGCGACCGGGCGGATTTCCTTTTCCGGCAGGTCACCGGCTATGCTCCTTCTCGTTCGAAGCGCTCGGGCGCGGAGAAGAGCGGGGCTATAGCTCAGTTGGTAGAGCGCCTGCATGGCATGCAGGAGGTCAGGAGTTCAATTCTCCTTAGCTCCACAGCACCGGAGCTCCACAGCACCAGGATCCCGTCTCCCTCACAGGGAGGCGGGATCGCTGCTTTCCGCACCGCTCGCGGCCCGTGTCTCCGCGGCGGCTCTTTCCTCCCGCAGCACCGAGAGCGGCTTGGCGTGCATCGTGCAGCCGATCAGCGGGTCGTGGAGCAGGCGCACTCGCCGGGCATGGTCGCGGCTCTCCTCGTCGCAGGGCGTATAGACCACGAGCCGGGTCTCCGGAACCCCGCTGACCTGCATCGAGGTCGAGGTCAGCCGGATCTCGCCGACCGAGGCGTGCCGCACCACCTTGATCCGGGAGCCCTGCGGCGCGACGTCCCCGCTCTGCCACAGCCGGGCGAAGTCCTCGCTGGCCTCCAGCAGCCGGGCGATGAAGTCCTCCCAGGCGGGCTCGCCCACATGGCGTCCGTACCCGCCGCGCAGCGTGGCCACCAGGAGCGGCAGCTCCTCGGCGAGGTTCACATACGGGGCGCAGCAGCGGCGGGCCACGAACAGCTGCCACAGGGCGTTCCGCTCGGAGGCGGGGGAGAGCAGCATCTCCGGGAACAGGCCGCCGTACGCGGCATTGGCGGCCAGGACGTCGTACCGGGCGTTGTAGACCACCGCCGGGAGCGGGTCGAGCGCGTCGATGATGCCCTGCACCTCCGGGCTGACGCTGCGTGGCTCGCGCTCCCGGCCGGGCACATACGGCACCTCGGCCAGGTGGTAAAGGTGCTCGCGCTCGGTCTGGTCCAGCCGCAGGGTGCGCGCGACCGCGTCCAGCACCTGCACGCTGGCGTTGATCGGTCGGCCCTGCTCCAGCCACGTGTACCAGGTCACGCCGACGCCGGAGAGCTGGGCGACCTCCTCGCGGCGCAGCCCCGGGGTGCGGCGCCGCAGACCGGGCGCCATACCCACGTCGGCGGGGGCCACCCGGGCACGGCGGCTGCGCAGGAAGGCGGCCAGCTCCGGCCGTCTGCGCCGAGTGCTCGCGGTCATCGTCGCTCTCCCCATCCCCCGTGCCGTCGGGCCGCACGGTCGGTCCCCCACCGAGCCGTACGGTCCCATGCTCGCGGGGGTGGCGGGCGGCTGCCAGGTGCTGCCACTACCAGCATCGGCGGGCTCTCGTTACCGGTATCCGTCCGGCCACAGGCTCGACCCATGAGACACACCACCCCGACCACCCTTCCTCCGACCCCTCCGGCAGGGGACCTCGCTGGATCCAGTAAAGGCGAGACCACTGACAACCGGGCCCATGGCGGCTCGGCCACCGGCCACCGGGCCGCGCGGCGCCCCGCCTCCCAGCGCCCCGCCTCCCGGCGCTCTGCCGCCCGGCGCCCGCCGCGCCCCGGCTGGCTGCTCGCGATCGTCCTCACCGGTCAGCTGATGGCTGTCCTCGACGTCTTCATCGTCAATATCGCGGCCCCGACCGTCCGCGCCGATCTGCACGCCTCCGGCGCCGGACTGCAACTCGTCATCGCGGGCTACACCATCTCCTACGCCGTGCTGCTGATCACCGGCGCGCGGCTGGGCGCCCTGATCGGCCACCGGCGGATGTTCCTGACCGGGCTCGCGGTCTTCACCGGCGCCTCGCTCGCCTGCGGGCTCGCCGCCACCACCGGGCTGCTGATCGCCTTCCGGTTCGTCCAGGGCGCCGGTGCCGCGCTGATGCTGCCGCAGGTGCTGAGCCTGATCCAGCGGACGTTCACGGGCGGTTCGCGGGCGCGGGCGCTGGGCGCGTACTCCGCGGTGCTGGCCTCCGGCGCGGCCGGCGGGCAGATCCTCGGCGGGATGCTGGTCGAGGCCGATCTGTTCGGCTCCGGCTGGCGCCCGGTCTTCCTGGTGAACGTGCCGATCGGGCTCGCGCTGCTGGCCCTCGGCCCACGGCTGCTGCACGACCCGGCCGACGCGCCCCGCCCCGCCGTGGCCCCGCGCCCGGCCGACGCGCCGCGCCCTCGCGGGGAGGGCGCGGCCGTTCGCCGCGGCGGACTGGATCTGCCCGGTCTGGTGCTGCTCGCGTCCGCCGTGCTGCTGTTCACGGTGCCCCTGGTGCTCGGGCAGGAGCGGGGCTGGCCGCTGTGGTGCTGGATCACCCTGGGGCTGAGCGCGGTCTTCGTGGCGCTCTTCGCCGCGTACGAGACCCGGCTGGCCAGCCGCGGCGGTGCGCCGCTGATCTCCCCCAGGGTGGTGCGGGCGCCGGGGATACCGCGCGCGGTGATCCGTATCGCACTGGGGATGGCGGCCAACGTGGGGTTCCTGTTCGCCCTGACCCTGCACGTACAGGGCGGGCTCGGCTACGGCCCGCTGCGGGCGGGGCTGACGTTCGTCCCCACGGCGGTCGCGTTCGGCGTCGTGGGTCTCAACTGGCAGCGGCTGCCCGCCCGCTGGCACGCCGCCACCGTCCCGGGCGGATTCCTGCTGGCGGCCGTCTCGTTCGCCGGGGCGGGTCTTGCGCTGCGCGACGGTACGGACGGCGGCCCATGGCTCCTCGTCGCCCTTGCGGCCTCCGGCGCGGGGCTCTCGTTGGCCTACAGCCCCCTGCTCACGCGGACGTTGGCGACCGTAAGGCAGCAGGACGCGGCGGATGCCAGCGGGGTGCTGGTGACGGCGGCTCAACTCGGCCTGCTCACCGGCGTCGCGGTCTTCGGCGCGGTGTTCCTGGGCACGGCGGACGATACGGTGCCCAGTGCGGGTGCCTCCGCGGACGCCCTATGGGTGACCTGCGTCGCCTTGGCCGGGGCCGCGCTGTGCGGAGCGCTGACGAGTCTGGTGAGACGACTGGGGCATCTCCGCTGACCTGCGCGTCGTCCCGTGGCAGAATCGGACGGCCGGAGGGGGATGGGGCCGACACGTCCGATGGGGAGGGCAGGTGGGATGCGGACCAGCATCCTCGATGCGATCGAGGACCCGTCCCGCTGGGCACGAGCGGGCATCGTGCCATCCCGCAGGGCACGAGCGGGCATCGTGTGCCCGGCCTGCGGCTCCGCGAATGTGGCACAGGTCCTCGGTGACAACGGCGGTGTTTCCTACGTGTGTACGGCCTGCGGCCATAGCTGGAGCTGAGTGAGATGGGAGCCCACAGCCGGAAGTGCGACTGGTGCGGCACCGGTACACCGATCGTCCGTGACATGGAGCCGCTCAACCCCGACTACCAGTACTGGTGTGCGGAATGCGCACGGGCGCTGATCATCAGGGGCGATCCCATCGAGACCTACCGCGAGCTCGAAGGGGAGCCGATCTACGGTCGGCTCCTCGATGAGCACTGCACGCTGAAGCGTTTCTATTCGTTTGCGACGGCGTAAAACGGCGTAAAGGGGATCTGCTCCGGCCCTCGGGTAATCGATTTGGCGGAAGGCCGGGGCGTCCGTGTAATGTAGGCGTCGCCGCCGGGGAAACCGGGCGGAGTGAGACCTGGGGCTATAGCTCAGTTGGTAGAGCGCCTGCATGGCATGCAGGAGGTCAGGAGTTCAATTCTCCTTAGCTCCACATCAAGGAGGCGGGTCGTCCGTAAGGACGTCCCGCCTTTTGTGTCGGGTGACGACGGTCACCACCTCCGTGCGGCCCGTCCGCACCCTGCGGTAACCTGACCCCATGCGTGCCGTACGCCTTCTGCTTAGCGGGCCGCGCTGATCAGTACCGGCCGAGTGCAGCTCCGGTCGGCATCAGCGCGGCGTCCCCTCCTGTGCGAGGGGTCTTTTTGTTTCGGAAGCAGGGATCCGCTGCGTTGCCGCGGGCAGAGACGACCGATGGAGCTTTGAGGACCATGAGCGAGACCAATGCCGCGGCCGAGGTGGCCGCGCCGCACCGCTACACGGCCGCCCTGGCCGCCGACATCGAAGCCCGCTGGCAGGACTTCTGGGACGCGCACGGCACGTATGAGGCGCCCAATCCGAGCGGCGACCTGGCCGGCGACCCCGAGGCGGTCGCCCGGCCCAAGACATTCGTCATGGACATGTTCCCGTACCCCTCGGGCGCGGGACTGCACGTGGGCCATCCGCTGGGCTACATCGCCACCGATGTCTTCGCCCGCTACCACCGCATGACGGGCCACAACGTCCTGCACACCCTGGGCTTCGACGCCTTCGGCCTGCCCGCCGAGCAGTACGCGGTGCAGACCGGCACCCATCCGCGGGCCAGCACCGAGGCCAACATCGAGAACATGCGGCGGCAGCTGCGCCGACTGGGCCTGGGCCACGACAAGCGCCGCTCGTTCGCGACGATCGACCCGGACTACTACAAGTGGACCCAGTGGATCTTCCTGCAGATCTTCAACTCCTGGTACGACCCGGAGGCGAGGGCGGCGCGCCCCATCGACACCCTGGTCCAGCAGTTCGCCTCCGATGAGCGCACCACCCCCGACGGCCGCCCCTGGGCCGAGCTGACCGAGCCCGAGCGCGCCGACACCCTGGGCCGCTACCGCCTGGCCTACGCCTCGGACGCGCCCGTCAACTGGTGCCCCGGCCTGGGCACCGTGCTGGCCAATGAGGAGGTCACCGCGGACGGCCGCTCCGAGCGCGGCAACTTCCCGGTCTTCAAGGCCAAGCTGCGCCAGTGGAACATGCGCATCACCGCCTACGCCGACCGGCTGCTGGACGACCTGGACGAGCTGGACTGGCCCGAGGCCATCAAGCTGCAGCAGCGCAACTGGATCGGCCGCAGCGAGGGCGCCCGGGTCGACTTCCCGGTGGCCGAGCACCCCGACGCCAAGATCACGATCTTCACCACCCGCCAGGACACCCTGTTCGGTGCCACCTATATGGTCCTGGCGCCCGAGCACGGCCTGGTGGACGAGATCGTTCCGGACGCCTGGCCCGAGGGCACCCACGACGTCTGGACCGGCGGCCACGCCACCCCGGCCCAGGCCGTCGACGCCTACCGCAAGCAGGCCGCGGCCAAGTCCGACGTCGAGCGGCAGGCCGAGGCCAAGGTGAAGACCGGCGTCTTCACCGGCGCCTACGCCGTCAACCCGGTCAGCGGCGAGCGGGTGCCGGTCTTCATCGCCGACTACGTCCTGATGGGCTACGGCACCGGCGCGATCATGGCCGTCCCGGCCCATGACAGCCGTGACTTCGCCTTCGCCCGCGCCTTCGAGCTGCCCGTGCGCTGCGTCGTCGAGCCCTCCGACGACCGCGGCACCGACCCCGCCACCTGGGACGACGCATTCGTCTCGTACGACGCGAAGATCGTCAACTCGACGGGGGACTCCGTATCGCTGGACGGGCTGGGTGTCGTCGAGGCCAAGGCGCGCATCACCGAGTGGCTGGAGTCCCGTTCCATCGGCGAGGGCACCGTCAACTACCGGCTGCGCGACTGGCTGTTCAGCCGCCAGCGCTACTGGGGCGAGCCCTTCCCGATCGTCTACGACGAGGAGGGCGTGGCCCACCCCCTGCCCGAGTCGATGCTGCCCCTGGAGCTGCCCGAGGTCGAGGACTACTCCCCGCGCACCTTCGACCCGGACGACTCCGCCACCTCCCCGGAGACCCCGCTGTCCCGGAACGAGGAGTGGGTCAACGTGGTGCTGGACCTGGGCGACGGCCGCGGGCCGCGGCCGTTCCGCCGCGAGACCAACACCATGCCCAACTGGGCCGGATCCTGCTGGTACGAGCTGCGCTACCTGGACCCCCACAACAGCGAGCGGCTGGTCGACCCCGAGGCCGAGCGCTACTGGATGGGGCCGCGCGAAGGGCGGCCGCACGGCGGTGTCGACCTGTACGTGGGCGGCTCCGAGCACGCGGTGCTGCATCTGCTGTACGCCCGGTTCTGGTCCAAGGTGCTGTTCGACCTGGGGTATGTCTCCTCGGTCGAGCCGTTCCACAAGCTGTACAACCAGGGCATGATCCAGGCGTATGTCTACCGGGACGGCCGCGGTATCGCCGTCCAGGCCGCCGAGGTCGAGGAGCGGGACGGCGCCTACTGGTACCAGGGCGAGAGGGTCACCCGGCTGCTGGGCAAGATGGGCAAGTCCCTGAAGAACGCCGTCACGCCGGACGAGATCTGTGCCGAGTACGGGGCCGACACGCTGCGGCTGTACGAGATGGCCATGGGCCCGCTGGACGTCTCGCGGCCCTGGGACACCCGCGCCGTGGTCGGCCAGTACCGACTGCTGCAGCGGCTGTGGCGCAATGTCGTCGACGAGGGCACCGGAGAGGTCTCCGTCGTCGACACCGAGCCCGACGAGGCGACGCTGCGCGCCCTGCACAAGGCGATCGACGGCGTCCGGCAGGACATGGAGGGCCTGCGCTTCAACACCGCCATCGCCAAGATCACCGAGCTGAACAACCACGTCACCAAGGTGCGCGAGGTGCCCCGCTCGGTGGCCGAGGGGCTGGTGCTGCTGATCGCGCCGCTGGCCCCGCATGTCGCGGAGGAGCTGTGGCGCAGGCTGGGCCACTCCGGGTCGGTCGTCCACGAGCCCTTCCCGGTCGCCGATCCGGAGTACGTCGTGGACGAGACCGTCACCTGTGTGGTGCAGGTCAAGGGCAAGGTCAAGGCCCGGCTGGAGGTCGCACCCTCGGTCTCGGACGAGGAGCTGGAGGCGCTGGCCCTGGGCGACCCGGCGGTCGTGGCGGCGCTGAACGGAGCTGGCATCCGTAAGGTCATCGTGCGCGCGCCGAAGCTGGTGAACATCGTTCCGGCCTGATCGGCTTTCCCCGTGGGGGCGGGTTGGGGGTTCGTCAGGAACCTCTGATCCGCCCGGCGCGTTTACGCTGAGAGGACGACCGCCACCGTGCCGTGACCGCCGCCCCAAGGAGCGCATATGGAAGCCATCTGGATCCTGTTGCTGCTTTTCGTCCTGATCATGCTGGCGGGGGTCTACGGGGCCGTTCGTGCGGTCAGGGCGGCCAAGCGCGGTATCGACCGTACGGTGCACCAGGCCCGCGTCACGGTGGAGGACACCAGACTCCGGGCCCGGCAGTTCGCCCAGCCGGGCGCGGCCGGTGAGCTCGCCCAGCTGCGGCTCTCCCTGCGCGGTTCGATGCGCGCCACCAGTCAGGCGTTGCAGGCGGCCGCCCCGCAAGACCGGTCCCTGTCGGAGTCGTTGGGCCTGTTCCAGCGGCTGAGCGCGCATGCGCTGGACCTGGAGGCGGATCTGAAGCGGCTGGAGCAGGAGCCCGACAGATCCCGGCTCGCCGCCGTGCTGCCCGAGATGCGGGAGCGCACGCAGCGGATCACCCACTCGGCCGATTCGTTGCGCTGGGCGGTGCAGGAGCGGACGCAGAGGCTGGCGCACGACGATCTGGACTCGCTGGGCCGCGAGATCGAGATGGAGGCGGGGGCGCTGCGGCACTGGACGGCGGTGGAGCCCGACGAGCCGTTGACGGCGCCCGAGGCGGGGGCGCGACCTGGGCCCGGTGCGGGGGCGCCACCTGCGCCCGAGGCGGGGCAGGAGGCGGAGTCTCGGCGGCCGTCGCTCGGGGAGAGGCAGCATACGGAGCCCCAGCCGTGGCAGAAGCACTGGCAGCAGTCCCCTCGTCCCGAGAACACGGCCTGAGAGCCCGGAACCCCAGGAAACCCCGGAATCCCGGAAGCCCGGGAATCCCAGAACGGTAATCCCCGAACGAACCCGGTCTGAGAACAGGATCTGAGTCACGTCTGAACAGGGCATGATCGGCAAGGCAATTGATCATCCGGTGGGGTCGCGCTGTCGGCAGACGCCATCCCCCGATAACCTCCCAGTCATGTCCCGCCATGTCGCGATCGTGACCGATTCCACGGCGTACTTGCCGCAGGATGCGATGGAGCGGCACCGCATCACCGCCGTGCCGCTGACGGTGGTGCTCGGCGACCGGGCCCTGGAGGAGGGCACCGAGATCTCGGCCCGGTCCCTCGCGCAGGCGCTGCAGAAGCGGAAGCCGGTGACGACGTCCCGGCCCAGCCCGGAGATGTTCGCGGCCGCGTATCGGGCCGCCGCGGAGGAGGGCGCGATGGGCATCGTCTCCCTGCATCTGTCGGCCGAGTTCTCCGGCACCTACGACGCGGCGGCGCTCGCGGCGCAGGACGCGCCCGTTCCGGTGCGGGTGGTGGACAGCGGCATGGTCGCGATGGCGCTCGGGTTCTGCGCGCTGGCGGCGGCCGAGACGGCGGAGGGCGGCGGCACGCTGGACGAAGCCGTGGCGGCGGCGGAGAAGCGGGCCGACGGCACGGCCGCCTACTTCTACGTCGACACCCTCGACTATCTGCGGCGCGGCGGCCGCATCGGCGCGGCCCAGGCCCTCCTCGGCTCGGCGCTCGCGGTCAAACCGCTGCTCCAGCTCGACGAGGGGCGGATCGAGCTGCGGGAGAAGGTCCGCACCGCCTCGAAGGCCATCGCCCGGCTCGAGGAGATCGTGGTGGAACGGGCCGGACGGAGCCCGGTGGACATCGCGGTGCAGCACCTGGCGGCGGGCGAACGGGCGGCGGCGCTCGCGGAACGGCTGCGGGAGCGGGTGCCGCGGCTCGCGGAGCTGTACGTGAGCGAGGTGGGCGCGGTGATCGGGGCGCACACCGGGCCGGGGCTGCTGGGGGCGGTGGTCTCTCCGCGGTAGCGGAGGGTGGAGGAGGCTCTTCACCCGCCGGGGTGACGGAGTTGTCCACAACGCGGGGGTTATCCCCGGGAATTGACGCGGGCCAGCGCGGTCGGCTCCAGGTGCCTAACGTCAGGTGGCATGAGGTCACGATCACGCACAGTAACCACGGGCCCGGGGCGCGGGCGGCATCGCGACGGCGCGGCGGGCCGCCGTCCACGACCGCCGTCCGGTACGGGCCCGGCCGGCGCCGCAAGCCGCCAGCGCACCGCGCACCGTCAGACACACCCGGTCGCGTCTGCACGCGCGAGCCGCGCGGCGGCGCTCTTCGCCACGTCACCGGCGCCCCGGGCGTCCCCGGTGGCGGTCGGGTCCATCGCTCTGGGCAGCCGGGACGGACCGAAGGGAGTCGCGGGGCCGGGCGTCGCGGGGTCGGCTGGGGCAGCGGAGGAGGTGCGGAACGGGGAACCGCGCGAGGACGGGCACAGGGAGGAGCCTGAGGACGGGCACAGGGAGCCGCCCGAGGAGGGGTACGGGGGCCCGCCCGGGCACGGGCGCGAGGAGGGGAAGGAGGGGGCTGGGGAGGGGCGCGAGAAGCCGCCGGGGGAGGGGCCTGAGAGTGCGTCCGAGAACGCCCCGCCGCGCCTGCGCAGACGTGACCGGGCAGGCCTGGCCCTGCGCGAGCGGCTGCCGATGTGGCTTCAGCTGCGCTGCGGCATGGAGCTGAAGACGGTCGCCGCCCTGGCGGTCGCCCTGCTCACCGCGATGGCCTTCGCGGCCTATCACTTCTGGACCGGCCGTCCCCAGACCGTGCGCGCCCCGGACCCGGAGCCTCCGCGCGCCGCGCCCTCCGAACCCGGCCAGGCACCGGGCGGGCGGCCCACTCCGGCCGGTGGCGGCCGGAAGGTCGTGGTGGATGTGACGGGCAAGGTCCGCCGCCCCGGTCTGCGCGAGCTGCCGCCCGGGGCGAGGGTCGCCGACGCCCTGGAAGCGGCGGGCGGAGTACGGCCGGGCGCCGACCTGAGCGGGCTGAACCGTGCCCGCCCGCTGGTGGACGGGGAACAGATCGTGGTCGGCGCCCCCGCGGCCGGACCACCGGCGCCGGGCGCGGCGGCCAGTGGCTCGAACGCGCCCAATACGGCCAATGCACCCGGCACGGCCACCGCATCCAACGCGCCCAACGCACCCGCACCGGCCGGACCGGGGGCACCGGCACCCGGCGGCTCGGTCAGCCTCAACTCCGCGACCGCCGAACAGCTGGACACCCTCCCCGGGGTCGGCCCGGTCCTGGCCCGGCACATCATCGACTACCGCACCCAGCACGGAGGTTTCCGCTCCATCGATGAACTCCGCGAGGTGAACGGGATCGGCGAGCGCCGCTTCGCCGACCTGCGCCCGCTGGTCCAGCCATGACGTCCGCACAGCCCCCGCGCACCCGCGCCCCGGTCCATGCGGCAGCCGCGTCCCCGCGCGGTGCGTCACACCCACGCCAGGAAGGCCCACCCGACCTCCGCCTCGTGCCCCCGGCCCTGGCCGCCTGGGCAGCCGCGGCAACAGCACTGGACGCATCCCCCCTGACGGTCGCCCTCGCCTGCGCGGCGGCCATCCTCGGAGCGGTGGCCCTGTTCCTGCGGCCCCGCCGACGAGCCCCGACACCGGACGATCCGCCGGAACAGCAGGCCATTTCACCGCCGCGCGCCGTCGCCTGGCGCGGGCGCCGTATGGCAGGAGCGACCGCCGCATTGCTGTTGTGCGGGGCCGCCGCGGGGGCGGTTGCCGGGCTGCACGGGGCGGACGTACGCCGTGGCCCCATCCCCGCACTCGCCCGGGAGTACGCGGAGGCCACCGGTGAGGTGACGGTCACGGGGGACCCGCGGCTCACCCGGCCGCGGGTGCGGGGCGCGGCGCTCGCTCCCGCGTCCGTGGTCCTGGAGGCGGAGGCCGACCGGGTCACCGGCCCCAACGGCACCACGACCGCCATCCGCACGCCCGTCCTGGTCACGGTTCAGCCCAGGTCCGGCGCGGAGCGGGCGGCCTGGCTCGGGCTGCTGCCGTCCACACGTCTGCGCGTCCACGGCCGGTTGGTGCCGCCGCTGCGCGATGGGGACCGCATCGCGGCCATAGTGCGCGTGCGCGGCGGGCCCCCGAGGGTCACGGGCCCGCCCAGCGGAGTCCAGCGGCTGGCCGGGCGGCTGCGCGCCGGGCTGCGCACCGCGGCCGACGGGCTCTCCCCGGACGCGCGGGCGCTGCTTCCTGCGCTGGTCGTGGGGGACACCTCACGAGTGCCGCCCGAGCTGGACGAGGCGTTCCGGGCCACGGACATGCTGCACCTCATGGCCGTATCCGGCAGCAATCTGACGCTGGTGCTCGCCCTGCTCACGGGTCCGCCGCGGCTGGCCGGGCGGGCCGAGCGGCGCGGTCTCGCGGGCGCGCTCGGCATTCGGCTGCGCACCACCGCCCTCCTCGGCGGCGGGCTCACGCTCGCCTTCGTCATCGTCTGCAGACCCGAGCCCAGTGTGCTGCGCGCCGCCGCCTGCGGGCTGATCACCCTGCTCGCCCTCGGCACCGGCCGCCGCCGTTCGCTGCTCCCGGCCCTGGCCGCCGCCGTCCTCGCGCTGGTGCTCTACGACCCGTGGCTGGCCCGGAGCCAGGGCTTCCTGCTCTCCGTGCTGGCCACCGGCGCCCTGCTCACCATCGCGCCGGGATGGAGCGCGGCCCTCCAGCGGCGTGGTGTGCCGCCCCGGGTGGCCGAGGCGCTGGCGGCCGCCGCCGCGGCCCAGGCGGTCTGCGCACCGGTCGTCGTGGTGATGGCCGCGCGAGTGAGCCTGGTGGCGATCCCGTGCAACCTGATCGCCGAGGTGGCGGTGGCCCCCGCCACCACCCTCGGCTTCGCCGCGCTCGCGGCGGCCGCCGTCGCACCGCCGCTCGCCCGGTGGATCGCCTGGCCGGCGGGCTGGCCCGCCGAGTGGATCGCCGAGGTGGCCCGCACCGGCGCCGCGCTGCCCGGAGCGGAGGCGGACTGGCCGGACGGCTGGACCGGCGCGCTCCTGCTGGCCGCGGTCACGCTCGCCGTGGTCCTCGCCGGCCGCCGACTGCTGCGCCACCGCCTGCTGTGCGCCATATGCGTGCTGCTGGTGCTGCTGGCCGTCGTACGCCCGGCACCCCTGGCCCGGGTCATCACCGGCTGGCCACCGCCCGGTTGGCGGATGGTGGCGTGCGATGTGGGACAAGGTGACGCCCTGGTCCTGGCCGCGGGCTCCGGAACGGCCGTCGTCGTGGACACCGGCCCCGAGCCCCGAGCCGTCGACCGCTGCCTGCGCTCCCTGGGCATCGTCCGGATCCCGCTGCTGATCCTGACCCACTTCCACGCCGACCATGTGGCCGGGCTGGCCGGTGCGTTGCGCGGCCGCGCGGTCGGCGCGATCGAGACGACCGCCCTGGAAGAACCACCGGGCCAGGCCGAGTCCGTACGCCGCACGGCCAGGTCGGCGCATATTCCGCTCATCCCGGCGCGGCCAGGGGAACGACGACGTGTCGGCCCGCTGTCCTGGCAGGTCCTCTGGCCCGCCCAGCCGCCCGCCCCGGCCGCGGCCGAGGGCCCGAACGACGCGAGCGTCACCCTTTACGTCCGCACGGCAGGGCTGACCCTGCTCCTGCTGGGCGATCTCGAACCGCCCGCCCAGCAGGCCCTGCTGACGACCCACCCGGCCCTCCCCGAGATCGACGTTCTCAAGGTGGCCCACCACGGCTCGGCCTACCAGGATCCACAGCTGCTCCGGCGCCTCAGTCCCCGTCTGGCCCTGATCTCCTGCGGCGCCGACAACCCCTACGGCCACCCCTCACCCCGCACCATCGCGTCCCTGCGTGCCCAGGGTGCCGCCGTGCTGCGAACCGACACCGACGGCCCCATCGCGGTCACGCGAGACCGGGGCCTGCGCGCGGTCCTCGGAGGCCGCGGCGGGGCCGTCTGATGGCCCGCGGGGAGCACCCCAACCACCGGTCGCCGTGGGCAGGTCGCACCTCTGGGCCTGTCGTCACCCCATGTCCGCGGCACGCGTCAGCAGTGGTGGCCGTGGCGGCCGAGGTTTTTCACGGGGGTCGCCCCGGGCCGGGACCACTGCGGCACGGGGCGGCTGGTCGGGCCCCAGGTGGTGTTCCCGTCCGCGTCCGAGCGCCAGGACCAACATCCGGCGCGCCCCTCGGGCCAGCCCTCTGGGGTCTCCTCCCACGCCTCGCCCCGGCCGTAGGGCGTCATGTCGAGCAGTCCGAGGGACCCGTTGACCCGCTCATTGCCGCGGCCGGTCGTGGAGTAGGTGAGGAAGACGCGGTCGCCGTCGCGCAGGTAGGAGGTGAGATACCCCATGCTGCCGCCGGCCGGCCCTTCCACATCGCGCACCGAGTACCAGGGCTGGGGGTAGCCCATGAACTCGACGTAGGCGGCCACCTCTTCCCAGCGGCCCGTGGTCAGGACGGCGAACGAGACGCCGCGCGCGTTGAGGTAGTCCGCTTCCTTCAGATGCCAGGCCGTGGTGGTGCAGCCCTCGCACTGCCCCTGGTGCGGCGCGCCGTCGTACCACATGTGCTTGTAGACCACGAGCTCGTCGCGGCCCTGGAACAGGTCAAGGAACGGGACCGGGCCGTCGGCTCCGACGACCTCGACCGTTCCGTCGAACTCCACCATCGGCAGCCGGCGGCGGGCCGCGGCGATGGCGTCGCCCTCGCGGGTGTGGGCCTTCTCGCGGACCAGCAGCTCGTCACGGGCGGCCTGCCAGGTGGCCGGGTCGACCACGGGCGGGCGGCCGGGCAGCGCGGCGGTCGGGTCGTCCGGTGTGGCCGTCATGGTGTCCTCCGTGGTGTCTCGTACCGGTCAGCGTCGGCGTCAGCGCCCTACGGCGCTCTCCGACGGTCACCAGAAGAGACTCCCGGCCCGGCCGGAACTCATCGCGGCTGGGAGCACCCGTCTCAGACGCGGTCCAGGGGGCGGTGGGGTCCGGCGGGGAGTTCGGCCTGGATCAGGTCGCCCGGGCGGACCGTGCCGCCCTCCCGCACGACGCTCATGACTCCGGCCTTACGGATGATGTTTCCGGTCTCGTCGCGGCCGACGACCCGCTTCAGGAGGCCGCTTTGGAAGTGGTCGATCTGCAGGCAGGGGTTGCGGAGGCCGGTGACCTCCAGCACTGCCTCGTCGCCGATGCGCAGCAGGGTGCCGACGGGGAGGGCGAGCAGGTCGATGCCGCGGGTGGTGATGTTCTCGCCCAGGTCACCGGGCAGGACCTTGAAGCCCTCCGCACTGACCTCCGCGAAGAGTTCCTCGTGGATGAGGTGGACCTGGCGCAGGTTCGGCTGGGTGGGGTCCTGGGCGACACGGGAGCGGTGTTTGACCGTTACACCGGCGTGGACGTCGCCCTCGACGCCGAGGCCGGTGAGCAGGGTGATGCTGTCCCGGTTCGGCTTGGTGAACGTGTACTCGCCGTTGCTGCTGACTGCCGTCACAGTGCCGCTCATCCTCGGCGTCCCCCTCTTCCGTGACCACGGTTGTCTATGGGCCCAGTCTCGGACGTCATTCGGCCTCAAGCCAGCCGTCGTACTCATCCGCGAGCGCGTCCAGCGCCGTCGGGTCCAGCCGGCCGGCCGGGTCCTCGACGACCACCAGCCACTGGGCGTCCTCGGCGTCGTCCTCGCCCGCCAGGGCCTCCCGCACCAGCTGGGGCTCCTGGGCCACACCGAAGCGCTCGGGAAGGGCCCCGGCCACCTCCTCCGCCGCGTCGCGGTCGGGGAGCACCAGGATGTGCCGGGCGCCGTTCAGTCCTTCATCGATCACCGGAACATTGTCGGACATCCGGACGGCGGGGCTGTCGGTGGTCCGTGGGATGCTGGACCGCGATGGCCAGGAAGACGACGACCGACGATCCGCTCGCCCCCGTGACCCTCGCCGTGGGGCAGGAGGAGCTGCTGCTCGACCGCGCCGTGCAGCAGGTGGTGGCGGCCGCGCGCGCGGCCGACCCCGACACCGATGTGCGCGACCTCATGCCCGACGCGCTCCAGCCCGGCACCCTCGCCGAGCTGGCCAGCCCCTCGCTCTTCGCCGAGCGCAAGGTCGTGGTGGTGCGCAACGCACAGGATCTGTCGGCCGACACGATCAAGGACGTGAAGGGCTATCTCGGCACCCCCGCCGAGGAGATCACCCTGGTGCTGCTGCACGCGGGCGGTGCCAAGGGCAAGGGGCTGCTCGACGCCGCCCGTAAGGCCGGGGCGCGCGAGGTCGCCTGCCCGAAGATGACCAAGCCCGCCGACCGGCTGGCGTTCGTGCGGTCGGAGTTCCGCGGCACCGGCCGGTCGGCCACTCCCGAGGCATGCCAGGCCCTGGTCGACGCGATTGGGAGCGATCTGCGCGAGCTGGCCAGTGCGGTCTCCCAGCTGGTGGCCGATGTCGAGGGCACGATCGACGAGGCCGTCGTCGCCCGCTACTACACCGGCCGTGCCGAGACGTCCAGCTTCACCGTCGCCGACCGCGCCGTCGAGGGCCGCGCGGCCGAGGCGCTGGAAGCCCTGCGCTGGGCCGTCTCCACCGGGGTGCCGCCGGTGCTGATCACCAGCGCCCTGGCCCAGGGCGTCCGCTCCATCGGCAAGCTGGCCTCGGCGCCGCGCGGCGCCCGCCCCGGCGACCTCGCCCGTGAGCTGGGCATGCCGCCGTGGAAGATCGACCGGGTGCGGCAGCAGATGCGCGGCTGGTCGGCGGACGGAGTGGCCATCGCGCTGCGGGCCATCGCCGAGGCCGACGCGGGGGTCAAGGGCGGCGGGGACGATCCGGAGTACGCCCTGGAGAAGGCCGTCGTCACGATCGCCCGCGCCGCGAGGACAGCCCGCCGCTGACCGGGCACGGTCCCGTCCCCGAACCGGGGCTGCCTGCGTCCCGGGGCGCGCCCCTGGCTTCGTTGGGGTTCTGCCCCTGCCTGGGCTTGGGCTCTGTCCCGAGGCTTACTTGGGCTGCGCTCCGTGAGTCGGGGACACGGGCTCAGTTCCCGGGGTCGGTTGGGCGTTCGGTCCGTTGCGTGCGTGCCCTGATGGGTGTGCGTGGCGTGTGCTGGCTTGGCCTTACTGCTTCATCTTCTCCAGCGTCGCCTTCGCGCTCTTCTTGAGCATCTCGGTGGCCTCCTCCGGCGTCTTGGCCGAGGTGCCTGAGGAGGTCGACACATACTCCGACCAGGTCGACTGATATGTCATCCAGCCGTCCCGCACGGCGAGGATCACATAGGCGCCGGTGTTGGAGGTGCTGCGCTTGCTCTCCTGCCTCACCACATACGCCTCTTCGCCCAGCCCCCTGACCGGGCTCACCGCATAGCTGTAGGTGGACGTCTTCTGGTCCTCGTACGCCCGGTACTGGGCCTCGAACTCGGGGCCCGGGTCGGTCTTCTTGTGCAGCGACGCCGTTGTGTAGACCCACACTGAGGAGTAGTCGCTGCTGCTCGCGTCGCTCGGCTCGAAGTCGATGTTGCAGGTCATCGAGTCCAGCGCGGGGCTCTCGGAGCTGCTGTGCTGGGGGTTCGACGACGAGCCGTTCCCGTCCTTGTGCTCGTACCCGGAGTCCTTGAAGGCCTGGGAGTCCGTGGAGCCGCACAGATCGGTCGTATAGCGGTAGCCCGCGAGATCGGCCTCCGCCTCTTTCCCGTCGAAGCCTCCCGTGGCGAACAGCACCCCGGCCCAGACCGCCGAGGCGACGACGGCCCCGCCCAGACCCCACAGCCAGCCCTTGCCGCTGCCCCCGCCCCCGGGGCCCACGGGAGGCGCGTCGGCAGGCATGCCCGGTGCGCCCATCGGGCCGTGACCGTGGCCGTAGCCGTACCCGTAGCCCCCGAGGGGGACAGAGGGCATCGTCGGCTGGGCGTACGGATTGTGCTGAGGCGGCTGGGGCGGCTGCGGCGGCCCATACGGATTGGGTGTTTCCCCCGGTGTCGACATGACGTGAACATACCCGGATTAAGCGCGAAAGCCCCGCGCTGCCCTGGGGAAAGGACAGGCGCGGGGCCTTCGTGTCGATCAAGTGCGCCGCACCCGCGTGGCGAACGCAGGCCGCGTGCGGCGCGGTGCCGCTGAGGGGGCTGAAAGGGCCTCGGCTGCCGGCTGGAGCGGGTGAGAGGGACCGCTGTGCCCAAACCGGCTGGAGACCGGCCCCGTAAGGCATCAGCCCCGTAAGGCATTCAGCCCTGGAGGCGTCAGCCCCGGAGGCGTCAGCCCTGGAGGGTGGAGACGTGCTGGGCGAGCGCCGACTTCTTGTTGGCGGCGTTGTTCTTGTGCAGAACACCCTTGCTGACGGCCTTGTCGAGCTTGCGCGCGGCGATGCGGATGGCCTCGTTGGCCTTCTCGGCGTCACCGGCGGCCACGGCCTCGTGGGTGCGGCGGATGGCGGTCTTCAGCTCGGACTTGACCGCCTTGTTGCGCAGGCGCGCCTTCTCGTTCGTCTTGTTCCGCTTGATCTGGGACTTGATGTTCGCCACGTAAAAGCCTTCGCAGGTTCGTTGGGTTTCACTTGCTTCGTGGTGCGTCCGTGCCCATGGAGTCCGTGAAGACGTCCATGACGTCCGTAAGGCGTCCATGGCGTCCGTCCGTGAAGACGTCCATCGCGTCCCCCACAGAGACGTCCTCCACGGAGATGCCCCCCACGCGGATGTCCTCGGAGATCTCCGCGACAGAGGGGACACGAGACACAGTCGGCCAGGTTACCAGCAGGGTCCATGGCGTCCCAAACCCGGAAGAGGTCGCCGTTCATGGGACCATGGACGGGACTGACCCATACCGATAACACCGAGTCCCGCCTAGACACAGGACCCCGCGTGCCCGCGACCCCTACCAATGTGCCGGAGCCGAGCCGTACCGACCCGGCTCTGATCCGTAACTTCTGCATCATCGCGCACATCGACCACGGCAAGTCGACGCTCGCCGACCGCATGCTCCAGCTGACCGGGGTGGTCGAGCAGCGGCAGATGCGCGCGCAGTATCTCGACCGCATGGACATCGAGCGCGAGCGCGGCATCACGATCAAGTCCCAGGCGGTCCGGCTGCCCTGGGCGCCGACGAAGGACGAGGGCGGCGAGCCCGCCACCCACATCCTCAACATGATCGACACCCCCGGCCATGTGGACTTCACCTATGAGGTCTCGCGCTCCCTCGCCGCGTGCGAGGGGTGCATCCTGCTGGTGGACGCGGCCCAGGGCATCGAGGCCCAGACCCTCGCCAACCTCTATCTGGCGATGGAGCACGACCTCACGATCATCCCGGTCCTCAACAAGATCGACCTGCCCGCCGCCCAGCCCGAGAAGTACGCCGCCGAGCTCGCCCACCTCATCGGCTGTGACCTCTCCGATGTGCTGAGGGTGTCCGCCAAGACCGGCGAGGGCGTGGCCGAGCTGCTGGACCGGGTCGTGGAGCTGGTGCCCGCGCCGGTGGGCGTGTACGACGCCCCCGCCCGCGCGATGATCTTCGACTCCGTCTATGACGCCTACCGGGGCGTCGTGACCTATGTGAAGGTCGTCGACGGCACGCTCAGCAGGCGCGAGCGGATCAAGATGATGTCCACCGGCGCCGCCCATGAGCTGCTGGAGATCGGCACCAACTCGCCGGAGATGACCCCCGCCGACGGCCTGTCCGTGGGCGAGGTGGGCTATCTGATCACCGGTGTGAAGGATGTCCGCCAGTCCAAGGTCGGTGACACGATCACCCAGGTCAGCGGCGGTGCGCAGGAGCCGCTGGGCGGCTACAAGGACCCGAAGCCGATGGTGTTCTCGGGGCTGTATCCGCTGGACGGCTCGGACTACCCCGAGCTGCGCGAGGCCCTGGACAAGCTGCAGCTCAACGATGCCGCGCTGGTCTACGAGCCGGAGACCTCGGCCGCGCTCGGCTTCGGCTTCCGCGTCGGCTTCCTCGGGCTGCTGCACCTGGAGGTCATCCGTGAGCGCCTGGAGCGCGAATTCAATCTCGACCTGATCGCCACCGCGCCCAATGTGGTCTACCGGGTGGACATGGAGGACGGCACCGAGCACACGGTGACCAACCCCAGCGAGTTCCCGGTGGGCAAGATCGACACGGTGCACGAGCCGGTCGTACGGGGCACCATCCTCGCCCCGAGCGAGTTCATCGGCGCGATCATGGAGCTGTGCCAGAACCGCCGCGGGGTGCTGCTCGGCATGGACTACCTCTCCGAGGACCGGGTCGAGATCCGCTACACCCTGCCGCTCGCCGAGGTCGTCTTCGACTTCTTCGACCAGCTGAAGTCCAAGACCCGCGGCTATGCCTCGCTCGACTACGAGCCCACCGGTGAGCAGACCTCCGAGCTGGTCAAGGTTGACATCCTGCTGCACGGCGACAAGGTGGACGCGTTCTCGGCGATCACCCATAAGGACAAGGCGTACGCGTACGGCGTCCGGCTGGTCGCCAAGCTGCGCGAGCTCATCCCGCGGCAGAACTTCGAGGTGCCCATCCAGGCGGCCATCGGCTCCCGGGTGATCGCCCGGGAGACGGTCCGTGCCATCCGTAAGGACGTCCTCGCCAAGTGCTACGGCGGTGACATCTCGCGTAAGCGGAAGCTGCTGGAGAAGCAGAAGGAAGGCAAGAAGCGGATGAAGATGGTCGGCAACGTGGAGGTGCCCCAGGAGGCCTTCATCGCGGTGCTGTCCTCCGACTCCGACGGCAAGGACTCCAAGGCGAAGAAGTAGGGCCGGACGTAGGACCAGAAGGAGGATCCGGGCCCGGCGTGCTGGATGCGCCGGGCCCGCCCCCTTTCGGGCGCTTCTCCGGGGCGTCCCGTGAGAACAACTGGGCATCTCATGAGAACAACGTGACCCGGCCCCCTTACGCCGTAAGGATTCGGCCCCTACCCTGATCACCTACTCGAAGGTTACTCGCGAGTCACCAAGCAATGATGCGGGCCCCGGAGGATGCCGTGACCGACACCCAGAACTTGCTCGAGAACCGGCCGCCGTCCCTGGCGACGCACTTCCTGCAGCGAGTCGAGGCGACACCGGACAAGGAGGCGTACCGCTATCCGGTGCCTCCTGCCTCGGGCACGGGTCCCGATGAGTGGCGCCCGCTGACCTGGCGGGAAAGCGCGGACCGGGTCTTCGCCATCGCCGCCGGGCTGATCGATCTGGGCATCCGCCCCGAGGAGCGGGTGGCGCTGGCCTCCTCGACGCGCGTGGAGTGGATCCTGGCCGACCTCGGCGTGCTGTGCGCGGGCGCGGCCACCACCACCGTCTACCCGACCACCAACGCCGACGAGACCTCCTTCATCCTCTCCGACTCCGGCAGCCGGGTGCTGATCGCCGAGGACGCGGCGCAGCTCGCCAAGGTGCGGGCGCAGCGCGGGGAACTCCCCGAGCTGGCCCATGTGGTGGTGATCCAGGCCGATGACGCGGTCCCCGCCGCGGACGACCCCGAGGGCTGGGTCCTCTCGCTCGCCGAGCTGGAGAAGCGCGGCACGGCCCTTCTGGAGGGTCGGCCGGACGCCGTACGGGAGCGGATGGACGCCCTGCGCAGCGATCAGCTGGCGACGCTCATCTACACCTCCGGTACTACCGGGCGCCCCAAGGGCGTACGCCTGGCGCATGACTCCTGGTCTTACATGGCGATTGTGATCGGCAGTCGGGACGGACTGCTCTTCCCCGACGATGTGCAGTACCTGTGGCTGCCGCTCGCGCATGTCTTCGGCAAGGTGCTGACGGCGGGACAGATCTACGTCGGCCACACCACGGCGGTGGACGGCCGGGTCGACAAGATCATCGACAATCTGCCGGTGGTCCGGCCGACCTACATGTGCGCCGTGCCGCGGATCTTCGAGAAGGTCTACAACGGAGTGGCCCAGCGGGCGCGCGAGGGCGGGGCGGCCCAGCACAAGATCTTCCAGTGGGCGGCCCAGGTCGCCCGGGACTACGCCAGGGTCTCTCAGGACAACTTCCGCCGCACCGGCACCGCCTCCGTGCCCTTCGGCCTCCGGGCCCAGCACGCGGTCGCCGACAAGCTGGTCTACGGCAAGCTGCGCGAGGCGTTCGGCGGGCGGCTGCGGGCCGCGGTGTCCGGCTCCGCCGCGCTCGCGCCCGACATCGGCTACTTCTTCGCGGGCGCCGGGATCAACATCCTGGAGGGCTACGGCCTGACCGAGTCCAGCGCCGCCAGCTTCCTCAACCCGGCGGACTACCGCACCGGTACGGTCGGCAAGGCGTTCCCCGGTCTGGAGGTGCGGTTCGCCGAGGACGGTGAGGTGCTGCTGCGCGGCCCCGGCATCATGCAGGGCTACCACGGGTTGCCGGAGCTGACCGCGCAGGTGCTGGAGTCCGACGGCTGGTTCCACACCGGGGACATCGGCGAGCTGTCGCCCGACGGCTATCTGCGGATCACCGACCGCAAGAAGGACCTGATCAAGACCTCGGGCGGCAAGTACGTGGCCCCGGCGGAGGTCGAGGGCCAGTTCAAGGCGGTGTGCCCGTTCGTCTCCAACATCCTGGTGCACGGCGCCGACCGCAATTACTGCACCGCGCTGATCGCCCTCGACGAGCCCACGATCATGAAATGGGCGGATGAGCACGGCCTCGGCGGCAAGACCTACGCGGAGGTCGTGGCCACCGATGAGGTGCGGGAGCTGATCGGGGGTCATGTGCAGCGGCTCAACGACGGGCTGCAGCGCTGGCAGACGATCAAGAAGTTCCGGCTGCTGCCGCGCGATCTGGACGTGGAGCACGGGGAGTTGACGCCCAGCCTGAAGCTCAAGCGCCCGGTCGTCGAGCGTGAGTACAAGGATCTGATCGAGGACATGTACGCCGGCGCGCGGGAGGTTTAAGGTTTAACGGACAAGGATACGACCCTGCACCGGATTTCGGGTTGACCGGCCCGCAGAACACATTAATTTTCCCCTTATCGCGGTTCACTTGCGTAACCCGGTGCATATGGGGGCGGTCCGTCTGTCACTCTGTCCGTGCCGGATACGGTTACGGATACGGCGTTATGACGGAGCTTCTTCAGGAGCCGCACAGTGGGGACGTCATCTTCTGCCACTTCTGGTGGGTCGGTTGAGGGCGGTGAGGTGGTTCTACCGGTCGGGGGTGGGGTCGGCCCCGTCCGTACCAGCGCGTCGGCGCGGGTCAACCTGCCCTGCAGTCCGCTCGCGGCCTCGGCCGCGCGCCGGTTCGTCCGTGCCGCCCTCGCCGACTGGGCCGCGCTCGAGGTGCCGGCCGCCGACCGGGTCACCGACGAGGTGGCGGACGAGGCCGTACTGCTGGTGAGCGAGCTGGTCACCAACGCGGTGGTGCACGCAGGGACCGCCGTCGAGGTGAGCTGTGCGCTGGATGTGTCGGACCGCGAGGGCGAGCCTCCGTCCCTGGTGGTGGAGGTGACCGACCGCCATCCCGCCCGGGTGGTGCGCGGCGATCCGCCGGACGCGGACGAGCCGCCGGAGTTCGCCGGGGGCCACGGGCTGCGGCTGGTGACCGAGATCGCCGAGTCCTGGGGGACGACCTATCGGCGGGCGACCAAGTCGGTGTGGTTCCAGATGGCGGTGGCGCCCACGGTCCCGGCCGCCGCGGGGGCCAGGGGCTCGGCCTTCAGGGACGCCGCGGCCGCCATGGATGCCACGGGTCCCGTGGACGCGGCGAACGCGACCGCGGCCGGGCCGGACGGCGGCTTCGGGACCGGGGCCTACCCGGAGGGCCTGGGGCCCGGGCCTGTCGGTGAAGGCCGTAAGGACAGCGTCGAAGCCGTCGAGATCGTCGCGCCCGCGCAGGGCCTCGTCCCGGTCCGCCGCGACCCCGAGTGGATCCAGCGCGGCGCGCTCTCCTTCCTCGCCGAGGCGTCCGATCTGCTGGCCGGGCAGTTCGACGAGGACATGGTGACCTCGCTGGCCGGACAGCTGCTGGTGCCCCGGCTCGCCGACTGGTGCGCGATCTGGCTCGACTCCACCAGCGGTCCGCCGCGGCTGGCCCGGGTCTGGCACGCCAGCGAGGGGCGCATCGAGGGCCTGCGGCAGGTGCTCGAGAAGGAGCCGCCCCATGTGCCCACCGCCGTCCGCGGCAGCGCCGTGGAGTGGCCCTGGCCGGCCGATCCCGCGGCGTACGGACCCGGCGGCGCGGCCCTCGCGTGCAGGCTGGTTGCGGGCGGCCGGGCGCTCGGCACGCTGCTGCTGGGGCGGGCCGGGCTGGTGCGGATGCCCGCCGAAGTGGTCGGCCTGATCGAGGACTTCGCCCGCCGTGTCGCCCTGGCGCTCGCCTCCGCCCGCCGCTACACCCGGCAGGCGACCATCAGCCGGGTGCTCCAGCGCGGGCTGCTGCCGTCCGTGATCCCGCGGATCCCCGGGGTCGAGTCGGCGGTGGTGTACGAGCCGACCGGCGAGATCTCGGCCGGGGGCGACTTCTACGACGTCTTCCCGGCCGGTGACGGCCGCTGGTGCTTCGTCCTGGGCGACGTCTGCGGGAACGGCCCGGAGGCAGCCGTGGTGACCGGCCTCGTCCGGCCCTGGCTGCGGCTGCTCGCCCGCGAGGGGTACGGCGTGGGAGAGGTCCTGGACCGGCTCAACCAGCTGCTGGGCGAGGAGGCGGTGGAGCAGGCCGTCGAGGGCGCCGCGGAGGCCGTGGTGGCCGGTGTGGAGGCCGTGGGAGGCCCCGCCGGGGTCGTGGAGCTGGTGGACGGCGGCCTGGTCGGGGGCGCGGGGCCGACGGCGGGCGGCGGGATCGCGCGGTTCCTGTCGCTGCTGTACGGGGAGCTGGAACCGCTGGGCGACGGCCTGGGGGTGCGCTGCACGCTGGCCAGCGCGGGGCATCCGCTGCCGCTGGTGCTGCGGCCCGACGGCGAGGTGCGGACGGTCGCGGCGCCGCAGATACTGCTGGGCGTCGTGGACGATGTGTCGTACGAGAGTGAATCGTTCGATCTGACGCCCGGGGAAACGCTGCTCTGTGTGACGGACGGGGTGACGGAGCACCGGTCGGGTGACCGGCAGTTCGACGACGAGGACGGCCTGGCGGCGGCGTTCGCGCTGTGCACGGGGCTGAGCGCGCGGCAGGTCGCGGAGCGGGTGCGCCGGGCGGTGGACGAGTTCGCGGCGGAGCCGCCGGACGACGATCTGGCGATGCTGGTCCTGAAGGTGCTCTAGGGCGCGTTGCGCGTCCGGCGCTGCGGGGGCGTCCGGCGGGTCGTGGCGCCTGCGGCGGGCTGTTCCCCTCCCCGCCCCTCCCCAAAACCGGGACCCCGCCCCAGCCCCCAACCGGGGCTCCGTCCCGGACCTGGGGCTCTGCCCCAGACGCCGGACCCCGGCGTTCCGCTCCCAGGCCGCGGCTTCGCCGTGTGGCGGGCTTCGTGTGGGCGGTGGGGTCCAGGGGCGGAGCCCTTGGTATCGGGAAGGGGCGGGGAGGGGAAAGCACCGGTATGCGGCTCCGCCGCGGCCCCGGTCGTCGGGGCCGCGGCGGGCGGGCGCCGGCTCGTGGTGCCGGGTGGTGCCGGTCGTGCCGGACAATGGGGGCATGCCTTCCGCACTGCCTGATGGTGAGCCCATGCCCGAGGACGGCGCACTGCCCGCGACCGCTGTGGCGGGGGCGGAGCGGCGGCCGCTGGGGTTCTATCTGCATGTGCCGTACTGCGCCACTCGCTGCGGCTACTGCGACTTCAACACCTACACCGCCAGTGAGCTGCGCGGTTCCGGCGGCGTGCTCGCCTCGCGGGACAACTACGCCGAGCAGGTCGTCGAGGAGGTACGGCTGGCGCGGAAGGTGCTGGGGGGCGATCCGAGGGCCGTGGAGACCGTGTTCGTCGGCGGCGGGACCCCGACCCTGCTCGCGGCGGCCGATCTCGGGCGGATGCTGGGCGCCATCCGGGACGAGTTCGGGCTGGCCGAGGGGGCCGAGGTCACGACCGAGGCCAATCCGGAGTCGGTCGATCCGCGGTATCTGGCGGAGCTGCGGGAGGCGGGGTTCAACCGGATCTCCTTCGGGATGCAGAGCGCCCGGCAGCACGTCCTGAAGGTGCTGGACCGTACCCACACCCCGGGGCGGCCCGAGGCGTGCGTGGCCGAGGCACGGGCGGCCGGATTCGGCCATGTGAACCTGGACCTGATCTACGGGACACCGGGCGAGAGCGACGCGGACTGGCGCGCCTCCCTGGAGGCGGCGCTCGGGGCGGGCCCGGACCATGTGTCGGCGTACGCGCTGATCGTGGAGGAGGGCACCCAGCTGGCGCGGCGGATCCGGCGCGGCGAGGTGCCGATGACCGACGACGATGTGCACGCGGACCGCTATCTGATCGCCGAGGAGACCCTGTCGGCCGCCGGGTTCGCCTGGTACGAGGTCTCCAACTGGGCCACCTCGCCCACCGGGCGCTGCCGCCACAACGAGCTGTACTGGCGCGGCGCCGACTGGTGGGGCGCGGGCCCCGGCGCACACAGCCATGTGGGCGGTGTGCGGTGGTGGAACGTGAAGCACCCCGGGGCGTACGCACAGGCCCTGGGCGAGGGCCGGTCGCCCGGCGCGGGCCGGGAGCTGCTGTCCGCGGAGGAGCGCCGGGTGGAGCGGATCCTGCTGGAGCTGCGGCTGGCCGAGGGCTGCCCGCTGGAGCTGCTGCGCCCGGTCGGGGCGGCGGCCGCGGCACGGGCCCTGGAGGACGGCCTGCTGGAGCCGGAGCCGTACGGGCGCGGGCAGGCCGTCCTGACGCTCCGGGGACGGCTGCTGGCGGACGCGGTGGTGCGGGACCTGGTGGACTGAGGCGGCGCCCGTCAGGACTGAGGCGGGGGCACGTCAGCCGGTAAGGGCCCGCCAGCCCGTAAGCGGGAGCCGTTACGGCGGCCGTGCCGCATGCCCCTTACGGAAGCCGTGAGCCCCTTACGGACGTCATCAGCCCTGTGGGGCCGTCACGAAATCGATCAGCTCCTCCACCCGGCCCAGGAGCTCCGGCTGGAGGTCCTTGTAGGAGTGGACCGAGGACAGGATCCGCTGCCAGGCGGCCCCGGTGTTCTCCGGCCAGCCCAGGGCGCGGCAGACGCCCTTCTTCCAGTCCTGGCCGTGCGGCACCGTCGGCCAGGCCGGGATGGACAGCGAGGACGGCTTCACGGCCTCCCAGATGTCGATGTAGGGGTGGCCGAGGACCAGCACATGCTCGCCGGTGACCTGTGCGGCGATACGGGACTCCTTGGAGCCCGTCACCAGATGGTCGACGAGGACGCCGAGCCGGGCGTCCGGGCCGGGGGCGAAGTCGTCGACGATGGCGGGCAGGTCGTCGACCCCCTCCAGGTACTCCACGACGACGCCCTCGATGCGCAGGTCGTCGCCCCAGACCCGCTCGACCAGCTCCGCGTCATGGCGCCCCTCGACATAGATGCGCCCCGCGCGGGCGACCCTCGCACGCGCGCCCGGAACGGCGATCGATCCCGAGGCCGTGCGCTGGGGCGCGCCGGGGACCGCCGCACGCGGGCGTACGAGGGTGACGACACGTCCTTCGAGCAGAAAGCCGCGCGGCTCCATGGGGAAGACGCGATGTTTGCCGAAGCGGTCCTCCAGAGTGACCGTCGGACCCTGGGCGGTCTTCTCACAGCGGATCACGGCACCACAGAATCCGGTGGTGACCTCCTCCACGACGAGGTCCGGTTCGGCGGGGACCTCGGGGGCGGGCCGCTGCCGCTTCCAGGGAGGGGTCAGGTCCGGGTCGTACTGTCGCATCCGGATGACGATAGCGCGCGAAAGCCACCCGCTTCCGCAGGAGCACACAGGCGCACAACCGGGCGAAGGACTAGCCGAAGGACTAGCCGAAGGACTAGCCGAACGGCCAGAGCGGCGGTCAGCCGGACACGCCGAAGCGGGCGGCCAGTTCGTCGCGTTGGGCCCGTACGAAAGCGGCGTCCACGACTGAGCCGTGCCCCGGCACGTACCGGGCGTCCGCGCCGCCGAGGGCGAGCAGCCGGTCGAGGGCGGCGGGCCAGTGGCCGGGGATCGCGTCGGGCCCGGCCTGGGGCGGGCCGGACTCCTCCACCAGATCGCCGCAGAAGACCACCTCCGGTCGGCCGGGCACCAGAACGGCCAGATCGTGGGCGGTGTGGCCGGGCCCCACATTGGCCAGCAGCGCCGTACGGCCGCCGAGGTCGAGGCTGAGCTCCCCGCAGACCAGGTGGTGCGGTGAGGCCAGGTGGTCCACGGCCTCGGTGGCGGCGTCCCGGTCCACTCCGTGGCGGATCGCGTCCTCGCGCAGCGTCTCCCGCTCCCGGACCAGCCACTCGTCCAGGCCCATCGCCCCGTAGACCTCGCAGCCCGCGAAGGCGGCGGAGCCCAGGACGTGGTCGAAGTGCGGATGGGTGAGGGCGATCCGGGTGGGGCGGCGGCCGGTCAGCCGGGTGATCCCGGAGCGCAGCCCGGCCCCGGCGCGCAGGGTCGCGCCGGTGTCCACGACGAGGATGTCGGTCCGGCCGACGACCACGCCGACCGTCTCGTCCCACTGCGGCATCCGACGGCGGGCCACGCCGGGCGCGAGCCGCTCCCAGCCCGCCTCTTCCCAACACGTCTCCATACCGCGACGCTAGCTCAATGGAGATGGGGGAGAGTTGCTGCCAACGGCGGCTCTTGCCCTTGCCACCGCACCCCGCCGTACACTGGCGGAGGGGCTCTGGCACTCGTGCCTGGTGAGTGCCAGACGGACGACCCTGATGAGACCGCTGGACTGGAGGTGCGCGGGGTGCTCAGCGAACGCAGACTCGAGGTGCTGCGTGCCATTGTCCAGGACTATGTGGGGACGGAGGAGCCGGTCGGCTCCAAGGCGCTCACCGAGCGGCACCGGCTGGGGGTCTCCCCGGCCACGGTGCGTAACGACATGGCCGCTCTGGAGGATGAGGGCTTTATCGCCCAGCCGCATACGAGCGCCGGGCGGATCCCCACGGACAAGGGCTATCGCCTCTTCGTGGACAGGCTGGCCGGAGTCAAGCCGATGTCCAGCCCGGAGCGGCGGGCCATTCAGAACTTCCTGGACGGTGCGGTCGACCTCGACGATGTGGTGGGGCGCACGGTCCGGCTGCTGGCGCAGCTGACCCGGCAGGTGGCGGTGGTGCAGTATCCGTCACTGACCCGTTCGACGGTGCGCCATGTGGAGCTGCTGCCGCTGGCCCCGGCCCGGGTGATGCTGGTGCTGATCACCGACACCGGCCGGGTGGAGCAGCGCATGGTCGACTGCCCCACCCCGGTCACCGAGGATTCGCTCGCCGATCTGCGGGCCCGGCTCAACAGCCGGGTCGTGGGGCGGCGTTTCGCGGATGTGCCGCAGTTGGTGCAGGATCTTCCGGAGTCCTTCGAACAGGAGGACCGGGGGACCGTCTCGATCGTGCTGTCGACCTTGCTCGAGACGCTGGTGGAGGAGACCGAGGAGCGGCTGATGATCGGCGGCACCGCGAACCTCACGCGTTTCGTGCATGATTTCCCCCTGACGATCCGGCCCGTCCTGGAGGCGCTTGAGGAGCATGTGGTCCTCCTCAAGCTGCTGGGCGAGGCCAAGGACTCGGGTATGACCGTGCGGATTGGGCATGAGAATGCTCACGAGGGGCTGAACGCCACCTCGGTCGTCGCGGTCGGCTACGGTTCCGGCGACGAGGCGGTCGCCAAACTCGGCGTGGTCGGACCGACCCGCATGGACTACCCCGGAACGATGGGAGCGGTACGCGCAGTGGCACGTTACGTCGGACAGATCCTGGCGGAGTCGTAAGTGGCGACGGACTACTACGCAGTCCTGGGCGTGCCCCGTGATGCCTCGCAGGACCAGATCAAGAAGGCATTCCGGCGGCTCGCCCGCGAGCTGCATCCGGATGTGAACCCGGACCCGAAGACCCAGGAGCGGTTCAAGGAGATCAACGCCGCTTATGAGGTCCTGTCGGACCCGCAGAAGAAGCAGGTCTACGACCTGGGCGGGGACCCGAACGCCGGGCCGGGCGGCGGTGGCGCCGGCGGCTTCGGCGCGGGTTTCGGCAACTTCTCCGACATCATGGACGCGTTCTTCGGCACCGCCTCGCAGCGCGGTCCGCGCTCCAGGACCCGGCGCGGTCAGGACGCGATGATCCGGCTGGACGTGGAGCTCAGCGAGGCCGCGTTCGGGACCACCAAGGACATCCAGGTCGACACCGCGGTCGTCTGCACGACGTGCAGCGGCGAGGGCGCGGCGCCGGGTACCTCGGCGCAGACCTGTGACATGTGCCGTGGCCGCGGTGAGGTCTCCCAGGTGACGCGGTCCTTCCTGGGCCAGGTCATGACCTCGCGGCCGTGCCCCCAGTGCCAGGGCTTCGGCACCGTGGTGCCGACCCCGTGCCCGGAGTGCGCGGGCGACGGCCGGATCCGCTCGCGGCGCACCCTTACGGTGAAGATCCCCGCCGGTGTGGACAACGGCACCAGGATCCAGCTGGCCGGTGAGGGCGAGGTCGGGCCGGGTGGCGGCCCGGCGGGTGACCTGTATGTGGAGATCCATGAGCTCCCGCACCCGGTCTTCCAGCGGCGCGGCGACGATATGCACTGCACGGTGACCATCCCGATGACCGCGGCGGCGCTGGGCACCAAGGTGCCGCTGGAGACGCTGGACGGCCTGGAGGAGATCGACATCCGGCCCGGCACCCAGTCCGGCCAGTCGGTCCCGCTGCACCAGCGCGGCATCACCCATCTGCGGGGCGGCGGCCGGGGTGACCTGATCGTGCACGTCGAGGTGACCACCCCGACCAAGCTGGACCCGGAGCAGGAGGAGCTGCTGCGGCGGCTGTCCAAGCTGCGCGGCGAGGAGCGCCCGACCGGCGAATTCAAGCCGGGGCAGCAAGGGCTGTTCTCGCGGTTGAAGGATGCGTTCAACGGGCGGTAGGCGCTTCGGCCGGGGGTACGGGGGTTGCCCCCGGGAAGGCGCTGCAAGCCGGGGCAGCAAGGGCTGTTCTCGCGGTTGAAGGATGCGTTCAACGGGCGGTAGGCGCTTCGGCCGGGGGTACGGGGCCCGCGGCGGCGCCGCCGGTGCGGTGGTGAGCCGGTGCGGGGGGCATGACACGATGTGGCCATGTCCTCCGCGCTGACCGATCTTTACCGGTATCCGATCGTGCAGGCGCCGATGGCGGGTGGAGCCTCCTGCCCGCAGCTCGCCGCCACTGTCTCCGAGGCCGGTGGCCTCGGTTTCCTCGCCGCCGGCTACAAGACGCCGGAGGCCATGTACCAGGAGATCAAACAGCTGCGGGGGCTGACCGACCAGCCTTACGGCGTCAATCTGTTCATGCCGCAGCCGCCCAATCCGGACCCGGCCGCCGTCGCCGCCTACGGCGAACGGCTCATGGGCGAGGCGGCCTGGTACGAGACCTCGCTGGGCGACCCGGAGTCGGGCTCGGACGACGCGTACGACGCCAAGCTCGCCGTGCTCCTCGACAACCCCGTTCCGGTCGTCTCGTTCACCTTCGGCTGCCCGACCCGTGCCGTCCTCGACGCGCTCGCCAAAGTCGGCACCCGTACGGTCGTCACCGTGACCTCGCCCGTCGAGGCACAGACCGCCCAGTGGGCGGGCGCCGACGCGGTCTGTGTGCAGGGCGTGGAGGCGGGCGGCCACCAGGGCACGTACAGCAATGACCCGGCCGCGGACGGGATGGGCGTCGGGCTCGGGCTGCTGTCGCTGATCACGCTGGTCCGTGAGTACGTCCAGATCCCGATCATCGCGGCGGGCGGGATCATGCGCGGTTCGCAGATCGCCGCCGCGCTGGCCGCGGGCGCGGCCGCGGCCCAGTTGGGCACCGCGTTCCTGGTGTGCCCCGAGTCCGGGGCGAACGCCCTGCATAAGCAGGCGATGACGGATCCGCTGTTCGGCCGCACCGAGCTGACCCGCGCCTTCTCCGGGCGCCCGGCCCGGGGCCTGGTCAACCGCTTCATGCGCGAGCACGCGCCGTACGCGCCCGCCGCCTATCCCCAGCTGCACCACATGACATCCGGCCTCCGTAAGGCGGCCGCCAAGGCGGGCGACCCCCAGGGGATGGCGCTGTGGGCGGGGCAGGGCCACCGGCTGGCGCGTGACCTGCCCGCCGGGCGGCTGGTGGAGACGCTCGCGGTGGAACTCGACGCGACACGGGCCGCGTTGGGCTTCCAGCGTCAGCGGGGCGTGGTGTCGTGACCGCCCCGGTGTTCGTCGCCGAATCCCTGGCGGGGGCGGCCGCGGGAGCCCGGGTCCTGCTGGAGGGCCCCGAGGGGCGCCACGCGGTGTCCGTAAGGCGGCTGCGCATCGGTGAGCCCGTGGTGCTGACGGACGGTCACGGTACGGGCGTCCAGGGCACCGTGACGGCCGTCGAGGGCAAGGACCGGCTGGAGGTCGCGGTGGACGAGGTGCGCCGGGAGACCGCCCCGGACCCGAGGATCACCGTCGTCCAGGCGCTGCCCAAGGGCGACCGGGGCGAGCTGGCGGTGGAGACCATGACGGAGACCGGCGTGGACGCCGTCGTGCCGTGGTCGGCCGCCCGCTGCATCACCCAGTGGAAGGGCGAGCGCGGCCTTAAGGCGCTCGGCAAATGGCGGTCGGCCGCCCGCGAGGCGGGCAAGCAGTCACGTCGGCTGACCTTCCCCGAGGTCACGGACCTGATGACGACCCGGCAGGTCGCCGGGCTGCTCGCCGGAGCCGCGTTCGCTGCCGTGCTCCACGAGCAGGGCGGGGAACCGCTCGCGACGGCCCAACTGCCCGCTAGTGGCGAGATCGTGCTGGTCATCGGGCCCGAAGGGAGTGTGTCCCCCGAGGAGTTGGCGGCCTTCGCCGAGGCGGGCGCGCGGCCGTACCTGCTGGGCCCGAGCGTGCTGCGCACCTCCACGGCGGGAACGGCGGCCACCGCGCTACTGCTCGGCCGCACCGGCCGCTGGGGGTGAAAGGCCCTTCCGGGGACTCCTCCGGGGACTCCTCGGGTCCTCGCCGGGGGCCCCGCCGGGTATGTCCGCAGCTGGCCGAGGACGGCCTTCCGGTTCGCGCCGGCCGATGGGAACCTACCCGCTATGGGGGTATGGAGCCAGGCAAGGCGGATATGGCGGACATGGCGGGCACGGCAGGCACGACGGGCACACCAGACGGGACGGACACGGCGGGGGCGGGCGCTTCTCGCCCTCGCGGTCGTCGGCGCCGCGGCGGTCGCCGTGACGGCATGTGAGCCGACGGGCGGCGGCATCAGCTCCGTGACGGTCGCGATCACCACGGACCAGGTCGCCACCGAGGCGCTGGAGCGGGGCGGTGTCGGCGTCCGCTGGATGAGCTGCAACGCCGAGTTCAAGCACGGCCGTACGGCGGGTGCCGCTTCGCCCTCGCGGAGCGAGCGGGCCGGGGAGACCGACGCACGGGTGGACTGCCACGGCAGGACCGACAATGACAGGGACGTCAGGGTCAGGGGCCGGGTCACCTACGTCCGGGAGGACCACTGCGTCCGGGGCGACTTGACCGGCCAGGTGGACGGCCGGAAGGTCTTCGAGGCGACGGTGATCGGGGAGTGCCAGGGCGGCGGCCCGGACTCCGGGAGCCCCCGGCCGACCCGCAGCCGCCCTTGGGAGCACCGGACCACGCAGGCCCCTGAACCGACCCGCGGCCACCCCTGGGAGCACCGTACGACCGAGGCCCCCGAGCCGACCCATAGCCGCCCTTGGGAGCACCGGACCACGGAGCCCCCCGAGCCGACCCGCGGCCACCCCCAGGAGCATCCGACCACCGGGGGCGGCGCCGACCAGGGCGGCGCCGATCAGGTCGGTGCCGATCAGGTCGGTGCCGATCAGGTCGGTGCCGACGACGGCGCCGGTAACGACGGTAAGGGCGGCACCGGGGGCGGCGGCCACAGCGAATAGCCCGCCATCGCTTCCGTGGGCAGGCCCTCCCGGTACCATCCGGACCGTACGTGCCGACGATCCGTGAGGAGCCACCGGTGGCGGGAGAACCGCAGGCCGACTGCCTGTTCTGCAAGATTGTGTCGGGGGAGGTGCCGGCCACCGTCGTCCGTGAGACGGACACCACCGTCGCCTTCCGCGACATAAACCCCCAGGCGCCCACCCACGTCCTGGTGATCCCCAAGGCGCACTACCCGGACGCCGCCTCCCTCGCGGCGGCCGACCCGCGGGCCACCGCGGATGTGCTGCGCGAGGCGGGCTCGGTCGCGGCGGAGGAGAAGCTGGACGAGACGGGCTACCGCGTGGTGTTCAACACCGGCTCCGGCGCCGGTCAGACCGTCTTCCACGCGCATGCCCACGTCCTGGGCGGCCGCGGGCTCAACTGGCCCCCCGGATAACCCTTGTCCGCGCGGGAACTGATCGTCCTCGGCACCGCGAGCCAGGTGCCGACCCGGCACCGCAACCACAACGGCTATCTGCTGCGCTGGGACGGCGAGGGCCTGCTGTTCGACCCCGGCGAGGGCACCCAGCGCCAGATGCTGAGGGCCGGGGTCGCCGCCCATGACATCGACCGGATCTGTGTCACCCACTTCCACGGGGACCACTCCCTGGGTCTCGCCGGGGTGATCCAGCGGATCAACCTCGACCGGGTGCCGCACCGGGTGACCGCCCACTACCCGGCGAGCGGACAGCGGTTCTTCGAGCGGCTGCGCTACGCGACCGCCTACCGCGAGACGGTGGCGCTGACCGAGGAGCCGGTCGCCGGTGACGCCGCGGTGCTGGCCCGCACCCCCGCGTACACGCTGGAGGCGGCCAGGCTCTCGCACCCCGTCGAGTCCTACGGCTATCGCCTGATCGAACCGGACGGCCGCAGGATGCTGCCCGAACGGCTCGCCGCGCTCGGCGTCCGCGGCCCGGAGATCGGCAGGCT
Source organism: Streptomyces antioxidans (assembly GCF_000968685.2). Taxonomy (GTDB): domain Bacteria; phylum Actinomycetota; class Actinomycetes; order Streptomycetales; family Streptomycetaceae; genus Streptomyces; species Streptomyces antioxidans. The sequence goes on from NZ_LAKD02000049.1 coordinate 125,791, forward strand.
CCAGCGGGAGCGGGTGCTGGAGACCGAGGGCCGCACGGTGGCGCTCGAGGAGGTCAGCGAGGTGCGCCGGGGGCAGCGCTTCGGGTTCATCATGGACACCCGGCTGTGCGACGGCGCCGACGCGCTGGCCCAGGGGTGCGATCTGCTGGTCATCGAGTCGACCTTCCTCGACGAGGACGAGGCCCTGGCCGTCGAGTACGGGCATCTGACCGCCGGGCAGGCCGCCCGGCTCGCCGCCGGGGCCGGGGTGCGGCATCTGGTGCTGACGCACTTCTCGCAGCGCTACGGCGACCCCTCCGAGTTCGAGCGCCAGGCGCGGGACGCGGGGTTCGACGGGGAGCTCACGGTCGCCCAGGACCTGATGACGGTGGCGCTGCCCAAACGGCGCTGAGGACGCCCCTGCGGGGGCCCGGGGCCGATCACCGCCGAGGGTGACGGGGGGCCGACCCCGGACCCACTGTCGGTGCCATCGTGCACACTGGCCGCATCCGTATCCGAGGGCGGAGGCGGACCTGCAAGACCTGCAAGACCTGCAAGACCTGGGAGAGCGCGGTGACGACACACGACGCGGACAAGCTCACGGCGGGCTACCACCTGCTCGACCCGCTCGCGGACGTGCGCCGCCCCGGCGACGCGGACTGCGACGTCTATCTCACCGGCACCGTCTTCCTGGACATCATCTTCACCGGTCTCGACAGCGCCCCGGTCCGCGGCACCGAGTCCTGGGCCCGCGGTATGGGCTCGAGCCCCGGCGGCGTCGCCAACATGGCCACCGCCCTGGCCCGGCTCGGCCTGCACACCTCGCTCGCCGCCGCCTTCGGCGACGACCACTACGGGGACTACTGCCGGGACGCCCTGGACCACGGCGAGGGCATCGATCTCTCACTGTCCCGCACGATCCCCGGCTGGCACTCCCCGGTGACCGTCTCCATGGCCTACGAGGGCGAGCGGACCATGGTCTCCCACGGCCATGAGGCCCCGCCGCCAGAGGAGCCCGCACCAAGCTGCCCGCCCCCGGCCCGCGCCGCCGTGGCCTCCCTGGTGCCCGGCCGCGGCCAGGAGTGGGTCGCCGAGGCCGCCCGCCGCGGCAGCAAGGTCTTCGCGGACGTCGGCTGGGACGACACCGGCCGCTGGGACCCGGCCGACCTCGCCGAGCTGGAGCACTGCGAGGCGTTCCTGCCGAACGCCGAGGAGGCGATGCGCTACACCCGCGCCGACTGCCCGCGCGCCGCCGCCCGGGCCCTGGCCGACCTGGTCCCGCTGGCCGTCGTCACGCTCGGCTCCGAGGGGGCGTACGCGGTCGACGGCCGCACCGGCGAGACCGCCGAGGTGCCCGCGATCTCCGTGGAGGCCCTGGACCCGACCGGGGCCGGGGACGTGTTCGTCGCCGGGTTCGTCACCGGCACGCTCGCCGGGTGGCCGCTCGCCGACCGGCTGGCCTTCGCCGGGCTGACCGCCGCGCTGTCGGTGCAGGAGTTCGGCGGCTCGCTGTCGGCGCCCGGCTGGGTCGAGATCGCCGCCTGGTGGCAGCACGCCCGCGCCTACGACGACCAGCCCGCCCGCGCGCTGCGCCGCTATGCCTTCCTCGACCGGCTGCTCCCGGCCGCCGCCCGCCCCTGGCCGCTGCGCCGGGCCGTCCCGACGATCGGTTTCCGCCATGCGTAGCGCGGTCGCGGGCCATGCGTAGTGCGGGGCGGGCATCGCGCGGGACGCGGGAGGCCCCGGATGAGCGGGGTGATGAGTGGATAGGAGTAAAAGGGCTCGGGTGTTGTCGGTGCTCCGTCGTACCCTTGGAACCCAAGGTTGTCGAGCGGCGAGAACCCTTGTACCGGGAGGTAGGAGCAGGCCAGAGAGCCGGCCCATGACGCAACCAACCACAGCACCGCAGGCGCATGCGCAGTTCACGGTCCCGAACAAGCACCCCATGGTCATGGTCCTGGGATCCGGTGACGCGCTGCTGCGTGTGATCGAGAACGCGTTCCCGGCGACCGATATCCACGTGCGGGGCAACGAAGTCAGCGCCACCGGGGACCCGAAGGAAGTAGCCCTGGTCCAGCGTCTGTTCGATGAGATGATGCTGGTGCTCCGCACCGGTCAACCGATGACGGAGGATGCGGTGGAGCGCTCGATCTCCATGCTGCGCGCGGCCGAGAACGGCGAGGGCGGGGAGCAGGAGACGCCCGCCGAGGTGCTTACCCAGAACATCCTCTCCAACCGTGGCCGCACCATCCGCCCCAAGACGCTCAACCAGAAGCGCTATGTCGACGCCATCGACAAGCACACGGTCGTCTTCGGCATCGGCCCCGCGGGCACCGGCAAGACCTATCTCGCCATGGCCAAGGCGGTTCAGGCGCTGCAGTCCAAGCAGGTCAACCGGATCATCCTGACCCGCCCCGCGGTCGAGGCGGGGGAGCGGCTCGGCTTCCTGCCCGGCACCCTCTACGAGAAGATCGACCCGTATCTGCGGCCGCTCTACGACGCGCTGCACGACATGCTCGACCCCGACTCCATCCCGCGCCTGATGGCCGCGGGCACGATCGAGGTCGCGCCGCTGGCGTATATGCGTGGCCGTACGCTCAATGACGCGTTCATCATCCTCGACGAGGCCCAGAACACGAACCCCGAGCAGATGAAGATGTTCCTCACCCGGCTCGGCTTCGACTCCAAGATAGTGATCACGGGCGACATCACCCAGGTCGACCTCCCCGGCGGGACCAAGAGCGGTCTGCGTCAGGTGCGGGAGATCCTGGACGGTGTCGAGGACGTGCACTTCTCCATGCTCACCAGCACCGACGTGGTCCGTCACAGGCTGGTCGGCCGGATCGTCGACGCATACGACCAGTACGACAGTCGCAACGGAAAGTAACCACGAACCCCCATGGCGATCGACGTCAACAACGAATCCGGTATCGATATCGACGAGCGGGCGGTGCTGGACATCGCCCGCTACGCGCTCGCCCGGATGCGTATCCACCCGCTCTCCGAGCTCTCGGTGATCGTCGTCGACGCCGACGCCATGGAGCAGCTGCACATCCAGTGGATGGATCTGCCGGGTCCGACCGATGTCATGTCCTTCCCGATGGACGAGCTGCGCCCGCCGGTCAAGGACGACGAGGAGCCCCCGCAGGGCCTCCTGGGGGACATCGTGCTCTGCCCCGAAGTGGCCAGGAAGCAGGGGGAGGAGGCGCCGACCGGGCACTCCATGGACGAGGAGCTCCAGCTCCTCACCGTCCACGGCGTCCTCCACCTCCTCGGCTATGACCACGAGGAGGCGGACGAGCGGGCCGAGATGTTCGGCCTCCAGGCGGCCATCGTCGACGGCTGGCGCGCGGAGCAGGGCGTCACCGGCCCCTCCCCGGCCCCCACCGTCCGATGAGCGCACAGCTCGTCACCGCGGCCGTCCTGCTGGTCGTGGTGGCCTGGCTGGCGGCCTGTGCGGAGGCCGGTCTGGCCCGCACCACCCGGTTCCGCGCCGAGGAGGCCGTGCGCTCCGGGCGCCGGGGCAGTGCCAAGCTGATGCTCGTCGCCGAGGACCCCACCCGCTATCTCAATGTGGCCCTGCTGGTCCGGGTCGCCTGCGAGGTCGCCGCGGGCGCGGTCGTGACGTTCGCGAGTCTGCGCGAGTTCCCCGAGACCTGGAAGGCGCTGACCGTCGCGATCGGCGTGATGGTCCTGGTGTCGTACGTGGCCGTCGGCGTCTCCCCGCGCACCATCGGCGCCCAGCATCCGCTCAACACCGCGACCGTCGCCGCCTATGTGCTGATCCCGCTGGCCCGGGTCATGGGCCCCATCCCCCCGCTGCTGATCCTCCTCGGTAACGCGCTCACGCCGGGCAAGGGCTTCCGTAAGGGCCCGTTCGCCTCCGAGGCCGAGCTGCGCGCCCTGGTGGACCTCGCCGAGCAGGAGTCGCTGATCGAGGACGAGGAGCGGCGCATGGTCCACTCCGTCTTCGAGCTCGGCGACACCCTGGTGCGCGAGGTGATGGTGCCGCGCACCGACCTCGTGGTCATCGAGCGCTTCAAGACCATCCGGCAGGCCCTCACCCTCGCGCTGCGCTCCGGCTTCTCCCGGATCCCGGTCACCGGCGAGAACGAGGACGACATCGTCGGGATCGTCTACCTCAAGGACCTGGTCCGCAAGACGCACATCAACCGCGAGGCCGAGGCCGAGCTGGTCTCCACCGCGATGCGGCCCGCCGCCTTCGTCCCGGACACCAAGAACGCGGGCGATCTGCTGCGCGAGATGCAGCAGGAGCGCAATCACGTGGCGGTGGTGATCGACGAGTACGGCGGCACGGCCGGGATCGTCACCATCGAGGACATCCTCGAGGAGATCGTCGGCGAGATCACCGACGAGTACGACCGCGAGCTGCCGCCCGTCGAGGACCTCGGCGACGGCACCCACCGGGTGACCGCCCGGCTCGCCCTGGGTGACCTCGGGGAGCTGTACGGCACCCATCTGGAGGACGAGGACGTCGAGACGGTGGGCGGGCTGCTCGCCAAGGCGCTGGGCCGGGTGCCGATCGCGGGCGCCAAGACCGAGGTGGACGTCCCCGAGGGCGGGGTGGACCCCGCGCTCAAGGCGCTGCGGCTGACCGCCGAGTCCCCGGCGGGCCGCCGCAACCGCATCGTCACGGTGCTGGTCGAGCCGGTCCGTGAAACCGCGGCGGCCGAGCCGGAGTAGGCCCCCGCGCACGCCGTGCCGCGGCCCCGCCCACGACCCGTGGGCGGGGCCGCACTGCTGCTCCGCCGCGCCCCGGCCCACCTTCCGCGCTCCCGCCGGATGCGCCGGGGCGCGGCACCCGCCCGTACGTAGGCGGTCCCTCGCGCCAGCGCACCGGCAACGCGCGGTCCGCGCTGCGCCATCTGGGTGGAATAGCCGTCCGCTCCCTGGCTCATCTGGCGTAGGCGCCCGCTTACTTGCAGATACCGACTGGTGGGTCGCCCATACCTCTGTCGGGGGACAGCCGGCCTGTCTGCTTTGACGTAGACGGGTCGGCCGTATGGGCACCCCCGCACAGAGGCCAAGGCTCCGCGCGGCATGCGCCGCGCGGAGCCGGGCGGCTCATCCCCCTGAGCTCAGGAAAGGGCGGCCGCTTCCATGTCCACCACCCTGGTGACCTCCACGCCGAATCCCTCCGTCTTCGGTCAATCCGTCACCTACACCGCCACCGTCACCGGCATCACCGCCGGGTCGGCTCCGTTCGGCGACGTGACCTTCGTCATCGCCGGGGGCCCGACCCTCGGCCCCGTGACGCTCACCCCCACCGGGGTCGACTCCGGCACGGCCAGCGTGACCGACTCCACCCTCGCCGTCGGCTCCCACCTGGTCACGGCGAACTTCGTCAACTCCACCGATCCCCTGGACAATTCGTCCGGGACGACCATTCAGCAGGTCAACCAGTCGGCGACCACCACCACCGTCACCTTCGTCCCGCCCGCGCCCGTCTGCGGCGAGACCGTGACCCTGACGGCCAGTGTGGCGGCGGCACCCCCGGGCGGCGGCACCCCCACCGGTACGGTCACCTTCATCATCAGCGCGGACGGGCCCACGGTCACCGGGACCCTCGACGCGTCCGGGGAGGCCTCCGTCACCGTTTCCGCCCTGAGCGTCGGCAGCCACCAAGTCGCCGCCTTCTACAACGGCGACACCGACTTCGCCCCGTCCAACTCGCCCTTGACGCCGCTCACCGTCAACCCCGCGGACTCCACCACGACCCTCAGCGTCTCCCCGGCCGCACCGGTCTGCGGCGAGACGGTGACCCTGTGCGCCCAGGTGGCGGTCGTCGCGCCCGGCACCTGCACCCCGACCGGCACGGTGACGTTCACCGTCGCCGGTGGCCCGACGCTCACGGGCACCCTGGACGCCACCGGTCAGGCGTGCGTGACGACCAGTGGCATCCCGGTGGGGACATACGCCGTGACGGCCACCTACAACGGCGACGGGGACATCTCGGGTTCGACCGACACCGGATCGGTCACGGTCGGCGCGGGGGCCTCGACGACGACGGTATCGGCGTCCCCGGCCTCGCCGACCTGCGGTGAGTCGGTCACCATCTGTGCCCAGGTGGCGGCGGTGGCGCCGAGTACCTGTACGCCCACGGGCACGGTGACGTTCGTGATCACTGGTGGTCCGACCCTGACGGCCACGCTGGACGCGACCGGCCAGGCGTGTGTGACCACCAGCGACCTGACCGCGGGGTCGTACACCGTGACCGCCACCTACGGGGGCAGCACGGACGTCGAGAGCTCCACCGGCACCGCGTCGATCACCGTGGGCCAGGGCGCCTCGACCACCTCGGTGAGCGTCCTGCCCACCCCGTCCGTCTGCGGTGAGTCGGTCACCATCTGTGCCCAGGTGGCGGCGGTGGCGCCGAGTACCTGTACGCCCACGGGCACGGTGACGTTCGTGATCACTGGTGGTCCGACCCTGACGGCCACGCTGGACGCGACCGGTCAGGCGTGCGTGACCACCAGCGCCATCCCGGTCGGCTCCCACACCGTGACCGCCACCTACGCGGGCGACGGGGGTGTCATGGGATCGACGGGGACCGCGATCGCCACGGTGAACCAGGCGTCCTCGACCACCTCCCTGAACATCACGCCCGGCGCGCCGTCGTGCGGCGAGACGATCACCCTGTGCGCGCAGGTGACCACGACCCTGCCGGGGACCTGTACGCCGACCGGGACGGTCACGTTCACGGTCGCGGGCGGTCCGACCCTGACGGGCACGCTGGACGCGACCGGTCAGGCGTGTGTGACGACCAGTGCCATTCCGGCGGGCACCCACGCGGTGACGGCGACGTACGCGGGCGACGCGGGGGTGGCGGGCTCCACGACCTCCGGCTCCGTCACCGTCGGCCAGGCGAGCACCACGACCACGCTCATCTCCTCGCCGAACCCGTCGGGTTCCGGCCAGAACGTGACCTTCACCGCCACCGTGACCGCGGTGCCGCCCGCGACGGGCACCCCGACCGGGACCGTCACCTTCGTGATCAGCGGTGGGCCCACCCTCACCGGCACGCTCAACGCGTCGGGGCTGGCCACGGTCAGCACCAGCGCCCTCACCGCCGGGTCGCACACGGTCACCGCCACCTACGGCGGCGACACCTGCTTCGCCGGTTCCACCTCGCCGCCCCTCACCCAGGTCGTGGTCGCGGCGCCCGCCGGGACCACGGTGACCGCCACCCCGGCCACCATCCGGCTGCGGATCAACGGCACGTTCGTCATCCCGACCCTGAGCGCGACGCTGCGGGACGCGTCGGGCAACCCGGTCCCCGGCCAGACCCTCACGTTCGTCGCCAACTCCGTCCTGGGGCCGCTCGCGCTGGGCAGCGCGGTCACCAATGCCAGTGGCACGGCGACGGTCAGCAACGTCACCGTCCCGCCGACGGTGGTCACCGCCTCGACGTACACCGCCTCCTTCGCGGGCGCCCCGGGCCTCAACCCGGCGTCGGGTTCGGCCTCGCTGACCTTCCAGCCGACGCCACTCCTTCCGTAAGGAGACCCCGCTCCTTCCGTAAGGAGACCCCGCTCCTTCCGTAAGGAGACCCCGCTCCTCCCGTAAGGAGACCCGCTCCTCCCGCAAGGAGCTGAGCACCACCGCGCATCGCCCGCGCCGGGCCGCCGCACCGCTGCCCGGCGCGGGCCGCCGGGTGCCCACCGGCGTCACCGCCGGTCAACGCCCCGCATATGCTCATCCGCATGAGCGAAGCAGCGCAGTTGGACCCCGAAGACCGCAAGATCATCACGCTGGCCCGCTCCGTGCGGGCCCGCAACGACGTGCCGGAGGGCGCCGCCGTCCGCGACGAGACGGGGCGTACGTATGTCGCGGGGACCGTGGCCCTCGACTCGCTGAAGCTGAGCGCGCTGCGGACCGCCGTCGCCATGGCCGTGGCGAGCGGCGCCACGTCCCTGGAGGCCGCCGCCGTGGTGACCGATGCGGAGAGCGCGTCCGAGGAGGACCGCGCGGCCGTCCGTGACCTCGGCGGGGCCGGGACCCCGGTGCTGCTGGCTGGCCCCGACGGCGCCCTGAGGGCCACGCTGGACGCCTGACCGGACCGGCCCCGGGCCCACCTGCCCCGGCGGTCGTACGGGGCCCGGGACGGCTGGTCCGAGCGGGCCGGGGCATCGGGGAGAATGGGGGCCATGACTGCCGGTACCCCCCCGTCCCCGACCGAGCGGCGGGACACCCCGCACCGCTCGGGCTTCGCCTGCTTCGTCGGCCGCCCCAACGCGGGCAAGTCGACCCTGACCAACGCGCTGGTGGGGACGAAGGTCGCGATCACCTCGAACCGCCCGCAGACCACCCGCCACACCGTCCGCGGCATCGTGCACCGCCCCGACGCCCAGCTGGTGCTCGTGGACACCCCCGGTCTGCACAAGCCGCGCACCCTGCTCGGCGAACGGCTCAACGACGTGGTGCGCACCACCTGGGCCGAGGTCGACGTCATCGGCTTCTGCCTGCCCGCCGACCAGAAGCTCGGCCCCGGCGACCGCTATATCGCCACCGAGCTCGCGGGGATCAAGAAGACCCCCAAGGTCGCGATCGTCACCAAGACCGACCTGGTCGAGCCCGAGCAGTTGGCCCAGCAACTGATCGCCGTCGACCGGCTCGGCAAGGAGCTGGGCATCGAATGGGCCGAGATCGTCCCGGTGTCGGCGGTGGACGCGGAAAGAGGAGGGGCCGGACGCGGTCCCTCGGCGCGGGACGGCGGTGGGAGAGGGACCGGCCAAGTCGAACTGCTGGCGGATCTGCTGGTCCCGCTGCTGCCCGAGGGCCCGGCGCTCTACCCCGAGGGCGACCTTACGGATGAGCCCGAGCAGGTCATGGTGGCCGAGCTGATCAGGGAGGCCGCGCTGGAAGGCGTACGGGACGAACTGCCGCACTCCATCGCGGTGGTGGTGGAGGAGATGCTGCCCCGCGAGGACCGCCCCGCGGACCGGCCGCTCCTGGACATCCACGCCAACCTCTACATCGAGCGGCCCAGCCAGAAGGGCATCATCATCGGCCCCAAGGGCCGCCGCCTCAAGGACGTCGGCACCAAGTCCCGCAAGCACATCGAGGCGCTGCTCGGCACGCCGGTCTTCCTCGACCTCCACGTGAAGGTCGCCAAGGACTGGCAGCGCGACCCGAAGCAGCTGCGGAAGCTGGGGTTCTGAGCCCGGTCCACGTGGCCGCTACGCGCCCTCCTTCAACACCGTACGGATCAGTTCCCGCTGGGCGTCGCTCAGCTGGGGATCCGCGGCGTGGACGGTGCGGCCGTCAATGGAGATCTCGTACTGGAAGCCGTCGGGGACGCCGCGGGGGGCCGTGGTGTGGCCGGTCTCGACGGCCTGGTGGGCCAGGGCGTCCAGATGGGTGGCGTCGGGCCGGCCGGTGGTGTCCAGCTCGGCCCGGCGCTCGATACCGGCGAAACCGCCGGTGCGGGTGACGGAGATGCGCATGGCTCCATCACTACCCGATGGCGCGCCCTAGCGCGCGCCCGCGTGGGCCCGCAGATCGGTGATGCCCACCCCGGCCCAGGCCTCCCGCACCGCCGCCTGCTCCTCGCCCTCGCCGTAGCGGGCGTGCGCCGCGGCCACCGTGAGCTGGGCGAAGTCGGCGAACTCCGCGTCGGAGGCCAGATCGCCGCCGGTCAGCACGTCGTACCAGATCTGCCCGGCGCGCTCCCAGGCGTTGCCGCCCAGGGCGGTGGCGGCGAGGTAGAAGGCGTGGTTGGGGATGCCGGAGTTGATGTGGACGCCGCCGTTGTCACGTGAGGTGCGGACGTAGTCGTCCATCGTGCCCGGCTGCGGGTCCTTGCCCAGCACATCGTCGTCGTACGCCGTGCCCGGGGCCTTCATCGAGCGCAGGGCGACCCCGGTGACCCGGTCCGTCAGCAGCCCCGCGCCGATCAGCCAGTCGGCCTCCTCCGCGCCGTGGCCGAGCACGTGCTGCTTGACCAGGGAGCCGAAGACGTCGGACAGCGACTCGTTGAGCGCCCCGGACTGGCCGAAGTACTCGAGGTTGGCGGTGTACTGCGTGACGCCGTGGGTGAGCTCGTGGGCCATCACGTCGACCGGGATGGTGAAGTCCTGGAAGACCTCGCCGTCCCCGTCGCCGAAGACCATCTGCTCGCCGTCCCAGAAGGCGTTGTTGTAGTCCTCGCTGTAGTGGACGCTCGCGTTCAGCGGCAGTCCCGAGTCGTCGATCGAGCGCCGGCCGTACGCCTTGAAGAAGAGCTCGAAGGTCGCGCCGAGCCCGTCGTACGCGCGGTTCACCGAGTCGTCCCCGCCCGCCTGGTCGCCCTCGCCGCGGGTCTTCCTGCCCGGCAGCGAGGTCTTGTGCTGGGCGTCGCAGATGGTGCGCTGGGGCTTGTCGGAGGGGGCGGCCGCCCGCGCGGCCGGGATGCCGCGCACGGTGGTGATGCGGCGGCGGGTGCGCTGGAAGGCGTCGTGCTCCAGTGTGCGGCGGGCGGGATCGGCCAGCGACGCGTCCTCGGCATGGGACAGCTTGTCCAGGACGTGCGGCGGCACGATCGTGCAGAAGGCGGTGTGGCGGTGCCCGTGGGCGGGGCGGGCACGGCGGACAGGGCGGGCGTTGGCGTTGGCGTCCATGGCTGGCAATGTCGCACCGCGTGATGGCTGTGTCACGCCTTGCGGTCATGATTGCTGAAATCGAGTGGAAGATGTGTATTCCTCCGAAGCACATGCTTCGGTCCGCATAGTGATACGGGTCCGCTTCGCCCACACGTCTCGGTTAGGCTGCTTTCCATCATGCGTTTCGGGCTGCTTCTTCTTAGCTGCCGCGGCGAGGGCCTGTAGTCGAACGGCCGACCCCCTCCCCGCGGAGTTCGGCGTTGCTCTGATCACGCCCCGTCGGCCGCCCCAGGACCTCCGCGACGGCGGATCCGTCCAGCGGACAGCGGACCATCCAAGGAGCCCCGCGCACCATGACCCACTCCGATACGCCCGGCCATTCCGAGACCTCCTCGACCCCCGGGACCTCCGCGATCCCGGGTGACGCCGTCGGCCGTCCCACCCCCATCACCGCCGCGACCGTCACCCAGCGCCCCTCGGGGATGCCGATCCACAAGTACGGCCCGTACGAGGCCGTCGACATCCCGGACCGCACCTGGCCTGACAACCGCATCACCGTCGCCCCCCGCTGGCTGTCCACCGATCTGCGGGACGGCAACCAGGCGCTGATCGACCCGATGTCCCCGGCCCGCAAGCGCGAGATGTTCGACCTGCTGGTGCGCATGGGCTACAAGGAGATCGAGGTCGGCTTCCCCTCCTCCGGCCAGACCGACTTCGACTTCGTACGGTCGATCATCGAGGAGGGCGCGATCCCGGAGGACGTGACGATCTCCGTCCTCACCCAGGCGCGCGAGGAGCTGATCGAGCGCACCGTGGAGTCGCTGCGCGGGGCGCACCGGGCCACCGTGCACCTGTACAACGCCACCGCCCCCACCTTCCGCCGCGTCGTCTTCCGCGGCACCCGGGAGCAGGTCAAGCAGATCGCGGTGGACGGCACCCGGCTGGTGGTGGAGTACGCCGACAAGATCCTCGGCGATGACACGGTCTTCGGCTACCAGTACAGCCCGGAGATCTTCACGGACACCGAGCTGGACTTCGCGCTGGAGGTCTGCGAGGGCGTCATGGACGTCTGGCAGCCCGAGGAGGGCCGCGAGATCATCCTGAATCTGCCGGCCACCGTCGAGCGCTCCACCCCGTCCACCCACGCGGACCGCTTCGAGTGGATGTCACGCCAGCTGTCCCGGCGGGAGCACATCTGCCTGTCGGTGCATCCGCACAACGACCGCGGCACCGCCGTCGCCGCCGCCGAGCTGGCGATCATGGCCGGGGCCGATCGCATCGAGGGCTGCCTGTTCGGCCAGGGCGAGCGCACCGGAAACGTGGACCTGGTGACGCTGGGCATGAACCTGTTCTCCCAGGGCGTCGACCCGCAGATCGACTTCTCGCAGATCGACGAGATCCGCCGCACCGCCGAGTACTGCAACCAGATGGAGATCCACCCGCGCCACCCCTACGCGGGCGACCTGGTCTACACCGCTTTCTCCGGCTCCCACCAGGACGCCATCAAGAAGGGGTTCGAGGCGCTGGAGGCGAGCGCGGCCGAGCAGGGCAAGACGGTGGACGAGGTCGAGTGGGCCGTCCCGTACCTGCCCATCGACCCCAAGGACGTCGGCCGCTCCTACGAGGCCGTGATCCGGGTGAACTCCCAGTCGGGCAAGGGCGGCATCGCCTATGTCCTGAAGAACGACCACAACCTGGACCTGCCGCGCAGGATGCAGATCGAGTTCTCCCGGACGATTCAGGCCAAGACCGATGCCGAGGGCGGCGAGGTCACCCCTGGGCAGATCTGGGCGACCTTCCAGGACGAGTACCTGCCGACCGACGACAACCGGTGGGGCCGCATCTCACTGCGCAGCGCGCAGACCTCGACCACCACCGAGGGCACCGACGCGCTCACCGTCGAGGCGGTCGTGGACGGTGCCGAGACGGTGCTGAACGGCACCGGCAACGGCCCGCTGGCGGCCTTCTTCGACGCCCTGGCCGCGATCGACGTGGACGTACGGCTGCTGGACTACTCCGAGCACACCCTGAGCGAGGGCGCCGCGTCCCAGGCCGCCGCGTACATCGAGTGCGCGATCGACGGGCAGGTGCTGTGGGGTGTCGGGATCGACGCCAACATCGTGCGCGCCTCCCTGAAGGCGGTCGTCTCCGCGGTGAACCGGGCTCGCCGGTGATCCTCGGTCCTTACGGATTCCTTGATCTTTACGGATTCCTTCGAAATCCTTCAGATGTGTAGATGATCTTTCACCGGTCTGATCGGATGGGGTCATCACCCCGTTGACCTGGTCACCCACATGGGCCCCGTTCACCCCGCGAGGTGAGCGGGGCCTCGGGTTTGGCCTGTTGTCTCCGTTCGGGGTACTGACGTCACATCATGGATGTGGCTAGCATCACGTCAACGCGGCAACGTGGCCGAAGCGTTATGGAGGTGTGACGTGGTGCACCGGCGAGCCCGCCGTGACCGGGACCTGTGTGTGGTAGGCGTACGCACTCTGTGGCGGACCGTCGGCGATGGTGAGTTCTACTGCCCCGAGTGCGGAGGTGACCGCAACTACCGCCGCCGTACCGGCCGCCGCCGCATCGTGGTGCTCGGCCTGCCGGTGCTGCCGCGCGGTCCGGTCGCGCCCATCGTGGAATGCGCGGCCTGCGCCAGCCGCTACGGCACGGATGTGCTCGACCACCCGACCACGACGCGCTTCTCCGCGATGCTGCGGGACGCGGTGCACACCGTGGCACTCGCGGTCCTCGCCGCGGGCGGCACCGAGGCGACGGCGGTCCGGCAGGTCGCGGTGGGCGCGGTGCGCGCCGCCGGGTTCGCCGACTGCAGCGAAGAGCAGCTGCTCGCGCTCATCGAGGCCCTGGCCGCCGACACCGGGCGGCTGCCGGGCGCGTGCGGCGAGCGTGACGGCCTGGACCCGTGCGGTACGGCGCTGGCCATCGAGCTGCACGAGGCCCTGGAGCCGCTGGCCCCGCATCTGGCCCCCACCGGCCGGGAGGCCATCCTCCTCCAGGGCGCCCGGATCGCCGTGGCCGACGGCCCGTACCGCCCGGCCGAGCGCGCGGTCCTGGAAACGGTCGGCCGGGCGCTGATGATCTGTCCGGACGACACGGCCCGTCTGCTGGCGGCTACAAGGGCGGCGTTCTGAGCAGAGGCGGCGTTCTGAGCGGAGGGTTCCGGTCCGCTCTCCGTACTCCCCGGGGAGTAATCACCCCCGGTCCGCCCCCGGCGTAGTAGCCGCCATTTCCCTCGTCCGCGCGAGGCATCGGCCCCCCGGCGCCGGAAGCCTGGGGGCATGCAGACGACATCGTCAGGGATCGCTGGAGATCCCCAACAACCGGAAGCGCCGCCTGCCGCCGGGCGCGGCGGCAAGCGGCGGCGCTCGCTGCCCTGGGCGGTCATCGCGGGCTGGGTGCTGCTGCTCCTGGTCGCCGCCCCCTTCGCGGGCGATCTTGAGGGCGCCAAACGGGACACGGCCGTCGACTACCTCCCGGCGGGCGCCGACTCCACCCAGGTCGCCCGGCTCCAGGAGCGGCTGCCCGGCGGCGACACCATCGACCTCGTCCTGGTCTTCCACCGCGACGGCGGGCTGACCGGTGCCGACCGTAAGGCGGCCGGTGGGCGGGTCGCCGAGGTGGCGGCCCGCCATGACCTCGTGGGCGGCACGGCGCCGCGCGCCGTCCCGTCCAAGGACGGCACGACCCTGATGTACCCCATGGCGCTCACCGGCCTGACGGACGAGAAGGAGCGCGCCGACGCGGTCAAGGACGTCCGCGCCGGGCTCGCCCCCCGCTCCGGGAACCCCGAGGGCCTGACCGTCCAGGTCGGCGGCCCCGGGGCGCTCAGCGCCGACTCGCAGGAGGTCTTCGCCTCCACCGACGGCACGCTGATGTTCGCCACCGCCGGGGTGGTGGCCCTGCTGCTGATCATCACCTATCGCAGTCCGCTGCTGTGGCTGGTGCCGCTGGGGGTGGTCGGCGTCGCCGCCATGGCCGCGATGGCGATCGTCTACGGCCTCGTCCAGGGCTTCGACCTGACCGTCACCAGCATGAGCTCCTCGATCATGACGGTGCTGGTCTTCGGCGCGGGCACCGACTACGCCCTGCTGATCGTGTCCCGCTACCGCGAGGAGCTACGCCGCCACCGCGCCCCGTACGACGCGATGCGGGAGGCCCTGCGCGGCTGTGGTCCGGCCGTGCTCGCCTCCAGCGGCACCGTGGCCGCCGGGCTGCTGTGCCTGCTCGCCGCCGACCTCAACAGCAGCAGCGGACTTGGCCCGGTCGGCGCGGTCGGGGTCGTCTGCGCGCTGGCCGCCATGGTGACGCTGTTGCCCGCGGTACTGGTGCTGCTGGGGCGGCGGGTGTTCTGGCCGCTGATCCCCGTCTACGGCAGCGAACCGCGGGCGACCCGGCGCGGGTTCTTCGAGGCGATGGGCGACTCGGCCCGCCGCCGGCCGGTAGCCGTGCTCCTCGGCGGCGCCGCGCTGCTGGGTGCCCTCGCCCTCGGGGTGCTCAATATGCCGGGCGACCTCAAGCAGGCGGACACCTTCACCGACAAGCCCGAGTCGGTGGCCGCCACCCAGACCCTCGCCGATGCCTATCCGGACGCCAGCAGCCAGCCCATCAGTGTGATGGCGCGCACCGCGGGCGCGGACGAGGTGCTGCGGCGGGCGCGCGGCACGGAGGGGGTCGTACGGGCGGACACCGGGCGCAGCGGCGGCGGCTGGACCGAGATCGACGTCTTCCCGCGGGGCGCCCCGCAGTCGGCGGAGGAGACGGCCGCGCTGCACGCCCTGCGCTCCGGTCTGGTACGGGTCGGGGGCGCCGACGCCCTCGTCGGCGGTCCCAGCGCCCAGCAGCTCGATCTGAAGGACACCAGTGCCCGCGACCGGACGCTGGTCATCCCGCTGGTGCTGATCGCCGTGCTGCTGATCCTCGCCGCCCTGCTGCGCAGCCTCGTCGCGCCGCTGGTCCTCGTCGTCGCCGTGGTCGCGGTGTGGGGCGCGGCGATGGGGCTCGGCGGGCTCTTCTTCGACCCGGTCTTCGGCTTCGCCGGGGTCGACCCCGGGCTGCCGCTGCTCTCCTTCGTCTTCCTGGTCGCCCTCGGCGTGGACTACGGCATCTTCCTGATGCACCGGATGCGGGAGGAGTCGTTGCGCGGGGCGGACGTCCCGGACGCGGCGGTGACCGCGCTGCGCACGACGGGCGGGGTGATCGCCTCGGCCGGTCTGGTGCTGGCGGCGACCTTCGCGGTGCTGGCCACGCTGCCGATGGTGATGCTGGTCGAGATGGGGTTCGTGGTGGCGGTCGGGGTGCTGCTCGACACCTTCCTCGTGCGGACGTACCTGGTGACGTCGGCGAGCCTGCTGCTGAGGCGGTGGGTGTGGTGGCCGGGCGCGCTCTTCCGCCGTACGCCCGACCCGGCGGCTCCGGCCACCCAGGACGGACCCGCCGCCGGGTCCCGTCCGGAACCGGCCGTACGGGGCGGCTGACACCGGGCCGTACGGGGCGGCTGACGTCCTCTCTCAGCCCGGACCGGCCGCACAGGGGACGGCCGGTCCGGGACTCCCTCCGTACGGCCCTGTGGGCGCCCCTGACGGCCTTACGGCCGCTTCCTGGACCCGTTACCGCCCGCACCGCCCTATGGCGTGCACGCAGCCCTATGGGACGCATACCGCCCCTACGGGACGTGTACAGCCCTATGGCCCGGCCCGAGGCGGATCCCCGAGGATGGAGCCCGTGCCCGTACCCGCTACGACCCACTCCGCGACCACTCCGCCGGAGCGTGCCGCCGACGCCCGGCGCCCCGCCGCGCGGTCCGCCGTCCACCGCGCGATCGCCTCCGCGTCGCGCGCCCTGCACAACGGCCCCCGCCCCGCCGAGACCCCTAAGGAGGCCCGCGGGCGGCGGTGGGTGGACGCCCGGATCGCCGGTGCGGTGCTGGTCCTCCAGGTGGCCCTGGCACTGCTCAACCCCGACCGCAACGGCCACCGCCCGGACGCGCTCGGCTGGGTGCTGCTCGTCGCCAGCGCCACGGTGCTCATCGGGCGGCGGCACAGCCCGATGGTGACCACGGTGGCGGTGGTGTTCATGGTCGGGCCGTACCACGCCATGGACAACGTCCACACCGCGGTCGTCCCGGCCGGGCTCCTCGCCGTCTACACCCTCGCCGTCATCGGCCCGCCGCTGCGGTCCTTCCTCACCGTCACCGCCGTGATCTCGATCATGGTGTCGGCGATGGCCCTGAGCGGGCGGCCGCACGCCGGTCTCGACATGCTGCGCACCTCCGGCTGGGTGCTGTCGGTCGTGGTGATCGGCGAGGCCGTCCGCATCCACCGCAAGTACATCGCCGCGATCCTGGAGCGGGCCGAACGCGCCGAGCGGACCCGCGAGGACGAGGCGGCCCGGCGGGTCGCCGAAGAACGGCTGCGCATCGCCCGCGATCTGCACGATCTGCTCGCGCACAGCATCACCCTCATCGGCGTCCAGACCTCCGTCGCGGCGCATGTCCTGATCGCCGACCCCGAGCGGCTGGACCGGGAGGCGATGGCCAAGGCGCTCGACTCGATCGCCGACACCTGCCGGGACGCCCGCGCCGAACTCCGGGCCACCCTCCAGGTGCTCCGCGGCGGCGCGGGCGGCGACGCCGACCGCGCGGACGAGGAGGACACCGGGCCGCTGCCGGGGCTCGCCGGACTCGCCGACCTGGCCGCTGCGGCGGAGGCGGCGGGCGTCCGTGTGGACCTTACGGTCGACGTGGAGGCGTCCGAACTGTCGCCCGCCGTGGGCGCCGCCGCGTACCGGATCGTGCAGGAGGCGCTGACCAACGCCGTTCGCCACGCGCCCGGCACGAGGGTGCGGATCACGCTCGTACGGGACGAGGGGGAGCTGTGCGTCGCCGCCGTGGACGACGGCCCCAGGGGCGAGGAGCCGCCCGTCACCGCGCCCGTCGAGACGGGCTACGGCATCGTGGGCATGCGCGAGCGGGCCCGCAGCGTCGCGGGCACCCTGTCCGCCGGACCGCGCGAGGACGGCCCCGGCTTCGCGATCAGGGCCGCCCTGCCGTGGGGGAGGAGCGGCCCGCCCGGCGCCCGTACGGCCACCGACACCAACACCGCCACTGGCTCCGGCGCTGCCCTCGGCACCAGGACCGACACCGACACCGGCACCGGCACCGGACAGACCGCCGTACCGCCCAGGGAGGCCACCGCATGACCACGCCACCGGGCCCGCCGTCCGGAACCGGCCCAGTGCCCCTCGCCTCGGACCCCGCACCGGACCCCGCCCCCGGGGCCGCCGCGCCGATCAGGGTGTTGCTCGCGGACGACCAGACGCTGGTCCGCTCCGCCTTCGCCATGCTGGTCTCCTCGGCCCGCGACATGGACGTGGTCGGGCAGGCGGGCACCGGCCGTGAGGCGGTCGAACTGGCCCGCACCGCACGCGCCGACCTCGTGGTCATGGACATCCGGATGCCCGACCTCGACGGCATCGAGGCCACCCGCCGGATCGCGGCCGACGAAGACCTCGCCGGGGTCAAGGTGCTCGTGCTGACGACCTATGACACCGACGAGCACATCGTCGAGGCGCTGCGCGCGGGCGCGTCCGGCTTCCTGGTGAAGGACACCAGACCCGCCGAACTCCTGGACGCCATACGGACCGTGGCGGCGGGGGAGTCCCTGCTCTCGCCCGGCCCCACCGCCCGGCTCATCGCCCGTGTGCTGCGCCTGCCGGAGGCCCCGCAGCCGGGCGTTCCCGCGCCCGCCGCGCTGGCCGCGCTCTCCGAGCGCGAACGGCAGGTGCTCGCCCTCGTCGCGCGGGGCCTCAACAACGCCGAGGCCGCGCAGACCCTCGGCCTCTCACCGCTCACCACCAAGACCCATGTCAGCCGCATCATGGGCAAGCTGGGCGCCCGCGACCGCGCCCAACTCGTCATCGCGGCCTATGAGTCCGGCCTGGTCACCCCGACTTGTCGGTCGGAATCTCCTTGACGTCGGCCGTCGGGGCGTTCTTCTTGACGGATTCGACGCCCTTCTGCGCGGCGGACTTGGACTCATAGGCCTCGCCGACCGCGATGATCTCGCCGTTGCCCGCCTTCAGCCGGAAGCGGTGCTTGCCGCGCTTGTCCTCGTAGATCTCAAACTTGCCCGCCATGGATGCCACCTCCATTAGCCGTCCCAGCCCCCTCAAACCACCGTAGAGCGGGCCATGCGGGCTCGCACTCCCGGAGCCGAAGCTCGCACTCCCGGTGCCCATCGGAGTCCATCGGAGCCTGAGGGCGTCATCAGGGAGCGCCGAACAGCGCGCGGCACGGCTCCAGTCCGGCGATATCGACCGGGGTGGCGCGGTGCTCCTCCCAGGCCGCACGCTCCAGCCGCAGCCGCTGAATGGTGCGGGCCTCGCCCCGTACGGCGACCGTGGACAGCCCGTCGGAGCGGTAGCCGAGCCGCCGGGACACCCCCAGCGAGCGGCCGTTCTCCACCATCGCACCCGAAATCAGCGACAGCGCGCCCAGGCCCTCGAAGGCCAGGTGCGCCACCGCCGCCCGCATCTCCGTGCCCAGGCCCTTGCCCTGGTGGGCGGTGCCCAGCCAGGAGCCGGTCTCGGCCTCCCGCGCGACGGCGAACTCGGTCGCGAACAGGTCCTGCCGCCCGATCACCGCCCCCTCGTGCAGCACCGCGAGGCTCAGGGTCCACTGCTCCGGCCGCCATTCGGCGATGGTGCGCAGCACATGCTGGAAGGTGGCGCGTCCGCGCTCCTCCGGGGGCGCGTCGGTCCACGGGATGGAGAAGGGCATCTCGTCCGGGTCGTGCACCCCGCCCGCCGCGACCGCGGCGAGCTCGTCGAGCCGGGGGACGTCGGGAAGCCGCAGCTCCAGGCGCGGCGTACGCAGGCGAAGCCCGTACAGGGGCCAGTAATGGGGGTCCATGACGGGAGGCTGCCGGAGCCGTGGCCGCCGAGTCGAGTCAATTACGGCCGACGGCGTGGCCCGCCCCGCGCGCGGGTGCGCAATTCGTTTGCCGTGGTGCGGTATTCGGACGCATCCTGACCCGATGCTGATCCGACGAGAGACCCGCTCCGACATCGACGCCGTACGGGCCGTCACCTCGGCCGCGTTCGCGAAGTCGGACACCTCGGACGCCTCGCACGGCTCGCACCCCCCGGCTCCCGTCGAGGCCACGCTGCTGGACGCGCTCCGGGTCTGCGACGGCTGGCTGCCCGCGCTGTCGTTCGTCGCCACCGGCGACCGCGGCGAGGTGATCGGCCATGTCGTGTGCACCCGCGGCCACGTCGGCTCCGACCTGGCCCTCGCCCTCGGCCTCGGCCCGCTCAGCGTGCACCCTGCCCATCAGGGGCGCGGCGTGGGCCTCGCGCTCGTCCACGCGGTGCTCGGCGCCGCGGACGCGTTCGGCGAATCGCTGGTCGCCCTGCTGGGCAGCCCCGCCTACTACGGTCGGTTCGGCTTCCGCTCGGCGACCGAGTACGGCATCACGGCCCCGGATCCGGCCTGGGGCGAGTACTTCCAGGTCCGGACCCTGACCGCCTATCAGCCGACCGTCAAGGGGCCCTTCCAGTACGCCGAGCCGTTCGACCACGTCTGATCCGGCGGGATCCGGGCGGACGCGGCAAGGGGGGAGCCGGGGCTCCCTCTCCCGGCCGGGTGCGGACCGGTGAAGTCGGGCGTGGGGCATGACCCCCGTACAGCCCCACGCCCGACTTTCCCGAGCGCCTGCCGAACGCGCGGCCATCACGCGTATGGGGCAGGCCGGGCACCCGGACGCCGGGCCTTACCCGAACTGGCCGGGCTGGTAGTCGCCCGCGGGCTGCTGGACGATGACGTTCAGCCGGTTGTAGGCGTTGATGACGGCGATGATCGACACCAGAGCGGCGAGCTGTTCCTCGTCGTAGTGGGTGGCGGCGTTCGCCCACGCCTCGTCCGTGACACCACCGGCCGCGTCGGCGATGCGGGTGCCCTGCTCCGCGAGCTCCAGGGCGGCGCGCTCGGCGTCGGTGAACACCGTGGCCTCCCGCCAGACCGCGACCAGGTTCAGCCGCGTCGAGGTCTCCCCGGCCTTCGCGGCGTCCTTGGTGTGCATGTCGGTGCAGAAGCCGCAGCCGTTGATCTGGCTGGCCCGGATCTTCACCAGCTCCTGTGTCGTGGCCGGTAGCGCCGAGTCCGAGATCACCTTGCCCGCGGAGCCGAGGTGCTTGAGGAAGGTGCCGATGAGCGGGCTGCCGAAGAGGTTCAAGCGAGCGTCCACGATGGGCTCTCCTATGCGGTCTTATGCGATTGCCGTGGTTACACCTCCCTGACGGCACGGAGCGGAGAGATGTGACAGCCCCGAACGTGACCTGTGTCTCACCCCAACGGATCGTGACGCCTCCAGCGGGTCCGCGGCGGCCTCATCCAGCGCAGCACCGGTGCCGCCCACACCCCGGGCGCCCTGGCCGACGGCTTCGGCACCGCCTTCTGGTGGTCGGTGGCCCTCACCGCCGTCGCCGTCCCGCTGTGCCTGCTCCTGCCCAGCCTCCCCGCACCGGCGGGCCCCGAGGACGCCGCCGAGGCGGAAGCCGCCGCCGAGTGACGCTCACACCGCGCCCGGGTTAGCCGACCGTTAGCGGAGCGGCAGTCTCGCGGTAGGGGGCCCGACCAGAGTGGGTGACGCACCAAGGAGACCACCACACCGAACGCCCCTGGGGGGACCCGCGATGAACTCCAACACCACTGTCCGCACCGCCCGTCGCCGCACCCTGCGCATTGCCGCCGCGGCCCTGGTCGCGGCCGCCAGCTTCAGCCTGACCGCCTGCAACGACTCGGACGACACCGGCTCGAAGCCCCCGGCCTCCTCCGCCGGGTCCAGCAGCGCGGACACCGCCACCGGAACGAAGGGCTCCGACGCCAAGACCGAAACCGGGGCGGGCGCCAAGACCGACACCAAGGCGGGCGCTACGGACGGGGCGGCATCCCCGGACCGTACCGAGACCCTGGTGGACGGCAGTACCGCAAAGATCCACAAGCTGGGCGACCTGCACTACCGCGTCCAGATCGTCAACGACGGTGACGTCCTGGCGACGCTGGAGGCGAACGAGCACGACGCCGGGCTCGATGCCAACGGCATGTACGTCGTGGTCACGTCGGGCGGCGAGGTCCAGTCCTGGATGGGCGGCGAACACCGGGCACCGGGCACCTTCAACCTGGCGGGCGGTTGGACGGCCAAGGTCACGAAGGTCGGCGAGGCTCGGTACCGTGCGCAGATCATCGGCAACGAGGGCTCGGTGGACGGCACGCTGGAGGCGAACCAGCACGATGACGGACTCGACGCCAACGGCGTGTACATCGTGCTCAGTACCCGCGGCGTGATCAGCTCCCACGAGTAAGCGTCTGCGTGAGCAAAAGCGTCCGCGCGAGTATGCGTCCGCGTCGCCGCGGCGGTGGAGCACCTTCCGATGGCTCCACCGCCGCGGCGACTTCTCGCGTTCTCTCCGTAGACTGACGGGCATGGCATGCCGCATCAGTGAACTGGTCCTCGACTGCGTCGACCCCGAACGGCTCGCGGCGTTCTGGAGCGACGTCCTCGGCTACGTCGAACTCGACCGGGATGACGACGGAAGCATCGAGATCGGACCGCCCGACACCGGCTTCGGCGGCCCGCAGCCCACCCTCGTCCTCAGCCCCAGCAGCGACCCCCGGCCCGAGAAGCTGCGGCTGCACATCGACGTCAACGCCACCGACCGCGACCAGGACGCCGAGTTGGAGCGGCTGCTCGCGCTCGGCGCCAGGCCCGCGGACGTCGGTCAGACCGGCACCGAGAACTGGCACGTCCTGGCCGATCCGGAAGGCAACGAGTTCTGCCTTCTGCGCCGCCGGTTCCAGCCCCTCTGACCGGCTTCGGCAAAAATCGGTGGAGCGGCACCGCCGTGCGCCGTTACCGTGCTGCCGACTGACGTCGTCTAGGCAAGGGCGTGCCGTTGTACACCGTGTGAGACCTCCCAAGCGCTGATCTGTTGCGCGTCGCGCATATGCGCCGCGCCTCTTTTTGCTGCGGATTTCTCACTGAAACCGGTGTACTTCTGTGCTCTGTAACTGGGTGGTCATGCCCACCTGCCTGCCGCTCGTTCTCCGCCGTTGCCACGCGTGCGCGTCCGAGCGCTTCCGGGCAAGCGGTAAGTTCCGCGTCAACGCCCACCACAAGCTCATCGAAGCCTGGCTGCTCGTGCTCTGTACCGCTTGCGGGGAAACCGCGAAGCTCACGGTCCTGGAGCGGATGAATGTGCGCTCCGTACGACCTGAGCTGCTGGACCGGCTGCACGACAACGACCCCGGCCTGACGGCTGAATTGCTCCAGGACCCGGTCGTACGGCACCGCAATCGCGTCGCCCTCGACTGGGACGGCGCCTGGCGCCTCGACACCGGCGGTTCGGATCACCTGGACCGCGAGGTGATCGACGTGTCCGTCCGCTTCGCGGCGCGGATCCCGGTCCGGCCGCTGCGGCTGATCGCCGAAGGGTGCGGCCTGTCACGGGCCGAGGTGGAAAGGCTGATCGCGGAGGGCAAACTCGTTTCGGCGGTCCGGCTGAGCACCAAGCTCAGCGGCGACTTCACCTTCACGCTCAAGCGCTGAGCCCTCCTCAGGACCAGGGGCCTGTCCGGCGCCATCCGCCGGGCAGGCCCTAGTCGCGGAACGAACCGTCCGCCCTGCGCGCGTGCCCGGACAGCAGGTGCCCGCACTGCGGGCAGTGCCGCCTGAACCCCTTCTTGACCAGATAGCTGATGCCGATGGTCACCACATGCATCAGCCCCACCGCCGCGTTCTGGAACAGCCGCCCCAGCCACGACCTCGTACATGTCTCACAGTCCCGGCAACCGGCCGCCATGGCGTATCCCCCAACTCGTCGCTGACTTGCCCCCCCCGCACCACCAGTGTGCGCGGTGGAGAACGCCGCCGGGCCACCAACCGCCCTGCCTCCGCTGGGTTGTGACCGGCCCAGATCGCGTCCAGCACACGGCTGTGACATCGCGGGGGCGAGGTTGCGGCCGCGACATCGCACACCCTGCGCCGCGAGTTCCTGGCCGACCTTTCCACCCACCACGGCGAGGACTCGGACTTGGCCAGCCCTTGATCACTCACTTCGGGGCGTTCGCGCGCACCATGAGGGTGCCGACGTCCTCCGGTCTGGGCGCGGGGAGCACACGGGCGTCGATGTCGGTGAACCCCGTCCGCTTGAGCAGATCGGCCCACCACGGCGGCGGGTATGACCAGCGCAGGAGGGTGAGCTTGCGGCCCGCGAGGCCGTTCCCGTACATGGGCTGTGGGCCGTAGTAGCCCTCGAGCGGTTCGGCCTGCGAGAAGGCGAGGGTGCCGCCTGGGCTGAGGCGTTTGGCGATCAGTGGGATCAGTTCATCGGGATCGGTGAACCAGAGCGCGCCCCAGACGGAGAAGACCGCGTCGTACGTCGTCTCAGCCGCAGCGAGGTAGCCGCATGCCTCGGCTTGGACGAATGTCAGCCCAGGGGTGCCGTCCCACCAGCGGCGGGCGCGTGCGACCTGGGCGGCGGAGAAGTCCAACGCGGTCACCGCGATGCCGGTACGAGCGAGGTACACGGCCTCCTTGCCCTCGGCGCAGCCCAGCTCCAGCGCGGTACGCGGGCTGCCCAGGAACTCCTCGCCGGGGCCGTGCCCGTCGTACTGGGTCCACGCGAAGGCCCCCACGTCAGGCGCGGGCTGCTCGCCCTCCCCGCGGTACGGCTTGTAGGCGTCCCAGTACTCCGGCAAGGTGGTCGACTCGCGCGGCATGGGCGTCCTCCGGGGTGTCCGACAGGCTGGCCAACGTACCCATGTCTGCCGTTGGCCACAGCGGAATCACGTCGTCTCAGCCGCACGAGTGCCGAGCGCGCCCAGGTCGCACACTGACCACCCTCGTGCGAGCTGGCAGTGGGTCAGGCCAGAGCGGACGTGGGCGGGGCTTCCATCAGCGGTGCGCGCAGCTCGAACCAGATGTGCTTGCCGGTGGGACGCAGGCTGTTCTCCCAGGTGACGCCCCATGCGTAGGCCAGCTCCTGCATCAGGAACAGCCCGCGTCCGCCCTCCTCGTCGGGCCTTGCGTCGCGGGGGTACGGGTGGCGTTCCGGGGAGCCGTCGCGTACGGCGATCGTCGCGATGCGGTCGCGGACGAGGGTGTCGATGTGGATCAGCTGGGTGTCCGTGTGCTGGTTGACGTTCGTCACGGCCTCGGAGACCAGGAGTTTCGCCGTGTCCGCGAGGTCGTGCAGGTCGTTGGCCTGGAGGAGTGCGGCGATGGCGTCACGGCAGACCCTCGGGCTCTTGGGGGAGTTGGGGGCGCTGAGTCGGTAGGCGTACGGAAGGTTTGCGGCTTCGGGCATGGCGGTTCTCCCAACGCGGTGCGTGGCTTGTTCGTCACGCTGTGGTAAGGACCATAGGGCATGCTGGGTAACGAGTTCCACTATCGCGGTGGAACTCGTTAGGATGTGGGATCGTCGTCCCAGGTACCGGAGAGGGGAACGCGTGGGGCAGAGGACGGCCACGACCGCGAGGCAGCGGCGTCTCGGCACAGAGCTGCGCAAGATGCGCGAGCGGGCAGGCATGAGCGTGGTGGAAGCCGGTCAACTCCTCGGCGTGAACCGCACTCGCATCAGCAATATCGAGGCTGCGCGTTTCGGCGTGAGCGAGGACCGCATCAGAACGCTCGCGACCATTTACTCCTGTATGGACAGGGCGTACGTCGACGCTCTCGTCGTCATGAACGAGGAACGCGTCCACGGCTGGTGGGAGGACTACCGGGGCAAGACTCCGGCGAACGCACTCGACTTGGCCGAGCTCGAACATCACGCGGTGGCCATGCGCTCGGCGCAGATCATGCATGTGCCCGGGCTGCTCCAGACGGAGGATTACGCGAAGGCCGTGTTCTCCACCACCACGTCCAGCCCTACGCCGACGCAGTTGCGGGCCAGCATTTCCTACCGGCTCAGGCGCCGGGACGTACTGGACAGGGACGATCCGCCGCAGTGCACCTTCCTCATCCATGAGGCCGCGCTGAGAATGGAGTTCGGCGGACCGAAGGTGATGCGGGCACAGTTGGAGCAGCTCATCGAGTCATCGCAGCGGGGCAACGTGACCGTACGCGTGGTTCCGTTCTCGGCGGGTGGGTTCTCAAGCCCAGGCATGAGCACGCTCTACGCGTTCGGGCCGGTCCGGCAACTGGACACCGTGCAGGCCGATACGCCCTCGGGTGTTGCCTTCCTCGATACGGAAGCGCACCTCGAACGCTACGGCAGTATCTTGGACCAGATGGAAGCCTTGGCCCTTTCGCCAGAGGCCACGAGTGACCTCATCCGCGATATAGCACAGCGACTCTGACAACGGGAGATGCCCCGATATGCACTGGCGGAAGTCCTCGTACTCCGGAGAGGATGCCGAGCACAACTGTGTGGAACTCGGCCGCGTGCCGGACGCCGTACTCCTCCGCGAGAGCGATGATCCCGGCGTCGTGATCACAACCACCCCAGCTGCTCTCCGAGGGCTTGTCGCGAGGATCAAGACCGGCGGGTTTGACCACATGGCTAGCTGAGGGGGTGGACATGCACCACTGGCGGAAGTCCTCGTACTCGGACCAGAACGAGAGCAACTGCGTCGAACTCGCGCAGCGTGCCCCCACCGCGATCCTCCTGCGCGAGAGCGACGAGCCGCAGACCGTGATCGCTACCACCCCCGACGCGCTGCAGGCGCTTACCCGGGCCGCCCGGGCCGGGCGGTTCGATTGGCTGTCCCGCTAGGGGACAATGGGCGCCATGAGTCTGTTCCGCGACGACGGCATCGTGCTGCGCACCCAGAAGCTGGGCGAGGCGGACCGGATCATCACCCTGCTCACCCGCAACAACGGCCGCGTCCGCGCCGTCGCGCGGGGGGTGCGGCGTACGAAGTCCAAGTTCGGGGCGCGGCTCGAACCGTT
The DNA here is from genome assembly GCF_000968685.2 of Streptomyces antioxidans. Taxonomy (GTDB): domain Bacteria; phylum Actinomycetota; class Actinomycetes; order Streptomycetales; family Streptomycetaceae; genus Streptomyces; species Streptomyces antioxidans. Next base: position 152,333 of record NZ_LAKD02000049.1, read on the forward strand.
CAGCCACGTTGACGTGCAATTCTTCGCGCGCGGTGGGGGCGAGCTGATCGGGCGCGGGCTGCCGCTGTGTACGCAGAGCGAGACCATCGCCCCGTACGGTGGGTCGATCGTCACCGACTACGCCCGGTACACCGCCGGTACGGCCATGCTGGAGACGGCCGAGCGGTTCACCGACCACGAGGGCGAGCCCGCCGTACAGCAGTATCTGCTGCTCGTCGGCGCGCTGCGCACCCTCGCCGCCGGGGATCATGAGCCGCATCTCGTCCTGGACGCGTTTCTGCTCCGTTCCCTCGCCGTCAACGGCTACGCACCGAGTTTCGACGACTGCGCCAAGTGCGGGATGCCCGGTCCGAACCGGTTCTTCTCGGTCGGCGCGGGCGGGGTCATCTGCGGAGAGTGCCGGGTGCCCGGAAGCGTCGTACCCTCGGCGGAGTCGCTGACGCTGCTGGGCGCGCTGCTGACCGGGGACTGGGAGACGGCGGACGCGTGTGAGCTGCGGCACGCCCGGGAGGGCAGCGGGCTCGTGGCGGCGTATTTGCACTGGCACCTGGAGCGGGGACTTCGGTCGCTGCGGTACGTAGAGAAGTAGCAGCAGAAGCAGTAGTACAGAGAGCAACAGCTGAGGGAGACGTGGCAGGCATGGCAGGACGCGGGTTTCTGGGCCGACAGCGGCGCGAGTACCGGACCCCGGAACCGCATCCGTCCGGCGCCCGGCCGCCGAAGATCCCCGGTGAGCTGGTGCCGCAGCACGTGGCCTGCGTGATGGACGGCAATGGCCGCTGGGCCAAGGAGCGCGGACTGCCGCGCACCGAGGGGCACAAGGTCGGCGAGGGCGTCGTGATGGACGTGCTCAAGGGCTGCCTCGAGATGGGCGTCAAGAACCTCTCCCTCTACGCCTTCTCGACCGAGAACTGGAAGCGCTCGCCCGACGAGGTGCGCTTCCTGATGAACTTCAACCGCGATGTCATCCGCCGCCGCCGCGACGAGATGGACGCGATGGGCGTGCGGATCCGCTGGGCGGGCCGGATGCCGAAGCTGTGGAAGTCGGTGGCGCAGGAGCTCCAGGTCGCCCAGGAGCAGACCACGGGCAACGACGCCATGACCATGTACTTCTGCATGAACTACGGCGGCCGTGCGGAGATCGCGGACGCGGCGAAGGCGCTGGCCGAAGACATCCGGGCGGGCCGCCTCGATCCGTCGAAGGTGAACGAGAAGACGTTCGCGAAGTACCTCTACTACCCGGACATGCCGGACGTGGACCTCTTCCTGCGCCCCTCGGGCGAGCAGCGCACGTCCAACTACCTGATCTGGCAGAGCGCGTACGCCGAGATGGTGTACCAGGACGTGCTGTGGCCGGACTTCGACCGCCGTGACCTGTGGCGGGCGTGCCTGGAGTTCGCCTCGCGGGACCGCCGCTTCGGCGGGGCGATCCCGAACGAGGAGCAGCTGAAGAAGGACTCCCCGTCCGCGTAAGCGGTAGGAGCCCGTGCGCGCGGTAGGAGGACCGACCCTCTTACTCCGCCGTCACGATCCGCTCCACCGCCGCCGCCACCAGCTGATCCCGCTCCGCCTCCGTGAACACCTCCGGCAGGGTGAGCTGCTCGACGATCAGCCAGTTCAGCGCCAGCATGAGCAGCTTGACGGCCGTGGCGCCGCCGGGCAGGCCCGACTCCTCGTGGTACGCCACGTTGGCCTCGACGTCGGCCCGGACCCGCTCGGTGAGGACCTTGCGCAGCCCGGGCCGACGGGTGGCCTCGAGGCGGAGTTCCAGCAGCGCCAGATAGCCGGTGCGGAAGGCGGCGACGCGGCTGACGAGCTCACGCATCAGCTCCGCGTAGGTCTCCCGGTCGCGCCCCGCCGCCCGCTGGCGGGCGACCGTGGCCTCGTCGGGCTGGAGCCGCTCATAGACGCGGGCACCGGCCTGGGTGAGTACGTCGTCGCGGCTGCCGAAGTAGTTGGACGCTGTCCCGGCGGGTACGGCGGCCTCGGCGTCCACCGCGCGGAAGGTCAGTCCGCGCGCGCCCTCCCTGGCCAGTACCTCGATCGCGGCGTCCACGAGGGCGGTGCGCCGCTGGTCGTTCCGTCTCACCATTGACACCACTCCAGCTGTAGTACTACATTTTGGCCACTACAGTCAGAGTACTATGTGGGGAGCGGCTTGAGATGCGAAAGCTCGTGTACTACGTCGCCGTCACGCTCGATGGCCGCATCGCGGGTCCCGGCGGCGAGTACGACTTCTTCCCCAGCGGTGACGCCCAGCAGTCCGCCGCCTACTCGACCTGGGTCAACTCGCTGTTCCCCGAGACGGTCCCGACCGCGTACCGCGCGGCGGTCGGCCTGGCCGACGCGCCGAACCGGCGCTTCGACACCGTCGTCATGGGCCTCGGCGCCTACCGTCCCGCCCTCGACGCGGGGGTCACCAGCCCGTACGCCCATCTGCGCCAGTACGTGGTGTCCAGCACCCTCAAGCCCGACACCGATCCGGCCGTCACCGTTGTCCCGGGCGACCCGATCGCCCTCGTACGCGAGCTCAAGGGGGAGGACGGCGCGGGGCTGGACGTGTGGCTCTGCGGCGGGGGCGCGCTCGCGGGCGCCCTGCTGCCGGAGATCGACGAACTGGTGATCAAGAACTACCCCGTTGTCGCGGGCGCCGGGACCCCCGCCTTCGACGGTGCCTTCGATCCCACCGTCTTCGAGGTCGCCGAGCGCACGGCCTTTCCCAACGGCGTCACGCTCACCCGCCTGACCCGCCTCGCCCGTCGCTGACTTGGGACTGTTCAGGTCGGATCCTCACCGCTCATTGCCCGCCCGCAGCCAGGCGATGTACTCGGCGACCGCGCGCTCGGTGTCGTAGGCGGGCGCGTAGCCGGTGTCCTGCTGGATGCGGGTGATGTCGAGGTGGCGCGGCGGGGTGGTGCCGCCGGTGGGGAGGTCGACCCGAGCCTCGGGGACGACCTTCTTGATGGCGGCGATGATCTCGGCATTGCTCGTGGCGCGGCCGGAGGCCACGTTGTAGGTGCGGTGGTTGAGGCGGTCCGCGAGTTGGAGTAGTGCGATGGCCCGGCCCGCGTCCTTCGCGTAGCACAGGTCGAGCGAGTCCTCCGCGTACGCGGGCCCGGGGAGCGGGGAGAGGTCCGGCCCGGTGCCGCGCACGGCGGCGTGGATGAGCTCGGGGGCGGCGAAGAACAGCGGACCGTGCGGCTCGAGCGGCCCCCAGATGCCGGAGATGCGGTAGTTGATGATCTCGATGCCGGTGGCGTCGGCCAGGTGGTCGTTGAGGAGTTCGCCGACCTTCTTGAAGGTCGGGATGAGGTGCCCCGAGCTCAATGACACGGGCATGTCCTCGGTGAGCGGGCCCTGGGCTCCGCCGTCTTCGCCTTCGCCTCCGCGTCCGCCTCCGCCGTAGACGCCGATCGTGCTCGCGACGCCCACCCGCCGCACGCCCCAATCCCGCGCGGCTTGGAGGACGTTGAGCAGACCGCCGATCGCCGTGCGCGTCGCCTCGACGGGTTGCTCGGGGTCCGGCGGCCAGGGCATGGACCCCGCGAGGTGCACCACGCCGGTGATCTTGTGGCGGGTGCCCACGTCGAGCAACTCGCTCAGATCGGTGATGTCGGCCCGCTCCACCACGACCGGCGCGTCAAAACGCCCGACCGGCGGCTCGGTGGAACTGCGCTGGACCAGCACACACTCCTCGCCCGCGGCCAGCAGGGCCTGCACGGTGTGGGAGCCGATGAAGCCAAGCCCCCCGGTGACCAGAATCATTGCTGAGCTCTCCTTGTGGCATGGTTACGGCTGCGCCGGAAAACGGATCCTCGTTCCGATTAATATACGGATCCTCGTTCCGTTTCGTCAACGGCCCGCACCGGGATTGAGGCGGCTGCTGAAACGGGGGCGTGGGCCGGAAAAGATCGTCGGCAAGCTTCAAGGCGGTGGAGACTGTGGGCTGGTTCTTTCCGATGTGATCAGGAGCCCCCAGTGGACGACTTGGAATTCGCCGACGCTCTGGAGACGGTCCTGAGGGACCTCCAGGCACGGTGCGCGGTGCGGCCGGAGGTACGTACGGACGACGGGTACGGGACCATGCTCTGGGCGCCGGACGGTTCGGCCCAGGGCCTGACGTCACCAGTGGGCGGCACCGCCGCGGAGCTGCTGGCGCACCTGGCTGACCAGGTCCAGGGCTGGGCGGTGGAGGCGCTGTGGTCCGAGGGCGCATCGGCGGTCTGGCCACCGTGTCCGACACACCCGGACACGCATCCGCTGACGGCGACTGTCTCCACGGACACGGCGGTGTGGGTATGCCCGAAGACGGGGGCGACGGTGGCGCGGATCGGGGAGCTGGAGTCTCTGTGACTCGATAGCCGAGATGAGTCAATGACTCACTCAATGGCTGAGTGCTCAGTGCCGACCCGCCTGGCCTTGAGCCGTTCCCCGGCGGCACTCTTTGCTCGTTGCAGAGGCCACGTTGAACGGTCCGTGATGGTCGCCGCCCTAGCCTGGGAGCACGACGCGTTCGCGCGTCGCCGGTTCGCCGAGGTCCATCCCCATCGTGCCCTCGGCCGACAGCACATCCCCGAGCCACGCCTGGACGCGCACCCCGGGCAGCTCCCGCCGTACCGCCTCCACCAGCCGCCGGGCCTTCGGATGGCGCGCCGCGGACAGGCTGCCGTCATGCTCCAGCGGGCCCGCGTGGACGTACGGAGCCCGTACGCCGGTGCCGCGCATCCGCCGGATCAGCCCGGCCAGCTGGGCCTCACCCTTGCTCCCGTCCGCCCGGGCGTGCCCCAGCCACACCGCGTCCCGGGCGCGGGATCCCCCGCGTACTGCAGCCGCAGCGCCACCCCGGCGGTCAGTACGGGCACGACCAGCAGCACAGCGGCACCCGCCGCCACCCGCTTGGGCCGCTTCAGCCGCGGATGCGCCCAGCCCCGCACCGCCCGAGCACGGAGCGCGCTCGGCGCAGCACACGGAGGACGGGGGTCAGGCCTGGGACGTCTTGGCCGCGGCGCAGTCGCCGCAGGTGCCGAAGATCTCGATGGTGTGGGCCACGTCCACGAAGCCGTGCTCGGCGGCGATCGCGTCGGCCCACTTCTCGACGGCGGGGCCCTCCACCTCGACCGCCTTGCCGCAGGCGCGGCAGACCAGGTGGTGGTGGTGCTCCTCGCTGTTGCACCGGCGGTAGACCGCCTCGCCCTCCGTGGTGCGGAGGACATCGACCTCACCGGCGTCGGCGAGGGACTGGAGGGTGCGGTAGACGGTGGTCAGGCCGACCGAGTCGCCCCGGTGCTTGAGCATGTCGTGGAGCTCCTGCGCACTGCGGAACTCATCCACCTCGTCCAGTGCCGCCGCCACCGCGGCGCGCTGTCTGGTGGACCGGCCGCGTACTGGGGGACCGGCGGTCGCCACAGCTGCCTCCTCAACCTCGCATGCTCCGTCGCTCTCGGGGCTCGTTCCGCACCCACCGCGCTTTCTGCCCGGCCATTGTGCCAGTTATCGCTCGGGTGGCGGACGAGAGTGATGGGACGGGCGACGGGGCCGGGCATTGGCCGCCGGGTGGTGGACGAGCGGTCGACTATGGGCGTCCACCGCGAGCGGTGGACTCCACAAGTACATCGTCCCCCAGGGTGCAGCGTTCCTCGGCCGCGGCCAGCTGCTGGGCGCGTCTTTTCGCCAGGGGCGCGGCCAGGGCCGTGATCAGGGCGAAGACACCGATCGCGAGGACGACGATGCTCGCGCCGGGCGGGACGTTCTCGTAGAACGAGAAGACCGTGCCGGACAGGGTCACCACGACGCCGATGGTGATCGCCAGCGCCAGCGTCATCGCGAAGCCCCGGGTGGCCTGCTGGGCGGCGGCGACCGGGACCACCATCAGGGCGCTGACCAGGAGCAGCCCTACGACGCGCATGGCGACGGTGACCGTGACGGCCGCGGTGATGGCCAGCAGCAGATTGAGCGTGCGCACCGGGAGGCCGGTCACCCGGGCGAACTCCTCGTCCTGGCACACCGCGAACAGCTGGCGGCGCAGCCCCAGGGTGATCAGCACGACGAAGGCGGCGAGCAGGGAGATCGCGATGACGTCCTCGGGGGAGACCGTGGTGATCGAGCCGAAGAGATAGGTGGTGAGGTTGGCGTTGGAGCCGGTCGGCGAGAGGTTGATCAGCAGCACACCGCCCGCCATCCCGCCGTAGAAGAGCATCGCGAGCGCGAGGTCGCCCCGGGTCTTGCCGTACCAGCGGATCAGCTCCATGAGGACCGCGCCGAGAGCGGAGACGAGGACGGCGGTCCACACCGGGTTGGTGCCGGTCAGGAAGCCGAGGGCGACGCCCGTAAGGGCGACATGGCCGATACCGTCGCCCATGATCGCCTGACGGCGCTGGACGAGGTAGATGCCGACGGCGGGCGCCGTGATGCCCACCAGCACCGCGGCGAGCAGGGCCCGCTGCATAAAGGCGTAGTCGAGGATCTCGAGCATCTCAGGTCAGCAGCCCTGTCCGGATCGGTTCGGCGTCGGGCGCCGCATGGGGATGGACGTGGTCGTGGCCGGGCAGCGCGTGCTGGCCCACGGCCTTCGGCGGCGGTCCGTCGTGGACGACGCAGCCGTCGCGGAGCACCACCGCGCGGTCGATCAGCGGCTCCAGCGGGCCGAGCTCATGGAGGACGAGGAGGACCGTGGAGCCGTGGGCGACCTGCTCGCGCAGGGTGCCCGCGAGGATCTCCTGGCTGGTGAGGTCGACCCCGGCCATCGGCTCGTCCATGATCAGCAGCTCCGGTTCGCCCGCGAGGGCGCGGGCGATCAGCACGCGCTGGTGCTGACCGCCGGACAGGGCGCTCACCGGGTCCCGGGCGCGGTCGGCCATGCCGACGAGTTCCAGGGCCCGCTGGACGGCCGCCCGGTCGGCCTTGCGCGGCGGGCCGAACCGGCGGCGGGCCAGCCGCCCCGCCGAGACGACCTCGCGCACGGTCGCGGGGACGCCGCTTGCGGCGGTGGTGCGCTGCGGTACGTAACCGATCCGGGCCCAGTCGCGGAAGCGGCGGTGGGGGATGCCGAAGAGGGCCAGCTCACCGCCGCTGAGCGGCACCTGGCCGACGATGGACCGTACGGCGGTGGACTTGCCCGAGCCGTTGGCGCCGAGCAGCGCCACGACCTCACCGCGGCGTACGGTCAGATCGATACCGCGCAGCACGGGGCGGCCACCGAGGGTGGCCGTCGCGCCGCGCAGGGATATGGGGTCCGCGGCGGGGTCGGCGGCCGGGTCCGGGGCCGGGTCCGCGGCCACCCCGGATTCCCGGGTCTCCTCGGCTTCCATGGCGTCCTCCGTCACTTGGCGCCCAACGCCCTCTGCAGCGCCTTCAGATTGGCCCGCATGACCTGGATGTAGTCATCGCCCTTGGACCGGGAGCCGATGCCCTCGATCGGGTCCAGCACATCGGTCCGCAGATGGAGGTCGCCCGCCAGCGTCTTGGCCGTGCGATCGCTCACCAGGGTTTCGAAGAAGACGGTGTTGACCTTGTCCTTCTTGGCGATGGTGTGCAGTCCCTTGACCCGGGCCGGGGAGGGCTCGGACTCGGGGTCGAGCCCGGAGATCGCCTCCTGCCGCAGGCCGTAGCGCTCGGCGAGATAGCCGAAGGCGGCATGGGTCGTGATGAAGGTGTCCGAAGAACGGCCCTTCAAACCGCTCCGGAAGTCCTGGTCGAGCGTGCCCAGCTCCTTGACCAGGGCGGTGGTGTTCTTCTTGTACGTCGCGGCGTGATCGGGGTCGGCCTTCTCCAACGCCTTGCCGACGCCCTTGGCCACCTGGGCGTAGCGCACCGGATCCAGCCATATGTGGGGGTCGGCGGCGGCGTCGCCGGAGTGGTCGTGCCCCTCGTGCCCCGCCTCGCCCCCGCCCTCATCGCCGTGCTCGCCCTCATCGCCGTGCCCGTGCTCCCCCTCGACCTCCGTGCCGTGGTCCTCCAGCGAGGTGTACGAGGCCGCGTCCGCCACCTGCTTCGGCTCGGCCTGGGCGATGGCCCGGTCGACGGAGGGCTGGAGCCCCTTGAGGTAGACCACCAGACCGGCCTCGCTGAGGTCGGCGGTCTGCCGGGGGCTGATCTCCAGATCGTGCGGCTCTACGCCCGGCTTGGTCAGGGAGGAGACATGGACGGCGCCCCCGCCGATCCGCTCGGCGAGGAACTGCATGGGATAGAACGACGCCACCACATCCAGCTTGCCGTCCGTCCTTCCGTCTCCGGCGTCGGTGGAGCAGGCTGTGAGGGTGGTCAGACCCAGTGCGGCGGCTCCTACGAGGGCGGTCGTGGGCCTGAGGCGGCGTATGTTCATGACTCTCATTTTCAACAAAGTTGGAAACGATTGTCAACAACTGTCCTCTTGTTGATCGCTTCGACTATCGATTTGATCCGGGGGGTGCCGCCGCCGGTAACCTGAAGCATTCGCTTCGTCGTCAATGTCGTCATCAATGAAGAGAGCACCGTGGCCGCCGACAAGATCGACACCATCGTCAGCCTCAGCAAGCGCCGTGGCTTCGTCTACCCGTGCAGCGAGATCTACGGCGGCCAGCGCGCCGCCTGGGACTACGGACCGCTCGGTGTGGAGCTGAAGGAGAACATCAAGCGGCAGTGGTGGCGTTCCACGGTCACCTCGCGTGACGACGTCGTCGGACTCGACTCGTCCGTGATCCTGGCCCGTGAGGTGTGGGAGGCGTCCGGCCACGTCGCCACCTTCACGGACCCGCTGACCGAGTGCACCTCCTGTCACAAGCGGTTCCGCGCGGACCACCTGGAGGAGGCGTACGAGGCCAAGCACGGGCGGCTCCCCGAGAACGGCCTGGCCGACGTCAACTGCCCGCACTGCGGCAACAAGGGCAGCTTCACCGAGCCCAAGCAGTTCTCCGGGCTGCTCGCCACCCACCTCGGCCCGACCCAGGACTCCGGCTCGGTCGCGTATCTGCGCCCCGAGACCGCGCAGGGCATCTTCACCAACTTCCTCGCCGTCCAGCAGACCTCGCGCAGGAAGCCGCCGTTCGGCATCGCGCAGGTCGGCAAGTCGTTCCGCAACGAGATCACGCCGGGCAACTTCATCTTCCGTACGCGTGAATTCGAGCAGATGGAGATGGAGTTCTTCGTCAAGCCGGGCGAGGACGAGAAGTGGCACGAGTACTGGATGGAGCAGCGCTGGAACTGGTACCGGGACCTCGGTCTCCAGGAGGCCAACATCCGGTGGTACGAGCACCCCAAGGAGAAGCTCTCCCACTACTCCAAGCGCACCGCTGACATCGAGTACCGCTTCAACTTCGGCGGCGCGGAGTGGGGCGAGCTGGAGGGTCTGGCCAACCGCACCGACTTCGACCTGAAGGCGCACTCCGCGGCGTCCGGCCAGGACCTGTCGTACTTCGACCAGGAGGCCGGCGAGCGCTGGACCCCCTACGTCATCGAGCCGGCGGCGGGCGTGGGCCGCGCGATGCTGGCCTTCATGCTCGACGCGTACGTCGAGGACGAGGCGCCCAACGCCAAGGGCAAGATGGAGAAGCGCACCGTGATGCGGCTCGACCCGCGGCTGGCGCCGGTCAAGGTCGCGGTGCTGCCGCTGTCCCGCAACCCCCAGCTCTCGCCGAAGGCCAAGGGGCTCGCCTCGGACCTGCGCAAGCACTGGAACATCGAGTTCGACGACGCGGGCGCGATCGGCCGCCGCTACCGCCGCCAGGACGAGATCGGCACGCCCTTCTGCGTCACGGTGGACTTCGACACCCTCGACGACAACGCCGTCACCGTGCGCGAGCGCGACACGATGAAGCAGGAGCGGGTCTCCCTCGACCAGATCCAGTCCTACCTCGGCGGCCGTCTGATCGGCTGCTGACCCGGGCCCGGGCCATCGCGCCCGGACCGTGCACGGGTACCGGACACAAACCCGATGACGGGCTCCGGTGCCGCGGACCTCGCGTCCGTGGCACCGGAGCCCGTCGACTCGGCAGAACGGGGGGTTGGCCCATCGTGCGAGGCGTGACGCATCACATCACCGCCGTCCACGAGGACGGCACGGTCTTCGAGGTGAGCTACGGCTACGGTCCGGGGCGCCGGCGGCTGCTCGGCTGCCAGCACTGCGACTGGCGGGAGCGGATCACCCACGGCGGCGCCCGGCACAAGGGGCTCGACCACCTCGCCCAGGCACACGGGGCCCTCGGCGCACCGCGGATGACCGCCGACGCGGCGGCGCGCCGCCAGGTCGCCCTCATCATGCTGGCCTGCTTCGCGGTGGCCGCGGTCATCGTCTGGTGGGCGGCCTCCCAGGGCTGATCAGGCGCCCTGGCGCAGCGCTCAGCGCATCCGCAGACCGTCCAGCAGCAGCTCGCGGACGGCCGCGAAGGCCAGGTCCATGTCGGGGTCCGACCACCGGGGCGCGTAGACGGGGTCGTGGAACTGCGCCGTCGCGTCCCACAGCGCCCGGCCCGCGGTGCGGGCCTCCCGCATCGTGAACTCCCCGCTCGCGATGCCGCTTTCGACGATCGCGGTCAACTGGTCGATCATGGAGTCGACGTGGCGTGCCACGGTCTCGCTGTTCTCGGAGGCCAGCGCCAGATACGTGGCGAAGAGCTCCGGATCGACGCCCGCCTTACGGCGCTTGGCGGCGAACAGGGTGAGCAGCCAGTCCTCCAGCCGGTCGGCCGCCGGGCCCTTGGCGCGGGCGATGCGGGACAGGTCGGCGTGCTCCTGGTCGAGCCACCGCCCGGTGACCGCCTCGCGCAGCGCCGTCTTGGAGCGGAAGTGGCGGTAGACGCTGCCGTGGCTGACCCCCAGCGCCCTGGCCACGTCCACCACCGTGGCCTTCGCGGGGCCGTAGCGGCGCAGCACGTCCTCGGTGGCTTCGAGGATGCGGGCGGGCGTCAGGGGGGTCTCGGGCGGCGGCATCGGGTCCCTTACTTCTTCTCGCTGTCGAGGGTGTCCATCTGGGCCTCCGGGTAGCGGTCGCCCGCGGCGGCGCCCGCCGGGACGGCCTCCTCGACGGCGGCCAGGTCGTCGGCGTCGAGCGTAACGTCAAGCGCGCCCAGGGCCTCGGCCAACTGGTCCCGGCGGCGGGACCCGACGAGCGGGACGATGGCGGTGGAGCGCCGGACGCCCTGTGCGAGCACCCAGGCGATGGCGATCTGGGCGACGCTGACGCCCTTGGCGGCGGCGATCTTGCGCAGGGCCTCCACGAGTTCGAGGTTGCGGTCGAGGTTCTCGCCCTGGAACCGCGGGGCCCTGCTGCGGAAGTCCTGCGCGTCCGTGGTGCGCTCCCGCCTCCAGTGGCCGCTGATCAGACCGCGCGAGAGCACCCCGTACGGGGTGATGCCGATGCCCAGCTCACGGCAGACGGGCAGGATCTCGTCCTCGATGCCGCGCGCGAGCAGCGAGTACTCGATCTGGAGATCCGAGATCGGGGCGACGGCGGCGGCCCGCCGGATGGTCTCGGCGCCCACCTCCGAGAGACCGATGTGCCGTACGTAACCCGCCTGTACGGCCTCGGCGATGGCCCCGACCGTCTCCTCGATCGGGACGGCCGGGTCGAGGCGGGCGATGCGGTAGATGTCGATGTGGTCGGTGCCCAGCCGCTGGAGCGAGTACGCCAGGAAGTTCTTGACGGCGGCGGGGCGCCCGTCATGGCCGGTCCAGGCGCCGTCCGGGCCGCGCAGGGCGCCGAACTTCACGCTGGTCAGGGCGCGTTCGCGGCTGGCGGCCTGGGCGGTGCGCAGGGCCTCGTGGATGAGCAGTTCATTGTGGCCCATGCCGTAGAAGTCGCCGGTGTCGAGCAGGGTGATCCCGGCGTCGAGCGCGGCGTGGATGGTGGCGATGGACTCGGCGCGGTCGACGCCGGCGCCGTACATGGAGGACATGCCCATACAGCCGAGGCCGATGGCGGAGACCTGGGGGCCGGAGGTGCCGAGCTGGCGGTTCTGCACGGGGTGCGCTCCTTGGGATGTCGGGGTGGAGTATCCAAGAAGAGCATGGCATATGCGATGACAGATTTCAATATCTGTCATCGCGTGCCGGTCACCCCATCCGCTGGCTCCGCGGCCTCCTACGCCACCGTGCGCGGCAGCCGCAGGCTCATCAGCAGGGTCAGCGCGATCGCCCCCAGCTGGGCCGCGAGCGTGATGAGCAGCGCGTCACCCATGCCCGCCGACGACCCCAGGGACAGGAAGAGCGTGCCGAGCGTCGCCACGCCCAGCGCCAGCGCCGACTGCTGGGTGGTGACCATCACGCCGCTCCCCACTCCGGCCCGCTCGCTGGGCACATCGGCCAGCACGATCCGGATCAGCACCGGAAGCTGGAGCCCCTGCCCGAACCCGGCCAGTGCGACGCCCGGCAGCAGCCCGGCCAGCGACAGATCCGGCCAGTTCCGCCATACGGCCAGCATCAGCAGTGCGATGCCCACGGCCTGGATCAGCCCGCCCGCGGTCACCACACGACTGCCGTACCGGCCCACCAGGCGCGGCCCCAGCAGAGAGGCCACGAAGAACGTCGTGGCCATCGGCGCCAGTGCCAGCCCGGCGTCCACCGGCCCGTACCGCAGCCCCTGCTGCAGCGCGACCGCGATGACGAACATGAAGCCACCGAAGCCGATCGAGAACGGCACCACCATCGCCAGCCCGCGCCGCAGCCCGGGCAGGGCGAACAGGCTCGGCGGCAGCAGCGGCGTCGTCCCCGCACGGTCCGCGCGCCGCTCCACGGCGTAGAACGCGGCGGCCACGAACGGGAACGCGCCAAGACCCAGCCAGGTCCACAGCGGCCAGCCCGCCGCCCGCCCCTCGGTCAGCGGCACCATCAGCGTGATCAGCGACAGCGCCAGCAGTACGGTGCCCGGCACGTCCACCGGCGCGGGCCGCTCCGAGCGGGTCTCGGGAACCGTACGGACCGCGAGGACCAGGCCGATCAGCGCGACCGGCACATTGACCAGGAAGACCGCGCGCCATCCGGTGCCCGCGATGTCCGCGGCCACCAGCACACCGCCCAGGATCTGCCCCGCGACCATGGAAAGACCGGCCGTCGCGCCGTACATGCTGAGCGCGCGGGCGCGGCGCGAACCGCTGGTCGAGGAGTGGATCGTGGCCAGCACCTGCGGAAGCATCAGCGCGGCCGAGGCGCCCTGCGCCACCCGGGCGCCCACCAGGCTCCAGGCGTCCGGCGCGAGCCCGCAGGCCAGCGAGGTCAGCCCGAAGGCCGCCATCCCGGCGAGGAAGAGCCGACGCCGCCCGAAGGTGTCGCCCAGCCGCCCGCCGAGGACCAGCAGCACCGCGTACGCCACGCCGTATCCGGCCACGACCAGCTCCAGGACGGCCGGACCCGCGTGGAGGTCGTGGTCCATGGTGGGCAGGGCCACATTGACGATGAAGAAGTCGATCAGCGGGAGCGCGGCGCCCAGCAGCACGGTGAACAGCCCGAGGGGGCTCAGCGCGGGTCCGGAGGAGGTGTGGTTCTGGGCCCGGGTCTGGGTCCGCCCGGGGGCCTTCGCCGCACCCGGGGCGGCGGCTCTCGCTCGTATCGTGGAAGTCTGCGTTTCGGTCACATTGGTCACGTCGGTCACGCTTACGAAGATCCCGCGTCGCTCAAGGTGGTACCAGAGTCTCTTTATCCTGGTACAAGAAGTACCTGGCAACTGGCTGAGGCCTCGGGCACCCTGGAGCCATGACCACGATGGTGCGGGACGCGACAGCGGGGGCGACGGCCGGTGCCGCGGCCGAGAGCAGGAGTGCGGGGGCCGAGATACGGCGGGGCGAGCTGGCCGCGTTCCTGCGCAGTCGGCGGGAGCGGATCACGCCCGAGCAGGTGGGGCTGGTCCGGGGTCGCCGCCGGCGCACCCCCGGGCTGCGCCGCGAGGAGGTCGCGCAGCTCTCGACCGTCGGCGTGACCTGGTACACGTGGCTGGAGCAGGCCCGCGACATCCACGTCTCGGCGCAGGTCCTCGACGCCATCGCCCGGGCGCTGCTCCTGGACCGCAGCGAGCGCAGCCATCTCTTCGCGCTCGCCGGGACCATCGACCCGACTCCGGCGAGCGAGTGCACGGGCGTTCCGCAGGCGCTGCAGCTGATGCTGGAGCGGCTGGAACCGTTCCCCGCGTGTGTCCAGAACAGCCGCTTCGACCTGCTCGCCTACAACCGCAGCTACCGGCTGCTGATGTGCGACCTGGACCAGGTGGCGCCGGAGGACCGCAACTGCCTGTGGCTGGCCTTCACCAATGACGAGTGGCGTTCGAGCCTGGTGGACCGGGACGAGACGATCCGGATCATGGCGGCCAAGTTCCGCGCCGTCATGGCCGAGCATGTGGCGGAGCCCGCCTGGAAGGCGATGGTGAAGCGGCTGGAGGACGCGTCGCCGGAGTTCCGGGAGATCTGGGCGCGGCATGAGGTGGTCCGGCCCGGCGACAAGATCAAGGTCTACCGCCAGTCGCGGGTGGGCATCCTCCGGCTGGCCTCCACCAGCCTGTGGACCGGCCCCCAGCAGGGCTCCAAGCTGCTCACGTACACCCCGGCGGACGTGGAGACGCAGGAGCGGTTGGAGCGGCTGTATGCGCTGGCGCTCGCGGAGGAGGCGGCGACGGCGGAGCCCGCGGATGCCGCCCCGGCGGCGGTCTGACGCACGGGGCGGCGGGGTGGGGGACGGCCCGCGGCTGGCGTTCGCCTTCGCGCCGTCCCTCACGCCTTCGCGTTCGCCGACGTCTGACCCGTCGGCGCGCCCTCCTCGAAGAGCGCGGCCGCGTGCCGGGTCGTCCGCTCGGCCCAGCGGCCCGTGGTCACCAGACCCAGCAGCAGGATGACCGCACCGCACGCCGCGATGATCCACCACGCGGGGCGGGCCGCGTCCACGAAGGCCGCGGCGGCCGCGGGCGAGGCGGCGTGTCCCATCCGGCCCGCCGCCGCCGACGCGGCGCCCGCGGCCAGCACCGCGCCGATGACCGCGACGCCGAGCGACTGGCCCACCTGGCGGCTGGTGGAGGCGACGGCCGCGGCGACCCCGGCCTGGGAGCGGGGCATCCCGGAGACGGCCGTATTGGTGATGGGCGCGTTGACCATGCCGAAGCCGAGGCCGAACAGCACATAGCCGATCAGCAGCCCCACATCCGTGGCCTGCGCGTCGAAGAGGGCGAACAGGACCCCGCTGGCCGTTATGGCCACTCCGGCCACCAGCATCGACGGCCGTGGCCCGCGGGCGCCCACCAGCCGCCCGGACAGCGGTGCGCAGACGAAGCACATGAACGCCATGGGCAGCATCCACAGCCCGGCGTGCAGCGCGTTGAGCCCGCGCACGTCCTGGAGGTAGAGCGTGTTCATGAAGAGGTAGCCGCCGAGCGCCGCGAAGGCGCACACCGCGACGACCGTCGCCCCGCTGAACGGCGCGCTGTGGAAGAACCGCACATCGATCAGCGGGTCCGCACGCCGCCGCTCATAGTGGATCAGCGTGAGCAGCCCCAGGGCGGCGATCCCCGCACAGGTCGCGATCAGCGGCGAGTCCCAGCCGCGGTCCGGCGCCTCGATGATCGCGTACGTGAGGGTGCCAAGCACCGCGATGACCAGCAACTGGCCGACCGGGTCGGCCCGGCGCGGCCTGGGCGCACGCGACTCGGGGACGTAACGCGCGGTGAGCAACAGCGCCGCGAGCCCGACCGGAAGGTTTATCCAGAAGATCGAGCGCCAGCCGACGGACTCCACCAGCAGCCCGCCCACGATCGGCCCGGCCGCCATGCTGATGCCGACGACCCCGCCCCAGACCCCGATGGCGCGGGCCCGCTCCCTGGGCTCGGTGAAGACATTGGTGATGATCGACATGGCGACGGGGTTGAGCATCGAACCGCCGATCGCCTGCACCATGCGGAAGATCACCAGCGCTTCCAGATTGGGCGCGAGGCTGCACAGCCCCGATCCGAGGGTGAAGATCACCAGCCCGGTCTGGAAGGTGCGCTTGCGTCCCACCCGGTCGGCCGTCGACCCCGAGAGCATCAGCAGCGCGGCGAGGACCAGGGTGTAGGCGTCGATCGTCCACTGCATCCCGGAGACGGAGGCGTGCAGATCACTCCGTATCGAGGGCAGAGCGACATTGAGAACCGTGTTGTCGAGACTGACGAGCAGCAGGCTCATGCAGCAAATCGCCAGCACAAGCATGCGCCGCCGATGGCTGAGCTCACGCATGGTTGAACGCTACATCGATACCGTCGGTGCGGCGGCCATCACCGCCCTGTCCATCCCCCTCCGGTCCCTCTCGCGGGCGCGGGATACGGATCCCGCGCGGGTGCGGTACGGATCCTTCCCGCGGGTGCGGGACGGATCCTCCCCGCGGGTGCGGGACAATGAGAGATCGGCCCCGCCCTCCCACCGTAGTACGCACGAGGAAGCTGATCCCATGACGCAATCGCCGCAGACGCCGCCCACGGAGCGGACGCCGCTGCGGATCGGACCCCACACCGTCCAGCCGCCGGTCGTTCTGGCACCGATGGCGGGGATCACCAACGCTCCGTTCCGCACCCTGTGCAGGGAGTTCTCCGGTGGGCGCGGGCTGTTCGTCAGCGAGATGATCACCACCAGGGCGCTGGTGGAGCGGGACGCCAAGACGATGCGGCTGATCCATTTCGACGGCACCGAGAAGCCGCGCTCCATCCAGCTGTACGGAGTGGACCCGGTGACCGTCGGCAAGGCCGTCCAGATGATCGTGGACGAGGACCTCGCCGACCACATCGACCTCAACTTCGGCTGCCCGGTGCCCAAGGTGACCCGTAAAGGCGGCGGCTCGGCGCTCCCGTACAAGCGGCGTCTGCTGCGCTCGATCCTGCGCGAGGCCGTGACCGCGGCGGGCCCGCTGCCGGTGACCATGAAGATGCGCAAGGGCATCGACGACGACCACATCACCTACCTCGACGCGGGCCGGATCGCGGTCGAGGAGGGCGTGACCGCGATCGCCCTGCACGGCCGCACCGCGGCCCAGCACTACGGCGGCACCGCCGACTGGGAGGCGATCGCCCGCCTGAAGGAGGCCGTCCCCGAGATCCCGGTGCTGGGCAACGGCGACATCTGGTCCGCCGACGACGCGGTCCGGATGATGCGCGAGACGGGTTGTGACGGCGTGGTCGTGGGGCGCGGCTGTCTGGGGCGGCCCTGGCTCTTCGGCGACCTGGTGGCCGCGTTCGAACCGGGCGCCGCAGCGTCGCGGCCCGGCCCCGGCGCGCCGGTGTCCGGTCCCGTAGCGTCCGGGTACGCGCGGCCGACCCTCAAGGAGGTCGCGGCCGTGATGCGCCGCCACGCCGAGCTGCTGGCCGAGTGGCTGGAGGACGAGGAACGCGGCGTGATCGACTTCCGTAAGCACGTCGCCTGGTACACCAAGGGCTTCTCGGTGGGATCCGAGATGCGCAAGCGGCTGGCGATCACCTCGTCCCTCGCCGAGCTGGACGCCCTGCTGGCCGAGCTGGACCTGGACCAGGAGTGGCCACCCGGCGCCGACGGCCCCCGCGGCCGCACCTCCGGCCGCAACCGCGTGGTGCTGCCCGACGGCTGGCTGGACGACCCGTACGACTGCGCGGGCGTCGCCGCGGAGGCCGAACTCGACACCTCGGGCGGCTGAACCGGACTCGGTGGTCCCGGGTCCCATGCGGGCATCACCGGTTAAAGTGATGGGTTCGTGGTCGCGGTGGGATCTGGACGATCTGGGGGGATCGGTGACAAGCGTCGTCTTCGTCCACGGCACGGGGGTCCGGGCCAAGTCGTACGAGAAGAGCCTCGCGCGGGTCGTGAGCGGCCTGGGGCGGGTGAGAGCCGATATCCGGGTCGCCCGCTGCTTCTGGGGCGAGGAGCACGGGGCCTCGCTGGGGCTCGGCGGGGCGTCGCTCCCAGTGCGCACGAAGAACCGCGGCGCCGGCGATGACGGCCTGCTGGACGAGGACGATCCGCTGGCCGTATGGGCGCTGCTGGAGGTGGATCCGCTCGCGGAGCTGCGGGAGTTCGCGCAGGCGGTGCGCGACGACGATGAGGAGACGGGCTTCGTGCCCGGCCGTGTCGACCCCTGGGAGACCATCGCCGACAAGGTCCGCGCCCTGACGCTGGAGTCGGTGGCGCCCAGGTCCGCGGCGTCCGCGGCGTCGGTGGCGCCCGAGGCGGGGAAGCCCGAGTTGGCGCCCGGGTCGGCGGCGCCCGCGGCCGGGCAGCCCGGTGGCGGCCTGCCGCGGCTGATCGCGGATCTCGCGCCCCACCTCGACGAGGCCGCCGACCGCGTGGCCGACGAGATCTCCGGCAGCCTGGGCGGCACCTCGCCCGCCGACGGCATCGAGCCCATCGCGGCCCGCGCCGTGTACGCCCTGGCCGTCCAGCGCGCCGAGGGCCCTTACCGCGACGATGACCCGCTCGCGGTGGACGGCGCCGACCGCGACGCGGTCGTCGGCGCGCTCACCGAGCGGCTGGGCGGCACCGACCGGAGCGGATTCGTCGCCGGTGCCGCGAAGGGGGTCGCCGTACGGGCGCTCAACTCCTACCTCTCGCCGCTGTCTTCACTGGCCCGCACCTTCCGCGGCGGGATCACCAAGGGCTCCGTCCCGGCCAGCGGCGACATCCTCCGCTACCAGGTGCGCGGCGCCGGGGTGCGCGCCGCGATCCGGGCGGCGGTACGCGACGCGACCGAGTCGGGGGACGGCCCCGTAGTGCTGCTCGCCCACAGCCTCGGCGGCATCGCCTGTGTCGATCTGCTCGCCGAGCCCGATCCGCCCGCCGGGGTGGAGCTGCTGGTGACGGTCGGCTCCCAGGCGCCGTTCCTCTACGAGCTGGACGCGCTCACCGCGCTGCGCCGCGACGAACCGCTGCCCGCCGCCTTCCCCCGCTGGATCAACGTCTACGACGAGCAGGATCTGCTCGGCTTCGTCGGGGAGAAGGTCTTCCCCGGCCGGGTCACCGATCTGCGCGTCAACACCCGCCAGCCCTTCCCGCGCGCCCACACCTCGTACTTCGCCCACCAGCGGCTGTACGACCTGCTGGCCCCGGAGCTGCCGAAGTGACAGCAGTGGGGGACGACTGGCGCCGCACCCACGCCGTGATCGTGGCGGTCGAGCAGTACCGCGGCAGTGACGGCTGGACCCTCGACGGTCCGGTGAACGACGCGCTCGCGATGCGGACCTGGCTGACCGGGCTCGGCGTGCCGCCGGAGAACATCCGGCTGCTGGCCTCGCCCTCGGAGGGGAACAAGGCCGCCGTGGAGGTGGCGGACCGCGACCACCGCCCGGCGGACGGCCCCACCATCCGTGAGGTCTTCCAGGAGGAGCTGCGGTCCCTCGACGCGGACCGGCTGTGGATCTACTGGGCGGGCCACGGCGTACAGGCCCCGGGAGGCCGCTGGAGCCTGCTGTACCCGGAGACGCGGGACCGGGACATGCGAGGTCTGGACGCGCTGAACCTGATGACGCTGCTGCGCACCGAGCACCTGCCGAAGCGGGGCGTGGACCGGGTCACCGTGATCATCGACGCCTGCTGGCGGGCCCTTCCGCTCCACACCCACATGATGGTCGCCGACCCGGACGAGCTCACCAGGAAGCCGGAGGTCAACAAGGCCCGCGAGATCTACTGGATGCGCGCCTGCCAGCCCGGGGCGGTGTCCAAGAACCAGGAGGGCGCGGGCCTGTTCACCTCCGTGCTGTTACGGCAGCTCGAAGCGGCCTCCGCCGGTGGCGTGGCACCGGACCTCGACCGGGTGTGGCAGGGCGTCCAGGACGAGTTCGTGCGGCTGGGCCGGGAGGAGGGCCTGCGGCAGTTCCCGACCGTGCACATCAGCAGGGGGTACGGGAATGGCGGGGACATCCCGCTCGGCCCGCCCCCTTCACCGCTGGACGACCAGCAGCGGCGGGAGCGCGGCAAGCTGATCCACGCGGTCGGCGCGCTGCTGGGGGAGCGGCCCGGCCGCGCGGCGGAGGCCGTCGTCGGGCTCTGCGAGCAGTTCACCACCGACCCGCCCACCACGACGCCTCCCTCGCCGGAGGAGTTGGTCGACTGGGCGTTGGAGAACCCCCACGGCACCGTCACCCTCCTCGCGGAGCTCAGCGCCCGGGCCCCGGTCCGCGCGGAGATCCGCAAGGCGTGCCATGTGCTCCAGAGCCAGTGGCTGACCCGCGCCGAGTACGCCGAGCTGGCCGGGCTGCTGGAGCGGCTGGGGCAGCGGGGGCGGTGCGACCTCGCCGAGGCGGCCCGGGCGCTGTTCGGCCTCGTCGAGCTGCCGTTCCACGATCCGGCCCGGCTCGCCGACGCGCTGGAGGAGCTGCTGCCCAAGCCGGACCGGCTTCCCCAGCTGCTCAGGGTCGTGGAGCGCTTCGCGGCCGTGGACGGCGGCCCGGTCGCCGCCGAGCTGCGCGCCTGGTCACTGCGGTGCGCCGAACGGCTGGGGCTGACGGGCCAGCTGATGGAGCGGCGCGGCGAGGCCACCGAGTACGCCGAGGCGATCAAGGCGGCCGGGCTCGCCGAGGACCAGCGGGTCCAGATCCGGCTCCACCCGTCCAGCGGGCCCGGACAGCGGCGCGGATACGAGGTGTGGACGCGGCGCGGCGACGACGTCCACGCCCTGGCCAAGGTGGACACCCCCGCCTCCCTGGACGAGATACAGGGCGGCCTCGAGGCCCTGCTGAGCGCCCAGACCTACGCGCCGGACACCCTGCTGGAGTTCTTCGTCTCCGCCACCGACCTCGAACTGGCCGTGCACCAGTGGCAGTTCGACCGGCCCGTCAAGCGCCATCTGGGCACGGACTACCCGGTCGTCATGCGCTGCACCGAATTCCGCGAACCCCAGCGGCACGAACTGTGGAAGCGCCGCTGGAACCGGGTCGGCACCGCGGGCACCCAGGAGCTGCGCTGGCTGCCGGGCCATATGGACTGCGGCGAGGTGTACCGCGTGGTCCAGCAGTCCATGGACACACCGGGCGCGGTGACGACCACCCCCGTACGGGCCCGTGCGGACCTCTTCAACGCCTGTCTGTTCGGCGGGGTGCCCGTCCTCATCTGGCACGGCGAGGCGGAACCGGCCATAGCGGAGGACGAGATACGCGAGCTGCTCGGTGCGGAGCGGCCGCTGCGCTCCCTTCCCCAGCGGCTGCGTGAGCTCCGGTCCGACGGCGACCCCTACAAGAGCCACCACGGCAGCCATATGGCGCTCCTGTGGGACGATCCGCACCGCCCGCTCCCCGACCCGCTCGACCTGTCCGCACCCTGAGGAGAGACACAGAAGATGACACAGGACTGGAGGCTCTTCCAGGGCGGCGACACCCGGCCCCACACGGTGGAGACCTGGCCCGCCGCCCCGCCCTGGCGGCGGTTCGGCGAGGACGCGCGGCGCCGGGACAAGGAGCGGCCGCTGCCGTATCTGATCTCCGACGAGGACCGCGACGTCGTCAACATGGCGCTGCACCTCCACCGCCCGCTGCTGGTCACCGGCCGCCCGGGCACCGGCAAGTCGACCCTGGCCCACGCCATCGCCCGCGAGCTGACGCTGGGCGAGGTGCTGCACTGGCCGGTCAACAGCCGCTCCACGCTCACCGAGGGCCTTTACTCGTACGACGCGGTGGGCAGGCTGCGCGAAGCCTCCCTCAAGCGGCGCGCCGACGAGGCCGCGGGAACCGAGCCGGACATCGGCGACTACCTGCGGCTCGGCCCGCTCGGCACCGCGCTCCTCCCGGCCCGCACCCCGCGCGTCCTGCTCGTGGACGAGCTCGACAAGGGCGATGTCGACCTGCCCAATGACCTCCTCACGGTCTTCGAGGAGGGCGAGTTCGAGATTCCGGAGCTGGCCCGCCTGGGGGAGGGGAGGGAGGTCCGGGTGCAGTACGCGGGCTCCCGGGAGAAGGTCGGGATCACCAGCGGCTGGGTCAGCTGCCGGGTCTTCCCCGTCGTCGTCATCACCAGCAACGGCGAGCGCGAGTTCCCCCCGGCGTTTCTGCGCCGCTGCGTCCGGCTCGACCTCAAGCAGCCCGACGAGGCGCAGCTGAAGCAGATCGTCACCATGCACCTGGGCGAGGAGGTCGGCGCACGGGCCCAGGAGCTGATCGCCGACTTCGTGTCCCGGCGCAACGAACGGGAGCTGGCCACCGACCAATTGCTCAACGCGGTCCGGCTGCGCTCCTCCGGGGTGCGGGTCGACCAGGACGTCCTCGACAAGCTCTTCCGCTCGCTGAACGAAGTCGACGCGCAATGATCGAGCGGCTGTGCGCCCTGCTGGAGGACGCCGGGGTCGACCTCTCCGAGGTGGAGCTCCGCGATGTCCTGTGGTTCGCCGCCACCACTGCCCCGGCGCGCGGCGAAGGGGACGGCGACGAGCCGCCGCCGTCCCGGCGCCCGGCCGCACCCGTCTCCGGCGCGGCGGACGGCGAGGACGAGACCAAGGGCGCCCAGCGGCAGCCCCCCGGGGCGCACGGCGCCGGCGACCCCGAGCCGGGACCCCTCGTCCCCGCCGGGCTCTACGCCCCCGGCACCGCCCGCCCGGCCATGGCCCGCCCGGCCCGCGCCGTCGGCGTGCGTGGCGTCCGGGCGCTCCCCGGGACGCGCCGGCTGTCCCGCGCGCTGCGGCCGCTGCGGCGCAGCGTGCCGTCCCGTACCTCCTTCCGCGTGGACGAGACCGCCACCGCCGAGTGGATCGCCGAGACCGGGCTCCCCGACGTGGTGCTGCGCCCCCGCCCGGAGCGCTGGCTGAGCGTCGCGCTCATCGTGGACGACGGCCCGTCGATGGTGCTGTGGCAGCAGCTCGCCGCCGAGGTGCGCGGACTGCTGGAGCGGCAGGGCACCTTCCGTTCGGTGCGGACCTACGGCCTGGACAGCGCCGACGAGGACCGGCCGGTGCTCAGGGCGCGCCCGTACGCCCCGGGCGCCCCGCGCCGCACCGCGCGCCAGCTCACCGACACCTCCGGCCGCACCGTGATGCTGGTCCTCTCGGACGGGGTGGGCCCTGGGTGGCGCGGTGGCGCGATTCCGCGGCTGCTGCGCCGCTGGGCCCGCCACTCGCCGGTGGCGGTGCTCCAGCCGCTGCCCGCGCGGATGTGGCCGGAGCGCGGTATGCCCACCCAGCGGCTGCTGGTCGACGCGGGCGGCCGGGAGGGCGCGCCGGGCCGCGCGCTGTCGGTGCGCCATCCGGTGCTGCCGCGCGGCCTGGTGTCGTACGACGGCGCGACACCGGTGCCCGTGCTGGAGCTGGCCGAGGGCGAGCTGGGCACCTGGGCGGCGCTCACCGGTACCGGTGGCGGCGGCGAGCCGCTGCCGGTGATGCTGCTGGACGGCGCCGAGAAGCCGGTGGCCGCGCGGGTCACGGCCCATGTCCCTGAGCCGACCGCCGAGGAGCGGCTGCGCCGCTTCCGGGGCGCGGCCTCGCCCGAGGCCCAGCGGCTGGCCGGGGCGCTGGCCACGGTCCATCCGCTGACGCTGCCGGTGATGCGGCTGGTCCACCAGGCGGGCGCGGGCCGTGCGGAGCGCTTCCACCCGGCGCAGCTGGCCGAGGTGTTCCTGGGCGGGCTGCTGCGCAGCCGGGCGGGGAGCGCGGAGGAGTACGAGTTCCGCCCCGGCGTCGCGGATCTGCTGCTGGACGCGGTACGGACGTCGGACGCGCTGGAGACGGCGGCGCAGGTCACCGAGTTCCTGCTGCACCGCCAGGGCAGCGGCCCCGAGTTCCGCGCCCGGCTCTCGGGCGACCACGGGGACTCCCGCGTCGCCGAGGAGGCCCGTCCGTTCGCGGCGGCGTCCCCGGAGCTGCTGGCGCGGCTCGGACTGGTGGCGGACGCGGCGGAGGAGGACGCGGCGGCGGACGGGCCGCCGGAGCGCGAGGAGCCCGTACGGCAGCCGCCCGACCCGGCCACCCCGTCCCCGGCGGGTGAGGTCCCGCCCCGGTCCTACACCTCCGAGCGGGTCCAGCCGCTGATGATCGAGCTGGTGCGGCGGTTCGCGGCGGATGACGGACTGCCGAGGGGGGTGCGCTACCAGGTCGACCAGGTGCTGGACAACGCCGATGAGCGGAACGAGGAATCCGGCTGGTGGGGCGTGCGGTTCCTGCCCAGCCTGGCCCATGAGCTCGTCAGGGCCGGGTGGGGGGCCCACGCCGATGTGCTGAAGGATGCGGCGCGGGAGCAGATCGCGGGGCTGAGGACCGCCGAAGACCTCGAATCCCGCAATCTCCGTGGGCACTTGGCGCTCACCCTGAACAAGCTCGGGGAGCACGAGGAGGCGGAGCGCGAGCTCCGGGCGGTGGTCGCGGTCTCGGCGCGGGTGCACGGCGAGGAGCACGACTACACCCTCTTCGCCCGCAGCTACCTCGTGGACCTGCTGTACGACGCCGGGCGGCTGGAGGCGGCGGCGGAGGAGTCCCGCACGCTGCTCGACGCGTGGGGCCGGCGGGAGAGCGGCGACCATCGGTCGGAGGTCCTGTCCCGGCGCCAGGTCTACGGGCGGGTGCTCCTGGACCTCGCGCGCGTGGAGGAGGCCGCGCGGGAGTTCCGTGCCGTGGCCGCGGGACGCCGCGAGCTGGACGGCCCCGCGCATGTCAGCACCGTGACCGCGCGGGTCTGGCTGGCCGCCGCGGTGCGCAGGTTCGGGCTGTACGACGGGGCCGAGGCCGAGCTGAGGTCGGCGGTCGAGGACTGCCGCCCGGCGGAGTCGGAGCTGGGCGACGCGCTGCTGACGGCGGAGTACGCCCTCGGCGAGATCCTGGACACCAGACAGCGCAACGAGGAGGCCGAGGCGCTGTGGCGGGAGCTGGTCGAGCGGACCTCCGCGGGCCTGAAGCCGTGGAACTGGCGGATCCGCCGTGCCCGCCGCAACCGCGTTCACCGGCTGCGCGCACTGAGCCGGTACGCCGAGGCGGAGGCCGAACTCGACACGCTGGTGGAGGAGACGGTCGGCACGCTCGGGAAGTGGCACGACGACTCGCTCGTCGCCCAGCGGCTGCGCGCGTTCGTCCTGGAGGACCAGCAGCGGTACGACGAGGCGCGGCCGATCTACCGCGCACTCCTCGAGCAGCAGATCCCCGTGTTCGGGGAGGACCATGCCAACGTCCTGAGCACGCGCTACTGCCTGGCGACCAGCATGCGGCTGGCGGGGCTCCACGAGGAGGCGCTGGCGGAGTACACCGAGCTGCTTGCCGACTCGCTGCGCGTCCTCGGACCGGATACGCAGTCGAGCCTGATGGCCCGGGGCGGCCGGGCCAGGGCCCTGGCCAGCCTGGGGCGCCGGGAGGAGGCCGAGGCCGAGTACCGCGTGGTCGTGGAGGCGGAGGCCCGGGTCCTGGGCCTGGACGCGCCGAACGCGCTGACGACCCGTCTGAACCTGGCGGTGCTGCTGCGCGATCAGGAGCGCTACGAGGAGTCAGAGGCGGAGTTCCGCCGGGTGGTCGAGGGGCGCGTCCGGGTCCTGGGCGCCGAGGCCAAGCCGACGCTGGCGGCGCGGCACAGCTGGGGGTACGTACTCAACAGGCTCGGCCGGTTCGCGGAGGCCGAGCGGGAGATCCGGGCGACGATCGAGGGGCGGCTCCGCGTGGTGGGCCCGGAGCACGCCAACACCCTCTGGACCCGCCACAACCTCGGCGTCACCCTCAAGGGCCTCGGCCGCATCGAGGACGCGGAGGCCGAATGGCGGGATGTGCTCGAGATCAGCGAGCGCGTCCTGGGCGATGAGCACAACTGCACGGTGAAGACCCGCGAGGCCCTTGCCGGGCTGCGGGGCCTCGGGGACGGCCAGGCGTCCTGACAGACCTCCTGACATGGCGTCCTGAAAGGTGGTCGGCCACCCCTTCCGGCGTGTCGCTCGGCGTATCGCTCATCTGAGCGTGGCCCCTCTCGTTGTATCCAAAAGGCGAGACAACGGTCCATGACAAGGCGTGATTCTCGCCACTCTGATTGGGTCCTCGCTCAGATGAGCGGCCACTGAGGGGTGAAGGACGGCATCCCGCCGTGCTCACCTCTCCAATGCGTGGCACTCAGTGCCACCCACTTGATGTTCGACACCTCGAACCATCGGTTACGTATAGTGAAATTCCCAGCATCCATCACGGGCGGAGGGTGGGTGTGTGTTCGAGGCTTGAAGGCATCTCATAAGAGCCTCGTTCGGGCGCCGCGCTTTCGAACACGTGGCAGGCGGGTGGTTACGGCCGTATGACGGTGGAGTGGACCTGCTCAGGGGCCTTTGATCTGGGTACGCTCCCCGCCGTCAGGGCAGCCGAGCCGAGGAGATCGAGTCCCGTGCCGGAAACACAACATCAGCAGAAGTTCGTTTACGACTTCACCGAGGGCAACAAGGATCTCAGGGACCTCCTCGGCGGGAAGGGGGCCAACCTCGCCGAGATGACCAACCTCGGTCTCCCCGTGCCACCGGGCTTCACCATCACCACCGAGGCCTGCAAGGTCTACCTGGACAGCGGCACGGAGCCCCCGGCCCTGCGCGACGAGGTGAGTGCGCACCTCGACGCGCTCGAAGCGAAGATGGGCAAGAAGCTCGGCCAGGCGGACGACCCCCTCCTCGTGTCCGTACGGTCCGGCGCCAAGTTCTCGATGCCCGGGATGATGGACACCGTCCTCAACATCGGCCTCTCGGACCAGTCCGTGGCCGGGCTCGCCGCGCAGGCGGGTGACGACCGGTTCGCCTGGGACTCCTACCGGCGGCTCATCCAGATGTTCGGCAAGACCGTGCTCGGCGTGGACGGCGACCACTTCGAGGAGGCCATCGAGCAGGCCAAGCACGCCAAGGGCGTCACCGTCGACGTGGACCTCGACGCCGCCGACCTCAAGAAGCTGGTCGGCGAGTTCAAGAACATCGTCGCCAAGGAGACCGGCCGGGGCTTCCCGCAGGAACCGCGCGAGCAGATGGACCTCGCCGTACGGGCCGTCTTCGACTCCTGGAACGGCGACCGCGCCAAGCTCTACCGCCGCCAGGAGCGCATCCCCCACGACCTCGGCACCGCGGTCAACATCTGCTCCATGGTCTTCGGCAACCTCGGCCCCGACTCTGGCACCGGCGTCGCCTTCACCCGCGACCCGGCCAGCGGCCACCAGGGCGTCTACGGCGACTACCTGCAGAACGCCCAGGGCGAGGACGTGGTCGCGGGCATCCGCAACACGGTGCCGCTGGCCGACCTCCAGCGGATCGACCAGCGGTCCTACGACCAGCTGTTGCAGATCATGGAAACCCTCGAGACGCACTACAAGGACCTGTGCGACATCGAGTTCACCATCGAGCGCGGCAAGCTGTGGATGCTCCAGACCCGCGTCGGCAAGCGCACCGCGGGGGCCGCCTTCCGGATCGCCACCCAGCTGGTCGACCAGGGGCTGATCGACGAGGCCGAGGCGCTGCGCCGGGTCAACGGGGCACAGCTCGCGCAGCTGATGTTTCCGCGCTTCGACCACGAGGTGACCTCCGGCGACGCCGTGCAGAGGATCGGCCGGGGCATCGCCGCGTCCCCGGGCGCCGCCGTCGGCAAGGCCGTCTTCGACTCGTACACCGCCGTCAAATGGTCGCGCTCGGGCGAGAAGGTCATCCTCATCCGCCGCGAGACCAACCCCGACGACCTCGACGGCATGATCGCCGCGGAGGGCATCCTGACCTCGCGCGGCGGCAAGACCTCGCACGCCGCCGTCGTCGCCCGCGGCATGGGCAAGACCTGTGTGTGCGGCGCCGAGGAGCTCGAAGTCGACACCAAGCGGCGCCGGATGACGGTGCCCGGCCGGGACGGCAAGGACGCCCTCGTCATCGAGGAGGGCGACGTCGTCTCGATCGACGGCTCCTCCGGCAAGGTCTACCTCGGCGAGGTCCCGGTCGTGCCCTCGCCGGTCGTGGAGTACTTCGAGGGCCGGATGCACGCGGGAGCCGACGACGCCGACGAGCTGGTGGGCGCGGTGCACCGGATCATGGCGTACGCGGACCGGGTGCGCCGGCTGCGGGTACGGGCCAACGCGGACAACGCCGAGGACGCCGCCCGCGCCCGCCGGTTCGGCGCCCAGGGCATCGGGCTGTGCCGCACCGAGCACATGTTCCTCGGCGAGCGCCGGGAGAAGGTCGAGCGGCTGATCCTCGCCCACACCGAGGAGGAGCGGGACACCGCGCTGGGCGAGCTGATGCCGCTCCAGAAGGACGACTTCGTCGAGCTCTTCGAGGCCATGGACGGGCTCCCGGTCACCGTCCGGCTGCTCGACCCGCCGCTCCACGAGTTCCTGCCCGACATCACCGAACTGTCGGTGCGCGTCGCGCTCGCCGAGTCCCGCAAGGACCACAACGAGAACGATCTGCGGCTGCTCCAGGCCGTGCACCGGCTCCATGAGCAGAACCCGATGCTGGGCCTGCGCGGGGTCCGCCTGGGCCTGGTCATCCCGGGCCTGTTCGCCATGCAGGTGCGCGCGATCGCCGAGGCCGCCGCCGAGCGCCGGAACGCCAAGGGCGACCCCCGGGCCGAGATCATGATTCCGCTGGTCGGCACGGTCCAGGAGCTGGAGATCGTCCGCGAGGAGGCCGAGCGGGTCATCGCGGAGGTCGAACAGGCCCGGGGCGTGAACCTCAAGCTCACCCTCGGCACCATGATCGAGCTGCCGCGCGCCGCGCTGACCGCCGCCCAGATCGCCGAATCCGCCGACTTCTTCTCCTTCGGCACCAATGACCTCACCCAGACCGTCTGGGGCTTCTCCCGGGACGATGTCGAGGCCAGCTTCTTCACCGCCTACCTGGAGAAGGGCATCTTCGGCGTCAGCCCGTTCGAGACCATCGACAAGGACGGGGTCGGCGCCCTCGTCCGCGACGCCGCCCACGCGGGCCGCGCCACCCGCCCCGACCTCAAGCTCGGCATCTGCGGTGAGCACGGCGGTGACCCGGAGTCCGTCCACTTCTTCCACGAGGTGGGACTGGACTACGTCTCCTGCTCCCCGTTCCGCATCCCCGTGGCCCGCTTGGAGGCCGGCCGCGCGGCGGCCAACGGCCGGTGAACCGGTAGCAGCCGAGAAGACCACCGGAGCCGTCGCCGGGAACCCACCCTCACCCCCGGCATCGGCTCCGGACCTCAAAGGGGGCGGCACCTTGTGCGGAGGTGCCGCCCCCTCTCACTCCCCCCACGGGAGCTGTTGCCGCGCGCATCGGCTACGACGCGGCAACATAAGTGCCCAGTCGCCTTAACGTACTCGTCACCCCCCACGGGAACGAGCAAACTGGCGCTGAGCACCGCCTGTTGAATTCCGGACGGCTGTCGGGAAGTTTTTCCCGGCGGCCCCCGGTTTTCTTGGGAACAGCTTTCCTCGGCGGGGCTCGATACCGCTCCTCGTTTCACATCTGGCCAAAAGGGCGTGGTGACTGAACGTGTAAGCGTGCATACTCAACGGTGATCGGGGGGCGGTCGCAATGTCACGTGTGGGGGTCTGGTGCTCCGTGTTCATTTCAGTGAACTCGATCTGGCCCGGCTGCGGATGGCGGTCCGCCCGGACGCGCTCTGGGAAACCGTTTTAAGTTTCCATAGGCTGCGGGAGAACCGGGCCGAGAGCGTATACGGGAAATGGCGTTCCGAGGCGCGAAACCGACTCAACGGCGAAGCGCGGCTGCTTGCGCCGCTCATTCCGTCGCGCGGTTATTTCCCGGACTTCCTGACACCCGCCGAAGGGGTAATCGGTTGCGATGCCGCGATGTCCGCGCTGCGCGCCATCTCGGGTGAGCGCTTGCACGCGGAGCTGACCGGGCTTCCGGCGGCCCGGGCGCTCCCGGGGTGGATACGGGATCTGGCGCAGGGCGAGCGGAGACCGCTGGACCGGCTGATCAGCACGCTGCGCGCGTACCACCAGGCCGCGATCGCCCCGTACTGGCCGCATATCCAGGCCCGGATCGAGGCCGACCGGGTGGCCCGGGGCCGCGCACTGCTGGACGGGGGCGCCGATGGGCTGCTGGCCTCGCTGCCGCCGACGATGCGGTGGCGGGTGCCCGTGCTGGAGGTCGACTATCCGGTGGACCGCGATCTGTGGCTGCGGGGGCGGGGGTTGCTGCTGCTGCCGTCGTTCTTCTGCCGGGGGACGCCGGTGACCTTCCGGAACCCGGATCTGACGCCCGTGCTGGTCTACCCAGTCGAACACGCCCGGTGCGGTCTGACATCCCGCCCCGAGCAGCGGCCCGCCGTGGCGTCCGCGGCCGGGTCCGCGTCCGGATCCGGATCGGGGGCCGGATCCGGGTCGGGGTCCGCCCGGACGCTCGGCAAGCTGGTCGGGCAGACCCGTTCGGCGGTGCTGCTGGAGGTCGGCGGCGGCTGTACGACCAGTGAACTCGCCCGCAGGGTGGGCGTATCGCTGGCCTCGGCCAGCCAGCACGCCAGTGTGCTGCGCGAGGCGGGCCTGGTGCACACCCTCCGCCAGGGCGGCGCCGTCCTGCACACGCTGACCCCGCTGGGGGCGGCGCTGCTGCGGGGCGGGGCGCCGGGGGAGCGGGTCTTCGGGGTACCGGCGGCGCTGCCGCCGGTCGCCACGAGCGGGCGGGGTCCTTCAGGGCGCGGATGAGGCGCCCCGGGATGAGGCCCCCCGGCCCCCGGCCATGTCGTGGTCCTCGGCCGTTCCCGGCGTGCCCCCCGCGGCCAGTTCGCCGGTGGCCACCTTGCTGTGCCGACGGCCCCAGCAGAGGTAGATCAGCAGTCCGGCGGCCATCCAGCCCAGGAACCGCGCCCAGGTGATCAGCGGCAGATTGCCCACCAGCAGCAGACACAGCAGCACCGCGACGGCGGGGACGGCCGGCACCCACGGGGTGCGGAAGCCGCGCGGCAGGTCGGGGCGGGAGCGACGGAGGTACACCACGCCCACGCAGACGACGATGAAGGAGGTCAGCATGCCGATGTTGCCCAGCTCGGCGAGGTCCCCGATGGGCAGCACCGCCGTCATGAACGCGACCATCAGCCCGAGGGTCCAGGTGATCCGGCGCGGGCTGCGGGTCACCGGGTGGACATGGGAGAACCACTCGGGCAGCAGCCGGTCGCGGCTCATCGCGAGGAACACCCGGCTCTGCCCCAGCAGCATGATCATCACGACCGTGGTCAGCCCGCAGATCGCGCCGATGCCCACGATCCGCACCGCCCAGTCCGCGCCCGCCGCCTTCAGCGCGCCGGTGATGGGGGCGGCGTTGTCCAGCTCGGAGTAGTGCTGCATCCCGGTCACGGTCAGCGCGACGGCCACGTAGAGCACCGCGCAGACGGCCACGGTGGACAGCAGCGCGATGGGCAGGGTGCGCTGCGGCCGCTTGGCCTCCTCGGCGTTGCTGGCCATGATGTCGAAGCCGGAGTACGCGCCGAAGACGATCGCGCCGCCGGTGAGGATCCCGGCCATGCCGAACGTGGCGTCCGCGCCAAGACCGGCCCAACCCAGCAGCGGCTGCTCCCACATGTCGCCGTCGCCGCCCACCGGTTGGGACGCTGGGATGAACGGCGACCAGTTGGCCGCGTCCACATGGGTCACCCCGATGACGAGGAAGATGACGATGGCCGCGAGCTTCACCATCGTCATCACCGTGTTGATCCGGGAGGTGGTGCGCACCCCGGAGG
Organism: Streptomyces antioxidans; assembly: GCF_000968685.2. Taxonomy (GTDB): domain Bacteria; phylum Actinomycetota; class Actinomycetes; order Streptomycetales; family Streptomycetaceae; genus Streptomyces; species Streptomyces antioxidans. The sequence continues at coordinate 183,830 of NZ_LAKD02000049.1, forward strand.
CCAGGATGGCGGTGAGCACCAGGATGACCAGCACGGCCGGGATGTTGACGGCCGCGTCCGGGCCGGAGACGGAGGCCGGGATGTGGATCCCGAACGTGGCCAGGAAGTCGGTGACGTACTGCGACCAGCCACTGGCCACCGCGCTCGCGCCCATCGTCATATCGAGGATGAGGTCCCAGCCGATCAGCCAGGCCACCAGCTCCCCGAGCGAGACATACGCGAAGGTGTAGGCGCTGCCCGCCACCGGGACGGTGCTGGCGAACTCCATGTAGCACAGTGCCACTAGGGCGGTGGCGACCGCGCCGATGGTGTAGGAGAGCGCGATACTCGGCCCGGCGTAGTTCGCGGCCGCCGTGCCGGTCAGCACGAAGATGCCCGCGCCGATGGTGACGCCGATGCCCATGAGGGTCAGCTGGAGCGGGCCCAGGGCGCGGGCGAGCCGGGTCTCCGGGCTCGCCGCGTCCTGGATGGTCGCTTCGATGGATTTGTTGCGCATGGCGGTGGTCACTCCTTACTGGGCCCGCGTGCGACTGGGCCCGTACGTGCACCCACGGGCGACTACGCCGTGAGCGGGGTGTTCACGACCGCGTCGTGAACACCCCGGGGAGGTGCTCGGCCAGTCGCCCGTAGTCGGAGACGGTGTTGTAGAGATGGGCCGAGAGCCGCAGGAAGCCCCGCCCGTCCCAGGTCGTGATCGCGGTCTCGCAGCCGGTGTCGGCCGCGATCCGGCGCTGCAGCACGTGCGCGGCCTCGTAGTCGGTGGCGAGTCCGGCGGGCAGCGGGACCAGCCGCATCGTCGGGGCCTCGCTGGCCCTGACGGCGGCCAGGTCCGCGCCCAGGGCGTCGGCCAGCAGCCCCTGCGCCACCTCGGCCAGTTTGGTCATCCGGGCGCGGGCGGCGTCCCAGCCGTACGCCTCCTCGATGAACTCCAGCGAGCGCGGCGCCGCGAGCCAGGCGGTGAGGTCCAAGGTGCCCTGGACGTCGAAGCGTTGGGGGAAGGGGTCAGGGGCGCCCCAGGAGTCGGTGAGCGGCCACAGGTCCTGGGCATCGGGTCCGCGTGCGATCAGCACCGCCGTACCGCGCGGCGTGCAGCACCACTTGTGCAGATTGCCCACCCAGAAGTCGGCCGCCCCGGCCAGCCCGACCGGGTCGGCCAGCATGCCGGGTGCGTGGGCGCCGTCGACCAGGACCTTCGCCCCGGCGGCGCGGGCGAGCCGGGCGATCTCCGCCACCGGGAAGAGCCGGGCGGTGGCCGAGGTGATCTGGTCCACGACCACCAGCGCGGTGGCCTCGCTCAGCGCTCCCGCGAAGACGGCCGTGATCTCCTCGGCGGTCGCCTCCAGCGGGATGTGCAGCGTCCGCACCCTGGCCCCGGCCCGTTCGGCGGCGCGCGCCGTGCCCATCGCCACCGCGCCGTAGGCGTGGTCGGTCAGCAGCACCTCGCCGCCGGGCGGCAGCGGCAGACAGCCCAGGACGGTGCTCACCCCGGCGCTGGCGTTGGGCACCAGGGCGGTGTGCTCCGCCGGGACCCGCAGGAACCGCGCCACGGCGGCGCGCGTCCTGCCCACCCGCTCGGGCAGCTCCCGGAACCACGCGTCCGGGTTGGTCTCCATCTCCTCGCGCAGCGCCCGCTGGACCTCCTGGACGGTGCGCGGCACGGCGCCGAACGAGCCGTGGTTGAGATGGACGACCGAGGGGTCGAGCGTCCAGTGCGACGACGGGGTGGTCATGGGTCCCTTCCTCGTGCTGGTTGGCTTCGTGCTGGCTGGCTTGGCCGTAGTTGTCCGATGACTTCTTTGGGCTTCCCGGAACCGTAGGAGGGAGGAGCCATTCTGAACAGGGGCTCGACGTAAATTGGGGGTAACGAAGCCAACCGGTAGCATGGAGTCATCTAATGACTCGACTGAAAAGCTGGTCAGGAATCGACCGGAGCCGGTCAGGAAGGGGCGGCGGGATGACCGCGACCGACGAGGCGGCGGACGGACTCCGCGCCATGATCGCCAAGGGTGAGCTGGCGCCCGGGCAGCGGCTCCCCGCAGAGCCCGAGCTCTGCACCCGGCTCGGCGTCTCGCGCGGCTCGCTGCGCGAGGCGGTGCGCTCCCTCGCCGCCCTCGGGCTGCTGGAGTCCCGTCACGGCTCGGGCACGTTCGTATCGGCGCTGCGCCCCGGGCAGATGCTGGCCGGGTTCGCCGCCACCGTGGACGTCCTGCCGCTCGACGGGCTGCTGGAGCTGTTCGACGTCCGCCGCCCCCTGGAGGCCCAGGCCGCCGCGCTGGCCGCCGCCCGCGCCGACGAGCGGACGGTCGCCCGGCTGCGCGGGCTCCAGAAGCGGCTGGCCGTCTCCGAGGACGAGACCGAACGGCACGCGCTGGACCGGGAGTTCCACTCCACGCTCTGCGGGGCGAGCGGCAATGAGGCGCTGGCCGCCCTGATCGACGTACTGCGCGCCCGGGGCAGCCACTACAGCATCTACGGCGCCGCCGAGGCCGACACCATCCGGCTGGCCAGCGACCTCGGCCATGAGGCGCTGATCAACGCCATGGCCGCCCGCGATCCGGCGGCCGCCGCTGCGGCCGCCACCGCCCATCTGTCCCAGACCGAGGTCTGGCTGCGGCGGTACGCCCCGCTGCCGGACGACGGCCCGGCCGCCGGATGAACCACACCGGCCCCGGTCACCGGCCACAGCCGTCGCCGCCCGTGGCGCTCGAAGCGCTCAGTCATCGATGCCCGTGCGCTCGACGCCCGCGACGATATAGCGCTGCAGCACGAGGAAGACCACCAGCAGCGGCACGATCGACACCGCCGCCGCCATGAACAGCTCATGGAGGTTGACGGTCTGGGCGGTGGTGAACGTCGACAGCGCCACCTGCACCGTCCACGCGTCCCGGTCCTGGCCGATGACCAGCGGCCACAGGAAGGAGTTCCAGGCGCCGATGAAGACGATCGTGCCCACCGCGGCGAACACCGGCCGGGAGTTCGGCACCACGACCCGCCAGTACGTACGCCAGTAGCCGAGACCGTCCACCCGCGCCGCGTCCTCCAGCTCCCGGGGAAAGCCCAGGAAGTACTGGCGGAAGATGAACGCCGCGACCGCGCTGAACAGCGTGGGCACCACCAGACCGCGCAGCGTGGACACCCAGCCGAGCGAGCTGACCAGCACAAAGCTGGGCACGAAGGTGACCGCCGCCGGGACCATCAAGGTGCCCAGGATCCAGTAGAAGACCACATTGGCGTAGGCGTACGGGATGCGCGCCAGGCCGTACCCGGCGAGCGAGGCCAGCAGCAGGGTGCCCACGGTGGTGAGGACCGCGATCAGCGAGGAGTTGAGCAGCGCGTGCGCCATCGGCACATTGGGGTCGTCGAACAGCTCGCTGGCGTTGGACCAGTGGAGCTCGGCCGGGAAGAACGTCCAGTCCGGCGAGGTGATGTCGGCCTCGCTGGACAGCCCGTTGCGCACCAGCAGATAGAACGGGATCAGGAAGACCAGCGCGAGCGCGAGCAGCAGCACCAGCCGCACGGCGCGCCCCACGCCCACGAGCGCGTCCCGGACGTCGCGGGCGTTCCGGCGCCGGGCATCGCGGGCCTCCCGGGAGGGGGATCGCATCAGTCCTCCTTCCGGCCCAGGCCGAACCAGCGGGCCTGTACCACCGTCACCACGGCGATGATCAGTGCCAGGATCACCGCGCCCGCACTGCCCAGGCCCAGGTTCTGCTCCTGGCCCAGCGCCGTGTAGTAGAGGTAGACCAGCGGCGGGCGGGCGTAGGGCGGATAGCCGCGCGAGTCCGACAGCAGGTTGTAGAACTCGTCGAACGCCTGGAAGGCGTTGATCACCAGCAGCAGCACCACCGCTACCGAGGTCGCCCGCAGCTGCGGAAAGGTGATGTGCCGGAACACCTGCCAGCCGGGCCGCGCCCCGTCCACGGCCGCCGCCTCGTACAGCCGCGGGGAGATGCGCTGCAGCCCGGCCAGGAACAGCACCATGTAGAACCCCGCCTGGAGCCACAGCCGTACGGTCACGATGACCAGCCAGTACCAGGGCGGATCCGTGGTCGAGAGCCAGGCGATCCGCTCGGCGCCGAACCAGTCCAGCACGGTGTTGGCAAGACCGAAGCGCACCCCGTTGAAGATCGACATCTTCCAGATCAGCGCCGCCACCACATACGAGCACGCCACCGGCAGGAAGAACACCGACCGGAAGAACGCCTGCGCCCAGCGCAGCCGGTTGACCATCAGCGCGAGCGCGAGCGAGAGCGCGTACGTCGCCGGGACGATGAACGCCGTGAAGACCAGGAACGTCACCAGGCTGCCGGTGAACGCGCCGTCGCCCAGCATCGCCGTGTAGTTGTCGAAACCGACGAAGTCCGTGGGCGAGACGGTGTTGTGGGCGTCGAAGAAGCTGAGGTAGACGCTCCAGGCCAGCGGGACGTAGGTGAAGAGGGTCAGCCCCAGGACGAACGGGCCGACGAATATCCAGAACCACAGATGGCGGTTCTGCGGGCCCAGAAGCCCGCGGACGAACGTCTTCCGCATCAGCTCTTCTTCTTGACGCGCCGCAGCTCGGCCTCGGTCTCGCGGACCACCGACCGCAGCTCGCGGTCGGGGTTGGCCCCGCTCTTGATGATCCGGCTCAGCGCGTCCTGATAGGCCGTCTTGCTCGCGGAGGTCCACAGCAGTGGCTCGGCGTGGCCGTGGTCGGTGGCGTAGCGCACCGCCTCACCGGCCGCGCCCTGCCGCAGCTTGGCCGCCTTCGTGGCGAGCGAGATCCGGGCGGGGATGTGGAAGCCGTAGCGGAGTGCGAAGTCCTCCTGGTAGTCGGTCCGTTCCACCCACAGCCACTTCACATACGCCTTGGCCAGCGCCTTGTCCCGGGCCCTGGCGCTGACCGCGGCGCCGTACGCGCCGACCGGCACCGCGGGCGCGCCGTGCGCCCCGTCCCGGGGGAACGGCAGCACCCCGAAGTCGTCCCCCAGCGCCTTCTTCACCTGCGGCAGCGCCCACAGCCCGGACCACTGCATGGCGGTGAGCCCCTGGGTGAACGCGGCCGGGTCCGACCAGTCGGAGGGCGCCCCGAGCAGCAGCGACTTCTCCGCGTAGAGCTGTCGCAGCTTGAGAAGCGTCCGGGCGGCGGCCGGGTCGTCGAAGCCGACCTTGCCGTCCTCGGTGACCAGGGTGAGCCCGGCGGCGTTGAGCGGGGTGCCGCTGAGCACGCCGGGGCCGCCGTCATTGCCCAGGAAGAGCCCCTTGACGTCCCTGGTGGTCAGCTCCTTCGCCGCGTCGACCAGCGCGTCGAGGCTGCGCGGCGGCTCCACTCCCGCGTCTTTGAGCAGGCTCTTGCGGTAGTAGAGCAGCTGGGTGTCGATGACCTGCGGAACGCCCCAGATCTTGCCCCGGTACGTCTTCGGGGCGAGCACGGCCGGGTTGAAGTCGTCCTTGGCCTCGGCGAGGAGGTCGGTGAGGTCGACCACCTGGCCGCCCTGGATCTGGTCCAGCGTCGGGCCGCCCTCGAAGACATCCGGGCCGGACTTGGTGAGCAGCGCGGCGGCGGTCTGCTGGTCGTAGTTGCCCGGCCGCCACTGGACCTGGACGTTCGCCTTCTGATACGCGTCGGCGTAGCGCCTGACGGCCTGTTCGGTGCCGGGCTCGCCGTACTGGTGGTACCACTGCTCGATCACCGGCTGACCGGCGTGGTCATCGCCGTCCCGCCCGGTGTTGGACCCACAGGCGGAGGCGAGCGCGCTCGTGAGGGCCAGCCCTCCGCCCGCACCCAGCAGCCTTCGGCGGCTCATGGACATGGCGTGCGCCCCCTCGTCTCCCGGTCTCGGAGTCCCGGGCTCCCGGGCTCCCGGACTCCGTACGACTCAACGATCAACGATGGAGGCGGATTGCGACAGAGTTGTTGCGGGAGGATGTCACCTTTCGGTATCGGAATGTGACGCAGAGTCGGCGTCGGTGCCGTCGGTGCCGTCGGTGCCGTCGATGTCGTCGAAGACGCGCTGGGCGGTGGCGAAGGCCGAGTTGGCGGCCGGGACGCCGCAGTAGATCGCGGACTGGAGCAGTACCTCGCCGATCTCCTCACGGGTGAGCCCGTTGGTGAGCGCGGCCCGGATGTGCATGGCCAGTTCGGCGTCATGGCCGTGGGCGATGAGCGCGGTGAGGGTGATACAGCTGCGGGTCCGCCGGTCCAGCCCGTCGCCGGTCCAGATCTCGCCCCAGGCGTAGCGGGTGATGAAGTCCTGGAAGCGGGCGGTGAACGGGGTCGTACGGGCCACAGCGCGCTCCACGTGCGCGACCCCGAGCACGGCCCGGCGCACCGCCATCCCGGCGGCGTGGCGTGCGGCGTCGTCGCGTGGGGGTGCCGCCGGGCCGTTGAGGTGGGCGAGCAGCGCCCCGGTGACCGCCTCCGGGCGCTCCACGCCCGCGAGATGCGCCGCCCCGGCCACCTCCAGCAAGCTCGCGCCGGGCACGGCGTCGGCGATGCGGCGGGCGTGGGAGGGCGGGGTCGCGGGGTCGTCGCGACCGGCCACCACGAGGGTGGGCGCCGTGATCTTCGCCAGGTCGGCCGTCATGTCGTACCCGGCGAGCACGTCGCAGCAGGCGGCGTAGCCCGCACGGTCGGTGGCCCGCAGATCCCCGATCAGCGCGGCGCCGAGGGGCGTGTGGGCGAAGTCGTGCGAGAACCAGGTGCCGGGGCGGCTCGCCACCATCGCCTCCGTCCCCTCGGCCCGTACGAGCGCGGCCCGCTCACGCCAGACGGCGGCATCCCCGAAGCGGGCCGAGGAGCAGACGGCGGACAGACTGCTGATCCGGTCGGGGTGGTGCGCGGCGAGGTGCAGCCCGACCGCGCCGCCGATCGAGATCCCCGCGTACGCGAACCGCTCCCACCCCTGATCGTCGGCGAGCCGCAGCACGAGGGCGGCGAGATCGTCGATGGTGGCCGAGCCGTCCGAGGGCAACGCCGAGGCGGGGGATCCGCCGTGGCCGGGCAGATCCCAGCGCAGTACGCGATGGCCCCGGGCGAGCGCGGCGAGCTGCGGCTCCCAGACGGCGAGGGAGGTCCCGAGGGAGGAACCGAGGACGAGGGGCGGGGCGGTGGGGGGTCCGCTGAGGGCGTGGTGCGGAGGGGTGTCGGTCATGGGCTGGCTGCTCCGGGGGTGTTTGGTGTGGTGCGGCAGGGTGGCTGCGCTGTCCCTGGGGCCGGTGGCCTTCCCCCACCCCGCCCCTTCCCGGACCATGGGCTCCGCCCCCGGACACCGGGCAGAACGATGGCCCACAGCGCGGGCCAAATCCAGCCCCTCCGGCGATTGAGGAGCGGGGTTCGGGGCGGAACCCCGGCGGGGGTGTGGGGGCGGAGCCCCCACAGGTGGGGGGCTGGGGGTGTCCCCCGGTTCGGGAAGGGGCGGGGTGGGGACTGGGCCGCCGGAGGCGGTTACCCACGGCGGGACAGCGCACGTTCCACCAGGGCCGAGGCCGCGCCCACATACGTGGCAGGGTCCAGCAGCTCGCGCGCGCGATCAGGCGGCAGGACGCCCGACAGCGCCTCGGCCAGCCCCCTCCCCTCCCGAGCCGCCTCCGCCAGCAGCCCCTTCGCACGGGCCCGGCCCACCCCCGGCTCAAGCGCCGCGATCAGGCGCTCGCTGACGATCAGCCCCTCCGTCAGCCCCAGGTTCGCCGCCATCCGGTCAGGAAAGACCCGCAGCCCGGAGGCGAGTTCCACGGCATCCCGGGCGGAGCCCCCCGCGAGCCGCAACAGCTCCCGCAGCGGCTGCCACTCCGCGTGCCACGCCCCACCGGGCCGTTCGTCCTCCGCGGCGAGCGAGCCGAGCAGGGTGGCGGCATGCCCCGGGGCCTGACGGGCCGCGGCGGCCATCACCGTGGCGCGCACGGGGTTCGACTTGTGAGGCATCGCGGACGAGCCGCCCCCCGCCCCCTCCGCCACTTCCCCGATCTCCGTCCGCGAGAGCACCAGCACATCCGCCGCCACCTTCCCCAGCGCCCCCACGGCGGAGGCGAGCGCGGTGCCCAGGTCGGCGATGGGGGTGCGCAGGGTGTGCCAGGGCACGTCGGGCTCGGCGAGACCGGTCTCCTCGGCGAACCGGCCCAGCAGCCGAACCCCGCCGTCGAAGGCGGCCAACGTGCCCGCCGCACCGCCCAGTTGGGCGGGCGGCCGGAGCGCAGCGAGCCGGTCGCGGGCGTCCAGGACGAGCGCCCGCCAGCCCGCCGCTTTCAGCCCGAACGTGGTGGGCACGGCGTGCTGGGTGAGGGTGCGACCGGGCATCGGGGTGTCGCGGTGCGCGGCGGCGAGCCGCGCCAGCTCCGCCGCCGTACGCTCCAGATCGGCCACGATCAGCGGCAGCGCCCGCGCGGCCACCAGCATCGTGGCCGTGTCCACGATGTCCTGGCTGGTCGCGCCTCGGTGGACGTACGACCCGGCCTCGGCGTCCGTACGGGCCACCGCCGCCGTGAGATCGGCGACCAGCGGGATGACCGGGTTGCCCCCGGAGCGGGCGCGCAGCGCCAGATCACGTACGTCGTACAGCTCGGCGCGGGCCGCGGCCGCCACCGCCTGCGCCGCCCCGGCCGGTGCCACCACCCGTGCCAGCGCGGCCTCCGCGTCCAGCATGGCCTGCAGGAACGCCGGGTCGCCCGTGGCGGCCTCCACCGCCGACCCGGTCCGCACCGGTGCCAGCAGCCCCACGTCCTCGCTGTCGGGAGTACCAGGACTAGCGGAACTCAAGGAAAACCGTCTCCCCTTCGCCCTGCAGGCGGATGTCGAAGCGATAGGTGCCCGGCGGGGACGCCGCCGTCGCCACCAGCGTCTCGCGGCGCGCCGGATCCAGCGAGGCGAGCAGCGGGTCGGCGGCGTTGGCCTCGGCGTTCTCGGGGAAGTACACCCGGGTGAAGAGGTGGTGCAGCAGCCCCCGGGCGTGGACGCACACGCTGATGTACGGGGCGGCGGGCGCGGCCGGGCCGCCCGGCGGCAGCGTACGGGCCGTCCAGTGGCCGTCCGCATCGGTGGCGACGCGGCCGAAACCGGTGAAGTCCACGCCATTGCGTCCGAGGAAGCCGCCGGTCACCGGGTCGCGCCGCATCGACCCGCCCGCCCCGGCCAGTGAGCCGTCCGGGCCCGCCTGCCACAGCTCGATCAGCGCGTCCGGGACGGGGGCGCCCTCGCCGTCGCGTACGTATCCATGGAGCGTGATGGCGCCGGGGTGGCCCGCCGGGGCCATCTCGCCGCCGCCGGGGAAGGGCAGGGCGTAGCCGTAGAAGGGGCCCACGGTGTGGGAGGGGGTGGGCGCCAGCCCCTCGGCGGGTGCGAGCGCTTGCGCGGGGGCGGGCCCCTGCTCGGGTGTGAGCCTCTTGCTCATCAGCGGCCCTCCTCGATCCAGGTGGCGGACGGCCCGTCCAGCACGATGTCCCAGCGGTAGCCCAGCGACCACTCCGGCCGCGACAGCGCGTGGTCGTACGTCGCGACCAGCCGCTCCCGCGCCGCCGGTTCCGTCACCGACTGCAGGATCGGGTCGTAGGCGAAGAGCGGATCGCCGGGGAAGTACATCTGGGTGACCAGCCGCTGGGTGAACGCCGCGCCGAAGACGGAGAAGTGGAGATGCGCGGGGCGCCAGGCGTTCTCGTGGTTGCGCCACGGATACGCCCCCGGCTTGATGGTGGTGAAGTGGTACGAACCGTCGTCACCGGTCAACGTCCGCCCCACACCGGTGAAGTTGGGGTCGAGCGGTGCGGGGTGCTGATCGCGCAGATGGGCGTAGCGGCCCGAGGCGTTGGCCTGCCACAGCTCGATGAGCTGCCCATGGACCGGGCGGCCCCGGCTGTCCAGGAGCCGTCCGGAGACGGTGATCCGCTCGCCCAGCGGCTCGCCCTGGTGCTGCACTGTGAGGTCGTTGTCGATCGCGGTGATGTCGGTGTGGCCGAAGACCGGGGTGTGCAGCTCCACGGTCTCCGGGTCGCCGTGCACCGCGACCAGCGGCTGCTTGGGGTGGCGCAGCACACTGCTGCGGTACGGGGGGAAGTCGCGCGGCGGGTGGTCGGCGGCGGGCGCGCCCTCGGCGCGCGCCTTGTCGTACGACTCCCGTACGCGCGCGAGTTCGCCGTCGATGTCGGACTGGGTGAGAGCCATGTCTGATCACCTCTCCAGGACGAGGGCGAGGCCCTGGCCGACGCCGATGCACAAGGTGGCCAGGCCCGTTCCCGAGCCGCGGGCCGCGAGCTGGTGGGCGACGGCCCCGGCGAGCCGGGCGCCGGAGGCGCCGAGCGGATGGCCGATGGCGATGGCGCCGCCGCGCGGGTTGACGATGCCGGGGTCGAAGCCGGGGTTCTCGGCCGACCACTCGGCGAGGCAGCCCAGCACCTGTGCGGCGAACGCCTCGTTGAGTTCGAGGGTGGCCAGATCGGCGAACGAGCGGCCCGCCTTGGCGAGGGCGCGGCGTACGGCCTCGACCGGGCCGAGCCCGAAGTACCGCGGGTCGATACCGGTCACGGCCGAGGCGCCGATCCGGGCCAGGGGCTCGCGTCCGGTGGCCTTCAGCCCCTCCTCGTCGACGAGCAGCAGCGCGGCGGCGCCGTCGTTGAGAGGCGAGGCGTTGCCCGCGGTGACGGTGCCGCCGGGCTTGCGGAAGGCGGGCTTGAGCTTGGCCAGGGCCTCGGTCGACGTGGTCTCGCGGATCGACTCGTCCCGGACCAGCTCGGTGTCCGGGTACGGCAGCACCTCGGCGTCGTACGCCCCGTCCTTCCACGCCCGCGCAGCCCGCTCATGGCTGGCGAGCGCGAACGCGTCCTGTGCCTCGCGGGTGATGCCGTGCTTGTCGGCGATCAGCTCGGCGCCCTCGCCGAGGGCGACGGTCCACTCGGGCGGCATGTCCGGGTTGGTCATCCGCCAGCCGAGGGTCGTGGAGTACAGCTGCTGATGCCCGGCGGGGAAGGCGCGCTCGGGCTTGGGCAGCACCCAGGGGGCGCGGCTCATCGACTCCACACCGCCCGCGAGGGCGATGTGCGCGTCGCCGACCGCGATCGCGCGGGCGGCCTGCAGCACGGCCTCCAGGCCCGAGGCGCAGAGCCGGTTGACGGTCGCGCCGGGCACGGTGACGGGCAGCCCGGCCAGCAGCACGGCCATGCGGGCGACATCGCGGTTCTCCTCGCCCGCGCCGTTGGCGTTGCCGAAGTAGACGTCGTCGATGCGCGCCGGGTCCAGGGCGGGGGTGCGGGCGAGCAGGCCGCGCACCACATGGGCGGCCAGGTCGTCGGGGCGCACTCCGGCCAGGGCACCGCCGTAACGGCCGATGGGGGTGCGGACGGCATCGACGATATAGACGTCACGACAGATGTCACTTGAGGTACGCGGGGTACGCGGGGTGGTCATCGGGTCTCCTTCCCGGGCTTCCCGGATGTCTCGGGCTTCCCGGACGTCCCGGGCTTCCCGGCGGCTTTGAGGGCGCGCAGCGCCGCCAGCTCGCGGGGGGTGGGCGGCTCGGTGGTGCCCACGGTGTCGGCGACGGTCAGCTCCCAGCCGGTGGCGGCCCGTACCCGCTCCACGGTGACGTCCGGGTGCACTTCGGTGAGCACCAGTTCCGCGGTGGCCGGGTCGGGGCGCAGCACGCCCAGGTCGGTGATGACGGCGGTGGGGCCCGCGCCCGGCATGCCGAGCTTCTTACGGTCGCCGGGGCCGCCGCCGTGGCCCAGGGTCGTCACGAAGTCCAGCCGCTCCACGAAGTTGCGGGTGGAGTGGCGCAGCACCATGAGCACCTTGCCGCAGTTGGAGGCGATCTCGGGGGCGCCGCCCGCGCCGGGGAGGCGGCCCTCGGGCCGGTCCGGGCCGCGGTCCACGACGGTGGTGTTGATGTTGGCGTAGCGGTCGACCTGGGCGGCGCCGAGGAAGCCGACGTCGATCCGGCCGCCCTGGAGCCAGTAGTTGAACACCTCCGGCACCGGGACCACCGCGTCGGCCGTCTCGGCGAGTTCGCCGTCGCCGATGGACAGCGGGAGCCGGGTGGGCTTGGAGCCGATGGTGCCGGACTCGTAGATGAGCACGAGGCCGGGGTTGACGGTGGCGCGGGCCAGGTTGGCGGCGGTGCTGGGGAGGCCGATGCCGACGAAGCAGGTGGTGGCGTCGGCGAGCGCGCGGGCGGCGTTGACCTCCATCAGCTCGTCGGATGTGAAGTCCCTTGTCCCTGCCGTGGATCCCGTCGTCCCTGCGGGGGTCGCGGTCATCGGGTGAGTGCTCCCTCGCTGTCGCGCACGTGCTCCTCGATCCACGTCAGGAACGCCTCGCGGTCGCGGGCGATCGGGTCCCATGCCTGGTAGAAGTCGTTGTCACGGGTCGAGTACCCGGTGGCGTAGGAGGGGTGGGCGCCACTGGGGACGACGGACACCGCGTCGACCACCCACGTCGGCAGGACGATCCCGCCGGGGCGCGGCCGCAGCTCCTCGACGACCTCCTCCACGGTCACCAGCACCCGGTCCGCCGCGAGCGCCGCCTCCTTCTGCACCCCGGTCAGCCCCCACATCTGCACATTGCCCGCCCGGTCGGCCTGTTGGGCGTGGATGACGGTGACGTCCGGGTTGAGCGCCGCGACGGCGGCCAGCTCCTCGCCGGTGAAGGGGCAGACGACGGTGGAGACGGTGTCCGTACGGGTCGGGATGTCGCTGCCGCGATAGCCGCGCAACACGGCGAACGGCAGCTTGGACGCGCCCGCCACATAGCGGTTCGCCATGCCCGCGTGGCTGTGCTCGTCCAGCTCCAGCGGCCGGGGCCAGCCGTTCTCGACGGCGTCACGGAAGCGGTGCAGCGAGCCCACGCCGGGGTTGCCACCCCAGGAGAACACCAGCTTGCGGACGAGTCCGGCGCCGATGAGCTGGTCGTAGATGACGTCCGGGGTCATCCGGACGAGGGTGAGGTCGGTGATGCCCTGGCGGATGACCTCGTGCGCGGCGGCGTACGGGATCAGGTGGGTGAATCCCTCCATCGCGACGGTGTCCCCGTCGTGGACGAGGTCCGCCACGGCGTCCTGCAGGCTTCGGATGTCGGCCATCGTCACTCCGCGGGGTCGGGATGCTCAGTATGCTGACTAATATGGTGCCGGTTTCGCACGGTGCCATTGGCTGGCGCGCCCGTCAAGGGAGTCTAGGTCTTATGTCGGCCTCTCGACATGGGGTCTTCCACAGGGCAGAATCGCTCAGTGCACGGAGTAATAAGAGATGCAGCGGTTGAGTAGCTGAGCAGGCAGCTGGGCAACCGAGCAGCAGGGAAGCAGCCGGGAGGCAGGGCATGGGCGGCGCGGTCGATCTGAACACGCACCCCGGGCATCTGGCCCGCCGCTTCCAGCAGGCGCACGCCCTGCTGTGGGGCGCGATGGTCTCCGAGGAGACCACGTCGCCGCAGTTCGCGGTGGTCAACGCGCTGATCGAGAAGCCGGACATCGACCAGCGGACGCTGAGCGAACATGTCCACCTGGACCGCTCCACCATCGCCGACCTGGTCGCCCGGCTGGCCCGCCGCGGCCTGCTGGAACGCGTACGCGACCCGAACGACGGCCGCCGCAACGTCCTGCGCCTGACGGAGGAGGGCGCCCGCGTCCACCGCAAGCTGGTCACCCGGACGTCCCGGATGAACCGGGTCTTCCTGGCCCCACTGGACGAGGAGGAGCGGAAGACCCTACTCCGCCTGATCGCCCGCGTCACGGACGCGGCGGAGGAACTGCGCGCGTAGGCCCCGCGGGCGACTAGGCGCGCGGGGCGAGCAAGGGGGCGCCGCTCCGGCCGCACCGCTGCCGGACCCGGGGGCGCGAACCCCGCCTGGGCGGCCCCTGAAGGTCCAACGGATTGCGACGCCTGCGGCGGGCCACTCCCCTCCCCGCCCCTTCCCACATCTGGGGCTCCGCCCCAGACCCCGGGCCGGGGGCGCTGCCGCGACCCCGGCCCGGGGGCGCTGGCCGAGACGTCGAGCCTGGGGCTCCGCTCCTGACCCTGGACGGAGGCATCCGTCCCCTCACGCGGGCCGGGGCACTGGGCCTTCCCGCAGCGTCGGTATGCGGCTCCGCCGCGTGGTGGCGCTTCGCGCCAGATGCGGGGTCCGGGGGCGGAGCCCCTGGTATCGGGAAGGGGCGGGGCGGGGAAGCGCAGCGCGGCGGGCGTCCGCGCGCTTCCGGGGCGTCGTCGGGGGCTGGGGCCCCAGTTTCGGGGAGGGGCGGGGCGGGGGCAGACCGCCGTAGGCGGCTAAGTGGGCGAGGGGCTGGTGCCGATGATGACCGTGGCGTCCAGCTCGTCGCATTCGGCCAGCCCTGGCTCCAACCCGCTCTCCGCCACGATGGCCATCGCCGTCCGCGCCTGCCGCCCGCTCGTCTCGAAGAGCAGCGAGCCGCCCGGGGTCAGCCAGTCGCCCGCCCCGGCGGTCACCCGGCGCAGGACGTCCAGCCCGTCCGCCCCGCCGTCCAGCGCCACGCGCGCCTCGTGGACCCGGGCCTCCGGCGGCAGCAGGCCGACCTCCTCGGTGGGCACGTACGGGACGTTGGCCAGCAGGACGTCCACGCGGCCGCGCAGCGCTGCGGGCAGCGGTTCGTAGAGGTCGCCCTCGTACACCGTGCCGCCCGCCGCCCCGACGTTGCGCCGCGCGCAGCGCACCGCGACCGGGTCGATATCGGTCGCGTACAGCTCCACCTCGCCCGGGGCCGCCGAGGCCAGCGCGGCGCCCAGCGCGCCCGAGCCGCAGCACAGATCGACCACGGCGGCCCCGGGGCGGGTCAGCGGCACGGCCCGCTCGATGAGGAATTCGGTGCGCCGGCGCGGTACGAAGACCCCGGCGTCGATGGATATGCGAAGCCCCCGGAACTCCGCCCAGCCCAGCACATGCTCCAGCGGCAGCCCGGCGGCGCGCCGGTCCACCATGGCGTCGATCTCGGCCGCTTCGGCCGCCTCGGCGCCACCGTGGCCTGCGGAAAGGATCAGCCGCGCCTCGTCCTCGGCGAATACGCACCCGGCGGCGCGGAGCCTGGCGACGACGGCGGAAAAGGTGACAGGTGGCGACGAAGACGACATGGAGAGCGGAAAACCCTTCGGGATGCCCGGGGCGCTCCCGCCGGTCGGCTATGCCGCGTCGTACGTCACGGCGAGCACCCAGCCTGAACTGGCCTTGATGGGTCTCACCTCCTCGGTGCGTACGGGTGGGGCCACAGTACCCGATGCCCCGGCGGCGCGGCGGTCACGAGGTACCGGGGGTGCGGAAGGGGGCGCGGAAGGTGCGCCGGTACGCCGACGGGGCGACCCCCGCCTCCGCCGCCAGATGCCGCCGCAGGGAGGTGGCGGTGGCGAAGCCGACCTCGTGGGCGACCCGTTCCACCGGCAGGTCGCTGGACTCCAGCAGGTGCCGCGCCCGCCGCAGCCGCTGCTGGGTCAGCCAGCGGCCGGGGCTCAGCCCGGTCTCCTCCCGGAAGCGCCGGGCGAAGGTGCGGGTGCTCATCGCCGCGTGCGCGGCCAACTCGTCCAGCGTCAGCGGGAGTTCCAGCCGTTGGAGCGCCCAGTCGCGGGTCGGCCCGGTGCTGGTTCCGCCCGTCGGCGGCAGCGGACGTTCGATGTACTGCGCCTGTCCGCCGTCCCGGTACGGCGGTACGACACAGCAGCGGGCGACCTGGTTGGCCACCTCGCTGCCGTGGTCCTGGCGCACCAGGTGCAGACAGACGTCGACACCGCTCGCGGCCCCGGCCGAAGTCAGTACGTCACCGTGGTCGACGAAGAGCACCCCGGCGTCGAGCTCGACCCGGGGGAACAGCTCCCGGAAGTGGTCGCTGAGCGCCCAGTGGGTGGTGGCCCGGCGCCCGTCCAGGAGCCCGGCGGCGGCGAGCAGGAAGGCGCCGGTGCAGATGGACACCAGACGGGCGCCGGGGCGGACGCGGGCCAGGGCGGCGAGGGCCTGCGGGTCCGGGGCGGCGGCCGAGGCCCGGGAGATCGCGTACGGCGGGATGACCAGGGTGTCCGCCTCGGCCAGCACCTCGGGGCCGTGCGCGGGGGTGACGGTCAGGTCGGAGTCGGTCCGCACGGGCCGCCCGTCCGCGCTCGCGGACAGCACCTCGTAGCGGCCGTCGGCGGACCCCAGGACCCGGTGCGGGATGCCGAGTTCGAAGGGGTAGACGCCGTCGAGGGCGAGGACGACGACCTTGTGCGCGCCGGGCCGCGGGTCCGGGTGCATCAGCCGGTCCAGCCGGGCGGCGCGCTCGGCGACGTCACGGGCCCGGGATGGAGCCGCAGACGGGGTGGACGCGGTAGACGTGGCGGACGCGGCGGGCGCGGGGCGGGGGCGCGGAGTGGTTTGGGCTCGGGGAACGCGGCGGGCGGCGGGGGCGATGGCCATGGCAGGAATGTATCGGAGGCTGACCTTCTGGCCATCGTCCAGGACGGACCGTACGGCCAGGATCGAGGCATGACTTCGACGGACACCCCTGAAGACCTCGACTCCTCGGCGACGGCGGCCACCCCGGGCGGCGCCCCCGTGATGCTCGCCCTGCACCAGACGGCCCTCGGCGGCCCCGAGGTGCTGCGGCTGACCGAGCTTCCGCGGCCCGCGCCCGGCCCCGGGGAGATCCTCGTCGCCGTGCACGCGGCCGGACTCAACCCCACGGACTTCAAGCACCGCGCCCTGAGCATCTTCCTGCCGCCCCCGCCGCTGACCCTCGGCTGGGACGTCTCCGGCACCGTGGTGGAGACCGGCTTCGGCGTCACCCTCTTCCAGCCCGGTGACGAGGTGTTCGGCATGCTGCCCTACCCGTACGGGGCCGGTTCCCACGCCGAGTACGTGACCGGCCCCACCCGCGCCTTCGCCGCCAAGCCCGCCGGAATCGACCACGTCCAGGCGGCCGCTCTGCCACTGGCCGCGCTCACCGCCTGGCAGGCCCTCGTGGAGACCGCGGGCCTCCGGGCCGGGCAACGGGCGCTGATCCACGCCGCTGCGGGCGGCGTCGGCCATCTCGCCGTACAGCTCGCCAAGGAGCGCGGCGCGCATGTCACCGGGACGGCGAGCGCCCCCAAGCATGACTTCCTGCGCGAGCTCGGCGCGGATGTCTGCGTCGACCACCGCTCCGAGGACTTCACCGACACCGAGGAGCGCTACGACGTCGTCCTCGACACCCTCGGCGGGGAGACCGCCACCCGTTCCGTGGGGGTGCTGCGCCCCGGCGGTGTCCTCGTCTCCCTGCTGCCGGGCGCCGAGGACACCCGGGCCGCGGCGGAGAAGGCGCGGGTCCGCGCCGTCACCCTGCTCGTCGAGCACGACCAGGCCGGGATGCGCGCCATCGCCGGACTCGTCGAGCGGGGCAGGCTCCGCGCCCATGTCTCCGGTACCTTCCCCCTCGCCGAGGGCGCCCGGGCCCACGTCCAGGGGGAGACCGGCCGCACCACGGGCAAGCTGGTCATCACCGTGCGCTGAGACGGAACGGCTCATCCGGGGCGGCGGCGGAAGCGACGGAAGCGGTCGATGCGGTCGAGGCGACTCAGCCCGCGAGCGCCACGTACCGCACCCCCGTCAGCCGCTCGGACGCTGCCCACAGCCCCCGCCCCGCCGCGTCGTCGCGCGTCCACGTGGCGCGGGCCGAGCGGACGGGGGAGCTGCGCCACAGCCCCTGGAGCGGCGGGCCGAAGAAGTCGTCCTGACGCACATCAGGCCCGGTCGCCGCGTACAGCACGGGGAGCGCGCCCCGCTCCGGGCTCTGCGCGAAGTAGCGGTTGCCGATCTCCATGAACCGCTCCTTCGCCCGGTGCCCCTCCATCTTCGGCGCGGCGGACATGAGGTTGGTCGCCGCGTAGCCGGGGTGCGCGGCGGCGGCCACCAGGCGGGCGTCCGCCGCGCCCAGCCGTTGGGCGAGCTCATGGGTGAAGAGGAGATTGGCGGACTTGGAGCGGGCGTAGGCGACCCAACGCCGGTACCCCCGCTCCATGTTCGGATCGCGCGGGTCCACCGTCCCCAGGATGTGCATAAAGCTGGAGACGGTGACCACCCGCGCCCCCGGGCCCGCCGCAAGCAGCTTCGGCAGCAGCAGCCCGGTCAGCGCGAAGTGCCCCAGGTGGTTGACGCCGAACTGCGTCTCGAAGCCATCGGCGGTCCTGCGGTGCGGGAGGGCCATCACCCCCGCGTTGTTGATCAGCAGATCGAGCCGGTCGCCCTTGTGCCCGGCCGCGAAGGCCCGTACGGACGCCAGGTCCGCGAGGTCCAGCCGCGCGACCTCCACCCGCGCGCCCGGCGCCCGCGCCCGGATCCGCTCCGCGGCCTCGGCCCCCCGCTTCTCGCTACGGCACCCGAGCACCACATGCGCGCCGCGCCGGGCCAACTCCCGTGCGGTGACGAGGCCGAGCCCGCTGTTGGCACCGGTCACGACGGCGGTGCGGCCGGTCTGATCGGGGATGTCGCTCGCGGTCCAGCCCTTCATCACGCGCTCCTTCGCGGTCCGTCGCGGTGTGCGCTACGCGCCGGTAGCCCCTGTGTGCGGCGACAGCCTAAGGGCCGGGTGCCGAAGGTGCGAGGTGCGCGGGCCCGCACTCGGACCAGACGCCCTTGCCGCTGGGCGTGGGCAGCGCCGCCCAGCGGTACGCGGCGCCGCTGAGGGGCTGCCCGGCCCGGTCGGGCGCGGCGCCGTCCCGCGCCTCCGGCGCAATGGAGCAGCGGGGCAGGCGGGCGTGGTGGGGGAAGAGCCCGGTAAGTGCGATGCAGGGCCACGCCGGGAGGTGTTTCGGTGGTCCAACGCCGCACTCGACTCCGTCCCTCCCGGTACCCCTCCGGAAAGTACTTGATCTGGCGCAACTCATACATCAAGCGATTTCCAGAAGGCACCCCACTCCTGCCGTTCGGCATCGGCACCGGCCAAAGAACGATCTGAGGCTTCGCCGCGTGGCCCGCCGGACACCCCCATAGGGCCCACGGCCAGAGGGGTGCCGCGCCTGCCGGGGAATCGGCTCCGTGGGGCGCGGGCTTCAGGGGGTGCGCTTCTCTAGGCGAGTGCCCTGGCGGAGGGTGATCGTCATCAGGTCGCT
Source organism: Streptomyces antioxidans (assembly GCF_000968685.2). Classification (GTDB taxonomy): domain Bacteria; phylum Actinomycetota; class Actinomycetes; order Streptomycetales; family Streptomycetaceae; genus Streptomyces; species Streptomyces antioxidans. Next base: position 202,850 of record NZ_LAKD02000049.1, read on the forward strand.
CGGGGCGTCCAGCCGCAGGCGGTGCCAGCGGCCGCGGGGGACGATCACGGCGTGCCCCGCCGGGAGCCGCACCATCTCTTCGGCGTCGTCGGGGTCGGTGGGGCGGAAGTACAGGCGCACGCCGCCGGTCAGGCAGCAGACCGCCTCCTCGGCCTCGGGGTGCTGCTCCCAGTGGTCGGCGTGGACGTCCGCGTCGGTCTCGACGTGGAACGTCGCGACCTGCCAGGCGCCGGAGTCGCTTGACGTCATCTGCCGTTCCGCGGCGCGGACTTCACCGTCCAGGTGGATGTGCAGCGCCGAGGAGAACAGGTCGATGGGGTGGGTGGTCATGACGCGGTTCCTTCCAGTTGGGGGTCCGTGGAGGTGGTGGGGCGCGGCTCGGGCTGGGTGGCCCGGTGGCGGGGGAGGGCGACGATCGCCACGGCCGCCGCGAGGACGAAGAGGGCGGCGGTGACGGCCAGCCCCAGGGCGTAGCCGTCGCCCAGCGCGGCGGGGTCGGTGGCCGTGCCGGTGCGGTGGGCCGCGACGGTGGCCAGGGCCGCCAGGCCGATGCAGCCGCCGAGTTGGCGTGAGCTGTTGAGGACGCCGGAGGCCATCCCGGCCTCGTGGGGTGCGACTCCGGTGGTCGCGGCGGCGGCGACCGGGGCCAGCACCAGTCCGGCGCCGACGCTGGTGAGGAGCGACGGGCCGAGGACATCCGTAAGGAAGCCTCCGTCGGGGCTGATGAGGGCGAACCAGGCCAGCCCCGCCGCGGCCAGCAGGGCGCCGGGCACCAGGGACGCGCGGGGGGAGCGGGCCGCGGTGATACGGGTCGCGACGGCCGTGCCCGCCACCAGGCCCACGGAGAAGGGCAGGAATCCGGTGCCCGTCGCGGCGGCGCTCATGCCGAGGACCTGCTGCATATACAGGGAGACGAAGTAGAACGCGGTGAACTGCCCGGCCGCCGCCAGGAACACCAGCACGTTCGCGCCCGCGACCCAGCGGCTGCGCAGCAGGGCCAGCCGCAACAGGGGCGCGGGCGCCCGCGATTCGACGAAGGCGAAGGCGGTCAGGGACACGGCCGCGGCGAAGAGCGTGCCCAGGGTGGCGGGGGAGCCCCAGCCGTGGGTGTCGGTGCGGACGACGCCGAGCACCAGGAGTCCGATTCCGCCGGTGGCAAGGACCGCGCCGAGCACGTCCGGCTTCTCTCGCCGGGCGGGCCGTCCCTCGGCGGGTACGGCGGCGATCAGCGCGAGCGCCGCCGCCACGATGGGCAGGTTGATCAGCATCACCCAGCGCCAGCCCGCGTACTCGGTGAGCAGACCGCCCGCCAGCACCCCCAACGCGCCGCCCGCGGCGTTCGTGGCGCTCCACACGCCGAGCGCCCGGACCCGGCGTGGGCCCTCGGTGAAGGTGGTGGTCAGCAGCGCCAGCGCGGCCGGGGCGGCCGCGGCGGCGCCCAGGCCCTGTCCGGCGCGGGCGGCGATCAACTGCCAGGGAGCCTGGGCCAGTCCGCCCGCCAGCGAGCACAGCCCGAAGACGCCCAGGCCCAGCAGGAGCAGCCGGCGCCGGCCGTAGAGGTCGCAGGTCCGGCCGCCCAGCAGCAGGAAGCCGCCGAAGGTGAGCGCGTAGACATGCACGACCCACGACAGGTCGAGCGGTGCGAAGCCCAGATCGGCCCGGATCGCCGAGAGCGCGACGTTCACCACCGCCATGTCCAGCGCGACGACGAATTGCGTGACGGCCGCGGCGGCCAGCACCACACCGGGGCGGGGCCGTGGGGGGTGTGGGCCCGCCACTGGGTCCACGATTTGGTTTCTATACATGTAAGAAAAATAGCGGAAGCTCCTTGCCGATGTCGAGACCTGGTGGATGATGAGGCCATGTCGCACTCCTCAGCGCCGCGCAAGACACCCGGCCGACCTGCCCGTATCTCCCGGGAAGACATCATCGGGACGGCCCGCCGGATCGTGACCGAGGAGGGCGCGGACCGGCTGACCATGCGGCGGCTCGCCCAGGAGGTCGGCAGTACGCCGATGGCGCTCTACCACCACGTCCGCGGCAAGGAGGAACTGCTCCTCCTGCTGCTGAACGACTACGCCGAGCGGACGCTGCACCGGCCCGCGCTGCCCGACCAGCCGCGCGAACGGGTCGTCGTCGCCGCTGCCGCGATCCACGATGTGCTGGCGGCCTGTCCCTGGATCGTGGAGGTGCTGACCGCCGATGACCTGATGTCCACCACCGCCCTGTGGTTCGTCGAACAGATCGTGGACAACCTGGTCGAGTGCGGGCTGACGCCCGAGCGGGCCGTGCACGGCTACCGCGCGATCTGGTACTACACCGCCGGGGAGATCCTGGTCCGGGCGACAGCGGCCCGGCGGCGCGCGACGGACGACCAGCCGACCTACCGGGAACGGGTCTTCGCGGATCTCGACCCCGGCGAGCTCCCGCGCCTGGCGCGGCTGTCGGGCCGCTGGGCCGAGCTGACCGCCGAGGACACCTACCGGGACGGGCTCCGCGCCCTGGTGGACGGCCTGTTGGCCAGCTGACCGCCGGGTGCACGGGCCCGCCGGAGGTGGTGTGGCGGGGGCCGCTGTCGGACCCGTGAGCGATGATCCCTCCATGGCGTGTGCGACGGGGGAGACGGGGGAGGGCCGATGACGGACGGTGCCTGGGCGGCGGTGGACGACCAGCGCGTGGTGCCCGCGCTCGGCGGGCTCATCGAGGGCATGGGGATGTGGCGGACCGGGACGCTGGCCTGCATGGACCGTACGGGCCGGTTCCTGACCGGGGCGTGGGATCCGCCCCGCCCCGGGGGCGAGGACGGACCCGGGGGCGAGGACGGACCCGGGATCGCCGGGGAAGGGTCCTGGGTGCGGTTCATCGGGCGGATCGGGGCCGTCGCGCTCCGGGCCGCCGTCGCGTCCACCCGCCCCGAGCGGCGCGAGCGGCAGCTGGCGCTGCTGGAGATGTGGGCGGAGAGCCCGTTCGCCGATCCGGTCGCCCGGCTGCGCACCGGGATCGTGGTCACCGAGCGGTCGGCGGTGCGCGACGGGCGCGGGGCGGCCGTCAGCGTCGGGTGGAGCCGTGAGGGGCGGCGCCGGTTCGTCGAGCTGCGGACGGGGGACGCGGAGCCGCCCAGCCTGGGGGAGATCGAAGAGGTGGGGGAGGTGCCGCGCGGCTGGGGGAGCCCCGAACAGCTGCGGCGGCTGGTGGCGCTGGTCCGCGAGCGGGGCCCGGCCCCGTGGGACCAGGAGGCCGTCGCCCTGCTGCGGGAGCGCACCGGCATGGGGCGCCCCGCCGCGTCCCTCGCGCTCGCCGGGCTCCTTGAGCGGATGTACGTCCCGTTCCTGGACGCCGACGAGCGGGCGACGCTGCGGCTGAAGGCGGCCGAGGCCGAGGACGGCGCGTCCGAACTGGCCCGGCTGACCGCGCCGGAGCGGCTGGACCTGCTCGCGGACGTGCTGCCCGAGGACCCGGCCGGGCTGTGGGAGCCGGACGGGATGCGCGGGGTGGCGGAGCGGCTCGCCGACGCGTGGCAGGCGCGGCGCGGCCAGCGGGCCGTGGTGCCCGAGCGCACCCTCAAGGCGGTCGTGGAGCTGCGGTTGCCGCGCCTCTCGGCGGCCGAGTTCTGCGCGGCGTTCACCAACCCCGCCGCCGAACCCGGGCTCAGCGCGCCCCTCGACACCTGGATCATGAACAGCGAGCACGGCCCGCTGGTCACCGACGCCCGGTGGGACATCATGCGGTTCGAGGACCGTCTGCACTCCCTCGTGCCGCACCTGGCCCTGGTCTACGGCGAGCTCCCCGCCGGTGACCCGGTCCGCGAGGGGCTGCCGGGACTGGTACGGCTGCTCCTCGAGCGGCTGGACCACCCGGGGCTGCTCCTGGGCGCCGGGCGCCCCGCCGGTCCGGAGCGTACGGTCGCCGAGCTCCAGGAGCGGTTCGGGTTCCGGCCGTATGCGGGCCCCGAGCGGCTGGACGTGGCGAGCATCGACGACGGGCTCACCGTCATCACCGACGGCGCGGTGGACCGCAGGGGCCACCGCTCCCCGCCCAGGGTGCACTTCCGCCCCGCGTTCTACGGCGACGACGAGCGCTCCCGGGCCCTCGCGGCCCTCGCCTCCGGCTCCGGCTCCGGCCGGGAGGATCTGCCCTTGGTCGAGTGGGTGCGCGGCCCGGTCTGCGCGCGCATCGTCGAGCGGGTCGAGAGCGGGTCGCTGCCGGCCGGGGCGTACGAGTCCAACCCGGCGGCCTCCGCGCCCGACCTGGTGGCCCGGGTCGCCGACGCGCTCGGCCTCGATGAGGACGCGGCGGCGCTCCACCTCCAGCTGCTGGCCCTGCCCGCGCCGACCGACCGCAACGTCCGCACCTGGAACGGGTGGCGGACCGCCCGGCACCAGAAGGCCGCCGCCACGTTGGTCGAGCGCGGCCTCGTCATCGAGGACAAGCGCCCCCGGGCGGGCCGTCAGCTCTTCCTGCCCGGCGAGTGGATCCACGCCAAGAAGCCGTACCAGCCCATGGAGGCGTGGAAGGCGGAGCTGATCGGGCTGCGCCGTTCCTACAACCGTCGGCTGGAGAATCCGCTCCCGCTGCCCACCCGCACCCTGCCCGAACTGTTCGCCCACGCCTGGTCGCTGGTGGAGAAGGGCGAGGGGCCGGTTTGAACCGCCCCCCAGCGCATCCCCGGGGCGCCTACTTCACCCGCACCTCGCACACCATCCGCCGCCGGTGGTCCACCGTGCGCTCCGGCCCGGTCAGCGTCAGCGGCACGGTGTGCCGCACGTCGGACTCGGCGCTGGAGGAGGCCAGCCGCAGCTCCAGGGCGCCCGGATCCACCACCCGTCTGCCATCGGCGCCCAGCGGATACGAGGCGAGGTCGGCGTGGAAGGCGAAGTGGACCTCGGCGGACTCGCCCGGCCGCAGCGGCACCCGTGCGTAGCCGGTCAGCCGGGACACCGGCCGGGCGGTACGGGCCACCGGATCGTGGAGGTAGAGCTGGACGACCTCCGTCCCGGCCCGGTCACCGGTGTTGCGCACGGTCAGCCGGACCGTGGTCTCCCCGTCGGTCGGCACCTCGGCCGCGTCGGCCTCCGGGCGCTCCCAGGCGAACGAGGTGTAGGACAGCCCATGGCCGAACGGGAACAGCGGGGTCGGGTCGCTCGAGCTGGCGTCGCCGCCCAGCCCGAGCGGCGGCTGGGCATACGTCCAGGGCTGGCCGCCGGGCCCGTACGGGACGCTCACCGGCAGCCGGCCCGAGGGGTTGACGCGCCCGCTGAGCACCCCGGCGACCGCCGGGCCGCCCTCCTCCCCGGGGAAGAACGTCTGCACGGCGGCGGCCAGCAGGCGCGACCAGCGGCCGAGGGCGTACGGCCGCCCGGTGAACAGCACCAGCACCACGGGGGTGCCGGTGGCCACCAGGGCGTCGAGCAACGCCCCCTGCTCACCGGGGAGTTCGAGGTCGGCGGCGTCACAGCCCTCGCCCGAGGTGCCCCGGCCGAACAGGCCCGAGCGGTCGCCCAGCACCGCGACGCACACATCCGCGTCCGCCGCCGTACGCGCCGCCCGCGCCAGTCGGCTCTCGGCGGACCCGGCGGACCCGGTGGATGTGGCCGGGCCGGGCGCGGCGCACCCCTCGGCATGGGTGATCCGTGCACCGGGCAGCTCGGCGCGCAGCGCGGCGAGGAGCGTCGGCACCTCGATGCCCAGGGGCAGTTCGGGGTGGTCCACCCCGACGTGGCGGGGGAAGGTGTAGCAGCCGAGCATGGCGGCCGGGTCGTCGGCGAGCGGGCCGACCACCGCGATCCGGGCGTCCGGCGCGAGCGGCAGCACATCGCCGTCGTCGGCGAGCAGTACCACCGACTCCTCGGCCAGCTCCCGCGCGAGGGCCCGCATCTCCGGTGGGTCGAGATCGACGGGGTCTGCGGAGCCCACGGCCTCCACGGAGCCCACGGCCTCCACGGAGCCCACGGCCCCCACGGAGTCCGCCGCTCCCGCGAGCGCCGACGGCACCGGCGACCAGTCCGCGTCCAGCAGCCCCAGCTCGCACTTCTGCCGCAGCACCCGCAGCGCCGCCCGGTCCACCAGCGCCCCGTCCACCTCCCCGGCCCGTACCGCCTCCCGCAGCGGGGTGCCGAAGCAGCGCACCGCGGGCAGCTCCACGTCCACACCGGCCGCCAGGGCGAGCCCGGCCGCGCCGCCCCGGGTGGCGGCCACCCGGTGGGCCAGCTCCAGGAAGGACACCCCGAAGTAGTCGGCGACGACGGTGCCGGTGAAGCCCCAGGTGTCGCGGAGCAGTTCGGTCAGCAGCCAGGGATTTGCGGCCGAGGGCACACCGTCGAGATCGTTGTAGGAGTGCATGACCGACCGCGCGCCGCCGTCCCGCACCGCGAGCTCGAAGGGCGGCAGGATGACATCGGCGAGTTCCCGTGGCCCGATGGAGACCGGTGCGTGGTTGCGGCCGCCCCGGGAGGCGGCGTAGCCCGCGAAGTGCTTGAGGGTGGCGACGATCCCGGCGGACTCCAGCCCGCGGACGTACGCGGTGCCGATGGTCGCGACGAGGTACGGGTCCTCGCCGATGGACTCCTCGGTACGGCCCCAGCGCGCGTCCCGCACCACGTCCAGCACCGGGGCCAGACCCTGGTGGATACCGGCCGACCGCAGCGAACCGCCGATCAGCTCGGCCGCCCGCCCCACCAGCGCGGGATCGAAGGACGCGCCCCAGGCGAGCGGGGTGGGGAAGACGGTGGCGCGCCAGGCGAAGAAGCCGGTCAGACACTCCTCGTGGGCCAGCGCCGGGATTCCGAAGCGGTTCCCGGCGGCGATCCGGGCCTGGAGGCGGGCCAGCGCGGCGGCGGCCTCGGCCGGTTCGACGGGGGAGGTGCCGAAGGGGCGGGTCAGTTGGCCGATGCCGTATGGGAGGAGGCCGTCGAGGTCCACGGCCTCGGACACCTCGTGCTGGAGCGGGGCGACGTCCCCACCCTCCTCGGCCTCGGATCCCGGCCATACGCCGACGAGTTGGGCCAGCTTCTCCTCCAGCGTCATCGAGGAGAGCAGGGCCGCCGCGCGGTCCTCGGCGGAGAGGGAGGTGTCCTGCCAGGGCTGAGGCATGAAGCTCCTTGTCGGGGGGAGGACGGCGGGGGCGGGAGAACGGCCGGGCGGGCCACCGGTGGGGCCTATTTGCCGCCCACGCCCATCAGCCCACTGATCAGCTGACGGCGGGCGAAGAGATAGACCAGGAAGATCGGGACGATGGAGAGCACCACGGCGGTGAGCAGCGCCGGGGTGTCCACCCGGAACTCGCCCACGTAGTCGTACAGCCCCAGGGTCAGCAGCCGGTTGCCCTTGGACTGGGTGAGCAGCAGCGGGAAGAGGAAGCCGTTCCAGGCGTGCAGGGCCGACATCACCCCGACCGTGGAGATTGCGGACCGCGACAGCGGCACCACGAGCTGGAGCAGCACCCGGGTCGGGCTCGCCCCGTCCAGTGCCATCGACTCGTACAGCTCCTCGTCGATGTCGCGCATCGTGCCGACCAGGACCAGCACGCTGACCGGGAGGGAGAACGCGGCCGTCGGCAGGATCACCGCGAGCAGGGTGTCGTACAGCTGGAGCTTGGTGATGACCAGATAGACCGGGATCACCACCGCCTGGGAGGGGATCGCGAGACCCAGCAGGAAGATCTGGAAGATCCGGCGGGAGGCGCGGCCCCGGGCGCGGACGACGGTGTAGCCGACGGTCACCGACAGCGTGATCACGATCGCCGCGCACACGGCCGTGACCAGCGCGGTGTTGAGGAGGTAGGAGAGGAAGTCGGAGCGCAGCACCCGCCGGTAGTTGGTGAGCGTCGGATGGTCGGGCAGGGCCAGCGGGCCGTCGTCGATATAGCCGTCGCGGGTCTGGAAGGTGGTGGCCACCAGGACGTACAGCGGCAGTCCGACGATGCCGAGCCAGATCAGGGCGCCGAGCCCGGCCGGGTAGTTGGCGCGGGGCAGACCCCGGCGGCTGAGGCGGGGGCGAGGGGCCGCCGGGGTCTTCTTCGGCGTACGGACGCCGTTCGGGGGGTGGTTCTTGCGGTCGTGCAGGACCTCGGTCACATCCCCTCCCGGGTGCTGCGCATCGCGGCGAAGCCGGTGAGCCGCACCAGCAGCAGCGAGACGGTGGTGGCGACGAAGACGAGGATGGTGGCGACCGCACTGGCGTAGCCGAGGTCGAACGCCTGGAAGCCGTTCTTGTACATCAGGTACGGCACGATCGTGGTGTCCGTGCCGGGACCGCCCTTGGTGAGGATCAGCACGGTGTCGAAGAAGGTCAGCGCGCCCACCACCATGATCACCGAGGAGGTGACGACGGTGTTGCGCAGCTGGGGCAGGGTGATCGAGAAGAACTGCCGTACGGTCCCGGCGCCGTCGATCGCGGCCGCGTCGTAGAGCGAGCGCGGGATGGCGCGGGCACCGCCCTGGTAGATCAGCGTGTGCAGCGGGATGAACTGCCAGGCGGTGACGAAGAGGATCGCCCCGAAGGCGCCGTTGGAGCTGCCGAGCAGATCGCCGTCCGCGAAGCCCAGGGCGGGCCCGATGTCGGCGACCAGACCGAAGTTGGGGTCGAGCAGCGACTTCCAGACCAGCGCGAGCGCCACGGAGGAGCCGAGCAGCGGCAGGAAGAAGACGGCCGACAGCACGGCACGGTTGCGCTGCCGCCCGGCGGCCCACACGCCCAGCAGCAGGGCGAGCGGGGTCTGGAACACCCAGGTCAGCACGGTCAGCACCAGGCTGAGCCGGATGGCCTGATGGGTCTCCGGGTCGTCCCAGAGCCGGGACCAGTTGCTCATCCCGGTCCAGCTCGGGGTGCCGATGCCGTCCCAGTCGGTGAAGGCGAGGGCGCCGACCAGGAGCATCGGCGCCACGGCGAAGAAGACGAAGAACAGCGCGCCGGGCAGGGCCCAGACGACGCCGGGCCGCCCGACCCCGGCCCGTCCGACGCTTCGGCGGGGCTGGCGCGCCGGGCGCCGCGCGCGGGTCGGCGCGGCGTCCGCCATCACATGCCCTTCAGGGCGTCGACGAACCCGGCCGGGCTGAGCTGCCCGTTGAACAGCTTCTGCACGGCGGTCTGCAGCGGCGGGGTGTACGTGGCGGGCAGCGCCTGGTCCCAGGAGAGCGTGAAGTCGGGGGCCCGCTTGACCAGGTCGTACTGGAACCGCGCGTAGTCGGGGTTCTCGTGCTCGGCGAGCAGGGCGGCGGCGTCGGAGGTGGTGGGGACGTCCCCGTTGGCGATGAGGTCCTTGGAGTAGTCCTGCCCCGCCGCGAACTTCACGAACTCGATGGCGGTCTTCCGCTCGTCGCCCTTCAGCTTGGCGTTGACCGACCAGTAGTTGGTCGGGTTGCCGACGACGCTCCTGGGGTCACCGCTGCCGCCCGGCACCGCGGGGAAGGTGGTCCAGCCCAGCCCCGACTTGGCGAACGCGGGCTGGTTGGCCTTCTGGTTGGCGTACTCCCAGCTGCCCATCAGATGCATGGCCGCCTTGCCCTTGGCGAAGAGCGTCGAGGCTCCGTCGGCGGTGTAGTTGACCGACTTGTAGTTCTTGCCGAACGCGCCCCGGCCGACCAGGTCCCTGACCGTCTGCGCGGCCTTGAGCACCGCCGGGTCGTCCCACGCCGCCATGCCCCGGCTCTGGACCTTCCGGAACACCCCGGCCCCGCCGTAGCGGTCCACCAGGTACTCCACCCACATCAGCTCGGTCCAGGCATCGGTGCCGGCCAGCGCGAACGGCGTGACGCCCGCGCCCTTGAACGTGTCGATGAGCCCCAGCAGGTCGTCCCAGGACTCAGGGGGGCTGGCCCCGGCGTCTTCGAAGACCTCCTTGTTGTAGAAGAGGATCACCGGCTGCATTCCGCGCATGGGGATCCCGTAGTGCTTCCCGTCGATCGCGCCCGCGTCGAGGATCGTGGGGATGAACGCCTTCTTCAGCTCCGGGTCCTTGGCGATCGCCGGGTCCAGGTCCAGCAGCATGTCCTTCCTCACGAAGTCGCTGATGCTGCCGCCGCCCCAGTTGAAGAAGACGTCCGGGGCGTTGGGGGTGCCCATGGAGGTGCGCATCTTGTCCGAGTAGCCCTCACCGGGCACCTCGGTGAGCTTCGCCTTGATGTCGGAGGTCTTGTTGAACCGCTTGATGACCTCGCGCTGCACCTTGGTCGAGGCGTCCTGGTAGACCCAGACATCGAGGGAGCCGTCGTCCGAACCCCCGGGGCCGCCGCTTCCGCAGCCGGTGAGCGCGGTTGCGAACAGCAGCACGGCTGCTGTGAGGGTGGACGCGCGGAGGGTGGACCTTGACCGAGGTATGCGCATCGTCTTCCTTCCGGAAGTAGCCCGATAATTCTCGGAAGTGGTTGCGTGGAAGGTAGGGGGGCGCTGATGCGGTGTCAAGGTCTCCGGCAGTGAGCTGGCTTCTGTTCCCCCACCCCGCCCCTTCCCGAACCGGGGGCCTCCCCGGCCCCCAACGCGGGGGCTCCGCCCCGGACCCCCGTCCTCAATCGCCGGACGGGCTGGATTTTCCAGCCCGTCCGGCGATTGAGGACACGCCCGAAGGGCGTCCGGGGCCGGGGGCGGAGCCCCCGTTTCGGGAAGGGGCGGAGTGGGGGATCAACCCTCGGCGCGCGGCACGCGGTGGGACCAGCCCCGGCGAGCTGGGCCTGGGGTCAGCCCCCGGAGGGTTGGGTGGTGCTGGCGCGGGTGACCAGTTGGGTGGCCAGCTCGACCCTCGGGGACTCGATCTCCTCGCCCCGCGCCTGCCGCAACACCGTACGGGCGGCCAGCTTCCCCATGTCCGCGAGCGGTTGGCGCACCGTCGTCAGGGGCGGCGCCGACCAGCGGACCTCGGGGAGGTCGTCGAAGCCGACGATGCTCACGTCCTCCGGAACCCGCAGCCCCCGCCGCCGCAGCGCCTCGATCGCCCCCAGCGCCATCTGGTCGCTGGACGCGAAGATGGCGGTCGGCGGGGTGGGTCCGGACATCAACTGGTCGCAGCCGTGGAAACCGGACTCGTGGTAGAAGTCGCCCTGCGCCACCAGCGCCGGGTCGAACGGCACCCCCGCCGCCTCCAGCGCCGCGCGGTGGCCGTCCAGCCGGGCGCGGCTGCACAGCAGCCGCGCCGGACCGGCGATCAGCCCGATCCGGCGGTGGCCGAGGCCCAGCAGGTGTTCGGTGGCGGCCATGCCGCCCGCCCAGTTGGTGGCCCCCACGGTGGGCGCGTCCAGCGCCGGGGAACCGGCCGGGTCGACCACCACGATCGGCACGTTCAGCCGCCGCAGCTCCTCGTGGACCACCGGCTCCAGTACGGACGTCACCAGGATCACCCCGTCCGAGGCGCGGGCCCGCAGGTTCTTCAGCCACTGCCGAGCCGAGCCCGCGCGGCCGTGGATCGCCGAGACCACCGTGCCCACCCCGTCCCGGTGCGCGACGTCCTCCACGCCCCGGATGATCTCCACCGCCCAGGGGCTGTCCAGGTCGTTGAAGACCAGGTCCACCAGCGCGGCGCGGTGGCCGGGCGCGCTCTGGCGGCGGCGGTAGCCGTGGAGCCGCAGCAGGTCCTCGACCCGGGCCCGGGTCTCGGGCGAGACGTCCGAACGGCCGTTGACCACCCGGGAGACCGTGGGCACCGACACCCCGGCCTCCTGGGCGATGGCCGTGATCGTCACCTTGGGCCGAGTGCCGTCCTCGGTGCCCCTGCTCTCCGTAGCCATGACCGCCTCCTCCGTTGACGGGAGCCACCCCCGCCCCGCACTTCCCGGGGGCGCACCCTCGGAACCTTGCAGAAGTCTTCCGGAAAACCGGATCGGGCGTGAAGTACGCGGCCATTTCAGCACGGGAACGGCGACGGGCCCCAGCGTGGGGCGCCGGACTCAGGCGACCCGGGCCGTCACCTCGTCCGGGACCGCCCGCGTGCGGGTCGCATACGCCTGGACGGCGACCCCCTCGTCGTCCAGGCACCGCCCCGTCACCAGGTCGAAGCGCTGCTTCAGCAGCGGGGAGGCGACGAACGGGCGCCCGCCCGCCGAGCCCAGCAGCCCCCGGGAGAGGACATACGCGCCGGTGAACGGGTCGCGGTTGGCGATCGCGTACGTGCGCCCCGCGCGGTCCAGGAAGACCGCCACCTGGGCGCCGTCCGGCAGCAGGGCGGCCACCCCGCGCCCGGGGGTGAGGTCGGTCAGCCCGCAGACGGTGAACCACCGCTGGTCGATCAGGAGTTCCACACGGACCGCGGTCCGCTCGGGTGGTGTCCCGGGTGCCGTGGTCATCGGCTGGCGGTCCCTTCGAGGGTACGGACGGGGAGGGCCGGGCCCGCCAGGACCGTCAGGTCCGGCTTGACCTGGTCGCGCTCGGGCACGAACCTCACCGTCGGGTCGGGCGCGCCCGGCGCGTTGACGAAGGAGACGAAGCGCCGCAGCCGCTCCGGATCGCCCAGGGTCTCGGCCCACTCGTCGCGGTAACCGGCCACATGGTCGGCCATCATCGCCTCCAGCTCGGCGCACAGCCCGAGCGAGTCCTCGACCACCACCTCGCGGACGTGGTCAAGGCCGCCCTCGATCCGCTCCAGCCAGGCCGAGGTGCGCTCCAGACGGTCCGCGGTGCGGATGTAGAACATCAGGAACCGGTCGATGAGCCGGATCAGCCGTTCGTCGTCCAGGTCCTGGGCGAGCGGATCGGCGTGGCGCGGATCCGCCCCGCCGTTGCCGCCCACGTAGAGGTTCCAGCCGTTGGACGTGGCGATCACGCCGAAGTCCTTGCCGCGCGCCTCGGCGCATTCGCGGGCACAGCCGGAGACGGCCGACTTCAGCTTGTGCGGTGCGCGCAGCCCCCGGTAGCGCAGCTCCAGGTCGATGGCCATCCGGACCGAGTCCTGCACCCCGTAGCGGCACCAGGTCTGGCCCACGCACGACTTCACGGTGCGCAGCGCCTTGCCGTACGCGTGGCCCGACTCGAAACCGGCGTCCACCAGCCGCGTCCAGATCTGCGGGAGCTGGTCCACCCGGGCGCCGAAGAGGTCGATCCGCTGACCGCCGGTGATCTTCGTATAGAGCCCGAAGTCGCGGGCCACCTCGCCGATCACGATCAGCTTCTCCGGGGTGATCTCCCCGCCGGGGATCCGGGGCACGATCGAATACGACCCGTTGCGCTGGAGGTTGGCCAGGAAGTGGTCGTTGGTGTCCTGGAGGGCCGCCTGCTCGCCGTCCAGCACATAGCCGCTCGCGCCGAGGGTCGGGGCCAGCGAGGCGAGGATCGAGGCCACGGCGGGCTTGCATACCTCACAGCCGTCGCCCTCCCGGGCCTCCGCCCGGCCGTGGCCGTCCAGTAGCCGGGCGTAGGTGGTGATGCGCAGGGTGCGGACGATCTCGTACAGCTCGGCGCGGGTGTACGCGAAGCAGCCGCACAGCCCCTTGTCCACGCTGATCCCGCCCGCCTCCAGCTCGTCGTTGACGAGCGAGGTGAGCGCCTTGACGCAACTGCCGCAGCCGGTGCCCGCCCCGGTGCACTTCTTCACCTCGGGGACGGTGGTGCGGTGGTGGTCGGTGACGGCCGAGCGGATCGCGCCCTTGGTGACGTTGTGGCAGTTGCACACCACCGCCTCGTCCGGGAGTGAGGACGGGCCGAGGGCGGCGGGCGCGCCCGGTCCCGCCGGGAGGACGAGCTGTTCCGGGCTGATGGGCGGCACCGCGCCGGTGAGGGGGCGCAGCGTGCCGTACGCCTCGGCGTCGCCGACCAGCACCCCGCCGAGGAGGGCGCCGTCGGCGCCCACCACGAGCTTCTTGTAGACGCCGGTGCGGGAGTCGGAGTAGACGACGTCCAGGCAGCCGTCGGTGGTGCCGTGGGCGTCGCCGAAGCTGGCCACGTCGACGCCGAGGAGCTTGAGCTTGGTGGAGGTGTCGGCGCCTTTGAAGCCCGCACCGCTGGAACCCGGGGGGCTGGAGCCCTCGCCGACCTGCGTATCGGCGATCTCGCGGGCCGCCACCTCGGCCATCTCATAGCCGGGCGCGACCAGCCCGTACACCCGGCCGTCGGCGGCCAGCGCGCACTCGCCGATCGCGTACACCGCGGGATCGCTGGTGCGGCACGCCTCGTCCACCGCGATGCCGCCGCGCTCGCCGACGTCCAGGCCGCAGTCCCTGGCCAGTTGATCGCGGGGGCGCACGCCCGCCGAGAAGACGACGAGGTCGGTGTCGATGGACGAGCCGTCGGACAGCGCCATGGCGGTGACGGCGCCGTCGCCGTCCGCCGTGATCTCCTTACCTGCGACACCGGTGTGCACGATCAGGCCCATGCCCTCGACCGTGCGGCGCAGCGCGGCGCCACCGCCCTCGTCCACCTGGAGGGCCATCAGGCGCGGGTTGAACTCCACGATGTGGGTGGTGAGTCCGAGCCCCTTGAGCGCACCGGCGGCCTCGAGGCCGAGCAGCCCACCGCCGACGACGGTGCCGGACCCGCGGTCCTTCGCGTACGCCTCGATCGCGAGCAGATCGTCGATGGTCCGGTAGACGAAACAGCCGTCGCTGTCCCTGCCGGGCACGGGCGGGACGAACGGGTACGAGCCGGTGGCCAGCACGAGCGTGTCATAGCCGACGGTCAGCCCGGACCGGCTGGTCACGGTGCGGGCCCCGCGGTCGATGGCCCGGGCCGGGTCGCCCAGGCGCAGTTCGATGCCGTGCCGCGCCATGAAGCCCTCCTCGACGAGGGAGAGCCCGTCCGGGCTGCGTCCGGAGAAGTACGAGGTCAGCTGGACGCGGTCATAGGCGGGGCGGGGTTCCTCGCAGAACACGACGACACGGGCGGTCTCGGTGACCTTCCGTTCGGCCAGCGCTTCGAGGAACCGCTGGCCGACCATGCCGTGGCCGACGAGCACGATGGTGGGGGCCGCGGCACGGGCGTTCCGCGGGATGCCGAGGTGAGCGTCAGCCGGATGAGCGTGCGGGTTGTACGACTCCATGCCGGGAAGCCTGCGGGGCGGCTGTTACCCGGCCGCATCCCCGCCGTTTCCCGTGGGCAACGCTGCCCTCAGCGCGCCGGGTCAGCCGCTGTGAGGCGTCCCCAGCCGGACGGGCAGCCGTCGCGGGCTGTTGCCGACGAAGCTGGGGTGGGGGACCAGCTCCTCGTCGGGGACCGCCAGGTCCAGCGCGGGGAAGCGGGTGAAAAGGGCCTCGAGGGCGATCACGGCCTCCATGCGGGCCAGCGGGGCGCCCAGGCAGAAGTGGGCGCCGTGGCCGAAGGACAGATGACGTGCGCCGCGGGTGACGTCGAAGCGGTCGGCGTCCGGGCCGTACGCCCGCTCGTCGCGCCCGGCGGCGGTGTACGAGACGAGCACGGGCGCGCCCCGCGGGATGACCGCGTCCCCGACCGGGAGGTCCCTCGTGGCGTAGCGGAACGGGAAGAAGGACACCGGGCTGTCGTACCGCAGCGTCTCCTCGACCACATCGCCCCAGCTCGCGGCCCCGGAGCGGACCAGATCCAGCTGATCGCGGTGGTTGCACAGCGCCCGCACCGCGTTGGTGATCAGGTTGAGCGTGGTCTCGTGCCCGGCGATGATCGTCAGCATCAGCGTGCCGATCAGCTCCTCCTCGCTGAGCCGGTCGCCGTCCTCCGCGCGGGCCGCGATCAGCGCGCTGGTCAGATCGTCCCCGGGGTCCCGCAGCCGGGCCGCCGCCACCTGGCCGAGGACCGCCACCATCTCGCGGTTGGCGGCCGGGACCCGCTCGGGCGCGGTCTGGGTGGAGACGATCTCGTTGGACAGCTCGTGCAGCCGGTCCTGGTAGCGGTCGTCCACGCCCAGCAGCTGGCAGATCACGCCCATCGGCAGCGGCAGCGCGAAGTGGCGGCGGAGATCGGCCACCCCGTCCGGATCGGCCGCGGCGGCCCCGCCCAGCCGCTCCAGCAGGGTGCCGGTCAGCGTGTGGGCCTCCGGGCGCAGCGCCTCCACCCGGCGCGGGGTGAACGCCCGGGTCACCAGGGACCGCAGCCGCCTGTGGTCCTCGCCATCCGCGGTGATCATGCCGCGTACGGTGGCGAAGGTCCGCATCGGCCAGCCGGGCGGCAGCTCGTCGTTCCGCAGCGCGGCGAAGTGGCGGGCGTTCTTGGCCACGTCGGGGTGGCTGACGAAGTCCCTCAGCTCCTCGTGCCGGGTGATGGCGTACGCCGGTACGTCACCGGGCAGCAGGACCGGGACCGCGGCCCCGCGGGCGCGCAGCTCTGCGTTCACCGCGTGCTGGCGCGCCCCGGTGGGGTCCAGGCGGTGCGGGGCGGCGGGGTCGGCGTGCGCCACGGGGCATCGGCCGTCGGTCATCTGCTGTCTCCTGCGGGGGAGTTGGGGGGAGTCGGGGGCTCGGGGCCGGTCAGCCGGGGCCCGCGGCCCGGGCCGCACCCGACGCCGAGCCCGATGCCGAAGCCGAAGTTGAGCCCGAAGCCGAACCCGATGCCGAAGCCGAGCCCGACGCCGGGGCATCGGCGGCCAGTTGTGGCGCGGAGAACCGCACCGGCAGCTTGGCCAGGCCCTTGGACCACGGCGAGGTGATCCACGGAAGCTGCTCCTCCGGCACCGCGATCTCCATGTCCGGCAGCCGGTGGCGCAGGGTGTCCACGGCGGTACGGGTGATCAGCCGGGCCGGATCCCGCGCCGGGCAGCCGTGCGGACCCGCCCCGAACGCGAGGTACGAGCGGTTGCCGACCACCGGGCGGCCGTCCTCGGGCAGCACCTCAGGGTCCGCGTTGGCGCCCGCGAGGCCCAGGATGAGCATGTCCCCGGCGCGGATGTCCTGGCCGCCGAAGCGCAGATCGCGGGTGGCGTAGCGGCCGGGGAAGTTCTGGGTGGGCGGCTGGCGCCACAGCACCAGGTCCAGGGCGTCGTCCACGGTGAGATGGCCGCGGGCCAGCGAGGAGCGGAACGCGGGGTCGGTGAGCAGGATCTGGAGCGTGGAGACGATCCAGTTCACGGTGGTGTTGTTGCCCGCGACGATGATCACCACGAAGTTGTGCAGCACCTCCTCGTCGCTGAGTCCGACGGGGTGCTCCAGCAGCCAGGACGTCAAGTCCGCGTCCGGCCGCCGCTTCTTCTCGGCGATCAGCCGCAGCAGGATCTGGCCCATCCGCTTGTTGGCGCCGGTGGCGGCCACGGTCGGGGCGACGATCGTGGTGAGCGCCTCGACCAGCAGGGCGCCGTTCTCCTCGTCCAGGCCCAGCAGTTCGGTGACGACCCGCAGCGGCAGTATCCGCGCGTAGCTCTCGACCAGATCCGCCGCGTGCTGGTCCGCGAACCCGGCGACCAGCCGCTCCGCGGTGGCCCGCACCCTGCGGATCAGCTCATGGCCGTTGACCCGCCCCAGCGCGTCGGCCACCGCCGAGCGCATCCGGCGGTGCGCCGCGCCGTCGGCGAACAGCAGCGCCGGGCGCCAGCCCACGAGCGGCATCAGCGGTGAGTCCGCGGCCACCCGGCCCTCGCGCAGCGGGGTCCAGCGGCGCGGGTCATGGGAGAAGTACTGCTCGTCGCGGGTGAGGTGGAGCAGCTCACGGTGGCCGATGACCAGCCACGCCTCGACCCGGGGCGCGATCTCCACCGGGACCACCGGACCGTGGTCGCGCCGCATCCGCTCGTACAGCTCGGTCAGCGGCCCGTCCAGCGCGGTGCCGTGCAGCGGCACCCGGGAGGCGGCCCGGGCGGTCATGACGCCTCCGTGAGCGTCTCGATCAGATGCGAGACGAGCGAGATCAGCGCTTGGACCGAGGACTTGTGCTCCCGGGCGTCACAGATGACCAGCGGGGTGTGGGGGAGCAGATCGAGCGCGGAGCGCAGATCGTCCTCGTTGTGCGGCTTGCTGTCCGGGAAGGCGTTGACGGCGACGGAGAACGGTACGTCCAGGTCCTCCAGATGCCCGATCGCGTCGAAGGAGGCCTCCAGATCGCGGGTGTCCACCAGCGCCAGCGCGCCCAGCGCACCGCGCGCCAGGTCCTTCCAGGCGGGCAGGAACCGCTGCTGACCGGGGGTGCCGAAGAGGTACAGCACCAGCTCGCCGCCCAGGGTGATCCGCCCGAAGTCCAGCGCGACGGTGGTCGTGGTCTTCGACGGCCGGACCTTGGTGTCCAGCCGGGCCCCGGCCTGGCTCATCGTCGCCTCGGTGGACAGCGGCTTGATCTCCGACACCGTGCCGATCAGCGTGGTCTTGCCGACGCCCATCGGGCCGACCACCAGGATCTTGGCCGCCCCGGCCACGCTGGACTCCACGTACATGACGGGGCTGTCGTCCATGTCATCCATGTCGTCCGTATCGCCCGTCTCGTCCGTCTCGCCTGTCTCGTTGGTGTGGTCTGTGCGGGTCGTGCGGTCCGCGTGGCCCCGGTGGGCCGGGTGGCCCGGGTGGGCCGGGTGGCCGGTCCTGATTGTGCCGTCCGTACCGGCCGTCGAGATCTCAGAGCTTGTTCTCAAGCCCATCGAGCACCTTCCTCAGGAAGTCCAAATCGGCACGTTTTCGCTTGACCACCCGGATCGGCGGACGCGCCACGATGTGCCCCCAGTCGATGAGATCCGTGAGCAGCACCCGCACCACGGCCGGTGGCTGGCCGAGATGGGCGGCGACCTCCGCCACCGACAGCAGCCCCTGGCAGAAGTCGGCGATCCGCCGGTACTCGGGCTGGAGATGCGGCGGCAGCGCGCTCCCGGACACCACGACAAGCGTTTCCAGTGACAGAGCATCCCGTGAGGAACCGGCGCGCCCCCGTGTGATCACATAGGGGCGCACCGCGGCCGTGGTGCGTTCCTCGCCGGGTCGGCTCATGACGCCGGGCGGCCCATCGACTTCCGCGGCTGGCTGCTCAGATGGGCACCGATCTTCGCGACCAGTAACTGCATCTGCTGCGCCACCAGGCCGACATCGGTTTCCGTGTCGGTGGCCACCCCCAGCGAGGCGCCCTGGCCCGCCGAGGTGAACAGCACGAACCCGCTGTCGGACTCGATCATCAGCTGCCGGACCCCGGCCTCGTCGCCGAACAGCAGCGACACCGTGGACTGGCTGGTGACCGTGAGCGCGGCACAGGCCGCGGCCAGCGACTCGGCCTCGTCCACCCCGAGCCGGGACACCTCGCCGGTCAGTCCCTCGGCGGAGTCATGGCCCATCCGCAGACCGTCCTCCGAGACGACGACGGCATGGCGCACCCCGGGGATCCCGGTCAGCGGGCGCAGCATCCATCCAACGTCGGGCAATCTGGATATGGTTCCGGCCACTACCGGCCTCCCTCTCGGTCTTCTCGATCCGGACTCGATGCGTCCTCGGGCGGTACGGCCTCCGCCGCTGCTTCTCCCTCCGCTTCCGCTTCGGCTTCCGTCTTCGCTTCCACGCGCCCGCGGCGGGTGCCGGAGACGACGCTGGTGATGGAGGCGCGGGCGGCGTCGGGTGTCCAGGGGGCCGCCGCGTCGGCTATGTCATCGGCCATGTCAGGAGAGGAGGCCGGGGAGGCCCGGGCGGTTCCGGAGGCCGGGCGGCGGCGGTTGCGGCGCCGGGGCAGCCCGGTGTCCAGCGGCGCGGGGGCATCGGGCGCGCCGGGGGCGTCGGGGACGCCGGGAACATCGTCCACGGACGCGTCGTTCAGCAGGCCGCCCCCGGCCGGGCCCGCGGCGGCCGGGCCGAGCCCCGCGCCGCCCGCGTCCTGGTTCACCGTGCCGACGACCACCGGCTCCACGACCACCGGCTTGCGGTCCGCCGCCCCTACGGCGCTCGGCTGCTCGGTCAGCAGCCGGTGCGGTACGAAGACCACCACCCGCGTGCCGCCGTACGCGGACGCCGTGGACAGCTCGACGCCGAAGCCCAGCTCCCGCGACCAGCGCCCCACACAGGCGAGCC
Source organism: Streptomyces antioxidans (assembly GCF_000968685.2). Classification (GTDB taxonomy): domain Bacteria; phylum Actinomycetota; class Actinomycetes; order Streptomycetales; family Streptomycetaceae; genus Streptomyces; species Streptomyces antioxidans. The sequence goes on from NZ_LAKD02000049.1 coordinate 222,697, forward strand.
CCAGCCGGGGCACCGCGCCGAGCTGGGCCAGGTCAAGACCGTCCCGCAGCTGGTCGACGGCCTTCTCCAGGACGTCGGGCGGCATCCCGAGCCCCGCGTCGTCGATCTCGATGACCGCGCCCGCGGCGACCTCGCGGACGGCGACCGCGACTTGGGTGCGGGAGGGGGAGAAGACGGTGGCGTTCTCCAGGAGTTCGGCCACCGCGTGCATCAGGCCCTCCACGGCGGGGGCCACCGCGTAGAGGTTCTGGCCGCCGTGGACGTCCACCCGGCCGAACTCCACGATGCGCGACTGCGCGCCCCGCACACAGTCGAAGAGCGACACCGGCCGGGTCTCCCGACGCGCGGGCCAGATCCCGCACATCACCAGCAGCGTCTGTGCCTTACGGGTCATCTGGGCGGCGGCGTGGTCCGCCTTCATGACCTCGCCCATCAGCCCGGCGTCCTCGACATGCTGCTCCAGGCCGTCGAGTACCTGCTGCTGCACCATCGACATGGCGTGCATATTGCGGGCCACGGACTCGAACGACGCCTGGACGGAGTCCCGGAGGATCCGCTCCCTGCGCGCCGCCTCGTCCAGCTCGGTCTGTACGGCGGCCAGCCGGGCGACCTCCTCGCCGCGCTCGGCCGCGAGCGCCCGCTCCTCGGCCGCTTTGGCTCGTTCCCGCCCGGAAACGGCTCGTTCTCGCTCGGTCGCCCTACGCGCCCCCGCGAGCGCGCGGCGAAGTCTGACCACCCAGGTGAGGCACAGCGATAACACCAGTACCAGCACCGCGGACGCGGCCAGCACGACGGCCCCCGTCCCCGACAGCACCTTCGACACCTCCATCTGGGACACGGCCAAGAAAGGGCAGATACTACTGACCAACTGATCAGTCTGGTCCGGTAGTTGCCAAACTCTCACGACCGGGAAGCCGCGTCCGCACCGGGGTCGGGGTCCGGCTACGCCGCCCGCGGCAGGCGCAACAGCAGGCGAGCACCGCCCCGCGGGCTGGTGAGCACCGTAAGGGTGCCACCGTGGGCGTGAGCGATGTCATTGGCGATGGCGAGGCCGAGACCGGTGCCGCCGTCCTGGCGGGCCCGGGCGTCATCCAGCCGGGTGAACCGCTCGAAAACGCGCTCGCGGTCGCCTTCGGGGATGCCGGGGCCGTCGTCGTCCACGGCCAGTTCGACCGTGCCGCCACGGACCGCCACGGTGATGGAGACGGCCGTACGGGTGTGGCGGCGGGCGTTGTCGGCGAGGTTGGTGAGCAGCCGGGACAGCTGCACCCGGCTGCCGGTCACGACGGCGGGCGGGTCCTGGGCCCGGGTCTTGGTGAGGTGGTCCCCGGACTTTGGGGACTGGCTCGGGGCCGTCGTGGACTGGTCCCCGGCCGTCGTGGGCTGGTCCATCGTCAGGGCACCCGGGTGGCGCCGCACCTCCTCGGCCGCCAGCGCGCCGAGGTCCACCGCGGCCTTGGGCGGCGCCTCCTGCGCGTCGAGCCGGGCGAGCAGCAGCAGATCGGAGGCGACGGTCTGGAGCCGGTCGGTGTCCCGCAGCGCCTTGTGCACGGCGGCGGGCCAGTCGGTGCGCGAGGGGCGGGTCAGGGCCAGCTCGAGCTGGGCGCGTACGGCCGCGATGGGGCTGCGCAGCTCGTGCGAGGCGTCGGCCACGAACTGCCGCTGCCGGGTCATGGCCCGGTGCAGCCGGTCCAGCGTGGCGTTCATGGTCCTGGCCAGCCGGTGGATCTCGTCCCGCGCCCGGGGCACCGGCACCCGCCGGTGCAGATCGCGCTCGGTGATCTCGGTGAACTCCTGCCGCATCGCGGCGACCGGGCGCAGCGCGCGCCCCACCAGCAGCCAGGTGAGCCCCGCCACGAACAGCACCAGCCCGGCGGCGGCGGGTGCGGCCTGGCGCAGCAGCAGCCCGGTGGCGCTGTTGACGGAGGTGGTCGAGGGGCTCACCGACACGCTGTACGGCTGCCCGGCCTCGATGGCCTCGACGGGTTCGGCTGGTTCTGCGGGGAGATCAGAGAGCCCGGTCGGCCCCTGCGAGGTGGCGTCCGTCGGGGTCGTGTGGGTGGTGACCGTACGGCCGGAGGCGTCCTTGATCGTCACTGCGCCGGGGGCGATGATGTACGCCCGCTGTGGCATGGCCCGGGTCTTCCCCAGCTGGCCCTTGATCGCCACCGCGGCGTTCCTGGCGTCCAGGTCGGCGCTGTCACGGAGGTTGTGCTGGAGGGCGAGCACCAGGGCCAGCATGCACAGCGCGATCGCGAAGGCCACGGTCCCGGCGGCGGCCAGCACGGCCTTGGCGCGCACGCTCAGCCCGGAGGTCAGGCGCGGGCGGTGGGCCCGGACGCCCTCCGACTCCGGCTGCGGGTGCGCGATGCGTTCGGCGTCCGCCATGTGCTCGGCGTCCGCGACGCGTTCGGCGTCCGCGACGCGTTCTGAGCCCACCGTCTCACCCTCCGTCGCGGGCCAGCAGATAGCCCGCGCCCCGTATCGTGCGGATCGACCGCCGTCCGTACGGCACGTCGATCTTCCGGCGCAGACTGCGGATGTAGACCTCGACGAGATTGGCCCCGCCGTCGTACGCGGCGTCCCACACGCTCTGCACGATCTCGGACTTGGAGACCACCTGCCCGGCGCGCCGTGCGAGGTACTCCAGCACGGCGAACTCCTTGGCGGTGAGCGTGACGTCGTCCGTTCCGCGGGCGCAGGCCAGCGCCGCGGGCTCCAGCCGCAGATCGCCCAGTTCCAGCACGTCGGGCCGGTCCAGCCCGCCGCGCCGCACCAGGGCGCGCACCCGCGCGATCAGGACGACGAAGGAGAACGGCTTGGTCAGATAGTCGTCCGCGCCCACATCGAGCCCATCGGCCTCGTCGTACTCGCCGTCCTTGGCGGTGAGCATCAGGATGGGCGTCCAGTCGCCCTCTTCGCGCAGCCGTGAGCACAGTTGATAGCCGGAGCACCCGGGGAGCATCACATCCAGCACGATCGCGGCGTACTCGCCGGACCGGGCGAGCGCCAGGCCGCTCAGCCCGTCCGCCGCCGTCTCGATGGTGAAACCCTCCTGCTCCAGGCCCTCGGTGAGGAGTTCGCGTAGCCGGGCGTCATCTTCCACCACCAGTATGCGCACGCGGTAAGGATGGCACGGGCGAGCTGAGGCCCCGCTGAAACCGGTACCGGCTTCAGCGGGGCCTCAGGTGGTTCAGCGGGGACTCAGCATCGGTGCGCCACGGTGAGTGCGCCGACGGATCAAGGGATCCGCGGCAGCCAGTGCAACCCCCTGAGTTGAAGGAGAGCTGTGCCCATGTCTCGTTCCCTGTTCCGTGCCCCGGCCGCGAAGCGGCGCGGTGTCGTGCTCGCCGTGGCGGCTGGCGCCCTGGCGCTGGGGGCCACGGCCCCCGCCTCGGCCTCCGCCTCCCAGTCCTCCTCGGCGTCGGCCTCCGCCACCAAGGGGAAGACCTCCCACGGCCCGGCCTTCTGCGTGATCCGGGACGAGGACGGCAGCGCCAGGCCGACCGAGCCGGGCAAGCCGACCGAGCCCGGCAAGGTGGTTGAGCGTGCCACGTCGGTCAAGCTGACCGAGGCGGGCAAGGCCACCGGTGAGAAGGCCACCGCGGCGTCGAAGGACCGCTCCCGCGGGCACGCCGAAACCTGTGTCGTCATTCCCGCCTTCCCGACCCATCCCGGGAAGACCTGCAAGGTCGTGGTGATCGAGCGTGGCTCCGCGAAGCCGGGGAAGCCCGCCACGCCCGCGAAGCCGGGCAAGCCCGGGAAGCCCATGCCCACCAAGCCGGGCAAGCCCGGTAAGCCGGGCAAGATCTGCGTGATCGTCCTGCCCAAGGACGGGCACGGGGCCACCAAGCCGTCCGCGGGCGCGAAGACCACGGCGGCCACGGAGGCCGAGGCGGCTCGCGCGGCCCGCTCCTGATCCGCCGGCCGACCACGTGGGGGGTCGGCCGTCAAGAGGCCCGGCGCGCGCGGTGCGCCGGGCCTTCCCGCGCGCCGTTCGCGATCGTGTCGGCCTCCGGGTGCGATCGTGTCAGCCCCCGGGAAGGGAACAGCGCCCGGGAGGGAAGCGTACGGCGAGGAAAGGCGTTCACACGGCATGTCGATCATTCACAAGACCACGATGAGACCGACCAAGTTGGAGCTCCTCACCCCGTGGCTGCCCGAGCAACCGTGGTACGCCAGCGCGGGCGGCCCGCCGGAGCTGTCCAGGGTCGGGGGCTTCCGGCTCGACGACCCGGAGGGCGAGGTGGGGATCGAGTTCATGGTGGTCCGTGACGACGCCGGTGACCGGCCCGCCTGGTACCACGTACCGATGACCTACCGCGCGGCACCGCTCGACGGAGCCGAGCAGGCCCTCATCGGCACGACCGAGCACGGGGTGCTGGGAAAGCGCTGGATCTACGACGGGCCGCATGACCCGGTGCTGGTGGCCCAGTTGCTCGCGCTCCTTCAGGGCCGCGCCGAACCGCAGGCGCAGAGCACGTCCCACACCCCCGACCCCTCCGTCACCGCCGAGGTGACCGGAGCCGGGCTCGACGTACCGGCCGGGGCCGCGGGGGCTCCGGCCGTCGCGAACGGTCCCGACGGCACCCGTCTGCTGCTGGGTGACGGGGGTCCCGCCCTCCAGGTGGCGCGCGTTCTGCGCCCGGAGTCCGGCGCGGAGCCCGCCGGGTCGCGGGGCCATGTCAGCGCGGGCTGGCGGCTGCCGGAGGGCGGCGAGGCGCGTGGCCGGTACGTCGTTGTGTACGACGGCGACAGCGACATGGTGTCCAGGTAAGGCGCGAAAGCTCAAATCATGCTCTGAATCAGCACTCATCGGGGTTCGTCACCGTTCAGAAAGACAAAACTGGCGGTAGTTGAGCAGTCCGGATGGACGGGGGCATTCCGATGTGTGCCATGACCAGACGCCCCGCTCCGGTGGGGCCACCGGCGCTGGACCTCTATGACATCGCCTATCTGGTGGGCGGGCGGCGGTGGGTGATCCAGACCCTCCTGATAGCGCTTCAGGAGCGGGATGTGATCACCCTCCGGCGCTCGCGGATCCGCGCCACGGTGGGGCAGGGGGCCGAGCACCCGGTCGAGCGCGCGCTCGTCGCACTGTGCCCGCGCTCGAAGCCGGTGGCCCAGGTGGTCCCCGCGCTGCTCGGCGGACCCGAGCTGGCGGAGGTCCGGCGCCGACTCGCCGACGGCGGTCTGCTCACCCGTCTCCGGGGCCGCCCCACCCGGACGGGAAGGCGCCGCGTGGAAGCGGCCGTGCGGGAGGGGACGCTCCCCCCGTACGTCTTCCACGGCCCCGTCGTCGTCCCGGAACCGGCCCGGCGCAGGGCCGTCAGCGACGCGATACCGATCCCGAACGGCGACCCGGCCTACTGGGACCGGAACCTCCTCATCGCCTACGACCCCGAGTATCTGGACCAGGAGCCCTTCTACGAAGCGCACGGCTGGGCCGACGACCATGGCGGCGGCCACGGCGCCCATGGCAGCCATGGCGGTCACGGGAGCCATGGCAGCCATGGCGACCATGGCGGTCACGGGGGCGACTACGGCGGCGGCCACCACTCCTGCGGTGGCGGTGGCGGCGGAGGCGGCGACTAGGGACTAGGGCTGCGAACCGGAGACCTTCTAGGCCCGGCCGTCGGCGGCGACCGGGCCCGTCGTCAAGCGGTGGCCGTGTCCTCGTAAGGGGCGGGGCAGCCATGCGTGGCGGTCACGGCCGTCAGCAGCACCACCGAGTCCTCCAGCGCCCGCAACCCGTGCCGTTCGTGCGGCAACTCCTGCAGCTGGCCCGCGATGAGATCGAGCGGGTCCACGCCGCCGGTCAGCCGCACATGCCCGTACAGCACCTGGAGACTGGCCGCCGGGGGAGCGTTGTGCTCGTCGAGCTCACAGCCGGAGACCATGGCGATCACGCTCTGCCGCAGCGGACCGTCATGCAGGAACAGATGTGCGCTGCGCCCGTGCGGATCGGCCTTGGCCTGGTCCAGATGGTGGCGTGCGAGCGTGGTGAGGTCATCCATGAGTGCCCCTCGATCGGTCCGGTCTGATCGTCGGCGGGTTCCCTCAATCCTCACCGGCTAGCGTGGTGGGCGCCAGTTCGCAGCCGCGCCGTGCAGTCGCCCCATGGAGAGAGGTACCGCAGCAGTGGCCGACTACCTGACCGTCCTGACCACCACCGACACCCCCGAGAAGGCCGAGGCACTGGCCCGCGGGGCGATCGAGGCCCGGCTGGCGGCCTGTGCGCAGATCAGCCAGCCCGTGACATCCGTGTACCGGTGGGAGGGGGAGGTCGAGACGGCGGCCGAGTGGCAGGTGCTGTTCAAGACCACCGCCGCGCGCTACGACGAGCTGGAGGCACACATCCGCGAGGCGCACGACTACGAGACCCCCGAGATCATCGCGACGCCCATCGTGAACGGCAACGAGGACTACCTGGCGTGGGTGGTCGCGGAGACGACGATCGGCTGACGGCTGACGGCTGACGGCTGACGGCTGACGGCGGGCGGTGACCGACGACCGAGGGCCCGGCGATCAGTGACCGGTGACCGGTGGGCGGCGACCGGTGACCGGTGGGCGGCGACCGTCGATCGAGGACCGGTGACCGGTGACCGGTGACCGGTGGGCGGTGGGTGGTGACTGGCGATCGAGGACCGGCGCGCGGCGACCAGTGACCGAGGGCCCGGGGACCGGTGACCGGCGATCAGTGACCGGTGACCGGCGACCGGCTATCGAGGACCGGCGACCGGCGATCGAGGACCGGCGACTGGCGACCGGTGGGCGGTGGGTGGTGACTGGCGATCGAGGACCGGCGCGCGGCGACCAGTGACCGAGGGCCCGGCGATCAGTGACCGGTGACCGGCGACCAGTGACCTTCGACCGGCGGGCGGCGGCGATCGAGGACCCGGGCATGGGCTAGGGGCGTCCGCCGCGCGCCAGAGGCTCCGGCCCCGGGCCCTGGGACCCCGACCCCGACTCCGGACCCCGACCCCGGGACCCCGGGTTCCGGAGCCCGGGCCCCAGCCACCGGATCCCGGGGTCTGGGGCGGAGCCCCAGTTGTGGGAAGGGGCGGGGAGGGGAACAGCCCGCCGCAGGCGTCACGCCCCCCCGCAACACTCAACGCGACCCCGCCCCCACCCCTCGCTCCGCCAGCGCCTCCTCGATCCCCCGCTCCCGCGGCCCCAGGAAGTGCGGATCCGGCTCGAACGCCGCGTCCAGCGCGGCCTTCGCCGCCGCCACGACCTCCCGCGTGCCACCGAAGTACCAGGTCACATCGTGCGGCTCGTCGACCGCGACCCCGTACGCGTCGATCCCCGCCGCCCCGCACAGCGCCAGCGCCCGGCGGACATGGAACCCCTGGCTCACCAGCACCGCCTTGTGCACCCCGAAGACCCGCCGGGCCCGGCTGCATGAGTCCCAGGTGTCGAACCCCGCGAAGTCGCTCACGATCCGCCGGTCCGGGACCCCGCGCTTGACGAGATACGCGCGCATCGCGTCCGGCTCGTCGTAGTCACGGCGGCTGTTGTCCCCCGTGACCAGCAGCGCACGGATCCTGCCGTCCTTGTAGAGCCGTACGGCGGCGTCCAGCCGGTGCGCCAGATACGGCGACGGCTCGCCGTTCCACAGCCCGGCCCCGAAGACCACCCCGACCGGTGCCGAGGGCACATCGGCGACCGTACGGATCCGGTCGTCCGTGCTCAGCCGCAGCCAGGTCGCGGGGAGCAGGGCCAGGACGCACACCAGGACGCTTCCCCGCACCAGCCGCCGCCACCCCCGCCGAGTCCTCGGCAGCCGCCCCCGTACCCACCCCAGCATGCGCTCCCCCTCCTCGCCTCACCGACCAGCTCGCGCTGTGTGACGCCAGAGAGGGGGACGGCGGTTGCCTCACCCCGCACCGATCTCCTCACCCGCGGTTCGGAGGATGCGGCCGACCTCGCTCGCCGCCGCGCGAGCCGCTTCCGGGTCGGCCAGCGGATCGGCGGCCAGCTCCTCACAGGCGTGGAAGCGAGCGGCACGCTGTGGCCAGCGTTCGATGTTGACGACGGTTCCCCAATGGGCGGTGAAGGCTCGCAGCGGCCCCACGCTGCTGATGCGCTGGGCACTGGTTGCCGCGCTCGCCAGATGTTCGTTCAGCTCCGGGAGGCGGCTCGGAATGATCTGGGCGACTGCCGCCCGAAGCGCGTCCGGAGTCAGCGAGGGCATGGGGATCAGAGGAGCGCTGGCCTCGATCGGCTGACTGCTCACGGTGGCCTCCTGTGTCCCGGGGTGCACTGCCGACGGCGCCGAGCCTATCGCTCCGGGTGGCTCCGCCGCCCGGATAGGGTGGGTGACCTCCCCATCAGCGCAAAACCAGCAGGTGATCCCCGCCGTGCCCCCGATTCCCACCGCAGAGCTCCATCTCCACATCGAGGGCACCCTGGAGCCCGGTCTGGCCTTCGCGCTCGCCGGGCGCAATGGGGTCGAGCTGCCGTTCGCCACCCAGGAGGAGCTGCGGGCCGCGTACTCCTTCGGTGACCTCCAGGACTTCCTGGACCTCTACTACGCGCTGATGACCGTGCTGCGCACCGAGGACGACTTCGCCGACCTCACCAACGCCTATCTGGCCCGCGCCCGTGAACAGGGCGTACGGCATGCGGAGATCTCCTTCGACCCGCAGGCGCACACCGCGCGCGGCGTGGAGATCGACACGGTGATCCGCGGGATCGGCCGCGCGCTGGACGCCGCGCCGCGCGCGTACGGCATCACCACCCGCCTGATCATGTGCTTCCTGCGCGACGAGAGCGCCGAGTCGGCCCTGGCCACCTTCGAGGCGGCCCGCCCCCACCTGCACCGGATCGCCGCCGTCGGGCTGGACTCGGCGGAGGCCGGGAACCCGCCGTCGACATTCCGCGAGGTGTACGCGCTGGCGCGGCAGGCCGGGCTGAAGTGCGTCGCACACGCGGGGGAGGAGGGGCCGCCCGCGTATGTGTGGGAGGCGCTCGACGTCCTCGGCGTGGACCGCGTCGACCACGGGGTGCGGAGCCTGGAGGACGAGGCGCTGGTGGCCCGGCTGGTCGCGGACCGCACCCCGCTGACCGTCTGCCCCCTGTCGAACGTCCGGCTGCGCGTCGTGGACCGCCTCGAGGACCATCCGCTGCCCGCGATGCTGGACGCCGGTCTGCTGGTGACGGTCAACTCCGACGACCCCGCCTACTTCGGCGGCTACGTGGGCGACAACTACACCGCCGTACGGGACGCGCTCGGCCTCGACGAGGCCACCCTGCGCGCCCTGGCCCGGAACTCCTTCCAGGCCGCCTTCCTGGACGAGGAGACGCGGGCGGCGTACCTGAACGAGGTCGAGAGCTGGAGCTGACGCCGACCGGCAGCGGTCAGCCCCGGCCCTCCCGGGCGGCCGGTTCGAGCCGACCGGTGTCAGGGCATTGGACCAGTGGCTCGGTCGGACACACCCGGGAGGAGAACACGGCGGGCGCGGTGCGGCCCTTACCGCTGACACGAAGGAGCCTGCTCCACCCGTGTTACAGCCCGCGTCGCCTCGCGTGACGTCCGCGGGAAGCGGACCTCAGCACGGCGCCGGACGGCCGGTGAAGTCGACGCAATCAGCTGTGACGGCGGGGCAATGGCGGGGCAATCTGCCGCTGCCAGGCTCTCGTCATGACGCCCCGCCTCGCGCCTCCCGGCCCATCCGGCCCATCCGGCCCATCCGGCCCATCCGGCTCTCCCGGTCCTCCCGGTCCTCCCGGTCCTCCCGGTCCTCCCGGTCCTCCCGGTCCTCCCGGCTCTCTCGGTCCTCCCGGCCTCTGCGGTCTTCCCGGTCCTCTCAGTTCTCTCACTCCTCCCGGTCCATCCGGTCCTCACAGCCCCGACGGCACGGCGGACTTCGACAGCGCCCAGCAGATCATGACCCGGTTCACCGCCCAGCTCACCGCCCAGCTCGACCGGCTGGGCCACCACAGTGTCCGGCCGGGCCGCCGCGAGCGCCCGCCGACGCTCGTCGCCGTCGCCCACGGCAGCCGGGACCCCGAGGCGCTGCGAACCGTGAACGCCCTCCTGGACCGCGTCCGGGCGCTCCGCCCCTGGCTGCCCGTACGACTCGGCCATATCGAGCTCAACCGGCCGCTGCTGACCGACACCCTGGCCGCGTTGCGCGGTGAGGTGGTCCTCGTCCCGCTGCTCCTGAGCCGCGGCCACCACATCAAACGGGACATCCCGGACGCCGTCGCCGCCGCACCCCACCTCACCGCCCGGACCGCCGCCCCGCTCGGCCCGGACCCGCTGCTCGCCGAGGCCCTGCACGCCCGGCTGACCGAGGCAGACCGCCGGGCGCAGGCAGACCGCGGGGCGCAGGCGGGCCACCAGGCGGCAGGGGCAGGCCGACGCGTCGCCGCTCCGCACCGGACGGACGGCGTCGTCCTCGCCGCCGCGGGCTCCCGCGACCCGGACGCGGCCGTCGACACGGCCCGTACCGCCGCCCTCCTCAGCGCCCGGCTCGGCGGGGTGCCCGTACTGCCCGGCTACGCCTCCGGCTCAGGACCCACCGTGCCCGAGGCCGTACGCGCCCTGGCCGCGCGCGGCCACCACCGGATCGCGGTCGCCTCCTATTTCACCGCGCCCGGCCGCTTCGCGGCCCAGTGCGCGAGCGCCGCCCCTGGCCTCGCGGGTGCCCCGCTCGGCGCCCATCCTGCGGTGGCGCGTCTCGTAGTGCGCCGTTACGAACAGGCGCTGGCCTCTGCGTCCTTGTCACACCCGGCGGCTACCGTCGGTGTATGAGCCCCAGCGCACCCCCTGAACCCGAACCGGATTCGGCCGCCTCGACCGGTGTCTCCTCGGCCGGTGTCCCCTCGGCCGGTGTCTCCTCGGCCGGTGTCTCCTCGGCCGGTGTCCCCTCGACCGGCGTAGCCGAGGCCGACACCCGCCGCGTTCCCGGCTACTCCACGGCGGACCTCGAGCGCTGGGCGCCCGAGCCCGACAAGCGGCCGGGCCGGACCGCCTTCCAGCGGGACCGTGCGCGGGTGCTGCACTCCGCCGCGCTGCGCAGACTGGCCGGAAAGACCCAGGTGGTGCCCGCCACACCGGCGGCCGATCCCGGACCGGCCGGGCGCGCCCCGGCCTTCGACGCCACGCCCCGCACCCGGCTGACCCACTCCCTGGAGTGCGCCCAGGTGGGCCGTGAGCTGGGGGCCGCCCTCGGCTGTGACCCGGATCTGGTGGAGATGGCCTGTCTCGCCCACGACCTCGGCCACCCGCCCTTCGGGCACAACGGCGAGCGGGTGCTCAACGGGATCGCCGAGCCCTGCGGCGGCTTCGAGGGGAACGCGCAGTCGCTGCGGCTGCTGGCCCGGCTGGAGCCGAAGCGGTTCGTGCCCGATCCGCGGACCGGCGAGCCGGTGAGCGTCGGGCTCAACCTCACCCGTGCCGCGCTGGACGCCGCCACCAAGTACCCCTGGCCGCGCGGCGGCCATCCGCACGGCCCCCGCTCCCCGAAGTTCGGGGTCTACGAGGACGACATGCCGGTCTTCGAGTGGGTCCGCAAGGGCGCCCCCGAGGGCCGTACGACGTTCGAGGCCCAGGTCATGGACTGGTCTGACGATGTCGCCTACTCCGTCCACGATGTCGAGGACGGGCTGCACGCGGGGCATCTGAACCCCGCGAGCCTGCTCGCCGAGTCAGAGCGCCGCGAGGTCTTCGCCGTCGCCGCCGACCGCTACGCCCTGGGGGCCGAGCCCGATGAGCTGGCCGAGGCGCTGGACCGGCTGCTGGGCCAGGAGTGGTGGCCGCACGGCTACGACGGCTCGTCCGTCGCCCAGGCCCGCCTCAAGGACGCCACCAGCCAGCTCATCGGCCGCTTCTGCCTGGCCGCCGAGGGTGCCACCCGCGCGGCGTACGGCACGGGCCGCTTCACCCGCTACCACGCCGAGCTGGTCGTGCCCCGCGCCACCCACCTGGAGTGTGCGGTCCTTAAGGCGGTCGCCGACCGGTATGTGATCCAGCGCGCCGACCAGGAGCTGGTCCGGGCCGATCAGCGCGTGGTCATCGCCGAGCTGGGCGAGGCCCTGATCGCCCGCGCCCCCGAGGGCCTGGACCCCCAGTTCCGTGCGCTCTTCGACGCGGCCGGGGACGACCGGGGCCGGCTGCGGGCGATCGTCGACCAGATCGCCTCCCTGACCGACACCTCGGCCCGGGGGCTGCACGCCCGGCTCACCGGTTGAAGCCGGGGGCGAAGCCGTAAGCCACCCGCCGGATTCGGCGTCCACCGGATGTGGCGTTCACCGGATTCGGCGCTCACCGGACATGCCGCCCACCGGATATGGCTTCCGCGCACACATACGGCCTACCGGCCCTTCCGGACGCACGCACAGTGCGGGAGGCTCCCCTGTGACACATCTTCTCGGCACATCTTCCCGGCACATTTCCGCGGCACAGCGCTTGGACGGTCTCAGGACGGCTTTCTTCACGCACGACCTGACCCGACCGGGGTATGGCACTCATAGAGGAACACTGCTCGGCACCGTTCGGCAGCGAGGAGGACACAAGTGGTCGACGCACACCAGACATTCGTCATCGTCGGAGGAGGACTGGCCGGGGCGAAAGCCGCGGAAACCCTTCGAGCGGAGGGATTCACCGGGCGGGTGATCCTCATCTGTGACGAGCGCGACCACCCTTACGAACGCCCCCCGCTCTCCAAGGGCTTCCTCACCGGCAGCCAGGAGCGCGACAGCGTCTTCGTCCACGAGCCCGCCTGGTACGCCCGGTCCGATATCGAGCTCCACCTCGGCCAGCCCGCCGTCCACCTGGACCGCACCGCCAAGGCCGTGACCCTGGGCGACGGCACCCGGGTCCACTACGACCGGCTGCTGCTGGCCACCGGTGCCGAGCCGCGCCGCCTCGACATCCCCGGCACCGGGCTGGCCGGGGTCCACCACCTGCGCCGGCTCGCCCACGCCGAGCGGCTCAAGGGCGTCCTCACCACCCTCGGCCGGGACAACGGCCAGCTGGTCATCGCGGGCGCGGGCTGGATCGGTCTCGAGGTCGCGGCCGCCGCCCGTGGCTACGGCGCCGAGGTGACCGTCGTCGAGCCCGAGCCCACCCCGCTCCACCCCGTGCTCGGCCCCGAGCTGGGCGCCCTCTTCGCCGACCTCCACGGCGAGCACGGCGTCCGCTTCCACTTCGGCGCCCGCCTTACCGAGATCACCGGCCAGGACGGCATGGTGCTGGCCGCCCTCACCGACGACGGCGAGGAGCACCCCGCCCACAGCGTGCTGGCCGCCATCGGCGCCGCCCCGCGCACCGCCCTCGCCGAGGCCGCGGGCCTCGAGGTGGTGGACCGCGCGGCGGGCGGCGGCATCGCGGTCGACGCCTCGTTGCGCACCAGCGATCCGGACATCTTCGCGGCGGGCGACGCGGCCTCCGCCCCGCTGGCGTTCCTCGAGGGCACCCCGGTACGGGCCGCGCTCCCGCCGAGCGCCCGGCTGCGCGTCGAGCACTGGGCCAACGCGCTGAACGGCGGCCCGGCGGCGGCCCGCGCCATGCTCGGCCAGGACGTCGCGTACGACAGGGTGCCGTACTTCTTCTCCGACCAGTACGACGTCGGCCTGGAGTACTCCGGCTACGCCCCGCCCGGCAGTTACGACCAGGTGCTGGTGCGCGGCGACGTCGGCAAGCGGCAGTTCATCGCCTTCTGGCTGAACGACGGCCGCCTGCTCGCGGGGATGAACGTCAACGTCTGGGACGTCACCGAAACGATCCAACGGCTCATCCGCGGGGGGCAGCGGCTCGACCCTGCGGCCCTGGCCGACCCGAGCGTCCCGCTCACCTCGCTCCTTCCGTAAGCCCGTGAGCCTGTGGGCCCGTAAGCCCTCAGGCCCTCAGGCCCTCAGGCCCTGCGGAACGCCGGGGTCCGGCAGGCGGCGGACGGCCGTGTCGGACCCCGGCCGTAGAATTCGGGCGTGGCAGGCAGGATCAACGATGACGACGTGAAGGCGGTACGGGCAGCGGTCCCGATCGACGCCGTCGTATCCGAATACCTCCAGCTGCGGAACGCGGGGGGTGGCAATCTCAAGGGCCTGTGCCCCTTCCACGACGAGAAGTCCCCGTCCTTCCAGGTCAGCCCCAGCAAGGGGCTCTACTACTGCTTCGGCTGCCAGGAGGGCGGCGACACGGTCGACTTCATCATGAAGATCGACCACCTCTCCTTCGCCGAGACCATCGAGCGGCTGGCCTCCCAGTCCGGGATCACCCTGCGCTACGAGGAGGGGGGCTACACCCCCGGCCGCCAGCAGGGCGAGCGCACCCGGCTGGTCGAGGCCCACAAGGTGGCCGCGCAGTTCTACGTGGAGCAGTTGGACTCCCCCGAGGCGGAGATCGGCCGTACCTTCCTCGCCCAGCGCGGCTTCGACCAGGCCGCGGCGCAGCACTTCGGTGTGGGCTACAGCCCGGCGGGCTGGGACCACCTCGTCCGCTTCCTGCGCGGCCGTGGCTTCACCGACAAGGAGCTGATCGTCTCCGGGCTCGCCCAGGAGGGCCGCCGCGGCCCCATCGACCGCTTCCGGGGCCGGTTGATGTGGCCGATCCGGGACATCGCCGGTGAGGTCGTCGGCTTCGGCGCCCGGAAGCTCCGCGAGGACGACAACGGCCCGAAGTACCTCAACACGCCCGAGACCCCGCTCTACCGGAAGTCCCAGGTCCTCTACGGGATCGACCTCGCCAAGAAGGACATCGCCAAGTCCAGCCGGGCGGTGGTCGTGGAGGGCTATACGGACGTCATGGCCTGCCATCTCGCGGGCGTCACCACCGCCATCGCCACCTGCGGTACCTCCTTCGGCGGCGACCACATCAAGATTCTCCGGCGGCTGCTGATGGACAACTCGGGCGCGGAGGTGGTCTTCACCTTCGACGGCGACGCGGCCGGGCAGAAGGCGGCCCTGCGCGCGTTCGAGGACGACCAGCGGTTCGCCGCGGAGACCTCCATCGCGATCACGCCCGACGGGATGGACCCGTGTGAACTCCGCCTGGCCCGCGGCGACGAGGCCGTGGCGGACCTGGTCGAGAGCCGTACACCGCTGTTCGCGTTCGCGCTGAAGTCGATCGTCTCCCGCTACAACCTGGACACCGAGGAGGGCCGTATCGCCGCGGTTGACGAGGCGGTGCCGGTCGTCGCGGCGATCAAGAACCCCGGGCTGCGGGACCGCTATGCGATCCGGCTGATCGGGATGGTCGGCATCGCCACCCAGGCCGAGGAGCAGTCGATCATCCGCCGGGTGCGCGGGCTGGCCCGCAGCAGGCAGAACGGCGGCCCGGGCGGCCCGGAGCACGGGGGCCGCGGCGGCCCGGGTGGAGCTCGCTACGGCGGCCGGGGCGACCAGCGCGGCGGGGGCCCCGGCGGGCCCGTAGGCCCGAATGGCGGCCCGAACGGAGGTCCTAACGGGGGCCCTGGCGCCGCGGGCGTGCCCCCGGTGCCGCGCGGCCCTGCCCTGAATCTGCGCAGCCCCGCCCACCGCGTCGAGCGCGAGCTGCTCAAGCTGGCGCTGCAACACCCCCATCTGGTCTCCCCGGCCTTCGACGCCTACGGCATCGACGAGTTCACCGCCCCGCCGTACGCGGCGGTGCGCCGCGCCATCGAGGACGCGGGCGGCGCGACCGCCGCGGACGATGACTATCTCGCCCGGGTCCGGGAGGCGGCGCCCGACGACACGGTCCGGGCGATGGTCACCGAGCTCGCCGTCGAACCGCCGCACACCCGCCGCGACCCGGACGAGGTGTACGCGGGAGTCCAGTTGGTGGCCGTCCGGCTGGCCGCGGTCAACCACCGCGTGACCGAGGTGCGGGGCGCCCTCCAGCGCCTGGGGCAGCACGCTGATCCCGACCACCTGGCCGCCGTGCAGAACGAACTATGGGTGCTGCAGCAGTACGGCCAGTCCCTCCGCGACCGCGGCGCCGAGGCACTGTAGGACGAGCGACGCCCAGGCGGCAGGGTCCCCGCCGGGACGGCGGAGTCGATCGGGGCGGTCGGGACGGCAGGGGCTGGCCGGGGCGGCAGGGTCAGTCGGGGCGGCCGGGGCGGCTCGTGGTGGGCGGGACGGCGGGTGCGGGCGGGGTGGCGAGGGGCCCGGGATGGGTTCCGGCCAGCACGTTCGTGCCTCGCCGGGCGTGCCCGGCGAGGCGCTGTAGCCGCCGGGTAGTCGTACGGTCACGGGCCGCTGAGCAAAAAGTGCCCGCACGCCCCTCGTGGCGGGCCTGTGTCGTACTCCACACTGGATGCGGTGCCTGAGTCCTCGGAGCGCGGCGGTGTTGGCCGGGTAGGGCCGGAATCTCCCGCAGAGTCGCTCAAGATGTACGGGACGGACGGCGGCGCGGCCGCCGTGCCGTACCCGATCGTTCTGCCCCCTCAGCAGCGATCACCCTGGAGGTCGCCCCCGTGCAGACCCAGACCCTCAGCGACGCGGCCCTCGCGGCGCATCCCCTGTCCCCCCACTCGCCCCGCGCGGCAGCGGTAGCGCCAGCCATGCCCGAGGACTCGGCGGCGGAGCTCGCCCCGGAAGGCGTACCGGATACCGGCCAGGAGGCCGTACCGGGCCCCATGGCCGACCTTGCCCCCGGCACCGCCCCGGTCCCCGCGCCCGACGGCGCCACCCCCGAAGCGGAACCCGCCGAGCCCGGGCCCGAGGCCGCGGATCCCGTCGAGCCCGCGGATCCCGTCGAGCCCGTCGACCCGGTCGAGTCCATGGAGCCCGTGGAGGCCGTCGAACCGATCGAGCCGCCCGCCGCCCGCGCCGACACCAGCGGCCCCTCCGCCGACCTCTTCCGTCAGTACCTCCGCGAGATCGGGCGGATCCCGCTGCTCTCCGCGGTCGAGGAGGTCGAGCTGGCCCGCCGGGTCGAGGCGGGCCTCTTCGCCGAGGAGAAGCTGGGCAGCACCCCCGACCTCGACACCCAACTCGCGCTGGACCTGGACCGGTTGGTGGTCCTGGGCCGGATGGCCAAGCGGCGGCTGATCGAGGCCAACCTCCGGCTCGTCGTCTCCGTCGCCAAGCGCTACGTCGGCCGCGGCCTGACCATGCTCGACCTGGTCCAGGAGGGCAATCTCGGGCTGATCCGGGCGGTCGAGAAGTTCGACTACGCCCGCGGCTACAAGTTCTCGACGTACGCCACCTGGTGGATCCGCCAGGCCATGTCCCGCGCCCTGGCCGACCAGGCCCGGACGATCCGGGTCCCGGTGCATGTCGTCGAGCTGATCAACCGGGTGGTCAGGGTCCAGCGCCGGATGCTCCAGGAGCGCGGCTACGAACCCACCCCCGAGGAGGTCGCCGCCCATCTCGACCTGCTCCCTGAGCGGGTGAGCGAGGTGCTGCGGCTGGCCCAGGAGCCGGTGTCGCTGCACGCGCCGGTGGGCGAGGAGGACGATGTCGCCCTCGGCGACCTCATCGAGGACGGCGACGCGGCCTCACCCGTGGAGTCCGCGGCGTTCCTGCTGCTCCGCGAGCACCTGGAGGCCGTGCTGTCGACGCTCGGCGAGCGGGAACGCAAGGTGGTGCAGCTGCGGTACGGACTGGCCGACGGCCGCCCCCGCACGCTGGAGGAGATCGGCCGGATCTTCGGGGTGACGCGGGAGCGGATCCGTCAGATCGAGTCGAAGACGCTCAACAAGCTCCGCGATCACGCCTTCGCCGATCAGCTGCGGGGCTATCTGGACTAGCGCCCCCGAGGCCGGGCCTCACGGCCCGTCGTACCCACCGGCCTCATACCCACCCTCGTACCCGCCCCCCTCGTACCCACCGGCCTCGTACTCACCAGCCGCCCCATGGCCATGATCCGCGGCTTCCTGATCGCCGGAGCCGGACTCGAACGCCCCGGGGTGGATCTGCTCGCGCACCGCCATGTACTGCTGCCGCACCGACTGCCCCACCGGCAGGTCCTCGCCCGGCTCGAAGACCTGGCCCACCGCGGCCGGCCAGCGCGGCGGCTCATGCGGTGAGTGGGTGCCGTGCGAGACGCCCAGCGCCCACGCGGCCTGCCGGGCCGCGCCCAGCGCGGCGTAGTCGGCGGGCTCGACCACCACGACCTGCGCCCCCAGCACCGCGGGCGCGATGGCGCGGACGGCCTGCAGATCGGCCGCGGGCCCGAGCAGGAAGACGCGCCGCACCTGGACGCCGCGCCCGCGCAGCACGTCCAGCGCGTCCGCGAGCCCGCACAGCATCCCCTCGAACGCGGCCCGCGCCAGATGCTCGGGCTTCATCGACTCGCGCCGCAGCCCGGTCAGCGTCCCGGCCGTATGCGGCAGGTGGGGGGTCCGCTCACCCTCCAGATACGGCAGCAGCACCAGCCCGTACGACCCGGGGGTGGACTTCGTCGCGAGCGCGGACAGCCCCTCGAGATCCGTACCGAGCAATTCCGCCGTACCGCGCAGCGCCCGTACCGCGTTGAGCGTATGGACCACCGGCAGATGCATGCCGGTGGCGTCCGCGTACGAGAGGATCGTGCCGGTCGGATCGGCCAGCGCCTCATGGTGGACGGAGAAGACCGAGCCGGAGGCGCCCAGCGAGATCACCGCGTCGCCGGTCCCGACCCCGAGCCCGAAGGCGGCCGCCATGGTCTCGCCCGTACCGGCGGAGATCAGCAGTCCCTCCGGGGTGTGCCCGGCGGCGTCGGCCGGGCCGATGACCTCCGGCAGCCGCACCTGGTGACCGAGGGCCAGCTGGACCAGATCGGGGCGCCAGGATCCGCTCGCCGCCGACCAGTAACCGCTGCCGGAGGCCGTACCGCGGTCGGTCGTACGCCGCACCGGCCGCCCCAGCAGCTGCCACACCAGCCAGTCGTGCGGCTGCATCAGCTCGGCCACCCGGTGCGCGGCGTCCGGCTCGTTCCGCGTCAGCCAGCGCAGTTTGGCCACCGGCTGCGAGGCGGTCGGCACGGAGCCGACCGCCTGGGCCCACGCGGTGCGGCCGCCGAGCGCCTCGGTGAGGTCGGCCGCCGCGGACTGGGCGCGCTTGTCGTTGCCCACCAGCGCGGGGCGCACCAGCACCCCGCCCGCGTCCAGCGGCAGCAGCCCGTGCTGCTGCGCCGAGACGCCGATGGCCTGGACCCCCTCGAGCAGCCCGCCCTCGGCGGCCTCGCCGAGGGACATCAGCCACGCCTGCGGGTCCACATCGCCGCTGCCGCCGGCCGGGTGGGGGGCGTACCCCTGTTTGATCACGGCACCCGTATCGGTGTCGCAGACGACGATTCGTGTGCTCTCGGACGAACTGTCCAACCCGGCGACTATCCCCATGGATCAGATGATGCCACCGCCGGGTCTAGGTGTTGCTGGTGCCCCAGTCGTCCTCGCCCACCGCGCGGGCGTCGCGCTGCCCGAGCTTCTCGCGCAGCGGCCGGACCTTGTCCAGCGCCCGTACGGCGGCATGCCGACCGCCCTGCGCGGCCGATTCGGCGGTATTGCGGACGGCCGGGTTCCGTGCGAGCTTCTGCGCACCCGCGCGCAACTGCTCGTACCGCTCGCGGCCGGCTCGCGTGCCCAGTACGTAACCCACAGCCATCCCGGTGATGAACGTCAGCCGGTAGCGCATCGACCTGCCCTTCTCGCTGTCCTTCACATCTGGACCCCGGAGTCGTGCCGCACGTCTACCCGCCCGCGCCGCAGATCACCCACGGTCATCCAGAAGATCATCCCTGGAACGGTGGAGGTTCGCCCGGGAGCGGAGGCGGCGAACCGATTGGCGGAGCACCCCCCTGCTTGCGCTAATGTATGTGTCGCAGCGACCGCACGCCGCCCGGGAGATCCGGGAGGGCCACGGTCGTGGCACCCGGAGCAATCCCCTGTAGCTCAATTGGCAGAGCAGCCGGCTGTTAACCGGCAGGTTACTGGTTCGAGTCCAGTCGGGGGAGCTCGGTCCCCTGTAGCTCAATTGGCAGAGCATTCGGCTGTTAACCGGAGGGTTACTGGTTCGAGTCCAGTCGGGGGAGCAGGGAGGAGGACCCCTCAAGGGGTCCTTTTTCATTTCCGGCCCCCTCCGGACGTGATCTACGTCATGATCGCAGCCAGGGGGCCTCCCGGCATCGGTCCTCCGAAGCAGCAGATCGTATGAGCAGCTATGCTGCGGCAGACGGCGCGCACGGGTGTGTACGACGCGCCGTTACGGGGCGGTAGCTCAGCCGGTTAGAGCAGCGGACTCATAATCCGTCGGCCGTGGGTTCGAGTCCCACCCGCCCCACCGGGACACTACGCGGGCAGACCCATCCTGGCCTGCGACGACATAAGAACGGGAGCCGCCGCGCCGACGCGGGGACTCCCGTTCATCCGTTAAGACCAAGATCCAGGGACCATACAGGGGCCCGGAGGGCGCTGGTTTGGCCGCGAACGGCCTACGCAGCCCCTTGATCTTGTTCGCTGACCCCAAGAGCACTCGGAGAGACGGGAACTGGGGTCCACCCGGCCAGTCCTGGCTCCTCCCCGCTGTCGATCACGAAACGGGCGAGACGATGCAGGCGCTTCCCCGACTCTGGAAGATGCCCGCTGACCCTGGCCGCCGAAAGGATTTTCAGGCTGACCTCCTTGCAACGGTCGCGCACCCACTGGATCGCGGCTTGGGCCGCCCTCTCCTGGCTGGCGGCAGATGTCTTGATCCTTCCGAGGGGGCGGCCGTCGTGCCGGGCCTTCACGCTGATCGTCCAGGCGCCATCTCGGGCCCGGACGGCGTCGGCGTGGACGACGATCATGCCGTCTTCGAAGAGCTTCTGCGGAAGTTCGACCTGCCTCAGCACGTCGTAGGGCACGCTGCGTGGAATCACGGACGTCATGGACTGGGTCTCGCGTCGTGCGAGCTCGGGAAGGACGCTGGTGTAGGTGTCAGAGGTGATCTGACGCGAGCTGTGTCCCAGCCGCTCCTGGACGACCTTGATGTCGTTTCCCTGAAGCAACGACAGGCTGGCAGAGATGTGCCGGAGGTCATGAAGGCGCACGGGAGGTAGGCCGGATAGCTCCACCAGGCGCTTGAAGCGGCGGCTCACCCAGTCCGGGTGGAGTCCTTCGCCATTCTCGTGAGTGAAGAACCGGTCCGATGCGACCCAGGCTTCCGCAGAAGACCACTCCTCGCGCGCTTTTTCCCGCCTGGCTCGCCCCTGCCCCAGTACTTCGGTCGATTCATCGCTCAGGTTCAGAGTACGGACGCTCTCGGCTTTGGGCGCTTCACCGTACAGCCGGTAGGCCACTTCAACGATCTGGGCGGAGATGCGTAGCCAGAGAGCGGCGAGGTTGACTTCCTGCACTGGCAGAGCGCACATTTCGCCGCGCCGGGGGCCGAGGAAGATGAAGGTGTGCCACAGGTCGTACAGCCAGTCGTCCCGGACGAAGTCGAGGAAGGCGCCGGTTTGCTCGGGTGTCCAGACCATGACGGGACCAGGCTTCTCGCCGGTCCGACTCCAGTGATCGACCCGTTCGGGCGTCCAGACGAGCGGCTTGGGCCGGGTGACGGCCGGCAGCTCTACGAGCCGGGCCCAGTTTCTGCTGAACGCCTCCTCGCGCTTCATTCCCCAGGTGATGGCGGAGCTGAGGGTGTCGTTAATGCGGTGCATAGTCGCGGCGGACGTGACCTTGCGCAGGCCCCAGCGGCCCTCACGTAGGGCGGCGTTAGCCTCGAGGTAGGCACGCCGCATGCGGCGGCGTTCCTCCTTCTTTCCCGCGGCGCGAACCCAGGCTTGGTGCGCGGCGTCACGGGTCTTTGTCAGTTCCTCGACACGCAGGCGTTGGAGTATTCGCTCTGCGTTCTCGTGCTCGACAGCGTTGTACATGGCGTCGAGATGGCGAACCCTCAGGTCTCGGCGCTTGATGTGGCCCAGGTGCGGGATGAGGTAGAGGTCGATGTGCTCCTGGTACCCGTGCCGGGTGGTGCGGGCGAGCGCCTTCTTGCTGTTGATCCAGCGCCGCAGATAGTCGGCCATCGTCTCGGTGGACAGGACGTCGGTGCCTCTGACGACTTCTTCGTAGAGCTTCTCGGCCGCCTCTTCGGCTTTCTCCCTGGTGGGGAAGCCGCCGCGCTTGGGGCGGCGGCGTTTGCCGTTCTCCCCGCGCTCCAGTTCCAGGGCGAAGTACCGCGTTCCGTGGCCCTTGCGTCCGAGCTTGGGGCACGTCAGCCCGATGTCACCGATCTTCGGTGTGCCGTCGTCGTTCAGTACGGGGTTGCCCTTCTTGTCGATGAGCGGACCCGTGCACTGGCATCGCCGGTAGAAGTTCGGCGAGTACATCTGACCCCCTGCTGCCGACTGTCCCGCAGTCGGCTTTGCTTGTGCGTACGTATCCGTACGCGTCCGGTGTGATCCTTCTTCATCTTGCTGGGGCTGTCGGACACTGCTGTAAAGTCGTGCGCAAGTTGGCGCGGGGGAGGATGCGACCAACGACATGGCTGCTCAGGAGGCAGGCGAACAGGCTCCGTGCGGAGCGATGGGGCTGGAGGAGCTGTTGGCTCTTCCAGCCACGGTGAACGTGACAACTGCTGGACGGGCCTTCGGGATCGGCCGCGACAAGGCGTATGAACTGATCCGGTCAGGACGGTTCCCGGTTCGGACGCTCCCGCTCGGTGGCACGATTCGTGTGCCGACGACAGAGCTGTGGAAGATCCTTGGCGTGGACGTACCAGGCTGAGCACGGGTGAGGCGCAGATTTGAGGTGTGTTGTTGCTTTGCAACAGTGTGACCTATCTTCGGTAAGCTTGGTGTGGTAAGGGGGTCGGCTAGGTCAAGGAGTCCAGGGCATGCCTCGGCTATATGGGTTCGACGACATGGCGCACGAGAGGGTGCGCGAGAGCGAGGCCGCGCCCTTGCGGCAGGCCGCTAGCCGTCGCTACCAGAAGCAGACCCTTGAGGCGATCACCGAGTGGATGAACGCTGAGGGCTATCGGACAACCCGAGGAGGTCTCTGGCGGCCGTCTGTCTTGGCGAATGTCCTCGACCACCCAGCGACCGCCGGGTTGGTTGAGGACGCGGACGGCAACCTCGTGGATTCAGGGGGACCGCGAATCATCCCGCCCAAGGTGTTCAAGGCCATCCGGGCCCTGCGGCCGAAGAACGATCCGACCCATCGTCGGGCTGAACAGCGTGAGTACCTGATGCCGGGCGAACTTGCCGATTGCGGCCTGTGCGGCGGCGTGGTCGGCTCATCCCCCGCGAATAGTGGGAGCCGGGGGTATCGCTGTCTCCCAAACAGGCCGCAACACCCGGGCGGCTGCGGCAAGGTCCGCATCAATGCTGATCTGTTCGAGACCTACGTCGCTGAGCATGTACTGGCTGAGCTGGCCAAGCCGGAGGTCAGTGCCCTGATCGGGCAGGCGCGTGACGAGATCCTGGCAGAGGCATCCGAGCTTCGTGCCCAGGTGAAGGCTGACAAGGCGCGGCAGAACGAGCTCGGTGAGAGCTACGCTCGCTCGCCGGAGCTATCCCTGAGCGCCTTCCGAGCGGCTGACAAGCAGTTGACCCATCAGATCCGGAAGAATGCCGTTCAGGCCCGCTTCCTCGAGCAGGTTCAGCACGTGCCGGTGGGGGACGTACCGGACCTGGTCCGGTGGTGGAAGCATGCCCCGCTGGCATCGAAGCAGGGTGTGCTGACCCTCACGCTGGAGCGGATTACGGTCTATCCGGCTGCCGCACGAGGGTCGCGCACCGTAGACGGGGATCGCGTTGCGCTGACGTGGCGGAAGTGGAACCCCTCTCAACGGGATACCGCCGTCACCGCAGGGTGAGAGGGACCGCCTTGAGCGCGCGTGAGCGGAACGAGGCACGCCACTGCAACTGCTGAGGAGGAACGGCGAGATCCAACCGGGGGAACCGGTGAAGCAACGTATGGAGGGCGATTTGGGTCTCCATGCGAGCCAGCGGGGCACCGAGGCAGTAGTGCATTCCCTGTCCGAGGGCCAGGTGGGCCTTGTCCTCGCGGTGAATGTCGAACTCGTCTGGTGAGGGGTACCGCTTGGGATCCCTGTGGGCGGAGGCCAGGCAGAGCATGACGGTGGCCCCGCGGGGATTTGCGTGCCGCCGATCTCTATGGGTTCGGTGGGGAAGCGCCTGATGGCCATCTGATTGGGGTGGGCGTATCGCAGCAGTTCCTCAACGGCTTCGGGGAGCAGGCCGGGCTTAGTGCGTAGCTCTGCGACCTGTTCCGGATGCTGGAGAAGGGTGACCAGTCCGGCGCTGATCAGGTGCTGGGCGTTTTCGCTCCCAGCCATGAGGAGCAAGAAGGCCAGGGAGACGAGCTCGTTTTCCGTGAGCTGATCGCCTTCGTCTCGCACGGCGATGAGCGCCGAGAGCATGTCGTCGCCTAGGGCGGCCCGTCGGGCGGCGACGAGGTCCAGGAGGAAGGTGTGGATGTTCTCCACAGCCTCTTTGATCTGGCGGGGGCTTTCGGGGGTGAGCATGTTGCTCACCCATGTGGAGAAGCGGCGCCGGTCGGCCTCGGGCACCGCGAGCAGGTCGCCGATCACCACGAGCGGTAGGGGGAGTGAGAAGGCCGAGACGAGGTCTCCGCCCCCTTGCCTGGCCAGGTCATCCGCGAGACGGTCGGCCGCGGCCTGGACGCTTCCGCGCAAGCTCTCACCCGCCGAGCGGTGAACGCCTTCGACACCAGGCGACGCAGTCGCTGATGGTCTTCGGGATCGGTGTTGAGGAGGTTGGCGTCCAGGGCTGGCGGGAGGGAGAAGCCTTTGTACCCGGTGCCGGAGTCTCGCTTGTTCACTGACAGGCGCGGATCGGCAAGCCCGGCGCGTACGTCCTCTTCTCGGAGTACGAGCCAGATCGGTGAGCCGTCCGGGAGCGCGACGCGGTGTACGGCGCTTTCCTCGCGAAGCTGTGCGTACCTCGGATAGGGGTTGTCGAGGAAGGCAGCGTCGAAGGGCTGAGGGAGGTGTCCTTCCGGGACGCGGGTCATCACGTGGGCTCCTGTGTGGTCGGGCGGCGGTGCGATGTACGGGTGAGGACGGCCGCGACGGTGGGTGAGACGTCGACGGCGCGGGCGACCTTGCGCTGGAATGTGATCTCGGCAGCGAGGTCCTGCGGCCCGGCTTCAAGTGGAGAATTCGGGTACTCCACCGGCCGAATTCCTCGGTCCTTCGCCTGCATTGCTGCTGCGAGCTGGGCGGCTTCAACTGTCGCGGCAAGGTCTTCGTCCCGGAGGCCAGCAGCCACGGCCTGCTGTCGGGCTTCTTCAGCGACAGCGGGCGTCATCCAGGTGCGTAGTCTCCACTGGGCATCTCGGATCTCCACCACGAGTCGATACAGCCGGGTCCGTATATCGACGTCGCCAGGATCGAGTACAACATCTGGTGCGTGCGACGTCACCTTCGCGTGCAGGGGAGCGAGTTGGCGATAGGCCCGGCGGTAGTCGATCCATGCCCATATCTTGGTAACGTGGCGTCCCCAGTCCGGGATCGTCCAACCGATGGTCTTGCTGACGGTGGAGAGTGCGACACCGATCTGAGCCGCTGGTTCCCACCTGTGTCCGGTGGTCTCAAGCAGACCAGCGATGACATCTGCGAAACGGGACACTATGTAGGCAAGGGAAAGCGGCAGAGACAGCGCGATCAACATAAGTCCTCGCCGAAGCCAAGGAGTCGGGGCGACCTTGGCATAGCGCCAGCCAAGAATTCCCACATCGATCTGATTCACCGTGTGACCCGTCAGGTAAACGATCATGTAGGTGGGATAGTACCGGGCATTGGTGACTGCGAAGTCGTCAGGGCGTTCACCAAAGCTCGACGCCGCGCAAAACAGCGTCACCATGGTGACCAGGGTGAGAGCGAGAAATACGAGGCGCGGCACCGATTTTCGCCAGGCGATGTGTCGTTCGTGGCTCAGGTGGAGCAGTACAAGTTGCTGGCAGGCAGCTGACAGGATGACAGTGCTTTGCGACAGCAGTCCCGACAGGTTGACGATGCTGGTTGCCTGACTGATTTCCACCCAGACTGGTGGGGTGGAGATGGTGAATGTGATGGTCAGGAAGAAGAAGTTGCCGAGCAACGCGAGCTGTGTGGGGGACCGGTCCGTGCGAAGGACTCTTAGCTTGTAGAAGAAGGCGAGCAGCGATATCGCAGCGGCTGAGGGGTATAAGTAGTTATTCACTTCTGTCTCGTTGAATGGGTTTCTCCAGGGCGGACAGTCGTGCCACCAGTTCTTCTGCCTCTGGAGGGATGTCCCACGTGCTCTCGACGGCCCAGGTGCTGATACGTCGACCGATGATCGACCCGACGTATTCGGCTTCCTGCTCGGCCTCTGAGTTTGAATGGTCGCGGCCGAGTACGCGTCGGACCAGATCCGGGTCGAGCGAGGGCAGGAGAAGCCGGGAGGCTTCAGGGGTCATCACGGGCGTAGTCTCGTGATCGCATATAAAGTGCCCCAACTCATGGAGCATCACCTGGTGCTGATGCACTGGGGCGAGACGATCCTCAACCACGATGAAGTCTCGGTCATCGGCAGATACCAACAGGCCGTCGGGGCTGCCGCGGGGGAGCGTGAGGGGAATGACATGGATCGGACGGCCGTACAAGCGACCGAGCCGGGCGCATAGATCCTCAACGGTGAGGTGCTGATCACCGGTTAGGCCGATGGCTCGTACCCGCTCTTCGCATCGCCTTTGTAAGTTGGTGGGGAGGAGGCGGTATGAGGACCCGCGGAACACCCCCGCGTCGGCGGGGAGGACCGTAGCCGTGTCAGCGTCAGATCCCGTCCGAGTGGAACACCCCCACGTTGGTGGGGAGGGCCCCGCGACTATGGGTGCTCTGTTCTGGCACGGCGGAGCACCCCCCCCGCGTCGGCGGGGAGGACTAGACGGTGCCCGCCCATTCGCGTTTGCGCTCCGGAACACCCCCACGTTGGTGGGGAGGACGAGACGGAGGAGACCGAGACCGTCATGGAGGGCGGAACACCCCCACGTTGGTGGGGAGGACTCGTGCTGGTCGTCCCAGAACTTCTCGAACTTCGGAACACCCCACGTTGGTGGGGAGGACGGCGGAAGGTCGAAGCCGCCACCGCGGGCAGGCGGAACACCGCCACGTTGGTGGGGAGGACGGCTTGGCCCGGTTCATCAGGGAGAGTGAACTCGGAACACCCCCATGTTGGTGGGGAGGAAGTGCGAGGCTGACCCGTGCCCGGGGGTTCCGGCGGAACACCCCCACGTTGGTGGGGAGGACACCACGGGCGAGGCGTACCGACCGGGCAGCAACGGAACACCCCCACGTTGGTGGGGAGGACTCTGTGCATGGAGCCGACCATGACGACCAGAACGGAACACCCCCATGTTGGTGGGGAGGACGGGGCGTCCGACTTCCACGCGGGATCGGCCGACGGAACACCCCCACGTTGGTGGGGAGGACCTGAGGATTTCGGCGTGGTCGAAAGCCAGCTGCGGAACACCCCCACGTTGGTGGGGAGGACGCCCCCTCGTCTCGCGCTGGATGGTCTGGTCGCGGAACACCCCCACGTTGGTGGGGAGGACCGGAAAGCCTCCCGCTGCTTCGCGGTGAGTGTCGGAACACCCCCACGTTGGTGGGGAGGACGCCAGGATCGGCGCGAGGATCGCCGGGAGTTGCGGAACACCCCCTCGTTGGTGGGGAGGACCCGCCGGAGCGTTCTGGCTGTCGTACGCGCACCGGAACACCCCCACGTTGGTGGGGAGGACAGGATCCGGCGGCGGTCCTGCTTGCCGGACGCCGGAACACCCCCACGTTGGTGGGGAGGACGCCCGGAGTTCGGTACGGATACGGGTGGCACGCGGAACACCCCCACGTTGGTGGGGAGGACAAGTTCCATGCCACGCGCGCTGGCCGCACCGCCGGAACACCCCCACGTTGGTGGGGAGGACACCGTCATGTGCCACACCGCGGACTGCCCCAACGGAACACCCCCACGTTGGTGGGGAGGACCCACCCCGCGAGACGGAGGGGCCCGTAAGGGTCGGAACACCCCCACGTTGGTGGGGAGGACGCCCGTGAGACCGGTGGTCGTCGCACCAACCGCGGAACACCCCCACGTTGGTGGGGAGGACCCGAACACCCGGTGCGTCACCTTGTCGCCAACCGGAACACCCCCACGTTGGTGGGGAGGACGCCTACCCGCGCCTTACCGGTCCCCTGTACAACGGAACACCCCCACGTTGGTGGGGAGGACGACGGCGTCCACGCTGTTCGACTGGAGTCCGGCGGAACACCCCCACGTTGGTGGGGAGGACACAGGCACTGTTTCCCGGAAATACAGCCTCGCCGGAACACCCCCACGTTGGTGGGGAGGACGGACAGGGCGTGCGCGGGCATGGACGGTCGGCCGGAACACCCCCACGTTGGTGGGGAGGACAGGATCCGGCCGTACTGCAGCAGCTGGTACGGCGGAACACCCCCACGTTGGTGGGGAGGACGCCGTCCTCGGCCCACTGGGCAGCACCGCCGACGGAACACCCCCACGTTGGTGGGGAGGACTCAGTTCTCGTTGTGGATGCGGGCAGCGGGGACGGAACACCCCCACGTTGGTGGGGAGGACTGTGCCTAGGCGCAGGCCCGAGGACGATCATCCGGAACACCCCCACGTTGGTGGGGAGGACGCGTTCGTCCCCGCGTTCGGCGGGCTGTTCGCCGGAACACCCCCACGTTGGTGGGGAGGACTCGGCCCGGCATTCCATCCAATTCGAAATCTAAGGAACACCCCCACGTTGGTGGGGAGGACGGGCTCTCGCATGACCTCGAATGGCACCACTCCGGAACACCCCCACGTTGGTGGGGAGGACCCGAGGCTCACCGGGGTGGTGATCCGGCACGACGGAACACCCCCACGTTGGTGGGGAGGACACGGCCTGTCCGTGAATGAGGGGGAAGCGAGCCGGAACACCCCCACGTTGGTGGGGAGGACTCCTGGAGGAGCCGGAGGTCAGCGTGGACGTGCGGAACACCCCCACGTTGGTGGGGAGGACGGGCAGTCAGCCCGTTCGGTGGGGGCAGCAGGCGGAACACCCCCACGTTGGTGGGGAGGACGGGTCACCACCATGGTCCGCGCTATCGAGCGTCGGAACACCCCCACGTTGGTGGGGAGGACCGCTGGCCGGGTTCATCTGCGGATTCCATGACCGGAACACCCCCACGTTGGTGGGGAGGACTCTTCCTGACCTGCACCTTAAGAGGGGCTTTGCATTTCCTTGACTTTTGGTGGTGCGGTCATGCGGATCAGGGTGAGCCCGTCGAAGTCCTCGGGGACGCGGCGGCGGGTGCCCGCGGTTCGGATGGCGTAGCCCTGTTCGGTGGGGGCCGGGTGGACGAGGACGGCAGCGCCGTCGCCGACGGTTTGGGTGACGGCCTGCCAGAGTTCGTCGCGGACGCGGGCGGAGACGCTGCCGACGAAGATGCCGGGGACGACTTCGCTGGTCCAGCGGCTGAGGGCGCCTCGGAGGTGGTCGGGGACGGCGGTGGTGGCGATCACGAGCATCGAGGCCATCAGTCGCCTCCGGACGCGTAGTTGACGCCTGCGGGCAGGACTCCGGCTTTGGGGTCCCAGAGGTGGACCATCTGGGCGTCGCGGCGTTCGGGCCGTTCCTCCTCGTCGCCCTCTCCCGCCTCGGCGTTGAGGGTGTTGGTGTGGTCGGGGGCCAGCAGGTTCTGCACGTCGTGGACGATGCGTGGCAGGAGCCGCAACAGCCGGAGGTCTTCGCGGAAGCGGCGGCGGGCTTCCTGCTCGGGGTTGGTGGAGTTGTGGAGGGCGAAGGCGACGGGGAGTGTGGTCTCGGCTTTGTAGAGGTCGGCGATGTCGTAGACGAAGGCGTGCTGGGTGCCAGCGTGGACGAATCCGAGGGCCGGGGAGAGGCCGAGGGCGAGCAGGGCTGCGTGGACGATGCCGTAGAGGCAGGTGTTGGCGGCGGAGAGGGCCAGGTTGACGGGGTCCTGGGAGTCCCATTGGTCGGGTCGGTAGTTGCGGCGGAAGCGGCCGATGCCGTGCTGTTCCGCGAGGATCTTGTAGAAGGCCTTCATGCGCTGGCCTTCCATACCGCGCAACTGCTCCAGGGTGACGGTCTGGGGGAGGTCGGCGTCCTTGAAGCGCCTCTCATACATGCGGACGGCGACGTCGAGACGTTTCGCGGGGTCGGACCAGCAGGTGACCTGCTGCTCGAGCCAGTGGGTGGTGAGGGAGTCCGGGAGAATTCCGGCGTATGCGCGTACACCCCCGGCGCCGACGCAGACGACGCTGGTTCCATGCCGGGCCAGGGTGGTCAGCGCGGGCGTGGTGATGGAGACGCCGGGCCCGAGCAGGAGGCAGGAGAGGGCCGCGGTGGGTACGTAGACGAGGTCGATGCGCTGGGGATCGACCTGGATCTGGGCGCAGACTCCGGTGTCGTCCTGGACGACGCGGACCATGTCCAGGTAGAGGAAGGACAGGGAGTCGGCGACCCTGGGCAGCATGGCGAGAGTAGGGGAGGCGAGGCGTCGGCGCGCATCGCTCCCCCTTTTCGGTGCGCTCATACGGCGGTGGCGGGTGCAAGGCTGAGGAGTCCGGCACCGTAGGGTTTTCCGCGTCCGATGCCGTTCAACACGGCGTCGCGCAGAGCATCGGGATCGGTGACGGTGGCTGTTCCGTCGTAGCGGATGAGGCTGTGCCTCATCCCGGAGGTGTTCTGTCCTCGGGGGCGGACCGGCCGCATGGTGGTGGGCGTCAGGACGTGCGGCTGTAGGCCAGCGTCGGTGGCGCGGCGTAGCCACCACTGGTCGGCGTCTGCGCCGGACAGCGGCACGATGCGGCCGCGTTTTCCTTTCTCCTCCCGGGAGAGCCGTTCCCGTTTGGCGGGGTTGAGGACGATGCGGTAGCGCACTGCCAGCCCTTCGCGCAACGCGGTCAACATCGGCGTCAGGCTCTTGGTCTCGGCCTGCCCGTATCCGCTGGGCAGGAGGGCAGGGGCGAGCTGGGCGGCCTGGACGAGGAGGGTGCTGGAGGAGTCGGTCTCGTCCAGGCGGTAAAGGACGCCTGCCCGTTGGCGTGGGGAGTCGCCGAGGCCGTCTGGGACCATCCGCATCACCGTCTTGTGCATCTGTGTGGCGTCGCGAAGGTCCCTTTGCACCTCGCGGCTGTAGGGGTTGAGGCGGATCCGGGCGATCACCGGGGCGTCGTTCATGCGCTTTCCTCGGCGTGGGCGTAGTCGATCAGGCGTGTGAGCAGGGTGTGCTGAGGGCCTGCCAGGTCTCGGTGCACCGGCTCCACCGTGCGATAAAGGCGTCGGCCGATATGAGTACGCCCTTCCTGGGCGAAGCTCACCGGCACGTCGTTGATGTCGATGACATCGGCCTGCCCGTCGCGGGGCGGCTGTTCGTGGAGGAACTCCACCGCGACGGTGTCGCCTTCCTCCTGGCGGGACGAGGTGCGGCTGAGAGGGACGGCTGTGCGCAGTGCCCTTTCCGGGTCATCGATGTGGCTGCGCAGGAGGAACGGCTCGTCCGGCGCGCAGGAGCGGCGGCCGAGGTAGGGCGCCCAGTGAGGACGGCGCAGCGCCCGGGCGAGCTGTTCAACCGTGTCGTCGGGTGCTCTGACGGCGACGACGAACACCGCGTCGGCGAGGTAATGGCGGCGGGTGACGACAGCCGCGCCCTTGTTGCCGCCACCGCTGGTGGCGGCAGTACGGGCTTTGGGGAAGCCGCCGCCGACCGTGTGGTAGTCCACCAGCCGCACGCCAGGACGGTCCACCCGCACCGTGAGCCGCACGTCCTGATACCGGTCCAGGCCACCGTCGCCGCGGCCGATTCCCTGGGCGGCGGCGAACATCCCCATCAGCCCCGAACGGGTCGGGAAAGCGGCGGTGTCCCGCACCGGGGTGAACGCCGACCGCTCACCCCAAGACTGCAGGGGCCCGGCCAGCCGCAGCAGCAGTCCGCTCACTGCTGCCCCTCCGTGTCCGTGCCGGAGGCGGGGAGGGCGGCGTCCACGGCGGCCTCGACAAGCTGGTGGTAGGAGACGTGTGCCTGGCCGAGTCCGGTGAGCTCTTCCTCCGGGTCGATGACAGCGTGTCCGTGGAAGGGCCGGTTGCGCTCGCCGGTCAGGCGGTTGATGTTGCGCGCGTAGGCGTCCAGCGTGGTGCGGGAGGGCCGGGAGAAGCCGCCCTGGGCGTCCGGGACGACCGGGCTCTCGAAGGCCGCGGCCAGGGACAGTGGGCGGTGTTCGCGCACCGCGAGGTAGCCCAGGTCGGGGAGGGTGTGCGGGGCGGTGCTGTTCTTCTTGGCCTGCGGCAAGGAGAGCAGGAAGTGCTCGGCGAAGGAGGCGACCACGGTCCGGGCGGCCTTGGCGTCACCCTCGAGGTTCTTCAGCAGGTCGGTGATGTTGACGGTCGCGTACCGGTAGAAGACTCCGGCGCTGAACTCTGCGGTGTCGAGGTGTCCGCTGCCGGTCTCGGCTTCACCGAGCCAGTCGTCGACCGCGGTGAAGTAGTCGCGCTGTGGCTCGGCCGCGTGGGTGGTGAAAGCGTGTGCGACCTGGGCGGCGCCATCCACGTTGGCGTCGGGGAGTTCGGCGAGCATGCGGCCCAGCAGGCCGATGGAGGCGGTGCGTCGCTTGAGGATCGTCTCGATCCGATTTGGGGGCAGCAGTTGGCCAGGGTTCTCCTTACCCTTGGCCTTGGTCTTATCCTCGGCCGTCTGCTGAGCGTCCAAGCCCTTCTCGAGGGCCTCCCGGTGCTCGGTGCACACCACGGCGAGTTCCTCGATGGCGGCCTCGGGCAGGAACAGCAGTACCGAGGTGTGGCCCGCCTTCTCCGTGCCGATGCCCTTCTTCCCGGCGCTCGCCGCGACCTGAGCTCCGGCGAACGCGGCCAACTCTGCCTGCCAGCCCGCCTTCTGCAGGGCCTGCTGCACCTTCACGGGCACCATGCGGGTACGGGCAGCCTTCTCCCCGAGGTCCTGCTCGACGCCGTGCCTGATGACCCGCTTCCAGGACTGGCTGGAGACCCGGATCCGTAGCGCGTCGCCGTAACGGACCTGCTTGGGTGAGCCGAGATCATCGCGGTTGAGGTTGGCGACCGGTACCGACTGCAGGGCACTCAGGTCCAGGTAGAGGGTCATCGCTTGTTCTCCTCGGGAAGATCGGTGGTGGGGTCGGGCTCACCGGTGTCGGTGCGGAAGTAGCTGTCGAGCCAGCGGGTGGCGATGCGGTCGCGGTCGCGGTTCCACCAGGACAGGTCCTTCAGCAGGACCGCCCAGTCGACCGTGGTGCCGCCGCCGGTGAGCTGTGCGAGCAAGGCGGGCAGGCTCCGGTGGACGGCGTCGCTGCTCTGCCGGGACATCAGGTGCAGGGCGCTCTCCGCCGTGTTCGGCTTGAAGACACCCTTGGCGACGGCCTGACCGAGCGAGGCCCCCAGGTTGGGGCGCTGATACCAGGCGGTGGCGCTGGTGTCCTCGGGGTTGTCCTGGCGGGCACTGCGCGGGCGCGCCGCGATCAGGGAAGCGACGCCATAGTAGGCGCGCCGTACATCGCCGTAGCCCTGGTCGTCGTTGTCACGGAGCCACGGAACCAGGTGGCGGTGCATGTAGTTGCACCGTTCGACCGGCAGGCCCAGACCTCTGCGCAGCTCGGCCCGTTGCCTGTTGTCCTGGCACAGGCGGTGGACGTAGGAAACGAATGTGTCGTACTTGGGCGGAGTGGGGGCCGCCTTGGAATCTGTCATGAGACATCCCTGGGCAGGGGCATGGTGAATGGACTGAACTCGCCGACCACACGGTCAGCGTGAGAAGGGAACCGGCTAGCGAGAAGGTCAGCTGGCTGAGACGGGCTTGGGGTGGAGCAGCGCGAGGAGGAGCGAGCGAGCCCGGTGACGGGCGCGCGCCACCCGGATGTCCGCCCGGTTCGCCGGGCCGATCGCCTCGTCAAGCGCGGTCATAGCCGCGTGGATGAACGGTTTGACGACCTGGTCCGCGTGCCGCTCCGGCTTGGCCAGCTTCCAGAACTCCTCTTCGGCCATTGGCCAGTACCGGGTGAGTGCGGCAGATGCCCATGGGCCGGGCTTGCGCGCATCCAGCTTGATCTTCGCCTTTGGCGAGAGGTCTACGGCGGTATCCGTGGCGATCTTCCAGGCGATCCTCGCCGCCCAGTCCAACCGGTCACCGACTTCTTCGGCCGAGGTGTGGCAGTGGCTGATGTGGTGTGCCATATGCGGGTCGTTCTCCTCCAGCCAGTGCAGGACCGGTGGAGTCGTCGAGCGGAACCAGACGCTGTCCTTCTGCTGGCCGTCTTGGTCGAAGCCGTAGGCGCGCACCGGCAGAGCAGGCAGCAGCGTCCGCGGCAGGCCCTTCAAGGACGGCGGCCGCTGGGTGTCCGGTCGGCTGTCCTTCAGCAGCAGCGCATCCAGGTCCCGCCACAGAGCCCGGGCTCCGTCGGCCTCCCGGGGCTGGAACTCCCCGTCCTTCCTCCGGTCCAGGATCTGGAAGGGATCCCGCACCTGACGGGGCGGCTCGTGCGTGGACCACGTGAGGTACGCGTCGGTCACCGACCGGCCATCTGGCGACGGCACTAGAAGAACAGCGTGACGGAATCGGCCAATCAGCATCCTGCCCGGCCACGTGATCGGCGGGAGCGGCTGCAAGGGCGCGCCAAGGTCATCCTCCTCCCACGGGCAGGCGTCGTCGGATTCCCAGTCCACCTCTGCCTGTGGGCTCGGTACCGCCAGTACGAGGGTGGTGAACAGGTCTGGTGCCCAAGCGAAGTACGACACGCTCTTCCGTAGCGGCGCCGCATCCCCACTACCCGTCCGTACAGTGGTGATCCGCCGCGGCGTGCACTGCCCGGACGGGCCGAAGTACAGCTGGGCGATCAGATGCCAGGCAGCCTTCGCGGCCGGAACCGGCTCAGGAGCTGTGTCGGCGAAATGTCCGAACAGCACTGCCCCGTTGATGCCCGTCGGACGGCCCATCACCAGCTTGTTCACGCCGGACGGATTCGGACCGCCCTTGGCGTCCACGCACTCTGCACGCAGCCTCGGGTCCTGAAGGAAGGGCCGCTCGGAGTCGAACAGGTCGAACCGGCCTGACGGCACCCTCTTGTCGAAGTATTCGTCCACCGCATCCGGATCGAACCGGCCGACCTTCAGGACTCGCAGACGCAATGCCAGCCAGTCATCGATGTCCTCGGCGTTCTCGGCGTCATCGAGTCGTACTTCGCCGTCCGCGGCGATCCTGGCCGTTATGACGGCCAGGATGCGCATCAGACCGGCCGCCGCCGGCGGCACCGGCAACTCCAAGTCCGCGATCTCGTGGGCGCGCTTGAACAACGCCCGTAGCCCAAGGCGCGCCGACTCCCCGGTCAGCAGACGGGCCGGAATCCAGGGCTCATCCCTCAGGTCGAACCCCCCAGTCATGACATCCCCCTTCAGGAAACGGATCTACACGACGCATGCACGGCAAAGCCCCCAACTGACCGCTCGGGCGTCGTAATGGCATTCAAACAGGCACCACTGACAATCGGGGCCTGTCTCGGTAATCGCACCACTAGTAGAGCACCACTCGGAGGCGCTCGCATCCACTTCATGAAGGTCGATAGGCAGGGGTATGGGGAAGAGACTAACTTGCGCAGGAGACGGCGCTTGGGTAGAACTCAGTGCCAGCGACGGCGAGTTGGTCCGTCCGACATCGAGGGGAACCATGCAACACTCCATGCCTGTCTCGGGGGCAGTTGCCGCACCGTGGGTGCTGGTCGTAGCCATCATCGTGATCGTCATCGGCATGAAGCCGGACCCTGCCACGGTGGGGTCCTGTAGCGCCTTGCTCCTGGGCGCTGCCGAGGCCCATCGCCGTCTCTCCCGGTAGCCTCTCCGCGGGCACGTGCCTGCGAACTTCGGGAGTGGGCATGCCTCCCCACTGATGTGGGGGTGTACCGGTCGAGAGGCACGGGCCACGTTGTGGCCCGGCGCCTTCCCCGCCGATGTGGGGGTGTTTCGCCGGGCCACGTTCGTCAACCGCGAACCAGGCCAAGGTTCTCGTCAAGGTGCAGTGTTCTGCCACCGACTTGCACTGCCTGGGCGGTTCCTGCCTGCACTGGCTGATAGAGGACGCGCAGGTCCCCCAGCATCGGGTGTACCGTCCAGGACTCCGGCGGGCTCACGCTGTCCCCGTCTGGGCCGTGAAGCCAGTCGGAACGCACAGGAATCGTGCGACGCATCACCTTGCGCACGGTCGCGGCCGACAGGCGTTCCCCTTCCGGTGCTGATGGCAGCGACTCCTTGCCCTCCGGGTCGAGTGTCACGCGCCCGTCCTCCTGAACGAAGGCGCACAACAGGCGGACCGAGTCGGCACCGAGCCGGGTGGACAGTTCCCACTCGTCCTCTTCGCCCTCCAGACTGTGCAGGTCGGCAAGTTGGGCAAGTCGTGCAGGGGGGACGGCCCGAAGGCCGGCCATACTCCGTTCGGCCGTCTCCTTGCCCTTGTGGGCCACCCACGCGTTTACCTCGGGGCTGTCGGGGGCGTCCCAGTTGAACTGCTCACCGTCACCGTGGACGGCTTCCACGAGTGCTTGCACATCATCCGGGACGGAAATGGTCCCGTTCTTGAGTTTCGCAAGCTTCTGGGAGGTGGCGCCGAGCAGAAACTCGGAGTACACCTCGCCCCACTGCATCGGAACCTTCCCGCCACTGGTCATCGGGTCGAGCACGACCAGCCGCGGCCCATCAGCCCACGTCGGGCGCCCACCCCCTTCGGGGTATCCGTAGCGGGCCCAGTGATTCTCGTGCCGCCAGCACCGGCCAGCCCGCTGCAACAGCAGGGACAACGGCGCGAGGTCGCTGATCACAATGTCGGCGTCCAGGTCGAGCGACTGCTCGACGACCTGCGTAGCAACCACAATCCGTCGCCGTGGCCTCGGGCCCTTGCGCCCCAGACCGTCGGTGACGTCACGCGTACGCTCCTCGCGGACGTCCCCCGGGAAGCGAGCGTGGAGTAGCTGCACACTCCCTCCCTCCGCATGGGAGCGCCGGTCGAATTTTCTGCACAGCCGCCGGTATGTCTCCTGCGCGTCGCCGACCGTGTTGCACACCACCAGGGCTGTGCCACCGTCCCCCTCGGCCACCGGCTGTACCAGCCGCTCGATCACCGCCATCCGGTTCCGAGGTCCTCCCTGCGAACCGTGTACGACCCGTTCCACCGTGACGCCCAGCCTCATCCGCCGGGCGCGGGCCTGCTCCTGCCGCTGAGCCTCCGACATCTGCGTGCATCGGCCGCTCTCAGCATCCACATACAGCCAGCCGGGGTACGGGGCCGGAAACACCCGCTTGCGCAACGCCTTTGCCGAGTGACCCGCGCCCCGCAAATACTCCTTGATCAACCGGTCGCTCACCGAAGCCGGCAGGGTCGCCGACAACAGCACGACCGGCACCCCGTACGCGCCAAGCCAGTTCAGCAACCGGCCCAACAGGACCTGCATGTACGGGTCGTAGGCGTGTGCCTCGTCCACGATGAACGTCTTGCCCGACAGTGCCAGCAGGCGCAGCGCGTTGTGCCGTACTGGCAGAACCGCCATGAGCGCCTGGTCGACCGTGCCGACCGCGAACTGCGCCAGCAGCGGCCGCTTGGACCCGCGCAGCCAACGCTGCGGCCGCATGTCCGCCTCCCTGCGGCGGTGCCCGGCCGCAGCCTCATCGCCGTCGCAGGTCACTACCGCCTCACCCTCAAGGCCATCATCGGCGTAGGCACTGTTGAGCCAGGCCATGCTGTGAACCAGCGTCAGCCCAGCGTTCTGACCCGACTGATTCAGCAGAGTCTTGGTGACCCGACCATGCATTTGATCGCTCGTGGCCATCGTCGGCAGCAGAAACGCATACCCCCGCGTCCCGAACCTCTGTGACAGGACCCGTTCGGCCTCCAGCGCCGTCTCGCTCTTCCCGTCCCCCGGGGCCGCCGTCACCAGCAGGATGCCGCCACGCTTCCCCGCCCCGACTGCCGTCGGCAACTCGTCCATGACCGATCGCTGCAAGGGGTTCGGCTCGCCGATGATGCCGTACGCCTCGGCGAACTCTTTGCGCTCCAACGGCACCGGAGCCAGCCCGGCATCCTCAAGGAGTTGGGGAGCATCCGCCTGTGAACGCCGGAAATGCTCGGCCAGTGACGGCTCGAGTTCCCGCTGACGTCGTCTCAGGTAAGTCTCCTGGCTCACCAGCCAGTCTGCAAGAATCACCACACCAGTCACCAGCACCGCGGTCGGCGCCTTGAACGACTCCGGCGCCGCCGGGAGCCCCAACAGCTCATGCACCGCGACGGCATGCGCGACACGCTGCCGACTCCACGCGTCCCCACCGAGGAAGTCCGGATTGATACTGTCCGGGGCTTGGTGGAAACGGCCGTGATGGCCACCGATGATCTCGGCCATACGCTGCGTGACCTTCAGCTCCTCGCCCTCTTCGAAGCCCAGCGCCTTCAGCACTTTTGCGGCAGCCGCCATACCTGCCACATCGTGGCCGACACGATCCGCGCTCATCTTCTCGCTGTCCGCACGCAATTCCGCACTGAGGTGCTGGACACCATGCCGTGAACAGAACTGGAACCCCGAGAGCTTGCCGATGTCGTGCAACCCGGCACACAGTCCGACCAGAGCCCGGGCCCGCTGCAGTTGGCCCCCAAGTCCCATCCCCTCGGCAATGCGGACTCGCTGGTTCTCCGACAGATAGACGTCCCACAGATGCAACGCCATCGCCGCCGCATCAAGAAGGTGCCTCACCAGCGGATACGGCGGCCGCTCCGGATCCAGGCCCCGCGACTTCCCCCACACAGACTCATCCGGCACATCTTGCTTGCCCATTATGACGTCCCCTCCCACTTCAACCTGGCTCGCGTCCGCCGTATGTGTGAGGCCGCTCCGCTGACTGATCCAAGCACCCACCACTGACACCTTGGCCCGACTGCTGTCATCCGACGGTTTTGCCACCGAGCGTCGCCCTTCCCGAACGTGCCCCGGATAAAGTGGGCATCGTGCAGACCCTGGAGCGTTTCACCTCATCCGACATGGCAAAGAACAAGCAAAGCCGTTCCTAAGCCGCAGGTCAGAAAGAGTCCTCCCCGCCGATGCGGGGGTGTTCCGTCGCCGAAGCCCTCCGTGTCGTGGACAGCCTCGTCCTCCCCGCCGATGCGGGGGTGTTCCGCCGGTGACCACCCCTGAGCCGCCCACCGTGCCGTCCTCCCCGCCGATGCGGGGGTGTTCCGCGCCACCCCCACTCCCGGGCCGAACCCGTCGGGTCCTCCCCGCCGATGCGGGGGTGTTCCGTTCGAGCAGCTGGTGCGGGCAGTGGAGGCGGAGTCCTCCCCGCCGATGCGGGGGTGTTCCGCCGCTGGTGAAGGTGCTTTCGGGATTGCGTGCGTCCTCCCCGCCGATGCGGGGGTGTTCCGTGCCGGGCCGGGGCTGGCAGGCGCTCAGGGGGGTCCTCCCCGCCGATGCGGGGGTGTTCCGCCGGGAGTTGGGAGCTGGCGAGGGCATCTGCCGTCCTCCCCGCCGATGCGGGGGTGTTCCGCGAGTACTACGGGGAGGACAGCGCGATCGTCGTCCTCCCCGCCGATGCGGGGGTGTTCCGCACCTTCCGTGGTTTCGCGACGGCCCAGACGAGTCCTCCCCGCCGATGCGGGGGTGTTCCGGCACCCACGACTGCCCCAAGTGCGGAGGCGGCGTCCTCCCCGCCGATGCGGGGGTGTTCCGGTGCCGATGGCTGCGCCCGTCCAATAGCGGGGGTCCTCCCCGCCGATGCGGGGGTGTTCCGTGCCCCGGTGTGGTGGTGCTGCAGCTCTACGAGTCCTCCCCGCCGATGCGGGGGTGTTCCGACGAGCTACCAGGCCCACATGTTCGAAAGGGAGTCCTCCCCGCCGATGCGGGGGTGTTCCGCATCACCCGGTCGGGGTCGGAGGTCTTGTGGCGTCCTCCCCGCCGATGCGGGGGTGTTCCGCCCATACCGGGCCCGGACCACGTCGACCTCGGGTTGCGTCCTGGGAAGTGGTGTACGGGTTCC
>NZ_LAKD02000005.1 GCF_000968685.2 Streptomyces antioxidans
CGGCCAACCCAGACAT
The DNA here is from genome assembly GCF_000968685.2 of Streptomyces antioxidans. Lineage (GTDB taxonomy): Bacteria > Actinomycetota > Actinomycetes > Streptomycetales > Streptomycetaceae > Streptomyces > Streptomyces antioxidans. The sequence continues at coordinate 17 of NZ_LAKD02000005.1, forward strand.
CGGACTCATTCATCTAGGTGTGTCGTCCGGCGGGACGGTGGCGCCTGCGGGGGACTGTGGCGCCTGCGGCGGGCTGTTCCCCACCCCGCCCCTTCCCGAAACCGGGGCTCCGCCCCGGGCCCCGGCCGTGTCGCGGGGGAGCGCGGTCGTCCGCCGCGCGGGCGCGCCGACCGCGACCAGCGCACCAGTGGACGCGTTCACAGCGCGATGATCGGCTCGTCGCCCCCCTGGAGCCCAGGCGGGCGCGGCGAAACCAGGACCCCGCCCCCAGGCCTCGGCCGGGCAACCCTGATGCGCGTGGTCGTCCACTCGGTCGTCCGCCGCGTCGGCGTGCCCACCGCTCAGCCCGCCGACGCGAGTGCTTCACGACGGCTCATGGCGCCAGCGGCGGGCCGGGTCTGGGGCTCTCGCCCCAGATCCCGGCCGTGTCGCGGGGGCGCGGTCGGCGCCCCGGGCGGTGAGCTGATTGCCAAGCCGGGAGCGGCTGGCCCGCGCCCCTATGCGACGGGTCCTCAAGGACCCGGGGCTGCGGGCAGTGCTGACGCCCGACGGGCCTCGCCCCAGAGCCCGGCCGGGGGCCCGGGTGCGGGGGTGTCTGCTCGCTCGCTGCGCCAGTTGTGCCGACCGCGTGGTCCGACGGACACGTGGGGGATTCCCTAAACCCGGTTGCAGTTCATGGGGCCGCCGCGCCTCGGGGGCTACGGTCAACGCATCGGCGGTCACGGTCAACGCGTCGACGTGACAGCGCGTTTGGGCCCGACGAAAGAGCGTGTGAGTATGACGGCTTCCGCCACCGAGGGCGACGGCAAGCGATCGTTCACCGTGTGTGCCGGAGAGGCGAGCGGTGACCGCATACGGCTGAGCGTTTACGACATGCTCATCGGCACGGTCTATACGCCCCGCGCCTTTTTCTACCGGGAAACGCTCGACGGCGAGGCGCTGCGTGCCTCGCTCGGCCTGACGTTGCGTAACTTCCCCGTCCTTTCCGGCCGCATGAAGAAGGACCCCGACGGCGGACTCAGCGTGCTCTGCGATGACTCCGGGGTGCGTTTCGTCGAGGCACGGGCATCCGTGCCCATGCCGGACTACGGGCCCCGCCGTACGGCGAAAAAGGGGCTGGACCGCTATCTCAGTCACGCCATGCCGTTCTGGGTGGTCGACCGCGATACGCCGCTTTTCACGGTGAAGCTCACCCATATGAAAGGCGGCGGCTCCATCCTCGGGCTCACGATGAACCACGCCGTGGGCGACGGATCCAGCTATATGAGTTTCCTTCAGGCCTGGTCGCACGAGCACCGCGGCCTCGGATACGCCAAGCCCAGCCATGACCGTACGGTCATCGACGCGCTCGGTTCGTCCGCCACCGGGGACACCGGTCAGGGCTGCGCCCATCTCACGGTCACCGGGCGCGGCCAGAAGACCGCCTTCGTGGGCCGCGCCCTGCGCGGCAGCCTCGGCGGTGTGACGACGGTGACCACCCGTTTCACCGCCGCCGAGCTGACCGCCATGAAGGACGCCGCGATGGCCGACCTGGCGGGCACGGATCGTTGGGTGTCGACCAATGACGCGCTCACCGCCCATCTGTGGAAAGTGCTCGGCGCATTGCGTGACCGCCCCGATACGAGCGAGGAACGGCTCGGCCTCATCGCCGACTTCCGTTCGTTCGCCGGTGCGGCCGTACCGGATGACTACTGGGGAAACGCCGTCACCAACACCCGGCCCGGAATGACCGCCGCCGAATTGCGCTCCCGCCCACTCGGTGAGATCGCCGCGGCGGTGCGCGCGGGCTATGCGGAGAACACGGAGCAGCGGATCCGCGAGGAAGCGGCGTTCCTGTGTGCTGAACGTGACGCGGGGCGCCTCAAGCGGGTCATGACCACCATGGGCCTGGATTCGTTCGACAACACCATCGCGATCAACAACTGGTCGAAGCTGCCCTTCTATCGCATCGACTTCGGGCAGGGCGCCCCCTTCTGGTACGACTTCTCCCTCATCCCCATTCCCTGGACCGTACATATCGCGCCGACCCCGGCCGACCAGGACGGCGGCCGCGATGTGCATATCGCGCTGCCCCGCACCCAGGTCCGGGCCCTCCAGGAGCCGTCCTGGGTAGGGCGGTTCCACCGTTACGCGGATTCCGGCGAGGCCTTTCCGCTGACCTTCGCCACGGCCGGTTAAGCCTCGCTCTCCTCCTTGCCCGCGAGTTCGAACCAGACCCCCTTGGCGTACATGCCCACCGCGTCCCCCTCCGCCGTCCCCCACGCGTCGGCCAGGGCCGCCACCACCCCGAGGCCGCGGCCGTGGAGACGGTCCCCCGCGGGGAGGCAGGCGGCGGTGGGGAGCTCGGCGGAGGCGTCGTAGACCAGGACGCGGAAGCGGGGCGGCTCGATCACCACGCGCAGCATCACGGAGTCGCCCTCGGCGTGCAGAAAGGCGTTGGTGGCCAGCTCCGAGGTGCACAGCGCCGCCGTGTCGACCAGTTCCGCCTGCCCCACGGAGCTCAGGACGCAGGCGACGAAGTCCCGGCAGACCTTGGCGGAGGTCGCGTGCCGACTGCTCTGCAGGGTGTAGACGTACGGATCCGTGGAGGGAACGGGCGGGCGGCGTGGGGGACGGTCGTCGGACTCGTGATCGGAATCCATGGGGCAACTCCCTGTGAGGGGGCCGACAGCGCGCGTTACCGTTACGGCGATCAACGCGTAGTAGCGGCAACGGCACCTACGGTAGAGGCTGGCACCTAACTAGTGCCACCAGATCGTCGAAATTAGTGAGTAGATAGACCCATTCGTGGTCACACGCCACACTGGGTGACGACCCACGAGGAAGGCAGGCATGGCTTCGAGGACCACCATCACGGCACGTCAGCGCCGACTTGGCACGGAGCTTCGAAGGATGCGCGAGCACGCGGGTCTCACCATCCAGGAAGCGGCCGACCGGCTGGGCACGAACCGCTCGCATGTCACCAATATGGAGCTGGCCCGATTCGGCGTCAGCGAAGAGCGCGTACGCACACTCGCCGCCAACTACGCCTGCCCGGACCAGGCGTACGTCGAGGCGCTGGTCGCGATGGCGACCGAGCGCAAGCGCGGGTGGTGGGAGGAGTACCGGGGGACGCTCGGCGCCGCCGGTCTCGATCTGGCGGAACTGGAGTACTTCGCCACGAGCCTGCGCGTCGTGGAACTGATGCACATCCCAGGACTCCTGCAGACCGAGGACTACGCCCGGTCGGTACTGAGCACAGCCGTCCCCGGCTGGTCGCCGACGGAACTCCGCCGAAGGCTCTCCCACCGCATGAAGCGCCGGGACATCCTGGATCGGGACCAGCCGCCATCCTGCACATTCATCATCCACGAAACCGCACTCCGCGTACGGTTCGGCGATCAGCGCGTGCTGTGCGCGCAGCTCGACAGCCTGCTGGAGTCCTCGGAGCGCCCGAACGTCTCCGTCCGGGTCGTCCCGATCGCGGCCGGAGGTTTCCACCTCGCGGGCATCTCCGTCACTTACGCCACGGGTCCGGTGCCGCAGTTGGATACCGTTCAACTCGACGTCGCGCAGGACGCGGCGTTCCTTGACGGGGAGTCCCAGCTTCTGAACTACCGGGCGGTCATGGACCGGACCGAAGAGCTGGCTTTGTCCGAGAAGGAGTCACGTGACTTCATCCGCGAGACCGTTCAACAGATGTGAGGGCGAAGGAATGTCCGAGATCAACTGGCGCAAGTCGTCCTACTCCGGTGCGGGGGACGGGAACTCCTGCATAGAGCTCGCCCTCATAGGCACCACCGTCGCCCTCCGCGAGAGCGATGACCCCCGTACGGTCCTCACCACGAGCCCCGCGAGGCTGGGAGCCCTGCTCCGGTCGATCAAGGTGGGCGCGCTCGATCACCTCGCGGCGGTGCCGGAGGCGTAACGGACCTACGTCCAGGGGACCAGGCGAGGCCCCCACCATCAGCGGAAGCCGGTAGCAGGGCTCCGGCGTTACGGTCGACAGCATGGAACACGCCGCCCGTATCGCCCTTGACCTCGACGCCTATCTGACGCGTATCGGCTGGACGGGCGACCGGCGCCCCGCCCCCACCGTGGAGACGCTGCGGGCGGTGCATCGGGCGCACCTCACGTCCATTCCGTTCGAGAACCTCGACCCCCTCCTCGGCTCGGCCCCCTCCCTCGCCGTCCCCGACCTCGAGGCCAAGCTGGTGCGCGGTCGGCGCGGCGGTTACTGCTACGAGCACAACACGCTGCTGACCGCCGCCCTCACCGCCCTCGGCTTCCGGGTCACCGGCCTCACCGCACGCGTCCGGGTCGGAGCGGCCCCCGGGGCGGTCCGTCCGCGCACCCATATGCTGCTGCTGGTCGGGGTCCCGGGCGAGGAGCGGCGTCAGGTCGCCGACGTGGGCTTCGGCAGCGTCGGCGGCCTCCTGGAGGCGGTGCCGCTCGTCGCCGACACCGAGTTCCACGACGGCACCCGCCGCCACCGCTACGTCCGCGAGCCGCACCCGGAGGGGCTGGAGGACCTATGGGTGTTCCAGGCGTTCCTCGACGGCTCCTGGCAGGACCAGTACGCCTTCACCCGCGAGCCGTTCGACGCGTCCGACTACGAGGTCATCAACTGGCACGTCGCCACCAATCCGCGCTCGCCCTTCCGGCACACCCTCTTCGTCCAGCGCACCGCCCTCGACCACCATCTCCACCTGTGGGGGCGGACCCTCATCGGCACGCGGCCCGATGGCACCCGTAAGGAGCGCGAACTCGCCGACAACGACGAGGTGCTGCACGTTCTCGCCGCCGACTTCGGCATCGAGCCGCCTCCGGGAACGGCTCTGCCGGGCTGACGGCACAGGAGTTGACCCGGGTGACTCTCCACACCGGCCCCGCTCATGGCACGATCATCCCGCTAGTGGGCCGATGGGAGGGTGGCAGGGACGGATGGAACATGAGTAAAGACAAACTGTCCGTATCGGACCAGGATCTGTCGGATCTCATCAAAGACCTTGAGGGAATGCTCAGTTACCTTGAGGAACAGATCGAGCGTCTTGGCCAGCTGCGGCAGTCGATGGACCCCGACGATCACAAGGGCCCGGCCGCCGCGGCGTACAAGAAGCTGGAGCGCGACGCCTATACGGGCGCCGTGCGGGTCAGGCAACTGCTGACCCGCATCGAGGAGGTGGCCAAGGAGCGCGGGGAGAGTCCGGGCGAGCGGTACGAGGAACTGCGGACCCGCTTTCAGTCGTTGCAGAAACCGTCGTCGGACGGACCGCCGTCGGAGCAGTCCTCGGAGGGGCCTTCGGGGAAGCCCTCGGCGTAGCCCGCGTCCGGACCGTACGCGTCCGGACCGCCGGTGTCGGGGCGGAGGGGGCGGAGTTCGCGGCCGACCAGACGGTAGTAGTCGATCGCCTTGGCCATGCCGAGTGCCCCGGCGGCCGCGAAGACCAGGCCGATACCGGCGACGGTGCCCACGCTCTCCGTGCCGACGTCCGAGAAGGCGGCGAACCCGCCCAGCGCCAGCCCCAGGCAGGCCAGCACGATGGACGGGCCCAGCCACAGCAGCGCGCCGCCGGAGACCCGCCAGTGCGGCAGCGTCTGGGGATCCCGCTCCAGCTCCGCCCAGTCGCGGAGACACGCGCCCACGAAGACATCGCGCCGGATGCCGGAGGCCACCCCGAGGCTGGAGGGGACCGTGGCGCCCAGGGCGAGACCCAGGAAGATCACGCCCAGTACGTGCTCGATGATCTCGCCCTTCACCAGGAACTGGAACCCAGAGACCGCGAGGCTCCACCCCAGCGCGAAGACGAGCGTGGACAGCCACAGCAGCAGCGCCCGGTGCGGCGCCAGATACCACCGCGCCAGCGCCCCCATCGCCCGCGCGCGCTCATCGAGCAGCCCGGCGCGGTCCTTCCACGGCCGCTCGTCCGGGGCGGGCGGCGGTGGCGGAAGCGGAAGCCGAAGCTCGTTGGGCGGCGTCATGACGTCCTTCCTCATGGCACTCGTGGCACTCGTGGCATCGCGCCGTACGCCGACGCAGTGTCTCAGCTCTTCGGTGGTGGCCTGGCCTTTTCGGCTTGACCTTCTCACTTGTGTGAGGGTTTCACGATGTCCATCGCGCGAAGCCGAACCGCCGTACAGCCGGGCCGTAGAGCTGAGCCGTACGGCTAAGCCGCACAGATGAGGTGATCCCTGATGGACCATCAGCTCTTCGACTACAGCCCCATCGTCGAACGCCCCCCGATCCACTGGCCCGACGGCGCCCGGGTGGCCTTCTACGTCGGGCTGAACGTCGAGCACTACGAGATCGACCGCCCCTCGACCAGCATCTTCCCCGACACCAGGGCGCTGGCCCCCGATCCGCTGAACTACGGATGGCGGGACTACGGGCCCCGGGTCGGGATCTGGCGGCTGATCGAGAGCCTGGACCGGCACCAGGTGCGGGCGAGCGTGATGCTCAACTCCGATGTCGCCGAGCGCTATCCCCAGATCATCCGGGCCGGGCGGGAGCGGAACTGGGTGTGGGCGGCGCACGGCAAGAACAACTCGACCCTCCAGGCGGACATGTCCCCCGAAGAGGAGCGCGCCTACCTCACCGAGGTGATCGGCACCATCGAGGGGGCCACCGGCCGCAGGCCGCGCGGCTGGCTGGGACCGGCGCTGACGGAGACCTTCCGCACCCCGGAGCTCCTGGCCGAGCTGGGGCTGCGGTACGTGCTGGACTGGGCCAACGACGACCAGCCGTACCGGCTGAACGTGCCGGGGATGCTGAGCGTGCCGTATTCGATCGAGGTCAACGACATCCAGCTGTTCGTCGGCAAGAGCCTCAGCGGGCCGGAGTTCGTCCGGATCGTCAAGGACCAGCTCGACCAGCTCTACGCCGACTCGGCCAGCAGTGGGCGGGTGATGTCGCTGGTGCTGCATCCGTTCGTGATCAGCCAGCCCTTCCGGCACCGGTATGTGGACCAGGCACTGGAGTACGTGGTGAACCACCCCGGGGTGTGGGTGACGACCAGCGACGAGATCGCCGAGCACTACTCAGCGGCCCACTCGGGGGTGTCCGGTGTAGGTGCGTAACCGGGGCCGCGCCCCGGACCCCTGGGGTCCGGGGTGGAGCCCCTGCCACGCCGCGGGTTAACGGGTGAGGAGCTCCCGCAGCGCCTTGGCGATGTCGACGGGCGCCTCCTCGGCCATGAAGTGGCCGTAGCCGACGGTGTAGTGCTCCAGGTCGTCGGCCCAGGCGCGCCACAGCGCCGCCGCGTCATAGCCGAGGGCGGCGCCCCAGTCCTGCTGGATGACGCTGAGCGGCATCGTCAGCCGGCGTCCGCCGTCCCGGTCGGCCCGGTCGTGGTCGAGGTCGATACCGGCGGAGGCGCGGTAGTCGGCCACGATCGACGGCACCGCGGCGCGGCAGGCGTCCAGATAGGCGGTACGGACCTCGGCGGGGATGGCCCGCGGGTCGCCCGCCCAGAGGTCGAGGAAGTGGCCGAAGAAGTCGTCGGGGCAGGCGGCGATCATCCGCTCGGGCAGCCCCGGGGGCTGGGCCATCAGGAAGAGGTGGAAGCCCACGGCGGCGGTGGTGCCGTGCAGCACGTCCCACATGTCGAGGGTCGGCAGCACGTCCAGGCAGGCGAGGTGGGTGATCGTGTCGGGGTGGTCGAGTCCCGCCCGGAAGGCGACCAGGGCGCCGCGGTCGTGACCGGCCAGCGCGAAGCGGTCATGCCCGAGCTCGCGGGCCAGGGCGAGGATGTCGGCGGCCATGGTGCGCTTGGCGTAGGCGGTGGGGTCGGCGCCCGTCTCGGCATTGGTGTCGGCGTCGGGGTCGGGGTCGGGGTCGGCGTTGGCCGCCGGTTTGTCGCTGGCGCCGTAGCCGCGCAGGTCGGGACAGATCACGGTGTGATCGGCGGCGAGGTCCGCGGCCACGTGCCGCCACATGAGGTGGGTCTGCGGGAAGCCGTGCAACAGGACGATGGGGCTGCCCGAGCCCCCGACGGCCACGTTCAGGGAGACGCGGTCGGCGACGGGGACGCGGCGGTAGTCGAAGCCGGGAATGACTAGGGCCATGGGTGAGCGCGCTTTCTGTAGAGGGCCGGGCGACCGGATGACGTAAGCGAACAGGTGGTGGCTGTCAGCCTGCCGGGTGCGGATGAGCATCCGATCAGCGCGCTACGGTGACCGCATGCGGGTCGGTTTCGGAGTATTGGGGCCGGTGGTGGCCTGGGACGCGCACGCCGACGCGGACGCCGACGCCGACGGGCGCGTGATCGCGCTCAAGGGGCCACGGCACCGCGCGGTGCTGGCCAGGCTGATCGTCGCCCGCCGCCGCGTCGTACCCGTCTCCCGGCTGATCGAGGACCTGTGGACGGTGCCGCCGCCGGGCGCGGTGGGCGCGGTGCGTACGTTCGTGGCCGCGCTGCGGCGGGCGCTGGAGCCGCAGCGCCCGCCGCGCGCCCCGGCCCGGCTGCTGGTCACCCAGGGACCGGGGTACGCGCTGCGGGCCGACGCCGATGCGGTGGACGCGTGGCGCTTCGAGCGGGACGTGGCCGACGCCGCGGCCCTGCGCCCGGACGGTGCGCTGCCCCGGCTGGAGGAGGCGCTGAGCCGGTGGCGAGGGCCCGCGTACGCGGAGTTCGCCGACGAGGGCTGGGCCCGGGGCGAGCGCTCCCGGCTGGCGGAGCTGCGGCTGTACGCCGTCGAGCGGCAGGCGGACGCCCGGCTGGCGCTGGGCCGGGCCGCCGAGGCGGTGCCTGACCTGGAGGCGCATCTGGCCGAGCACCCCTGGCGGGAGGGCGCCTGGCGGGCGCTGGCCCTCGCGCTGTACCGCACCGGCCGCCAGGGCGACGCGCTGGCGGTACTGCGCCGGGCCCGGACGCTGCTGGTCGAGCGGCTGGGCCTGGACCCCGGCCCGGAGCTGCGCCGCCTGGAGGCGGACATCCTCGGCCAGGCGCCCCACCTCGACCCCACCACGGTGCGGGGCGGCGCGGCGGCCCAGGTGTGGGCGGAGGCGACCGCCGCGTACGACCGCACCGTGGCGTCCGGCGCCCGCACCCGCCTGGAGTCGACGGTCGCTCTGCTCCGCGACCTCTCGATGACCGGTGGCGGCGGCCTGCTGGCGGCCCGGCGACAACGCGTGGCGGCCGTCGCGGCGGCGGAAGAACTGGGCGACCCCGAACTGACCGCCCGGGTGATCGGCGCCTACGACGTCCCCGCGATCTGGACCCGCCTGGACGACCCGGAACAGGCGGCGTCGATCGTAAGAGCAGCCGAACGCACCCTGGCCGCCCTGGCGGCCGACTCCCCGACCGGCGGTACGGCCGCCTTCCCGGCCAACTCCGGCCCGCCCCGGCTCGGTGCCCCCGGCTTCCACCCCCTCGGCAGGGGGGCAAGGGATCCCGACGCCCCCAGCCACGAGGCCCCCGGCGGCGAGGCGCCCAGCCGGGACGCGCCCGGCCCCGGCACGCCCGGCCGCGAGACGCCCAGGGCCGAGGCAATCGGCCCAATCGGCCCCGAAGCACCGGGCCACCACGTACACGGCGGCGAGGTCCCCGAACATCGCACGCCCGGCCGCGAGACGCCCAACCACGACGCGCTGGGCCGCGAAACGCCCAGCCAGAACGCGCCCGGCCGCCAGACGCCCAACCACGACGCGCCCGGCTACGACGCGCCCAGGGGCGAGGCAATCGGCCCCGAAGCACCGGGCCACCACGTACACGGCCAGTGCGCCCCCGGACATCGCGCGCCCAGCCAGGACGCGCCTGCGTACGCGGCAAACGGCCGCGGCGCGCCCAGCCCCGACGCCCCCGCGCACGACGCGCCCAGCCATGAGTCGAGCGGCCATGATGCGATTCGGGCGCGGCTGTTGGCGACGATCGCCGTGGAGTCGCGGGGTGGGCGGTCCGATCGGGGGCGGCAGGCGGCTCGGCAGGCGGAGGCGATCGCTCGGCGGCTGGACGATCCCGGGCTGCTGGCGTTCGCGCTGAACGGCGTCTTCATGCAGAGCTTCGAGCGTGCGGGGCTGGCGCCGCACCGGGACGCCACCGGGGCCGAGCTGATCGCCCTCGCGGCGCGGCACGGGCTGGTCGCCTTCGAGGTGCTCGGCCGTCTCATCCGGCTCCAAGCCCACAGCGCGTTCGGGGACTTCGCGGCGGCCGACCGGCACGCGGCCGCCGCCGAGCGTCTGGGCGAGCGCCATGAGCGGCCGCTGGTGGGGGTGTTCACCGCGTGGTACCGGGCGCTGCGGCTGGCCGCGACGGGGCGGCCGGACGAGGCCGAGGTCGAGGCGGCGTACCGGGACGCCGCCGCGCGGCTGGACGGCGCCGGGATGCCCGGTATGGAACGCGGTCTGCTGCCCCTCGCGCTGCTCTGTCTGCGCGTGGAGCGGGGGCGGCCCGCCCCGACCGGCGCGGACCTCGACTGGGGGCCGTACGCGCCCTGGGCCCGCCCGCTGGTGCTGCTGGCCCGGGACCGCCGTGCCGAGGCCGCGGCGGCGCTGCGCACGGTTCCGGAGCCGCCCCGCGATCTGCTGCTTGAGGCCCTGTGGTGCCTCACCGGGCGGGCGGCCATCGCCGTCGGCGACCGGGAGACGATCGCGCGCGCCCACGCGGCGCTGGCCCCTGCGGCGGCCGAACTCGCTGGCGCGGGCAGCGGCCTGCTCACCCTGGGCCCGGTCTCCCGGCACCTGACCGATCTGGCCGAGGCCCTGCGATAAGGGCACGGCTGGGCTGCCGTTACGGCTGCGGGGTGTGCGGCGGATCTCTCCCCTCCCCGCCCCTTCCCGATACCAGGGGCTCCGCCCCTGGACCCCGGGCTCTGGGGCGAGGCCCCGGCCCGGGGTCTGAGGCAGGCCCCGGGCCGGGGTCTGGGACGGAGCCCCGGCCCGGGGTCCTAGGCAGGGCCCCGCCCCGGGATCTGGCGCGGGCTCCCGCCCCGGCGTCTGGCGGGCTCCCGGGCCGAGGTCTGGAGCGGAGCCCCAGCCCGGAGCCTGGAGCGGAGCCCCGGCTCGGGGTCTGGGCGGGGGCCCGGGCCGGGGGCTGGGGCGGAGACCCAGTTTCGGGAAGGGGCGGGGAGGGGAGATCAGCTCGCCGCAGGCGTCACGATCCGCCGGACGCCCTAGCCCCCGTCCGGTACCGTCTCGAAGCGCCAGCGGTGGACCGCTCGACGCGCCAAGTCCTCCCCCGGCTCGGGGAGTTCCGGCAGGCCCTGGGTGTCGTAGGCGCCGTCCCACCAGGTGATCACGAGGACGCGGTCCTCGGGTGCGCGGAAGGTTTCGCGGCGGAGTGGGGGCGGGTCGAGGGGCTGTTGGGTGGCCCAGGTCAGGAGCTCCTCGCCCTTTCCGGCCACGGCCCGGGCCTCCCACATCAACGCGACGGTCATGCGTACAGGTTCTTCCGGCTCAACTCGTGCACATGGTCGTGGGAATGGGAATGGTGGGGGGCGGAGTCCGCGTCCGGGGCCGGGACGTGGGGGTCCGTCACCGGGAGGGACGAGTCGGCCGACAGGTCCCACGCCGACGCCGACCGCCCCCGCGCCACCATCTCCGCGCCGAGCGCCGCGACCATCGCCCCGTTGTCCGTGCACAGCTTCGGCCGCGGCACCCGCAGGGTGAGCCCCGCGTCCTCGCAGCGACGCTCGGCCATCGCCCGCAGCCGGGAGTTGGCGGCGACGCCGCCGCCGATCATCAGGTGCTCCACGCCCTCGTCCTTGCAGGCGCGAACGGCCTTGCGGGTCAGCACGTCCACGACCGCCTCCTGGAAGGAGGCCGAGACATCGGCGATCGGGACCTCCTCGCCCGCCGCCCGCTTCGCCTCGATCCAGCGGGCGACGGCGGTCTTCAGCCCCGAGAAGGAGAAGTCGTACGCGGCGTCCCGCGGACCGGTCAGCCCGCGCGGGAAGGCGATCGCGTCCGGGTCGCCCTCGCGGGCGATGCGGTCGATGACGGGGCCGCCCGGGAAGCCCAGGTTCAGCACCCGGGCGATCTTGTCGAACGCCTCGCCCGCCGCGTCGTCGATGGTCGAGCCCAGCGGGCGGACGTCGGCGGTGATGTCGGGCGCGAGCAGCAGCGACGAGTGGCCGCCGCTCACCAGCAGCGCCATCGTCGGCTCGGGCAGCGGACCGTGCTCCAGCTGGTCGACGCAGATGTGGGAGGCGAGGTGGTTGACGCCGTACAGCGGCTTGCCCAGGGCGTAGGCGTACGCCTTGGCGGCCGAGACGCCGACCAGCAGCGCGCCCGCGAGCCCGGGGCCCGCGGTGACGGCGACGCCGTCGAGGTCGGAGGCGGCGACCCCGGCCTCCTTCAGCGCGCGCTGGATCGTGGGGACCATCGCCTCCAGATGGGCGCGGCTGGCGACCTCGGGGACGACGCCGCCGAAGCGGGCGTGCTCGTCCACGCTGGAGGCGACGGCGTCGGCGAGGAGGGTGTGGCCGCGGACGATGCCGACGCCGGTCTCGTCGCAGGAGGTCTCGATGCCGAGGACGAGGGGTTCGTCAGCCATGGGTCTCGGTTCCTTGTACTGGGGTCGTGGGGTCCGTGGGGTCCGTGGGGTTCGCCGTGGGCGTGGGCAACGCGGGCGGCGCGGGCTCGCCGTCCGCCGCGATCGCGGCAGCGCTCGCCGTCCCCGTACTCGCCGTCGCCGGGTCGGCCAGCCGCATCACCAGGGCGTCCACATTGCCGGGCTGGTAGTAGCCCTTGCGTATGCCGATCGGCTCGAAGCCGAAGCGCTCGTACAGCCGCTGGGCGCGGCCGTTGTCCACCCGTACCTCCAGCAGCACCTCACGGCACTCGAAGGCGGTGGCGGCCGTAAGGAGGTCGGTGAGGAGGCGGGCGCCGAGGCCGGTGCCCCAGTGGTCGCGGGCGGCGGCGATGGTCTGGACGTCGCCCGTACGGTCGACGACCGCGAGCCCGGCGTACCCGACCAGCCGGGGCCCGCTCTCCGCCACCACATAGTGACGGGTCGCGTCCCGCCCCCGGGCATGCGCGAGCTCGGACCAGAACATCCCCGGCGACCAGGCGTCCTCGGGGAACAGCTCCTCCTCGAGCGCCATCACCCGCTCCAGGTCCCACCAGCGCATCTCGCGCAGGGTCACGGCCGTCGTGCCGGTGCCGGTGCCGGTCACTTCGGGGTGACCACCTTGTAGTTGGCGGGCACCTTGGCGTCGGGGCGGCGCAGATACAGCGGCCGGGGCGGCGGCAGCTCCTCGCCGCGCGCCAGCTTCCCGGCGGCGAGCGAGGCGAGCGCCCCGGCCGACTGGTGCTCCGGCATCGCGGGCGGTACGTCGGCGAAGGCCGCCGGGTAGAGCAGCGCGCCCGCGCCGACCGCGGGCAGCCCTGCCACCCGCTCGGCGAGATCCGCGGGGTGGTCGACGGCGGGCTCGGTGACGCGGGTACGGGCGTCGTCATAGCGCGCCCAGTAGACCTCCTTGCGCCGCGCGTCCGTGGCCACGACGAAGGGGCCCTCCAGACCGGCCTGCCCGGCGGCGTACGCGATCCCGTCCAGCGTGCACAGCCCGTGGACGGGGACGCCGAGGGCCGACCCGAAGGTGGCCGCGGTCACCAGGCCCACGCGCAGGCCGGTGTACGGGCCGGGGCCGGTGCCGACGACGATCTCCGTCACCGCGCCAAGCTCGGTGCCCGCGGCTTTCAGCGTCCGGTGTACGGCGGGCAACAACAGCTCGCCGTGGCGCCGGGCGTCCACGTCCGAGGACTCGGCGATCACTGCGGAGCCGTCGTGCAGGGCGACGGTCACGGCGGGGGTGGCGGTATCAAGAGCGAGCAGCAGCACGAGAACAGCCTACGGCGCGCCGGGAGGCCGGTGATTCGTACCGGCATTGGTACCGGCCCCGGTACAGGTACCGGTACCGGCTTTCGTACCGAGGGTGGAACAGCTCGGCCACCGGACGCCCGGAGCGCGGCCGGGCGGCGCGCGCCGGTGCTACCGTCACCGTAAGTGCGTACGGGCCGTCAGCACGTACTGACCGCAGGAGAGGGAAGCCGCCGTGCCAAGGAGCAGTACCGGGCCAGCTGTGGCCGTACTCACCGCCGCCGCGCTGGGCGTCGTCGGGTTCCTCGGCTACCAGGCCGCGGCGACCGCGCCCGACCACCCGACCCAGGCCCGGCCGGGGTCGCACTCCGCCGAGTCCAAGAAGAAGGACAAGGACGACGCTGGGGCGAAGAAGAAGTCCACCGCCCTCCCGGCCCGCTCCGGCACCGGCGTACGGGTCGTCTACGCCCTCGGCGACAAGCGGGTCTGGCTGGTCGGCGCCGACGGCAAGGCCAGCCGCACCTTCGAGGTGGGCCCCAGCCCGGCCAGCCCCGACCCGGGGACCTACGCGGTGACCTCGCGCAACAAGGGCGGGGTCGGCTCTGACGGAGTGCAGGTCGAGCACGTCGTCGTCTTCCACTCGGAAGGGGGGGTCGTGTTCGGTTTCAGCGCGGCGGTGGACGGGTCGATGCCGGACCCGAACGCGCGCAAGCGGACCGGGGCCGTCCGGGAGAGCCGGGCGGATGGTGCGGCGATGTGGGAGTTCGCGCAGGTGGACGTGAAGGTGGTCGTCGTCCCCTAGCGGACCCGGAGGACCCGGAGGACCCGGAGGACGTGGCCAGCCAGCTGACCTGGCTGCGCGCGGCTACGCCGCGTCCCGCTCCCCGTCATCCGCCTCGGGCTCGGCGGACGCGGATGCGGAGGCAGACGCGGATGCTGGCGCGGGCGCCGGGGTCTCCTCCTCGGTCGGCCGCGGCGGCGTCGAGACCGCGCTCGCCGCCGCACACGCCGCCAGGAGCTCCGACATCGACGGTGACCGGTCGTCCATCGACGGTGACCGGTCGTCGCGCGCGGCGCCGGTCACGGCCACAGGGTCGTGGGCCGACATGGGTGCCTCCTGAGGGTCCTGGGGCAGTCGAGCGTCGAGCGGAGTTAGGCAGACCTAACCCACGTTTTCTCCCACCATGTGACCACGGCTGATGCCTGGAACGCAACAGCATGCCGACGGCTTGTCGGAAACTATCCGGCATCTGCACGCAAGCTCTACGCTGCGGCGTTGCCGGTTGACGCGCCCGCCGCACTACCCCGCGAGCGCCGCCAGGTCCTCCCCCGCCCAGCGGGCACCCACGCCCGTCACCACCACGTCCCGTACGTCGTCGACGTCGGCGGCCGTATCGCTGCCCACCGTCCGCTGGATCACCACATGCAGCCGGTCCTCCGCCAGCCCCTCGACCTTGCCCTCGCCCCATTCCACGGCCACCACCGAGTCCGGCAGGGAGACATCGAGGTCCAGGTCCTCCATCTCATCGAGGCCACCGTTCAGCCGGTAGGCGTCGACATGGACCAGCGGCGGGCCGTCGCCCAGTGAGGGGTGCACCCGGGCGATCACGAAGGTGGGCGAGGTGACGGCGCCCCGGACGCCCAGGCCCTCGCCGAGGCCGCGCGTCAGGGTCGTCTTGCCCGCGCCGAGTTCGCCGGTGAGCAGCACCAGATCGCCGGGACGCAGCAGCTTGGCGAGTCTGCGGCCCAGGTCCCGCATCTGGTCGGGAGAGGTGACGGTGATGCGCGTGGCTACGTCCATACTCGCCGATGGTACGGGCCAGAAAAGCCCGCCGCGGACGGGCTCACGCCGCATCCCGAACACCCCGGACAGAGGCACCGAGGCAGGGGCGACCAGGAGGAGGGCACGGCACCGGCGGCACCGCTCCTCAGCCCGTCACGCCCTCAGCCCGTCACGCCCCGCCCCGCCCGGTCGCCGACCCCGTCCACCGACCGCGAGAGCAGCTCCGTCAGGTGGCCGTTGACCACCTCCGGGTGCTCGAGGATCACCAGGTGCCCGGCCTCCTCGAGGATCACCAGCTCGGCGCCCGGAAGCAGCTCCGCGATGGCCTCGCTGTGTTCCATCGGGGTGATGAGGTCCTTGTCACCCGCGAGCACCAGCACCGGCACACCGTCGAAGTGCGGCAGCGCGGCCGCCTTGTCGTGGGCGATGAACGCCGGGTAGAACTCCGCGACCACATCGATCGGTGTGGCCTCGATCAGCCGCTCGGCGAACCGCGCCACCCCCGGGTCCACGTCCTTCGAGCCGAACGAATAGCGCTTGATCAGCCCCGCGAACAGGTCCGCGGTCGCCCGCCGCCCGCGCTCGACCAGGTCGGCCTGCCAGCCCAGCGCCTTCAGCAGCCCGGGCAGCACCCGCCGCACCGCGTTCACCCCGACCACCGGGAGGCCGAAGCTGACCTCGCCGAGGCGCCCCGCAGAGGTGCCGATGAAGGCCGCGCCGATCACCCGCTCCCGGATCAGATCGGGGTACTGCGCGGCCAGCGCCATCATCGTCATGCCGCCCATGGAGTGGCCGACGAGCACCAGCGGCCCCTCGGGCGCCGTCGCGTCGATCACCGCCTTGAGGTCGCGGCCGAGCTGGTCGATGCTGATCGCCTCGCCGTCCGCCTGGGCGCAGCCGCGCGCCGAGCGGCCGTGGCAGCGCTGGTCCCAGTAGACGGTGCGGACCACCTCGCGCAGCGCGGAGCGCTGGAAGTGCCAGGAGTCCTGGGCGAGGCAGTAGCCATGGCTGAAGATCATGGTGACGGGGGCGGGGGCGCGGCGCCCGAACCTCCGCTTGCGCCGGGGCGAGGGCGAGGCGGCGTTCTCCCGCATCTCCTCGACCTCGTAGTAGATCTCGGTGCCGTCCTCGGCGACCGCCGTCCCCGGGGTGCCGCGCAGCGTGCCGTACGGACCCTCGGCGTCCAGGGCGAGCCGCGCCTTGCGCCGTACGCCGCGGCCGACCGTCAGCCGCTCGAGCGCGACACCGGCCGCCGCCCCCGCCGCCAGCACGCCGATCGCGGCCCCCGCGAATCCGGCGCCCCGGCGCCAGCTCACGGCTGTGGCCCCCGCCGCGACTCGTGTCGCCATCTCTGCCGTGCTCTCGTCGCCCATGGTCAGTTCCCTGTGCCCCCGTCCTCACCTACATAAACGCGGGGGATACGGGCCGAGATCCTGGTCACGATCTCGTACGCGATCGAGCCCACGGCCCGCGCCCAGTCCTCGACGGTCGGCTCGCCCCGGTCCCCCGGGCCGAACAGCACCGCCTCGTCCCCCGGGGCGGCGGTGTCGCCGCCCAGATCCACCACGAACTGGTCCATGGCGACCGTACCCGCGATGGTCCGCCACTTCCCCGCGACCAGCACCGGGCCGGTGCCCGACGCATGGCGCGGGATGCCGTCACCGTAGCCGACGGGCACCAGCGCGAGGGTCGTCTCACCGGGGGTCACATAGCGGTGCCCGTAGGAGACGCCGTGACCGCCCGGCACCCGCTTCACGGAGGCGAGCGCGGCGGACAGTGTCATCACCGGGCGCAGCCCGAAGTCGGCGGCCGCGCCGAGTTCGGGGCTCGGGGAGATGCCGTACGTGGAGATGCCGGTCCGTACGAGGTCGAAGTGGGACTCGGGGACGGTCAGGGTCGCCGGGGAGTTGGCCATGTGGCGCACCTCGGGCCGCAGCCCCGCCCGTTCGGCGTGGGCCACCATCTCGCGGAAGACCGACAGCTGGGCGGCGATGGACGGATGGCCCGGCTCGTCCGCGCAGGCGAAGTGGGACCACAGCCCCGTCACCCGGATGGCCCCTTGCGCCTCGGCGGCGCGCGCCTCGTCGACCAGGGCGGGCCAGTCGGCGGGCTGACAGCCGTTGCGGCCGAGCCCGGTGTCCGCCTTGAGGTGCAGCCGCGCCGTACGGCCGCACGCGCGGGCCGCGGCGACGGCCTCGCGCAGCGCCCACAGCCCGCTGGCCGAGACGTCGATGTCCGCCTCGATGGCCTGCCGCCAGGGGCCGCCGGGCGTCCACAGCCAGCACATCAGCCGGCCCGTGTCCCCGGCCGCCCGCAGCGCGAACGCCTCCTCGGGCGTGGCCGCGCCCAGCCAGTCCGCGCCCGCCGCGCGGGCGGCGCGCGCGCACGGCACCATGCCGTGGCCATAGGCGTCCGACTTGACCACGGTCATCAGCTCGGCCGTGGGTGCCGCGGCGCGCAGCGCCCTCACGTTGGCCCGTAGGGCGGCCAGATCGACCACGGCACGGGCACGCATCGGTGTCTCGTCCATCTCCGTCAGTCTCTCAGGCGCGTCCCCCGAACGGAGTGTGTGCTTCTCCGCATGGAGTGCCTCGCTTCCACGCAAGGAGTGCCCTCTGTTCGGGAGACTATGGGTATGAGGATTGCCTACAGCGTCGAGACCGTACGGGCCGCCGAGCGCGAACTGATGGCGCGGCTGCCCGAAGGAGCGCTCATGCAGCGCGCGGCGGCGGGACTCGCGGCGGCGTGCGCCGATCTGCTGGGCCGGGTGTACGGCTCCCGGGTCACCCTGCTCATCGGCAGCGGCGACAACGGCGGCGACGCACTCTACGCGGGCGCCCGCCTGTCCCACCGCGGCGCGGGCGTCACGGCCGTACTGCTCAGCCCTGACCGTGCCCACGCGGGCGGCCTCACCGCGCTGCGGGCGGCGGGCGGGCGAGTGGCCGTCGGTGACGGCGAGGCGAAGGGTGACGCCGAGGCGGCCGTGGCGCGCGCCGATCTCGTCATCGACGGAATCGTCGGCATCGGCGGCAAGGGCGGGCTGCGGCCCGACGCGGAGCGCCTGGTACGGGCGGTGCGCGGCACCCTCGTCGCCGTGGACCTGCCCAGTGGGGTCGACGCCGACACGGGCGAGGTACGCGGCTCCGCCGTGGACGCGGACGCCACGATCACCTTCGGCACGTACAAGCCGGGGCTGCTCATCGACCCCGCCCGCACCCACGCGGGCGCCCTGCGGCTGGTCGACATCGGGCTGGGCGCCCACCTCCCGGCCGACCCCGGCGTGGAGGCGCTGCAGCACGAGGACGTGGCGGCGCTGCTGCCCCGGCCCTCGGCGGAGAGCGACAAGTACCGGCGCGGCGTGGTGGGCGTGGTCGCGGGCTCCGCCCGCTACCCGGGCGCGGCCGTACTGGCCGTCTCGGGCGCGCTGCGGGGCGGCGCGGGGGCGGTGCGCTACGTCGGCCCCGCCGCCGACAACGTCATCGCGCGCTTCCCCGAGACCCTCGTCCACGCCGGGCCCCCGGCCAAGGCGGGCCGGGTCCAGTCGTGGGTCGTCGGCCCGGGCCTCGGCGACGGTGCGGCGGCCCGGCACTCCCTGGAGGACGTCCTCGCCTCCGATGTGCCGGTCCTGGTCGACGCCGATGGACTCCACCTACTGCCCACCGGCGGTGACCTGCGCAAACGTGAGGCGGCCACGGTCCTCACCCCACATGCGGGCGAGGCGGCGGCGCTGCTCGGCGTAAGCCGCGAGGAGGTCGAGTCGGGCCGGCTGGCCGCCGTAAGGGCACTGTCCGAGCGCTACGGCGCGACCGTACTGCTGAAGGGCTCGACCACGCTGATCGCCGCCGAGCACCACCCGGTGCGCGTCAACCCCACCGGCGTCGGCTGGCTGGCCACGGCGGGCAGCGGCGATGTGCTGTCCGGCCTGATCGGCTCCCTGCTCGCCACGGGTCTCCCCGCCCGCGACGCGGCCTCGGTGGGCGCCTACCTCCACGGCCTGGCCGCCCGCCGCACCACGGCCCCACACGGCGCACCCATCGCGGCGTACGACGTCTCCACGGCGCTTACGGACACGTGGCGGGACGTACTGGCCTAAGGGTCCCGCGCGTTCCGCTGGTTGCGGGTGCGTGGTGGTTGCTGGGGTGCGCCCGCCACTCGTGGTGGATGCCGGGGGCGGGGCCTCCGGGGCGGCGCCCCCCGGCACCCACCGCGCGCCCCAGGCGCACCTCCACGCACCTGCATATGCAACCCGCGCCGCAGGACTGGCGATCGTAGACTCCAGGCCCTGCGTACGGACTTCGGTTCCCTCGCTCGCGATGTGCGAGTCGCCGAGTTGGATGCCGAGTGACGAAAGGGGCAGGGATGTCACGGACCGAGGGTGCCCGGCTGTTCCGGGAGGCGTGGATCGCGGGAGTGCGGCGGCACTTCCCCGGGGAGCCCAAGCCGGGTTATGTGACCCCCTGGGAAGAGACCCCGGAATGGGAACGGATTGCTGCCGGGGCGGTGTACGAGCAGGTGAAGCAGTTCCTGGAGGTAAGCGAGGGGCAGGCCGGGCGACTTTCGCGGGAGCAGAAGGGGCGCTTCGTCGCCACGTGCTGGACCGCGCAGATGTACCGGCACTTCGAGGACCCGAAGCCCGGGTACGTCGCCGACTGGCCGGATCTTCCCGGCTGGCAGCAGGAGACGGACGCGGACATCTTCGAGGAGATCGTGAAGGACGCCGACTGACCGGCGTCAGGCTACGGCGGCTTGCCCTTGTCATGGAACGGTCCCGGCGGGCGTACCCGATCGGACGGGGTCTGGGCCGCCGGGGTGCGGCCGCCGACGAGGCGGGAGGGGGTGGGGTCGGAGGGGTGGTGTCCTGGACGCTCACGCATATTTGTGGCGCCAATCTCCGGCCCACGCAAAGCCCCCGGCCAAGGGCGCCGTAAATGTGCGGTCCAGGGCGCCGCCCCGCAGGCCCCGCCCCCGGCACCCACCACGAACAGCAGGCACACCACCCACGCCCCCGCACACGCAAGCGCACCGACACCACCCACGCACCCGCACCCGCACCCGCAACCCGCACCCCGCGAGCCCTCAGCCCTCCGCGATCACCACCGCCGAGGCGACGCCCGCGTCGTGGCTCAGGGAGACGTGGAGGCCCCGTACGCCCAGCCGGTCCGCGCATACGGCGACCGTGCCGCGGACCGAGAGGCGGGGGCGGCCGGTTGGTTCGGTGAGGATTTCGGCGTCGGTCCAGCGGAGGCCGCCGGGGGCGCCCAGGGACTTGGCCAGCGCCTCCTTGGCCGCGAAGCGGGCGGCCAGGGAGGCCGTGCCGCGGCGCTCCCCGCTCGGCAGCCACAGCTCGCGCTCGACGAACAGCCGGTCCGCCATCCCGGGGGTGCGCCGCAGCGCGTCGTCGAAGCGATCGATCTCGGCGACGTCGATGCCGACGCCGATGATCACGGCGTCACTCGACGGGTCCGGCCGGGCCCACCGCTCACTCGACCGTCACCGACTTCGCCAGGTTCCTCGGCTGGTCGACCTCGTTGCCGCGCGCCGTCGCCAGCTCGCACGCGAAGACCTGCAGCGGCACGGTCGCGACCAGCGGCTGGAGGAGCGTGGGGGTAGCGGGGATCTCGATGAGGTGGTCGGCGTACGGGGCCACCGCCTCGTCGCCGCGCTCGGCGATCACGATGGTGCGGGCGCCCCGGGCCCGGATCTCCTGGATATTGGAGACGATCTTGTCGTGGAGGACCGACCGCCCGCGCGGCGACGGTACGACCACCACCACCGGCACGTCCTGCTCGATCAGCGCGATCGGCCCGTGCTTGAGCTCGCCCGCCGCGAACCCCTCGGCGTGCATATACGCGAGCTCCTTGAGCTTGAGCGCGCCCTCCAGGGCGACGGGGAATCCCACATGCCGCCCCAGGAAGAGCACGGTGTTCTTCTCGGCGAGGGTGCGGGCCAGCTCCCGTACCGGCTCCATGGTCTCCAGGACCTCGTCCACCTGGGTCGCGATCTCCGACAGCTCGCGGACCACGGAGAGGATCTCGTCGCCCCACTTGGTGCCGCGCACCTGGCCCAAGTAGAGGGCGACCAGGTAGCAGGCCACCAGCTGGGTGAGGAACGCCTTGGTGGAGGCGACGGCCACCTCGGGCCCGGCGTGGGTGTAGAGCACCGCGTCCGACTCGCGCGGAATCGTGGAGCCATTCGTATTGCAGATCGCCAGCACCTTCGCGCCCTGCTCACGGGCGTGCCGCAGCGCCATCAGGGTGTCCATGGTCTCGCCGGACTGGGAGATCGCGATGACGAGGGTGCGCTGGTCCAGGATCGGGTCGCGGTAGCGGAACTCGCTGGCCAGCTCCGTCTCGCAGGGGATCCGGGTCCAGTGCTCGATGGCGTACTTGGCGATCATGCCCGCGTGGTACGCGGTGCCGCACGCCACGATCACGACCTTGCTGACCTCGCGCAGCACCGAGGCCGGGATGCGCACCTCGTCCAGGCAGAGGTTCCCGGCCAGGTCGATCCGGCCGAGCAGGGTGTCCGCGACGGCCTTCGGCTGCTCGGCGATCTCCTTGAGCATGAAGTAGTCGTAGCCGCCCTTCTCGGCGGCGGAGGCGTCCCAGTCCACGTGGTACGGGCGGACCTCGGCCGGTGCCCCCTCGAAGTCGGTGACCGTCACACCGTCCCTGCGGGCCTCCACGACCTGGTCCTGGCCCAGCTCGATGGCCTCGCGGGTGTGGGCGATGAAGGCGGCCACATCGGAGGCGAGGAACGCCTCCTCCTCGCCGACGCCGACGACCAGCGGCGAGTTGCGGCGCGCCCCGACCACCACATCGGGCGCGTCCGCGTGCACCGCGACCAGCGTGAAGGCCCCCTCCAGGCGGCGGCAGACCTGCCGCATGGCCTCGGCGAGGTCGCCGCAGGACGAGAACGACTCGGCGAGCAGATGCGCCACGACCTCGGTGTCGGTCTCGGAGGCCAGCTCATGACCGCGCTCGGCCAGCTCGGCGCGGAGCGCGGCGAAGTTCTCGATGATGCCGTTGTGGACGACGGAGACCCGGCCCGCGTTGTCCAGGTGCGGATGGGCGTTGGCATCGGTCGGGCCGCCGTGGGTGGCCCAGCGGGTGTGGCCGACGCCGGTGCCGCCGGTGGGCAGCGGGCGGTCGGCCAGCTCCTTCTCCAGGTTGCCGAGCTTGCCCGCCTTCTTGGCCGCCGCCAGCCCGCCGTCGGCCAGCACGGCGACGCCCGCCGAGTCATAGCCGCGGTACTCCAGCCGCTTGAGCCCGGCGAGGACCACATCGAGGGCCGACCGCCCTCCCACATAACCAACGATTCCGCACATGGACGCAGCGTACGGCCCCCGGTCCCGGCCCGGGGTGACCGACCCCACGCCCCGGCACCCCTCACTCGGCCGGTCCCTGGCATGACAATGAGGGGGTGATCACGTCAACCGCGCGCGAGGCGCGCACCGTGCGCGGCCCGCAGCGGCGGAGCGGCGAGGCGACCCCGTATGTGGACCTGTCCCGCGCCGAGTGGAGTGCGCTGCGGGACAAGACGCCGCTGCCGCTGACCGCCGACGAGGTCGAGAAGTTGCGGGGACTCGGCGACGTCATCGACCTCGACGAGGTGCGGGACGTCTATCTGCCGCTGTCCCGGCTGCTCAACCTCTACGTGGCCGCCACCGGCAATCTGCGCGGCGCGCTCAACACCTTCCTGGGCGACACCAAGCGGGGCAACGGGGCCCAGCCCGGCACGCCGTTCGTGATCGGCGTGGCGGGGAGCGTCGCGGTCGGCAAGTCGACCACCGCGCGGCTGCTCCAGGCGCTGCTGGCCCGCTGGCCCGAGCATCCGCGGGTGGAGCTGATCACCACGGACGGCTTCCTCTACCCCAACGCCGAGCTGCGGCGCCGCGGGCTGATGTCCCGCAAGGGGTTCCCGGAGAGCTACGACCGCAGGGCGCTGACCCGCTTCGTCGCCGATGTGAAGGCGGGCCGGGCGGAGGTCTCCGCGCCGGTCTACTCCCATCTGATCTACGACATCGTGCCGGACGAGCGGCTGACCGTGCACCGCCCCGACATCCTCATCGTCGAGGGGCTCAATGTGCTGCAGCCCGCGCTGCCGGGCAAGGACGGGCTGACCCGGGTGGGGCTCGCGGACTTCTTCGACTTCAGCGTGTACGTGGACGCCCGGACCGGGGACATCGAGCGCTGGTACCTGGGCCGTTTCAAGAAGCTGCGGGAGACGGCCTTCCAGGATCCGTCCTCGTACTTCCGCAAGTACACCCAGGTCTCGGAGGAGGAGGCGCTGGACTACGGGCGGATGATCTGGCGGACCATCAACAAGCCGAATCTGCAGCAGAATGTGCAGCCCACGCGGGGGCGGGCGACGTTGGTGCTGCGGAAGGGGCCCGACCACAAGGTGCAGCGGCTCTCGCTGCGCAAGCTGTAACGGGGGCTCCGCCCCGGACCCCGCTCCTCAAACGCCGGGGGGGGCTGGACTTTCCCCGGACGGAGCTGGATTTCCTCCGGACGGAGCTGGATTTTCCTGAGGGCGGATTTTCCCGGACGGGGGTGGATTTGCCAGTTAGCCCAGGGCCGACTTCACCGCGTCCGCCAGGCGGCCCGCGACCGAGCGGGCCTGCTCGATGTCGGCGGCCTCGACCATGACCCGGACCAGCGGCTCCGTGCCCGAGGGGCGGAGCAGCACCCGGCCGGTCTCGCCCAGCTCGCGCTCGGCCTCGGCGACGGCCGCGGCCACGTCCGCACTGGAGGCGACGCGGGACTTGTCCACGTCGGGGACGTTGACCAGGACCTGGGGCAGCCGCTCCATGACGCCCGCGAGGTCGGCCAGGGTGCGGCCGGTCGCGGCGACCCGGGCCGCGAGGAGCAGGCCGGTGAGGGTGCCGTCACCCGTCGTGGCGTGGTCGAGGACGATGACGTGGCCGGACTGCTCGCCGCCCAGCGCATAGCCGCGGGACTTCATCTCCTCCAGGACGTAGCGGTCCCCGACCGCCGTCTGGACCAGCTCGACGCCCTCCCGCTCCATGGCCAGCTTGAAGCCGAGGTTGGACATCACGGTGCCGACCACCGCGTCCCCGCGCAGCCCGCCCGCCTCGCGCATGGCCAGGGCCAGGACGGCGAGGATCTGGTCGCCGTCGACCTCCCGGCCCGAGGCGTCCACCGCGAGACAGCGGTCGGCGTCCCCGTCGTGGGCGACGCCGAGGTCCGCCCGGTGCTCCGCGACGGCCGCCTGGAGGCGGTCGAGGTGGGTGGAGCCGTAGCCGTCGTTGATGTTGAGCCCGTCCGGTTCTGTGCCGATCGTCACGACCTCGGCCCCGGCCCGCGTGAACGCCTCGGGGGAGACCCGGGCGGCGGCGCCGTGTGCTCCGTCGATGACGACCTTGAGGCCGTCGAGCCGGTTGGGGAGTACGCCGACCAGATGGGCCACATAGACGTCCAAGCCCTCGTCGTAGTCCCGGACCCGGCCCACCCCGGCGCCCGTCGGCCGGTCCCACGGCTCACCGGAGGCATGGGCGCGGTAGGTGGTCTCGATGCGGTCCTCCAGCTCGTCGGCCAGCTTGTGGCCGCCGCGGGCGAAGAACTTGATCCCGTTGTCGGGCATCGGGTTGTGGCTCGCGGAGAGCATCACCCCGAGGTCCGCGTTGAGCGCCCCGGTCAGATGCGCGACCGCCGGTGTGGGCAGCACGCCGACCCGCAGTACGTCCACCCCGGCGCTGGCCAGCCCCGCCACCACGGCCGCCTCCAGGAACTCCCCGGACGCTCGCGGATCCCGCCCGACCACCGCCACCGGACGATGGCCCTCGAAGGTTCCCGCCTCGGCGAGCACATGCGCCGCCGCTACCGACAGGCCGAGCGCCATCTCAGCCGTCAGATCGGCGTTCGCGACGCCGCGCACACCATCCGTACCGAAGAGTCGTCCCACTGGTGTCCTCCGAAGTTACGAGCTGGGGGGCTGAAGCTTGCTTGTAGGTATACGCCCCCCGGCGGCGATAGCCGAACGCCCCGGAGGCACGGATGGTGCCGCCGGGGCGTTCGGGTGAAGCAGCGGTGCCGCGATGGGCGTCAGCGCTTGCTGTACTGCGGCGCCTTGCGGGCCTTCTTCAGACCGGCCTTCTTACGCTCGGTGGCGCGGTCGTCACGGGTCAGGAAACCGGCCTTCTTGAGGGGGCCGCGGTTGTTGTCCACGTCCGCCTCGTTCAGCGCCCGGGCGATGCCCAGACGCAGCGCCCCGGCCTGGCCGGAGACGCCGCCGCCCGCGATACGGGCGATGACGTCGTAGCGGTCGTCGAGCTCGAGCACCTTGAAGGGCTCGTTGACTTCCTGCTGGTGGACCTTGTTCGGGAAGTACTCCTCGAGAGTACGCCCATTGATCTTCCACTGCCCGCTGCCCGGCACGATGCGGACACGCGCCACGGCGTTCTTGCGGCGCCCGGTGCCGGCGGCGGGCTGCGGGTCACCGAAGCGGGAAGCGAGCGACTCGGAGGTGTACTCCGACTCGACCGTCTCAACGCTCTCGGTGGTGTACTCCTCGACATCGAGGGGGGTCTCTGCGGTGGTCTCGGCCACGATGCTCCTCAGATTCTCTTCGTCGTAAGGGGTGGCCGGACTACTGCGCGACCTGGGTGATCTCGAACGGAACCGGCTGCTGAGCGGCGTGCGGGTGCTGGTCGCCCGAGTACACCTTCAGCTTCGAGAGCATCTGACGGCCCAGGGTGTTCTTGGGGAGCATGCCCTTGATGGCCTTCTCGACGGCCTTCTCCGGGTTCTTGTCCAGCAGCTCGTCGTAGCGGATGGAGCGCAGACCACCCGGGTAGCCGGAGTGGCGGTACGCCATCTTCTGGGTCCGCTTGTTACCGGAGAGGTGCACCTTGTCGGCGTTGATGATGATGACGAAGTCACCAGCGTCGACATGCGGCGCGTACACCGGCTTGTGCTTGCCCCGCAAAAGGGTGGCGGCCTGGGTGGCCAGACGGCCCAGAACCACGTCGGTGGCGTCGATGACATGCCACTGACGCTGGACGTCGCCGGGCTTGGGGCTGTACGTACGCACGGTCGTAGCCTTCGCTTCTTCAGTGAGTGGAGTCTCCCCGGGCCCGCGAGGGCACGGGAGGACAGGTCCGGACAAGGCCACCCGGACGATCACGACAGCCGTGGCCGCACCTCGGTGACGCATGCCGAGTGCTTGCCGCTGGTCATCGGCCCGGTGGACCGGCGTAACGGCCTCTCACGTGAGAACGAGCAAGCCAGTACGCATAACGAACTGGCAGAATACCGGCCTGAACCCGCACGGGTCAAAACGCGAACCCGTACGGTTCAGACACCCCCGTGCCGTCACGCACCGCCCGCGCCCCCGTCCGGGGTGAGGTGGGGCGTGCCCGTCCGACGCCGACCGTGACGTTCCCGTCACCCGGCCGGTCTAAGATGCGCGCCATGAGCTTTGGGCAAGGGGGGCCTTACGGGCCCGGGGGTTCTCAGCCGCCTCAGCCGTCGACGCCGGACTGGGCGGCGCTCGCCGACCAGTCCGCCGCGCGCAACCGCCGCCGCAAGCTGCTCTTCATCGGGGGCGGGGTCCTGACGACGGCCGCCGTCGCCGCGATCGTCGCCACCGCCGTGGTCAGCAGCGGCCACAAGGACAGCGGTGGGGGCGATTCGGCCGGGGGGCTGCCGACCCCGCAGGACCTGCCCAGCGGTTCTGCGACGCCCGAGCCGACCTTCTCCGATGTGGCCCCGCCCGCGCCGCCCAAGCCGCTGGACATCATCTCCAGCGCCGAGCGGGACAAGGCGCCGCTGAGCGCGGGCACGCTCTTCCCCGACAAGCGCGCCGCGAGGGACGACCGCTCGTACACCAAGGCGGCGTCCGCCTCCACCACCAGCTGCTCGGCCGCGGCCCAGGGGGCGCTCGGCCCGGTTCTGGTGGACAACGGCTGCCGCAAGCTGCTGCGGGCCACCTTCACCCGGGACGGCGTCGCGGTGACGGTCGGTGTCGCGGTCTTCGACGGCAAGGCGGCGGCCGAGAAGGCCAAGGACGGGTACAAGCCGAACATCGCCTCGCTCCCGGGCGGGGGCGTGCCGAGCTTCTGCCGCCGTACGGCCTGCCAGAGCTCGGCGAACGCGATCGGGCGGTACGCCTACTTCACGATCTCCGGCTATACGTCGGGGAAGGCGGTCACGGCGTCGGACACCGCCGCCCTCCAGGCCGCCCGCGATGTGGCCGACTACACCTTCCGCCGGATCCTGGCCCGGGGCAGCGCCCAGGCGTCCGCGGAGGCCGCCTCGGCCGCCTCCGGGACCGACTGACTAAGGCCGGGCCCGCCAAGAGCCAGGACTGGGCACCGCCGGACGCTACGACGCGGCGCCCTTCGTGGCCTTCTCCACCTTCGCCACCTGGGCGTCCACCAGCGCGGCCGGGATCTCGGACTTCGCCGGGTCCGCGACGTTCACCCCGAAGAACACCGTCACCTGCGGCCCGGTCCGCACGGCCGTGAACTTGATGACGACCGCCTCCTTGCCCGCGTCGTGCAGGCCGAAGGACACCACCTCGTCCCCGGCCTTCGGCGCGTCCAGCGGTGTCACCTTCGCGACGTCCGCCTTCTCGCCCGTGCCGTCCTTGGCCGGGAAGCCGCCCCGGCAGGCGGTGGCGGCCTCGCGCAGGTCCTTCACCGTGCGCTCGGCGCCGCCCGGTCCGTAGGAGGAGATCCGGATCAGTCCGGTGGAGCCGACGTCCGCCTTGGTGAGGCCGGTGGCGAAGGCGCGGTGGACGCTGGCCTTGGGCGCCGGGTCGTAGTGGCTCCCCATCAGCGCGGCCAGCGGCTGGCACGCGGCCTTCTGGGACTTGGCCGAGCCGCCCTGGCTGACCTCCTTGTCCGTCATCTTCTGCACCTTGACCCCCTTGACCTCGCCATTGGTCAGGGCGGCCCGCTCCAGGGCGGACGCGGACAACGGCTTCGCGGCCGGATCGGAGCTCGCGGCCTCGCCCCCTTGCGAAGCGCCGTCGCCCTGCTTAGCCCCGTCGCTGTGCTCAGCGCTGCCCGACTGCTTGGCGCCGTCCGCCTTGCCGTCGCCGGAGTCGCTGCCGCATCCGGTCATCAGCCCCAGCGCCGCCACCACCGCGATGGCCGCACCCACGGTCCGTTTCATACCGGACTCGTTCATTTCTCTGTCCACCCCTGGTCGGTATCGGGCCCGTACGGCCGCCGCACGGACACCCCGCAGACTCCCAGAACCCGGGGAAGGTTGTAATCCCTTTGGCGAATGTGGTGGATCCCATATCACCACACGCATAAGCAACCTTCGAGGCCCTGGCCAGTCTTACCGACAGACCGGTCATTGCTGGCTCCACCCCGGAGGGGAGGGCACACCGCGGCAGCTCACCCCGCCGCGCGTACATCACCATGAAGATTTCTTTCCTGCTCCACAATGCCTATGGCATCGGCGGAACCATCCGGTCGACCTTCAATGTGGCCGGGGCGCTCGCCGCCCACCACACCGTGGAGATCGTCTCCCTGATCCGCACCATCGACACCCCGAACCTCCCCCTCCACCCCGCCGTGCGGCTCAGACCCCTGATCGACCTGCGCCCCCACGAGGACCCGCCCCGCGCCGGGCGCCGCACCGCCGACCTCGGCCATCCGCTGCTGACCCGGCCCAGCGCCCATGTCCCCGCCGCCGAGGCCAGGGGCACCACCAACTTCAACGCCCTCACCGACGAGCGCGTCGCCGTCTACCTCGACCGCACCGACGCCGATGTCGTCATCGCCACCCGCCCCGGCCTGGTCATCTATCTCGCCGCGCTCGGCCGCACCGGACGCTTTCTGCGGATCGGCCAGGAGCACCGCCTCTACGGCACCCACCGCGCCGAGATCCGCGCCGCCTGTGACGCCGCCATCCCCCACCTCGACGCGTACACTTCCGTCTCCGAGGCCGACGCCGCCACCCACCGGGCCCACCTCCCCGGCGTCACCACCCGGCTGACCGCCCTGCCCAACGGGGTGCCCGCCACCGGCATCGAGCCCTCAGACGGCCGCGCCAAACTCGTCGTGGCCGCGGGCCGGCTGATCCCCGTCAAGCGCTATGACCTGCTGGTGGCCGCCTGGGAGACGGTGGCCGCCAAACACCCCGACTGGCGGTTGCGCATCTACGGCCGCGGCCCCCAACTCCCCGCGCTGCGCCGCCAGATCGACGAGCTCGGGCTGGCCGGTCAGATCACCCTGATGGGCGCCCACTCCCCCATCGAGACCGAGTGGGCCAAGGGCGCGATCGCCGCCGTCACCTCCCGCGAGGAGTCGTTCGGCATGACGATCGTCGAGGCGATGCACTGCGGAGTGCCCGTGGTCGCCACCGACTGCCCGCACGGCCCCGGCGAGATCATCACCGACGGCCGGGACGGGCTGCTGGTGCCGGTCGGCGACGCGGACGGGATCGCCAAGGGGCTGCTGGCCCTGATCGAGGACGACCAACTGCGCCGCTCGATGGGCGAGGCGGCCCGGATCTCGGCGGAGCGCTACGCACCCGAGCGCGTGGCCGCCGGTTACGAGCG
The DNA here is from genome assembly GCF_000968685.2 of Streptomyces antioxidans. GTDB lineage: Bacteria > Actinomycetota > Actinomycetes > Streptomycetales > Streptomycetaceae > Streptomyces > Streptomyces antioxidans. The sequence continues at coordinate 30,077 of NZ_LAKD02000005.1, forward strand.
GCTGATCGAGGAGCTCCACACCGCCCGTACCGCCCACACCGCCCGCTCCACCGCGGCACCGGCCCACCGGCGCCGCACGGCCGCGCCGTTACGGGGCCGGCCGACCGGAGCGCCGCTGACCGGCACCCTCAAGGACGCCGTCAAACAGTTGATCCGCAAGCCGCTGCGGCCCGTCGCCTCCTGCCGGGTCACCGCCGAGGGCGATCTGTCGGTGCTGCTGGAGGCCGCCGGACTGCACGGCGGCGAGCTCGAACTGACCGTCACCCGCCGCAGGAGCGACGAGCCTCCGTTCCGTGTACCGCTGCTGCCCCCGGTCGGCGCCACGCCGTCCGCGCCCTGGACGGCCACCCTCGACCGGGCGACGCTCGACCTGGCCGAGGGCCGCTGGGACCTGCATGTGGTCCGCGCCTCCGACGGCGTCCGCCGCCGGGTCCGCTGCCGCTTCGCCGAGGGGCGCGGGCTGCTGGACCTGGAGCCGCTGCCCGGCTCCCCGTTCGCCTGGTGGATCCCCTACTCCACCGTGGACGGCTATCTCGCGCTGCGCGCCTGGCGGCGCCCGGCCCACGCCGAGGCCCGGGTCATCCGACTGGACGCCGAGGGGCTGGCCGTCGAAGGCACCCTGTACGGGGCGCGCTTCGGGCCCGGCGCCGCCCCGACCGCGGTGGCCACCCCGTCCAAGGGCCCGGCCCGGCCCTTCCTCACCGGAGTCACGGCGCTCGACGGCGGCCGGTTCCGCTTCACCGTCCCGTACGAGCGGATCCGGGAGGCCAGGGACGGCGAAGGGGCCACCGCGAGCTGGACCCTGACGCTCCATAAGTCCGCCCGGGACGGGACCCCGATCCGGATCGGACGCATCGTCGGCGACATCGTGGACCGCGATAGGACGGACCTCTTTCCGATCACCCACGGTGTCCGGCCCCACCTCAGCCGCACCGGTGACCTCACCATCATCTCCGTCACCATACGGAATTGAGAGAATCGGCCCACTGGTGCCGGGTTTGCCGTCGGGATCACCGGTAACACTCGGTGATACCAGCCTCGAGCGAGGAAAATCTCTGCGGAAGGCACAGCGATGTCAACAGTCACGCTCATCATCCTGCTGGCGGCACTGGCCGCCATGGCCGGCCTTGTGATCGCCCCCTCGGTGCGGCAGGGACGCAAGGGCGAACTGCCGGTCCGAAGCCTGCCCTCGGAAGCCAGGGAGCAGTACGCGGCGCGGTGGGCGGGCCTGCAGGAGCGGTTCGTGGACTCCCCCGGATGGGCCCTGCGCGAAGCCGACCGGCTGCTGGGCGCGTTGGCCGTGGACCGCGGCTATCCGGCCGAGTCCGAGGAGAAGCGGATGGACGCGCTGTCCGTCCGGCACCCCGAGGAGACCGACGGCTACCGCCGGCTGCACGCCATGGCGGCGCGGGCGCACGAGGGCGAGACGGCCACCGAGCGGATGCGGGAGGCGCTGGTCGCGGCGCGTCCCCTGTTCGAGCAGTTGGTCCGCGCCCAGCCGCACGACGAGCGCCCGCTCCCGCCTCCGGTCCCCCGTCAGCGGGACCTCCGGCGGGGCCGTATCCCGGGGCAGCGCCTCGGCCCGGCCGCCGATCACTGACCGGTGAGCCGCACCGCCAGCGCGAGGGTGTCATCCGGATGCAGGATCACCGTGTGCATATCCTCCGCGATGGCGCCGGGGACCTCCTCCGTCGGGCTCTGCAGATGCTTGTGCGCGGCCTCGATCAGGCGCTCCTCGCCCTCGATCGGGTCCCGGCGGCTCTCGGTGAGACCGTCGGTGTAGAGCAGGAGGAGGTCCCCGGGGGCCAGCCGCTCGGTCAGCGGGGTCTCGCTGCCGGGCAGCGGAAAGCCGATGCCGCGCCCCCTGGCCTCCAGATACCGGGCCGTTCCGTCGCGGCGCAGCAGTAGCGCGGGCGGATGGCTCCCATTGGCCAGCCACAGCTCGCCGGTGGCCGGATCGATGCGGGCGAGCTGGACGGTGGCCATCACGGACCGGTCGAAGGGGCGCAGGATCTCGTCGGTGCGGGCCACGATCGACTCGAGGCGATGGCCCTCCAGGGCCAGGGTGCGCACCGCGTGGGTGACGTTGAGCGCGCTGCGCGTACTGGTCACCCCGTGGCCCAGGGCGTCCACGATGGTGATGTGGACGGTGCCGTCGGGCAGCACGAACCAGTCGTAGAGATCCCCGCCGGTCGGCGCGTCGGTGCCGGCCGGCTCGTAGTGCACGGCGAGTTCGAGACCGTCGGCCTTGATGGGCGCCGGGCGCAGCGCGTCCTCCAGCTCCCGCAGGGTCTGGCCGTGCGCGGTGCGCAACTGCTCGTCCCGCTCGTCGAGCTGGACGTAGAGGGCGAGCACCCCGCTGTTGGTCTCCGCGAGTTCGTCCTTGAGACGGCGGTGCTCGGAGGTGAGCGCGTCGGCGGCGGCCACGACCGCGCGCAGCTCCTCCGCGGCCAGGGCGTCCTCGTCGGGCGCCGCGTCCACGGCGCCGGACGGCGGTGACGCCGGGAGGCGCCAGACCACCTCGCCCCCGGTCACCGCGTCGGGGGCGATCGGGAGGTCCGCCGCCGCGGGGACCGTATCGTCCGGGGTCCGCAGCACCACCGTCAGCAGCCCCCCGTCCGGGTCGTACGCCCACTCGAGGCCCGTCTCCCGCCCGGCGCGCAGCGCCGCCCCTGCGGCCTCGGCGGCGGACAGCACGAGGCGCGCCCGGACCGCGGGGTCCAGGGCATGCTCCCGGGCCAGCGCCCGAACGGCCCGGCTGAGCGCCGCCGTTGTGGCGCAGATGAGGTTCCTCGTCGTCATGGAAGCCTTAAGGGGGACCTGGCCGCGAGCACCGTGGCATCGTCGCGGACGCGGCGATGGCCATGGGCGAGTGCGGCGGACAGCAGGGGCGGCGGGAGGCGGAGCAGGGACGGGGGCGGGTCGAGCGACCAGCGGGCGTCGATGCCGTCGCTGTGCAGCACCGCCGTACCGCCCTGGGGCAGCGGGAAGTCATGGACGCGGGGGGTGGGCATTCCCCAGCCGACGATACCGGGCTGCCCGGTCAGCCGGTGCCGTACCCGGTCGTGGGTCAGGGCGAGCGCGCGGATGTTGCCGACGCCGCAGTAGTCGGCGCGCTCGAGGTACAGCCGCAGCACGCCCACGGCGGCCCCCCGGGTGTGCCGCAGGGCCCGGTTCATCCGGGTGAGCACCTCAGGCAGCGGCCGGTCGGGGTCGGCGTGGAAGGTCCGCAGCGCCGCCTGGGCCGCCTCGGCGGCGGGCCGCCCGTGGCCGAGACCGTCCAGGACGACCGCGGTGCGGGCGGAGTCCGTGTCGACGATCGCGCGGGCGTCGCCGCACCCCTCCTCCCCCTCGGCGGGCAGACAGACCGTGCCCACCCCCTGCCACCGCGGCCGCTGCTCGCCCGTCGCGGTGAGCTGGGCGCAGGCCCAGGTGCCCGGATGGGTGCCATCGGCGCTGCGCATGTGGAAGTGGGTCGCCATCCGCTTGACGGCGCCGAGCCCGACCCCCAGCGTTCCGGAGGTGGTGTAGCCGTCCGTGAGGCAGCGCTCGGGGTCGTGCATACCGGGGCCGCGGTCGGCGGCGAGGATCTCCACCCCGTGGCCCAGCGGCAGCGGCTGGACATAGAGGGTGCCGTCGCTGGCGTGCTTGTCCAGGTTGGTCGCCAGCTCCGAGGCGATCACGGCCGCCTGGTCGGGCAGCGCCCCAGGAAGCTCGCACTCCCGGGCCACCCCACGCGCCGCCTCGGCGGCCAGATGCACCGCGCTGCGGTGGTCGACGCGCACCTGGACGGTGGGCGCCGTGAACGTATCGGTCACCGGACCGTCCAGCGGGTGACGACCACCACGGTGCCCTCACCCGGGCCGGTGCGCACCGAGAACTCGTCCATCAGCCGCCGTGCGCCGCCCAGCCCGTGGCCCAGGCCGGAGCCGGTGGTGAAGCCGTCGGTGAGCGCCGCGTCGAGGTCGGCGATCCCCGGCCCCTCGTCCTTGACGGCCAGCCGCAGCCCCCGACGTCCGCGGGGGTCGCGCGGATACTCCACGGTCACCGTGCCGCCGCCCCCGTGGACATAGGCGTTACGGGCGAGCTCGCTGGCGGCCGTGACCACACGGGTCTGGTCCACCAGGCCGAAGCCCGCCTCGATGGTGGCAGCGCGCACCGCATGGCGGACCGTCAGCAGGTCCTCTTCCGTGCGCACCGGGTACGAGGCGGGCGCGGGCGGGCGCCGCCCCTCCGACCGTGCGGGCCTCTTGGCCCCGCGGGAGGCGAGGATGGATTCACCGGGCAGTGCCACGTCGGGCCCCTTCCAGGGGCTGCGGGGCCTGTCGCCACCCCAGCGCGGCCAAGCCCTGCTCCGGATTGAGTGCGGTCTCCACTCCGACGAGCTCGATCCCCAGCTCCACCAGGGTGATCGCCACCGGCGGTCGCATCCCGGCCACGATCACCCGGGCCCCCAGCAGCCGGGCCACCGTGGTCAGCTCCATCAGCGTCCGGGCCACGAAGGAGTCGATGACCTCCAGCCGGGAGATGTCGATGAGCACCCCGCGGGCGCCCTCGGCCGAGATCCGCTCGGTCAGCTCCTCGGTGAAGGCGATGGCGGCCCGGTCGTCGAGCTCATTGAGCAGGCCGGTGACCAGGACGTCTCCCAGTCGCAGAATCGGAACGCCGGGCTGGCGACGGCTGGTCACCGTCCGTCTCCTTCTTCTCCGTCGGGACCGGGCCCGTCGATCAGCTTGATCGCGGCGGCCAGCGCGTCGGCCAGCGTCGCCCGCGTGAGGATGGTGGACAGATCGATGCCGAGCTGGGCGATGGTCTGGGCGATCGACGGGCGCACCCCGCTGATCACACAGTCCGCGCCCATCAGCCGCACCGCGTTGACGGTCTGCATCAGATGCTGGGCGACGGCGGTGTCCACGGTGGGCACACCGGTGATGTCGACGATCGCGACCAGCGCCTCGTGGTCCTGGATGGCCTGGAGCAGGTTCTCCATCACCACCTGGGTCCTGGCGGTGTCCAGCGTGCCGATCAGCGGCACGGCAAGCACCTGCCGCCACAGCCGCACCACCGGCGTCGACTGCTCCATGAGCTGCTGGCTCTGCCGGCGGATGATCTCCTCCCGGCCCTCCACATACGTCTCGAAGGACAGCGCCCCCGCCACATCGAGCAGCCGGTTCATGAAGACGGCCGAGGAGAACAGCTCCTCGGCGTCCCGGGTGTCCCGCTGCACCGCCTTGAGCAGCGCCTCCTTGAGCGCGAGCACCGCGAGCGAGGTCGCCGTCGGGGTGGCCCCGGCCCGGGCACGGCGCATCGACAGGCCGACCACGGCCTCGTGCAGCCCCGGGCTGGAGGTCACCACCCGGTCCACGGGTATCTCGCTCTGCAGTCCCGGGACCAGCGCCTCGATCAACGCGTCGGCCTCCTCGCGGAGTTCGGCCTCCCCGATGTCGGTGTCGAGCAGGGCCTGCTCCATCTGCAGCTCGACCCACCGATCGGCGATCTCCTCGCCGCGTTCATGAAGCGCCCTGGTCAGACGCTCTCGCACAGCGGTCTCGCTGATAGTCACGCGGTTCCCTTCGCGGTCGGCGACCGTTGTCGGTTGGCAAATTTTATCGATCTTCCGGGGGCCCCGGAAGCCGCATCATGCCGATCGCCGCCCCGCCGTGACCTGTTACCGCCCCGCCGTCCGCACACGATGCGCGTGGCGAGTACCCCGTGATCGCCCGACCACACCCACCACGCCCCCGTCCGGACCCCACCACGCCTCAGCAGCAGCCGGAGCCGATCGCCGTCGCGCCCGGCAGGGAGCGCTTGTTGCGGGACTCGCGGTTGCGGGCGGCGAGTTGGTCATCGGCGGGGTAGCCGACCTCTTCCAGGGTCAGGCCATGGGGGCGTACGACATGGACGGCGGAGTCGCGCAGCCCGGCGGAGAGCACCGTGGCGGGCCAGTCCGGCGGGCGGTGACCGTCACCGACGAAGAGCAGCGCACCCACCAGCGAGCGCACCATGTTGTGGCAGAACGCGTCCGCCCGCACCGTGGCCGTGATCACGCCGTCCGCCCCGCGCGCCCAGTCCAGCCGCTGGAGGGTGCGGATGGTGGTGGCACCGTCGCGCTTCTTGCAGTACGCGGCGAAGTCGTGCTCGCCCAGGAGCCGTGTCGAGGCCGCGTTCATGGCGTCCACGTCCAGCGGCCAGTCGTGCCACAGCACATGGCCGCGGAGCAGCGGGTCGACCCCGCCGGGGTGGTCGGTGACCCGGTAGGCGTAGCGCCGCCAGATCGCGGAGAAGCGGGCGTTGAACCCGGACGGGGCCTCGGCCACCCTCCAGACCCGGACGTCATGGGGCAGCCGGCCGGCCAGCCGCCGCAGCAGCCTGTCCCGGTGCTCGGCCCACAGCGCCCCGGGCAGATCCACGTGCGCCACCTGGCCGCGGGCGTGGACCCCCGCGTCGGTACGGCCCGCGACGGTCAGCTCGAAGATCTCCGCGGCGCGCGTCACCGTCCGCAGCGCGCTCTCCAGCTCGCCCTGTACGGTGCGCCGCTCGCGCTGTCTGGCCCAGCCCGAGAAGTCCTTGCCGTCGTAGCTCACGTCCAGCCGGACCCGTACGAAACCGGGCGCCGCCTCGTCACTCACTGGGCCGTTCCTCTCCATGCGGAACGGGCCCGCTCCCAGGATCTGGGGGCGGGCCCGTCCTTACGACGCAAGCCGTCGGGACGCCTCAGGCGTCCTTCGACTCCTCGGCCTCGGCCTCGGCCGGAGCCTCGGTGGCCGGGGTCTCCTTCGTGAGGTCCGCGGCGGCCTGGTCACCGGCGGCGTCCTTGGCGGTGCGCTTGGTGGCGGCCTCGGCCTCGCCCACCGCCTCCTGCTGCACGGTCAGCGCCTCGACCAGCTCGATGACCGCCATCGGGGCGTTGTCCCCACGGCGGTTACCGATCTTGGTGATGCGGGTGTAGCCACCGGGCCGGTTCTCGTAGCGCGGGCCGATCTCGGTGAAGAGGGTGTGCACGACGCTCTTGTCGCGGATGGTCTGGAGCACCAGACGGCGGTTGTGAAGGTCGCCCTTCTTCGCCTTGGTGACCAGCTTCTCCGCGACCGGGCGCAGGCGGCGGGCCTTCGCCTCGGTGGTGGTGATCCGGCCGTGCTCGAACAGCGCGGTGGCGAGGTTCGCCAGCAGGAGCCGCTCGTGCGCGGCGCTGCCGCCCAGACGGGCGCCCTTGGTGGGCTTCGGCATTGGTCTGTCTCCTAGGTGTCTGCACCGGCCGTATCAGGTACCGGTGTCAGTGAACAAAATCCAGCCTGTCCGGCGATTGAGGACAAGACCTCAGCCACAGCGGACCGGGAGGTTCTAGTACTGCTCGGTCTCGACGAAACCGGCGTCCGCGTCGTCGTCGGCGCCGAAGGCGTCCGCCGCGGCGGTCGGGTCGAATCCGGGCGGGCTGTCCTTGAGCGCCAGGCCCATACCGGCCAGCTTCGCCTTGACCTCGTCGATCGACTTGGCGCCGAAGTTCCGGATGTCGAGCAGGTCCGCCTCGGACCGCGCCACGAGCTCACCCACGGAGTGGATGCCCTCGCGCTTGAGGCAGTTGTACGAACGGACGGTGAGCTCGAGCTCCTCGATCGGCAGCGCCAGGTCGGCGGCGAGGGCGGCGTCCGTCGGGGACGGGCCCATGTCGATGCCCTCGGCGTCCACGTTCAGCTCGCGGGCCAGGCCGAACAGCTCGACCAGGGTCTTACCGGCCGACGCCATGGCGTCACGCGGCCGCATGGCCTGCTTGGTCTCGACGTCGACGATCAGCTTGTCGAAGTCGGTGCGCTGCTCGACACGGGTCGCCTCGACCTTGTAGGTGACCTTGAGCACCGGCGAGTAGATCGAGTCGACCGGGATCCGGCCGATCTCCTGGCCGACCTGCTTGTTCTGCACGGCGGAGACATAGCCGCGACCGCGCTCGACGGTCAGCTCCATCTCCAGCTTGCCCTTGCCGTTCAGCGTGGCCAGGACCAGGTCGGGGTTGTGCACCTCGACACCGGCCGGCGGCGCGATGTCGGCGGCGGTGACCAGCCCCGGGCCCTGCTTGCGCAGGTACATCACGACCGGCTCGTCGTGCTCCGAGGAGACGACCAGCTGCTTGATGTTGAGGATCAGGTCGGTGACGTCCTCCTTGACGCCCGGCACGGTGGTGAACTCGTGCAGGACCCCGTCGATCCGGATGGACGTGACCGCCGCACCGGGGATCGAGGAGAGGAGCGTACGACGCAGGGAGTTTCCGAGGGTGTAGCCGAAGCCCGGCTCCAGCGGCTCGATCACGAACCGGGAGCGGAATTCGTCGACGACCTCTTCGGTCAACGAGGGACGCTGAGCGATCAGCATGGGTATTGCCTCCAGTCTTCGGCGCCCGCTATTTGACGCCGAACCCTTCAATGGTACGGGCGGTACGTGCCAAACGGCTCCGTACCGCCCGTATCGTCACTCTCCGCTACTTCGAGTAGAGCTCGACGATCAGCTGCTCCTGCACCTGGGTGTCGATCACCTGGCGCTCGGGCAGCGAGTGCACGAGGATCCGCAGCTGCGACGGAATGGCCTCCAGCCACGCCGGCACGGTGCGCTCGCCCGCCTCGGCCTGAGCCACCTGGAAGGGGGTCATGGTCCGGGACTTCGGACGAACCTCGACGATGTCGTTCACGGTGACCCGAGCCGACGGAATGTCGGTCTTGACGCCGTTCACGATGAAGTGGCCGTGGCGGACCAGCTGACGGGCGTGGTCGCGGGACTTGGCGAAGCCAGCCCGGTAGACCACGTTGTCGAGCCGGGTCTCGAGGATGCGAAGAAGGTTCTCACCGGTCTTGCCGGTCTTCTTGTTCGCCTCCGCGTAGTAACCACGGAACTGCTTCTCAAGGACGCCGTAGATGCGGGTCGCCTTCTGCTTCTCACGGAGCTGCAGCAGGTACTCGCTGTCCTTGGTGCGCCCGCGACCGTGCTCACCCGGGGGGTAAGGACGGATCTCGATCGGGCACTTCGCGCTCTCGCACTTGCTCCCCTTGAGGAAGAGCTTCTGCTTCTCCCGACGGCAACGCTTGCAGTCGGCCCCGGTGTAACGCGCCATATTTCTGTTGTCTCCTACTTCAGCCGGTCAGACGCGCCGACGCTTGGGCGGGCGGCATCCGTTGTGCGGAGTCGGAGTGACGTCCTGGATCGAACCCACCTCCAGGCCGGTGGCCTGGAGCGAGCGGATCGCGGTCTCACGGCCGGAGCCCGGACCCTTGACGAACACGTCGACCTTGCGCATGCCGTGCTCCTGCGCCCGGCGGGCGGCCGACTCGGCGGCCATCTGCGCGGCGAACGGAGTGGACTTGCGCGAGCCCTTGAAGCCGACGTGGCCGGCAGAGGCCCAAGAGATCACGTTCCCGGTCGGGTCGGTGATCGAGACGATGGTGTTGTTGAACGTGCTCTTGATGTGAGCGTGCCCGTGGGCGACGTTCTTCTTTTCCTTGCGGCGCACCTTCTTGGCGCCGGCCGTCCTGCTCTTCGGAGGCATTCTCTTGAAATCTCCCGTGGAGGTGGTCGGTCCTACAGCTCGGACCGCTTGTCAGCGTCCGGTGCGGACTACTTCTTGCCCGGCTTCTTCTTGCCGGCGATCGCGCGACGCGGGCCCTTGCGGGTGCGGGCGTTGGTCGACGTGCGCTGGCCGTGGACCGGAAGGCCGCGGCGGTGACGCAGACCCTGGTAGCAGCCGATCTCGACCTTGCGGCGGATGTCGGCCTGGATCTCGCGACGGAGGTCACCCTCGGTCTTGATGTTGTTGTCCACGTACTCGCGGATCTTGACCAGGTCCTCTTCGGCCAGGTCGCGAACGCGGGTGTCCGGGCTCACACCGGTATTGGCGAGCGTCTGCTGGGCAAGGGTGCGACCGATGCCGAAGACGTAGGTGAGGGCGACCTCGACGCGCTTTTCGCGCGGGAGATCAACGCCTGCGAGGCGTGCCATGAATCTGGCTCCAGATGGTTGTCGGAGGTCTTCCGCAGCACCACTCCCGGCCGCCGTACGGGACGGCTCCCGGGTCCCCGGCCTCCGACCGGGGGTGTCGTCCCCGTGAGACGGGAACGGGTGACTGCGTATGTACGAAAAGTTATGACGTCGCGCGAAGATGCTGCGAGTGGTGCAGGATTCCGGCCGGTGTGCGTCAGCCCTGGCGCTGCTTGTGGCGCAGGTTGTCGCAGATGACCATGACCCGGCCGTGGCGGCGGATCACCTTGCACTTGTCGCAGATCTTCTTGACGCTCGGCTTGACCTTCATGGGTGTGAGGTTCTCCGGGTCGTGAGATCTACTTGTAGCGGTAGACGATCCGTCCGCGCGTGAGGTCGTACGGAGACAGCTCCACGACCACCCGGTCATCGGGCAGGATGCGGATGTAGTGCATACGCATCTTGCCGCTGATGTGCGCGAGGACCTTGTGACCGTTCTGAAGCTCCACCTTGAACATCGCGTTCGGCAGAGACTCGATCACGGTGCCCTCGATTTCGATGGCGCCTTGCTTCTTGGCCATGTCCTGCTTTCGGGATCGGCTACCTTGATCGGCTCGCGACATGCGGGAGGGCATGCGAGAGCCGACGGGTCAGTCTACGCCAGGGCATCCCGAAACACGAATCCGGGGCATCATGCCCCGGATTCGAGATCATTACGCTCGTTGACCGTCAGGTCAGTCGCTGACCATCAGGCCAGCGGGTCGGGCGCGGTCTCCACGCCCAGCTCGGCCAGCTTGGCCCTGCCGCCGTCCACGGCGGTGAGCACCAGCGGGCCCTCCTCGGTCAGCGCGACCGAGTGCTCCCAGTGGCTGGACCAGGTGCCGTCGTCCGTCTTGACCGTCCAGTCGTCGGCCAGCACATGCGTCTTCGCGGTGCCCAGGCTCACCATGGGCTCGATCGCGATGCAGAAGCCGGGGACCAGCCGGGGGCCCTTGCCGCGCTTCTTGGAGACGTAGTTCAGCAGATGCGGGTCCATGTGCATCTGGGTACCGATGCCGTGGCCGCCGTAGTCCTCGATGATCCCGTACTTGCCGGATGCCGGGCGGGGCTGGCGGCGGATGTAGCCCTCGATCGCCCTGGAGATGTCGACCAGCCGGTTGCCCTTGTGGACCGCCGCGATCCCGGCCCACATCGACTCCTCGGTGACCCGGCTGAGCTCGTACAGCTCCGGGGCGTGGCCGGTGCCCACGAAGGCGGTGAAGGCGGCGTCGCCGTGCCAGCCGTCCACGATCGCGCCCGCGTCGATGGAGATGATGTCGCCGTCCCCGAGGACGGTCTCCCGGTCCGGGATGCCGTGCACCACGATGTCGTTGACCGAGGTGCAGATGGTGGCGGGGAAGCCGCCGTACCCCAGGAAGTTCGACTTGGCGCCGTGGTCCGCGATGACCTTACGGGCGACATCGTCCAGGTCCTTGGTGCTGGCGCCGGGGACGGCCGCCGCCCGCGTCGCCTCGTGGATGGCGGCGACGACCAGTCCCGCCTCACGCATCTTGGCGATCTGCTCGGGAGTCTTGATCTCCACCATGGGGGCCTTCCGGGATCGGTCTCTGGTGCGGTCCGTGCCGTACGGTCCGCGGGAGGGACGTATCTGCTCAACGATACGGCCGCGGTGCCCGTGCCGGGCACCGCGGCCGTTCCGTGTGGGTCCTCGCGGCCCTCAGGCCGCCTTCGCGGCCAGGGCGTCCATCGCCCGCTGGGTGACCTCGGACACCTTGCCCAGTGCCGAGATCGTCACGACCAGGCCCTTGGTCTTGTAGTAGTCGATGATCGGCTCGGTCTCCCGGTGGTAGACCTCGAGGCGCTTGCGGACCGTTTCCTCACTGTCGTCCTCGCGCTGGTACAGCTCGCCGCCGCAGACGTCGCAGACCCCCTGGGCCTTCGGCGGCTTGTACTCCACATGGAAGGTGTGCGAGCTGTCATTGCGACAGGTACGGCGACCCGCGATGCGCTTGATCACCTCGGACTCGGGGACCTCCAGGTCCAGCACCGCGTCCAACGAGACACCCTGCTGCCCCAGGTAGCCATCCAGGGCCTCGGCCTGGATCTGGTTCCTCGGGAACCCGTCGAGCAGGAAGCCCGGCTGTGCGTCCTCCTGGTCCAGCCGGTCCTCCGCCATGCCGATGGTGACCTCGTCCGGTACCAGCTGTCCGGCCCGCATGTACTCCTGCGCCTGCTTGCCGAGGGAGGTGCCCTGGCTGATGTTCGCGCGGAACAGGTCGCCGGTGGAGATGTGCGGGATCGACAGCTTCTCGGCGAGGTACGCGGCCTGCGTACCCTTGCCGGCTCCCGGAGGCCCGACGAGGACGATTCGCATCAGCGGAGGAACCCTTCGTAGTGTCGCTGCTGAAGCTGGCTCTCGATCTGCTTCACGGTCTCCAGGCCGACACCCACGATGATCAGGATGCTCGTGCCGCCGAACGGGAAGTTCTGATTGGCGTTGAGCGTCACCAGCGCCACCGTGGGCACCAGGGCGATCAAGCCCAGATAGAGCGCACCGGGCCACGTGATGCGGTTCAGCACGTAGCTCAGATACTCCGCGGTGGGACGACCAGCCCGGATACCCGGGATGAACCCACCATACTTCTTCATGTTGTCGGCAACTTCTTCGGGGTTGAAGCTGATGGCGACATAGAAGAATGCGAAGAAGACGATCAGCAGGAAGTACGTGGCGATGTAGATCGGGTGGTCGCCCTTGACGAAGTTCTGCGAGATCCAGGTCGCCCAGCTGGCCTTCGAATTGGAGAACTGGACGATCAGCGCCGGGATGTACAGCAGCGATGAGGCGAAGATCACGGGGATCACACCCGCCTGGTTCACCTTCATCGGGATGTAGGTGGACGTACCACCGTAGGAGCGACGGCCGATCATGCGCTTGGCGTATTGCACCGGGATCCGGCGCTGGGCCTGCTCGACGAAGACCACCAGGCCGACCATGGCCAGACCACAGAGGATCACCAGGCCGAACTCCAGCCAGCCGCCCATGATCTTGCCCTGCTGCTTGATGCTCCACATCGCGCTCGGGAAACCGGCGGCGATCGAGACGAACATCAGGATCGACATGCCGTTGCCGATGCCGCGGTCGGTGACCAGCTCACCGAGCCACATGATCAGCGCGGTGCCCGCGGTCATCGTGATGACCATCACGGCGGTGGTGAAGATCGAGTCGTTCCGGACGATCTGACCGCCGACCGGGCAGCTCTGGAAGAGCGAGCCGCTGCGAGCCGCGGCCACCACACCGGTGCCCTGCAGGATCGCGAGCGCGATGGTGAGATAGCGGGTGTACTGCGTGATCTTTCCCTGACCGGCCTGGCCCTCCTTCTTGAGGGCCTCAAGGCGCGGGATCACCACGGTCAGCAGCTGGAGGATGATGCTCGCCGTGATGTACGGCATGATCCCCAGCGCGAAGATGGTGATCTGGAGCAGTGCGCCACCACTGAACATGTTGACCAGGCCGAACAGCCCCTGCTGGCCCTTGGCGAGGTCCATGCACGTCTGGACGTTCTGATAGTCGATGCCCGGGATCGGGATGTGTTGCCCGAGCCGGAAGAGCACGATGATGCCCAGGGTGAACAGCAGCTTCTTGCGCAGGTCGGGCGTCTTGAACGCCCGGGCGAACGCGGTGAGCACGGTGCCTCCTGCGCCCCCCGCGTCGCTTCGCGAGAGGTGACGGTCTTGAGGATCGACGAATACATATCAGCCAGGACCCGCGCGGAGGCGTACCGCGCGGAAGGTAACAACGCCAGCCACCTTACCGGCGACCCGGCCCCGCTTGGAACGACCAACCGGGGATGCCCCGTATCTGGGGCACCCCCGGTCAGAAAGCCACCGTGCTCAGACGAGCTCGGTGACGGTGCCACCGGCGGCGGTGATCTTCTCCTTGGCGGAGCCGGAGACGGCGTCGACCGTCACCTGGAGCGCCACGGAGACCTCACCGGAGCCCAGCACCTTGACGAGCTGGTTCTTGCGAACCGCACCCTTGGCGACCAGGTCGGCCACCGTGACCTCGCCACCCTCGGGGTACAGCGCGGCCAGCCGGTCCAGGTTCACGACCTGGTACTCGGTGCGGAAGGGGTTCTTGAAGCCCTTGAGCTTCGGGAGCCGCATGTGGAGGGGCATCTGCCCACCCTCGAAGCGCTCCGGAACCTGGTAGCGGGCCTTGGTGCCCTTGGTGCCACGACCAGCGGTCTTACCCTTGGACGCCTCACCACGACCGACACGGGTCTTGGCGGTCTTGGCGCCCGGGGCGGGCCGGAGGTTGTGGACCTTCAGCGGGTTGTTCTCCGCCATGTCAGTCGACCTCCTCGACCGTCACGAGGTGCCGCACGGTCTGCGCCATGCCGCGGAACTCGGGGCGGTCCTCCTTGACGACCACGTCGCCGAGCTTCTTCAGCCCGAGCGAACGCAGAGTGTCGCGGTGGTTCTGCTTGCTGCCGATGTACGACTTCGTCTGCGTGATCTTCAGGCGGGCCATGCTCACACACCCACCCCGGCACGCGCCCGCAGCAGAGCGGCGGGGGCGACGTCCTCGAGCGGCAGACCACGGCGGGCGGCGATCTCCTCGGGGCGCTGCAGGCCCCGCAGAGCGGCCACCGTGGCGTGCACGATGTTGATCGGGTTCGACGAGCCGAGCGACTTGCTCAGCACGTCGTGGATGCCCGCGCACTCCAGCACGGCGCGCACCGGGCCACCGGCGATCACACCGGTACCGGGGGACGCCGGCTTCAGCAGCACGACACCCGCGGCCTCCTCACCCTGGATCGGGTGCGGAATGGTGCCGGCGATCCGGGGGACCTTGAAGAAGTGCTTCTTGGCCTCCTCCACGCCCTTGGCGATCGCGGCCGGCACCTCCTTGGCCTTGCCGTAACCGACACCGACGGTGCCGTCACCGTCGCCCACCACGACCAGCGCGGTGAAGCTGAAGCGACGACCACCCTTCACAACCTTGGCGACGCGGTTGATCGCGACAACACGCTCGACGTAAGCGGTCTTCTCGGCGGCAGCGCCACCGTCCCGCCGGTCCTTCCGGTCCCGCCGCTCGCCGCCACCGGCGCCGCCACCGCGGCGCTGGGGTCCAGCCATTGGATTTACCTCTCTCGTTTCCGCTTTGCGTTGGAACCGGGGCTCAGAACTTCAGCCCGGCCTCGCGGGCGGCGTCCGCCAGAGCGGCGATGCGCCCGGCGTACTTGTTGCCACCGCGGTCGAACACGACGGCCTCGATGCCCGCGGCCTTCGCCCGCTCGGCCACCAGGGCGCCGACCTGCTGCGCCTGGGCGCTCTTGTCGCCCTCCGCCCCCCGGATGGAGCTGTCCAGCGTCGACGCCGAGGCCAGCGTGTGGCCCGCGATGTCGTCGATGACCTGCGCCACCATGTGACGGTTGGACCGCGTCACCACGAGGCGGGGGCGGACCGGCGTACCGGAGACCCGCTTGCGGACGCGGATGTGACGGCGCTTGACGGCAGCGGCCTTGCGAGCGTTGCCCTTGGCGATCTTCACACCGTATGTCATGGCTTA
Source organism: Streptomyces antioxidans (assembly GCF_000968685.2). Lineage (GTDB taxonomy): Bacteria > Actinomycetota > Actinomycetes > Streptomycetales > Streptomycetaceae > Streptomyces > Streptomyces antioxidans. Next base: position 45,606 of record NZ_LAKD02000005.1, read on the forward strand.
CTTACCAGCCTTTCCGACCTTGCGGCGGATGACCTCGCCCGCGTACTTCACGCCCTTGGCCTTGTACGGGTCGGGCTTGCGCAGCTTGCGGATGTTCGCGGCGACCTCGCCGACCTTCTGCTTGTCGATGCCCTCGACGCTCAGCTTGGTCGGGGAGTCCACCTTGAAGGTGATGCCCTCCGGGGCCTCGACCAGGATCGGGTGGCTGTAGCCCAGGGAGAACTCCAGGTTGGAGCCCTTGGCCTGGACGCGGTAGCCGACACCGCTGATCTCGAGCGCCTTGCTGTAGCCCTGGGTCACGCCGGTGATCATGTTCGCCACCAGCGTGCGCGACAGGCCGTGCAGGGCCTTGTTCTGACGCTCGTCGTTCGGGCGGGTGACAACGAGGGCGTTGTCCTCACCCTGGGCGACCTCGATCGGCGCGGCGACGGTGTGCGAGAGAGAGCCCTTGGGACCCTTCACGGCGACCGTGCGGCCATCGATGGTGACGTCCACACCAGCGGGAACCTGGATGGGCAGCTTGCCAATGCGCGACATGCGCTTCCTCCGTTCCCTGGTTACCAGACGTAGGCGAGGACTTCCCCACCCACGCCCTTCTTGCCGGCCTGCTTGTCGGTGAGGAGCCCGTGCGACGTGGAGATGATCGCCACGCCCAGGCCGCCGAGCACCTTCGGCAGGTTGGTGGACTTTGCGTAGACCCGCAGGCCCGGCTTCGAGATCCGCTTGATGCCGGCGATCGAGCGCTCACGGTTCGGGCCGAACTTCAGCTCGAGGACGAGGCTCTTGCCGACCTCGGCGTCCTCGACCTTCCAGCCGGTGATGTAGCCCTCCTGCTGGAGGATCTCCGCGATATGCGACTTGATCTTGCTGTGGGGCATCAGAACGGAGTCGTGGTACGCCGAGTTCGCGTTTCGCAGACGCGTCAGCATGTCTGCGATCGGATCGGTCATGGTCATGATGGCCTTCGGCCTCTCTCGCCGGGGTTTCCTGTATGCGCCATCCCTCTCACCCGCTCAGTGGCGGGCACGGGTGCGGCGCGGGGACCTACGGCGTAGTAAGGATTCTGGACGGCGAGCGCCCAACCGTTCCACTCTACGCGAGCGGAGGGGTGGGCCTCGCCATCCATTTACTTACCGAGAGCCCGGTATCAACCCAAAATTCCATCTTTCGCCCGCCAGGGCGTCCGTTGAGGACGGTGGCGGAAGACGGGTGGGCTGGTTACCAGGAGCTCTTGGTCACGCCCGGCAGCTCGCCACGGTGAGCCATCTCACGGAGGCACACGCGGCACAGGCCGAACTTGCGGTACACGGAGTGCGGACGTCCGCAGCGCTGGCAGCGCGTGTAACCACGCACCGCGAACTTGGGCTTACGGCCGGCCTTGGCAATGAGAGCCTTCTTCGCCACGGCTCACGCCTCCTTGAACGGGAAGCCGAGGTGACGCAGCAGGGCGCGGCCCTCTTCGTCATTGGTCGCCGTGGTCACCACGGTGATGTCCATACCCCGGACGCGGTCGATCTTGTCCTGGTCGATCTCGTGGAACATGACCTGCTCCGTGAGACCGAAGGTGTAGTTGCCCCGGCCGTCGAACTGCTTCGGCGACAGACCGCGGAAGTCGCGGATGCGCGGCAGCGCGAGCGACACCAGGCGGTCCAGGAACTCCCACATGCGGTCACCGCGGAGGGTGACGTGGGCACCGATCGGCTGGCCCTCACGCAGCTTGAACTGCGCGATGGACTTACGGGCCTTGGTGACGGCGGGCTTCTGGCCGGTGATCGTGGCGAGGTCGCGGATGGCGCCCTCGATCAGCTTGGAGTCGCGGGCGGCGTCGCCCACACCCATGTTGACCACGACCTTGGTCAGACCAGGGATCTGCATGACGTTCTCGTAGGAGAACTGCTCCTGCAGCTTGCCCTGGATCTCTTCGCGGTAGCGCGCCTTGAGGCGCGGTGCAGTGGTGGTGGCAGTCATCAGATGTCCTCACCGGTCCGCTTGGCAACGCGGATCTTGTTGCCCTCGTCGTCGAAGCGGTATCCGACGCGGGTAACGACCTTGTTGCCGTCCTTCTCCACCACGAGCTGCACATTGCTCACGTGGATCGGGGCCTCGGTCGTCACGATGCCGCCGGTCTTCGAACCACGAGCGGTCTGTCCGGCCTTGGTGTGCTTCTTGACCCGGTTGACACCCTCGACCAGGACCCGGTCCTCGCGCGGGAAGGCCGCGATGACCTTGCCCTGCTTGCCCTTGTCCTTACCGGTGATGACCTGGACCAGGTCGCCCTTCTTGATCTTCATCGGTTACAGCACCTCCGGCGCGAGCGAGATGATCTTCATGAACTTCTTCTCGCGCAGCTCACGGCCCACGGGGCCGAAGATACGGGTGCCGCGGGGGTCGCCATCGTTCTTGAGGATGACGGCCGCGTTCTCGTCGAAGCGGATGTACGAACCGTCCGGGCGGCGGCGCTCCTTCACGGTGCGCACGATGACCGCCTTGATGACGTCACCCTTCTTCACGTTGCCACCGGGGATCGCGTCCTTGACGGTGGCGACGATGACGTCACCGATGCCCGCGTAGCGGCGACCGGAGCCACCGAGAACACGGATGCAAAGGATCTCCTTCGCGCCCGTGTTGTCGGCGACGCGCAGTCGCGACTCCTGCTGGATCACGTCTATCTCCTGATCGTCTGCCGGTTCCCGGCGGGGGCTGGATGCTTCCAGCCCCCGCCGAGCCTGGCGGAACTGACCTGAGGACTGCTGTCCTCAGGGGGTTACTTGGCCTTCTCGAGGATCTCGACGACGCGCCAGCGCTTGGTCGCGGACAGCGGCCGGGTCTCCATCAGGAGGACGCGGTCGCCGACACCCGCGGCGTTCTGCTCGTCGTGCGCCTTGAGCTTGTTGGTACGGCGGATGACCTTGCCGTACAGCGCGTGCTTGACGCGGTCCTCGACTGCGACGACGACGGTCTTGTCCATCTTGTCGCTGACGACCAGACCCTCACGGGTCTTGCGGAAGCCGCGGTTCTGCGTTGCGTTCTCAGTCACATTCGTCTCGCTCATCAGGCGCTCTCCACCGTCTCGATGCCGAGCTCGCGCTCCCGCATCAGGGTGTAGATCCGGGCGATGTCCTTGCGGACGGCCTTCAGCCGGCCGTGGTTCTCGAGCTGTCCGGTCGCCGCCTGGAAGCGGAGGTTGAACAGCTCTTCCTTGGCCTCACGCAGCTTGCCAACGAGGTCCTCGTTGTTCAGCTCACGCAGCTCGGACGCCTTGGTACCGGCCGCCATCACGACTCACCTGCCTCGCGCCGAACGATCCGGCACTTCATCGGGAGCTTGTGAGCAGCGCGGGTGAGCGCCTCACGCGCAGTCTTCTCGTTCGGGTAGGACAGCTCGAACATCACCCGACCGGGCTTGACGTTCGCGATCCACCACTCCGGCGAGCCCTTACCGGAACCCATCCGGGTCTCCGCGGGCTTCTTCGTCAGCGGACGGTCCGGGTAGATGTTGATCCAGACCTTGCCGCCACGCTTGATGTGGCGGGTCATCGCGATACGAGCGGCCTCGATCTGACGGTTGGTGACGTACGCCGGGGTGACGGCCTGGATGCCGTACTCGCCGAACGCCAGCTCCGTGCCGCCCTTGGCCATGCCGGACCGCTTGGGGTGGTGCTGCTTGCGGTGCTTGACCCTGCGAGGGATCAGCATGGGGTCAGCTCTCCTTTCCGGCTGCGCTGGGCTCGGCCGCCGGAGCGGCGGGGGCCTCGCCCTTGTTGGCCTCGGCGGCCGCGGCGGACTGCTGCGGCTTGCGGCCGCGGCCACCGCGCTCGCCACCACGGCGCTGCGGGCGGTCGCTGCCACCGCGCGACGGGCGGTTGCCGGCGCGGGCGGCGGCGTTCTCGGCGCGGACCTCGGCGATGTTCTTCACATCGCCCTTGTAGATCCACACCTTGACGCCGATGCGGCCGAAGGTGGTCTTGGCCTCGAAGAAGCCGTAGTCGACGTTCGCGCGGAGCGTGTGCAGGGGCACCCGGCCCTCGCGGTAGAACTCCGAGCGGGACATCTCGGCGCCGCCGAGACGGCCACCGCACTGGATCTTGATGCCCTTGGCACCGGCCTTCATCGAGCTCTGCATCGACTTCCGCATGGCGCGGCGGAAGGAGACGCGGGAGGACAGCTGCTCGGCGACGGCCTGGGCCACCAGCTGAGCGTCCACCTCGGGGTTCTTCACCTCGAGGATGTTGAGCTGCACCTGCTTGCCGGTGAGCTTCTCCAGCTCGCCGCGGATACGGTCGGCCTCCGCGCCGCGACGGCCGATGACGATGCCCGGCCGGGCGGTGTGGATGTCGACGCGGACCCGGTCACGGGTGCGCTCGATCTCCACCTTGGAGATACCGGCGCGCTCCATGCCCTTCGTCATCATCCGGCGGATGGCGACGTCTTCCTTGACGTAGTCCTTGTACAGCTTGTCGGCGTACCAGCGCGACTTGAAGTCGGTGGTGATGCCGAGCCGGAACCCGTGCGGGTTTACCTTCTGGCCCATTACCGGGTTCCTTCCTTGCTGCTGACGACCACGGTGATGTGGCTGGTCCGCTTGCGGATCCGGTAGGCGCGGCCCTGGGCACGCGGACGGAACCGCTTCAGGGTCGGGCCCTCGTCGACGTATGCCTCGGAGATGACGAGGCTGTCGGCGTCGGTGTGGTCGTAGTTGTGCGCGGCGTTGGCGATGGCGCTGTCCAGCACCTTGCCGACCGGCACGCTCGCGGCCTGCGGGGCGAAACGCAGGACCGCCTGGGCCTCCGTGGCACTCATGCCACGGATGAGGTCCACCACGCGGCGGGCCTTCATGGGCGTGACGCGGATGTACCGCGCCTGGGCCCTGGCTTCCATGGTTGTCCCTTCGGTGTCTGTCATGAGTCTTTTCCGCTGATCAGCGACGACGCGACTTGCGGTCGTCCTTCTCATGGCCGCGGAAGGTGCGGGTCGGCGCGAACTCGCCGAGCTTGTGGCCGACCATCGACTCGGTGACGAACACCGGGACGTGCTTGCGGCCGTCGTGCACCGCGATCGTGTGGCCGAGCATGGCCGGGACGATCATCGAGCGGCGGGACCAGGTCTTGATGACGTTCTTGGTGCCTGCTTCGTTCTGCGTGTCCACCTTCTTGCTCAGGTGGTCGTCGACGAAGGGCCCCTTCTTGAGACTGCGCGGCATCTAAACCCGCTCCTAGCGCTTCTTGTTCGTCTTGCGGCGGCGGACGATGTACTTGTTGCTGGCCTTCTTCGGCGAGCGCGTACGGCCCTCCTTCTGACCCCACGGCGAGACCGGGTGGCGACCACCGGAGGTCTTGCCCTCACCACCACCGTGCGGGTGGTCGACGGGGTTCATGACCACACCACGAACGGTCGGGCGAACGCCCTTCCAGCGCATGCGGCCGGCCTTGCCCCAGTTGATGTTCGACTGCTCGGCGTTGCCGACCTCGCCGACGGTGGCGCGGCAGCGGACGTCGACCAGGCGGATCTCACCGGACGGCATGCGCAGGTGGGCCATGGAGCCCTCCTTCGCCAGCAGCTGCACGGAGGCGCCCGCGGAGCGGGCGAACTTCGCGCCGCCGCCGGGCCGCAGCTCGATGGCGTGGAGCGTGGTACCGACCGGGATGTTGCGCAGCGCGAGGTTGTTACCGGGCTTGATGTCGGCGCCGGGGCCGTTCTCGATCCGGTCGCCCTGCGTCAGCCCGCGCGGCGCGAGGATGTAGCGCTTCTCGCCGTCGGCGTAGTGCAGCAGCGCGATGCGCGCGGTGCGGTTGGGGTCGTATTCGATGTGTGCGACCTTCGCCGGGACGCCGTCCTTGTCATGACGGCGGAAGTCGATCACGCGGTACGCACGCTTGTGACCGCCACCCTGGTGGCGGACCGTGATGCGGCCGGCGTTGTTACGACCACCCTTGCTGTGCAGCGGGCGGACCAGCGACTTCTCCGGCGTGGACCGCGTGACCTCGACGAAGTCGGCGACGCTGGAGCCACGACGGCCCGGGGTCGTCGGCTTGTACTTGCGGATACCCATTTCTCAGTCCTCGGAAGATTCCGGACTTCTGGACGTTCCGGTCTCCGTTAGGAGACCGGGCCGCCGAAGATGTCGATGCGGTCGCCCTCGGCGAGGGTCACGATGGCGCGCTTGGTGTCCTTGCGCTTGCCGAAACCGGTGCGGGTGCGCTTGCGCTTGCCCTGCCGGTTGATCGTGTTGACCCCGGTGACCTTGACCGAGAAGACCGCCTCGACGGCCTGCTTGATCTGGGTCTTGTTCGCGCGCGGGTCGACGATGAACGTGTACTTGTTCTCGTCCAGCAGCGCGTAGCTCTTCTCCGAGACCACCGGCTTGACGAGGACGTCGCGGGGGTCGGTGAAGGTCTTGCTGGTGACAGCGGTCGCCTCACTCATCAGGCGGCGCTCCCTTCGGTCTTCTCAGCGGCCTTGGGACCAGCCACGAAGGACTCGAAGGCGGCCTTGGTGAAGACCACGTCGTCGGAGACGAGCACGTCGTACGTGTTCAGCTGGCCCGGCTCCAGGATGTGCACCTGGGGCAGGTTGCGGGCGGACAGCCACGCGGCCTCGTCGCTCCGCTCGGCGACCAGGAGCACGTTCTTGCGCTCGCTGATCTTGCCCAGCAGGGCCTTCGCGGCCTTGGTGGAGATGTCCCCGTCGACCACGCCGGTCACGACGTGGATGCGCTCGTGACGCGCCCGGTCGGAGAGGGCCCCGCGGAGCGCGGCGGCCTTCATCTTCTTCGGGGTGCGCTGGCTGTAGTCGCGCGGCACGGGGCCGTGCACGACGCCACCGCCGGCGAACTGCGGCGCGCGGGTCGAGCCCTGGCGCGCGCGGCCGGTGCCCTTCTGGCGGTACGGCTTCTTGCCACCGCCGCGGACCTCACCACGGGTCTTGGTCTTGTGCGTGCCCTGGCGGGCAGCGGCCAGCTGGGCGACGACGACCTGGTGGATCAGCGGAACGCTGACCTGCGCGTCGAAGATCTCCGCGGGGAGCTCGACGGACCCGGCCTTGTCGCCTGCCGGCGAAAGGATGTCAACGGTACTGGTAGTCATGGCTTTTACCTCAGGCCCCCTTGGCCGCGGTACGGACCAGGACGAGGCCGCCGTTCGGACCAGGAACCGCTCCCTTGATCAGGAGCAGACCCTTCTCCGCGTCAACGGCGTGGACGGTCAGGTTCTGGGTGGTGACCCGCTCATTGCCCATGCGGCCGGCCATGCGCAGGCCCTTGAACACGCGGCCCGGGGTGGCGCAGCCGCCGATGGAGCCCGGCGAGCGGTGCTTGCGCTGGGTGCCGTGGCCGGCGCCGAGGCCGCCGAAGCCGTGGCGCTTCATGACACCGGCGGTGCCCTTGCCCTTGCTGGTGCCGGTCACGTCGACCTTGACACCGGACTCGAACACCTCGGCCGTGACCTCCTGGCCGAGCGTGTACTCACCGGCGTCGGCGGTACGCAGCTCCACCAGGTGGCGGCGCGGGGTCACGTCCGCCTTGGCGAAGTGGCCCTTGAGCGGCTTGTTCACCTTGCGCGGGTCGATCTCGCCGAAGGCGATCTGGACGGCGTCGTAGCCGTCCGCGTCATCGGTGCGGACCTGGGTCACGACGCAGGGTCCGGCCTTGACGACGGTGACCGGGACGACGCGGTTGTTCTCGTCCCACACCTGCGTCATGCCGAGCTTCTCGCCCAGGACGCCCTTGATCTGCTTAGCCATCTCGCGCGTCACCTCAGAGCTTGATCTCGATGTCGACGCCCGCCGGCAGGTCGAGACGCATCAGCGAGTCAACCGTCTTCGGCGTGGGGTCGAGGATGTCGATGAGGCGCTTGTGCGTACGCATCTCGAAGTGCTCGCGCGAGTCCTTGTACTTGTGCGGCGACTTGATGACGCAGTACACGTTCTTCTCTGTGGGCAGCGGCACCGGGCCCGCGACCGACGCACCAGTCCGGGTCACCGTCTCGACGATCTTCTTCGCCGAGGAGTCGATGACCTCGTGGTCGTAAGCCTTGAGCCGGATGCGGATCTTCTGTCCCGCCATGGCTACTTCGTAGTCCTGTCTCTCGTAACGCTCTGGGACCCGATGGCGTTCGTGTCCTCCTCCACCCACCTTCCCGACCCACGCGGTCGGGCGTGTCGCAGCCCTTCCCATAAATCTCCGTGCGGAGATCCCTGATGAAGGGGGTTGCTGGGGGAGAAATTCACCCACCGGGCGCCTGGCTGGGGCCCCGCTGACACTTCCCGGAAGATTCCCGTACTTCCGCCCCTGATCAGGGGCGACGAGTACTGTGGGACTCGCTTCCGGTCCTCCCGGCGGGAGGCGCGCAGCATCGGCACTCAACCGAGCAACCTGGTTAGTGTGCCATATCGGCTGCTCCGGACGCCAATCAGGGGCCCGGAAGCGTACCCCTCACGGGGCGCGCTTCAAACTCGGCGACGAGATCATTCGACCGGCGCGCTCACGGTGACGGTCGCGTCGGCCCCGTGGCGGCGATGTGTCCGATCTGTGATCGACTCCTTCCGGCCAGCGGACAACCTGTCAAGATCACCAACCGTCCCTTCACTCGGAGCAGCCGGAGACTACGCGCTGCCGAAGTGACAGGGTCACCAAATTGAACAGTCGATGGACTTCGCGGGGGGCGCGGACCACCCGCAGGCAGACGCTCGCCGCGCTGGCGGTGCTCACCGCCGGAGGAGCCGCGGGGATCGCCGGGGTCACCGCGATCGCCGGATGCGGGGCCGGACATTCACGCGGCGCGGAAGCCGGGCCCGCGCGGGCCAGCGCGCCGGGGGCGGCGGAGCCGTTCACCTCGACGGTGGGCGACAAGCGGGCGCTGCTGCTGCAGATCATGGCGCACCCCGACGACGATCTGTACTTCATGAACCCGGACGCCGAGCATGTGCTGCGCTCCGGTGTCCCGGTGGTGAGCGTGTACGTCACGGCCGGTGAGGCCCTGGGGATCAACCACCAGGCGGGTACGCCGGTCCCGCGCGCCGACAAGGCCGCCTACTCCGCCTCCCGCCACCAGGGGCTGCGGCAGGCGTACGCGCGGATGATGGGGCTGAACCAGTTCGCGCCCTGGCAGCGGTCGGTGCTGCGGCTGCCCGGCGGGATCACCGCGGAGACCAACACCCTCGTGGGCGGTGCCCGCAGCGCCCGGCTGATCTTCCTCAACATCGCGATGCTGTCGGACGGCGGCGTACGGATCCCCGCGCTGTGGAGCACCCCGGGCACCGTGATGCGCACCCTCCTGGCCGCCGGCTCGCCCCTGGCGCACCCCAGCTCGTACGGCCACCAGACACTGGTCGACGTGCTCGCCGGGATCATGGAGCGCTATCGGCCCACGCTGATCCACACGCTGGACCCGGACCCCGACTTCCAGGTGCACGACGTACTGCACCCCAAGGACAACGATCAGCCGGGCTGCTCGGACCACCGCGATCACACCCCGGTCGCGCTGTTCACCTGGAAGGCGATCGCGCGGTGGGTGGCCGCGTCCACCCGGCGCGACAAGCACGCCCCGCGCTTCACCACCACCGCGTTCCGCGGCTACTACAACCAGCGCTGGCCGCACAATCTGCCGCCCGCCGTACTGGCCCAGAAGGCGCGGGCCATCAGGTCCTACGGCGGTGCGCCGGACTGGGACTGCGGCAACGCGGCCGGGTGCGGCGACTACAGCCAGGGCGGGGTGCGCCCGTTGCGGAACCGCAAGGGCTGGATCCGCTCCACCCACTACCGCTACCCCTCCCCGCTGCCCGCCCCCACCACCGACACCCAGGGACGGCTCGTGGCGTACGGCGTGCTCGGCACCCAGGCCGTGCGGTGGCGCGAGACCGAGCCCGGCAGCGGGCGGTTCGGAGCACCGCGCGGGCTCGGCGGCGGACCGCTCGCCCCGGCGCTCGCCGCGGTGCGGGACAGCGCGGGACGGCAGGTGCTGTTCGCCCTGCGGTTCGCGGCGCTGGCCGGGCAGGGCGCGGGCGACCTGCGCGAGATCGTGGCGCTTGAGCAGCGCCGCCCGGACGGCCCGTTCCGCGCCTGGACGGGCCTGGGCACCCCCGAGAGCGACCCCGAGCAGGGCCGCCGGGTCGGCTGCCCGGCGGCGGTCGCCACCCCGGACGGCCGGGTGCACCTCTTCGTACGGACCGCGGACAAGGGCCTGGCCACCCGCGTGCGGGACGCGAACGGCCACTGGGGTCCGTGGCAGCGGCTCGGCGGCGCCGAGATCCAGGACGGGCTGACCGCGCTGCTGGACGCGGAGGGGCAGGTCCGTGTCCTCGCCCCCGGCCGCGACACCGTCCACCACTGGGCCCAGGAGTGGGCGGGCGGCCCGGTCTCCCTGCGCCCGCCGTCCGGGCTGCCGCGCCCCGGCGGGGACCCGCTGGGCGCCGCGGTGGCGCCCGACGGCACCCTCACGCTGATCTACCGCACCCCCACGGCCACCGTGCCCGCCGTCCACGGCGAAACCTCCCTCACGGTGCCGCACTTCGAGGGCTACGGGGCGATCGCCGCCCACACCGTGGCCGAACCGTCCGGCCACCGCGAGGCGAAGACGCTGCTGCTGGCCGGGCGCGATCTGGGCGGCGAGATCCAGGTCCAGTACGGCACCGGCCCGGAGGCCAAACCCCTGCGCTCCCCCGGCCGTCTGACCCCGGTCGGCGCCCCTGCCCTCCTGACGGACGACGCCCACCAGGGCGTCTGCGTAGTGGGCCTGTCCCCCGACGCCACCCCCTGGATCTGGCGCCCCCACCCCACCTCACGGGCATAGCCTCCGGTACCTCGCGGCGTGGCCCCGGTGGCTGACGGGCGTAGCCCCCGGTCGCCGCCCTCGGGACCCGCTCGGTGGTCGCCCCGGGGCGGCGCCCTGGGGCGGCATCTTCGCTGAACGCCGTCCGGGCCGCATCCCGGCGCGACCCCACCGGCCGCGTCCGCGGTCCGCGTCGCCGGTCCGCGTCCGTGATCCGGCGTCCCGGGGCATCACCGGACGCGCGACGTCCAGGCCGCGCCCCCATCGCCGCGTAGCGCCCCCGGCCGCGTGCCGTTCGGCTCTCCGGGCGGCGGGTGGCCCGGATACGCGCGTGGCCCTCGCGATCCCATGGGCACCATGGCGGCCGTCGTGCGGCATGGCCGGGGCCCCACCCGGCGTCTTGTGGCGGGGTGGGGCCCGGTCGGGTCCGGCGGTTGCCGGAGGGGTTCAGCGGCGGGCCGCGGCGGTGCGGCGGCGGGGTTCCTCCTCGAACTCCTCGTCGGGCTCCTCGGGCTCCTCATACGCCTCGGCGTCCTCGGCGTACTCGGCGTACTCGGCGTACTCTGGCTCCTCCGGCTCTTCGGCCTCGTCCGGCTCCCCCGCGGCCTCCGGCTCCTCCTCGTACTCCTCCTCGTCGTACGCCTCGGGCTCGGCGTCTTCTGGCTCCTCCTCGTACGCGTCCTCAGCCGCCTCGTCCGGCTCATCGGCGTCTCCCCCGGTCTCCTCGTCAGCCCCCTCGGCCTCGGCCTGCTCGCGCTCTTCCTCCTCCACGGCCGTCTCGTGTTCCTGCACGACCTCGCCGTCCCGGATCTCGCCGCGCCAGCCGTCCGTGGCCTCGCCGCGCATCATGATGAACTTCCGGTAGAGCTTCAGATCGAGCCGGGCCCGTCGGCCCTGGGCCCGCCAGATGTTGCCGGTCTTCTCGAAGAGCCCCTTGGGGAAGTACTCCAGGACCAGCAGCACCCGGGTGAGGTGGTCACCGAGCGGATGGAAGGTGACGACGCCCTTGACGGTGCCCTTGGCCCCCTCCGTGGTCCAGCTGATCCGCTCATCGGCCACCTGCTCGGTGACGTTGGCCTTCCAACTGCGGGTGGACTTGGCGACCTTCACCTTCCAGTTGCTGCTGGTGTCGTCGGCCTTCTCAACACTCACGACCCCCTTGGCGAAGGTGCTGAACTCCTGGAACTGGGTCCACTGGTTGTACGCCTCGCGGACCGGCACCCCGACGTCGATGTCCTCGACGACCGTCACGCTCTTGGACTTGCCGCCCCCGCTCTTGCCCCGGCCGCCCTTGCCGAAGATCCCCTTGACCTTCTCCTTCAGGGAGTCCTTGAGCGAGTCCTTCAGCTGGGACGTACCGGCCTTCATCAGGGCCTGCCCCGGCGACTTGCCCTCGGAGAGGGACTGCGCGCCCTTGGCGAGGCCCGAGCCGAGGCCGGAGATCGCATGGGTCGCCCGTGCCTGGACATAGTCACGGAGCTCGTCCTTCAGACGGTCGGTGGCCGGATTCTTGACGATGTCGTCCTTGAGCTTGCCGAGCGTGTCAGCCATTGCGGCCCCCCGCGGTCCTGGCGGTCTTCTTCGCCGCGCTCTTCTTCGCCGTGGCCTGCTTCGCCGTCTTCTTGGCCGCGGCCTTCTTCGCCGGACCGGAACCGGACGCGGCGGTCTGCTTCGCCGGGCGTGCCGGGTCCTTGGCCGCCGCCTTGCGCGGCGGCCTCGGCGGCCTCGGTTTCCGCTTCGGCTCGGATTCCGCCTCGGCGTCCGGCCCTTCGGCGCGCTCCTCGTCCTCGGCCTCGGCCGGGGCTTCCTCGTCCGGGGCCTCCTCGTCCTCGCCGTCGCCCCCGCCACGCAGCAGCGCCGTGCGCTCATGCAGTGAGTCGGCGAGACCGCTCACCCGGCCGGACACGGCCTTCGTCGCGGCCTGCCGGGTGGCGTCGGCGAGTTCCTTGCGCACCTCCGAGTTCAGACCGCTCAGCAGCGGCACCTCGGCCAGGGACTTCTTCAGCTGCTGCGGATCCAGCGTGATCTTCTTACCGGCCAGCAACATGCCCAGCCCCACGGCGAGTTTCGCCTTCTTCGTACGCCCGAGGAGGTAGCCCCCCACGACCGCGACGGTGATCTTGCCATTTGTCATCATCTGTTCGCTCCCGAAGTCGAACGCGGCTTCGATGTGGACGGCCGGGTACCCACATACGAAAGAGCCCCACCCGCGAGAAGCGAATGGGGCTCTTTGCTCCGGGGAGCGTCAGATCACTTGTTGATCTTGGTGACCTGACCGGCGCCGACGGTCCGGCCACCCTCACGGATGGCGAACTTCAGGCCCTCCTCCATGGCGACCGGCTGGATCAGCTGGACCGACATCTCGGTGTTGTCGCCCGGCATGACCATCTCGGTGCCCTCGGGGAGGGTCACCACGCCCGTCACGTCCGTGGTACGGAAGTAGAACTGCGGACGGTAGTTGTTGAAGAACGGCGTGTGGCGGCCACCCTCGTCCTTGGACAGGATGTACGCCTGGGCCTCGAACTCGGTGTGCGGGGTGACCGAGCCCGGCTTGATGATGACCTGGCCGCGCTCGACGTCCTCGCGCTTGATGCCGCGGAGCAGCAGACCGACGTTCTCACCGGCCTGGCCCTCGTCGAGCAGCTTGCGGAACATCTCGATACCGGTGACGGTGGTCGAGGTCTTCTCCTGCTTGATGCCGATGATGTCGACGTTCTCGTTGACCTTCAGCACACCGCGCTCGATACGGCCGGTGACGACCGTACCGCGGCCGGTGATGGTGAAGACGTCCTCGATCGGCATCAGGAACGGCTTGTCGACGTCGCGCTCCGGCTGCGGGATCGACTCGTCGACGGCCTTCATCAGGTCGAGGACGGACTTGCCCCACTCGGCGTCGCCCTCGAGCGCCTTGAGCGCCGAGACCTTGATGACCGGAACGTCGTCGCCCGGGAACTCGTACTCGGAGAGCAGCTCGCGGACCTCGAGCTCGACGAGCTCCAGGATCTCCTCGTCGTCCACCATGTCGGCCTTGTTCAGGGCGACAACGATGTACGGCACGCCGACCTGGCGGGCCAGGAGCACGTGCTCCTTGGTCTGCGGCATCGGGCCGTCGGTGGCGGCGACCACGAGGATGGCGCCGTCCATCTGCGCCGCACCGGTGATCATGTTCTTGATGTAGTCCGCGTGACCGGGGCAGTCAACGTGCGCGTAGTGACGCGACTCGGTCTGGTACTCGACGTGCGCGATGGAGATCGTAATACCGCGCTGGCGCTCCTCAGGAGCCTTGTCGATCTGGTCGAAGGCCGAGGCCTCGTTCAGGTCCGGGTACGCGTCATGCAGCACCTTGGTAATCGCAGCGGTAAGCGTGGTCTTACCGTGGTCGATGTGACCGATGGTGCCGATGTTGACGTGCGGCTTAGTCCGCTCGAACTTCGCCTTCGCCACTGGGGTCCTCCTGTGGAGTGGTTCTGTACGCATCCACGCTTTGCGGATGGGTTCAGGTGGTCTTACCGAACCGGCCAGGACCCCGAGGGGGATGCCCTTCGCCGTATTCGTCTGGGGAAACGGCGCCCGGGGCCCGCCGTGGAACACGGTGAACGCGCTCCACGACGGATGACCCCGATGCCTTGTGCTTCCAGCCTAAAGGGTGAGGAATGCGGATGAACCCGCCTTACTCGCCCTTGGCCTTCGCGATGATCTCCTCGGCGACGTTCCGCGGAACCTCGGCGTAGGAGTCGAACTGCATGGAGTAGCTGGCGCGGCCGGATGTCTTGCTGCGCAGGTCGCCCACGTAGCCGAACATCTCCGACAGCGGGACCAGGCCGGTGACCAGCTTGGCGCCGCTCCGGTCCTCCATGGACTGGATCTGCCCGCGACGGGAGTTGATGTCGCCGATCACATCACCCATGTAGTCCTCGGGCGTGGTGACCTCGACCTTCATCATCGGCTCGAGCAGGGCCGGGCTGGCCTTGCGGGCGGCCTCCTTGAAGGCCATCGAACCGGCGATCTTGAACGCCATCTCGGACGAGTCGACCTCGTGGTAGCCACCGTCGAGCAGGGTGACCTTCACACCGGTCAGCGGGTAGCCCGCGAGCACGCCGAACTCCATGGCCTCCTGGCAGCCCGCGTCCACCGACGGGATGTACTCCCGCGGGATGCGGCCACCGGTGACCTTGTTCTCGAACTCGTAGCCATCGCCCTCAAGCGGCTCCAGCGCGATCTGCACCTTCGCGAACTGGCCGGAACCACCAGTCTGCTTCTTGTGGGTGTAGTCGTACCGCTCGACCGGCTTGCGCAGCGTCTCGCGGTAGGCCACCTGCGGCTTGCCGACGTTGGCCTCGACCTTGAACTCCCGGCGCATGCGGTCGACCAGCACATCGAGGTGCAGCTCGCCCATGCCGGAGATGATCGTCTGGCCGGTCTCCTCGTCGGTCTTGACGCGGAAGGAGGGGTCCTCCTCGGCGAGCCGCTGGATCGCGACGGCCAGCTTCTCCTGGTCGCCCTTGGACTTCGGCTCGATGGCCACCTCGATGACCGGGGCCGGGAAGTCCATCGACTCCAGGATCACCGGGTTCGCCGCGTCCGAGAGGGTCTCACCGGTGGTGGTCTGCTTCAGACCCATGACGGCGACGATGTCACCGGCACCCACCGAGTCGATCTCCTCACGCTTGTTGGCGTGCATCCGGTAGATCTTGCCGATGCGCTCCTTCTTGCCCTTCACCGAGTTCAGCACCTGGGTGCCCGCGTCCATGCGGCCCGAGTACACCCGGATGAAGGTGAGCTTGCCGAGGTGCGGGTCGCTCGCGATCTTGAACGCCAGGGCCGACAGCGGCTCTTCCTCGGAAGGACGGCGCTTGATGACCTCGTCGGGGTCCTTGACCGAGTGACCCTCGATCGCCTCGATGTCGATCGGCGACGGCAGGTACCGGACGACCGCGTCCAGCAGGGGCTGGACGCCCTTGTTCTTGAACGCGGTGCCGCAGAACACGGGGGTGACGGTGGTGCCGTCGCCCGTGCCGGAGGCGATGGTGATACGGCGGATCGCCGCGTACAGCTGCTCCTCGGTGGGCTCTTCGCCCTCGAGGTACAGCTCCATCATCTCCTCGTCGTTCTCGGCGACGCCCTCGAGCAGCTTGCCGCGCCACTCGTCGGCGGCCTCGGCGTGGGTGTCCGGGATGTCGACGGTGTCGTACATCTCGCCCTTGGTGGCCTCGGCGGACCAGACCAGCGCCTTCATCTGGACGAGGTCGACCACGCCCTTGAAGTCGGCCTCGGTGCCGATCGGCAGCTGCATGACCAGCGGCACCGCGCCGAGGCGGTCCGTGATCATGTCGACGCAGCGGTGGAACTCCGCACCGGTGCGGTCGAGCTTGTTGACGAAGCAGATGCGCGGAACGCCGTAGCGGTCCGCCTGACGCCACACCGTCTCGGACTGCGGCTCGACACCGGCCACGCCGTCGAACACGGTCACGGCACCGTCGAGCACGCGCAGGCTGCGCTCCACCTCAACGGTGAAGTCGACGTGCCCCGGGGTGTCGATGATGTTGATCGTGTGGTCGACGTTCTCGAGCGGCCAGTGACAGGTCGTCGCGGCGGACGTGATGGTGATGCCGCGCTCCTGCTCCTGCTCCATCCAGTCCATGGTGGCGGCGCCATCGTGGACTTCACCGATCTTGTAGCTCACGCCGGTGTAGAAGAGGATCCGCTCGGTGGTGGTCGTCTTGCCCGCGTCGATATGGGCCATGATCCCGATGTTGCGGACCTTGGCCAGGTCAAGTGAAGTGGTGGCCATATGGCTCAGTCTTCTCTCGGTTCTCGATGGGGTAGCGACTACCAGCGGTAGTGCGCGAAGGCCTTGTTGGACTCGGCCATCTTGTGGGTGTCCTCGCGACGCTTGACGGAGGCGCCCAGACCATTGCTGGCGTCCAGCAGCTCGTTCATCAGGCGCTCGGTCATGGTCTTCTCACGACGGGCGCGGGAGTAACCCACCAGCCAGCGCAGCGCGAGGGTGGAGGAGCGGCCGGGGCGGACCTCGACCGGCACCTGGTAGGTGGCGCCACCGACACGGCGGGAGCGGACCTCGAGGGTCGGCTTCACGTTCTCCAGCGCGCGCTTGAGGGTGATGACCGGGTCGTTGCCGGACTTCTCGCGCAGGCCCTCCATGGCGCCGTAGACGATGCGCTCGGCAGTGGAGCGCTTGCCGTTCAGCAGGACCTTGTTGATGAGGGACGTCACCAGAGGAGAGTTGTAAACCGGGTCGATGATGACCGGGCGCTTCGGGGCGGGACCCTTACGAGGCATTCTTACTTCTCCTTCTTGGCGCCGTAGCGGCTGCGAGCCTGCTTGCGGTTCTTGACGCCCTGCGTGTCGAGGGAGCCGCGGATGATCTTGTAACGAACACCCGGCAGGTCCTTCACACGACCGCCACGCACGAGCACGATGGAGTGCTCCTGCAGGTTGTGTCCCTCACCCGGGACGTAGGCGGTGACCTCGATCCCACTGCTCAGCCGGACACGCGCGACCTTGCGGAGCGCCGAGTTCGGCTTCTTCGGCGTCGTGGTGAACACGCGGGTGCATGTACCACGGCGCTGCGGCGACCCCGCGAGGGCGGGGGTCTTGTTCTTCTCGACCTTGTCCTGGCGGCCCTTGCGGACCAGCTGCTGGATCGTAGGCACCGTTTCTCCGGTTTCTGTGTGCCAGTCTCGGTAAAGCTAACCTGGAGTTTCTCCGACCCACGCGGTCGGGTGTGTCGCGCACCGCAGCCCTCTGCGAAAGTCAGAGAGTGCAGATTGTTGGTGTCGACACCTCGAGCCCCCGAGCGGTCTGAAAGCGCGCACAGGAGCCCAGGGACACCCCAGGCACAAGGTCAGAGCGTACCTATAGCATCGGCTCCGGTCAAAACAAATGCACACGCGCTGGACACACCAACCCGGAGCATAGCCGCAGGGCGGCCACCCCCGCCATGGGGTGACCGCCCTGTGAACGCTGACCAGCCGTCCGCGGACCTACTGGTTGTACGGCCCGTAGTCGTAGTCCTCCAGCGGAACCGCCTGGCCGGAGCCGGTGCCGAAGGGCGAGTAGTCGATGTCGTCGTAGCCGACGGCCGAGTACATCGCGGCCTTCGCCTCCTCGGTCGGCTCGACCCGGATGTTGCGGTAGCGGGACAGGCCCGTACCGGCCGGGATGAGCTTACCGATGATCACGTTCTCCTTGAGGCCGATCAGGGAGTCCGACTTGGCGTTGATCGCCGCGTCGGTGAGCACCCGGGTCGTCTCCTGGAAGGACGCCGCCGACAACCAAGACTCGGTCGCCAGCGAGGCCTTGGTGATGCCCATCAGCTGCGGACGGCCGGAGGCCGGGTGGCCGCCTTCCTGGACCACACGACGGTTCTCACCCTCGAAGCGCGTGCGCTCCACGAGCTCGCCCGGCAGCAGCTCCGCGTCGCCGGACTCGATGATCGTCACCCGGCGCAGCATCTGCCGGATGATGATCTCGATGTGCTTGTCGTGGATCGACACGCCCTGCGAGTTGTAGACCTTCTGGACCTCGCCCACCAGGTGCACCTGGACGGCGCGCTGGCCGAGGATGCGCAGCACGTCGTGCGGGTTGACGGCACCCACGGTCAGCGGCTGGCCGACCTCGACGTGGTCGCCCTCGCCCACCAGCAGACGGGACCGCTTGGAGACGCCGTAGGCCGTCTCGTCGGAACCGTCGTCCGGGGTGACGACGAGCTTCTTGGTCTTCTCGGTCTCCTCGATCCGGACGCGGCCGGCCGCCTCCGAGATCGGGGCGACACCCTTGGGCGTACGGGCCTCGAAGAGCTCGACGACACGCGGGAGACCCTGGGTGATGTCGTCACCGGCCACACCACCGGTGTGGAAGGTACGCATCGTCAGCTGGGTGCCGGGCTCACCGATGGACTGGGCGGCGATGATGCCGACCGCCTCGCCGATGTCCACCAGCTTGCCGGTCGCCAGCGAGCGGCCGTAGCACATGGCGCAGGTGCCGACGGCGGACTCGCAGGTGAGCACCGAGCGGGTCTTGACGGTCTCCACGTTGTGACGGACCAGCTCGTCGATGAGCACATCGCCCAGGTCGGTACCGGCCGGGGCCAGGACCTTCCCGTCCACGACGATGTCCTCGGCGAGGCAGCGCGCGTACACGCTGGTCTCGACGTCCTCCGTCTTGCGCAGCACGCCGTCCGCGCCCGTGGTCGCGATCGCCAGCTTGAGGCCGCGGTCGGTGCCACAGTCCTCCTCGCGGATGATCACGTCCTGCGAGACGTCCACCAGACGACGGGTCAGGTAACCCGAGTCGGCGGTGCGCAGGGCGGTGTCGGCGAGACCCTTACGGGCACCGTGGGTGGAGATGAAGTACTCCAGCACGGAGAGGCCCTCGCGGAACGACGCCTTGATCGGCCGCGGGATGGTCTCGTTCTTCGCGTTGGACACCAGACCGCGCATACCGGCGATCTGGCGCATCTGCATCATGTTTCCGCGCGCGCCCGAGTTGACCATCATGAAGATCGGGTTGGTCTTCGGGAAGTTCGCGTTCATCGCCTCGGCGACCTCGTTGGTCGCCTTGGTCCAGATCGCGATCAGCTCCTGGGTGCGCTCGTCCTTGGTGATCAGACCGCGCTCGTACTGCTTCTGGACCTTCTCGTCCTGCGCCTCGTAGCCCTCGATGATGGCCTTCTTGGCCTCGGGCACGACCACGTCGGAGATGGCGACGGTGACACCGGAGCGGGTGGCCCAGTGGAAACCGGCCGCCTTCAGGTTGTCCAGCGTCGCCGCGACGATGACCTTGGGGTAGCGCTCGGCGAGGTCGTTGACGATCTCGGAGAGCTGCTTCTTGCCCACCGAGTAGTCGACGAACGGGTAGTCCTCGGGCAGCAGCTCGTTGAAGAGCGCGCGGCCCAGCGTGGTGCGCAGCCGGAAGCTGTCACCGGGCTGCCAGGCGGGCTCGTTCTCATCGGCCACCGGCGGGGTCCAGCCACGGGGCGGGACGGTGCCGATCGGGAAGCGGATGTCGATCTTCGCCTGGAGCGAGAGCTCCCGGGCGTCGAACGCCATGATCGCCTCGGCGACCGAGCCGAAGGACCGGCCGTCGCCCTTGACCTCGCGCTCCTCCTCGTCGGTGGTGAGGAAGAACAGGCCCAGCACCATGTCCTGGGTCGGCATGGTCACCGGACGGCCGTCGGCCGGCTTGAGGATGTTGTTCGAGGACAGCATCAGGATGCGGGCCTCGGCCTGCGCCTCCGCGGACAGCGGCAGGTGCACGGCCATCTGGTCACCGTCGAAGTCCGCGTTGAACGCGGTGCAGACGAGCGGGTGGATCTGAATGGCCTTGCCCTCGACCAGCTGCGGCTCGAACGCCTGGATGCCGAGGCGGTGCAGGGTCGGCGCACGGTTCAGCAGCACCGGGTGCTCGGCGATGACCTCTTCGAGCACGTCGTACACGACCGTGCGGCCGCGCTCGACCATGCGCTTGGCCGACTTGATGTTCTGCGCGTGGTTCAGGTCCACCAGGCGCTTCATCACGAACGGCTTGAAGAGCTCCAGCGCCATGGCCTTGGGCAGACCGCACTGGTGCAGCTTGAGCTGCGGGCCGACGACGATGACCGAACGGGCCGAGTAGTCGACGCGCTTGCCGAGCAGGTTCTGACGGAACCGGCCCTGCTTGCCCTTCAGCATGTCGCTGAGGGACTTCAGCGGACGGTTACCGGGGCCGGTGACCGGACGGCCGCGGCGACCGTTGTCGAAGAGGGCGTCAACGGCCTCCTGAAGCATGCGCTTCTCGTTGTTGACGATGATCTCGGGGGCACCGAGGTCCAGGAGCCTCTTCAGCCGGTTGTTCCGGTTGATCACACGGCGGTACAGGTCGTTCAGGTCGGAGGTCGCGAAGCGGCCACCGTCCAGCTGCACCATCGGACGCAGGTCCGGCGGGATCACCGGGATGCAGTCCAGCACCATGCCGTTGGGGCTGTTCCGGGTCTGCAGGAACGCGGAGACGACCTTCAGGCGCTTGAGCGCACGGGTCTTCTTCTGGCCCTTGCCGGTCCGGATGATCTCGCGGAGCTTCTCGGCCTCCTCATCGAGGTCGAAGGACTCCAGGCGCTTCTGCAGCGCCGCGGCGCCCATGCCGCCCATGAAGTACGTGCCGAAGCGGTCACGCAGTTCGCGGTAGAGCAGCTCATCGCCCTCGAGGTCCTGGACCTTGAGGTTCTTGAAGCGGTTCCACACCTCGTCGAGACGGTCGATCTCGCGCTGGGCGCGGTCGCGCAGCTGCTTCATCTCGCGCTCGGCGCCCTCGCGCACCTTGCGGCGCACATCGGCCTTGGCGCCCTCGGCCTCGAGCTCGGCGAGGTCCGCCTCCAGCTTCTTGGCGCGGGCCTCGAGGTCCGCGTCGCGGCGCTGCTCGATCTGCTGGCGCTCGACGGAGACATGGGCCTCCAGCGAGGGCAGATCGCGCGTGCGGCGCTCCTCGTCCACCCACGTGATCATGTAGGCGGCGAAGTAGATGACCTTCTCGAGGTCCTTCGGGGCGAGGTCGAGCAGGTAGCCCAGACGGCTGGGCACGCCCTTGAAGTACCAGATGTGGGTGACGGGAGCGGCCAGCTCGATGTGGCCCATCCGCTCACGGCGCACCTTGGCGCGGGTGACCTCGACGCCACAGCGCTCACAGATGATGCCCTTGAAGCGGACGCGCTTGTACTTCCCGCAGTAGCACTCCCAGTCCCGGGTCGGACCGAAGATCTTCTCGCAGAAGAGTCCGTCCTTTTCGGGCTTGAGGGTGCGGTAGTTGATGGTTTCCGGCTTCTTGACCTCACCGTGGGACCACTGACGGATGTCATCAGCGGTGGCGAGGCCGATCCGCAGCTCGTCGAAGAAGTTGACGTCGAGCACTTGTCGTCAATCCCTCTTTCAGGGTCGTGTCTTCGGGTCTGACTGGGGGTCCGGGGAGAGGCCGGGGCGCCCTGTGGCGAGTGCCCCGGCCAGACCCGTCAGACCTCTTCGACGCTGCTCGGCTCGCGCCGGGACAGGTCGATACCGAGCTCCTCCGCAGCGCGGAAGACGTCCTCGTCGGTGTCGCGCATCTCGATGGACATGCCGTCGGACGACAGCACCTCCACGTTGAGGCACAGGGACTGCATCTCCTTGATGAGCACCTTGAAGGACTCGGGGATGCCGGGCTCGGGAATGTTCTCGCCCTTGACGATGGCCTCGTAGACCTTCACGCGGCCGGTCACGTCGTCGGACTTGATGGTCAGCAGCTCCTGGAGGGCGTACGCGGCGCCATAAGCCTCCAGCGCCCACACCTCCATCTCACCGAAGCGCTGGCCACCGAACTGAGCCTTACCACCCAGCGGCTGCTGGGTGATCATCGAGTACGGACCGGTGGACCGGGCGTGCAGCTTGTCGTCCACCAGGTGGTGCAGCTTGAGGATGTACATGTAGCCGACCGAGATCGGGTCCGGGAACGGCTCGCCGGAGCGGCCGTCGAACAGCCGGGCCTTGCCGGAGGGCTGGACCAGGCGGTCGCCGTCCCGGTTCGGCACGGTGTGCTCGAACAGGCCGGCCAGCTCGTCCTCGCGGGCGCCGTCGAAGACCGGGGTCGCGACGTTGGTCCCGGGCTGGACCTCGTCGGCACCGATCGCCTGCAGCCGCTGCATCCACTCCTCGGAGCCCTCGACCTTCCAGCCGCGGGAGGCCAGCCAGCCGAGGTGGATCTCCAGCACCTGCCCCGGGTTCATCCGGGACGGGACACCCAGCGGGTTGAGGATGATGTCGACCGGGGTGCCGTCCTCCAGGAACGGCATGTCCTCGACGGGGAGGATCTTGGAGATGACGCCCTTGTTGCCGTGGCGGCCGGCGAGCTTGTCACCGTCGGTGATCTTGCGCTTCTGCGCCACGTAGACGCGGACCAGCTGGTTCACGCCGGGCGGCAGCTCGTCGCCCTCCTCGCGGTCGAAGACGCGCACGCCGATGACCTTGCCGGTCTCGCCGTGCGGCACCTTCAGCGAGGTGTCACGGACCTCACGGGCCTTCTCGCCGAAGATCGCGCGCAGCAGCCGCTCCTCCGGGGTCAGCTCGGTCTCACCCTTCGGGGTGACCTTGCCGACCAGGATGTCCCCGGCGATGACCTCGGCGCCGATGCGGATGATGCCGCGCTCGTCGAGGTCGGCCAGGACCTCCTCGGAGACGTTCGGGATGTCCCGGGTGATCTCCTCGGGGCCCAGCTTGGTGTCCCGGGCGTCGACCTCGTGCTCCTCGATGTGGATCGAGGAGAGGACGTCGTCCTGCACCAGACGCTGGCTGAGGATGATCGCGTCCTCGTAGTTGTGGCCCTCCCACGGCATGAACGCCACCAGGAGGTTCTTGCCGAGCGCCATCTCGCCGTCCTCGGTGGACGGGCCGTCGGCCAGCACCTGCCCGGCGATCACCCGCGCGCCCTCGTCCACGACGACCTTCTGGTTGAAGGAGGTGCCCTGGTTGGAGCGGGAGAACTTGGCCACCCGGTAGGTGGTGTAGGTGCCGTCGTCGTTGGCCACCGTCACGTAGTCGGCGGAGACCTCCTGGACGACACCGTCCTTCTCGGCCTTGATGACGTCGCCGGCGTCGACCGCGCAGCGGTACTCCATACCGGTGCCGACCAGCGGGGACTCCGCCTTGATCAGCGGCACGGCCTGGCGCATCATGTTCGAGCCCATGAGCGCGCGGTTGGCGTCGTCGTGCTCCAGGAACGGGATCATCGCGGTCGCGACCGACACCATCTGGCGCGGCGAGACGTCCATGTAGTCGACGTCGTCGCCGGGGATGTAGTCGACCTCACCGCCACGGCGGCGGACCAGGACGCGGTTCTCGGCGAAGTGGAAGTCGTCCGTCAGCGGCGCGTTGGCCTGCGCGATGACGAAGCGATCCTCCTCGTCGGCGGTCAGGTAGTCCACGTCGTCGGTGACGACACCGTCGACCACCTTGCGGTACGGGGTCTCGATGAAACCGAACGCGTTGACCCGGCCGTACGAGGCGAGCGAGCCGATCAGACCGATGTTCGGGCCTTCGGGCGTCTCGATCGGGCACATCCGGCCGTAGTGCGAGGGGTGCACGTCACGGACCTCGAAGCCCGCCCGCTCACGGGAGAGACCACCGGGGCCCAGCGCGTTCAGCCGGCGCTTGTGGGTCAGGCCCGACAGCGGGTTCGTCTGGTCCATGAACTGCGACAGCTGGCTGGTGCCGAAGAACTCCTTGATGGAGGCGACGACCGGCCGGATGTTGATCAGGGTCTGCGGCGTGATCGCCTCGACGTCCTGAGTGGTCATGCGCTCGCGGACGACGCGCTCCATGCGCGCCAGACCCGTGCGGACCTGGTTCTGGATCAGCTCGCCGACGTTACGGATGCGGCGGTTGCCGAAGTGGTCGATGTCATCGGTCTCGACGACCACGGACTGGTCGTTGTCCCCGACGGTCTCGGTCTCACCGGCGTGCAGCTTCACCAGGTACTTGATCGAGGCGATGATGTCCTCGACCGTCAGGACGCCCGCGTCCAGCGGAGCGGCCGCGCCCAGCTTCTTGTTGACCTTGTAGCGGCCGACCTTCGCCAGGTCGTAGCGCTTCGGGTTGAAGTAGAGGTTCTCCAGCAGCGTCTGCGCGGCCTCCCGGGTGGGGGGCTCGCCCGGGCGCAGCTTGCGGTAGATGTCGAGCAGCGCGTCGTCCTGGCCCTGGGTGTGGTCCTTCTCCAGGGTGGCGCGCATGGACTCGTACTCGCCGAACTCCTCGAGGATCTGCTCGGTGGTCCAGCCGAGCGCCTTCAGGAGGACGGTGACGGACTGCTTGCGCTTGCGGTCGATGCGGACACCGACCATGTCGCGCTTGTCGATCTCCATCTCCAGCCAGGCACCACGGGAGGGGATGACCTTGACCGAGAAGATGTCCTTGTCGGACGTCTTGTCGATGGAGGAGTCGAAGTAGACACCCGGCGAGCGCACCAGCTGCGAGACGACGACACGCTCGGTGCCGTTGATGCAGAAGGTGCCCTTGTCGGTCATGAGCGGGAAGTCGCCCATGAAGACCGTCTGAGACTTGATCTCACCGGTCTCGTTGTTGGTGAACTCGGCCGTGACGAAGAGCGGAGCGGCGTAGGTGAAGTCACGCTCCTTGCACTCGTCGATCGAGTTCTTCGGCGGCTCGAAACGGTGATCACGGAAGGTCAGGGACATCGACCCGGAGAAGTCCTCGATCGGGGAGATCTCCTCGAAGATCTCTTCCAGACCGGACTTGGTGGGGACGTCCTGACCGCTGTCCAGCGCAGCCTCGACGCGAGCCTTCCACGCGGCATTGCCGAGCAGCCAATCGAAGCTCTCGGTCTGAAGCGCAAGGAGGTTCGGAACCTCGAGAGGCTCCTTGATCTTCGCAAAGGAGATGCGCAGCGGGGCGGTGCTGGCGCCATTGTTCGTATTGGCAGTCGAGGCGTTGCGCGAGGCGGCCAAGAGGGGGTCCTTCCGAGGGCTCGGACTCACTACGCGCGTACCGGTCCCACCGAGAGCCCATGGATGAAATCCCTGGTCAGGGCGTTTTCATCAGTAGTGCTCGAAGGTAGGTATGCCCCTGGTGACGGGCAGGGAGCAGCTAACAGGCAGCGCAAAGGGTCAGTGTAGCCACTTGGCACACTGATGTCCAGCGCCGAGTTTCTGAGACCGGCAGTGCCAATCTCTCCCTCCGGTGAGGGGGCGCGCCCCTCGTTGTCTTCTCACGCCCTGTCGGCAGCCGCGCTGTCGATGCGCATATCGATACTGCCCGCTTCGCCGACGATCCATGCCTCGGACTTTTGGATCGGTGTGACGTCGCGTCCTGAGAATTGCGCGCTGCGTGCCGTTCGTCAAGGCCCCCCACTCCGGCGAGATCGTCACAGGGCGTGGCGACGGGCAACGAAGATCACCCTACCTCCACAAACCCATAAGGCAATGTAACCGTCTCGGGAACGCCGAAGGGCGACCACCCGAACGGGTGATCGCCCCTGGCGTGGAACCGGGCCCCGCCGCCGGACGTCCTACGGGCGTGTGGCGGCGGGCCGCGAGGTCATCCGACCCCGAGGGGTCACTTGACCTCGACGGAGGCGCCGGCGCCCTTGAGGGACTCGGCGGCCTTGTCGGCCTGCTCCTTGTTGACCTTCTCGAGGACCGGCTTCGGGGTGCCGTCGACGAGGTCCTTGGCCTCCTTCAGACCCAGGGAGGTCAGCTCGCGCACGACCTTAATGACCTGGATCTTCTTGTCGCCGGCGCCGGTGAGGACGACGTCGAACTCGTCCTTCTCCTCCTCGACCGGGGCAGCGGCGCCCGGGGCACCCGGGGCGGCGGCGACCACGGCGGCCGGCGCGGCGGCGGTGACGTCGAACTTCTCCTCGAAGGCCTTCACGAACTCGGAGAGCTCGATGAGGGTCATCTCCTCGAACTGCGCGAGCAGGTCGTCCTGGCTGAGCTTCGCCATGGTGGCGGTCCTTCCACTAATTCGGCAGGTGGTGCCGGATGTATATGTCGGCGGGCTTCCGGGCCCGCTGCGACCGGGGCCTGATTACTCGGCGGCCTCGGCCTCGGCGGGAGCCGGGGTGTCGGCACCGCCCTGCTCGTCCTGCTTCTGCCGGAGCGCCTCGGCGGTCCGGACGAACTTCGACAGCGGGGCCTGGAAGAGCGCGGCAGCCTGGGACTGCTTGCCCTTCATCGCACCCGCCAGCCTGGCGAGCAGCACCTCACGGGACTCGAGGTCCGCGAGCTTCTTGATCTCGTCGGCGGACAGCGCCTTGCCGTCAAGGACACCGCCCTTGATCACGAGAGCGGGGTTGTCCTTGGCGAAGTCACGGAGACCCTTCGCCGCCTCGACCGGGTCACCGGTCACGAAGGCGACGGCCGACGAACCCGAGAACAGGTCGTCGAGCTGGTTGATCCCGGCCTCGTTGGCCGCGATCTTGGTCAGCGTGTTCTTCACCACACGGTACTGAGCGTTCTCACCGAGCGAACGGCGCAGCTCCTTCAGCTGCGCAACGGTGAGTCCGGTGTACGCGGTCACCACGGCCGCGTTCGCGTTGCGGAACTTCTCCCGCATCTCGTCGACGGCTGCGACCTTGTCAGGACTCGCCATGAGCCTCGGCCTCCTTCCGGGTGATGAGGACCGCTTCGGCCTGAAGGAAGGAGACTGAGACAACGCGAAAACGCCCCGGCGCAGGCGCCCGGGGCGTAACTCGACCGGCACGGACCCACGGCCCGTTCGGGAGTGCAACCTCAGTCACCTACGCAGGTCGCCCGCGGCTAGCGGATCCTTCAGCCACCGGATCCCTTTCGGGACACGGCGACAACCAGCGGTCTTTGGCTTCGGTAGGAGATTACGCGAACGGGCCGCGGCCAGGCAAATCGGCCCTACTGCTGGAGCATGTCCTGGAAGTCCACGGTGTCCGAGGAGGACGGCTCGGTGACCGTCACCTTGGTGCCGTAGTCCGAGTAGAAGACCGTGGAGTCATAGGCGCCGCTGTTGCTCTGCGCCTGCTCACGCTTCTTGACCAGCAGGTTGTCCCCGTCCACCCACAGGTCGATGGTCTCGGTGTCCATGCCCGAGGACTCCAGCTGCTTCTGCAGGGCGTCCAGGTCGGACTGGCTGAGCTCCTTGGACTGCATCTTGGCGATCTCGGAGACCTTGACCTTGCCCGTGTAGTGGGTGGCCTTGACGCCCTTCACGTCCTCGCTGCCCACGCTCTTGACCTTGCCCGTGGCGAGCAGCAGCTCCACCGAGCGCGACGGGTTGTTGTTCTGCATCTGGTCCTTCAGGAAGGCGCCCGAGGGACCCGCCTTCTGGGCCAGCACGTCGTAGTCGTACTTCACCCAGTGCTTGCCGCTGCCAGCCTGGGCGGCGAACTCATCGCCCATGTTCAGGAACATCGCGTCCGGGGTGTACCTGGCGTCCATCGGCTTGCCCGCCATCGGGGAGTTGGCGATGGCACCGCCCTTCTGGGTGATGGACATATTGGCCCGGATGCCGTCGGCCCAGTCCATGGCGCCGGTCATCTGCGAGTTCTGCTCGCCCATCTGGGTGGTGCCCTCGACCTTGGCCGAGTTCTTCTTGTCGGTCTGCTGCGAGGCGAGCTTGAGCGCCGCCAGCGGGCTCATCGCGGAGTGCCCGGACCTGTCGCCGCCGGTCTTGTCGCCGGCCTTGTCGTCATCGGACTTGTCGCTCCCGCACGCGGTCAGGCCGACCGTCAGAACGAGGCTTCCGGCGGCTATCGCCCATCGCGCACCGACATGAGTACCGCGCACGGCTTCCCCCTAGTTTTTATTTCTCTGTCACGTCTCGTGCAGAGTGAACGACTCTAGCGGAGGGGACCGACAGCGAAAGACGCCGGGCCCCCGCACCTTCGACGCGGTGCGGGGGCCCGGCGGTTGCACACCAGGGTGTGCCGATCAGGAGCCGCCTCAGACGGCGTCCTCCTCGACCAGCAGGTTGCGGGTGCGGTTGGCGTCCAGCGGGATGCCGGGGCCCATCGTGGTGGTCAGGGTCGCCTTCTTGATGTAACGGCCCTTCGCGGCGGACGGCTTGAGACGGTTGACCTCCTCGAGCGCCGCAGCGTAGTTCTCCACCAGCTTGGTCTCGTCGAACGAGAGCTTGCCGATGATGAAGTGCAGGTTCGAGTGCTTGTCGACGCGGAACTCGATCTTGCCGCCCTTGATGTCCGTGACGGCCTTGGCCACGTCCGGGGTGACGGTGCCGGTCTTCGGGTTCGGCATCAGACCACGCGGACCGAGCACCCGGCCGAGGCGGCCGACCTTGCCCATGAGGTCCGGGGTGGCGACGACGGCGTCGAAGTCCAGGCGGCCCTTGGACACCTCGTCGATGAGCTCGTCGGAGCCGACGATGTCGGCTCCCGCGGCCTCCGCGGCCGCAGCACGGTCACCGGTCGCGAAGACCAGGACCCGGGCGGTCTTACCGGTGCCGTGCGGCAGGTTCACGGTGCCGCGGACCATCTGGTCGGCCTTGCGCGGGTCGACACCCAGGCGCATGGCGACCTCGACGGTCGCGTCGAACTTGGTGGTGGAGGTGTCCTTCGCCAGCCGGACGGCCTCGAGCGGGGCGTATGCGCGCTCCCGGTCGATCTTGGCGTCCGCAGCGCGGAGGGTCTTGCTGCGCTTGCTCACTCTTGCTCCTGATGTCTGTGGAGTTCGTGGTCCGGGCCAGCGCTTGGCCCTGCCACAGGTGGCCGCGGGGGCCGTCGGCCCTCGCGGGTGGGGTGTCAGCCCTCGACCGTGACGCCCATGGAGCGGGCGGTGCCGGCGATGATCTTCTCGGCGGCGTCCAGGTCGTTGGCGTTCAGGTCGGGCATCTTGGTGGTGGCGATCTCACGCACCTGGTCGCGGGTGATCTTGGCGACCTTGGTCTTGTGCGGCTCGCCGGAGCCCTTCTCCACGCCCGCGGCCTTGAGGATCAGCTTGGCGGCCGGCGGGGTCTTGGTCACGAAGGTGAAGGAGCGGTCCTCGTAGACCGTGATCTCCACCGGCACGACCATGCCGCGCTGCGACTCGGTCGCGGCGTTGTAGGCCTTGCAGAACTCCATGATGTTGACGCCGTGCTGACCCAGCGCGGGGCCGACCGGCGGGGCCGGGTTCGCGGCGCCGGCCTGGATCTGGAGCTTGATCAGCCCCGTGACCTTCTTCTTCTTGGGAGGCATGCTCTCTCCGGGTCCTAGTGAGAGGGTGTTCGCCTCCGAACCGGATCATCCGGATGGAGGCATACCGCACAACGATAACGGGTATAGCTGTGCGCCTTAAAACCGAGCAGGTCAGACCGGCCGCGAAAGCCCGTCTGACCTGTCGGAAGTCCTTATGAAGAGACTCAGCTCTGAGTGGACTCAGTTCTTCTGGATCTGGTCGAAGCTCAGCTCGACCGGGGTCTCCCGACCGAAGATCTCCACCAGGCCCTTGACCTTCTTCGAGTCGGCGTTGATCTCGTTGATCGTCGCCTGCAGGGTCGCGAACGGGCCGTCGGTGACCGTGACCGAGTCGCCCACCTCGAAGTCCAGCACCTGGACCTCGACCTTGCGGCTCGGCGCCGGCGCACCGCTCTCCTCGGCGGCGGCCTTGGCGGCCTTCTCCTCGGCCTCGGGGGCGAGCATCTTGACGATCTCGTCCAGGGTCAGCGGGTACGGGTCGTAGGCGTTGCCCACGAAGCCGGTGACGCCCGGGGTGTTGCGGACGACACCCCACGACTCGTTCGTCAGGTCCATGCGGACGAGCACATAGCCGGGCAGCTTGTTCTGCCGGACGTTCTTGCGCTCGCCGTTCTTGATCTGGACGATCTCTTCCTCGGGGACCTCGGCCTGGTAGATGAAGTCCTCGACGTTCAGCGAGACGGCACGCTGCTCCAGGTTGGCCTTCACGCGCTTCTCGTAGCCCGCGTAGGTGTGGATCACGTACCACTCACCGGGCAGCCCGCGCAGCTCCTCGCGAAGCGCCTCGACCGGGTCGGCCGCGGCCTCCTCGGCCCCGGTCTCGACCGCCTCGACCGCGTCATCCGCCTGGGCCGCCTCGGTCTCGGGGGCGTCCTGGTCCTCGACGCGCAGCGCGTCCTCCTCGGCGGGAACGCCCGCCGAGGCGTCGGCCGCTTCAGCCTGGTCGGAGTCCGCCGCCTCGACGATGTCGAGCTCGTCCTCACGGGACTCGACGGGCTCGGCGGCGTCGTTCAGGTTCGGGTCAGACACTGTGGCTGCTTCTTCCTGGCTTCAAAGGGGGTGGAACGTGCGAAAGAGGCGACGCCGGGACGGCGGCCGCCTTTCGCGAGGGTCTCAGCCAAAGACGTACTTGATGGCGTTGTTGAACCCATAGTCAATCACGGTCACGATGCCGATCATGATGACGACGAAAACGATCACCACGCTGGTGTACGTCGACAGCTGACTGCGGGTGGGCCAGACGACCTTCCGCAGCTCGGCGATGATCTGGCGGTAGAAGAGCGCGAGCCGACCGAAGGGCCCCTTCTTCGCGCGCTTGCCACCACGACGACCCCGCTTGGTCGTCTCCTCATCCTCGGGACGACCGCTCTCAGGCGTCGCGGTGGAGCCAAGGGCTTCCGTCACTCGTCCTCACCTGAATCCGGGTCGTGGCCGTGCCGCGTCCGGCCCGGCCGCACAGCGGTGCTTGTCCTTGCGTACGCATGCACGCACCCTCATCACAGTGCGTGTAGCAGGGCCGGAGGGACTTGAACCCCCAACCGCTGGTTTTGGAGACCAGTGCTCTACCAATTGAGCTACGACCCTTCGCGGCACTCCCAACCTACCGCATCCACCCGGCTGCACGGAGTGTGCGGTCGGATCCGGCTGTTGATCGGCCAACGACGGTTGAGTGTACGTGCTTGACGGCCGGGCGTCGAACGAGAAGCGCGCGAACTCTCCACAAACCCGTGTGCCACCCATTTCGCCCGTCTGCGACGATGCATCCATGACCGCTGCTACTCCCCCAGTACAGTCCCCGACCGACCGGCGGGTATCGGCCCGGATCGGCTCGATCTCCGAGTCCGCGACCCTCGCCGTCGACGCCAAGGCCAAGGCCCTCAAGGCCGCGGGCCGTCCGGTGATCGGCTTCGGCGCCGGTGAGCCCGACTTCGCCACGCCCGACTACATCGTCGACGCCGCGGCCGCGGCGTGCCACGACCCGAAGTACCACCGCTACACCCCGGCCGGCGGCCTCCCCGAGCTCAAGGCCGCGATCGCCGCGAAGACGCTGCGCGACAGCGGGTACGAGGTCGAGGCGGCCCAGGTCCTGGTGACCAACGGCGGCAAGCAGGCGATCTACGAGGCGTTCGCCGCGATCCTGGACCCGGGCGACGAGGTCATCGTCCCCGCGCCCTACTGGACCACCTACCCGGAGTCGATCCGGCTGGCCGGCGGTGTCCCGGTGGAGGTCGTCGCCGACGAGACGACCGGCTACCGCGTCTCCGTCGAGCAGCTGGAGGCGGCCCGCACCAAGAACACCAAGGTGCTGCTCTTCGTCTCCCCCTCCAACCCCACCGGCGCGGTCTACAGCCGTGAGCAGATCGAGGCGATCGGCCGCTGGGCCGCCGACAACGGGCTCTGGGTGCTGACCGACGAGATCTATGAGCACCTGGTCTACGGCGACGCGGCGTTCCACTCGCTGCCGGTCGTGGTGCCCGAGCTGCGGGACAAGTGCATCGTGGTCAACGGGGTAGCCAAGACGTACGCGATGACCGGCTGGCGGGTGGGCTGGGTCATCGGCCCCAAGGACGTCATCAAGGCCGCGACCAACCTCCAGTCGCACGCCACCTCGAATGTGAGCAATGTCGCCCAGGTCGCCGCGCTGACCGCCGTCGCGGGCGGCCTCGACGCCGTGGCCGCGATGCGCGAGGCGTTCGACCGCCGCCGCCGCACCATCGTGCGGATGCTCAACGAGATCGACGGCGTCGAGTGCCCGGAGCCCGAGGGCGCCTTCTACGCCTACCCCTCGGTCAAGGGGCTGCTCGGCAGGGAGATCCGCGGCAAGCGGCCGCGGACCACCGTCGAGCTGGCGGAGATCATCCTGGAGGAGGCCGAGGTCGCGGTGGTGCCGGGCGAGGCGTTCGGCACCCCGGGTTATCTGCGGCTGTCCTATGCGCTGGGCGACGAGGACCTTGTCGAGGGCGTCTCCCGGCTGCAGAAGCTGCTGGGCGAGGCGAGCGCGTAAGGCACCCGGCGCTCGTACGCACGAACCGTACGGTTCGCACGGGTTCGCACGCACGATCCGTATGGCTCGTATGCGTGATCCATACGGCAGGAACGGGCCGGAGTCCGCGGTGGCGGATTCCGGCCCGTTGCGCGTGTGCGCACCTCCCCGTTCGGGGAAAGCGGTACCCGACGGGTCCGGACGTGCGGCAGTATCTGCAGATGGCACGCGATGTACACCTGCTCCCCAAAGCGCATCTGCATCTCCACTTCACCGGCTCCATGCGCCCCGGAACCCTCCTCGAACTCGCCGACAAGTACGGCGTCCATCTCCCCGAGGCACTGAGCGGCGGTGAGCCGCCGAAGCTGCGTGCCACCGATGAGCGCGGCTGGTTCCGCTTCCAGCGGCTGTACGACATCGCACGCTCCTGTCTGCGGGAGGCCGACGACATTCGGCGGCTGGTGCGCGAGGCGGCCCAGGAGGATGTGCGGGACGGGGCCCAGTGGCTGGAGATCCAGGTGGACCCCACCTCGTACGCCCCGCGACTGGGCGGGCTGATCCCCGCGATGGAGATCATCCTGGACGCGGTCGAGAGCGCCGCCGCCGACACCGGTCTCGGGATCAGGGTCCTGGTCGCCGCCAACCGCATGAAGCATCCGCTGGAGGCCCGCACCCTGGCCCGGCTCGCGGTGCGCTTCGCGGACCGCGGCGTCGTCGGCTTCGGCCTCTCCAACGACGAACGGCGCGGATTCGCCCGCGACTTCGACCGGGCCTTCGCCATCGCCCGGGACGGCGGGCTGCTGGCGGTGCCGCACGGCGGCGAGCTGTCGGGCCCCGGCAGCGTCCGGGACTGCCTGGACGACCTCGGCGCGGCCCGGGTCGGCCACGGGGTGCGCGCGGCCGAGGACCCGCGGCTGCTCGCCAAGCTGGCCGAGCGCCAGGTGACCTGCGAGGTGTGCCCGGCGTCGAACGTGGCGCTCGGCGTCTACGAGAAGCCGGAGGACGTACCGCTGCGCACGCTGTACGACGCGGGGGTGCCGATGGCGCTCGGGGCGGACGACCCGCTGCTCTTCGGCTCGCGGCTGGCGGCGCAGTACGACCTGGTGCGGGAGCACCACGGCTTCACGGACGCCGAACTGGCCGAGCTGGCACGGCAGTCGGTGCGCGGCTCGGCCGCGCCGGAGGAGGTCAGGCGGCGGATGCTGGCGGAGATCGACGACTGGCTGAAGGGCTAAACCAGAGTCGCACGTGCAACTCTGCTCGTGGGCTTCAGATGCTCACGCCCACCGTCACCGGCTCGTTGACCAGCCGGATCCCGAACGCCTCCTCGACCCCGGCCATCACCTCGCGGGCCAGCGCCAGCAGGTCCTCGGTGGTGGCCCGGCCCCGGTTGGTGAGGGCGAGGGTGTGCTTGGTGGAGATCCGGGCCGGGCCAGTGCCGTAGCCCTTGGTGAAGCCCGCCCTGTCGATCAGCCAGGCAGCGGAGGTCTTGATCAGGCCGTCGCCCGCGGGGAAGGCGGGGGGTGCGGTGTCCGGGCCCAGGCGCTCGGCGACGCGGGCCAGGAAGGCTGCGTGGGCGTCCCGGTCGAGCACCGGGTTGGTGAAGAACGACCCCGCTGACCAGGTGTCGTGGTCTCCGGGGTCGAGCACCATGCCCTTGCCCGCGCGCAGTCCGAGGACGGTCTCGCGGGCGACGGCGGCCGGCACCCGGTCCCCCACCTCGACGCCGAGCACCCGTGCGGTCTCGGCATACCGGACGGGCGCGGAGAGCCCGCCCGCGTCCTCCAGTTCGAAGCGGACCCGGAGCACCACATGGCGGTCCGGATCGGCCTTGAAGCGGCTGTGGCGGTAGGAGAAGGCGCAGTCGGCGTTCGGGATCGTGACGACCTCGTCGGCGCGGCGGTCGTAGGCGATCACCTCGGTGATCGTGGCGGAGACCTCCTGGCCGTAGGCGCCGACGTTCTGTATCGGCGTCGCGCCCGCGGAGCCGGGGATTCCGGCGAGGCATTCGATGCCCGCGAGCCCGGCGCGGACCGTACGGGCGACGGCGGCCGACCAGTTCTCGCCCGCGGCGAGCTCCAGGCGGCTGCCGTCGAGGGTGAAGCCGCTGGTGGCGATGTGCAGGGCGGTGCCGTCGAAGCCCTTGTCGGCGATGACCAGATTGCTGCCGCCGCCGATCACCAGCAGCGGGGTCCCGGCCGCGTCGGCCTCCCGGACCGCGGCGATGACCTCGTCGTCGGTGGTGGCCGTGAGCAGCCGGTTGGCCGGTCCGCCGAGACGGAAGGTGGTGAGGGGCGCGAGGGGGGCGTCGTGGAGTTCCTGCACGCGCTCAAGAGTACGGGGGTGCCCCCCGGGCTCCTGGAGGCGGCCGCCCCCGGTGTGGGGGATCCGGGGGCCGGCGGACCTGCGGGCCGTAAGGGGCTCGGACGGCTCAGCCGAGCCGTACCACGGCGCGGGCCCGGCCAAGCACCTTGTGGCCGGCGCTGATCGCCGTGATGTCGAGGCGCACCGTACGGGCCTCGTCGTCCAGCTTGGCGGTGACCTTGGCGCCGATCTCGATGACCGCGCCCTTGTCGTCGTTGGGGACCACGACGGGCCGGGTGAAGCGGACGCCGTACTCGACGAGGGCGCCGGGGTCCCCGGCCCACTCGGTGACCACCCGGGCCGCCTCGGCCATGGTGTAGGCGCCGTGCGCGATGACGTCGGGGAGGCCGACCTCCTTGGCGAACTTCTCGTTCCAGTGGATCGGGTTGAAGTCGCCCGAGGCGCCCGCGTAGCGCACGAGATCGGCGCGGTTCACCCGGAACTCGCGCGTCGGCACCTCGGTGCCGACCTCCACGGCGTCATACGAGATCCTTGCCGTCATCTGCTCTCCTCCACCTGTGCGTCAGCGGCGCGGGCCACCAGCGTCGTGAACGACGTCGCTACATGATCACCCGACTCGTCGTGGACCTCACCGCGGACGGACAGGATGTCGTTGCCCGCCAGCGACTTGATCGAGTCGATGATCGAGGTGACCTTCAGACGGTCCCCCGCGCGGACCGGGCGGGTGTACTCGAACCGCTGGTCGCCGTGGACCACCCGGCTGTAGTCCAGCCCCAGCTGCGGGTCCTCGACCACCTGCTTCCCGGCCGCCTTGAAGGTGATCGTGAAGATGAACGTCGGCGGGGCGATCACATCGGGGTAGCCGAGGTCCCGGGCCGCCTCGGGGTCGGTGTAGACCGGATTGGCGTCACCGAGGGAGTCGGCGAATTCCCGGATCTTCTCCCGGCCGACCTCGTACGCGGCGGTGGGCGGGTAGGTCCGCCCCACGAAGGACTGGTCGAGCGCCATCGGCGCACACCTCCTGCGATTGAATTACCAACGAAACGAGGCCGCCCCCCGCGAGTGGGGGCGGCCTCGAATGAGAGTTTATTGCTATCGCGTCTCACGGTGCGCGGTGTGCGCGTTGCAACGCGGGCAGTGCTTCTTGATCTCAAGACGATCCGGGTCGTTGCGTCGGTTCTTCTTGGTGATGTAGTTCCGCTCCTTGCACTCCACGCAGGCCAGCGTGATCTTCGGGCGGACGTCGGTGGCAGCCACGTGAGTGCTCCTTGACGAACGGATTAGGGGATGAACGCAGAAAGAGTAGCCGATCGAAGGACCGACCCCACAATCGGCTACTGTCAGTAGCGGTGACCGGACTTGAACCGGTGACACAGCGATTATGAGCCGCTTGCTCTACCGACTGAGCTACACCGCTGTGATGCGAGCGACCCCCCGCTCGACCAGCGTAGCGGAACGGGAAGCCTCACACATCAGAGCCCCAATACGGAATCGAACCGTAGACCTTCTCCTTACCATGGAGACGCTCTGCCGACTGAGCTATTGGGGCGAGCGATGAAGACATTACACGGTCGGCCGCCGAAGGTGAAATCCGTATCGGCCCCTGGTCACCCCGGACTCACGCACCACACCAGTACGACTATTCGGCTCCTCCGCGAAGCCGCCGCCACCTCGTCCTAGGCTTCGCTTCGCACCCGCGTGATCTTGGCTGCGCACGCATCCGACGCGTGCCCGGCGCATCACCCGTCGCGTGCTCGGCGCGAATCCCAGGAGCGCGATGCCCGAGAGCCAGCAGCAGCCGCAACAGCCGCAACGGCCGCCCAGGAGCGGCGGAGCGGCCCCCGGCGAGCCCACCGCTCTGGTGCTCGGCGGCGTCCGGCTCGCCGACGGGCGCACCGTGGACGTCCGGCTCAGCGGCGGACGGATCGAGGCCGTGGGCACGGCGGGCAGCCTCCTCCCCGGTGCCCGGCTGGACCTCGGCGGCTATCTGCTGCTGCCCGCCCCCGCCGAACCCCACGCCCACTGCGACACCGCCCTTACGGCCGACATGGCGGGCCCGGTCCCGTACGCCCCCGGGGATGTCCAGCGCCGCACCGTCGAGGCCGCCCTGCTCCAACTCGGCCACGGGGCGACGGCGCTGCGCACCCATGTCCGCGTCGGCGGGGTGCACGGACTGCGCTCCCTGGACGCGGTCCTGGAGGCGGGTCGGGCGCTGCGCGGGCTCACCGAGCTGAGCGCGGTGGCGGTGCCCCGGGTGCTGACGGGGGCCGCGGGGGCGGACGGTCTGGCGATGTTGCGGGACGCGGTGGGGATGGGGGCGTCGGTCATCGGCGGCTGCCCCGACCTCGACCCGGATCCGACCGGCCACGCCGAGGCCGTCCTCGACCTCGCCGCCCGCCACGGCTGCGCCGTCGATCTGCACACGGACGGTGACGACCCGGCCCGCCTCGCCCGGTTCGCGGCGATGGCCGGGGGCCTGCGGCCGGGCGTCACCATCGGCCCCTGCGGCGGGCTGTCCCGGCTGCCCGCGGAGGCGGCGGGGAGGATCGCCGAGCGGCTGGCGGCGGCCGGGGTGACCGTCGTCTGTCTCCCCCAGGGCGACTGCGCCGGGCTGGAGCACCAGGGCATGCGGGGAGCGCCCACCCGCGTCTGCGCGCCGGTGCGGCTGCTGCGCGCCGCGGGCGTGCGGGTGGCCGCGGGCAGCGGTGCGCTGCGGGACGCGGTGAACCCCGTGGGGCGCGGCGATCCCCTGGAGGCCGCCTTTCTGCTGGCGTCCGGGGGCGAGTCGCGGCCGGAGGAGGCGTACGAGGCGGTGTGCGCACGGGCGCGGACCGCGATGGGGCTGGCCGAGGTGCGGGTGGAGGCCGGGTTCCCGGCGGAGCTGCTAGCGGTGCGCGGGGACGGGCTCGCGGGGGTGCTCTCGCTCGGGTACAGCAGGGTCGTGGTGCACCGGGGGCGGGTGGTGGCCCGGACCAGCGCGGTGCGGGAGTACTGCGACTCGGCGGCCGCGGCGGCGTTGGATCTGCCCCGGCAGACACGGCCGCAGAGCGGTGGCGAGCAACGGCCGCAGAGCGGCGGCGAGCAACAGTAGGCCGCACGGCGTACGGTCGGGATCATGCGCATTGTCATCGCTGGTGGACATGGACAGATCGCGCTGCGGCTGGAGCGGCTGCTCACCGCGCGCGGAGACGAAGTGGCGGGCATCATCCGCAAGCCGGAGCAGGCCGGCGACCTGCTGGCGTCGGGCACCGAACCGGTCGTCTGCGACCTGGAGTCGGTCTCCCTGGAGGACGTGGTCAAGCATCTGGAGGGCGCGGACGCGGCCGTCTTCGCGGCCGGAGCGGGCCCCGGCAGCGGTGCCGACCGTAAGGACACCGTCGACCACCGGTCCGCGGTGCTCTTCGCGGACGCGGCCGAACGGGCCGGGGCCCGGCGGTTCCTGATCGTCTCCACGACCGGCGCCTCCCACGAGCCGCCGCCCGACACCGACCCGGTCTTCGCCGCCTATCTGCGCGCCAAGGCCGCGGCGGACGACGACATCCGCGCCCGGGGCGGCCTCGACTGGACCGTGCTGCGCCCGGGACGGCTGACGAACGAACCGGGCACGGGCCGGGTGAAGCTGGCCGAACGCACCGGCCGCGCCGAGATCACCCGCGACGATGTGGCCGCGGTCCTGGTCGCCCTCCTGGACGAGCCCCGTACGGCGGGCCGCACGCTGGAGCTGGTCAACGGCGACACGGCGGTGGCGGACGCGGTGGGGTCGGTCGCCGAGCGGGGGTGAGGGGCCGGGTCGGCGCGGCCCGGCCCCTCAGAAGTCCACCCGCGCCGGGGCGTCGGCCCGTGCCACGGACTCCTGGGCGTACTGGCGCTCGTACGCCGTACGGACCCGTTCGATCCGCGGGTCCTGCGCCCCCGCCTCGGACTTCGGATAGAGCAGGACCACCTCGTACGAGCGCTCCCGCTCGATCGTCCCGTTCCGGTCCCGCCACTGCCCCCGGCCGTCGTGGATCGTCAGGCCCGCGGGGAAGCGCGGGGTGATCTGCCGGTCCACGAAGGCCAGGAACTGCTTCTCGGTGACGGGCGGCCCGCCGTCGGGGCGCTCGGTGCCGAAGAAGAGCCGGGTCTCGACGTACGGCGCGCCCCGGCCCGCGGCGCCGGAGCCCGCCGCGGCGGGCGGATCGTCCAGCGCGGCGTACGCGGCGACGGGGGTGGCGGCGGCGAGGGCGAAGGCCGCCCCGACGGCGGCGAGACGGACGCGCGGCTTCATGGTCGGCATCGCCCGATCGTCCCGGCCCCGCGCCCCCTCGGGAAGAGCGCCTTACGGTGCGCACCGGCGCGCGGCGCGGGACACATGCGCGCACGGCTCGGGGCGGCATCCGCGCGACGCGACGCGCACATCCCCGCGCGGCCCGGGGTGCCCGCGGAAACGGGACCTTCTCTTGTTGGTTAAGGCGATCCGCCCTAATCTGCCGCCACCGAATCTGACGACTCGTCAGATCCATGAGATCCGTCAGACCGCAGGGAACGGACAGGCCCACCACGAGGAGACCGGGGAGAGATGACGAGATGACCGGCGAGACGAACGGCACCACCGAGCTGCCCCTGGTCATCAGCGTCGATGACCATGTGATCGAGCCCGCACACCTCTTCGAGACCTGGCTCCCGGCCAAGTACCGGGACCGCGGCCCCAAGCCCCTCACGGCCGGGATCGGCGAACTGGCCTACATCGGCGGCAAGTACAAGTTCACCACCGACCCGGACGGCCAGCTGACCGACTGGTGGAGCTACGAGGGCGACCTCTTCCCCTACAAGCGGATCATCGCCGCCGTCGGCTTCTCGCGCGACGAGATGACCCTCGACGGCATCACCCGCGAGCAGATGCGCCGCGGCTGCTGGGACCCCAAGGACCGGCTCGCCGACATGGACCTCAACCACGTCGAGGCGTCACTGTGCTTCCCGACCTTCCCCCGCTTCTGCGGCCAGACCTTCGCCGAGGCGAGGGACAAGGAGGTCGGGCTGGCGTGCGTCCGCGCGTACAACGACTGGATGGTCGAGGAGTGGTGCGGCGACAGCGGCGGCCGCCTCATCCCGCTCTGCCTGATCCCCCTCTGGGACGTCGACCTCGCCGTACGGGAGGTCCGCCGCAACGCGGCCCGCGGCGTCCGCGCGGTGACCTTCAGCGAGATCCCCACCTACCTCGGGCTCCCCAGCATCCACAGCGGCTACTGGGACCCGTTCTTCGCCGAGTGCGAGGCCACGGGGACGGTCGTGTGCATGCACATCGGATCCTCCTCCCAGATGCCCGCCGCCTCCCCCGACGCCCCACCGGCCGTCCAGGCCTCGCTGAGCTTCAACAACGCCATGGCGTCGATGATGGACTTCCTCTTCAGCGGCGTCCTGGTCGCCTTCCCGCGCCTGAAGCTGGCCTACGCCGAGGGCCAGATGGGCTGGATCCCCTACGCCCTGGAGCGCGCCGACGACGTCTGGGAGGAGCACCGCGCCTGGGGCGGCGTCCGCGACCTCATCCCCGAGCCGCCGTCCACGTACTACTACCGGCAGATCTTCTGCTGCTTCTTCCGCGACAAGCACGGGGTCGCCTCGCTGGACACGGTCGGCGTGGACAACGCCACCTTCGAGACCGACTACCCCCACGTCGACTCCACCTGGCCGCACACCCGCCGCATCGCCGCCGAGCATGTGGCCGGCCTCTCCCCCGAGACCACGTACAAGATCCTCCGCGGCAACGCGATCCGGATGCTGGAGCTGGACCTCGACCGCCGCGGCTAGGCCGTGCGCGGCGGTTCCGGCGACTGGGGCGGCTCACCCGTGCGCGGCTGGTCCGAAGCGCAGTAGCGGCACTTGCGCGCCGCCTCGGGGATGTCCTCGGCGAGGCACTCCGGGCAGGTCTTGACCGGGCCGGGCTCGCCGAACGCCTCCACACCCCGGCGAGCCTGGGTGTACTTGTACGGCACGACGATCAGGAAGTAGATGACGCCCATGAAGATGAGGAAGTAGATCAGGGCGGAGATCAACGACCCGATGTTGAGGTAGGTCGAGTTGTTCCCCTGTTCGCCGAGCTGCCAGCCGAGCCCGACCGATTTGCCGCCCTGGAGCCGGGCGATGATCGGGTTGATCACGGAGTCGGTGAACGCCTTGATCAGCGTCGAGAACGCCAGCGCTGTGACCAGGCCGACGGCGACAACGATGACATCACCGCGCATGAGGAAGTTCTTGAAGCCCCTGAGCACGATCCGCCCTCTCTGTCCTGATACGGGGGAATCACCACCCTAGGAGCGGTCTTACGGAGCCCATGGCGCGCCACGACGGACGGCCGCCCGTACGGCGGCACCTGCCGCGAGGATTGACGCCCTTCGCCCGGCCTTGAATCATTCACATCACCGAGCACCGTGACCACACCGGTGCTCCGGTGCGACGTGGCCGTGAACACACCGGTCACCGGGCTCGCTCTTCCCCCCTTACGGCCGTGACCGCACCGGCCGGTCCTGTCCGCACAGGAAGGCATCGACTTTCATGAGATCTGTGAGACCCCCGACAAGAGCTGTCACACCGCGCTCCGCCCTGGTGGGCGCCCTCGCAGCGGTCGCCGTGGCCGTCGGCCCCTGGCTGACGTCTCCGGCGGGCGCCCAGGCGGCCCGCCCCGGCCCGGCCTCGGCGGGCGAGACCGTCAACGTCTATCTGACCACCACCTCCGGCTCCGACGGCCGTACCGTCGTCAAGGGCCTGGAGCAGCAGACGCCCATCAGCTTCGCGGCCGGCGGCGGGGGCGATGTCACGGTCGACGAGTCGCGGACGTACCAGGAGTTCTCGGGCGCCGGCGCATCGTTCACGGACACCGCGGCATGGCTGTTCAACAGCAGCGGCGCGCTGAGCCAGGGCACCCGCGACGAGGTGATGCGCAAGCTCTTCTCCCCCACCGACGGCATCGGCGTGAGCTTCCTGCGCAACCCGATGGGCGGCTCCGACCTCGCCCGCTTCGGCTACACCTTCGACGACGTACCGGCCGGACAGACCGACCCCGGCCTCACCAGGTTCTCGATCGACCACGACCTGGCCGACGTCCTGCCCCTGACCCAGCGGGCCCAGCAGCTCAACCCGGCCCTGAAGGTCATGGCCTCGCCATGGACCGCCCCCGCCTGGATGAAGGACAACGACCAGCTCAACCAGGGTTGGCTGGAGGCGCAGTACTACGGCACCTACGCGGACTACTTCGTGAAGTACCTCCAGGAGTACAAGAACCGCGGGGTGCCGATCGACTACGTGACCGTGCAGAACGAGCCCACCTGCTGCGGCGGCTACCCGTCGATGCAGTGGAACGGCTCCGGGCTCAACTACTTCACCAAGAGCGAACTGCTGCCCAAGCTGGCGAACGCGGGCCTGAGCACCAAGGTGCTCGCCCTCGACTGGAACTGGGACCAGTGGTCGGGCTTCGGCGCTCCCGTGGTGGACGACGCCGCCATCCGCAACCACCCGAACTTCGGCGGCATCGCCTGGCACGGCTACGGCGGCGACGTCGGCCAGCAGACCACCGTCCACAACCAGTACCCCGGCGTGGACGCCTTCGACACCGAACACTCCGGCGGCACCTGGATCGAGAACCAGCAGAAGGAGGACATGCACAACCTGATCGACTACACCCGCAACTGGGGCAAGAGCTGGATCAAGTGGAGCCTCGCGGTCGATCAGAACAAGGGCCCCCACAACGGCGGCTGCGACACCTGCACCGGGCTGGTCACCGTGCACAACGGCGACGGCCAGAGCGGCAGGGTCGACTACACCGTCGAGTACTACACGATGGGCCACCTCACGAAGTTCGTGAAGCCGGGCGCCCACCGCATCGACTCCACCGCCAGCTCCAGGGTCCCGAACGTGGCCTGGAAGAACCCCGACGGCTCCAAGGCGCTGATCGCCTACAACGACACCGGCGGCCAGGAGACGCTGAAGGTCAACTGGGGCGGCCAGTCCTTCACCTACCAGCTCCCCGCCGGGGCCTCCGCCACCTTCACCTGGACCGGCGACCAGCCGTAAGGCGGCAGTCCTGAGCACGACGGTGGTCGGCACGGCGCCGGTACGCGGCCCTGCCCACACACCAACGGCCCCCGGCCGCGTTTTCGCAGCTCGGGGGCCGTTTCTTTGGCGTGGCGGCGCCAGGATTCGAACCTGGGTAGGCTAAGCCGACGGATTTACAGTCCGCTCCCATTGGCCACTCGGGCACACCGCCTGGGATGTGGCCAGGTGCCCCGCTCTCGCGGTGCTGCTCCCTGGCAACGACGTAAACAATACCTGATGTGCGGGGGTGGTCCGCCACCCGGTTGATCGCCGCTCGAT
This sequence comes from Streptomyces antioxidans, assembly GCF_000968685.2. GTDB lineage: Bacteria > Actinomycetota > Actinomycetes > Streptomycetales > Streptomycetaceae > Streptomyces > Streptomyces antioxidans. Next base: position 88,724 of record NZ_LAKD02000005.1, read on the forward strand.
CATGGCCGAGATCGCTAGGCTGGCCGGAGCGGTCCGCTGGGCCGTGCCACTGACGGATCTACGTACGAGGAGCCAACTCACGATGGCCGACTCCAGTTTCGACATCGTCTCGAAGGTCGAGCGGCAGGAGGTCGACAACGCTCTGAACCAGGCGAGCCGCGAGATCTCCCAACGCTATGACTTCAAGAACGTCGGCGCCTCGATCGAGTGGTCGGGCGAGCGGATCGAGATGCGAGCCAACTCCGAGGAGCGGGTCAAGGCGATCCTCGACGTCTTCCAGTCCAAGCTGGTCAAGCGCGGGATCTCGCTGAAGGCGCTGGACGCGGGCGAGCCGCAGGCGTCGGGCAAGGAGTACAAGATCTTCGCCTCGCTGCAGGAGGGGATCTCGCAGGAGAACGCGAAGAAGGTCGCCAAGATCATCCGCGATGAGGGGCCCAAGGGCGTCAAGGCGCAGGTGCAGGGCGAGGAGCTGCGGGTGACGTCCAAGAGCCGGGACGATCTGCAGACCGTGATCGCCCTGATCAAGGGCAAGGACCTGGACTTCGCGGTGCAGTTCGTCAACTACCGGTAGGCGGGTGCGCCGCGTACGGCACGCCGGGGCGGCGCGCCCCGGCGTTCTGACGGATGTCGACGGTGATCTCGCGCGGATGCGTGCCGCCGTCGCCCCGCTGCTGGAGCACGACAACCGGTTCGGCGGCACGGCGGTGGCACCCGCTGCCGTACGGCTCTGGCGGGCCGGACAGCGCACGCTGGACCGGGATGGGGTTCCCGAGCGGGGGCGGGCGGGGTATCTGTCGGCGGTCGCCGAGCTCGCCGAGATCGCGGGCTGGCTGCTGTTCGACGCCGGGCGGCGGGACGCGGCGCGTACGGCGTTCCTGGAGTCCCGTCAGCTCGCCAGGCAGGCCGGGGACCGGCCCATGGAGTGGTTCGCCCTGGACATGCTGGCCATGCAGGACGTGGACGAGTCCCGTCCGGACGGGGCGCTGCGGATCGCGGATGAGCTCCTTACGAGGCCCGGGATCCCGCCGCGCGTGGCACTGATCGCGCGGGTGCGCCGGGGCAGGGCGCTCGCCCGGAGGGGAGAGCGCCGACGGGCGCTGGACGAGCTGGCCCGGGCCAGGGGCGCGCTGGAGGACTCGGTCAGCCCCCGCGATCCGGCCTGGGCCTGGTGGGTGAACGACGGCGAGATCACCGGCCATGAGGGGGAGGCCCTGCTCTCCCTCGGGGACGTCACCGGCGCGATCCCCAAGCTGCGCCGCGCGCGCGAACTGGCCTCGGGGGACGTCCCTGGCGGCAGGTTTCCGCTCTACTACGGCGTCGCCCTGCTGTCGGCGTACGCGAGCGCCCATGCGTGGCGGGAGTGCGAGGCCACGCTGCTCTCCATCGGCCCCCAGCTGGAGACGGTCACCTCCGAGCGCGCCCGCCGCAGGCTGCGGGCCACGCTGCGGGACATCAGCCGGAGACCGGACGCCCCCGCGTGGGTGTCGGACCACGTCCGGGCGGAACGCTGACCGGAGCCCGCGTCAGCGGCGGCCGAAGGGCTGGTCGGTGGGGACGATCTCATGGCCGAGGGGGGCCAGGGAGATCGGGATGAGCTTGAAGTTGGCCAGGCCCAGGGGGATGCCGATGATCGTGAGGCAGAGGGCGACGCCGGTGACGAGATGGCCGATCGCCAGCCACCAGCCCGCGAGGATGAGCCAGAGGACATTGCCGACGCAGGAGGGGGCCCCGGCGTCGTGGCGGGGGACGGCGGTGCGGCCGAAGGGCCACAGGGCGAACCCGGCGATGCGCCAGGACGCGATCGCGAAGGGGATGCCGATGATCGTGATGAAGAGGAGGGCTCCGGCGAGGACGTAGAGGATCGCCATCCAGATGCCGCAGAGGATCAGCCAGATCAGGTTCAGGAGGGTCTTCACGGCCGGCGGCCTCCTGCCATCTGTTCGAGGCGGGCGATGCGCTCCCGCATGGGCGGGTGGGTGGAGAAGAGCTTGGCCATGCCCTCACCGGCGCGGAAGGGGTTGGCGATCATCAGATGGCTGGCGGTCTCCAGCCGGGGCTCGGGCGGCAGCGGAAGCTGTTTGGTGCCCGCTTCCAGCTTACGCAGGGCGCTGGCGAGGGCCAGGGGGTCGCCGGTGAGCTGGGCGCCTGAGGCATCCGCCTCGTACTCGCGGGAACGGCTCACGGCGAGCTGGATGATGGAGGCCGCGAGCGGGCCCAGGATCATGATCAGCAGCATGCCGAGGAAGCCGGGGCCCTCGTCGTCGTCCGACCGGCCCATGGGGATCAGCCAGGCGAAGTTCACCAGGAACATGACGACGGTGGCGAGCGCGCCCGCGATCGAGGAGATCAGGATGTCCCGGTTGTAGACATGGCTGAGCTCATGGCCGATGACCCCGCGAAGCTCGCGCTCGTCCAGCAGCCGCAGGATGCCGTCGGTGCAGCACACCGCCGCGTTACGGGGGTTGCGGCCGGTGGCGAAGGCGTTGGGGGCCTCGGTCGGGGAGATGTAGAGCCGGGGCATCGGCTGGCGCGCGGCCGTGGAGAGCTCACGCACCATCCGGTACAGCCCCGGCGCCTCGAACTCGCTGACGGGGCGGGCGCGCATCGCGCGCAGCGCCAGCTTGTCACTGTTCCAGTAGGCGTACGCGTTGGTCCCGAGTGCGACGATCACCGCGATGATCAGCCCGGTACGGCCGAAGAGGCTCCCGATGACGATGATGAGCGCGGACAGACCACCGAGGAGTACGGCGGTCTTCAGCCCGTTGTGCCGGCGGTGCACGGTGTGCCCTCCCGATGTGCCGCAGGGGAACCCCTTGCCTGGTGTCTCCACCTTCCAGTGGACCCTCCTGAAAAAGTCAACGCCAGGCGAAGGGCACCAGTTCCCTTGTGCACACGGACGCGGACCCGCGGGGGCTGTGGGGATGCCTACAGCAAGGCGCTCGACGCGAACCGGAGGACGAGCTGGGGGGCGCCGGAGAGGGCGATACCGGCGGCCGCGGTGAGGGCGATGGCAACCGTAAGGGGGACGGCGCGGGGGCGGGTGACGGCCGCCCCCGCGGCGGGCACGGGCTCCGGCTCGGCGGCGGGCTCCGATGTACGGAAGAGCTCCGTCGTCCACTGGAGGTAGTAATACAGCGCCACCACCACGTTCAGCGCCATCACCACCGCGAGCCAGCCCAGCCCCGCGTCCACCGCCGCCGAGAAGACGGTCACCTTGGCGAAGAGGCCGATGACGCCCGGGGGCAGCCCGGCCAGGCACAGCAGGAAGAAGCCGAGGGCCAGGGCGGCGGCCGGGCGGGCCGCGTACAGACCGCGGTAGTCGGTGATCCGGTTGGCCGGGCTCGTGCGGGCCACCAGGGCGGCCACGGCGAAGGCGCCGAGATTCACGACCGCGTACATCAGGGCGTACGCGACGGTGGAGCCGACGGCGCGCGAGGCGTCCTGGCCGGAGTCGGCGTAACCGGCCGCGGCGATGGGGACCAGCAGATAGCCCGCCTGGGCGACGGAGGACCAGGCGAGCAGCCGTACGGCGCTGAAGGGGCGCTCCGGGCGCTGGCGCAGCGCCGCGGCGTTCCCCGCGGTCATGGTGAGGGCGGCCAGGACCGCGACGGCCGGGCCCCACACATCGGCGTACGAGGGAAAGGCGAGGACGGTCACCAGGATGAGGCCGGAGAACCCGACCGCCTTGCCGACGACGGACAGATACGCGGCGACGGGCACCGGTGCGCCGACGTAGGTGTCGGGCACCCAGAAGTGGAAGGGCACGGCGGCGGTCTTGAACGCGAAGCCGACCAGGGTGAGCACGACCCCCGCCTGGGCGAGGGTGTCCAGCCGCGGGTCGACATGAGTGAGGGCGGCGGCGATCCGGGAGAGGTGGAGGCTGCCGGTGGCGGCGTAGACGAAGCTGACGCCGAGCAGCATCACGGCGGTCGCGGTGACCGAGGAGAGGAAGAACTTCAGCGCGGCCTCGGAGGAGAGGCGGTCGCCGCGGCGCAGGCCGACGAGGGCGAAGGCCGGGAGCGAGGCCACCTCGAGGGCGATGACCAGGGTGGCCAGATCGCGGGCGGCGGGCAGCAGGGCGGCGCCGGCGGCGGAGGACAGCAGCAGGAACCAGAACTCGCCCGCGGGGAGTTTGAGATCGTCGAGGGCGCTGAAGGACAGCAGCGCGGTGACCAGCGCTCCGCCGAGCACCAGGAACTGGATGACGAGCGCGAAGGTGTCGGCCGTGTAGCTGCACGCGTGGGCGCCGGTGGTGAGGCAGAAGGTGGAGCGGTCGCCGTCCAGCAGCGGCAGCAGGGCGAGCGCGGCCAGGGCCAGCCCCGCTATCGCCCCCCAGCCCAGCAGGTGCTTTCTGCGCTCAGGCAGGAAGAGGTCCGCGACCAGGACGGCGAGACCGGCCAGGGCCGCGACGGTGGGCGGTGCGACGGCGAGCCAGTCGACGGACTGGACGAGGCTGGCGGCCAGGCTCGAGGCGTTCGGACTCATCGGGTGCCTCCCGCGAGGAGCTGCTGCACGGCCGGGTCGGTGAGGCCGAGGAGGGCCGCGGGCCACAGTCCGGCGAGGACGGTGAGGGCCACCAGGGGGCTCCAGGCGGCGAATTCATGGCCGTGGACATCGGCCAGGGCGGGCCGCTCTGCCTCGGTCCCGGTGCCGGGCGCGATCGGATGGTCGCCCATGCAGACGCGCCGTACGACGATGAGCATGTAGGCGGCGGTGAGCAGGGTGCCGAAGGCGGCGAGCGCCATATAGGCGAGATACGCCGGGCGACTGAGCCCGTCGGCGGGGTCGAAGGCGCCGAACATGGCGAGCATCTCGCCCCAGAACCCGGCGAGTCCGGGCAGCCCCAGGGAGGCCACGGCGCCGAAGGCGAGCAGCCCGCCGAGGCGCGGCGCCCTGCCGTAGAGGGCGGCGCCGCTGGTGCCCGAGAGCTGGTCCAGGTCGGTGGTGCCGTAGCGGTCCTTGAGCGCGCCGACGAGGAAGAAGAGCAGACCGGTGATCAGGCCGTGGGCGATGTTGGCGAAGAGCGCGCCGTTCACCCCGGTGGGGGTGAGGGTCGCGATGCCCAGCAGCACGAAGCCCATATGGCCGACGGAGGAGTAGGCGATCAGCCGCTTGAGGTCGCCCTTGGCGCCCGCCCGGGCGAGCGCGAGGCAGGCGAGGGATCCGTAGATGATGCCGACCACGGCGAACGCGGCGAGGTAGGGCGCGTAGGTGTGGGCCGCGTCGGGGGTCATCGGCAGCACGATGCGGACGAGGCCGTAGGTGCCCATCTTGAGCAGCACGCCCGCCAGCAGCACCGAGCCGACGGTGGGGGCGGCGGTGTGGGCGTCGGGCAGCCAGCTGTGCAGCGGCCACATCGGGGCCTTGACGGCGAGCCCGGCGATGATGGCGAGGGCCGCGATGAGCTGGGTGGTGTGGCTGAGCCCGGAGCCGTTGTCAGTGGCGAGTGCCACCATGTCGAAGGTGCCGCCCTTGAGCCCGACGAGGAGGAGGCCGAGCAGCATGACGACGGAGCCGAGCAGCGTGTAGAGGATGAACCGCCAGGCGGCACGCTCCCGTTCGGCGCCTCCCCACCGGTTGATGAGGAAGTACATCGGGATGAGGACCATCTCGAACGCCAGGAAGAACAGCATCAGGTCCAGCACCGCGAAGCTGGCCAGGGTGCCCGACTCCAGGAGGAGCAGCAGCGCCACGAAGGCTTTGGGGGACGGTCCGGAGGGCCGGTTGGCGTAGGCGTAGAGCGCGCTGAGGAAGGTCAGCAGCGCGGTCAGCACCAGCAGCGGCAGCGAGACGCCGTCCACGCCGAGGTGGATGCGGATGTCCAGGGCGGGGATCCAGCCGATGTCGGTCTGGGCCTGCATCCTGGCCGGGTGATCGTGGTCGAATCCGGCGGCCAGGGCGATGGCGGCGGCGAGCACCACGCCGGTGACGGTCACGCCGTGGCGCATGACGGCCTGGTCGGGCCCGCGGCCGCGCAGCCCGGGCGGGGCCGGGAGCAGGGCCGCGGCGGAGCCGAGCAGGGGGAGCACGACCAGGGCGGCGAGGAGAAGTTGCTGGACGGTGTGGTTCACGGGTCAGGCTCCCGCTGCGACGAGGACGGCGGCCACGGCCAGGACGAGGGAGCCCGCGAGCAGCGCGCCGAGGTAGGTCTGCACATTGCCGGTCTGGGCGCGCCGTACGGCGGCGCCGAGCAGCCGGGGCGCACCGCCCGCGCCGCGTACGTAGGTCTCGATGACCTCGCGGTCGAGGAAGTGGACGAGCCGGGCCGCGGCCCGTACGGGCCGCACGAACAGGGCGGCGTAGACGGCGTCGAGGTGGAAGCCGACGGCCGCGTGGCGGTGCAGCGGGCCCAGCAGCAGCCGCCCGGGGTCGGCGGGGTCGCTGGCGCCCGCGATGGAGCCGTAGGCCGCCTCGTGGGTGGCGATGGCCTCGGCCTCGGAGACGGCGTCGGCGGCCTCGGGGTGGGCGGCCACCGCGCCGAGCGGGACCCGGCGGGCCCGCGCCGAGCTGTGCCGCCACGCGCCGTACAGGACGAGGGCGCCGACGAGGGCCAGTCCGGTGGAGAGGACGGACGTGGTGAGGGTCGGGGTGAGGGATTCGCCGTCGAACCAGTCGGGCAGCGTGCCGTAGCCGAGGCCGAGGGCGGCCGTGGGGAGGAACAGCACCCATAGGACGGCGTTCATGGCCACTGGCTGCTTGCCGTGGTCGGGGACGGGCTCGCCACGGCCGCGGAAGGCGAGCAGCCACAGCCGGGCCGCGTATCCGGCGGTCAGGAGCGCGGTGAGCAGCCCGGCGAGGAGCACGGTCCAGCCGACGCCCGCCGGGACGGCGGAGGTGTGGCCGGTGGCGGCGTGCTCGGCCGCGCCGAGGACGGCCTCCTTGGAGAAGAAGCCCGCGAAGGGCGGGATGGCGGCGAGCGCGAGCAGCGCGACCGTCATGGTCCAGAAGGCGTCGGGGATGCGCTGGGCGAGACCGCTCATCCGGGACATGGCGGCCAGGGAGTTGCTTCCGGCGGCGTGGATCACCACGCCCGCGCCGAGGAACAGCAGTGCCTTGAACGCGCCGTGGGTGATGAGGTGGAAGACGGCGGCACCGCGGTCGTCGACGGCCAGGGCGCCCGTCATATAGCCGAGTTGGCCGACGGTCGAGTAGGCGAGGACGCGTTTGATGTCGTCCTGGGCGAGCGCGGCGAGCGCGGAGCCGACCATTGTCACGGCCGCCATGGCGGCCAGTACGGCGAGCGCGGCGGCGGAGGAGGCGAAGACGGGCAGCAGCCTGGCCACCACGTAGACACCGGCGGCGACCATGGTGGCCGCGTGGATCAGCGCGGAGACCGGGGTGGGACCGGCCATGGCGTCCGGCAGCCAGGTGTGCAGCGGGAACTGCGCGGACTTGCCCGCGACCCCGGCCAGCAGCAGCAGCGCGATCAGGGTCGGGTGGTCCAGCGGCACCCCGGCGGTCTCGGAGGTCAGCCGGGTGTGGATCTCGCTGATGCGGAACGTACCGGTGTCGCCCGCGAGCGCGAAGATGCCGATCAGGAACGGGACGTCGCCGAGCTTGGTGACCAGGAACGCCTTCAGGGACGCCGAGCGCGCGGCCGCGGTCTCCCAGTAGTGGCCCACCAGGAAGTACGAGCAGATGCCCATGATCTCCCAGCCGACGAGCAGCACGATCAGGTCGTCGGAGTAGACGACGAGGAGCATCGCGGCGGTGAAGAGGGAGACGAGCGCGGCGTAGGAGGGGTAGCGGGGGTCGTCGCGCAGATAGCCGGTCGAGTAGATCTGCACACAGCAGGCGACGACGGCGACGAGGACCGCGACCAGGGCGGCGAAGCCGTCGACCTGGAGGGCCAGGTCGACGGGGACCGAGCCGGTGTCGGCGAGCCGGGTCGCGGCGGTGAGCGGGGCCGTGCCGCCGCCCGCTCCCCCGCCCTGCCGCACGGCGACGAGCACGGCAAGCCCGGCCGCGGCGAAGGTCGGCAGCACCGCGAGGGGGCGGACGAAGCCGGGGGCGCGGCGGCCGAGGAGGAGCCCGGCGACGGCGCCGAGGAACGGCAGGAGGGGGACGAGAACGGCGGCGGTCGTGGTCGTCACGCGGTCTGCCTCCGGGCGCGTCGTGCCTGGTCGGCGGCGTTGTCAGTGGGGGGTGCCATGCTGTCGTCCATCGGGTGCTGGCCGGCTGACGGGGGGTCGGCCAGGTCCCGCAGCCGGTCGATGTCGGAGGTGCCGCGGTTGCGATACACGAGCAGGACGATGGCGAGGCCGATGCCGATTTCGGCGGCGGCGATGGCGATGGTGAAGAGGGTCAGCGCCTGGCCCGCGTGCAGGGTGTCGCGGAGCCAGACGTCGAAGGCGACGAGATTGAGATTGACGGCGTTGAGCATCAGCTCGACCGACATCAGCACCAGGATCGCGTTGCGGCGGGCGAGGGCGCCGTACAGACCGGTGGAGAAGAGGAGGACGGCGAGCACGGCGGGGTAGGCGAGGTGCATCAGCGCTTCTCCTTGCCGTGACCGGGGCTTTGGGCGTCGGGGCCTTGTGCGCCGGGGCTTTGGGCTCCGTTGCCCCGGGTGGCGTGGCCGGCGGCTCGGCCACTGTCGTGGCCGTGTCTGCGGGACAGGACGATCGCGCCCACGAGCGCGGCGAGGAGGAGCACGGACAGCGCCTCGAACGGCAGCACCCAGTGGCGGAACAGGCTCTCACCGGAGACGGCGGTGGAGCCCTGGACGCCCTTGTCCAGCTCGATCCAGGTGGTCCGGAAGGCATCCACGACCACCCACACCAGGGCGCCCGCGGCGGCCACGGCCACCGCGAGCGCGGCCGGGCGGTTGCCCGAATCGGCGTCCGGGGAGCGGCCGATGGGGGCTCTGGTGAGCATCAGCCCGAAGAGGAGGAGGACGACGACGGACCCGACGTAGATCAGCACCTGCACCCAGGCGATGAACTCGGCCGTGAGCAGGAGGTACTCCACGGCAAGGCCGCCGAGCGCCACCACCAGCCAGAGGGCGGCGTGCACCAGTTGCTTGGTGGTGACGGTGACGACGGCCGCGCCCAGGGTCGCGACGCCGACCAGCAGGAAGGCGATCTCGACTCCGGTCGGGGACAGGAACGCGTGGCCGGTGGCGGCCAAGTGGACCGCATGGCTCACGAGGCGGCTCCGTTCCCGTTCTCGTTCCTGTTCGCGTTTCCGTTCGCGTCGGTTTCGCCGGGTCCGCGCTCCGCGTGTGCCTGTGCCGCCTCTGCGGCCTGCGCGGCTTCGGCGGCCTCTGCGGCCTCTGCGGCCTCTGCGGCGGCGAGCTTGTCGGCGGTCTTACGGGCGGCGGCGAGCTCCTTGGGCTCCTCCGCGCGCGGGTCGAGCGCGGGCGGCGCGGGCACCGTCCACATCCACTCACGGAGCTTGTCCCGCTCATGGGTGAGATCGCGGATGTCCTCCTCCGCGTACTCGAACTCCGGCGACCAGAAGAGCGCGTCGAAAGGGCACACCTCGATGCAGATACCGCAGTACATGCACAGCGCGAAGTCGATCGCGAACCGGTCCAGCACATTGCGGCTGCGCTCGCGCCCGCCCGGGGCGGCCGGGGGCACGGTCTCCTTGTGCGAGTCGATATAGATGCACCAGTCCGGGCACTCGCGGGCGCACAGCATGCAGACCGTGCAGTTCTCCTCGAACAGCCCGATCACCCCGCGGGTGCGGGGCGGCAGCTCGGGCTGCGCGTCCGGATACTGCGCGGTGTGCGACTTCCGGGTCATCGTGCGCAGGGTGACGGCCAGGCCCTTGGCCAGACCGGATCCGGGGATGCCCATCAGGAGATCACCACCTTGACGACGCCGGTGAGGGCGATCTGGGCCAGTGAGAGCGGAATGAGGCAGGTCCAGGCGAACCGCTGGAGCTGGTCCTCGCGCAGCCGCGGATAGCTGACCCGCAGCCAGATCACGACGAAGGCGAGGACGGCCGTCTTCAGCAGGGTCCACAGCCAGCCGAGGCCATCGGCGGACGGACCGTGCCAGCCGCCGAGGAAGAGGACGGTGGTCAGCCCGCACAGGACGACGATGCCCGCGTACTCGGCGAGCAGGAAGAGCGCGAACCGCAGACCCGTGTACTCGGTGTACGCGCCGAAGATGATCTCGGAGTCGGCGATCGGCGCGTCGAACGGCGGGCGCTGGAGCTCGGCGAGACCTGCGGTGAAGAACACCGCCCCGCCGACGATCTGCCACGGCACCCACCACCACTCGAACGCGTCGAGGATGCCGGGCAGCGAGACCGTGCCCGCCGCCATCGCCACGGAGGCGGCGGTGAGCAGCATCGGCAGCTCGTACGCCATGAGCTGGGCGGCCGTGCGCAGGCCGCCGAGGAGGGAGAACTTGTTCGCCGAGGCCCAGCCCGCCATCAGCGAACCGAGCACCCCGACGCCCATCACGGCGAGCACGAAGAAGATGCCCGCGTCCAGGACCTGGCCGACGGCGCCCTCGGCGGGGCCGACCGGGATCGCGACGAGGACGAGGAGGTACGGCAGCAGGGCAACGGCGGGCGCGAGCTGGAAGATCCGCCGGTCGGCTCCGGCCGGTACGACGTCTTCCTTCTGCGCGAACTTCACGCCGTCCGCGACCAGCTGGGCCCATCCGTGGAAGCCGCCCGCGTACATCGGCCCCAGGCGGCCCTGCATATGGGCCATGACCTTGTGCTCGGTCTGCCCCACGACCAGGGGCAGCACGAGGAAGGCGAGCAGCAGGGCGAGCAGTCGCAGCGCGACGTCGAGGACGTCGTTCACGCGGCGCCTCCTGGCTGGTCGTCGGTGTCCTGGTCCTGGTCGGGGTCTTGGTCGGGGGTGACGTCCGGGCGGGCCGGGGCACGAGGGGCGTCCGACGCGGAATCGGGTGCGGTTCCGGATTGGGGCTCGGGTTCGGGTTTCGCACCGGGCCCGTCTCCGGCTGCCTCCGTTTCCGGTGCCCGCGGCTCACGCGGCGACTCGGCGTCCTCGTCCCGCCCGGGACGCGCATGGTGCCAAGGGGCGTCGGAGGAGCGCCGCTGCGGCGCGGGACGCCGCGGGCGGGCCGGGGCTTCGGCCGCCGACGGCTCGTCGGCACCCGCGTCCGCGTCGGCGGCTTCGGCCGCACGCTGACTCGCGGAGCCCTCACCCGCGCTACGGGAGCGCCGTACGGGGCGCTCGGCCGCCGCGGGCTGGCCCTCCGGGGCCTCCGTCTCTGCCGGGCGCTGGCTCGCGGAACCTTGGCTCGCGCTGCGCGCGCGCCGGGCAGGGGGCTGGCCCTCCGCAGCCTCCGCGGTCGCCTCCGCTCCCGGCGGGCGCTGGCTCGCCGAGCCCGCCGTCGCGCTACGGGTGCGGCGGGCGGGGCGCTCGCCCCCGGCGGCGCCCGCCGCGCGGGCGCCCCGTGCAGGGCGGGCCGGAGCAGGGGGCAGCTGGCCCTTGAGCGGACCCCATTCGTTGGGGTCGGGGACACCCGGCGGCAGCATCTGCCGCCGCTTGGGGCCGCCGTGTTCGGACTCCCCGGGCTCCTTCGCGCCGGGCCACGCCTTGACGACCCGGGCCGCCAGTACGAAGTCCTTGCGCAGCGGATGCCCCTCGAAGCCGTCGGGGAGCAGCAGCGGATCGAGGCCGGGGTGACCGGGGAAGCCGATGCCGAACATCTCGTGGGTCTCGCGTTCGTGCCAGGCCGCCCCGGCGTAGACGCCGGTGGCGGTCGGCAGCGCGGGTGCCTCGTGCGGCACGGTGGTGCGCACCAGCAGGCCGCGCACCGCGGGCCCGCCCCCGGGCCCGGCGCCAGCCGTGGCCGCAAGCGTGGCCCCGGGGACTCCCAGGGCGACAACGCGCGCGGCCACCCGGAAGCCGGTGCCCGGCTCGTCGACCGCGCTCAGCCAGTCGAAGTAGGTGCAGCCGAGGGTGTCGCGGGCCGTCTCCAGCGCCGCGAGCCAGGAGTCGGCGGGGACGTCGACGGTGAGCAGGCCGTACGCCTCCGCCGCCGTGGCGCCCTCGCCGAACAGCTCGGCGGCGGAACGCGGCAGCCACCCCACGGGCGGCGCCGCCTCAGCCTGGACCTCCGCCTCGGAGCCCACGACCTCCCCCGCCCCGCGCGACGCGGCCCCGGTCGACTCGGTCCCGGTCGGCCTCGCGGCTTCCTTCGGCCCTGCCGACTCGCGTGGGGTGGGCCTCGGCTCGTTGGTTTCGTTGTGGTCGGTCATCGCGTGTCTTCCCGGGCCGGGGGCGTGACCAGGCCGCTGCGCAGGGCGGCGGGCGACGGACGGCCCGCGGCCGTGGACGCGGCGCCGGGGCCGGAATGGCCGTAGCGCTCGCCCAGCGACTCGCGTGCGATCTTCTCCTGGAGCTTGAGGATGCCCTGGAGCAGGGCCTCGGGCCGGGGTGGGCAGCCGGGGACGTAGACGTCGACGGGGATGATCTGGTCGACGCCCTTGGTCACGGCGTACGAGTCCCAGTAGGGGCCGCCGCAGTTGGAGCAGGCCCCGAAGGAGATCACGTACTTCGGCTCCGGCATCTGCTCGTACAGCCGCTTCACCGCGGGTGCCATCTTGTCCGTGACCGTGCCGGAGACGACCATCAGGTCGGCCTGGCGCGGTCCCGGCGCGAAGGGGATCACGCCGAGCCGGATGAAGTCATGGCGGGCCATCGACGCCGCGATGAATTCGATCGCGCAGCAGGCGAGCCCGAAGTTGAAGACCCACAGGCTGTAGCGGCGGCCCCAGTTCAGGACCACCTTCATCGGCTCGGGGGCCAGCCGGGCCAGCGGGCCGAGACGGCGCGGCTCCGGCAGGTCCACCGGCGCGGGCGCGGGGACCGGCGGCCCGGAGGCCGTCGTCGGTGTCGGCGTCGGGTTGGGTGTCACGTCCACTCCAGGACGCCCTTCTTCCATGCGTACAGCAGACCTACGGCGAGGAACCCGAGGAAGATGAACATCTCCACCAGCGTGGCGGCCCCGAAGCCGGGCGCCGCGAAGACCGTCGCCCACGGGAACAAGAAGATCGAGTCCACGGCGAAAATCACATACAGAAAAGCGTAGACGTAGTAGCGGACCTGGGTGTGGGCCCAGCCCTCGCCCACGGGGTCCACTCCGCACTCGTACGTCAGCAGCTTCTCGGGCGTGGGCACGACAGGCCGCAGCAGCCGCCCGGCCCCGAAGGCCACGGCGACGAAGATCACGCCGATCGCCGCCAGCAGTCCGACCACCGCATAGCCGTGGAAGTAGTCGGCCGCGAGCTGGACGCTGGTGACGCTGGTGGTGCGTACGGTCGTCGCCTCCGGCACGTCCGCCCCTCGCTCCCTGGTCTCGTGGTCCTTGTCCGCTCCTCGTCGACCTCAGCGTGTTCGACGATCCGTACGGACGGGAAGTCTAGGCCCTGCCGCCACCCGGCCGGACGGCCCGTCCGCCATGCGGTGGGGGTAGCCCCATGGCGGAGCCCCCGCGGGGCCGGGCAGTCTTGCTGTCATGACCTCCAGCTCCCCCGTCGACCGGCACGTCGACCGGCCTGTGGGCCGGTCCGCGGACCCGCTCGCGGACCGGCCCGCGGACCGGCTCGTCGACGGCCCCGACGGCCCCGACCGCGGCGATCACGGCGATCACGGCGGCCGCGGCGCCCGCGCCGCGCGGCTGCCGCGCCCGCCCGCGTTCGCCTTCCCCACCCAGACCTGGAAGGAGATCGCGCATCTCCTGGCCAATCTGCCGGTGGGCATCGCGTGCTTCGTCTTCACCCTGGTCTGGCTGAGCGTGGGCCTGGGACTGGCCGTCACGGTGGTGGGCCTGCCCCTGCTGGCCCTGGGGCTGCGGTTCAGCCGACTGCTCGGCCGGTTCGAGCGCAAGCGCGCCAGGGCGCTGCTCTCGGTGCACATCGACGAGCCCAGCCCCCTGCCCTACCAGCCGGGCAGCGGCTTCCTCGGCAGGCTGTGGACGGGTCTGCGGGACCCGGTCGGCTGGCGGGCCACGCTGTACGCCCTGATCCGGCTGCCGTGGTCGGTGGTCACCTTCGCGATCACCCTGACCTCGCTGTTCGCCGCCTGGCCGGTACTGCCGTGGATCGCCCGGGGGCTGACCCATGTGGACCGGGCGATGGTGCGCGGGCTGCTGTTCCCCTCCGACGAGCTGGAGCGGCGGATCGCCGAGCTGGAGTCGGACCGGGGCACGGTGGTGGACACCGCCGCCGCCGACCTGCGCCGGATCGAACGCGACCTCCACGACGGCGCCCAGGCCCGGCTGGTCGCCCTCGCCATGGGGCTCGGTCTGGCCAAGGAGAAGCTGGAGGAGGACCCGGAGGCCGCCGCCAAGATGGTCGACGAGGCCCACGGCGAGGTGAAGCTCGCCCTCCAGGAACTGCGCGACCTCGCCCGCGGCATCCACCCCGCCATCCTCACCGACCGCGGCCTCGGTCCCGCCCTCTCCGCCCTCGCCGCCCGCTGCACCGTGCCCGTGAGGGTCGAGGCCGAGCTGTCCGAACGCCCTGCGCCCGCCATCGAGGGCATCGCCTACTTCACCGTCTCCGAACTGCTGCAGAACATCAGCAAGCACAGCGGCGCCCGCACCGCCGAGGTCGACGTCTGGCGCGCCGAGGACCGGCTGCTGATCCAGGTGCGGGACGACGGGCACGGCGGGGCGTCCACCGACGGGGGCACGGGGCTCGCGGGCCTGGCCGAGCGGCTGGGCTCGGTGGACGGGCTGTTCGTGGTGGACTCGCCGTCCGGCGGGCCGACCACCGTGACCGCCGAGCTGCCCTGGCACCCGGCCCCATCCCCGAGGTAGGGCTAGCCCCCCGGTGAAGAGGCCGACCCGCCCGATGGCCGGGCCGACCCCCGCTCCGGGACTCTTGGGCAGACGCAGACGCAGACGCGGGCGTAGACGCAGACGTAGACACAGACGTAGACGCGGACACAAACGCACACGCGGACGCAGACGCGCGACCGATCAGGCCCCAGAGGACGGGACGTAGATGATGGCCACCGCATACCGCCCCTACGAGCCGGGGACCGAGCCCCGTGGCCAGCTGGTGCCCGCCGTGCTGAAGGCGCCGTTCCAGGGCCGCGTGTGGCGTGAGCTCCTCTACGTCCTGCTCAACCTGCCGATGGCCATCCTCACCTTCGTCTACACGGTCACGATGATCGCGCTCGGCGCCGGGCTGCTGATCACCTTCCTGGGCGTTCCGGTGCTCGGCGCCGCCCTCGCGGGCTGCCGGGCGCTCGGCGTCGTCGAGCGGGCCCGCGCCCGGGTGCTGCTTGGTCTTGAGGTGGCCGAGCCCGAGCCCGTCCTCGGCCGGAGGGGCGGCAAAGGGGGCAGGCGCGGACCGGTGGCCTGGGTGGGCGCGCTGCTCAGGAGCGGCACCTCCTGGCGGCATGTGATCTACGCGCTGGTCCATCTGCCGTGGGCGGTGCTCTCCTTCGGCTTCGCGGTGACATTCACCTTCTACGGCTGGGGCTTCGCCACCTATCCGCTGTGGCGCTGGGTCTTCCCCCGCTATCTGGACCAGCCGGGGCTGCAGATCTTCGGGGACGGCCACGGGCACGACTTCTATCTGGACAACCCGTTCGAGACCACCGTGACCTGCGTCACCGGGGTCCTGGTCCTGCTGCTGACCCCGTGGCTGCTGCGGGCGCTGACCTCGGTCGACCGGATCATGGTGGCCGGACTGCTCGGCCCGTCCCGGCTGGCGAGCCGGGTCTGGGAGCTGGAGTCGGACCGGGGCACGGTGGTGGACACCGCCGCCGCCGACCTGCGCCGGATCGAACGCGACCTCCACGACGGCGCCCAGGCCCGGCTGGTCGCCCTCGCCATGGATCTGGGCCTGGCGAAGGAGAAGCTGGAGGAGGACCCGGAAGCCGCCACAAAGATGGTCGACGAGGCCCACGGCGAGGTGAAGCTCGCCCTCCAGGAACTCCGCGACCTCGCCCGCGGCATCCACCCCGCCATCCTCACCGACCGCGGCCTCGACCCCGCCCTCTCCGCCCTCGCCGCCCGCTGCGCGGTCCCGGTGAAGGCGACCGTGGACCTTCCGCAGCGGCCCGCGCCCGCGATCGAGGGCATCGTCTACTTCACCGTCTCCGAACTGCTGCAGAACATCAGCAAGCACAGCGGTGCCCGCAGCGCCGAGGTCGACGTCTGGCGCACCGATGACCGGGTGATGCTGCAGATCACGGATGACGGACGGGGCGGCGCCGACACCTCCGCCGGTTCGGGTCTCGCCGGGCTGGCCGAGCGGATCGACGCGGTGGACGGGATCCTCGTCGTCCAGTCCCCGGCGGGCGGCCCGACCACCGTGACCGCCGAGCTCCCCTGGCGCTGACGGCTCCCCTGACACTGAGCCCCGTACGCGGCCGGTTCCGTGCGACGCGAACCGCGCAACCCTGGGATGCTGGTCCCGACGAACCGAGCGGAACGGGGGCCGAACATCGTGGCGGACAGAGTACGGGTGGTCATCGCCGAGGATTCGGTGCTGCTGCGGGAGGGGCTGACCCGGCTGCTGACCGACCGGGGCCATGACGTGGTCGCGGGCGTCGGGGACGCGGAAGCGCTGATCAAGTCGGTGCGGGAGCTGGCCGACGAGGGCGTGCCACCGGATGTGGTGGTGGCCGACGTCCGGATGCCGCCCACCCACACCGACGAGGGGGTCCGGGCGGCCGTCCGGCTGCGCCGTGACCACCCGGGGCTCGGGGTGCTGGTCCTTTCGCAGTACGTGGAGGAGCAGTACGCGACCGAGCTGCTGGCCGGGAGCAGCCGGGGCGTGGGCTATCTGCTCAAGGACCGGGTGGCCGAGGTGCGCGAGTTCGTGGACGCGGTGGTGCGGGTCGCCCAGGGCGGCACGGCGCTCGACCCGGAGGTGGTCGCCCAGCTACTCGGCCGCAGCCGCAAGCAGGATGTGCTGGCCGGGCTCACCCCGAGGGAGCGTGAGGTGCTGGGGCTGATGGCCGAGGGCCGTACCAATTCGGCCATCGCCCGGCAGCTCGTGGTGAGCGACGGCGCGGTCGAGAAGCATGTGAGCAACATCTTCCTGAAGCTCGGCCTGTCGCCGAGTGACGGGGATCACCGTCGGGTGCTCGCCGTCCTCACCTATCTCAATTCCTGACACTTGACCTAGCTCAATCGCTGACACTCTCAGTTCCTGAAAGCAGACTCCCGCACGCCAAATCGGGGCCAAAGGCTGAATGGGGATCAGCGGAAATGACAGCACGGGGGGAGGGACACGTCATGCCAAACCAGGACATATATGGTTCTTCTTTCGGGGTCCACCATGTGATCCGGCCAAGGAAGGCCACCCTTACCGACGTACGATGGTCATGGGACAACAACCGGTCGGCACCGACTGTCCAGGAGCGCCGCCTCAAGGGAGGTCCGAAGCAGTGACCAGCCAGGTCAGTAGCCCGGCCGAGCAGGCCGAACCAGCCGATCAGCAGGGCGGGCAGACGCCCGCCGGGGGGCAGCGAACAGCGGACGGCGGCAAGGAGGTCCGCCGTCTGGACCGGGTGATCATCCGGTTCGCGGGGGACTCCGGTGACGGTATGCAGCTCACGGGCGACCGGTTCACCTCGGAGACGGCGTCGTTCGGAAACGACCTGTCGACCCTGCCGAACTTCCCGGCGGAGATCCGCGCCCCCGCCGGCACGCTGCCCGGAGTGTCGAGCTTCCAGCTCCACTTCGCCGATCACGACATCCTCACCCCGGGTGACGCGCCGAACGTACTGGTGGCGATGAACCCGGCCGCGCTGAAGGCCAACCTCCCCGATGTGCCGCGCGGGGCGGAAATCATCGTCAACACCGATGAGTTCACCAAGCGCCCCATGGCCAAGGTCGGCTATGACCAAAGCCCCCTGGAGGACGGCTCGCTGGACGGCTACCGGGTCCACCCGGTGCCGCTCACCACGCTGACCATCGAGGCGCTGAAGGAATTCGGGCTGTCCCGCAAGGAGGCCGAGCGCAGCAAGAACATGTTCGCGCTCGGGCTGCTGTCGTGGATGTACCACCGGCCGACCGAGAACACCGAGAAGTTCCTGCGCCAGAAGTTCGCCAAGAAGCCGCAGATCGCCGAGGCGAACGTGGCCGCCTTCCGGGCGGGCTGGAACTTCGGCGAGACCACCGAGGACTTCGCCGTCTCCTACGAGGTCGCCCCGGCCAGCACCGCGTTCCCCACCGGCACCTACCGGAACATCTCCGGCAACCTGGCGCTGTCGTACGGGCTGATCGCGGCGTCCCGACAGGCGGATCTGCCGCTGTTCCTGGGGTCGTACCCGATCACCCCGGCCTCGGACATCCTGCACGAGCTCTCCAAGCACAAGAACTTCGGCGTGCGCAGCTTCCAGGCCGAGGACGAGATCGCCGGGATCGGTGCCGCGCTGGGCGCGGCCTTCGGCGGCTCCCTCGCCGTGACCACCACCTCAGGACCCGGGGTGGCGCTGAAGTCGGAGACCATCGGGCTCGCGGTGTCGCTGGAGCTGCCGCTGCTGGTGATCGACATCCAGCGCGGCGGCCCCTCCACCGGGCTGCCCACCAAGACCGAGCAGGCGGATCTGCTCCAGGCCATGTACGGGCGCAACGGCGAGGCCCCGGTGCCGATCGTGGCCCCGAAGACCCCGGCCGACTGCTTCGACGCCGCGCTCGACGCCGCCCGGATCGCCCTGGCCTACCGCACCCCGGTGTTCCTGCTGTCGGACGGCTATCTGGCCAACGGCTCGGAGCCCTGGCGGGTGCCGGACGTCGATGAGCTGCCCGATCTGCGCGTCCAGTTCGCGGCCGGCCCCAACCACGTAACCGCCGACGGCACCGAGGTCTTCTGGCCGTACAAGCGCGACCCGGAGACGCTGGCCCGCCCCTGGGCCGTGCCCGGCACGCCCGGTCTTGAGCACCGGATCGGCGGCATCGAGAAGCAGGACGGCACGGGGAACATCTCCTACGACCCGGCCAACCACGACCATATGGTCCGCATCCGCCAGGCCAAGGTGGACGGCATCGCGGTGCCGGACATCGAGGTGGACGACCCGACCGGCGACGCCCGCACCCTGGTCCTGGGGTGGGGGTCCACGTACGGCCCGATCACCGCGGCGGTGCGCCGCGTCCGCACCGCGGGCGACCCGATCGCCCAGGCCCATCTGCGCCATCTCAACCCCTTCCCGGCCAACCTCGGCAAGGTGCTCGAGGGCTACCAGAAGGTCGTGGTGCCGGAGATGAACCTGGGTCAGCTGGCGACGCTGCTGCGCGCCCGCTACCTGGTCGACACCCGCTCCTTCACCCAGGTCCGCGGACTGCCCTTCAAGGCCGAACAGCTCGCCACGGCCCTTAAGGAGGCCATCGATGACTGACACCATCGCCGAGGGCGCGGCACCGGCCCGGCACGCGCTCTCCCTGGTGCCCAAGAGCGACACCAAGCAGACGATGAAGGACTTCAAGTCCGACCAGGAGGTCCGCTGGTGCCCCGGCTGCGGTGATTACGCGATCCTCGCCGCCGTCCAGGGCTTCATGCCCGAACTGGGCCTGGCGAAGGAGAACATCGTCTTCGTCTCGGGCATCGGCTGCTCCTCGCGCTTCCCGTACTACATGAACACCTACGGGATGCACTCCATCCACGGCCGCGCCCCGGCCATCGCCACCGGTCTTGCCGCCTCCCGCCGCGATCTGTCGGTGTGGGTGGTCACCGGTGACGGCGATGCGCTGTCGATCGGCGGCAACCACCTGATCCACGCGCTGCGCCGCAATGTGAACCTGAAGATCCTGCTCTTCAACAACCGCATCTACGGCCTGACCAAGGGGCAGTACAGCCCCACCTCCGAGGTCGGCAAGATCACCAAGTCGACCCCGATGGGCTCCCTGGACGCGCCGTTCAACCCGCTGTCGCTCGCGCTCGGCGCCGAGGCGGGCTTCGTGGCCCGCACCGTGGACTCCGACCGCAAGCACCTGACCGAGGTGCTGCGGCAGGCGGCGGCCCACCCCGGCACCGCGCTGGTGGAGATCTACCAGAACTGCAACATCTTCAACGACGGCGCCTTCGAGGCCCTGAAGGACAAGGACCAGGCCCAGGAGGCCGTGATCCGGCTGGAGCACGGGCAGCCGATCCGCTTCGGCGCCGACCGGTCCAAGGGCGTCATCCGCAACCAGGCCACCGGCGACCTCGAGGTGGTCACCGTCACCGCCGGGAACGAGCACCAGGTGCTGGTGCACGACGCCCACGCGGCCTCGCCCACCACGGCGTTCGCGCTGACCCGGCTCGCCGACGCGGACACCCTCCACCACACCCCCATCGGGGTGCTGCGCAGTGTGGAGCGCCCGGTCTACGACACCCAGATGTCCGACCAGCTCGACAACGCCGTGGAGCTCAAGGGCAAGGGCGACCTCGGGGCGCTGCTCGCCGGCGGCGACACCTGGACCGTCGTGGGCTGACCCGTACTCCCCGCCCAGCGGGCACATTCGTACATACGGGCACAGGCGGGTGCCCGGCCGGAGCGTCTGACCGCGCCCCGGCCGGGCACCCGCTCTGCTATCCGCATGGCCGACACCGCCGCCCCGCGCCAGCCGCCCGACCGCCCCGGCTACCGCCTCAAGCGGCTGCTGCTCGGCCCGCCCCTGGTCACCGAGCGGATCCGGCGCGAGAAGCTGCGCAACCCGGCCGCGCTGGGCGTACTGGCCTCCGACTGCATCTCCTCGACGGCGTACGGCAGCGAGGAGATGCTGCGGGTGCTGGTGCCGGTCATCGGGGTCGCGGCGTTCACCATGATCCTTCCGGTGACCGGGGCGATCCTGCTGGTGCTGCTGCTGGTCACGCTCTGCTACAGCGATGTGGTGATGCTCTACACCCGGGCGGGCGGCTCGTATGTGGTGGCGCGGGAGAACTTCGGCCCGGACATCGCCCAGATCGCGTCCGTGGCCCTGCTGGTGGACTACATCGTGACCGTCGCGGTCCAGGTCTCGGCGGGCACCAACGCGATCATCTCCTTCGCCCATCTCGCCGGCGGCACCTGGACCGGTATCGACCACCTCCAACTGCCGCTCAGCGCCGTGGTGATCCTGTTCCTCGCCTACGGCAATCTGCGCGGGCTGCGGGAGGCCGGACGGGTCTTCATGGTCCCCGCCTACCTGTTCATCGCCGCCGTCGGGCTGATGCTGGTGGTCGGGGTGATCCGCGGGCTCACCGGGACGCTGCCGCACGCCGATGTGCGCGCCGCGGGCGCCGTGCCGCTCGGCACTCCGGGCAGCGGCTGGCTCTACGGCGCCTCGCTCTTCATCGTGCTGCGCTCGTTCGCCAACGGCGGCTCCTCGCTGACCGGTCTGGAGGCGATCTCCAACAGCGTCTCGGTCTTCCGCGACCCCAAGGGCCGCAACGCCCGCCGCACGCTGGTCACGATGAGCTGCGTGCTGGGCACGCTGGTCCTCGGGGTCTCCGCCCTGGCCCACTTCACCCACGCCATCCCGTACCGTGACGGCACCCCGACCGTCCTCGCGCAGGAGGCCCATCTGGTCTTCGGCGGCGGGGTACTGGGCGCCCTGGGGCTGGCGTTCGTCCAGCTGGCGACCGCGCTCATCCTCTACACGGGCGCCAACACGCCCTTCACCGGCTTTCCGTTCCTGGCCAGCTTCGTGGCCGAGGACCGCTTTCTGCCCCGGCAGCTGACCCGGCGCGGCCACCGGCTGGCCTTCTCCAACGGGATCGTGTCGCTGGCCGTGGTGGCGCTCGCGCTGCTGGTGGTCACCGAGGCCAATGTGGACCGGCTGGTGGCGCTGTACGCGATCGGGGTGTTCACCGCGTTCACCATGGCCGGGTCCGGGATGACGGCCTATCACCTGCGGCGCCGGGAGCCGGGGCGGACCTGGAAGGTCGCGGTGAACCTCAGCACCGCGGTGGTCTCCGCCGCCGTGGTGCTGATCTTCGGGATCACCAAGTTCACCGAGGGCGCCTGGCTGGTCGTGGTGGTCTTCCCACTGGGGGTCTGGGCGCTGATCCGGATCAACCGCGAGTACCGTGCGGAGGCGGCCGCCCTGGAGGCGGTGGAGCGCCCCGGGGACGACGTCCCGCGCTGGCGGCGCCATGTGGTCTTCGTCCTGGCGGACAGCATCGACCTCGCGACGGTCAAGGCGCTGCGGTACGCGCACGAGCTGCGGCCCGACGAGGTACGCGCGGTGCACTTCATGGTGGACGAGACCCATGCCCGGCGGCTGATGGCGCGGTGGGAGGCCACGGCGGGGGTGACGGTGCCGCTGGAGGTCGTGGAGTGCCCGGACCGGCGGCTGCGCCACGCCGTGGTGGAGCTGGCGGCCCGTACCACCGGGGACGGGCGGACCGCGCTGACCCTGCTGGTGCCGCGCCGCACCTATGCCTCCCCGCTGGGCAAGCTGCTGCACAGGGGCACGGCGGAGTCGCTGGCCAAGGCGCTGGAGTGGCTGCCGGGCGTCGCGGTGACGATCCTGCCGTTCGCCGTCAGCCTCGCGGCGCGGGAGCGGGGGCCCGGGGGGCGAGGGTCCGGGGAGCGGGGGCCCCAGGAGCGGCCCGGCTCCGAATGACCACGCTTACTCAACCGGAAGTACCTTTCTTCTGGTTAGCGCTTCCCTTAGGGTGGGTGTACCGATCCCTAGCCAGGAGAGTCACGGATATGAGCATCGTCGTCACCGGAGCCACCGGCCACCTCGGCCGCCTCGTCGTCGAGGGGCTGCTGGAGAAGGTTCCCGCCGACCAGATCACCGCGGTCGTACGCGACACCGCGAAGGCCGCAGCACTCGCCGACCGCGGGGTGCGGCTGCACGTGGCCGACTACAACCGGCCCGAGACGCTTTCCGGCGCCTTCGCCGCGGGCGACAAGGTGCTGCTGATCTCCGGCAGCGAGGTCGGGCAGCGCGGGCCGCAGCACCAGGCCGTGATCGACGCCGCCAAGGAGGCCGGTGTCGCGCTGCTCGCCTACACCAGCGTCCTGGGCGGCCCCGCCGCCGACTTCTCCCTGGCCGATGAGCACAAGGTCACCGAGCGGGCGATCATCGACTCCGGTCTGCCGTACGTGCTGCTGCGCAACGGCTGGTACAACGAGAACTACACCGACAACCTCCCCACCGTCCTGGAGCACGGCGCCGTCGTGGGCGCCGCGGGCGAGGGCCGGGTCGCCTCCGCCGCCCGCGCCGACTACGCGGCGGCGGCCGTCGCCGTCCTGACCGGTGAGGGCCACGAGGGCAAGGCCTACGAGCTGTCCGGCGACACCGCGTGGGGCTTCGCCGAGTACGCCGGGGTGGTCGCCCGGCAGACCGGCAAGGAGATCGTCTACGGCGCCGTCTCCCCCGCGGAGTACCAGGCCATCCTCACCGGCGCCGGCGTCCCCGAACCGCTCGCCGTGATCCTCTCCGATGTCGAGGCGGCCATCGAGCGCGGCCGGCTGGACGCCACCCCGGGTGAGCTGTCCCGTCTCATAGGCCGTCCGACCACGCCCATCGCGGACTCGGTGGCGGCCGCCCTGAAGGGCTGACCGGCCCCGTACCCACCACGGCCCGCCTGTCATGACCGTATTCCGATACGGAAATGACAGGCGGGCTCCGCCAGCGCTACCTTCGGAGCCTCGGAACGGGCCCGCCGGGGGCTTGTCATGCCGTCGGGGAGGGTGCCGTGACGCCGGAGGACCAGCAGGACCGCGTCGATCGCACCGGGCTCCTCTACGGCTTCGCGGCGTACGCCATCTGGGGTCTGGTGCCGCTCTTCTGGCCGCTGCTGGAGCCCGCCGGGGCGGTGGAGATCCTCGCCCACCGGATGGTGTGGTCGCTGGCGGCCGTCGGTCTGGTGCTGCTGGTGCTGCGCCGCTGGAGCTGGATACGGCCACTGCTGCGGGAGCCCCGGCGGCTGGGCGTGATCGCGCTCGCCGCGACCGTGATCTCGGTCAACTGGGGCATGTACATCTGGGGCATCAACAGCGGACATGTGGTGGAGACCGCGCTCGGATACTTCATCAACCCGCTGGTCAGCATCGCCTTCGGGGTGCTGCTGCTGCGTGAGCGGCTGCGGCCCGCGCAGTGGGCGGCGGTCGGCGTCGGGGCGGTGGCCGTGGCCGTGCTGACGGTGGGCTACGGCAAGCTGCCGTGGATCGCGCTCACCCTCGCCTTCACCTTCGCGACGTACGGCCTGGCCAAGAAGCGGGTCGGTCTCGGCGGGCTGGAGTCACTGGCCGCCGAGACCGCCGTGCAGTTCCTGCCCGCGCTCGGCTTTCTGATCTGGCTCGGGGGGCACGGCGGCAGCACGTTCGCGAGCGAGGGCGCCGGGCACGCGGTGCTGCTGGCGAGCTGCGGCTTCATCACGGCGGTGCCGCTGATCTGCTTCGGGGCGTCGGCGGTGCGGCTGCCGCTGTCGACGATCGGGATGCTCCAGTACGTGGCGCCCACCTTCCAGTTCGTCCTCGGGCTCGCCGTCTTCCACGAGTCGATGCCACCCGAACGGTGGGCGGGCTTCGCCCTCGTCTGGCTCGCGCTCGCGCTGCTGACCTGGGACGCGCTGCGCACCGCCCGACGGGCGCGGCGGGCACTGGCGGACGCCGCCGCGCGGGCGGGGGCGCGGTCGGCGACAGTGGAGGCCGACGTCGTGCGGGGGGCTGACGTCGCACCGGAGGCCGTTGTGCCGGAGGCCGTTGTGCCGGAGGCGGTCGTGCCGGAGGTCGCCGCATCGGGCGCCATCCCGGACGTCGACGTCCCGGACGCCGCCGTGCCCGAGGCCCGGCCGGGACCGATATCCGGCGGCTGAAGTCCGGTTTCCGCCCTTGACGCGGAGTCAGCCACGCCCCGAGCATCAGCACGTTCACCGCTCCACCGCCCCCACGGGCACGTGCACCACACAGCGTCACGTCATTCCGTACCATCCCCGTTCGGAATCGGAGCCCCCCATGTCCTCATGTGCGCAAGCCCGCCCCCGAAGATCCCTGATACGCCGTACGGCCGCGATGGCCGCCGCAGGTACGGCGGTCGCCGCCCTGGTCTCGGCGGCTCCGGCCACCTCCGCCGCCGCATCGGCCCGGCACACCGCGGACGCCCGTACCGCCCTCGCGGCACCGGATGTCCCGCTGGCCAATGTGAAGGCCCACCTGGCCCAGCTGCAGTCCATCGCCACCGCCAACGGCGGCGACCGCGCCCATGGCCGCCCCGGCTACAAGGCGTCGCTCGACTACATCAAGGGCAAGCTGGACGCCGCCGGATACACCACCACCGTGCAGCAGTTCACCTCCGGCGGTGCCACCGGCTACAACCTCATCGCCGACTGGCCCGGCGGCGACACCGACAACGTGGTGTTCTCCGGCGCCCATCTCGACTCCGTCACCGCGGGCCCCGGGATCAACGACAACGGCTCGGGCTCCGCCGGAATACTGGAGACCGCGCTCACCGTCGCCCGCCAGGGCGCGAAGCCCACCAAGCATCTGCGGTTCGCCTGGTGGGGCGCCGAGGAGCGGGGGATGGTCGGCTCCACCTACTACATCAACAACCTGCCCTCATCCGAACGGGCGAAGATCGACGGCTATCTCAACTTCGACATGATCGGCTCGCCCAACCCCGGCTACTTCGTGTACGACGACGACCCCGGGATCGAGTCGGTCTTCAAGGCGTTCTTCTCCGCCAAGGGCGTGCCCACCGAGATCGAGACCGAGGGCGACGGCCGCTCCGACCACGCGCCGTTCAAGAACAGGGGCATCCCGGTGGGCGGTCTCTTCAGCGGCGCCGACTACACCAAGACCGCCGCCCAGGCCCAGAAGTGGGGCGGCACCTCCGGCCAGGCGTTCGACAGCTGCTACCACCGCTCCTGCGACACCTCGGCCAACATCGACGACACCGCCCTGGACCGCAACAGCGACGCCATCGCCTACGCGGTCTGGACGCTCGGCGGCGCCTGACCCCGGACGGATGACGACGTGCCGTGTTCGGCTCCGCCGCGCGGCCCGAGCCTCAGGCCGTGATGTCCTTCGCGGTGAACCGGGCCCAGGCCGCCGAGCCGAACACGGCCACGTACAGCCCCTGCAGCCCCAGGTTCTTGACCAGCTCGTCCCAGTAGACCGGCTCGCGGAGGAGATCGGCGAAGCTGAGCCAGAAGTGCGGGAAGAGATACGGGTGGATCGCGTGCAGCTGCGGGATGGTGTCGAGGATCTGCGCGGTGATCACCAGCCCCACGGTCGTGGCCATGGCCGCGATCCCGCTGTTGGTGAGGGTGGAGATGAACAGCCCCACCGTGGCGATCCCCACCAGCGACAGGGCCACCAGGGCCGCCACGCCGAGCGCCCGGAGCAGCGCCTCCTCGAACGAGACGGTGATGCCCGAGATCAGCGTGACATCGCCGAGCGGGAACAGCAGCGCCCCCGTCACCAGGCTCGAGAGGGCCACCACCAGGGTCGCGATCAGGCAGAAGGCCATGGTGGTGGTGAATTTGGCCAGCAGCAGACGGGTCCGCCCGGCGGGGGCGACCAGCAGATAGCGCAGCGTCCCTGAGCCCGCCTCACCGGCGATGGCGTCACCGGCGATCACGCCGATCACCATCGGCAGGAAGACCGGCAGCGTCGCCGCCAGCGACGCGAAGACCAGGAAGATCCCGTTGTTGGTGATCTGCGGGAAGAAGGCGGGGCCCGACCCCTCTCCCCCACGGCCGCCGCCGAAGCCGCCGCCGTCGCTGGTCTCGATCCTCACGGCGATGCCGATGAGGATCGGGATCAGCGCGAGCACCCCGAGCAGGGCCAGGGTCCGCCAGCGGCGGAGGGTGATGGTCAGCTCGGAGCGGAAGAGCGCCAGGGCCCACAGGGGGTTGGCGCGGGGCGGGCGCGCGGCCTTCTCGGCGGGAACGCCGGTGTCGGCCGTCTCCGGTACGCCGGTGTCGGGCGCCTCCGTTTCTTCAGCCCGCGACATCGAAGCCCTCTCCGGTCAGCGCGACAAAGGCGTCCTCGAGCGAGGCGCGTTCGGCCCCGAAGGCCCTGACCCGCACCCCGGCGCGTACGAGGGCGGCATTGAGATCGGCCAGCTCAAGCGGTGGGTCGTCCACAGCGGCGCCGGGCAACGGCAGCTCGCCGGAGACGCGCTCGTCCAGGACCACCAGATCCGTCACCCCGTGCTCCTTGAGCACCCGGACCGCGTCCACCGGGTCCGGGGTGGTGACGGCCAGTCGGCCGCGGCTGCCCGCCGCCAGCTCGGCCACCGTGCCCTGGGCGATCAGACGGCCCTGGGCCATCACGGCGGCGTGGGTGCACACCTGTTCGATCTCATCGAGGAGATGGGAGGAGAGGAAGACGGTGGTGCCCTCCTCGGCCAGCTCACGCACCAGGGCGCGGATCTCGCGCATGCCCTGCGGATCGAGGCCATTGGTCGGCTCGTCCAGCACCAGCAGCTCACGCGGCTGGAGCAGCGCGGCGGCCAGGCCCAGGCGCTGCTTCATGCCGAGCGAGTACGCCCGGGCCTTCTTCCCGGCCGCGGCGGCCAGCCCGACCCGGTCCAGGGCGGCCGCCACGCGGGGGGCGCGGGTGCGGGGGTCGGCGGTGGGGTCGGCCGCGTCGTAACGCAGCAGATTGTCGCGGCCGGTCAGAAAGGGGTACAGGGCGGGGCCCTCGATGAGGGCCCCCACCCTGGGCAGCACGCTCCGGGCGGCGCGCGGCATCGGCTCGCCGAGCAGTCTCGCCCTGCCCGAGGTGGGCTCGATCAGGCCCATGAGCATGCGGATGGTCGTCGTCTTCCCCGAGCCATTGGGCCCGAGGAAGCCGAAGACACTGCCCCGCGGCACGGACAGCTCCAGCGCGTCGACCGCGAGCTGCCCGCCCCGATAACGCTTGGTGAGCCCGCGGGTCTCCACCGCGGCGTCATCCCCCTCGGTGGACCGCTGCTCCACGGGCTCCCCTTCGTTCTGCGTCGTCACCGCGCGTTCCGCGTCGTCAACGCACCCCTGCGGCGTCAACGCACCCTGCGCCGTCCGTCACCGCGCGTTATCCGCCCGGTGGGCTCACTTGGCCGCGTTGGCGGCCTTGACCAGGGCGTCCTTGTCGACCGCGCCGACGAACACCTTGCCGTCGTCGGTGAGCAGCGCGTTCACCAGCCGGGTGCTGACCACGGTGCCGGAGCCGAACTTCCCCTTGACCTCCTTGCCGAAGCCGCCGAGGAGGCCGGAGGCCACGCCCGGGCCGTTGTCGCCGCCGGGCGCCGCGGCGCCGCCGGGGGTGTCGAGCCGGGCGACCTTGTCCCAGCCGTCTCCGACGACCTTCAGCCCGGACAGGGCGCCCTGGGCGTCCGTGAAGTCCTTGCCGCCGAAGTCCTTCGGGGCGTCCTTACGGTCGGCCTTGGGCTCCTCGGTGACCTTGGCACCCTTGGGCGGGTGGAAGTCGAAGGTGGCCGCCTTGGGCTTGCCGAAGTCCACCTTGGTGAAGCCCACGTCGATGATCGCCTTGCCGCCGCTCTTCGGGGAGAGCGTGAACTTCAGCGGGACACCGTTCTCCGCGTCCACCGCGATACGGACGGAACCGATCGTGGAGTCGCTGTTCTGCTTGGGCTTGATCAGCAGGTCGTAGGCGTCCCGCCCGGCGACCCTGGAGGTGCCGTCGACGCTCACATCGGTGGTGTCGTCCACGGAGGAGAGCACCGTCTTGGCGATCTTCTGGGGCGTGGCGTCCCGCAGGTCCTTCGGCACCTCCTGCCGGTGGTCGCCCTTGGCCTTCGCGTCCTTGGGGGCGGTGGCGTGGTAGGCGGAATTGCTCCCGCTGTCGTACGCCCAGACCTCCTCGCCGTTGTGGATCATGCTGTACTCGGCGGCGTTCTCGACGATCGACACCCGCTGCTTGTCGGGGCCGTCGGTGGCCACCCGCAGGGTGTGGGAGCCGGAGATCAGCTCCATCAGCTTGGACTCGGGCGCGGCGGACGCGTCGCCGCTGCGCTCACCGCCGAGGTCGGCGAGGGAGCCGCCGCCGGGGAGCGAGGGGATGCCCAGATCGGTGGTGATCTTCACCGAACCGGACATCTGCTGGGCGTCCGATGCCGCCATCTTGCTGATCAGCTCTTGCGCCGAGATCTTCGGCAGATCGGGGTCGCCGGTGCTGGCGAGCGCCGGGACCAGTCCTATGGTCGCCGCCGCGATGCCCGCGACGGCGACCGGAGCGGCGTACCGGGCGGCCTTCTTCCCCCGTGCTGGCCGTTCTTCATCCCAGAAGCCGTCGTCGGCGACCTGTGTCGGTCGGATCCGTGCCATGTGTGCTCTACCTCCGTCGTCGGCGGCGGTTCGTCAGCTTGCACTCGTCCACCTCTCGAGCCATTGTCACCCGATCCCGCCATGTGGTGGTCTTTTCATCCCACCAAATCGTTTGACGAGGCGCGTCAGCCCGCAGGATCACCTCGGCGTACTGCTCGGGTATGACGCCGCTCCACCGGGAGTCAGGGGCCGCGTACCCCAAGACTCAGGGCCGACTCCCGGGAGGCCCGGCCCGCCACCGGAGCCGAGGCGGGGCCGAGGCCCCGCAGGGCAGGGCCGGGGGGCCGGGGCGGGCGTCAGCCCGCTCGGTGGACCACCGCGTCGCACAGCCCCTCGAGGGCCTTCTTCGCCGGGCCCTCGGGCAGCGGCGCCAGCATCGAACGGGCCTCCGCCGCATAGCGGACCGTGACCCGGCGGGCCCGCTCCAGCGCCGGATGGGCGCGCAGCCGCCGCAGCACCTCGGCATGGCGCGCGTCATCGGTGAGATCGCCCGCGAGCAGTTCGCACAGCTCACGGTCCTCGGCGGAACCGGTCGCCGCAGCCTGCTCCCGCACATAGAGCACGGGCAGGGTGGCCACGCCCTCGCGCAGATCGGTGCCGGGGGTCTTGCCGGACTCATGGCTGTCGCTGGCGATGTCCAGCACGTCGTCGGCGAGCTGAAAGGCCATGCCGAGCCGCTCGCCGTACTGGGTGAGGATGCTGACGATGCTCTCGTCGGCGCCCGACATCATCGCGCCGAACCGGCCGGAGACGGCGATCAGCGAGCCCGTCTTACCGGCCAGCACGTCCAGGTAGTGCTCGACGGGGTCGCGGCCATCGCGGGGGCCGGCCGTCTCCAGGATCTGACCGGTGACCAGCCGCTCGAACGCCTCGGCCTGGATCCGCACCGCCTCGGGTCCGAGGTCGGCCAGGATGTGCGAGGCCCGGGCGAAGAGGAAGTCGCCGGTGAGGACGGCCACCGAGTTGCCCCAGCGGGCGTTGGCGCTGGAGACGCCGCGCCGCACCTCCGCCTCGTCCATCACATCGTCGTGGTACAGCGTCGCCAGATGGGTGAGCTCGACGACCACCGCCGAGGGCACCACTCCGGGCGCGTGGGGGTCGCCGAACTGCGCCGCCAGCAGCACCAGCAGGGGCCGGAACCGCTTCCCCCCGGCCCGCACCAGATGCTGGGCGGCCTCCGTGATGAAGGGCACATCGCTCTTGGTGGCCTCCAGCAGCCCCTCTTCGACCGCCGTCAGCCCGGCCTGGGTGTCGGCTTCCAGAGTCCGGTCCCGCACGCTCAGCCCCAAGGGCCCGACGAAGCTCACGGGGTACTCCTGTCTGCCTACGAATGACGCGAATGTCGATGTGTCGCTGCCTCCACCAACAGGCAGCGTATCCGGTCGGGTATCGATCACTGTGGGCGCCTTCCCGCCTTGTGCGCCTCTCACCGTTCTCTCCCGAACCGACCGCTTCACATCGCAGTACCGCGATCGCAGCAGATCATTCATGCCCCGCCGCCACCCGGCCGGTCAGCCGAACCGCCGGAGGGTTCGGCCGACCGAATCGCCGGAGGGCCCACCGGTCCCCCTCTTTACGGCCGCCGGACCGGCCGTAAAGAGGGGGACCGGTGGCCGTGACCGGGGCGGCCGGTGGCCGGTGGCCGTGGGTGACGGTCGCTTATCCGTGCATGGCTGCCACCGCCTTCGCCAACCGCGGCGACGCGTACTCCGTACCGCAGACGAATCGCATCACCGGGCCGAAACTCGCCGCCGCGGGCAGCCCGGTGAAGTACAGCCCCGGGACCGAGGAGCCGTAACCGGCGTCGAGCCGGGGTCCGCCGGCTCCGGTGACCAGCTCGGAGCGGAGCCCGGGCCCGAGGAAGTCCAGCGCCGCGACGCTCATCCGATAGCCCGTCGCGGCCATCACATGGTCGGCGGCCAGCTCACCGACCCGGCCGTCCCCGCGCAGGGTGAGCACCGGCCGGCCGTCGTCCCCCACCGTGACCCGGCTGATCCGCCGCCCCTGGGTGACCCGCACCCGCCCGGCGAACCGGTCCCGCAGCCACCACGCCCCCTTGGGCCCCAGCACCCTGCGCACCAGATACTCCCGGGCCGGTGCGGGCAGCCGCCGGAAGCCCACGGCGTGGTACGACAGCGCGTACAGCGACCAGGCGCGGCCGAACGGCGACTCGGGCCGCAGCCTGGGCTGCCGGTCCGGCGGGGTGCCGAAGGCGACCGCGCGCGGCCCGCGGGCCACCACCCGCACCGCGGCGGCGCCCGCCTCGGCCAGCAGCACCGCACTCTCCAGCGCCGACTGCCCGGCCCCCACGACCACCACCTCACGCCCCCGGAAGCGGCCCAGGTCGCGATGGTGCGAACTGTGGGAGACGGGGCCGCCCGGAGCGGGTCCGCCCGGTACGGCGGCGGCCAGCTCCCGGGGGAGGTGGGCGAGCCCGCTGAGCCCGCTGGCGACGACGACGGCCCGCGCGGTGAACTGCTCCCCCGAGTCCAGCTTCAGCTCGAACCGGCCGCCCCGCCGGTCCACCGCCACCACCCGGACCCGCTCCAACTCCGGCACCAGCCGCTCCTGGAACCACAGCCCATAGGCCGCGAAGGTCTCCACGGGGACGATGTCCCAATCGGACTCATAGCGCGGGCCGCCCGTCGCACGGCAGAAGTCGAGCAGGGTGTGGCCCGGCTGCGGCGCGTCGATGGTCGAGGCGGCCGGTGTGGACTTGAGCAGCATGCCCGCGGGCATCTGCTCCCGCCAGCTCACCATCGGCTCCCCGAAGACACGGACCGGCAGCCCGCGGGCGCGGAGGTGCGCGGCGGTCGACAGACCGTATGGACCGGCGCCGATGACCGCTACCGGATCGTTCATGAATCCCCCCAAGGTGTCGCGTTCACTTGGCGCGCCACAGCCGGTACAGCTGTGCCGCACCGGGCCGCAGCGAGCGGGCCAGCATGGTGAAGAACGGCCTCATGTCGTCCCGCGCGGCCCAGGCCAGCTCGGTCCCGCTCGCCCGCGCCGGGGCGTGCGGGGTGGTGTAGCCGCTGCGGCGGTAGGCGAGCAGCGCGGGCAGGTCGATGTTCTCGACCAGGAACCGCCGGTCCGGCCGCTGCCCGGCCCCGGGCACCGCGCGCCCGGTCAGATCGAGATGCTGGGCTCGTACGACATCGATCCGCGCCGCGTTCTCGAAGAGCCGGAACTGGGCGCCCATCCGCGGATTGAAGTCCAGCAGCTTGTACCGTCCGTCACGCCGGTCAAAGCGCCAGTCCAGATCGACCGTGCCGCTGAAGCCGATCCGCTGGACGAACCGGGCCGCCATCCGCGCCAGTTCCTCGTTCTCGACCACATAGGCACACGCCGTCATGCCCGCGTGCGGCGGCCAGGACCGCACCTTGACCCCGGTGAACATGGCCAGCGGTGTGCTCCGGGCGTCGAAGTACGCGTGCACGATCCAGTCCTCGGCCTCCTCTCTCGGCAGATACTCCTGCAGGACCACCCCCGGCCGCGGCCCCCACCGCCGCGCCAGCTCCATCAGCTCCCGAGGGCCCCCGATCCGGGTGGTGCCGCCCACCGCGGGCTTCTTCCGCCGCTCGAACGCCTCCCGGTTCTTGGCCACCACCGGGAACCGGGCACCGGCCGCGAACGCCTTGACATCGGCGTAGGTGTCCGGGAAGGCGCTCTCGGGCGTGGGCACCCCGTGCTTGACGCACAGCTCGTGCAGCCCCCGCTTGCTCGCCAGCCGCCGGGGCAACTCGGGCTCGGTGCGCGGGAAGAGGAAGCGGCCCTCCCCGGCGAGCCGGTCCGCGTGCTCGGCGATCAGCACCGCCGCCTCCTCGTCGGTGGGCAGCAGCACCGTCGGCCGACCGATCGCACGGCCGATCCGCAGCAGCCCCTCCACCAGCCGCTCCGGCCGCTCCTCGCCGGTGGTCGGCCAGACGAAGGCCCTCCTCAGATAGCGCGAGAGCGCCGCCGGGGTCCAACGGTCCTCGGTGACCGCGTACATGGGGACACCGAGACGCCCCAGGGACCGAATGGCTCCGACGCCACCGTGGTGCAGCGGATAGTGGCCGATCTTCACGATAAGAGCGGGCACGGAACGGTCCAGCGCGAACGGCACGGCACTGCTCGCCACGAGTCCCCCTCGGTCACCGCAGCGCAGTGGCCCCCCCACTGTGCGTGACCCTGATGAAGGACGCTACTTCGGAATCGCCGCCTCCAGCAAGGATTTTCCGGACATTGCCAGCTCTTTAGGGAGTAGCCGACGTCGTGTCATTCTCCGTGTCATCCCACTTTTCATCCTTCTTGTCTCCGATCTTCCGGATTGCCCGGGCCCGGCCACCGGCATTGCCCCGGGCCTTCTCCGCACTCCCCGCGCCTTAAGGTGTGCTGCGTCCCACAGTGACGAGGAGAAGGCGAGGCAGCCCCGATGCCGCAGCGATCCCCGCTGGACCTGCCCGAAGGCGACCCCTTCGGCCCCCACAACCTCCCCTATGGCGTCTTCACCGCGCCGCACGCTCCTCATCTGCGGAAAATCGGGGTGCGCTACGGAAACCATGTGCTCGATATGGGCGCCGCCGCGGCCGCCACCGCCTCTCCGCACGCCGAGCAGCTGGGCGCCGACACCCTCAACCCGCTGATGGCCGCGGGCCCCCCGGTCTGGCAGGCCGTGCGCGCCGAAGTGCTCGACTGGCTCACCGACCCGGCGCACCGCTCGACCATCGAACCCCTGATGCACCCCCTCCCCACCGTGGCGCTCCACCTCCCCTTCGAGGTGGCCGACTACGCCGACTTCTATGCGAGCGAGCACCACGCCACCAACACGGGCAGGATCTTCCGCCCCGGCGGCGATGCGCTCACCCCCAACTGGAAGCACATGCCGATCGGCTATCACGGCCGGGCCGGCACCATCCTCGTCTCGGGCACGCCCATCGTCCGCCCGCAGGGCCAGCATCTGCCCCCGGCCGATACCTCCGCACCACACGCTTCCTCCCCCACTCCGGTCTTCGGCCCCTCCCTGCGCCTCGACTTCGAAGCGGAGGTGGCCTTCGTCGTCGGCGCCCCTTCCACTGTGAATACACCGGTGCCGCTCTCCGGGTTCCACGACCACGTCTTCGGCGTCTGTCTGCTCAACGACTGGTCCGCGCGCGACATCCAGGCGTGGGAGTACCGCCCGCTCGGACCCTTCCTCGGCAAGTCCTTCGCCACCTCCCTCGCCGCATGGGTCACCCCGCTGGACGCCCTCACCGCGGCCCGTACCAGCCCGCCCGCCCGCGACGTCCCGCCCCTCCCGTACCTGGACGACAGCTCCGCCGAGCCCGGCGGGCTGGATCTGCGCCTGGAGGTCGCCCTCAACGGCCACACGATCTCCCGCCCGCCCTTCTCCGCCATGTACTGGACCGCGGCCCAGCAGCTCGCCCACCTCACGGTGAACGGCGCCTCGCTGCGCACCGGCGACGTCTTCGCCTCCGGCACGGTCAGCGGTCCGCGCCCGGACGAGCTCGGCTCTCTCCTCGAACTGACCTGGGGCGGCCGCGACCCCCTGCGGCTCCCCGACGGCACCCGTACCTTCCTGGAGGACGGCGACGAGGTGACCATCACGGCCTGGGCGCCGGGCCCGCGGGGGACCCGTATCGGCCTGGGCGAGGTGACCGGCCAGGTCGTTCCGGCCACGCCCTGACGCGGCTGCTAATTTGTCGTGCTCCTGCCCTGACGATCCCGGACGATCGAGGAGAAGCACGTGAAGAAGGCAGTGAGCGTCGTCGGCACGGCGGCGGCTGCCGCCCTGCTGCTGACCGCATGCGGCAGTGACGGTGGCGACGACGACAAGAAGGACACCTCCAAGGACCCCTCCTCCGCGTCGAGCGCCCCGGCGGAGGGGGGCGCGGACACGAAGGTCTCCGGCACCTATGTGGCGAAGGCCGGTGAGGGGGCCGTCATCCTGTCCATCAGCGGCGAGAAGGCCGTCCTGATGGCCGACAAGCACATCTGCAACGGTGAATACGCCGACATGGGCGGGAAGATGCTCATGCTCAAGTGCGCCGACGGCAACACCGACCGCAGCGCGGGCAAGGTCACCGCGAGCGCGGACGGCAAGACCCTCACGGTCGACTGGGACGCGCTCGCCAAGAACGACACCTTCGTCAAGACGACCTCGCCGAGCGACCTCCCCTCGGGCCTTCCGTCATCGCTGCCCTCCGGTCTCCCGACCGATCTGCCGACCGACCTCCCTACCGGCTGAGCCACGGCGCCGAACCCCCTCCGGCACCCCGGGCCCCCGGCGCGCCCGCGCGCCGGGGGCCCGCCGCGCACAGTGGCAGATCTTGCCGCCGCGGACACGGAGCCGCAGGCAGAGGCGGTGGGAATGCCACCGCCAGGTGGCGCAACACTTCGGCAACACCATCGGCCGGACCCCGTCGGTATGGTCCCGGTACGACCCACCGACCAGCACACCCCCGGAGCCGGCCGATGCCAGCCGAACGCCCCCGCGAGCACGCCCCGCCGGTCGCCGCCGCGCGCCGCCGCCGGCTCCGTGCCGACCGGGCACGGCAACTCGCCGATCTGCTCCGCCACCAGGTCCTCACCGGCGGCTTCCCCGGGGGCGTGCTCCCCCTGGAGGACGCGCTCGGCCAGGACTACGGCGCCTCCCGCAACACCGTGCGCCAGGCGCTCGACCTGCTGCGCTCCGAGCGCCTGGTGGAGCGGCAGCCCGGGGTGGGCACGGTCGTGGTCGCGGAGAAGTACCCGCACGGCCTGGAACGGCTGATGGGCCTGGCCGAGACCCTTCACGAGCACGGCCGGGTCACCAATGAGGTGCGCACCGTCGGCCCGGTCCCCGCGCCCGCCCTGGTCGCGGACCGGCTGGGCGTCCCGGCCCGTTCCGATGTCCTCTACGTCGAGCGGCTGCGCCGGCTCGGCGGACTCCCGCTCTCCCTCGACCTCACCTACCTCCCGATGGACATCGGCACCGACCTCGTCGGCGCCGACCTGGAGAACACCGATGTCTTCCGGCTGATCGAGAAGATCACCGGACGGCCCCTGGGCACCGCCGAGATCACCCTCGAGGCCGTCAACGCCGACGCCCACTCGGCCGCCGTTCTGCAGGCCCCGCGCGGTGCGGCGGTCCTGATGCTGGAGCGGCTCACCCATCTGTGCGACGGACGCCCGGTGGACCTGGAGTTCATCCGGTTCCGCGGTGACCGGATCACCATGAGCGGCCAGTTGCGCCGCACCGCCTGAGACCCGCCCACACCACACCCTCCGCCCCTTCACGCCCTTCCCTGGAGACCGCCATGCCTCTTGCGCCCCAGCGTGCCGATGTGCCGGTGACGATCGACGAGTCCAAGTGCATCGACGGCTGCACCCTGTGCGTGGACATGTGCCCCCTCGACTCCCTCGCGATCCACCCCGACAGCGGTAAGGCGTACATGCACGTCGACGAGTGCTGGTACTGCGGCCCGTGCGCCGCCCGCTGTCCCACCGGCGCGGTCACGGTCAACATGCCCTATCTCCTGAGGTGAAAGGCCCCTCGATGCAGCGCACGACCCTTCCGTCGGCCCTCGCCGCCGGCGCCCTGCTGCTGTCCCTCACCGGCTGCGGCGGCGACGCGGACGCGGACGGCAAGACCGTGACCGTCACCGTCGGCTACCAGTCCAAGACCATCAACACCGTGACCGCGGGCACCCTGCTGCGCTCCCTCGGCGCCTTCGAACACGAGCTGCGGGCCCTCGGCCGCCGCGACGGACATACGTACAAGGTGAAGTGGGAGGACTACGCCACCGGAGCGCCCATCACCGCCCAGATGGTCGCCGGCAAGGTCGACATCGGCTCGATGGGCGACTTCCCGCTCCTGATCAACTCCGGCCGCGGCACCCAGCTCAACGCGCCGACCCGTCTGGTCTCCGTCACCGGCTACAACCTGCGCGGCGGCCTCAATACGGTGCTCACCGCGCCCGGTTCCTCCCTGCGTGCCCTGTCCGGGCTGCGCGGAAAGAACGTCTCCACGAGCGTCGGCTCAGCCGCGGACGGCACACTCGTGCGCGCCCTACAGCGGGCGGGCATCGACCCCGAGAGCGGCGTCCACAAGCTCAACCAGCAGCCCGCCGTGGGCGCCTCGGCCCTCGAGGCGGGCAGCGCGGACGCGCTCTCGCAGTTCGTGGCCTGGCCGGGGCTGCTCGCCTTCCAGGGCAAGGCCAGGGCGCTGTACGACGGCGCCCGGCTGAACCTCCCCACCTTCCACGGGGTCGCCACCCGCAAGGCGTTCGCCGACGAGCGCCCGGCCGTCGTCCAGGCGTTCCTCGCCGCCCAGCTCGACGCCACCCGCCATCTGCGCGCCCATCCGCTCGACGCCGCCCGTAAGGTCGCCACCGCGACCGGGCTGCCGCCCGAAGTGGTCTATCTCTACAACGGCACCGGCGGCATCGCGACCTTCGACCCCACCCTCAAGCCGCGGCTGACCGCCGCGCTCAAGAAGGACGTGCCGGTGCTGCGGGACGCCAAACTGGTCGGCCCGGTCGACGTGTCGTCCTTTGTCGACGACCGCTATCTCAAACGGGCGTACGGAAGCGCGGACGCCTATGCCAAGGCGCTGCGCGCCACCCCGCCCGCCTCCCCGAACCAGCTCTGGCTCAAGGGCGAGAACCGGCTCCGCACCTTCGCCACCCCCACCGAGCTGCTGCGCTTCGCCCGAAGCCACCGCGACCGCGTCCGGGCGGCCTATGTGCCCGACGCGGCCACCGGCACCCGGTGGTTCGCGGACCGGGCGGTCTGGGTCCGCGACGGCCACGAGCTGCGGGCGTTCGTCACCCCGGACAACGCCCGCACCTGGATCGCGGATCACCCCGGCGCCCGTACCCTCAGCTACCCCGCGGCCCTGGCGGCGGCCCGATGAACGCGCCCGCTCCGACCGTACGGCCCCGCCCGGCCCCGGAGGCCCCCGGCGGCCCGGCCGCCGCGCCCCGGCCGCTTCTGCGCCGCCCCTGGGCCCGCTACACCCTGCGCGCCGGTTCGCTGCTGGCCGCGCTCGGCCTGTGGCAGTTGCTCACCGCACTCGACGTCAACCTATGGCTGCGTTTCGCGCAGTTCCCGTCCGCCACCGATGTGGTCCGGGAGTTCGCCGACCGACTCGGCACCGGCGCCTACTGGCAGGACCTGACCGACTCCCTCAGCCGCATCCTCACCGGATTCGCGCTGGCCGCCGTCCTGGGCGTATCGGTCGGCACCGCCATCGCCCGCTCGCCCCTCGTCTCCGATCTGCTCGGCCCCGTCCTCGAGGTGTGCCGCCCGATCCCGGCCATCGCGCTGGTGCCGGTGGCGATCCTGATGTTCCCCAGCAATGAGCAGGGGATCGTCTTCATCACCTTCACCGCCGCCTTCTTCCCGGTCATGGTGAGCACCCGGCACGCGGTCCGCGCGCTGGCCCCCGTCTGGGAGGAGGCGGTGCTGACCATGGGCGGCGGACGCGGACGCGTCCTGGTGTCCGTCGTCCTGCCGGGGGCGCTGCCCGGGATCCTCGGCGGGCTCTCCGTCGGCATCGGCGTCTCGTGGATCTGTGTGATCTCCGCCGAGATGATCTCGGGCGCCTACGGGGTCGGCTACCGCACCTGGCAGGACTACACGATCGTCGACTATCCGGGCGTCTTCGTCGGCATGACCACGATCGGCGTGCTCGGCTGGCTCACCTCCACGGCGGTCGAGCTGGCCGGACGGCGGCTGACCCAATGGCTACCCCGTACGGAGACCACGGGCCGTGCGGCGACCACGGGCCGTACGGCGACCACAGGCCGGTCGGGGGCCACGGGCAGGTCGGCGCCCGTACGCAAGGAGGCGGTCGCCCCATGAGCACATCCGACGTCACCACCACCCCGGCCGCGCCGGTCGCCGAAGCCGCCCCGCCGGGCGTACGACTGCGCCTGGAGGACGCCGCACTCGGCCGCCCCGGCGCACCCGTCCTCCACGGTCTCGACCTGGAGGTCACGTCCGGTGACATCCTTACGGTCGTCGGCCCGTCCGGATGCGGCAAATCCACCCTGCTGCGCACCCTCGCCGGGCTGCTGCCGCCCCTCGGCGGGCGCGTCAGCCAGGACGGCGCCCCGATCACCCGGCCGCACGCCGACCGGGCGCTGATCTTCCAGGAGGACGCGCTGCTGCCCTGGCGCACCCTCCGCGCCAACGTCGAACTCCCGCTCGCCATAAGGGGCGTACCGCGTGCGGAGCGCCGCGGCCGGGCCGAGGTGTGGCTGGAGCGCGTCGGGCTCGCCGAACACAGCGGGCGGCTGCCGCACCGGGTCTCGGGCGGCCAGCGGCAGCGCGCCCAGCTCGCCCGGGCGCTCGTCGGCGAGCCGCGCGCCGTCCTGATGGACGAGCCGTTCGGCGCGCTCGACGCACAGACCCGCGCCGGGATGCAGGGGCTGCTGGTCGAAGTGCTCCGGGGCACCCGCGCCACCGTCGTCTTCGTCACCCATGACGTGGACGAGGCGCTGTTCCTCGGCGACCGGGTGGTGCTGCTGGGCGGCGGCGCGCAGGGCGGCGGCCGGGTGCTGGACATCCCGCATCCGCGCGAGCGCGCCGCCCACGACGCCGCGGCGACGGTCGCGCTGCGCCGTCAGGTCCTCGAATCCCTCGGCATGTGAAAGGCCCAACTGGCGTGAACAACAGGGAGCGTGCGTCGCACATGGAGCACCCGGAGAACGGGGCGGACGGAGCGGACGGGGAGCCTCCGGAGAACCGGGCGGACGCCGCGGCCGTGGAGATCCCCGCCCTCATCACGGCCGAGGAGCTGACCTGCGACGTCCTCGTCATCGGCGGCGGCACGGCCGGGACCATGGCGGCGCTCACCGCCGCCGAGCACGGCTCCTCCGTCCTCCTCCTCGAAAAGGCGCACGTCCGTCACTCGGGCGCGCTCGCCATGGGCATGGACGGCGTCAACAACGCCGTCATCCCCGGCCGGGCCGAACCCGATGACTACGTGGCCGAGATCACCCGCGCCAACGACGGCATCGTCGACCAGTCCACCGTGCGCCAGACCGCCACCCGAGGCTTCGCCATGGTCCAGCGGCTGGAGCGGTACGGCGTGAAGTTCGAGAAGGACGAGCACGGCCAGTACGCGGTCCGCCAGGTGCACCGCTCCGGCTCGTACGTCCTGCCGATGCCCGAGGGCAAGGACGTCAAGAAGGTCCTGTACCGGCAGTTGCGGCGGCGTGAGATGCGTGAGCGCATCCGCGTCGAGAACCGGGTGATGCCGGTCCGGGTGCTCACCGCGGGCGGCCGGGCCGTCGGCGCCGCCGGATTCCACACCCGCACCGGCCGGTTCGTCACCGTGCGCGCCGGGGCGGTGATCCTGGCCACCGGCGCCTGCGGGCGGCTCGGCCTGCCCGCGAGCGGCTATCTCTACGGAACGTACGAGAACCCCACCAACGCGGGCGACGGCTATGCCATGGCGTATCACGCGGGCGCCGAGCTGACCGGGATCGAATGCTTCCAGATCAATCCGCTGATCAAGGACTACAACGGCCCTGCCTGCGCCTATGTCGCCAATCCCTTCGGCGGCTACCAGGTCAACCGGCACGGTGAGCGGTTCGTCGACTCCGACTACTGGTCGGGGCAGATGATGTCGGAGTTCGCGGCGGAGGTGGCGAGCGAGCGCGGCCCCGTCTACCTCAAGCTCAGCCATCTGCCGGAGGAGTCGGTGGCCGCGCTGGAGTCCATCCTGCACTCCACCGAACGCCCCACCCGCGCCACCTTTCACGCGGGGCGCGGCCATGACTACCGCACCCATGACGTGGAGATGCACATCTCCGAGATCGGGCTGTGCGGCGGCCACTCGGCCTCGGGAGTACGGGTGGACGACCACGCCAGGACCACCGTTCCCGGGCTGTACGCGGCCGGTGACCTGGCCTGCGTACCGCACAACTACATGATCGGCGCCTTTGTCTTCGGCGATCTGGCGGGCGAGGACGCCTCCCGCCGGACGGCGTACCGGGGCGAACTGCCCCCGGATCAGCTCGCCGAGGCGCATGAGCTGATCTACGCCCCGCTGCGGAACCCCGGGGGCCCGCCGCAGCCGCAGGTCGAGTACAAGCTCCGGCGCCTGGTCAACGACTACGTGGCGCCGCCCAAGAGCGGCGCCCGGCTGTCGCTCGCCATCGAGGCGTTCGAGCGGATGCGCGGGGACATCGCCGGGATGGGCGCCCATACGCCGCATGAGCTGATGCGCTGCGCCGAGGTGAGCTTCATCCGCGACTGCGCGGAGATGGCCGCGCGCTCCTCGCTGGCCAGGACGGAGAGCCGGTGGGGGCTCTACCACGAGCGGACCGACCATCCGCTGCGTGATGACAAGCTCTGGCTCCACCATCTGGATCTGCGCAAGTCGGCGTCCGGGGCTATGGAGTTCACCGCGCGTCCCGTCGCCCCGTATCTCGTCCCGGTGGCGGAGTACGCGCCCACGGGCGGGACGTCCCGCGCCCTCGGCGAGGTGCGGCCGGAGCAGGTGGCGACGGCCGGGCCGCGTGAGAACGCGCCGCGGGCGGGGGCGGGACGAACGGATGAGAGCCGTAAGGAAGGCGATGTCCGTAAGGCCGATGAAAGCCGTAAGGAGGTCATGGACGCCTCGGCCGCCCGTACGGCCCACAGCGCCGCCTCACCGCGCATCCTCGAACTGCTCGCCCTCGCCGAGGAGCAGCCCGAACTAGCCGCGCTGCGGCCCTATCTGGCCGACCCCGACCCCGCGGTGCGCCGGGCCGCCGTCGCCGCCCTGACCGAG
Organism: Streptomyces antioxidans; assembly: GCF_000968685.2. Classification (GTDB taxonomy): domain Bacteria; phylum Actinomycetota; class Actinomycetes; order Streptomycetales; family Streptomycetaceae; genus Streptomyces; species Streptomyces antioxidans. The sequence continues at coordinate 130,623 of NZ_LAKD02000005.1, forward strand.
ACCGCGCCGCCGGGCACCGGTCCGGCCCTCGCGGTCGCCCTGGCCGACGCGGACGCGGGCGTACGCGCCGACGCCGCGGCCTCGCTGCGCGAGCTGGTCGAGGTGCTGCCCCCGGAACCCGCTCTGCGCGAACCCCTGGTCCACGGGCTGAACGCGGGCGATCCGGTGGTGCGGGCCGCGGCGCTGGACGTCCTGCGTGCGCTGGGCATCGGCGACGCCGAACTGTTCGCGCGGGCGCTGGCGGACGCGGCGGTCGGGGTCCGTATCCAGGCCGTGCGGGGGCTGGTGTCGGTGGACGCGCTCACCGCGCTGGAGCCGGGAGCGGTGGACGCGTCGCGCGAGGTGAGGGTGGCGACGGCGGGGGCCCTGGGAACCCTGGCGCCCGGCGGCCGGGAGGCGGACGCCCGGCGGCTGCTCGCCCCGCTGCTGCGGGACCCGGACGTCCTCGTCCGGGCCGCCGCCCTGGAGGCCCTGGCCTCGGCCGGGTGCCCGGCACCGCTGGACGCCGAGGCGGTGGCGGGGCTGGGGGATGCCGCGTGGCAGGTGCGCAAGGGGGCGGCGACGGCGCTCTCTGGGGCGGCGACGGGGGTTGGGGTTCCGGCGCTGCGGGGTGCGCTGGGGGATCCGCACGCCGATGTCCGTAAGGCGGCGGTACTGGCGCTGTTGCCGTTGGCGGAGCGGGAGTTGGGGGCTCGGGAGGCGCTGTCCTTGGTTCGCTCCGATCCGGATGCGGATGTCCGGGCGTACGCGGCCAGGGCGAGGGCCTAGGGTCTGGCGCACAGGGCGACGGTCTCGCGTCGGCGCCTGCGGCGGGCTTGCCCCACCCCGCCCCTTCCCGAACCAGGGGGCTCCACCCCTGCCCCCGCCGGGCTCCGCCCCGGACCCCGCTCCTCAATCGCCGGAGGGGCTGGAATGACGCCACCCGCCCCGGAACCCGCGCACCCTGCCCCACAATCACGGTGTCCCTACCGAACTCCGAGCCAGGGCGAGGTCCAGGGGCGCAGCCCCTGGTTTCGGGGAGGGGCGGGGGAATTGGCTCCGGCCGGGCGCGGGCACCGGTTTGGTGTCCACGCCCGGCCGGGGGTCAGGGGGCGAAGCCCCCTGATGTGCGGTGGAGCCGCGTAGGGGGATGGTTAGCGGACGAAGACTCCCGCCTGGCTCGCCAGGTCCAGGAAGTACTGCGGGGCGACGCCGAGGACCAGTGTGACCGCTACGCCGATCGCGATGGCCGACGAGGTCAGCGGGCTCGGCACGGCCACGGACGGACCGTCCGTGCGCGGCTCGCTGAAGAACATCAGCACGATCACCCGGATGTAGAAGAACGCGGCGATCGCCGAGGAGATCACACCGATCACCACCAGCGGGCCCGCCCCACCGTCGGCCGCCGCCTTGAAGACCGCGAACTTCCCGGCGAAGCCGCTGGTCAGCGGGATACCGGCAAAGGCCAGCAGGAAGACAGCGAAGACGGCGGCCACCAGGGGTGAACGGCGGCCGAGACCGGCCCACTTGGACAGGTGGGTGGCCTCTCCGCCCGCGTCCCGTACCAGGGTGACCACCGCGAAGGCGCCGAGGGTCACGAAGGAGTACGCGGCGAGGTAGAAGAGGACGGAGGAGATGCCGTCGGGCGTGGTGGCGATGACACCGGCCAGGATGAACCCGGCGTGGGCGATCGAGGAGTACGCCAGCAGCCGCTTCACATCGGTCTGGGTGACGGCCACGATCGCGCCGCCCAGCATGGTGACGATGGCGACGCCCCACATCACCGGCCGCCAGTCCCAGCGCAGCCCCGGCAGCACGACGTACAGCAGCCGCAGCAGCGCGCCGAAGGCCGCGACCTTGGTGGCCGCCGCCATGAAGCCGGTCACCGGGGTCGGGGCGCCCTGGTAGACGTCGGGGGTCCACATGTGGAACGGCACGGCGCCGATCTTGAACAGCAGCCCCATCAGTACCATCGCGCCGCCGATCAGCAGCAGTGCGTCATTGCCCATGGTCCCGGCGAGCGCGGGGGTGACGTTCCTGACCTGGCCGTCGACGACGTCCGCGATCCCGGAGTAGGAGACCGTGCCCGCATAGCCGTACAGCAGGGCGATGCCGAAGAGCAGGAACGCCGAGGAGAAGGCGCCGAGCAGGAAGTACTTGACCGCGGCCTCCTGCGACAACGTGCGCTGGCGCCGGGCCAGCGCGCACAGGATGTACAGCGGCAGGGAGAAGACCTCCAGCGCCACGAAGAGCGTCAGCAGATCGTTGGCGGACGGGAAGACCAGCATGCCGCCGACCGCGAAGAGGACCAGCGGAAAGACCTCGGTGGTGGTGAACCCCGCCTTGACGGCGGCCTTTTCGGCGTCGCCGCCGGGCACGGCGGCGGCCTGGGCCGCGAAGGAGTCGACGCGGTTGCCGTGCACCACCGGATCCAGCCGCCGCTCGGCGAAGGTGAACACCGCCACCAGCGCCACCAGGAGGATGGTCCCCTGCAGGAAGAGCGCCGGTCCGTCGACCGCGATCGCGCCCATGGCCGCGACACGGGCCTTGCTGGTGCCGTAGCCCCCGGCGGCGAGGCCGATCACGGCGGCGAAGGCCGCGGCCAGGGCGACCACGGAGACGAACAGCTGCGCCACGTACCGCTGGCGGCGCGGAATGAACGCCTCGACCAGGACGCCGACGATCGCGGCGCCGAGGACGATCAGCGTGGGCGACAGCTGTCCGTACTCGACATGGGGCGACGGGATCTTGTCGGGCGCCGCCGCCGCTGTTGTCCACAGGCTGTGGACAGTGGCCGCGTGGGTCACTTGGCACCTCCAGAAGCACCGTCGTGGTGGGCACCGTTGTGGTGAGCACCCTCGTGCTGAGCACCGCCATGGCTGGCGCCCTCGGACTTCGGGCTGTAGCTGAACCAGCCCGCGTCGGTCACGGGATGATCGGGCTTGGGATCCTTCTTGTCCACCACGGACATCGTGTGGTCGACCGCCGGATTGACGATGTCGGCCAGCGGCTTGGGATAGACCCCGAGGAAGATCAGCAGGGCGATGAGCGGGGCCACGACGACCAGCTCACGCACCCGCAGATCCGGCATGGACCGCACCTCGTCCTTCACCGGACCGGTCATGGTGCGTTGGTAGAGGATCAGGACGTAGAGCGCCGCCAGCACTATTCCGACGGTCGCGATCACGCCGAACACCGGGTAGCGGCTGAACGTGCCGACCAGGACCAGGAATTCGCTGATGAACGGCGCGAGCCCGGGCAGCGAGAGAGTGGCGAGCCCGCCGATCAGGAAGGTCCCGGCGAGCACCGGCGCCACCTTCTGCACCCCGCCGTAGTCGGCGATGAGCCGCGAACCGCGCCGGGTGATCAGGAACCCGGCCACCAGCATCAGCGCGGCCGTGGAGACCCCGTGATTGACCATGTAGAGGGTGGCGCCGCCCTGGCCCTGGGTGGTCATCGCGAAGATGCCCAGGATGATGAAGCCGAAGTGGGAGATCGAGGCATAGGCGATCAGCCGCTTGATGTCCCGCTGGCCGATCGCCAGCAGCGCGCCGTAGATGATGCTGATGAGCGCCAGGATCAGGATCGCCGGGGTGGCCCACTTGCTGGCCTCCGGGAAGAGCTGGAGGCAGAAGCGGAGCATCGCGAAGGTGCCGACCTTGTCGACCACCGCGGTGATCAGCACGGCGACCGGGGCGGTGGACTCCCCCATCGCGTTGGGCAGCCAGGTGTGCAGCGGCCACAGCGGCGCCTTCACCGCGAAGGCGAAGAAGAAGCCGAGGAACAGCAGCCGCTCGGTGCTGGTCGCCATGTCGAGATGGCCGCCCGTCCGCGCCTGGACGATCTCCTGCAGCGAGAAGGTGCCGGTGCCGAGCTGGTCGGCGGTGACCGCGTACAGACCGACCACCGCGGCGAGCATGATCAGCCCGCCCGCCAGGTTGTAGAGCAGGAACTTCACCGCGGCGTACGAGCGCTGAGTGGCCGTCTCCTCCTCGGAGCGGCCCCCGGCCCGGTCCCCGAAGCCCCCGATGAGGAAGTACATCGGGATCAGCATGGCCTCGAAGAAGATGTAGAAGAGGAAGACGTCGGTGGCCTCGAAGGAGATCACCACCATCGCCTCGACCATCAGGATCAGCGCGAAGAAGCCCTGGGTCGGCCGCCAGCGGCGGTTGGGGCGGGCGCCTTCCAGCGGATCGGCGTCATGCCAGCCCGCCAGGATGATGAAGGGGATGAGCACCGCGGTGAGCGCGATCAGCGCGACCGCGATCCCGTCCACGCCCAGTTCGTAGCGGACGCCGAAGTCCTTGATCCAGGGGTGCGATTCGGTGAGCTGGAAGTGGGCGCCGCCGGGGTCGAAGCGGACCAGCACGACCGCCGCGAGGGCGAGGGTGACCAGGGAGAAGCCCAGCGCCACCCACTTGGCGGCGGCGCGCTGGGCGGCGGGCACGGCGGCGGTGGCCACCGCGCCGAGCGCGGGCACCAAGGCCGTGGCCGTCAGCAGGGGAAATGACATGACTCAGACCGCCCTCATCAGCAGGGTCGCGGCGATGAGCACCGCCGTACCGCCGAACATCGAGACCGCGTACGTACGGGCATAGCCGTTCTGCAGCTTTCGCAGCCGGCCGGAGAGCCCGCCGACCGAGGCCGCGGTGCCGTTGACCACCCCGTCGACCAGCTTGTGGTCGACATAGACCAGACCGCGGGTCAGATACTGGCCGGGTTTGACGAGCGCGACATGGTTGAAGTCGTCCTGGAGCAGATCACGCCGGGCGGCCCGGGTGAGCAGCGATCCGCGGGGGGCGGTGCGCGGCACCGGGCGGCGTCCGTACTGCGCCCAGGCGAGCGCGACACCGATCAGCAGCACCACCATCGTCCCGCCGGTGACCGCCGCGGCGCTCAGCGGGGAGTCGCCGTGGCTGTGCCCGGTGACCGGCTCCAGCCACTTCAGGAACGCGTCGTTGAGGCTGAACAGCCCGCCCGCGAAGACCGATCCCACGGCCAGGACGATCATGGGGATGGTCATGGACGAGGGCGACTCGTGCGGATGCGGCTCGTGGCCCTCCTCGTCCGGCACCCAGCGCTTCTCGCCGAAGAAGGTCAGCAGCATCACCCGCGTCATGTAGTACGCGGTGATGGCCGCGCCCAGCAGGGCCGCGCCGCCGAGGATCCAGCCCTCGGTGCCGCCCTTGGCGAACGCCGCCTCGATGATCTTGTCCTTGGACCAGAAGCCGGACAGCCCGGGGAAGCCGATGATCGCGAGATAGCCGAGCCCGAAGGTGACGAAGGTGACCGGCATGTACTTCCGCAGGCCGCCGTACTTGCGCATGTCGACCTCGTCGTTCATGGCGTGCATGACCGAACCGGCCCCGAGGAAGAGCCCCGCCTTGAAGAAGCCGTGGGTCACCAGGTGCATGATCGCGAAGACATAGCCGATCGGACCGAGCCCGGCGGCCAGGATCATATAGCCGATCTGGGACATGGTGGACCCGGCCAGGGCCTTCTTGATGTCGTCCTTGGCGCAACCGACGATCGCACCGAAGAGGAGCGTGACCGCGCCGACGGCGACCACCGCGGCCTGGGCGTCCGGCGCGGCGTTGAAGATCGCGCCGGAGCGGGTGATCAGGTACACGCCCGCGGTCACCATGGTCGCCGCGTGGATCAGGGCCGAGACCGGGGTCGGGCCCTCCATGGCGTCCCCGAGCCAGGACTGCAGCGGCACCTGGGCCGACTTGCCGCAGGCCGCGAGCAGCAGCATCAGCCCGATCGCGGTGACCTTGCCCTCGCCCGCGTCCCCCGCGTTGCTCAGCACCGGGGCGAAGGCGAAGGTCCCGAAGGTCGTGAACATCAGCATGATCGCGATCGACAGGCCCACATCGCCGACGCGGTTGACGATAAACGCCTTCTTCGCCGCCGTGGCCGCGCTGGGCTTGTGCTGCCAGAAGCCGATCAGCAGGTACGAGGCGAGGCCGACGCCCTCCCAGCCGACGTACAGCAGCAGGTAGTTGTCGGCGAGGACCAGCAGCAGCATCGCCGCGAGGAAGAGGTTGAGATAGCCGAAGAAGCGGCGGCGCCGCTCGTCGTGCTCCATATAGCCGATCGAGTAGATGTGGATCAGCGTGCCCACACCGGTGATCAGCAGGACGAAGGTCATGGACAGCTGATCGAGCTGGAAGGCGACGTCCGCGCGGAAGCCGCCCACCGGGATCCAGCTGAAGACCTTGCTGTGCAGGGCCCGGTCGTGCTCGCCGCGGCCGAGCATGTCGGCGAAGAGCACCGCGCCGATGGCGAAGGAGGCGGCGGCGAGCACCGTGCCGATGTAGTGGCCCTTGCCGTCCAGCCGCCGCCCTCCGCACAGCAGCAGGGCCGCGCCGAGCAGCGGGACCGCGACAAGCAATCCGATGAGGTTCTCCACGTGAACGCGACCCCTTCTAGAGCTTCATCAGGCTGGCGTCGTCGACCGAGGCCGAGTGGCGGGAGCGGAAGATGGTCACGATGATCGCGAGACCGACCACAACCTCCGCCGCGGCCACGACCATCGTGAAGAAGGCGATGATCTGGCCGTCGAGATTGCCGTGCAGCCGGGAGAAGGTGACGAACGCCAGGTTGCACGCGTTCAGCATCAGCTCGACGCACATGAAGAGGACGATCGCGTTCCGCCTGATGACGACGCCGGCCGCACCAATGGTGAACAACAGCGCGGCCAGATAGAGGTAGTTGACCGGATTCACTTGGCGACTCCCCTCGGATTCGGCGCACTGCCCGCGCTCTCGCCGTCTTCACCGTTCTCACCGTTCTCGGACGCGCCCGGTTTCCCGGCGCCCCCGGACGGCTTGCCGGTCCCGTTGCCCTTCCGGCCCAGCCAGCGCTGGGAGCGCTGCTCCAACGCCGCCAGCTCGGCCAGCGCCTCGCTGGAGACGTCCCGGATCTGACCGCGGCCGCGCAGCGTGGCGTTGACCGTGAGGTCGGACGGGGTGCCGTCGGGCAGCAGACCGGGGATGTCCACCGCGTTGTGCCGCGCGTACACACCGGGTGCGGGCAGCGGCGGCACGTTCCGCCCGCTGCGCACCCGCGCCTCGGACTGCTCGCGCTGGGTGCGGGCCCGCTCGGTGCGCTCGCGGTGGGTCAGCACCATCGCGCCGACCGCCGCGGTGATCAGCAGCGCGCCGGTGATCTCGAAGGCGAAGACGTACTTGGTGAAGATCAGCGACGCCAGGCCCTCCACATTGCCGCCGGAGTTGGCCTGGCCCAGGCCGTTCCACGTCGTCAGCGAGGCATTGCCGATCCCGGCACACAGCAGGATGCCGAAGCCGAGCCCGCACAGGGCGGCGAGCCAGCGCTGCCCCTTCAGGGTCTCCTTGAGGGAGTCGGCGGCGGTGACACCGACCAGCATCACCACGAAGAGGAAGAGCATCATGATCGCGCCGGTGTAGACGACGATCTGGACGACGCCCAGGAAGTACGCGCCGTTGGCGAGGTAGAAGACCGCCAGGACGATCATGGTGCCCGCCAGACACAGGGCGCTGTGCACGGCCTTGCGCATCAGGATCGTGCACAGCGCGCCGATCACGGCGACGGTGCCGAGCACCCAGAACTGGAGGGCCTCACCGGTGGAGGTGGTGGAGGCCGCCGCGGCCAGAGCGCCGCCGCTCATGCCTGCACCCCCCGCTGCCGGTCCTGCGACTCCCGCTCCTCCGGCTCCCGCTGCCGCTCCTGCGACAACTCCTCGTTCCCCGCGGCCTGGTCTGACAGGGTCTCGCCCTTGCTGACCGCGACCTGAGGGGTGGTGCCGGACGCGGCCTCGGTCACCAGACCCCGGTAGTAGTCCTGCTCGTCGGTGCCGGGGTAGATGGCGTGCGGGGAGTCGACCATCCCGTCCTCGAGGCCCGCGAGCAGCTCTTCCTTGGTGTAGATGAGCGATTCGCGGCTGCGGTCGGCGAGCTCGTACTCATTGGTCATGGTGAGCGCCCGGGTGGGGCACGCCTCGACGCACAGGCCGCACAGGATGCAGCGCAGGTAGTTGATCTGGTAGACGCGGCCGTAGCGCTCCCCGGGGGAGTAGCGCTCCTCCTCGGTGTTGTCCGCGCCCTCCACGTAGATCGCGTCGGCGGGGCAGGCCCAGGCGCACAGCTCACAGCCGATGCACTTCTCCAGCCCGTCCGGGTGCCGGTTGAGCTGGTGGCGTCCGTGGAAGCGGGGCGCGGTGGGCTTCTTCACCTCTGGGTACTGTTCGGTGAGCCGCTTCTTGAACATGGCCTTGAAGGTCACGCCGAAGCCGGCCACCGGATTCTGGAAGTCAGACACCGTCGGCCTCCTTTCCGTCACTTACAGTGTCGGGGCCACCACTGACAATCAACTCGCGCTCGGTGCGCGGACGTCGGCGGGGGACGGGCGGCAAGGTCTGGCCGGGCAGCGGCGGCACCGGGAAACCTCCCGCCATCGGATCGAAGGCGGGCTCCGGTCCCTGTTCCGCTCCGGCCTCGTCGGCCTGCGCCGACCGGTCGCGGAAGAAGTCGACCACGAAGGACAGCAGCAGCAGCGCGATCACCGCGCTGCCCACGTAGAGCACGATGTCCTGGTAGTCGTAGTTCTCGTTGCGCAGCGCCCGTACGGTGGCGACCAGCATCAGCCAGACCATCGAGATCGGGATGAGCACCTTCCAGCCCAGCTTCATGAACTGGTCGTAGCGGACGCGCGGAAGCGTGCCGCGCACCCAGATGAAGACGAACAGCGATGTCACGACCTTGCCGACGAACCACAGCAGTGGCCACCAGCCGTGGTTGGCGCCCGCCCAGAAGGTGCTGATCGGCCAGGGCGCCCGCCAGCCGCCGAGGAAGAGGGTGACGGCGACCATCGAGACGGTGACCATGTTGATGTACTCGGCGAGCATGAACATCGCGAACTTGATCGAGGAGTACTCGGTGTTGAAGCCGCCGACCAGGTCGCCCTCGGACTCCGGCATGTCGAACGGCGCCCGGTTGGTCTCACCGATCATCGAGACGATGTAGATGAGGAACGAGACCGGCAGCAGCACCGCGTACCAGCGGTCCTGCTGCGACTCCACGATCTGCGAGGTCGACATCGACCCGGAGTAGAGGAAGACCGCCGCGAAGGAGAGCCCCATCGCGATCTCGTAGCTGATCATCTGGGCGCAGGAGCGCAGGCCCCCCAGCAGCGGATACGTCGATCCGGAGGACCAGCCCGCCAGCACGATGCCGTAGATGCCGACCGAGGCGGTGGCGAGGATGTAGAGCACGGCGATCGGCAGATCGGTCAGCTGCATCGCGGTGCGGTGGCCGAAGACCGAGACCTCGCCGCCGGCCGGGCCGAACGGCATCACCGCGACCGCCATGAAGGCGGGGATGGCCGCGACGACCGGCGCCAGGACGTAGACCACCTTGTCCGCGCCCTTGACGACCACGTCCTCCTTGAGCATCAGCTTCACGCCGTCCGCGAGGGACTGCAGCATGCCCCAGGGGCCGTGGCGGTTGGGGCCGATGCGCAGCTGCATCCAGCCGACCACCTTGCGCTCCATGACGATGGAGATGAGCACGGTCACCATCAGGAACGCGAAGCAGAAGACGGCCTTGATCGCGATCAGCCACCACGGGTCGCGGCCGAACATCGACAGGTCCTCTGCGGCGAGATACCTCACTGGGCCACCTCCGTCGCGGGGGCAGTGATCGTCACGACATCGCCGGGGCGGGCCCCCAGATCGCGCTGGACACCGCCGCCGACGGAGTCCAGCGGCAGCCACACCACCCGGTCGGGCATCGCGGTGACGCTCAGCGGCAGCTGGACGGCGCCGGCCGGGCCGCTGACCCGGAGGATCTGGCCGTCCTTGACCCCCGCCTCGTCCGCCGTGGCCGCCGACAGCCGGGCCACGGCCGCGTGCCGGGTCCCGGCCAGCGCTGGATCGCCGTCCTGCAGCCGGCCCTGGTCGAGCAGCAGCCGGTGGCCGGCGAGGACCGCCTCGCCCTCGGCCGGGCGGGGCAGCGGACCGCCCGTCTCCAGCGAGGCGGTGGCGCGCGGGCCCTGCCAGGTGCCCAGCCGGGTCAGCTCGGCGCGTACGGCCTCGACATCCGGCAGGCCCAGGGGCGCGTCCAGCGCGTCGGCCAGCATGTGCAGCACCCGGGCGTCCGGAAGCGTATGGCGGCGGGTCATCTGGTCGGGCTTGAGCGCGGCCTCGAACGGCCGGGCCCGGCCCTCCCAGTTGAGGAAGGTGCCGGACTTCTCGACGACCGCCGCGACCGGCAGCACCACATCGGCCCGCTCGGTGACCTCCGACGGCCGCTGCTCCAGGCTGACCAGGAAGTCCACCGCGTCCAGGGCCTCCAGGGCCCGCGCCGGATCGGGCAGATCGGCGACCTCGACGCCCGCGACCAGCAGCGCGCCGATCCCGCCGACCGCCGCGGCCTCGATGATCTGGCCGGTGTCCCGGCCCACCTGGTGCGGCAGGTCGACGGCGCCCCAGACGGAGGAGACCTCCTCGCGGGCCCGCGGGTCATGGGCCGGGCGGCCGCCGGGCAGCAGCCCGGGCAGCGCCCCCGCCTCGATCGCGCCCCGCTCCCCCGCCCGGCGCGGAATCCAGACGAGGGTGGCCCCGGTGGCGGCGGCTGCCCGTACGGCGGCGGTCAGCCCGCCGGCCACGGACGCCAGCCGCTCGCCCACGATGATCACCGCGCCCTCTTCGCGCAGCGCCTCCGCGGCCCGCTCCCCGCCCTCGTCCAGACCGGTGCGGCCCGCGATGGCGTCCAGCCACTCGGTCTCGGTGCCGGGGGCGGCGGGCAGCAGGGTGCCGCCCGCCTTCTCCAGGCCCCGGGTGGCGTGGGTGGCCAGTGAGAAGGTGCGCTGTCCGTGCTTGCGGTGCGCCTTGCGCAGCCGCAGGAAGACGCCGGGCGACTCCTCCTCGGCCTCGAAGCCGACCAGCAGTACGGCCGGGGCCTTCTCCAGCGCGCTGTAGCTGAGTCCACCGCCGTCCAGGTCACGCCCCCGGCCCGCGATGTGGGTGGCCAGGAAGTCGGCCTCCTCGTCGCTGTGGAGACGGGCCCGGAAGTCGATGTCGTTGGTGTCCAGGGCGAGCCGCGCGAACTTCGCGTAGGCGTAGGCGTCCTCGACGGTCAGCCGGCCGCCGGTGAGCACCCCGGTGCGGCCGCGCGCCGTGCTGAGCCCCCCGGCCGCCGCGTCCAGCGCCTCGGGCCAGCTCGCCGGCGCCAGCTCCCCCGTCTCGCGGTCGCGCACCAGCGGGGTGGTAAGCCGCTCCGGCAGCTGGGCGTAGCGGAAGCCGAAGCGCCCCTTGTCGCAGATCCACTCCTCGTTGACCTCGGGGTCGTCCGCGGCCAGCCGCCGCATGACCTTGCCGCGGCGGTGGTCGGTGCGGGTGGCGCAGCCGCCCGCGCAGTGTTCGCACACGCTCGGCGAGGAGACCAGGTCGAAGGGGCGGGAGCGGAAGCGGTACGCCGCCGAGGTCAGGGCGCCCACCGGGCAGATCTGGATGGTGTTCCCGGAGAAGTACGACTCGAAGGGGTCGCCCTCGCCGGTGCCCACCTGCTGCAGCGCGCCCCGCTCCAGCAGCTCGATCATCGGGTCGCCCGCGATCTGGTTGGAGAAGCGGGTGCAGCGCGCGCACAGCACACAGCGCTCGCGGTCCAGCAGCACCTGGGCCGAGATCGGGACCGGCTTGGCGAACGTCCGCTTCTGGCCCTCGAACCGGCTGTCGGCCTGTCCGGCGCTCATCGCCTGGTTCTGCAGCGGGCATTCACCGCCCTTGTCGCAGACCGGGCAGTCCAGCGGGTGGTTGATCAGCAGCAGCTCCATCACCCCGCGCTGGGCCTTCTCGGCCACCGGCGAGGTGAGCTGCGTCTTGACCACCATCCCGTCGGTGCAGGTGATGGTGCAGGAGGCCATCGGCTTGCGCTGGCCCTCCACCTCGACGATGCACTGGCGGCAGGCGCCGGCCGGGTCGAGGAGCGGATGGTCGCAGAACCGCGGGATCTCGATGCCGAGCAGTTCGGCGGCGCGGATGACCAGCGTCCCCTTGGGGACCGAGATCTCGATCCCGTCGATGGTGACGGAGACCAGATCTTCTCGCGGCACCGCCGCCTCCCCGCCCGACGAGGGTGCGTTGGTGGTCACGGTCATGCGTTCACCCCCAGGTGAGTGGAGCGCGGCTCGTCGGCCCAGACGGTCGACTTGGCCGGGTCGAACGGACAGCCCCCGCCGGTGATGTGCTGCTCGTACTCCTCGCGGAAGTACTTCAGCGAGGAGAAGATGGGGCTGGCCGCGCCGTCGCCGAGGGCGCAGAAGGACTTGCCGTTGATGTTGTCGGCGATGTCCGCCAGCTTGTCGAGGTCCTCCCTGCGGCCCTTACCGGCCTCGAGGTCGCGCAACAGCTGGACCAGCCAGTAGGTGCCCTCGCGGCAGGGTGTGCACTTGCCGCAGGACTCATGCGCGTAGAACTCGGTCCAGCGGGTCACGGCCCGCACCACACAGGTGGTCTCGTCGAAGCACTGGAGCGCCTTGGTGCCCAGCATCGACCCGGCCGCTCCCACGCCCTCGTAGTCCAGCGGGACGTCGAGGTGCTCATCGGTGAGCAGCGGGGTGGACGAGCCGCCCGGGGTCCAGAACTTCAGCCGGTGGCCCGGGCGGATCCCGCCGCTCATCTCCAGCAGCTGGCGCAGGGTGATGCCGAGCGGACCCTCGTACTGTCCGGGGTTGGCCACATGGCCGGACAGCGAGTAGAGCGTGAAGCCCGGGGACTTCTCGCTGCCCATCGAACGGAACCATTCCTTGCCCTTGTTGAGGATCGCGGGAACCGAGGCGATGGACTCCACGTTGTTGACAACAGTGGGGCACGCGTACAGACCGGCGACCGCGGGGAAGGGGGGCCGCAGCCGGGGCTGGCCGCGGCGGCCCTCCAGCGAGTCCAGCAGCGCGGTCTCCTCACCACAGATGTACGCACCGGCGCCCGCGTGCACGGTGATGTCGAGACCGGGCAGTCCGTCCACCCCGAGCTTCCGCCGCCGCTGCTCCGCGGTGCCGAGGTAGCCCTCCTCGTACGCCTCGCGCACGGCCTCGTGCAGCCGCCGCAGTACGGGGACCGCCTCGCCGCGCAGATAGATGAAGGCGTGCTCGGAGCGGATGGCATGACAGGCGATGATCATGCCCTCGATCAGGGAGTGCGGATTGGCGTAGAGAAGGGGGATGTCCTTGCAGGTGCCCGGTTCCGACTCATCGGCGTTGACGACGAGGTAGTGCGGTTTGCCGTCGCCCTGCGGAATGAACTGCCACTTCATTCCGGTGGGGAAGCCCGCGCCGCCGCGACCGCGCAGACCCGCGTCCTTCACCAGCGCGATCACCGCGTCGGGTTCCATCGCGAGGGCCTTGTGCATGCCCTGGTAGCCCTCGTGCCGCAGATAGGTGCGCAGGGCCCAGGAGTTGGGCTGGTCCCAGAACGCGGAGAGCACGGGTGCCAGCAGCTTCTCGGGGCTGTGCCCATTGATCTCGGTTGTCACGGTCATCACTCCCCCTCCTCGGCGACCGGACCGGCCGGGTGGTGCGGATCGGAGGCGGAGGTCCGCTGCGGCGCGTCATGCGAGCTGGGATGCGCCGGCGGCGCCTCGTCCTGCGGGGCGTCCGCGGACCTCGGCGAGACGACCCGGCCGGGGGCCACCTCACCCTTGGCCAGCCGCAGCCCGACCAGCGAGGCGGGCCCCGCGGAGCCACCGGCCTCGACGGCGCCCGGACGGGTGTCGGGGAAGCCGGCCAGGATCCGGGCGGTCTCCTTGTAGGTGCACAGCGGCGCGCCCCGGGTCGGCTCCACGGTCCGGCCCGCCCGCAACTCGTCGACCAGCGCCTTGGCGGACTCGACGGTCTGGTTGTCGAAGAACTCCCAGTTGACCATCACCACGGGTGCGTAGTCGCAGGCCGCGTTGCACTCGATGTGCTCCAGGGTGACCTTGCCGTCCTCGGTGGTCTCCCCGTTGCCCACCCCCAGATGGCTCTGCAGCTCCTCGAAGATCGCGTCGCCGCCCATCACCGCGCACAGGGTGTTGGTGCACACCCCCACCTGGTAGTCGCCGGAGGGCTTGCGCCGGTACATCGTGTAGAAGGTGGCGACCGCGGTGACCTCGGCGGTGGTGAGGCCCAGCATCTCGGCGCAGAACCGCATGCCGGTACGGGTGACATGGCCCTCCTCGGACTGCACCAGGTGCAGCAGCGGCAGCAGCGCGCTGCGGCTGTCCGGGTAGCGGGCGATCACCTCCCGGGCGTCCTCCTCGAGCCGGGTGCGCGCCTCGGCCGGGTAGTCGGGGGCCGGCAGTTCCGGCATCCCCAGCTGGACATCAGTCACTGTGCCTCATCGTTCCCTTCTCCGCCCACGCGGCGCAGAGGTGCGGCCATCGTCGTCATCTGCGGCCCGGTGGCCGCGCGTGCGTCGGTCACCGGTCCACTCCTCCCATCACGGGGTCGATGGACGCGACAGCGACGATCACGTCGGCGACCTGGCCGCCCTCGCACATCGCCGCCACGGCCTGCAGATTGGTGAAGGACGGGTCCCGGAAGTGGACGCGATACGGGCGGGTGCCGCCGTCGCTGACCACATGGGCGCCCAGTTCGCCCTTGGGCGACTCGATCGCCGTGTACGCCTGTCCGGGCGCGACCCGGAATCCCTCGGTCACCAGCTTGAAGTGGTGGATCAGGGCCTCCATCGAGGTGCCCATGATGTTCTTGATGTGGTCCAGGGAGTTGCCGAGGCCGTCCGGGCCGAGCGCGAGCTGCGCGGGCCAGGCGATCTTCTTGTCGGCCACCATCACCGGGCCCGGCTCCAGCCGCTCCAGGCACTGCTCGACGATCCGCAGGGACTGGCGCATCTCCTCCAGCCGGATCAGGAACCGGCCGTAGGCGTCGCAGCTCTCGGCGGTCGGCACCTCGAAGTCGTAGGTGTCATAGCCGCAGTACGGATCGGACTTGCGCAGATCGTGCGGCAGCCCGGTGGCCCGCAGTATCGGACCGGTCACCCCGAGCGCCATGCAGCCCGCGATGTCGAGGTAGCCCACGTCCTGCAGCCGGGCCTTGAAGATCGGGTTCCCGGTGGCGAGCTTGTCGTACTCGGGCAGGTTCTTCCGCATCGTCTTCAGCAGGGCCCGGATCTGGTCGACCGCCCCCGGCGGCAGGTCCTGGGCGAGCCCGCCGGGCCGGATGTACGCGTGGTTCATCCGCAGACCGGTGATCAGCTCGAAGATGTCCAGGATCAGCTCGCGGTCCCGGAAGCCGTAGATCATGATCGTGGTCGCGCCGAGCTCCATACCGCCGGTGGCGATGGCCACCAGGTGCGAGGAGAGCCGGTTGAGCTCCATCAGCAGCACCCGGATCACCGAGGCGCGGTCCGGGACCTGGTCCTCGATGCCGAGCAGCTTCTCGACGCCCAGGCAGTACGCCGCCTCGTTGTAGAAGGGCGTCAGGTAGTCCATGCGCGTCACGAAGGTGGTGCCCTGCGTCCAGTTCCGGAATTCGAGGTTCTTCTCGATTCCGGTGTGCAGATAACCGATTCCGCAGCGGGCCTCGGTGACCGTCTCACCGTCGATCTCCAGGATCAGCCGGAGCACCCCGTGGGTGGAGGGGTGCTGCGGACCCATGTTGACGATGATCCGCTCGTCGTCGGCCTTCGCCGCGGCGGCCACGACCTCGTCCCAGTCGCCGCCGGTGACGGTGTAGACGGTGCCTTCGGTCGTCTCGCGCGCGGAGGCGGAAGGCGTTGCATGGGGGGCAGTCATCAGCTGTACGACCTCCGCTGGTCCGGAGCCGGGATCTGGGCGCCCTTGTACTCGACGGGGATGCCGCCGAGCGGGTAGTCCTTGCGTTGCGGGAAGCCCTGCCAGTCGTCGGGCATCATGATCCGCGTCAGTGCGGGATGACCGTCGAAGATCAGGCCGAAGAAGTCGTAGGTCTCGCGCTCGTGCCAGTCGTTGGTCGGATAGACGTCGACGATCGACGGGATGTGGGGGTCGTCATCCGGAGCGCTCACCTCCAGCCGGATCATCCGGTTGTGGGTGATCGACCGCAGGTGGTAGACGGCGTGCAGCTCGCGGCCCTTGTCGCCGGGGAAGTGGACTCCGCTGACGCCGGTGCACAGCTCGAAGCGGAGCGCCGGGTCGTCGCGCAGGGTCCGGGCGACCCGCGGAAGGTGCTCCCGGGCGATGTGGAAGGTCAGCTCACCGCGGTCCACGACGGTCTTCTCGATCGCGTTCTCCGGGAGCAGCGACTGCTCCTCGAGCGCGCCCTCGAGCTCGTCGGCGACCTCGTCGAACCAGCCCCCGTACGGCCGGGTGGCCTGGCCGGGCAGCCGTACGGGGCGCACCAGCCCGCCGTAGCCGGTGGTGTCGCCGCCGTTGTTGGCTCCGAACATCCCGCGCTGGACGCGGATGGGCTCGCCCTGGTCGCCGCGGCGGCCGGGGAGGTTCTCGGCGTTGAGGTCCTTGTCCGGGTTGACCCCGTTGGATCCATTGGCCTCGGTCAACGCAGAAGCCCCTTCATCTCGATCATCGGCAGCGCCTTCAGCGCCGCTTCCTCCGCCTCGCGGGCCGCACGCTCGCGGTTGACGCCGAGCTTCTCCTCGCGGATCTTCTCGTGCAGCTTGAGGATCGAGTCCATGAGCATCTCGGGCCGCGGCGGGCAGCCGGGCAGGTAGATGTCGACCGGGACGATGTGATCGACGCCCTGCACGATCGCGTAGTTGTTGAACATCCCTCCGGAGGAGGCGCAGACGCCCATGGAGATGACCCACTTCGGGTTCGGCATCTGGTCGTAGACCTGGCGCAGCACCGGGGCCATCTTCTGGCTGACGCGCCCGGCCACGATCATCAGATCGGCCTGGCGGGGCGAGCCGCGGAAGACCTCCATGCCGAAGCGCGCGAGGTCATAGCGCCCCGCGCCGGTGGTCATCATTTCGATGGCGCAACAGGCCAGGCCGAAGGTGGCCGGGAAGACGGAGGACTTACGGGCCAGCCCGGCGGCCTGTTCCACGGTGGTGAGCAGAAACCCACTCGGGAGCTTCTCTTCGATACCCATGCGATGTTTCCCCTATCTCCTCTAGAGCCCCTTTAGTCCCACTCCAGGCCGCCGCGCCGCCAGACATAGCCGTAGGCGACGAAGACCGTGAGCACGAAGAGGAGCATCTCCACGAGCCCGAACAGGCCGAGGGCGTCGAAGGTGACGGCCCAGGGGTAGAGGAAGACGATCTCGATGTCGAAGACGATGAAGAGCATCGCCGTCAGGTAGTACTTGATGGGGAAGCGCCCACCGCCGGCCGGCTGCGGAGTCGGCTCGATGCCGCACTCATAGGCTTCGAGCTTGGCCCGGTTGTAGCGCTTGGGGCCGATGATCGCGGCCATCACAACCGAGAAGATCGCAAAACCTGCCCCGAGGGCTCCCAGTACGAGGATGGGCGCGTATGCGTTCACCGTCCTCGCTCCCTTCAGTCGACGATGACTGTTTGGCGGACCGCACGGACATGCCGTCACCCCACGAAGATCGCGTACATGTGAGGCAGTTCACAAGCCCGTTTCGCCTGCATCCTATGCCCGTCGGTCTGTGATCTGCGACACGGGGTACGACAACGACTTTGTGATCTCCACCACCTGACGAAGGATCATGAAGTCGGATGAGCGGTGATCTTGTACATGAAGCATCCGAACGAACACGAGAAGTGACATTCGAAGACATCGTCACAGGTGAGCGCGTTGCGCTCCTACCAAGACATGGTACATACATGCAAATTTGCTCGGGGCAATGTCAGCTGATATGCGCCTTCCATCCTCATGAGTGACCTTCGTCCCGGGACGAAGGTCCGTCGCCCCGGATCGATCGATCACGGCCTCGCGCACGATCGATCACGGCCTCGCGCGCGATCGCGATCACCGCTCCGCGCACGCGTTCACGAGCGGGTCGGAGCGAGTGAGGTATCCCACGCCCGGACGGGTTGTGGAGCTGGATTTCACGGGAATCCTTGGTATGCGGGCTGCATCGGTGGTAGGTCCCGCGGTGCCCCGGTTTGGCCGCCAAATGCCGTGCGTAGGCACATGATCGCGAATTTCGGGCAAGCCGGCCGAGTGGGCCGCGGAGATCATTTGGCCCGGTTTTTGAGCGTGTGCACGCCAAATGTGGCGCACCCCACTTTTGTTGATCTGGGCCTTAGGGCCCTGGTAGCCAGTGACCTATGTCCCCAGTCGCACACATACCCAGCCACCGGAAGCCCCGCCGTGCCACGTCGACGCGTGCGCTCCGCGCAGGGATGACCGGTGGCTTCCTCACCCTCGCGGTGGCCGGTGCCGCCGTGCCCGCCTCCGCCGCGGAGAACAAAGCCGCTCCCGCCGAGTCCACGCAGGAGATGCCGACCGTCAGCGCCACGCTGGCGAGCACGGCCGCCCAGACCGCGGACGCCACCCAGCAGGCGGCGTCCGACTACGAGCTCCAGGCCCAGAAGGACCAGGCGGCCGCCCACGCGAAGACCGCCGCCAAGAAGGCCAAGGCGGAGGCCGACCGCAAGGCGAAGGAGGCCCGGGAGGCGGCCCGTAAGGCGGCCGCCAAGCGCGCGGCCGAGGCCAAGGCCCAGGCGGCGAAGGCGTCGCGCTCCGCCGAGCGCACCACGCTCTCCACCACCGGCGTCAGCGACGCCACCGGCAATGCCGCGGCCCTGATCAGCTTCCTGAAGGCGCAGCTGGGCAAGGCCTATGTGCTCGGCTCCAGCGGTCCGTCCTCCTACGACTGCTCCGGGCTGACCCAGGCCGCCTTCAAGCAGGTCGGGGTGAGCCTGCCGCGGGTCTCGCAGGACCAGTCCACCGCCGGTACCGCGGTCTCGCTGGACTCCCTGCAGCCGGGCGACCTGCTCTACTGGGGCAGCGCGGGCAGCGCGTACCACGTCGGCGTCTACGTCGGCGGCGGAAAGTTCATCGGCGCCCAGAACTCGAGCACCGGGATCGTCGAGCGCCCGCTGGACTACGACATGCCCACCGGGGCCGTGCGCGTCCTGTAGGACGCCCGCCCGTCACTTTGGTCACGTTGGGATCCCCGGGGCCGCCGTTCCCGCCGTGGACGGCGGCCTCACGTCCTTCCTTCTTCCTTCCCCGCTGCGCTGATTCGCTGCGGCGCTACTGCGCCGCGGGCGCTGCGGCACTGCGGGCGCTACTGCGCTGCGGGCGCTACTGCGCGTAGACCTTCTCCAGGAACTCGCCGAGGAGGTCGTCGCTGAGGTGGTGGGCCAGATCCGCCTCGGAGATCATTCCGACCAGCCGCTTGTCCTGGTCGATCACCGGAAGCCTGCGGATCTTGTGCTCCTCCATCTCCCGCAGGACGTCCCTGACATCGGCCTCCGCGGGGATCCAGCGCGGGGTGCCCTTGGTGAGCGCCCCGACGGGGGTCCCCGAGGGGTCGGCGCTCTCCGCGATGCATCCCACGACGATGTCGCGGTCGGTCACGATGCCGCACAGCCGCTCGTTGGCGTCGCTGACCGGCAGGGCCCCCACGCCCAACTCCCGCATCAGCTGAGAGGCGCGCAGCACCGTCTCGTGCTCCGATACCCACTGCGCACCCGGGTGCATGATGTCCGCTGCCTTCGTCATGGTGTACCTCCTGCCAGGCCCACCGGCGGTGGATCCGGCCCCGTGGGCCCCATCGGTCCGGCGTCGCCGCGGCTGGCGCACACGGCGCCCCCTGCCTTCATTGTCACCACCGGCGCACGGCGGCGTCATGTCGAGCCCGGCGGCGGCTGTCGGTGGCCGGTGCCAGACTGAGTAACGAGGCAGTCCCGTACAGAACGGGGCAATCTCCGGCAGACGTCTTCCGTAGTCTTCCGTGCCCCCCGCGTCTTCGCGCCGACCGTCGAAGGAGCGCCCCATGCTCACCACCGATTACGTTCCCGGCGCCCCCAACTGGCTCGATCTGGGCGCCCCCGACACCGAAGCGGCCGTGGCCTTCTACGGCTCGCTGCTGGGCTGGCGCTTCGAGTCGGCGGGCCCCGAAGCGGGCGGGTACGGCTTCTTCACCCTGGACCGCAGGACCGTCGCGGCCGTCGGGCCGCTCACCGAGGAGGGCTCGCGCTCCGCCTGGACGCCGTACTTCCACACGCCCGACGCCGAGGCGACCGCGAAGACCGTCGAGCAGGCGGGCGGCACGGTGCGGCTCGCTCCGTTCGACGTCTTCGAGGAAGGCCGGATGGCCCAGTTCACCGACCCCGGCGGCGCCCGTTTCGCCGTCTGGCAGCCCGGCAGGACGGCGGGGCTGGACGCGGTCACCGACCCCGGCACGCTGTGCTGGACCGAGCTGCACTCCCCCGATCCCGCGAAGGATCTCGCCTTCTACCGCAAGATCTTCGGCTGGGACACCGAGGAGATGTCCTTCCCCGGAGGGTCGTACACGGTGCTGATGACGTCGGGCGCCGGCCGGGAGGGCTCCTTCGGCGGCGTCGCCCAGCTCCAGGAGGGGCATTCGACACCGCCGCAGTGGCTGCCGTACTTCGAGGTGACGGACTGCGACGCGGTGGTGACCCGGGGGCAGGACCTGGGCGGTTCGGTGTTGATGCCCGCCATGTCGGCCGAGGGGATCGGCCGGATGGCCTGGCTCGCGGATGCGGGCCGGGCGCCGTTCGGCGTCATAGCGAGCGGCGGGCCCGGAGCGTAGGCGCTCCGCTGGGAGTGCCGTCGTCATGCGTCCGGAAGTGCCGCGACGCGTTGTCCGGGCGGCTGCCGCGCCGTTGTGTGGCTGGGCGCGCGGTTCCCCGCGCCCCTTCGGGGCGCCGTCGTGGCCGGGCGCTCCGCGCCCCTTCGGGGCGCTGGTGTCAGGCGCGGGGGGCGACCTTGGTGAGGCCGTTGATGATGCGGTCCATCGCGTCGCCGCCCGTCGGATCGGTCAGGTTCGCCAGCAGCTTGAGCGTGAACCGCATCAGCATCGGATGCGTCAGCCCGCGCTGTGCCGCCAGCTTCATCACCTTCGGATTGCCGATCAGCTTCACGAACGCCCGGCCCAGCGTGTAGTAGCCGCCGTAGGTGTCCTTGAGGACCTTCGGGTAGCGCTGCAGGGCCAGTTCGCGCTGGGCCGCGGTGGCGCGGGCATGGGCCTGGACGATCACGTCCGCGGCGATCTGCCCGGATTCCATCGCATAGGCGATGCCCTCGCCGTTGAACGGGTTGACCATGCCGCCCGCGTCCCCGACGAGCAGCAGCCCGCGGGTGTAGTGCGGCTGGCGGTTGAAGGCCATGGGGAGCGCGGCGCCACGGATCGGGCCGGTCATGTTCTCCGGGGTGTAGCCCCAGTCCTCCGGCATCGAGGCGCACCACGCCTTGAGGACCTCGCGCCAGTCGAGCTCCTTGAAGGAGGACGAGGTGTTGAGGACGCCCAGGCCCACATTGCTCGTGCCGTCGCCCATGCCGAAGATCCAGCCGTAGCCGGGCAGCAGCCGGTCCTCCGCACCGCGCCGGTCCCACAACTCCAGCCAGGACTCCAGGTAGTCGTCGTCATGGCGGGGCGAGGTGAAGTACGTCCTGACGGCCACGCCCATCGGGCGGTCCTCGCGCCGGTGCAGCCCCATGGCGAGCGAGAGCCGGGTGGAGTTGCCGTCGGCGGCGACCACCAGGGGCGCGTGGAAGGTGACGGGCGTCTTCTCCTCGCCCAGCCTGGCCTCGACGCCGGTGATACGGCCGGTGCGCCCGTCGGTGACCGGGGCGCCCACGTTGCAGCGCTCGTACAGCCTCGCCCCGGCCTTCTGCGCCTGCCGCGCCAGCTGCTCGTCGAAGTCGTCGCGCTTACGGACCAGTCCGTAGTCGGGGTACGCGGCCAGCTCCGGCCAGTCGAGCTGCAGCCGCACCCCACCGGCGAGGATCCGCAGGCCCCGGTTGCGCAGCCAGCCCGCCTCCTCGGAGATGTCGATGCCCATGGACACGAGCTGCTTGGTGGCGCGCGGGGTCAGGCCGTCACCGCACACCTTCTCGCGCGGAAAGGCCGTCTTCTCCAGCAGCAGTACGTCCAGCCCCGCCTTGGCGAGGTAGTACGCGGTGGTGGACCCGGCCGGTCCGGCGCCGACGACGATCACATCGGCGCTGCGCTCCGAGATCCCGGAGGACGCGCTCTCGGTGGGTGCGGTCTCGCTCACGCGGGGTCTCCCCAAGCCTCGGTAACGGCGTGCCGGTCGCGCCGGGCACTGGACGGCTGCAGCCTCTGGACAGCTGCAGTCTATGGGTGGCCACGCCCGGGCATTCGCGAAGGGCCGTCCCGCGGTCCTTCGCCGCGGACCGTCCCCGTCCGGATCCCGGCCGCCTTACGGCTCGTATGGCCGCCTTACGGCTTGTACGGCCTTACGGCTTGTACGCCCGGTGGAGGGCCACCACGCCGCCGGTGAGGTTCCGCCAGGCCGGGCGCTCCCAGCCCGCCGACCGCAGCCGGGCGGCGAGGCCGGGCTGGTCCGGCCAGGCGCGGATGGACTCGGCGAGGTAGACATACGCGTCAGGGTTGCTGCTGACAGAGGTCGCGATCGGCGGCAGCGCGCGCATCAGATACTCGGTGTAGACCGTGCGGAACGGCTGCCATGTGGGGTGGCTGAACTCGCAGATGACGATCCGTCCGCCGGGCCGGGTCACCCGCAGCATCTCGCCCAGCGCCCCCTTCGTGTCCTGGACGTTCCGCAGCCCGAAGGAGATGGTGACGGCGTCGAAGACCCCGTCCGCGAACGGCAGCCGGGTCGCGTCGCCCGCCGTCAGCGGCAGCGCCGGATGGCGCTTCTTGCCCTCGCGGAGCATCCCGAGCGAGAAGTCGCACGGCACCACGTACGCGCCCGCCTCCCGGAACGGCAGCGAGGACGTCCCCGTACCGGCGGCGAGGTCGAGCACCCGCTCCCCGGTGCGCGCGTCCACGGCCCGGGCCACGGCCTTGCGCCACAGCCGGGCCTGCCCGAGCGACAGCACATCGTTGGTGAGGTCGTATTTGGCCGCCACGTCGTCGAACATGGCGGCGACTTCGTGCGGCTGCTTGTCCAGGGATGCTCGGCTCACGCCCCCATTGTTCACCCCGCGCGCCCAGCGCTCCCGCCCGGGGCCCGGCGTGGCTCAGCGGCGCCGGTGCACCAGCCGTCCGGCCGCCACCGTGGCCAGGCACTCCCCGTCCGCGTCGAAGACGGCCAGGTCGGCGCGGCCCGCCGGGGCGAGGGCGGGCGGGCGCGGCCGGTCCAGGACGGCGATGCCGCCCCGGTGGGCGGCGGCGCGCAGCTCGGCGTCGCCGAGGTGGTGGGCGAGGACGGCGGTCGCGCCCCGCCGCAGCAGGGCGTGGATCCGCTCCCGCGGGCTGGGCGCGTCCGGCACCGGGCCCTCGTGGAGCAGGGCCGGACCGAGCTCCCCGGGCCACTCCCGCACCCGGGCCCGCGGATAGGCCGCCCGCAGCTCCTCCAGGGAGCCGATGGCCGCAATATGGTCGCCGTCGACCGCGACGGCGGCGTCGTGCAGCGGCGCCGCGTCGCCGGGGGTGACCCGTACGACGGGCGCCGCGTGGAGCGTGAGCATCAGGACGCCCGGATCACCGTCAGCTCGGGGTGGGCCGTGCCACCCTCGATCGCCGTCGAGGACAGGTGCGAGACGACGTGGTCGTCGACCGGGTCGTTCGCCGGGTCGTCGTGCACCACGAGGTGTTCGTACGTCGTCGCGCGCTGCGCCGGGACCCGCCCGGCCGCGCGGATGAGGTGGAGCAGTTCCATCCGGTTGGACCGGTGGCGGGCGCCCGCCGAGGAGACCACGTTCTCCTCCAGCATCACCGAGCCGAGGTCGTCCGCCCCGTAGTGCAGGGACAGCTGGCCGGCCTCCTTGCCGACGGTCAGCCAGGAGCCCTGGATGTGCGCCACGTTGTCGAGGAACAGCCGGGCGATGGCGATCATCCGCAGGTACTCGAAGACGGTGGCCTGCGTACGGCCCTTCAGATGGTTGTTCTCGGGCTGGTAGGTGTACGGGATAAAGGCGCGGAAGCCGCCCGTCCGGTCCTGTACGTCCCGGATCATGCGAAGGTGCTCGATCCGCTCCGCGTTGGTCTCGCCGGTGCCCATCAGCATGGTGGAGGTGGACTCCACCCCGAGGTTATGGGCGATCTCCATGATCTCCAGCCAGCGCTCGCCGGACTCCTTCAGCGGCGCGATGGCCTTGCGCGGCCGCGCGGGCAGCAGCTCGGCGCCCGCGCCGGCGAAGGAGTCGAGACCGGCCGCGTGGATGCGGCGGATGGCCTCCTCGGCCGGGACGCCGGAGATCCGTGCCATGTGCTCGACCTCGGACGCCCCCAGCGAGTGGATCACCAGCTGCGGGAACGCCCGCTTGATGGCCGAGAAGTGCTTCTCGTAGTACTCCACCCCGTAGTCCGGGTGGTGGCCGCCCTGGAACATGATCTGCGTGCCGCCCAGTTGCACGGTCTCCGCGCAGCGCCGCAGGATGTCGTCGAGGTCGCGGGTCCAGCCCTTCGCGGTGTCCTTCGGCGGGGCGTAGAAGGCGCAGAACTTGCACGCCGTCACGCAGACGTTGGTGTAGTTGATGTTCCGTTCGATGATGTACGTCGCGATGTGCTCGGTGCCCGCGTAACGGCGGCGCCGGACGGCATCGGCCGCGGCCCCCAGCGCGTGCAGGGGGGCCGAGCGGTAAAGGTCAAGCGCCTCTTGTGGGGTGATCCGGGCCCCGTCGGCGGCGCGGTCGAGGACTGCCTGCACCTCTGCGTGTGCGGTCACCGGGGCGTACCTTTCGGAGGTTTATGGGTGGACCGACTCAGACTACGTCAGGGCCCGTACGCCGCTACGAGCGCGTGTCAGGCACGTCTGCGACCACCCGCACCCGCCGTGGCCGCGGCCCCGCCGCCGCATCCGTCGCTCCGCCCTCGCTCCGCGCTCATTTGAGCTTGCGGAGGGTGCCCGTGGGATCTCCCGCCTGTTCGTCCTTCGCCTGGTAGCTGATCGTTCCGTCGGAGCTGAGGGTGAACTGCTCTTCCGTCGACGCGTCACTGCACCCCTGCTGGGGCTCGGAGCCCTTGAGGCGCGCGTCGAGGTGGAGTTGTTTCGGGGCCGCGGAGACCAGCTTCCAGGTGCTGTCGCAGCGCAGCACCGACAGCTTGACCCGGCCGCTGGCGACGTCCTGCCCGGTGTGCCCCTGCCGGAAGGTGATGGTCAGGGTGCCCACCGGGACGCCCGAGTCGGAGGTCAGATCGCCCTGCCAGGTGCCGATGAACCCCTTGGGCACCTCGCCCTTCTGGTCTCCGGTGCCCGGCTCCGTGCCCCCGCTACCCGGCTCCTGATCCCTGGCGGACGGACGGGGGCTCCCGGCGCTCTGGCCGGGACCGTCGTCGGAGCCGCCGGGAAGCACCTGGAAGAGCACGGCGGCGGTGGTCGCGGCGGCCAGCGCGCCGGCGACGGACAGCACCAGCGTGCAGCTCAGCGCCTTGGGGCGCTTCTTACCGCCGACGGCGGCGGAGAGCGAGACGCTGCGGCCGCCGCCCGGCTTCGACGGCGGCGGGCCCGGGAGTTGGTGGGCGGCGGGCCGGTCCTCCCCGTGCGGCCCCCCGGCGTACGACGGGTCGGGCGGGCCGAAGGCGCCCAGCAGGGGCGCGGCCTGGCCTGGCCCCGGGGCCGGGGTGGGCGGCGGGGTCGGACGGTCCTCGGCGGAGGGCCCGGCGTCGGAGGGCCCGGCCGGGTGCGACTCCGTGACGGACGGCCCGGCGTCGGACCGCTCGGCCTGGGACCGCCCCGCGTCGGACCGCCCGGCGTCGTACGGCTCGGTGTCGTACGACTCGCGCGCGGCCGGCGGGGCGATGGCCTCCGCCTCCAGGTCGAGCAGTTCCACCACCTGTCGGCTCACCCGCTCGACCAGCGCCCCCGGCAGCCAGCCCGGCCGCGCCAGCCCCGAGGCGCCGTCCTCCGGGGCGAGGCGCCGCACGATCTGCTCGGGGGTCGGGCGGTCGGCCGGGTTCTTGGCGAGGCACGCGGCGACCAGATCGCGCAGTTCCCCGGTCAGCTCGCGGCCGAACCGGGGCTCGTCGTGCACCACCTTGTACAGCAGCGCGGCCGAGGTGTCGCCCGGGAACGGCGGCTCACCGGTCGCCGCGTACGCCAGCACCGCGCCCAGCGAGAAGACATCGGCCGCGCCCTCGACGTTCTCGCCCAGGATCTGTTCGGGCGCCATATAGCCGGGCGAGCCGATGGAGGCGCCGGTCGAGGTCAGCGACACCGTGCCCTCGGTGGCCCGGGCGATGCCGAAGTCGATCAGCCGTGGACCGTCGAGCGCGAGCAGCACGTTGGACGGCTTGACGTCGCGGTGGACCAGGCCGAGGGCGTGCACCGCGGTCAGTGCCTCGGCGAGCCCGGCGCCCAGGGCCCGCACCGACGGCTCGGGCAGCGGCCCCTCGTCGGACACGGCCTGGTTGAGCGGAGGGCCCGCCACATAGCCGGTGGCCACCCACGGAATACGTGCTTCCGGGTCGGCGTCCAGAACCGGCGCGGTGAAGGCGCCGCCGACCCGGCGCGCGGCGTCCACCTCGCGCCGGAAACGGGCGCGAAACTCCTCGTCCAGCGCGAAATGGGCGTGCACGACCTTCACCGCGACCGTGCGCCCGCCCGCGCTGCGGCCCACATAGACCCTGCCCATACCGCCAGAACCGAGCCGACCGAGCAGCCGGTAGGCGCCGATGACCTGCGGATCGTCCGCTCCCAGCGGATCCATCGCGTTGCCTCCCCCTCCGTGCGCCGGTCCAGCTTAGGGGGTGTTCCTGTCATCCACCGCGGGTCGTGCGGCCGGAAAGGTCAGCTCAGCAGCTCGACCCGGACGTCCTCGGGGTATCCGGTCGTCGCCCCCGTACGGCGGGCGAACTCGGCGATGCCCTCCAACTGCGCCTGGCCGAGGCTGAAGTCGAGGGTGGTGAAGTAGCGCTCGAGCACCGACACCTCGAGCTGCTCCCAGCGCGCCGCCTGCTCGGCGACCTTGCCGACCTCCTCCAGGGAGAGGTTCCGCGAGGACAGGAACGCCTCGTGGACCTGCCGGACGATCTCCGGCTCCCGCTCCAGGTACTCGCGGCGGGCGGCCCACACCGCGAAGACGAAGGGCAGCCCGGTCCACTCCTTCCACATCTGGCCCAGATCGTGGACCCGCAGGCCCAGCCGGGGCGCGTCATGGAGGTTGGCCCGCAGCGCGGCGTCGCCGATCAGCACCGCCGCCTCGGCCTCCTGCATCATCAGGCTGAGGTCGGGCGGGCAGGTGTAGTAGTCCGGGGCGAGTCCGTACCGCTCGGCGAGCAGCAGTTGGGCCAGGCGTACGGAGGTGCGCGAGGCGGAACCGAGTGCGACGCGCGCCCCGTCCAGCTGCTCCAGCGGCAGCTGCGAGACGATCACGCAGGACATGACGGGCCCGTCGCAGCCCACCGCGATGTCGGGGAGCGCGACGAGATCGTCGGCGTTGCGCAGGTACTCCACCAGGCTGATCGGGCCGATGTCGAGATCGCCACGGACCAGCAGGTCGTTCAGGGCGTCGGGAGACGCCTTGGTGAGGTCGAAATCCAGGAGGGATCCGGTCCTGGCGAGGCCCCAGTACAACGGCATGCAATTCAGGTACTGGATGTGGCCCACTTTTGGCCGACTCAGCCGATGAGCGCCGGGCGATCTGAGGGTTTCAGAGGCGTCCTGTGTACTCCGCGAGGGGGAACTCGGTGAATTGTCCACGTCTCGGAGGCTAGCCCCGCTCGCCCCGGGTAACGGCGGCGGGGTGCTCCGGTAGCCTTGTGCTGACTGACCCGTAACCGCTCGACCTGCGATCTTATCCATGTCTGAGGCCCGGGAAACCCCTCGTTTTCGTGATCTTCGGCTCTTTCCTCGCGCACACGGAGCGTGCTAGGCTCGCCGCAAGTTGCAGTTTGGTTTCCTTGCAGTACAGAGCCTGCGGAGCATGTAACCGCAGGCTTTTGTAGTTTTCAGACTTCTTGCAGGTTCTGGAGCAGGGCAACCCTTTGGCCCAAGGAGGGCTTATGGCTACCGGAACCGTCAAGTGGTTCAACGCCGAGAAGGGCTTCGGCTTCATCGCCCAGGACGGCGGCGGCCCCGATGTCTTCGTTCACTACTCCGCGATCAATGCGACCGGCTTCCGTTCTCTCGAGGAGAACCAGGCCGTGACCTTCGACGTCACTCAGGGCCCGAAGGGTCCGCAGGCGGAGAACGTCAGCGCCGTCTGATCACAGCAGCACGCACCACCCAAGGAGCCCTGCTCCCCGCCTGGCGGGGGGCGGGGCTCCTGCCTTTTGGGGCCGCACGGCCCGCGCTCCTTCGGACCCCGCCCCGCGGGGGGTCAGTCCTCCAGCAGCCGGAAGTCGGCGAAGTCGAAGCCCGGGGAGACCACACAGCTCACCAGGGCCTCCTCGTCCGCCTCCGGACGGGCCGCCTGCCAGACGCCCGGCGGGATGACGACCTGGGGGCGCTGGCCGGAGGCGACATCGGGGCCCAAAAGCACCTCCGTGGGGGCCGCTTCCGGGGCGTCGCCCGTACCGCCCAGCCGGAGCCGCAGCGGGCCACCGCTGTGCCACAGCCACAGCTCGGCCGAGCGCACCACATGCCAGCGGGACTCCTCACCGGGAGTCAGCAGGAAGTAGATCGCCGTGGCGGTCGCGCG
Organism: Streptomyces antioxidans; assembly: GCF_000968685.2. Taxonomy (GTDB): domain Bacteria; phylum Actinomycetota; class Actinomycetes; order Streptomycetales; family Streptomycetaceae; genus Streptomyces; species Streptomyces antioxidans. Next base: position 159,251 of record NZ_LAKD02000005.1, read on the forward strand.
TTCGCCGTCGTACCCCGGCGGCCGCACCGTGACATCGCTGCGCCAGGTCTCCCGGTACCAGCCGCCCTCCGGATGGGGCTCGAGACCGAGCCATTCGGCCGTCGCGGGCCGTCGGGTCGTGGCCATGTCGCTCCCCGCTCTCACACGTCCGGTTGAGGCCCGTCGAGGATAGCCCGTCGGGATCTCGCGCCCTCCTCAAGGCGTTCACACCACCCCTGAAGCGCTCATGTCGCCCTTACGGCGCTCGTGTTGGCCTTACGGTGCCCATGCCGTCCGTGCGGTGCCCATGCCGTCCCACGGTGCTCACTCCGCGTAGGGGCCCTGCGACGCACCGCTGACGCGGCGCACCCGCTGGGGCTACCGTTTTGACCATGGGGCACGGGCGGCGAACGGTGACGGTGCACCATGTACGGGGCGCGCTGCGCGGTGCGCAGCGGCTCGGCCTCGACACCGTCCCCCTGCTCCAGCGGGCCCGAATACCCCCGCTGCTGCTCACCGACGACCGCGCCCGCGTCTCCCCCGAGCAGTTCGCCCGGCTGGTGCGCGCCCTGCACCGGGCCACGGGCGACGAGTTCCTGGGGCTGGGCACCATCCGCAGCCGGCCCGGCACCTTCGCGATGATGTGCTACGCCTCGCTGGGCTGCCCCGACCTCGGCACGGCGGTGGAGCGCGGCGCCCGCTTCTACCGGCTCTTCCCCGGCGGCCCCAATCTGGCCCTGGAGCGCGGCGCGGGCCGGAGCCGAGAGGCCGTGTTCGCCCTGCGCGGCGGGCTGGGCCCGCACAAGGACGCCCTGACGGCGGCCGAGAGCCATATCGTCGCCGAATGGCTCATGCTCGTCTGGCACCGGGTCGCGGGCTGGCTGATCGGGCGTCGGATACCGCTGCTGTGGGCCCAGTTCGCGTATCCCCCGCCGCCGTACGCCGAGGACTACGAGCCGCTGTTCGGCTGTCCGCCCCGCTTCGGGGCACCGCGCACCGCGGCCGGTTTTGACCACCGCTGGCTGACCGCCCCCGTCGTCCAGGACGAGTCCACGCTCCAGACGCTGCTGCGGCACGCGCCCGCCGGGCTGCTCAGCCGCCGCGACTACGCCACGACCGTCGCCGAGCGGGTGCGGCACGTGCTCACCGGCGCGCTGCGGACGCGCGGCGGCCCGGCCGACGGCTCACGGGCCCGGCGCACCGCCAGGCTCCCGGAGCTGCCCGAGGTCGCCGCCCGGCTGGCGGCCAGCCCGGCGACGCTGCGGCGGCGGCTGCGCGAGGAGGGCACGTCCTTCCAGGAGCTGAAGGACACCGTACGGCGTGACGAGGCGGTCAGCAGCCTGGCCGAGGGGGCCGAGCCCATCGCCGAGCTGGCCTTACGGCTGGGGTTCTCCGAGAACACGGCGTTCCACCGGGCGTTCCGGCGCTGGACCGGGACAACACCGGGCGCATACCGACATGAGACGTGGAGTCAGCGCATCTGAGCGCCGAGGTCAGCCACAGTCTTCCCGCCCGTCCTTACGGTCCTCACAAAACGACTCAGCACCACCAAGGCGCACCGCCCGCACCGTTGGGAGAGCCGTATGCGCGTCCGCACCACCGTGCTCGCCAGCCTCGCCGCCTTCGCCCTGACCTCGGCGCTGCCCGCCGCCCCGGCCGCCGCCGCGCCGGGCGCCCCGACCGCCCGCACCAGCAGACCCGGCGACATCGTCACCTCCGCCCCCACCGCCTTCCACACCCAGCCCGGGGTGCCGACCGCCGCCAAGGCGTGGCACATCACCTACCGCTCCACCACCGCCACCGGCCGCCCCGACGTCGTCTCCGGCACGGTCCTCGTCCCCGACGACGGCACGCGGGGCCCCCGGCCGCTCCTCGCCTGGGGCATCGGCGCCGTGGGCCTCGCCGACGACTGCGCGGTGTCCGGCCGGTTCCCGCAGGGCACCTCGAGCGAGGCCCAGCTGATCGCCCTCGCACTGGGTCGCGGCTGGGCCGTGGCCGTCACCGACTACGAGGGTCTGGGCACCCCGGACGACCACACCTATACGGCCGGCCGGTCCGAGGGCCACGCCGTCCTGGACGCGGCGCGCGCCGCCCAGCGGCTTCCGGAGGCCGGGCTCTCACCGGAGGCGCCCGTGGGCGTCATGGGCTACTCCCAGGGCGGCCAGGCGGCGGGCTGGGCCGCCGAACTGCACGCCTCGTACGCCCCCGAGCTGCGGCTGAAGGGCACGGTCGCCGGAGGCGTGCCCGCCGACCTCCCCACGACGCTGGAGTACAACGACGGCGGACCGGGCGCCGGGCTCGCCCTTATGGCGCTCACCGGACAGGACGCGGCCTTCCCCGCGCTGCGGCTCGACTCGTACCTCAACGACCGGGGCCGCGGCTACGTGGACTTCATGAAGCGGAACTGCGCGTCCCTCAGCACCATCGGCGGGCTCTTCCTCCACCGGTCGGAGGTGACCGTGAGGGACCCGCTGGCCAGCCCGGCCTGGCGACTCGCGCTGCGCGGCTCCCTCTTGGGCACCCGCGCCCCCGACCACCCCGTCTACCTCTACCAGGGCGTGGTGGACGAGCTGATCCCCTACCGGGTCGGCGCGGCGCTGCGGGACCGCTGGTGCGCCCGGGGCGTGGCGGTGGAGTGGAAGGACTATCCGCTGGACCACGTCACCACGGCGGTCGCCGGGATACCGACGGCCCTGGAGTGGATGGCCGGACGGCTGGCGGACGAGCCGACGCGGGGCAACTGCGCCGCGTGAGGCCGGGCTGACACCGCACGACGCCGACCGGGCTGACACCCGTACGACACCGGCCGGGCTGACACCGCAGGGCGCCGCCCCACCCGTCAGCCGACCCGCTCGGGCGACCACCCCTGCCCCCGGAGCAGGTTCCCCAGCCCGGCCCAGGCGAAGTTCATCAGGGTGGCCGTGGCCTCCTTGGCCGACGGCCCGCCCGCTCGCGGGTCCGCCGTCCAGTCCGCGAGCGATTCGGCCGCGCCCACCAGCGCGTGCGCCAGCCCGGACACCTCGGGGCCCGCGAGGGTCCGGGCGCGCGCCGCCCCGCGCGCCTGCTCCCGCGCCGCCGCGCCGATCAGCTGCGTCACGAACTCCACGATCTCGGCCCGCATGGCGACCACTTCACGGGCGAAGGACCGCCCCTGGGTGCGGGCCTGCACATGCAACAGCGTCCAGCCGTCGGGGTGTGCGGCGGTGTGCGCGAAGAAGCCGCTCAGCCCGCTCCACAACTGCCGGTCGGCGGGCGCGCCCCGCTCCACTGCGGCCCGGATCGCGGTCACCAGCGCCGCGGCCTCCCGCCGTAGGCACGCCGTGAACAGCTCGTCCTTGGAGTTGAGATAGAGATAGACCAGCGGCTTGGAGACCCCCGCCAGCTCGGCGATGTCGTCCATGGAAGCGTTCTGATAGCCGCTGCGCGCGAAGGCCCGTACCCCCGCGTCCAGCATCTGCTGCTCCCGCACCGCCCGTGGTACGCGCTTGCTCCGCGTCGCCCCGCCCACGCAGGCCGCCCCCTTCGATCGTGCCCCCGCACACATATCGCGGACAAGCCTACGTGGGACCGCCGTCAGCGCTCTTGCCACCGCCGCCCGACGACATCAAAGTTTCAACTGACCACGCACCGTGCCCCGTTCAGCTCCGCACCGCAGTGCCGCGAAGGAGAACGAACGATGCCGAACCGCCGTCGCACGCTCACCGCGCTGACCGCACTGGCCGCCGCACCGCTCCTCCCCGCCCGCGCGGTGGCCCGTGCCCCGGAGCCGGGTCCCGCGGAGGCCAGTTCCCCGGAGCCCCGCTCCGCGACGTCCCGTTCCCCGGAAGCCCTTACCGGACGCGCGGCGTCCACCCGGGCACGCCTCGTCGCCGCGGAGCGCGTCGACGAGCGCGTCCTGGACCTGACGATCGACTCGCCCGCCCTGGGCCGCGAGGGCCACGCCCGTGTCCTCCTCCCCACCGGCTACGACCGCGGACCCCACCGCCGCTGGCCCGTCCTCTACCTGCTCCACGGCTGCTGCGACCCGGGCCCCGGCTGGGAGGCGTGGACCCGCAACACCGATGTCGAGGCCATCACGGCCGCCACCCCGGCGCTGATCGTCTCGCCCGAGGGCGGTCCCGCGGGCTTCTACTCCAACTGGTGGAACGGCGGCCACTACGGCCCGCCCGCCTGGGAGACCTTCCACCTGGCCGAGCTGCGCCCCCTGCTGGAGCGCGCCCTGCGGGCCAACGGCCGCCGGGCGATCGCCGGTCTGTCCATGGGCGGCTTCGGCGCCCTCTCCTACGCCGCCCGCCACCCCCGCCTCTTCCGCGCGGCGGCGTCCTTCAGCGGCGTCATCCACACCACCCTGGACCCCGTCGGCGTTCAGGACATCCTTACGGGCCAAGGCGCCGACCCGACGGCCCTCTGGGGAGACCCCACCGCCCAGTCCGCGCTCTGGGACGCCCACAACCCGTACGTCCTCATCCCCCGGCTCCCCCGCGGCTACCCGCTCTACGTCGCCTGCGGCAACGGCGCCCCTGGCCCCCTCGACCCGCCGGGCCGCCCCGAGGACGCTCTGGAGCGCGGCTTCGCCGAGATGGCCCAGCGCTACGCGGACCGCGCCCGCGCCCACGGCCTGGCCGTCACCGCCCGCCTCTACGGGCCCGGCACCCACGCCTGGCCCTACTGGGAGCGCGAACTCACCCGCGCCCTCCCCCTGCTCACGGCCCGGCTCGGCTGACCCGGGGAGGTTCGCCGCGCGAGCAGCACGGTGCCCCCGGACCGCGGAGGGTCCGGGGGCACCGCTTGTCGCCGACAGGTGTTACGCGGCGGCCAGTTGGGGTTCCGGTCCGTCGCGGTCGTCCAGCGGGGAGGCGCTGGCGTGGGCGTACGCCTCGTGGTCGAGGATCTTCTCGCGGGCCGAGACGATCACCGGTATCAGCGACTGTCCGGCCACGTTGGTGGCGGTCCTCATCATGTCCAGGACCGGGTCGATGGCCATCAGCAGGCCGACGCCCTCCAGGGGGAGCCCCAGGGTGGAGAGGGTCAGGGTCAGCATGACCGTGGCGCCCGTAAGGCCGGCGGTGGCGGCGGAGCCGATCACCGAGACGAAGGCGATCAGGAGGTAGTCGCCGACGCCGAGGTGCACATCGAAGATCTGGGCGATGAAGATCGCCGCGATCGCCGGGTAGATCGAGGCGCAGCCGTCCATCTTCGTCGTCGAACCGAAGGGCACCGCGAAGGAGGCGTACTCCTTGGGGACGCCAAGCCGCTCGGTGACCTTCTGGGTCAGCGGCATGGTGCCGACCGAGGAGCGGGAGACGAAGGCGAGCTGGATGGCGGGCCAGGCGCCCTTGAAGAAGTTCAGGGGGTTGATCTTGGCGACCGTCGCCAGCAGCAGCGGGTAGACGCCGAACATCACCAGCGCGCAGCCGATGTAGATGTCGGCGGTGAAGGTCGCGTACTTGCCGATCAGGTTCCAGCCGTAGTCGGCGATGGCGGTGCCGATGAGGCCCAGGGTGCCCAGCGGGGCGAGGCGGATGACCCACCACAGGGCCTTCTGGAGCAGTTCGAGCACCGACTGGCTCAGGGTGAGGATCGGCTGGGCCCTCTCGCCGAGCTGGAGGGCGGCGACGCCCGCGACGGCGGCGAGGAAGACGATCTGGAGGACGTTCAGCTCGGTGAACGGAGTGATGACGTCGGTCGGCACGATGCCGGTGAGGAAGTCCAGCCAGGAGCCCGCGTGGTCGGGCTTGGCGCCGTCCTTGGGGGTCAGGTCGGTACCGGTGCCCGGGTTGGTGACCAGGCCGATCACCAGGCCGATGGCGACGGCGATCAGCGAGGTGGCCATGAACCACAGCAGGGTCCGGGTCGCCAGCCGGGCGGCGTTGTTGACGTTCCGCAGATTGGTGATCGAGATCAGGATCGCGAAGAACACCAGCGGGGCGACGGCCAGCTTCAGCAGCTGGACGAAGATGGTGCCGATCTTGTCGAGCGTGGTGACCAGCCAGGCGACATCGCCGCTGCGGGCGATCCAGCCGAGCACCACACCGAGGACGAGGCCCAGCAGGATCTGCGCCCAGAAGGGCACCTTGGGCAGGCGGAAGGACGACGGCCCCTGGGGGGACGCCTTGAGGGCGGACGACAACGGACACACTCCGGTGGAGGTAAGAGGTCGGGAGAAAGCCAGGAGTCCGTACGGGATCTCCGGCCGCCGTGCGCGAGGTGGATCAGCGGCGACGACAGGCCGCGGAAAGGCAGCGGCAAAGATCGATGTGCAGGCGCGCCACGAGCGGAACGCTCGCTGCGATGTGGGGCGCGGCTGCTGTCTTCATGACAAGTACGTTAACACCGCCGCTTTGGGGAACCCAAAGGAAATCTTTGACTTCTGAGGGTGCCTGAGGGCATGTGAGGGCGTCTGAGGGGCGGAAGGACCCCAACGCCCCTCGCGCCAACGGAAACTGGCCCAAGGGGCGTCGGTGGGGCGTGTGGGGTCGCGTGCGGAGGGTGTGAGGAGGGTTACAGCCCAGCGCCGGTCAGGCGCCGTCCTCCTGGCTCTGGTTCGCCGCCAGCCGCTCCTTGGCGCGGTCCACCCTCTCGGCGACCTCGACGGCCATGGCGTCCCGCTGCTTGCGCAGCATCACCCAGCTGAGCGGCGCGGAGACGACCAGTGCGAGCAGCGCCACCCAGAAGAGGTTGGAGGCGCCGAGGCCGGAGGGCAGCACCCGGAAGTAGACCAGGGCCCAGATGGCCAGGAACGAGCCGACGAAGATTCCCAGGCGCATGAGGGTGTAGCGGAACGCGGCGCTCGGCGTGAAGGACACGACTCGTCCTCTCTCCTGGGAGTTCTGTCGGGGAGCTCTGTGGGGACTCCGTGGGGAGCTCTGAACCTGTCCTCCCAGTGAACCACGGCCGGTTTCTGATCAATTCAGCGGCAGCCACATGGTGACGTCGTCCCGGAAGTCGTCATTCGCGACCTTGATCGCGCCGGGCACCCGTCCGACCTCCTTGTAGCCGCACCGCTCGTAGAAGAGGTCCGCCCCGATGCCGCCGCGGCAGGTGAGCCGTATGCCCCGGATGCCGTCCATATGGCGCGCGGCGTCCTCGGCGGCGGCCATAAGGGCTCGGCCGTATCCCTTGCCCTGGTGGGAGGGGTGCACCATCACGGTGTAGAGCCAGCACCAGTGGCGCATCAGCCGGTGGGTGTTGAAGGTGAAGAAGGCGGTGGCGGCCACCGCGCCCCCCTCGTCACGGCCGAGGAGGAGCCGGGTCCGGCCCTCCGTCATCGCGGCGAGGTGCTTAAGCAGCTCGGGGCGGATGTCGTCCTTGACCACGGGCGGTACGAAACCGACGGCGCCCCCCGCGTTCGAGACGTCGGTCCAGAGGGCGCAGACCGAGTCGAGCAGTGCGGGGGTGATCTCGGGGTCGAGTTCACAGCGCAGGGGCATGCGATCGACGATACCCAGGGGGCCGCCAGCGCCGCCGGACGCCCCGGGTCCGCACCCGACCGCGGTACGGCGGCTCAGCCCAGCGCCTCCACCACGACCCTCAGATCGGCCACCAGCCCCCCGTACACCGCCTCCCGGTCATCGGCCCGCAGCACCGCGGAGGGGTGGATCGTGGGGACGATCAGGGCGCCGTGCGCGGGTCCTGACGGGGCGCCCTCCAGCCGCGTGCCGCGCTGCTTGGTCACCCGGAACGACGAGCCCAGCAGCGCCTTCCCCGCCGTGGCGCCGAGCGCCACGACCACCTCGGGTTCGATCAGCTCAAGCTCCGCCTCCAGCCAGGGGCCGCACGCGGAGAGCTCGCGCAGGCTCGGCGGCTTGTGGATGCGCCGCTTGCCGCGCTCGGGGACGTGGGTGAACTTGAAGTGCTTGACCGCGTTGGTGATGTATGTCTCGTCCGGGTCGATCCCGGCCTCGTCCAGGGCCCGGTCGAGGACCTTGCCCGCAGGGCCCACGAAGGGCTTGCCCTGCCGGTCCTCCTGGTCGCCCGGCTGCTCCCCGACGAGCATGACCCGGGCGTCCGGATCCCCGGCGCCGAAGACGGTCTGCGTGGTGTCGCGGTGCAGCGGGCAGCCGTGGCATCCGGCCGCGGCGTCCCTGAGCGCGCTCAGGTCGGCACCCTCCGGGACGAAGGGGGCCGCGGTGTACGCGTCCTCGGGGCTCTTCGTACCGGCCATGGCCCCCGAGTGCCCCGCCCGGCTGCCGTCAGACAGGCCGCCGGGCGAAGGGCGGTACGGGTCACACCGGCGGTACGCCCGCGATAGGGGTCACATCCACCGTACGGATCACCATCCCCGTACCGGTCACACCCGCCGTACGGATCACACCCTCATCGGCTGCGGGGTCTCGCGGCGCGCCGGGTCCGGGCCCTCGAACTCGCGGATGACCTCGTAGCGGGTGTTCCGCTCCACCGGCCGGAACCCCGCGTCCTGGATCAGCTCGAGCAGGTCGTCACGGGTGAGCTTGTTGGGCGTCCCGTAGTCATCGGCGTCGTGGGTGATCTTGTACTCCACGACCGACCCGTCCATGTCGTCCGCGCCGTGGTTGAGCGCGAGCTGTGCGGTCCGTACGCCGTGCATCACCCAGAAGACCTTGACGTGCGGCACGTTGTCGAAGAGCAGCCGGGAGACCGCGAAGGTCTTCAGGGCCTCCGCGCCGGTGGCCATGGTGGTGCGGGCCTGAAGGCGGTTGCGGATCTTGCCGTCCTTCATGTCCACGAAGTCGTGCTGGTAGCGCAGCGGGATGAAGACCTGGAAGCCGCCGGTCTCGTCCTGGAGCTCACGCAGGCGCAGCACGTGGTCCACCCGGTGGCGGGGCTCCTCGATGTGCCCGTAGAGCATCGTGCAGGGCGTCTTGAGCCCCTTCTCGTGCGCGAGCCGGTGGATCCGCGACCAGTCCTCCCAGTGGGTCTCGTGGTCGACGATGTGCTGCCGTACCTCCCAGTCGAAGATCTCGGCGCCGCCGCCGGTGAGCGACTCCAGTCCGGCGTCGATCAGCTCGTCGAGGATCTCCGAGGCCGGCATGCCGGAGATCTTCTCGAAGTGGTGGATCTCGGTGGCGGTGAACGCCTTGAGCGAGACCTGCGGAAGGGCCTCCTTGAGCGCCTTGAGCGACCGCGGGTAGTAGCGCCAGGGGAGGGTCGGGTGGAGGCCGTTAACGATGTGGAGCTCGGTGAGGTTCTCGTTCTCCATCGCCTTGGCGAGGCGGACGGCCTCCTCGATGCGCATCGTGTAGGCGTCCTTCTCGCCGGGCTTGCGCTGGAAGGAGCAGTACGCACAGGACGCGGTGCACACGTTCGTCATGTTGAGGTGGCGGTTGACGTTGAAGTGCACCACGTCGCCGTTCTTACGGGTGCGCACCTCATGGGCGAGACCACCCAGCCAGGCCAGATCGTCGGACGCGTAGAGGGCGATGCCGTCCTCCCGCGAGAGCCGCTCGCCCGCGCGGACCTTCTGCTCCAACTCCCTCTTGAAACCCGCGTCCTGTGTGGTCCCGGTCACCCCGGTCGCCTCCCAATACGTCTGCTGATGTCAGCCTTCGCCGAGACTACGCCTCGATGTCCTCGGGAAGCTCGCCGACCCGGTTCTCCCACTTCGTGGACAGCACGATCGTGGTGCGGGTGCGGGAGACGCCCTTGGTGCCGGAGAGCCTGCGGATGGTCCGCTCCAGGCCGTCCACGTCGGACGCGCGCACCTTGAGCATGTAGGAGTCGTCGCCCGCGATGAACCAGCAGTCCTCGATCTCGGCGAGATCGCGCAACCGGTGGGCCACCTCCTCGTGGTCGGTGGCGTCCGAGAGCTGGATGCCGATCAGCGCGGTGACGCCCAGCCCCAGGGAGGCGGCGTCCACGGTCGCGCGATAGCCGGTGATCACCCCGGCGGCCTCCAGGCGGTTGATCCGGTCCGTGACGCTGGGCCCGGAGAGGCCGACGAGCCTGCCGAGCTCCGCGTAGGAGGCCCGGCCGTTCTCCCGCAGGGCCTGGATGAGCTGCCTGTCCACCGCGTCCATAAGCACGAGCGCCTTCCATTATTCAGAGGTACAGCGAGATTACATGTAGAATCTAAGGCATCAGGACCACAAGTCCTGTAAATCTTTTAGGCGATCGACCATCCCTCAGGAGATGAGACTCACCGTGTACACGATCGAGGGTCTTGAGGCCCGCATGCTCGAGCTGCGGGACCTGGCCAACCGCTCGCGTGCAGCCCGTACCAACGACCGGCCCGTCTCCCGCACGGCCCGCCGCGCGGCCGTCGTCGCGGCCCGCGCCGCGCGCACCAGGCGGCGCTGGACCCGCTAGGGCGTTCCCCGTCCCCGGTCCCCACCGAGTTCCCCCTCCCACCGGCGGTACAGCTTGTGCGGCACCCCTGCCGCGTCCAGCACCCGTCCGGCGACGAAGTCCACCAGATCCTGGATGTGCGTCGCCCCCGCGTAGAACGCCGGCGAGGCGGGCAGCACCACCGCGCCCGCCTCGTCCAGCGCCACCAGAGCCTTCAGCGTCTGTCCGCTCAGCGGTGTCTCGCGCACCGCCACCACGAGCTTGCGCCGTTCCTTGAGCGTGACGCTCGCGGCCCGCTGGAGCAGATCCTTCGACAGCCCGAGCGCCACCCCGGCCACACACGCGGTGCTCGCCGGGACGATCAGCATCCCCTTGGCCGGGTACGAGCCGGAGGACGGCCCGGCCGCCAGGTCCCCGGGCGCCCAGTGGGCCACGTCCGCCACCCCGGCGGGCACCTCGAAGGCGTCCGGCGTGCCGTCCGCGCCGCGCGCCAGCCAGCGGCACAGGTCGTCGCGCCAGTGGGCGTCCCGGAACCCGATCCCCGTCTCGTCCAGCAGCGTCAGCCGTGACGCCCGGCTGACCACCAGGTCGACCGCCTCGCCAGCCGCCAGCAGCGCGCGCAGCACCGAGGCGGCGTACGGCGTCCCGGACGCGCCGGACACACCGACCACCCAGGGACGGCGCCCGCCCACTCCTTCGTGCGGCCCGTACGGCTCATGCGGTCCGTAAGGCTCGTGCGGCGTCTCCACATCACCGAGCCTATCCGGCGGCTCTCACCGGCCAAGGCCCCGCACCACCAGGTCGAGGAGCGCGCAGCAGAACAGGGCGATCCCGATGAAGCCGTTGACCGTGAAGAAGGCGCGGTTCAGCCGGGACAGATCGCCGGGCCGAACGATGGTGTGCTCGTACGCGAACGCCGCCGCGACGATCGCCAGCCCGACCCAGAAGAACGCCCCGGCGTCCGTGGCCAGCGCGTACCAGACCAGCAGGGCCGTGGTGACCACATGGCAGACGCGCGCACCATAGAGGGCGCCCCCGATGCCGAAGCGTGCCGGCACCGACCGCACCCCGTGCGCCCGGTCGGCCGCCACGTCCTGGCAGGCGTAGATCAGGTCGAAGCCGCCGATCCAGGTGCCGATCGCGAGCCCCAGGATGGCCGCGTCCCACGACCACTCGCCGGTGACCCCGATCCAGGCGCCGACCGGGCCGATGGCCTGGGCCACGCCCAGGATGGCGTGCGGATAGTCGGTGAACCGCTTGCCGTACGGATAGACCACCATCGGCACCGCCGCGACCGGCGCCAGCGCCAGGCAGAGCGGGTTCAGGAGCGCCGCCGAACCGAGGAAGACGGCGAGCGCGATGAGCGCGCCGGTCCACGCGGTACGCACCGACACGGCGCCGGTGACCAGCTCACGGCCGGCGGTGCGCGGATTGCGGGCGTCGATCTCGCGGTCGATGATCCGGTTGCAGGCCATCGCGAAGGTGCGCATGCCCACCATGGCGATCGTGATCAGCAGCAGCCGCGTCCAGTGGACGGCGCCGTCCCACAGGTGCATCGCGGTCAGCGCGGCGATGTAGGCGAAGGGCAGCGCGAAGACCGAGTGCTCGATCATCACCAGCCGCAGAAAGGCGCGGACCCGGCCGGGCGGCGCCGGTTCGGGGCCGAAGAGATCGGGGGTCGCGGAATCGGCGCTCACAGCCCGTACTCCTTCCATCGCTTTGTCACCCGATCGGCGGTCTCCGGATCGGACATGACCATGCGCGGCCATCCGCCATCGCGCGCATAGCCCTCCTCGGGCCATTTCGCGGTGGCGTCGATGCCCGCCTTACCGCCCCAGAACTGCTGGTACGAGGCGTGGTCGAGATGGTCGACGGGGCCTTCGACCACGGTCAGATCGCGGGCGTAGTCGGTGTTTCCCAGGGCGCGCCAGGAGACCTCGTGCGGATCGTGGACATCGCAGTCGGCGTCGACCACGACGATCAGCTTGGTGAGCGACATCATGTGGGCGCCCCAGATGGCGTGCATCACCTTCTGCGCGTGCTTGGGGTACTTCTTGTCGATCGAGACGATCGCGCAGTTGTGGAACCCACCGGACTCGGGGAGGTGGTAGTCCACGATGTCCGGGATGATGATCTTGAGCAGCGGGAGGAAGAACCGCTCGGTCGCCCTCCCCAGCGGTCCGTCCTCGGTCGGCGGACGGCCCACCACGATCGACTGGAGCAGCGGCCGCCGCCGCATCGTCACACAGTCGATGGTCAGGGCCGGGAACGGCTCCTGGGGCGTGTAGAAGCCCGTATGGTCGCCGAACGGGCCCTCCGGCAGCGTCTTCCCCGGCTCCAGCCAGCCCTCGATGACGACCTCGGCGGCGGCCGGGACCTGGAGCGGCACCGTCTTGCAGTCCACCATCTCGACCCGCCGCCCCTGGACGAACCCCGCGAAGAGGTACTCGTCGATGTCGCCGGGCAGCGGCGCGGTCGCGGCGTAGGTCACGGCGGGCGGCGCGCCGAAGGCGATCGCCACCGGGAGCTTCTCCCCGCGCCTGGCTGCCACTTGGTAGTGGTTGCGGCTGTCCTTGTGGATCTGCCAGTGCATGCCGATGGTGCGGCGGTCATGGCACTGGAGGCGGTAGAGGCCGAGGTTGCGCACCCCGGTCTCCGGGTGCTTGGTGTGGGTCAGGCCGAGGTTGAAGAACGACCCGCCGTCCTCGGGCCAGGTGAACAGCGCCGGAAGCTGGTCCAGATCGACGTCCTCGCCGGTGAGGACCACCTCCTGGACGGGCGCCTCCTTCACCTTCCGCGGCGGCACATGGGCCATCGCGCCCAGCTTCCCGAACGCCTCGCGCAGCCCGACGAACCCCTGCGGCAGCTCGGGCTTGACCAGCCCGCCGATCTTCTCGCTGATCTCGTCGTACGAGCGGAGTCCCAGGGCCTTCAGGAGGCGGCGGTCGGTGCCGAAGACATTCATGGCCAGCGGCATCGCCGAGCCCTTGACGTTCTCGAAGAGCAGCGCGGGGCCGCCCGCCTTGTTGACCCTGTCGACGATCTCCCCGACCTCGAGATAGGGATCGACCTCGGCCTTGACCCTCTTGAGGTCGCCTTCCCTGTCGAGCGCCCGCAGAAAGGAACGAAGATCGTCATAAGCCATGCGTCCCAGTATCCGGTACGCACTACCCTGGTCCCGTAACTGGGGGCCCGAGCCACCGCCCCGAACACCACACGCAGGGGGAATCGCCTCATGCTACGGGTGCTGATGATCCTGGTGCCGCTGGCACTGAGCATCTACGCGTTCATCGACTGCATCACCACCGACGAACAGGACATCCGCTATATCCCCAAGCCCATCTGGGCGATCCTCGTCCTGCTGTTCCCCGTCGTGGGCTCCGTCTCCTGGCTGATCGCGGGCCGCAAGCGCGCCGCGCCCGGGGGCGGCGGGCGACCCGGCCTCCGGGGCGGGGGCGGCTGGGTCGCGCCGGACGACAACCCCGAGTTCCTCAAGTCCCTCAACGACAAGGGCTCCGAGGACGACGGGGACGTACCGGCCGAGCCGCCCGGCGACCGTGAGGGCGACGAGGAGCGGCTGAGGGACTGGGAGGCCGATCTCCGCCGCCGCGAGGAGAAGCTGCGCCGCAAGGACGAGGGGCCGGGCTCCGGTACGGGTTCCGGGTCCGGTTCGGGGTCCGGTTCCGGCTCGGGGTCGAGCTCGGGGTCGGGGTCGGGGTCGGGGTCGGGGTCCGGTCCGGAGGACACCCCGCCTGCCGCGCCCTGAGGAGCGGCCGGGCGGCCGACGAGGCACGACAACGGCCGGTTCCCCTGACGTGACATGGGTCAGGGGAACCGGCCGTCGCGCTGTCCGGCATCGGAGTCCGGTGTCAGACCCCGGCGTATCAGATCCCGGCGTATCAGACCCCGGCGTAGGAGTGCTTGCCGGTGATGAAGATGTTGACGCCGTAGTAGTTGAACAGGTAGCAGCCGAAGGCGATCAGCGCCAGGTAGGCGGCCTTGCGGCCCTTCCAGCCCGCGGTGGCGCGGGCGTGCAGGTAGCAGGCGTAGGCGACCCAGGTGATGAAGGACCAGACCTCCTTGGGGTCCCAGCCCCAGTAGCGGCCCCAGGCGGCCTCGGCCCAGATCGCGCCCGCGATGATCGTGAAGGTCCACAGCGGGAAGATCGTGGCGTTGATCCGGTACGCGAACTTGTCCAGCGACGCCGCCGAGGGCACCCGCCCCAGAACGGACTTGGCGAACCGGCCGAACTGCTTGCCCTTCGGGTTCTCCAGCTGGATCTCGTAGCGGTCCCGGAAGAGGTAGAGCAGCGTGGCGACGGCCCCGATGTAGAGCGAGGCGCCGGAGACGATCGCGCAGCTGACGTGGATCCACAGCCAGTAGGAGTGCAGGGCCGGAACCAACTGGTCGCTCGCGGTGTACAAGACAGAGACGGCGAGGCCGAGGTCGAGGAGGACCGTGGTGACGAGGGGCAGTCCGATCCAGCGCACATTCTTCTTCAGCGCCAGCAGCACCAGATATGTGGCCACCGCGACCATGGCGAAGGTCGTGGAGAACTCATACATGTTGCCCCACGGCGCCCGCTTCACCGACAGCGCGCGGAAGAGGACACCCGCGGCATGAAAGAGCAAGGCCAGGAAGGTCAGGCCCACCGCGATCCGGCCGTACACATCACCCTGTTCGGTGCCGCCCGCGGCACCCGGCCCGTCCGGGACGTAGCGGCTGCCCGCCATGGAGCGGGTGACGATCTTCGGCCGCTCCAGGACGGCGGTGCCGCCGCTCTGCCCGCCGGCCCGCACGTGCACCTTGGCGCGCTGGACGGCCTCGGCTTCGGCGGTGATCGCGGCGGCGGTGCGGCCGACGGCGCTGCGGCTGCCGAACACCCACTCGGCGATGTGTGCCAGGAAGGCGAGGGTGTAGACCGCCATCGCCGAGTAGATCAGCACGTTGCTGTAATGAGCCAGGTTCTCGTTGACTTCGGCGGCGAGGTTCACGCGCGCGCTCCTTCGGCAGGATCTTCGGGATCTGCGGTGTCGGATGCGGATTCCGGGGCGGAGTCCCCGGTGGAGTCCTTTCCTGAGGCTCCGGTGGAGTCCTCGGTGGAGTCGTCGCCGGAGTCCCCGGTGGAGTCTCGATCGGACTCTGGGTCGGACTTCGGGGCGGAGTCCCGGTCGGACTCCGGGTCGGGTTCCGCTTCCGGGGCCGGGGGTGCGTCCGTCTGGAGACGGACGGCCAGATCGGCGAGTTCTTCGGGCAGCTTGGCGTACTCACTGCGGCCGAGTCCCGCCATCTCGACCACGGTGGTGCCGTCGTCGCCCCTCGCCGCGCGCACCCACACCCGGCGGCGCTGGATGAACAGGGAGGCGGCCAGGCCCACCAGGGCGGCCACGGCGCCGATGAGGGCGCCCTGGTCACCCGGCTTGTGCGAGATCTGGAAGCTGGCCCATTCCTTGACGCCGTCGAACGACAGCGTTCCGGCGCCGTTCGGCAGTTTCATGGTGTCGCCGACCTTGAGCGCCCGGGCGAACTTGGTCTTGCCGTCGGGCTCCAGGAACTGCTTCATCCGCGACTTGTCCAGTTGGTACACGCTCTGCGGAGTGCCGCCGTCCACGCCGAGGCTGCCGTGGTAGGCGGTCAGGACCAGCGTCGGATTGTCCAGCGCCGGGAAGACGGAGAACATGCCCTGGCTGCGCACCCAGGTCGGCAGGAACTGCCCCTGGAAGCCGATTTGGTCCTTCTTGCCGCTCTTGTCCCGATAGTCCGGGACCTTGATGACCATGCTCTCGGTGAGGTTGGCCCCGTCGATCGGCAGCCCGACCACCGGGCCCCGGTGCACCACATCGCCCTTGCCGTCCCGGATGGTGACGACCGGCGAGTAGCCGTGGTTCAGCAGGAAGACCTTGTAGCCCGCGATCTCCAGCGGCTCGTTCACCTTGATCGAGGTCTTGTGGCTCGCGCCGTCCGCGCCGTCCCAGTAGCTCACATCGGCGCGGAAGGTGCGCGGAGTGCGCATCTGCGGACCGCTGCGTTCATAGGTCGCGGTGAAGCGGTCCAGCTGGAAGCCGAAGGGGGCGAGATCGTCGCTGTTGAACAGCTGCCCCGTCTTGATGTCGTCGTACTGGGTGAGGCTGTTGGAGAAGCCGCCGCCCTCGGTGATCAGGCTGCTGCCCTCGGTCTTCCACAGCTGCCCCGCGGCGAAGGACACCAGCAGCACGATCAGCGCGCTGTGGAAGAGCAGATTGCCCACCTCGCGCAGATAGCCCTTCTCCGCGGCCACCGCGTCGTCCGCGGCCTCGACGCGGAAGCGGCGCCCCTTCATGATCTTCCGGGCGGCCGCCAGCACCTGCTCGGGCTCGGCCTCACTGCGCCAGGTGGTGTACGCGGGAAGCCGGGTCAGCCGACGGGGCGCGGCCGGCGGACGGCCGCGCAGCTGGCCGATGAACTGCCAGGTGCGCGGCACGATGCAGCCGATGAGCGAGATGAACAGCAGGAGGTAGATCGCCGAGAACCACACCGAGCTGTAGACGTGGAACAGCTGGAGCTTCTCGTAGACCGGGGTGAGCGTCGGATGCCGCTCCTGGAAGTCCTGCACCTTGAGCTGGTCGATGCTGGTCTGCGGGACCAGCGAACCGGGGATCGTGGCGAGGGTGAGCAGCAGGAGCAGCAGCAGCGCCACCCGCATCGAGGTCAGCTGCCGCCAGAACCACCGGGCCCAGCCGAGCGGCCCCAGCGAGGGGATGTTGATCTCCTCGGCCGGGGCGGTGGACAGCTGCGACCCCGCGGCGCCGAGCTCGCGCTCCTCGGCGGTCACGCCACCCTCGGGCGGCGCGCCGGCCCCCTTGCCGGCCGCGGTGTCGGTATCGGTGGTGGACATCGATCAGATCCCTACGTTGAAGCCCTGGGCCCAGGTCTGCATGGAGCCCATCATGGTGTCCCAGACACCTGTGAGCAGCAGCACCCCCAGGGCGACGAGCATGCCGCCCCCGGCTCGCATCACCCAGACGTAGTGCCGCTTGACCCAGCCGAAGGCACCCAGCGCCCGGCGGTAGGCCACGGCGACCGCCACGAACGGCAGCCCGAGCCCCACGCAGTACGCGGCGGTGAGCAGGGCACCGCGCCCCGCACTCGCCTCATTGAACGCCAGGGTGTTGACGGCGGTGAGCGTCGGCCCCAGGCACGGCGTCCAGCCGACGCCGAACAGGGCGCCCAGCACCGGTGCCCCCGCGAGCCCCAGCGTGGGCTTGATGTGGAAGCGGAACTCCCGCTGTCCAAAGCCCCCCAGCACCCCCATGAAGACGAGGCCCATCAGGATCGTGATGACCCCGAGGATCTTGGAGATGGTCTCCTTGTGCTCCTGGAGCGTCCAGCCGAAGTTGCCGAAGAGCGCGCCCCCGGAGACGAAGACCGCGGTGAAGCCGAGCACGAAGAGCGAGGCGCCCGCGACCATCCGGCCGCGCTTGGCCTCGGCCAGATCCGTGCCCGTGACCCCGGTGACGTACGACATGTAGCCGGGCACCAGCGGCAGCACACAGGGGGAGAAGAAGGAGACCAGTCCGCCGAGCAGGGCGACCGGCAGCGCCAGCAGCAGCGCCCCGGTCAGGACGGTCTCGTTGGGATCGGTCGCGGCGGCCAGTGTGTTCACAAAGGGTCACTTCTCCGCGATCAGCGGCGTGACCATCGTGCGCAGGCGCTCCTCGCTGAGCGGCGTCAGAGCGCGGGCCGCGATCCTGCCCTCCCGGTCCAGCACGATCGTCGAGGGAATGGCCTGCGGATTGAGGCTGCCCTTGGGGAAGCGCAGCATGAGCTTGCCGATCGGGTCGTACAGACTCGGGTAGTCGATGCCGTATTCCTTCTCGAACCTCAGCGCGGGGGCGCGGTTGGAGTCACGGGTGTTGATCCCGATGAACCGCACGCCCTTGGCCTCGGTGTCCTTGGCCACCTTGGCGAGGTTCGACGCCTCGGCCCGGCAGGGGGCGCACCAGGAGCCCCAGACGTTCAGGACCACGATCTTGCCCTTGTAGTCCGCCAGGTCCAGGGGCTTGCCCTCCAGGGTCTTGCCCAAGAGCTGGGGTCCGTCCTTGCGGTTCTCCTCGGCGACGGTGTCCACGCCGCCCTTGCCCTGGACGAACTTGGTGTCGGCGGAGCCGCCCGAGGTGCCGCCCCCGCCGCAGGCGGTCAGGGACAGCATCACAACCGTGGCCCCGGCGGCCAGCACGGTTGCGCGACGGCGGGTCACGAGGCCCCGAGGGGCACGGCAGACACTCATGTGAAAAGTTTCGCATGGCCCTTTTGGGGATCTTCGCCACCCCCCTCCGGGTACCCCGCCGCGCAGCGCGGGGCCTCGTCCACGGTCCACTCCCGGCCCGCCCCGCGTCCACCGGCGCCGTCAGCCGCCGTTCGCGCTCCACGCCTGGCCCACGCCGAGCCCGCGCAGTTCGGCCAGGACCGCGGGGTCCTGTGCGTCCAGCCAGTCGGTGAGCTGCTTGAAGGAGACCAGCCGGACGTCCTTGTGCTTCTCGTCGGCCATGTGCTTGAGCGCTTCCTCGACGGCGTCCATATAGATGCCGCCGTTCCACTGCTCGAAGTGGTTCCCGATGAAGAACGGGGCGCGATTGGTCTCATAGGCCCGGTTGAAACCGGCTATGTATGCCTCGGTGGCCTGCTTGCGCCAGCCCGGGTAGTTCGCGGGCGGGGCGTTGGTGGAATTCTTCGACTGGTTCGCCAGAATGTTGTAGTCCATCGAGAGCACCTCGAAGGAGTGTCCCGGAAAGGGAATCTGCTGCAGCGGATAGTCCCAGAGGCCCTGCTTCTTCGACGGCCACACCTGAAGTCCGCCCGGCGAACTGGCGTCATAGCGCCAGCCGAGCTCCCGGGCGGTCGGCAGCAAATTTGTCTGCCCCTTCAGACAGGGAGTGCGGCCGCCGATGAGCTCCTTGCGGTAGTCGAAGGGCAGCGGCTCCACATCGGTGAAGCGCGTATTCGTCCGCCACTCCGTGACAAAGGACATGGCCTGATCGATCTCGGACTTCCACTGCGCGGACGTCCAGTTCTCCACCGAGCCGCTTCCGGAGCAGAAGTGGCCATTGAAATGGGTGCCGATCTCATGACCCTCGAGCCACGCCTCGCGCACGTTCCGCAGGGTGGCCTTGACGTGCTCATCGGTGAGATAGCCGATGTCGGAGGCGCCCACCGGGTTGTTCGGCGGCCGGTAGAGCGACTTCTTCGACTCGGGAAGGCAGTAGATACCGGAGAGGAAAAACGTCATGAAAGCGCCGTATTCCTCGGCCAGTTTGCGGAACCGCGGGAAGAGACCGTTGCCGACCTCTCCCGCGCCGTCCCACGAGAACACCACGAACTGCGGCGGCTTCTGCCCCCGCGCCAGCCGCTCCGGCTTCGGGGCCTCCTTACGCCGCTCACCGTGCGAAGTGGAGCCGTCACCGATCGGCTTCGCCTGGGTCGTCTTCGCGGGCTTCGGCGTACCGGATCCGGGCCCCGAGGAACAGCCGGCGACGGCCAGTGACGCCGCCGCTCCCACACCAAGACCGAGGATCCCCCTCCGGCTGACCTCACGCATGACGCCCTCAATTCACGATCGCCGTTCTCATTGCCCGGGGTGTCCGGACAACCCTGGAGATGGCGAGGCGAATAGCGAGGTTCCGAAAGAGCGCGGTCAATTACACGGCGGACACAATGTCTCCATTCGATGGCACGTCGATGGCACGCCCCGGCCCGGCCGCGGCCGGGCGCACCGCTCAGGCACCGAAGCCCTTGGAGGCGCCCTTCACCGGCTTGGCACCCGCGCGCAGATGGGGCGGAACGAGATCACGGGCAGGTTCGCTGTAGCCCACCGAGACGATCCGGTCGCCGCGGAAGGTGAAGCTGGTG
Organism: Streptomyces antioxidans; assembly: GCF_000968685.2. Taxonomy (GTDB): domain Bacteria; phylum Actinomycetota; class Actinomycetes; order Streptomycetales; family Streptomycetaceae; genus Streptomyces; species Streptomyces antioxidans. The sequence continues at coordinate 179,378 of NZ_LAKD02000005.1, forward strand.
AGGCTGGCCAGCGTGCACTGCCGCCTGCGCGGGTCGTGCCACAGCCGCCGCCGCTCCACGAAGCTGCGCACGATCCAGATCGGCAGCTGATGGCTGACGCACACCGCCTCATGCCCGCGCGCGGCGTCCCGCGCCCGGCCCAGCGCCGCCATCATCCGCACCACCTGGTCGACATAGGGCTCACCCCAGGACGGGCGGAACGGGTTGGCGAGATGGCGCCAGTTGCCCGGTTTGCGCAGCGCGCCGTCGCCGACGCCGAAGGTCTTGCCCTGAAAGACGTTCGCCGCCTCGATCAGCCGCTCGTCCGAGGCCACGTCCAGGCCGTGCGCCTTGGCGATCGGCGCCGCCGTCTCCTGCGCCCGCTCCAGCGGGGAGGCGACCACATGGGTGATGTCACGGTCGGCGAGGTGTTCGGCGACCCGGTCGGCCATCCGCCGCCCCAGATCGGAGAGGTGGTAGCCGGGCAGCCTGCCGTAGAGCACGCCCTCCGGGTTGTGGACCTCGCCGTGGCGCATCACATGGACGACGGTGATGTCGTTCTCGCTCTGTGTCATGTCATCCATCATTCAGTGGCCTCGGCGGCGGCCCGCACCGCCCCCGGCAGAGCCGCCCGCACCCGCTCCAGCGCCCTCTCGTCATGCGCCGCGGAGACGAACCACGACTCGAAGGCGGAGGGCGGGAGGTAAACGCCCTGGGACAGCATGGAGTGGAAGAAGGCGGTGAAGCGGAACGCCTCCTGCGCCTTGGCCTTCTCGTAGTCGGTGACCTCGTCGGTGGTGAAGAAAACCGAGAACATGTTGCCCGCGGCCTGGATCCGGTGCGCCACGCCCTCCTTGGAAAGCGCCTCCGCCACCATCGCCCGCAGCCGCTCGGAGGCCGCGTCGACCTCGGCGTACGCCGCGTCGTCCAGCAGCCGCAGCTGGGCGACGCCCGCGGCCGTGGCGACCGGGTTCCCGGACAGGGTGCCCGCCTGGTAGACCGGACCGGCCGGGGCCAGGCGCTCCATGACGTCCGCGCGCCCGCCGAAGGCCGCGGCCGGGAAGCCGCCGCCCATGACCTTGCCGAAGGTCATCAGGTCCGGCTCCACGCCGTCCAGCCCGAACCACCCGGCCCTGGAGACCCGGAAGCCGGTCATGACCTCGTCGGAGACATAGAGCGCGCCGTGGTCGGCGCAGAGCTGCTTGAGGCCCGCGTTGAACCCGGGCAGCGGCGGCACCACGCCCATGTTGCCCGCCGACGCCTCGGTGATCACACAGGCGATCTCCCCGGGGTGCGCGGCGAAGGCCGCCCGGACCGCCTCCAGGTCGTTGTACGGCAGCACCACGGTCTCCCCCGCCTGCGCTCCCGTCACCCCCGGAGTGTCCGGCAGCCCGAAGGTCGCCACCCCGGACCCGGCCGCGGCCAGCAGGGCGTCCACATGCCCGTGGTAACAACCGGCGAACTTGATCACCTTCGACCGCCCGGTATACCCGCGGGCCAGCCGGATCGCCGACATCGTCGCCTCGGTGCCGGACGACACCAGACGCACCTGCTCGACCGGGGCGACCCGCGCCACGATCTCCTCGGCGAGCTCGACCTCTCCCTCGCCCGGCGTGCCGAACGACGTACCGCGGGCGACGGCGGCCTGCACGGCCGCGGTGACCTCGGGGTGGGAATGGCCGAGGATCATCGGCCCCCACGAGCACACGAGGTCCACGTATTCGCGTCCATCGGCGTCGGTGAGGTACGGACCGTCCCCGGACACCATGAACCGGGGCGTACCTCCCACGGCGCGGAACGCCCGCACCGGAGAGTTCACGCCGCCGGGCGTCACGGCGGCCGCGCGATCGAAAAGTGTCTGCGAAACTGGGGCTGCGTACGGATAGCTCACGCACGCCATGTTGTCAGAGGCGGACGTATCCCCGCGGCCGGGCGTTTCACAGCTCTATGGTGGGGGAGGTCTCTGTCACAGAGATCGGGTTGCGCGGTTGTGGCCGCGAGTGGTCGGGTGGAGATATGCATCGCGGTGGCGAACTGGGTGAAGGGACTGACGACCGAGGCCCCGAGCGTGCCCGGCCCGGACGCCATCGGCGGGACGAGGCGGGCAGGGCAGGCAGAAGCGGGGGCCGCATGGGGGTGACCTACAAGTACTTCGGTGCGCCGGACGGCGCCACCGCGGCCAGGGTCCCCATCTCGATGCGCCCCGAGGAGCTCGGCGGCGATGAGCTCGGCCACGGCATGTTCACGAAGATCAAGCCGGAGACAGTGGCCGCGATGGTCCTCACCGGTATCGAAGGCGTCCCGCTGCACAAGGTCCCCCCGCTCGAACTGGTCGTCCTCCACCCCGACTACGCCGTCGTCAAGCTCCCGATGACCGCCGTCGATCCGCTGCGCGGCGTCGGCGAGGAGGCCGTGGGCGCCGCGGCCTTCATCTGGTCCACCGTCCCCGACCGCGGCGGCCCCAGGGACGCCTTCATGGTCTATCAACTGCTCCATGAGTGGCAGGACTTCTCGCATCGGCTGCACGAGGCGGGGCACCAGCCGTACTGCCTGGTGTGGCCCTGAGCCGAAGTCCTAAGCCGGGCCTGGGGTTTGCTCTGCGACGTGCTCAACGGGGCCCGCAGGCCGGGTGGTCGGAGTCCGGCCCATTGCAGAGGAAGTAGCCCGACCAGCGGTAGTGGCTGTCGGGCACGGTGCCGGGGCCTCGCTGCCAGGTGGCCGCCTGATCGCCGTTGGAGAAGGTCAGACCGCCCTGATCGACCGTCGGTTCGCTCTCCAGCAGGGTGGCCAGGCCGCGGAGGAAGGACGTCCGGTCCGGGCGCTTCTTCCAGGACGCGATGACCTCCTCCGGTGCGGCCGCGGAGAAGCCCGTGCCGTCGAAACCCCCGCGGTCCATGGCCACTTCCATGGTGTCGAAGTCGCCCCGGCACGCCGCGTTGTGCACCGAGTCGACTGAGGGCTCGCGGCGTTGGGTGCCATCTCCCGTGTCGAAGACCGAGTGGGCCTTGCCGCAGCTCGGGCCCTTGCCGTCGGCTCCGCGCTGACCGTCGCCGTCCGGCAGGAGCCAGAAGGTCAGGCCGACGGCGGCGGCGAGGACCAGGGCGGCCGCGGCGAGGGCGCGTCGGCGTCCGCCCAGGCGGGAGGTTCCGGGGGCGGAGGCGGTCTCGTCGGGCTCGGGCGGTTCCTGACGGGGAGTGCGGTTGCGGGCGATGGAGATATGGGCGCCGCGGTCGCGGTTCAGCTGTTGCGGGCGTGGGCGGTTCTTGCGCATCAGGGCGCGGTCCACGCGGTCGTAGAGGTCCGCCATGGTGAACAACTCCGGCGCGTCCGGGGCGCCCTCTTCGAGAAGGGCGATCAACTCGCCGGTGAAGGCCGGGTATCGCTCCCCCGGTGGCGCCAGCGCCTGCTTGGTGGCGTGGGAAGCGGCGAGGACCGAGGTGCCCTCGACATCGGCCAGCCGGATCGTGTCGTCCCCCGCGGACAGATGGCCGCGCAGAGCGGTGCCGCTGAAGCAGCAGTCGAGGATGACGACCTTACGGCGGACATGGTTGGCGCTCAGCAGGATCTCGCGCAGGTCGTCGTACTTCACCGCGGTGAACGACTTGTCCTTCGTCGTCTCCGGTACGGCCAGGTGTAAGCCGCCGCTGAGCGGATAGAGCAGGCCGTGGCCCGCGTAGTAGACGACGAGCGTGTCCGTGGCCTCGACGGCCGCGCGGTGGACGGCCTCCAGCATGCTGTCGCGCGTCGGCTGCGAAACGATGCGGCAGCGCTCCTCGGGGAGGCCCCACACCTCGGGATCCCGGAACAGCTCGGCCAGCCGCCCGCAGCCCGCCGCCACGGACGGCCGGTCGTCCAGATGCCGCTGCCGGTCCCGGGAGGCGGCCCCGCCCCGGGTGAAGGCATGGGCCTCGATGAGGACGGCCCGGGAGGCGGAGGGGTCCGCGAGGCGCGCCGCCGGTGCCGTGGTCTCTCCCGTCGCACGGGAGGCACGGGAGGCACCCGAGGTGCCGGAGCGCCAGGTCATGCCGGGCGATCGGGGCGATCGGAGTTATCCGGGTGGCCGGAGTCCTCCGGGGGCTCTTCCGGCGGCCGGGAGCCCTCCGGGGACTCCAGTTGCCGGAGGAGGCGGCGGATCGTCTCCGGGTCGGTGCTCTCAACGCGCAGGGAGACGCCGTCGCGTTCCACCCGCGCGTCCGCACCGGGCGCCCGCGCGTCGCGCCACGTGGCCACGGCGAGCAGCAGATTGCCGAGGGAGGTGAGGTTCGAGACGACGATGGAGATGACCTCGAGGCCGCCCAAGGCGCCGTCGCGGTCCTCCTGGTCCACCAGCGCCATCTCCGCGGCGCCCGCGACGTCGGGGTCCTCGGTCAGCCAGCGATAGAGGTCGAGGACGCCGGGAGACCCCTCGGCGGCGTCGGCTCGAAGGCGGAACTGCACGGCACCCATCCCCCGGTGTGATCCTGTGGTGGGCGCCGATCGTAGCGCTCCCCTCCCGCTACGTCCCTTGGCGCGGCGGGCCGTACCCTGCCCCCATGCTCATCGCACGTTCCATCGCCCTGTTCGCCGTGGCCGCGCTGCTGGAGATCGGCGGCGCCTGGCTCGTCTGGCAGGGCGTGCGTGAGCACAGGGGGTGGGCGTGGATCGGCGCCGGAGTCATCGCCCTTGGTGCCTACGGGTTCGTGGCCACGCTCCAGCCGGACGCTGAGTTCGGCCGCATCCTCGCGGCGTACGGTGGCGTGTTCGTGGCCGGATCGCTCGCCTGGGGCATGGCCGCCGACGGCTACCGGCCCGACCGCTTCGATGTGCTCGGAGCGCTGATCTGTCTGGCCGGAGTCGCTGTGATCATGTACGTGCCTAGGAGGTAACCGCCGGCCGGCCGTGGCCGCCCTTGCCCTCGTGGTCGCCGTGGTCGTCCTTGCCCGGCTTGCCGTGGTCACCGTGGTGGTCGTCCTGCTCCTGCTGCTCCGTACCGAGGACGCAGCCGGTGTCCGGGTCGATGAAGACGGTCGTGAGGGTGTGGTCGCACTCGACCTCCACGACCCACACCTGCTTGACCTTCTGCTGGTGCGGGTCCTTGTGCTCGACCTTGGGCTGCTTGTCCTTGCTCGGCTCGCCCTTGGGCTGCTTCTCCTTGGGCTGCTTCTCCTTGCTCGGCTGGCCCTTGGGCTGCTTGTCCTTGCCCTGGTCGGCGTGGTGGCGCGGGTCCTTACGGCCGTCCTTGCGACCCTCCTCGTGCTTGCCCTGGTGGCGCGGGTCGTCCTCGGGGCAGTCCACCAGCTCGGCGCTGACCGCCTGGCCGCCGACCTCGCACTCGGCGATCTCGACCGCCTCGGCGAGCGTCACCGGGTCGCTCTTCTTCTGCTCCTGCTGCTTCGGCTGCTTCGGCTGCTCCTGCTGCTTCGGCTGCTTCTGCTGCTCCTTGTGCTCCTGGCCGTGGTGCGCCTGGTCGTCCTCGTGGACGGGTACGGCGACGGGGCGGGCGGCACCGCGGTCCTGGGCCTCCTCAGCGGGCTGGGCCTCCTCGTACGGCTGCACGGCCTGCTCCGGCTGCGCCACCTGCACGGGCTGCGCCACCTGCTCCGGCTGCGCCATCTGCTCCGGCTGCGCCGCCTGCTCGGGGCGCGCCGCGCTGCGGCCCCCGTACCGCCCGCCCTCGTCGTGACGGCCGCCCTGGTCGTCCCGGGCGTGGTCATCGTGGTGGCCACTATTGGGGTCCTGGTCGCTGTTCGACTCGTAGCGGCCGTGTTCGTGCTGCCCCTGGGTGTCCTCGCGATGGCCGTTCTCGTGGTTCCCCTGGTCGTGGTTCTCGTTGTTGTCGCCGTGCGCCCGGTCCTGGGGACAGTGGTTGCTCTGCGGCGACTGCGGGTCAGGGGTGCTGCCCGACGCCCATGCGGTTCCCGGAGCCCCGGCGACCAGGGCCGCCGCCGCGATGGCGCCCGCTGAGGCCACGCCCCAGCGCCGGAAGGAACGACGGGACCGCTGAAGGAATCTGCTCTGCTGGGTCATTACCTGAATTCACTCCTTGGGCATGGGTGCTCCACCTACCGGCGCCGCGCCGGACGCAGTGCACCCTTCCCCGAGCCCGAGGGCCCCTAGCGGATTCCTATCTTCAGTCCCTCGGTTGGAGGTAAATCGGGCCGTCATATCCTGCATATGGATCATGCGCACACAGCACCGTTTGCGCCACGTCACCATTGGAGGGCCGATGACCACCCGTACCGCAGTGATCACCGGCGCGAGCAGCGGGATCGGAGCCGCGACCGCGCGCCGCCTGGCGGCCGCCGGATTCCGCGTCGTCCTCGCCGCCCGCCGTAAGGAGCGCATCGAAGCGCTCGCCGCAGAGCTGACCGAGGCAGGGCACCAGGCCGAGGCATACGTCCTGGACGTCACCGACCGCGCCGCCGTGGAGTCCTTCGCCGCCGGTCTGGACCGTTGCGACGTCCTGGTGAACAACGCGGGCGGCGCCGTCGGCACCGAGACCGTGGCCACCGCCGACCCGGCCGACTGGCGGGCGATGTACGAGGTCAATGTGGTGGGCGTGCTCCAGGTGACCCAGGCACTGCTGCCCGCCCTGACCGCCTCCGGCGACGGCACGATCGTCGTGCTGTCCTCCACGGCGGGCCATGTGGCGTACGAGGGCGGCGGCGGGTACGTGGCCGCCAAGCACGGCTCCCACGCCATCGCGGCCACCCTGCGGCTGGAGCTGTGCGGTGAGCCGGTGCGGGTGATCGAGATCGCCCCGGGCATGGTGAGGACCGACGAGTTCGCGGTGAACCGCTTCCGCGGCGACGAGAGCCAGGCCGCGGCCATCTACGACGGCGTGGCCGAGCCGCTGACCGCTGACGACGTGGCCGACACGGTCGAGTGGGCGGTCACCCGCCCCTCGCATGTGAACATCGACATGATGGTCATCCGCCCCCGCGCCCAGGCCGCCCAGCACAAGGTCCACCGCGAGCGCTGAGCCCGTCCGCTCTCGTCCCGCGGCTCTCGTCCTGCGGCGGGCGGGGCCTCCGCCCCAGACGCCGGGCACCGGTCGTCCGCCGCGCGCCTTCCCCGCGGGAGGACGCGCGGCCCACACCACGTACGGTCCCGCACATGCGGTCCTGAGCTCAGCCCTTCACGCACACCACCTGCTTGAGCCGTGCCACCACCTCGACGAGGTCCCGCTGCTGGTCGATGACCTTCTCGATCGGCTTGTACGCCCCCGGGATCTCGTCCACGACGCCGGAGTCCTTGCGGCACTCGACGCCCCGCGTCTGCTCCGCCAGATCGTGGGTCGAGAAGCGCTTCTTCGCCGCGTTGCGGCTCATCTTGCGGCCCGCTCCGTGCGAGGCCGAGTTGAACGACGCCTCGTTCCCCAGACCGCGCACGATGTACGAGCCGGTGCCCATGGAGCCCGGGATGATCCCGTAGTCCCCGTTCCCGGCGCGGATGGCGCCCTTACGGGTCACGAGGAGGTCCATGTCCTCGTAGCGCTCCTCGGCCACGTAGTTGTGGTGGCAGCTGATCACCGGCTCGAAGACCGGGCGGGCCTTCTTGAACTCCTTGCGCACCACGTCCTGGAAGAGCGCCATCATGATCGCGCGGTTGTACTTCGCGTACTCCTGCGCCCAGAAGAGATCGTGCCGGTACGCCGCCATCTGCGGGGTGTCCGCGATGAAGACGGCCAGGTCGCGGTCGACCAGACCCTGGTTGTGGGGCAGCTTCCTGGCCTTGCCGATGTGGTGTTCGGCCAGCTCCTTGCCGATGTTGCGGGAGCCGGAGTGCAGCATCAGCCAGACCGAGCCCTCGTCGTCGAGACAGAACTCGATGAAGTGGTTACCGGATCCGAGCGAACCCATCTGCTTGACCGCCCGCTCCTGGCGGAACCTGACCGCCTGGGCCACTCCCCCGAACCGGCTCCAGAAGTCGTCCCACCCCGTCGTCGGAAACGCGTGCAGCCGCCCGGGGTCCACCGGGGCGTCGTGCATACCGCGCCCCACCGGGATCACCTGCTCGATCCTGGACCGCAGCCGCGAGAGGTCCCCCGGAAGGTCATTGGCGGTCAGCGACGTCTTGACGGCCGACATGCCGCAGCCGATGTCCACGCCGACGGCCGCCGGGCACACCGCGCCCTGCATCGCGATCACCGAGCCGACCGTGGCGCCCTTCCCGTAATGCACATCCGGCATCACGGCGAGGCCCTTGATCCAGGGCAGCGTGGCCACATTGTGCAGCTGCTGCATGGCCCCGCCCTCGACCGTCGAAGGGTCGGTCCACATCCGGATCGGCACATGCGCGCCGGGCACCTCGACATACGACATGATGTACTCATCCCCCGTAAAAAACTGAAAACGCAAAAGCCGGGCCAATGCCCCATAGGTGGCGGGCGACCGGCAGGCACGGCGGTGCGTGCGATAGACATTGTGTCCAGCCACCGCCTGCGGGTGGCAAGGAGTTTTCCGTCGCACGAAGGGACACGGACAGTGCAGCCAGTGCAGCGAAGGGGGGACGGACGGCGGGCCGCCCCGGCAGTCGCCGTGCTCATCACCGTGCTCATCGCGGCAGGGCTTGGCGGATGCACCGGCTCCGATTCGACGACCGACCCGGACGACGGCGACTCCGGCGACTCCGGAACGGCCTCCTCGGCCGAGCCCGGGCGCTATCGCACCCTGCCCGAGGCGTGCGGCGCGGCCAGCCGTAAGACCCTCCAGACCCTGCTGCCCGGCGCCGAGCAGGACGACAAGGCGTACGATGGCCAGGCGGCCGTGACGTATGACATAGACCGCCGGGACGGCTGCCGCTGGAAGGTGGAGACCACGAGCGGCACGCGCTATCTCACGCTCGACTTCCAGCGGGTGGTCTCGTACGACCCCTCGGTCAGCGATGACGACCGGGCCCAGGAGACGTACGAGAAGAAGGCCGTCGCCGCCGACATCCCGGACGCCACGAGCCCTCCCGCCAGCCCCTCCAGCCCCGAGAGCGACGCGGGCGACGGCGACTCCTCCGCCTCCGCCGGTTCGGGATCCGATGAGTCCGGTAAGAGCGGTAAGGGCGACGGAGGGGGCAAAAGCACCGATAGCCCCTCCGCGGGCGCCGACGCGAGCGGCGGAAGTGACGAAAGTGACACCTCCTCGGGCGACACCGCCCCGCGCCGGCTGGACGACCTCGGTGACGACGCCTTTCTCAATGACCGACTGATCACCAAGGACTCGGGCATACACCGCGACATCACCGTCGTGTTCCGGTCCTCGAATGTGATTGCCACCATTGAGTACGACCAGTGGACGACCGACAAGAAGCACATTCCCAGCAGCCGGGAACTGCAGGAAAACGCCCAGGATTTGGCCGATGAACTGACCGGTCGCCTGAACGAATAAGGGGCCCTCGCACCATCCGTGTGAGCACCCCGTCCCCACCCCGCGGAGACCTCGGAAATTGGGACGCCCGCGCGTCGGCCGCGTACCGTGCCGACTAATGACGCGGGCGGCACATCCGCCCATCGACAGAGAATGAGCGAAGGACCCATGCACCGTTCAGCCCCGCGACTCGCCCGAATACTCGCCTGCGCGACCGTACCTGTGGTGCTCGTCGCCGGCTGCTCCTCCGGCTCGGGCAAGAAGGACGACAAGGACACCGGTGGTTCGGCGAGACCCGGCTCGCCCAGCGCTTCACCCACCGTCGCGGCAGCGAAGTTCACCAAGCTGCCCGATGTGTGCTCCGTGCTTTCCGGGAAGACGGTCGACGACCTCGTCCCGAAGGCGCAGAACAAGAAGGGCAAGGCACTTCCCTCGGCCGACACCAATACGTCCGCCAGCTGCCTGTGGAGCGGCCTCGACAAGTTCGACTACCGCTCGCTGACCATCTCCCTCAAGCTGTTCCGCTCCGACCAGGGGCTCGGCTCCGGCGACAAGCGCGCCGGGGATTACGCCGCCCAGCAGGCCAGCAGGGCCGCCACCGCGGGCAAGGTGACCGACCCCAAGACCGAGAAGGTCGCGGGCATCGGTGACGAGGCGACCACGGTCAGCACCAAGGAGAAGAAGGACGGCGACGACTTCCGCGACCAGACGGTCGTGGTCCGCACCGCCAATGTCGTCATCACCGTCCAGTACGACGGCGCGGGCTATGAGACCGCCAAGGCCCCGGACGCGGCCGACCTGCTCAAGGACGCCAAGTCCGCCGCCAAGGAGGCCGTCGATGCCATCGGTAAGGGCGTCAAGAGCGGAGCCTGACGCGCCGACACGGCCCCTTCCCGCCCATGAGACTTGACGTGTATGCGACGCTGATGCGGCTGTTGTTGAGGACGGGGAGGGGTCGCGGGTGGCCGCGATGCAATTGACACGGATGCACCGAATACTGGCCGGAGTGGTCGTCACCGGTGCGGTGGTGATCGCCGGGATCGGCTTCGCCGGTTCCTACGCCGCGGTGCGCGATCTCGCCCTCGACAAGGGCTTCGGCAAGTTCGCCAATGTCTTCCCGATCGGCATCGACGCGGGGATCGTGGTGCTGCTCGCGCTGGATCTGCTGCTCACCTGGATCCGCATTCCGTTCCCGCTGCTGCGGCAGACCGCCTGGCTGCTGACCGCGGCCACCATCGCCTTCAACGGCGCGGCGGCCTGGCCGGACCCGGTCGGGGTCGGCATGCACGCCGTGATCCCGATCCTGTTCGTCGTCTCCGTCGAGGCCGCACGGCACGCGGTCGGCCGGATCGCCGACATCACCGCCGACCGGCACATGGAGTCGGTCCGCATCGCCCGCTGGCTGCTCGCGCCGGTGCCCACCTTCCGGCTGTGGCGCCGGATGAAGCTGTGGGAGCTGCGCAGCTACGAGGAGGTCATCAGGCTGGAGCAGGACCGGCTGGTCTACCAGGCCAGGCTGCGGGCCCGCTACGGGCGCTCCTGGCGCCGCAAGGCGCCCGTGGAGTCGCTGATGCCGCTGCGGCTGGCGCGGTACGGGGTGCCGCTGGCGGACACCGCCCCGGCGGGGCTCGCGGCGGCCGGTCTGGACCCGACCACGGTGTCGGCGACCGCGCTTCCCCCGGGCCGGTCTCCGGCGGGCGGGGCGGGGGCCAAGAACGGGTCCCCTGCGGCCCAGCCGGACCCGTACGGCGCGCCGGGGGCCGTGCCGGACCCCGGCCCGCAGCAGCACCCCCAGCAGCCCCAGACGCAGGAGCTGCCGCTCTCGCTGCCCCTGCCGGTGTACCAGCAGCCCGCCGGGCCGGGCCATGACGGCCGGAACGGCGTGCCCTTCGACCCGGCGGCCGCCCACCCCGCGCCGGTCGAGCAGCAGACCCAGCAGCCGCAGCACCCGCAGGACCAGTACCCGCAGCAAGTACCGCAGCACCCGCAGCAGGTACCGCAGCCGCAGCAGTTCCAGCCGCAGGACCAGCAGGTCCCGGGCCAGGCGCCGCAGCCCCAGCAATTCCCGCAGCCCCAGCTGACCGTGCCGGTCGGGCCCGGCGGCCGGGTGCGTCCGCTGGGCGGTGAGGGCGTGGGGAACCACCAGGGCGTCTACGTACCGGAGCAGCGCGAGCCCGAGCGGTACGCCTACGAGGAGCCGCAGCCGGAGCAGCAGCTCGATCAGCTGCCGGACGACGTGCCGCGCGAGGAGGTCTACTACGCGACCTTCCGCCAGTTCCTGGCCGACAACAGCCGGTTCCCCTCCGCGTACCAGTTCGGGCAGCGGCTGCGGGAGTCCTACGGCGTGACCGGTCTCAGCAACAGCGAGCTGGCCGGGTACGTCGAGGACTTCAAGGAGCGGGTCCGGCTGGAGCGCGAGGCCATCCCGTAGCCGTCCCGCGGAGCGGGAACGCCGGGCGGCGGCCGTAAGGCCATCCGCCCGGCGCCCGGGAGTCGCGGAGGTCAGGCCGCGAGCAGCTTGCGCACCCGGTCCGCCCCCACCGCCAGCAGCAGCGTGGGCAGCCGCGGGCCGGTGTCCCGGCCCACCAGCAGGGTGTAGAGCAGCGCGAAGAACGACCGCTGGGCGACCTTCAGCTCCGGCGTCGGCTTGGCCTCCGGCGACAGCCCCGCCTGGATCTTGGGCACCCCGTAGACCAGCGTGGTGAGGCCGTCCAGCGACCAGTGGTCGTCCAGGCCGTCGAGCAGCAGCCGCAGCGACTCCCGCTCGGTGTCGCCCAGCGCGGCCAGCCGCTCCGTGTCCGGCTCGTCCCGGACCCGGGTGCGCTGATCGGCCGGGACCTGGGTGGTGATCCAGCGCTCGGCCTTGTCGAGCCGGGGCCGGGTCTCCTCCAGGGACTTCACCGGGTTGTCGGGGTCGAGCTCGCTGAGGATGCGCAGCGTCTGCTCGTCATGGCCGGTGGTGATGTCCACCACCGAGGCCAGCGTGCGGTACGGCAGCGGGCGCGGGGTGCTCGCCAGCTCGCCCGTGGCGGTGCGGGTCGCGCGGCGGTACGCGGCCGCGTCCGCGGGCTGGGCCGTGCCCTCAGTGATCTTCCGCTCCAGCGCGTCCCACTCGTCGTAGGTCCGCTGGATCTCCTGGTCGAACGCGATCTTGAAGGACTGGTTGGGCCTGCGGCGGGCGTACAGCCAGCGCAGCAGCGGCGCCTCCATGATCTCCAGCGCGTCGGCCGGGGTGGGCACACCGCCCTTGGAGGAGGACATCTTGGCCATGCCGCTGATGCCCACGAACGCGTACATCGGGCCGATGGGCTGGTCGCTGCCGAAGACCTCGCGGACGATCTGGCCACCGACCACATAGGACGAGCCCGGCGAGGAGTGGTCGACGCCCGAGGGCTCGAAGACCACGCCCTCGTACGCCCAGCGCATCGGCCAGTCGACCTTCCAGACCAGCTTGCCGCGGTTGTACTCGGTCAGGCGGACGGTCTCGCCGTGGCCGCACGCGCAGGTGTACGCCAGCTCGGTGGTCTCGTCGTCGTACGAGGTCACCGTGGTCATGTCGCGCTCGCAGACCGAGCAGTACGGCTTGTACGGGTAGTAACCCGCCGCGCCCGCGCTGCCGTCGTCCTCGGCGGCGGCGCCCGAGCCCTCGGCGGCGGCCAGCTCCGCCTCGTCCACCGGCTTCTGCTGCTTGGGCTTCTTGGCGCCGGGCTTGTCCTTGGTGCGGTACCGGTCCAGGACGGCGTCGATCTCCCGGCGGTGGCGCATCGCGTGCAGGATCTGCTCCCGGTACGCCCCCGAGGTGTACTTCTCGGTCTGGCTGACGGGGTGGAACTCGATGCCCATCTCCCGCAGCGCCTCGGCCATCGGCGCCTTGAAGTGCTCCGCCCAGTTCGGATACGGGGACCCGGGCGGGGCCGGGACCGAGGTGAGCGGCTTGCCGATGTGCTCGGACCAGGAGGGGTCGATCCCGACCGGGACCTTGCGATACCGGTCGTAGTCATCCCAGGACAGGATGTGAACGCACTCGCGGCCCCGGCGCCGGATCTCGTCGGCGACCAGGTGCGGGGTCATGACCTCGCGCAGATTGCCGAGGTGGATCGGGCCGGACGGGCTGAGGCCCGAGGCGACGACGACAGGTTTGCCCGGGGCGCGGCGCTCCGCCTCGGCAATGACCTCGTCGGCGAATCGGGAGACCCAGTCGGTCTCGGTGCTCTGAGCCACGGTCGGCACTTCCTTCCTAGCGGTCATGGCACGCCCATTGTCCCAGACGGAACGGGCCCATCCGGATTCACCCACAGGGCCCGCCGGGCGAGCCCGGGTTATCCACAGGCCGGGGAAATCGTTGGACCCGCCGTGAAATACTGGGTTGTCCATACCACCACTATCGGAATGGCACCTCATCCATGGCATCGGTCCTCTCCCTCGCCGCTACGGTCCATCAGCGCCTCGCGGACGCCCTCTCGGCTGCCCTGCCGGAGGCCGGCTCCGCGGACCCGCTGCTGCGACGAAGCGACCGGGCCGACTTCCAGGCCAACGGGATGCTGGCGCTGGCCAAGCAGCTCAAGGGAAACCCCCGTGAGCTGGCCGCCAAGGTCGTGGCGCACCTTCCGGTCGCCGCCACCTCGGCCGACCCCGATCCGGTGATCGCCGACATCGAGGTCTCCGGCCCCGGCTTCCTCAACATCACGATCGCCGACTCCGCGATCACCGCGACCCTCGCCGCCCGCGCCGCCGACGACCGCCTCGGCGTGCCGTACGCGCGGGAGCCCGGCACCACCGTGATCGACTACGCCCAGCCGAATGTGGCCAAGGAGATGCACGTCGGCCATCTGCGCTCGGCGGTGCTCGGCGACGCGGTGGTGCGGATCCTGGAGTTCGCGGGCGAGAAGGTGATCCGCCGCCATCACATCGGCGACTGGGGCACCCAGTTCGGCATGCTCATCCAGTATCTGATCGAGCACCCCCATGAGTTGGACCACAAGGACGCCGCCTCCGGCGAGGAGGCCATGTCCAACCTCAACCGGCTCTACAAGGCCGCGCGGGCGCTCTTCGACTCCGACGCGGAGTTCAAGGAGCGGTCCCGGCGGCGGGTGGTGGATCTCCAGGCGGGCGACCAGGAGACCGTCGCCCTGTGGCGGAAGTTCGTGGACGAGTCGAAGATCTACTTCTACTCGGTCTTCGACAAGCTGGACATCGAGATCCACGACCCCGATGTGGTCGGCGAGTCGGGTTACAACGACATGCTGGCCGAGACCTGCCGGCTGCTGGAGGAGTCCGGTGTCGCCGTGCGCTCCGAGGGTGCGCTGTGCGTCTTCTTCGACGACATCACGGGCCCCGAGGGCAAGCCGGTGCCGCTGATCGTCCAGAAGTCCGACGGCGGCTTCGGCTATGCGGCCACCGACCTCTCCGCGATCCGCGACCGGGTGCAGCACCTGAAGGCCGACACCCTGCTCTATGTGGTGGACGCCCGGCAGTCGCTGCACTTCAAGATGGTCTTCGAGGCCGCCCGCCGGATCGGCTGGCTCAATGACCAGGTGCACGCCGTGCATCTCGCCTTCGGCACCGTCCTGGGCAAGGACGGCAAGCCGTTCAAGACCCGCGCGGGCAAGACGGTGCGGCTGGAGGACCTGCTGGACGAGGCCACCGAGCGGGCCGCGGCCGTGGTCCGGGAGAAGAGCGAGAAGAAGCTCGGCCTCACCGAGGAGGAGATCCTCGAGCGCGGCGCCCAGGTCGGCGTCGGCGCGGTGAAGTACGCGGATCTGTCCACCTCCGCCTCGCGGGACTACAAGTTCGACCTGGACCAGATGGTCTCGCTCAACGGGGACACCTCGGTCTACCTCCAGTACGCGTACGCCCGGATCCAGTCGATCCTGCGCCTGGCCAAAGAGGGCCAGCGGCCGCTGGCCCACCCGGAGCTTCCGCTGGCCCCGGCCGAGCGGGCGCTGGGACTGCACCTCGACCAGTTCGGGGAGACGCTGCGCGAGGTGGCCGCCGGGTACGAGCCGCACAAGCTGGCCGGGTATCTGTACCAACTGGCCTCGCTCTACACGACCTTCTACGACCAGTGCCCGGTCCTGAAGGCGGAGGGCGGCCCGGCCCAGGTGGACAACCGCCTCTTCCTGTGCGACATCACGGCGCGGACGCTGGGGCAGGGCATGTCCCTGCTGGGCATCCGCACCCCCGAGCGCCTTTGAGCCACCGCGGTGAGCCGCGTGTGAAGAGCCCCGCCCCGGCTTCCCGGGGCGGGGCTCTCCGCGTTCATCGGCGGCACGCCCTACGCGTCACCGCGTCACCGCGTCACCGCGTCACCGCGTCACCGCGTCACCGCGTCACCGGCAGAGCACATCGCGCTTCGGCCGCTCACCGGTCAGCAGGAAGTCCGTCACCCTCCGGTCCGCGCAGGCGCTGCCGTTCTCCACATACGCCGCGCCGTGCCCCATCGCGTCCACGCTGACCATCCGGGCCCGGTCGCCAAAGGCACGCCGGAGGCCCCGCGCCCCTCCGTACGGGGTGGCCACATCCCGCTTGTTCTGCACCAGCAGGACGTTCGACGGCCCCTGCTCGGTGATCCGCACCGGCTTGTCCCGCGGCTCGTCATGCCAGAACGCGCACGGTGTGACGTTCACCGGCATCCCCGCGGTGAGCGGGTGGCTCTTACGGCTGACCGCGACATCCCGCGCGTAGTCGGGCAGGGAGGTGGGCCACTCCACGTCGTTGCAGATGGTCGCGAGGGACACGGCCGCGGCGTCCTGCGGGGGGTCGGCCGGTGCCTCGGCGGGCACCTCGCCCGCGTCCGCGTCGACGATCAGCCGGGCCAGGCCCTCGAAGCCGTCCCGGGAGTACAGGGCGTTCAGCATGCCCTGGCGCAGCGCGTTGCCGTTCAGCTCGGGCGGGTTGGCGCCGGGCCACGGCAGCGGCTTCGCGTCCAGCCGGGCGGCCAGGTCCAGGACCCGCCGCCGCACTCCGTCGGGGGTCTCGGCGAGCCGCACGGGGCTGCCCGGGTCGGAGGCCCAGCGGGCGAAGTCGGGAAAGGTGTCCTCGACGCCCACGGCGTAGTTGGCCAGCCAGCCGCGCTCCACCCGCTCCGGGTCCGGGTCGTCATTGCTGTCCAGCACCCAGCGGTCGGTGTGCTCGGGGAACAGCTGGGCGTAGACGGAGCCCGCGTACGTCCCGTATGAGACGCCCCATGCGGACAGCTTCCGTTCGCCGAGCGCCCGGCGGACGCTGTCGATGTCCCGCGCCTCGTTGACGGTGCTGATGGTGCGCAGCAGTTCGCCGCCGTTGCGGGCGCAGGTGTCGGCGATGCGGCGGCTGGTGGTGATGTTCTCCGTGATGTCCCCATTCGGGGCGGGCCAGGGGCGGGAGGCGAGCAGCGAGAGATCGGCGGGGTTCAGATCGCATCCGGTGTGGGTGGACCGCCCCAGGCCACGCGGGTCGAAGCTGACGATGTCGTAGGCGTCCCGCACCGACTGCGGCAGCTGTTTGCCGAGCGTGCTGGGCTGCTCGAGACCGGGCGATCCGGGGCCGCCCGGGATCAGCACCAGGGCGCCCCGGCGGGCCCGCGGCCGCTCGCTGGGGATGCGGGAGACGGCGAGGGAGATCCGCCTGCCGCCGGGATCGCGGTAGTCCAGCGGCACCTTGAGCGTGGCGCACTCCTGGCGGGGGTCGAGCCCGGTGCCCTCGCAGGCGCCCCAGTCGAGCGCGGCGGCGGCCGGGCCGGCCGGCGGGTCCGGGGTCGCGTTCGCGGACGCGACCCCGAGGACGGAGGCGGTGGCGGCGGTGGCGAGGGTCAGTGCGGCGGTCTTGCCGGTCATCGGTCTCATGTGCACAAGCCTTGTCGAACGGGCCTTCCCGTCCCATCCGGGCACCCGGCCGACCCAACCGGGGGAAAACCCCCGGGCGACTGCCGTGAGTGCCCCCGCGCGGAGGACACTTCGTGCCACCTTTCCTGGCCGGAACAACTTCTCGCCGCCCGGGCCCGTCCAATCCCGTGAATCACCTGTCATCAGCAGGCCACCAACACACCACACACCTACAGACAACAGACCAACAGACAACAGACCATTGGGGGCTCACCATGCGACGGTGGGGCACCGCGCTCGCGGCGATGGCGCTCGCGGGCGGCGCGCTGGCAGCGGCGACAACGGCAGGGACGGCCGGAGCCGCCACGCAGACCGCGGCCAAGACGGCGACGACCTGCGAGAACGGCTGGGGCAGCGGCGAGAAGAAGGCCCAGCCGGAGGAACACACTCCGCTGGGGAACATCAGGACGGGGCGGCACGCGTGCTACGACCGCATCGTGTTCGACGTGAAGGGGGCCACGGCCGCCGATCCCGTCGGCTACCACGTGGGGTATGTGGACGCCCTGCACCAGGACGGCTCGGGCGAGAAGATCCCGGTCCACGGCGACGCGATCCTGGACATCCGTGTGTCCGCGCCGAGCTACGACCCGGCCAGCGGCGCGGAGTCGTACCCGGGGCGGGCGGGCAAGCCGCTGCGGGGGGTGGACGTCTCCGGCTACCAGACCTTCCGTGACACCCGCTTCGGCGCCAGCGTCGAGGGTGACACCCAGGTGGGCCTCGGGGTGCGGGAACGGCTGCCGTTCCGCGTCTTCCAGACCGACGGCCATGTCGTGGTGGACGTGGCGCACTCCGCGAAGGCGGCAAGCTGAGCGTTGAAACGCCAGGCGTCGAACGCGCCAAGCTGAGCGCGAAAAGCCGGGCGTTGAACCCGGTGCGCTGAACGCGGCGCCGCGGCCATGACGAGGGGCCTGCCCCGCGACCCGATGGGTTCGCGGGGCAGGCCCCTCGCCGTGCTACGGGGGTCGGCTACCTGCCGAAGCCGTAGTCCATCAGCTTCTTCGCGTCCGCCGTGCGCTTGTCCACCGAGGTGGAGGCGAGAACGGTGCCGATCATCGTCTTCCCGCTCCGGGTGGCGGCGAAGACCAGGCAGTACTTGGCCTCCGGGCCCGAGCCGGTCTTGACGCCGATGGTGCCCGAGTAACTGCCCAGCAGATTGTTGGTGTTGGTCCACGACATATAGCGGTAGCCGCCGCTCTTCGTGGTCACCTTCTGCTTGGTCGACTTCGTCTTCACGACCGAGCGGAACGTGGAGTACTTCATCGCGCTGCTGGCCAGCTTGGTCAGATCGCGCGGCGTCGAGTAGTTGGCGCCGTGCCCGATGCCGTCGAACGAGTCGAAGTGGGTGTTCTTCAGCCCGAGGGACTTGGCGGTGGTGTTCATCTTGCCGATGAACGACTTCACCCGCGCGGCCCGGGTGGATCCGGTGCCGAACTTGTCCGCCAGCGCGTACGCCGCGTCACAGCCGGACGGGAGCATCAGCCCGTACAGCAGCTGGCGGACGGTGACCTTGTCGCCGACGATCAGCTTGGCCGAGGAGGCCCAGTTGTTGTCGACGATGTAGTCGCTGTACGCCTTCTGGACCGTGACCTTGGCGTCCAGGTTGAGGTTCGGCTGTGCGAGCACCACCCGGGCGGTCATGATCTTGGTGGTGGAGCCGGTGGAAAGACGGCTGTCCGCGGCCTTGGTGAACAGGCTCTTGCCCGTGGCGTTGTTCATCACGAAACCGCCCTTGGCGGCGATCGTGGGAGTAGCGGTCGTCGCGGCCTGCGCGGAGGCGGTGAACGCCCCCGCCGTCAGCACGGCTCCAGCGGTGATCGTGACCGCGGATACGCGACGTAGACCCTTCATGCCGGTTTTCAACGTGAATATCTCCAAATGCCCCTGGCCTGCGGCCGCATCGCAGGGCCGCTCCCTGATCAGACGCCTGAGAGGGCCCGATGGATGTGCCCTCTGCGGAGATTTCCTGGAAATTCCCCCGGGTGCGCGGCTGTGCCCCGGGGCGCGCCCGGCGCCGTGTCACCGCAGCCGGGAGTCGACCGCCGCCGGGTCGAAGAGGGCGTCGGCGACCATATGGGCCGCGCCGGTGACACCCGCGCGGGTGGCCAGCGGGGAGAGGACCACCCGCAGGTCCCGGGTGGCCAGGGGCAGCGACCGGCGGTAGGTGACCTCCCGGATACCGGCGATCAGGTGCTCCTGGGCATGGGCCAGGCCGCCGCCGACCACCAGGATCGACGGGTTGAGCAGGCTGACCGCGTCGGCGACGCCCTGCCCGAGCTGCCGCCCGGCGTGGCGCAGCAGCCGTACGGCGTCGCCGTTGCCGGAGCGCACCAGGCGCACCACATCGTCGGTGGTGGCCACCTCGTGCCCGGCGGCGGTGAGGTCGCGCACCAGGGCCCAGCCGCCGGTCACCGCCTCCAGACAGCCGGAGTTGCCACAGCGGCACAGGGGCGCGTCCGGGGAGGTCTCGTCGAGCCCGGGGGCGGGGATGTGGCCGATGTCGCCCGCGGCGCCCTGGGAGCCGTGGTGGAGCCGGCCGCCGAGCACCAGACCGGAGCCGATGCCGGTGCCCGCCTTGACGAAGAGCAGGTGCCGGACGTCGGGCCAGTTGACCCGGTGCTCGCCCAGCGCCATCAGATTGGTGTCCTTGTCGGCCAGCACTGGGCAGTCGTAGGTCTCGCGGAAGAAGTCGGGCACCGTATAGCCGTCCCAGCCGGTCATGATGGGCGGGCTGACCACCCGGCCGGTGCCCGACTCGACCGGACCCGGCACGCCGACGCCGATGCCGCGCACCCGCCCGGCGGGCTCGCCCGCCTCCTTCAGCAGCCGCCGGAAGTCGGCGGCCACCTGGCCGAGCACCACCTCGGGACCCTCGGCCACATCGAGGTCCCTGCGGTGCGAGACGAGGACGTCACAGGCCATGTCGGCGAGCGCGGTGTGCACATGGCTGCCGCCGATGTCGGCCACCAACAGCACCCCAGCGTCGCGGCGCAGCCGGAAGGAGCCCGCCGGGCGACCGCCGGTGGAGTCGGCCGCGCCGGACGCCTCCAGATAGCCCGCCTCGGTCAGCGCCTCCAGTCGGTTGGCCATGGTGGACCGGGAGAGCCCGGTGGCCGCCATCAGCTGGGCGCGGGTGGCGGCCCGGCCGCCGCGGATGAGCGCCAGCACCGCCCCGGGGCCCGTGGGATGCGCCTGCACTGGCTGACCTGCCGAGACCGCCTCCGCCACTGGGCCCTGTCCTCCGCCGTTCACGCTCTGTTCGGTACCGCCCACACCGTACCTTCCTTTACGACCGATCCCAAGAAGACTTATGTATTGCCTTCATGCAAAAGATGCGTAGCATCAGGCGGGCAATGCCGCACAGCACGCCCGAAGGGCAGGCAGCAGAAGGGATCGCCATGAACGACCTCGGAGTGCACGCACTCGTGTGGACCGGCGACTGGACGCCCGAGGGCGCCCGGACCGCCGCCGCCCGCAGCCGCGAGGCCGGATACGACCTGGTCGAGATCTCCCTCCACGACCCGGGGATCGTCGATGTGAAGGCCACCCGCGAGGTGCTCGCCGCCCATGAGCTCGGCGTCGTCTGCTCCCGCGGCCTCCCCTTCGACTCGGACGTCTCCTCCGATGACCCCGCGACCGCCGCCCGCGGCGAAGCGCTGCTGCGCCAGGCCCTCCGCCTCACCCATGACCTGGGCGGCCACTACTTCGGCGGGGTGCTCTACGGCGCGCTCGGCAAGTACGGCCACCCGCCGACCGCCAAGGGCCGCGAACACGCCGTCCGGGCCCTGCGCAGGCTCGCCGCCGAGGCCGAAGGACTGGGCGTGACGCTCGGCCTGGAGGTCGTCAACCGCTATGAGTCCAACCTGGTCAACACCGCCCGGCAGGGCCTTGAGCTGATCGACGAGATCGGCGCGGCCAATGTGCTGGTCCACCTGGACACGTACCACATGAACATCGAGGAGCAGGACTTCTCCCGCCCGGTCCGCGCCTGCGGCGACCGCCTCGGCTACGTCCACATCGGTGAGTCCCACCGCGGCTACCTCGGCTCCGGCACCGTGGACTTCCCCGCCTTCTTCCACGCCCTCGCGGACATCGGCTACCAGGGCCCGATCACCTTCGAGTCCTTCTCCTCCGCCGTGATCGCCCCCGGTCTCTCCCATGACCTCGCCGTCTGGCGCGATCTGTGGTCCGACGGCGCCGACCTCGCCGCCCACGCCCGCTCGTACATCGCAGGCCAGCTCAAGGCCGCCCACGCCCGCGCGGCGGTGGTCTGACCCCGCACCCGCCCGAGACCACGGACGCCCCGCAAGACCCGCACTCCCCGAACGACCCGCATTCCCCACAAGACCCGCACTCCCGAAGGCATCCGCCATGACTCCCCAGCAACTCCTCGAGCGCGCCCGGCGCCTGGCCGACTCCGGCCACCGCCAACTGCTCGGCATCGCCGGACCGCCCGGGGCCGGCAAGACCACCCTCGCCGAGCACCTGGCCGGGGCGCTCGGCCCGGACCGCGCCGTCCTCGTCCCGATGGACGGCTTCCACCTCGCCGACACCGAGCTGCGCCGCCTCGGCCTGACCGGCCGCAAGGGCGCCCCGGAGACCTTCGACCCGTACGGCTACACCGCGCTGCTGCGGCGGCTCAAGGAGCCGCGCCCCGGCGAGCCGGTGTACGCGCCGGGCTTCGAACGCGAGCTGGAGCAGCCCATCGCGGGCTCCATCCCGGTGGCTCCCGAGGTCCCGCTCGTCATCACCGAGGGCAACTACCTGCTGCTGGACGACGCGCCCTGGCGCCCGGTCCGCGAACTGCTGGACGAGACCTGGTGGGTCGAGCTGGACACCGAGGAGCGGGTGCGGCGGCTGATCGAGCGCCATCGGCAGTTCGGCAAGGAGCCCGCCGAGGCCGAACGCTGGGTCCTCACCTCCGACGAGGCCAACGCCCGGCTGGTGGCCCCCGGGCGGGCGACCGCCGACCTCGTCGTCAGGGGCCGGTGATGACCGGCACGCTCAGCCTCGGAGCCGTCGACTGGTTCCTGCTCGCCGTCTACTTCGGCGCGATCGTCGCCATCGGCCTGACCACCAAGCGGGCCGTCCACACCACCGGTGACTTCTTCCTCGCCGGGCGCTCGATGCCCGCCTGGATCACCGGCCTGGCCTTCATATCCGCCAACCTCGGCGCCCTGGAGATCATCGGCGGCGCGGCCAACGGCGCCCAGTACGGGGCCGCCGCGGTGCACTTCTACTGGCTCGGGGCCATCCCCGCGATGGTCTTCCTCGGCGTCGTGATGATGCCGTTCTACTACTCGACGCGGGTCCACAGCGTCTCGGAGTATCTGCGCCGCCGCTTCAACAACCAGACCCATCTCCTCAACAGCGTCGTCTTCGCCGTGGCGCAGATGCTGCTGGCCGGGGTGAACCTCTTCGCGCTCGCCCTGATCGTCAAGCTGCTGATCGGCTGGCCGCTGTGGCTGTCCATCCTGCTGTCGGCGGTCTTCGTCCTCGCGTACATCACCCTGGGCGGGCTCGCGGGCGCGATCTACGGCGAGGTGCTGCAGTTCTTCGTGATCCTCGCCGGACTCATACCGATCGTCGTCATCGGGCTGCACTCGGTGGGCGGCTTCAGCGGCCTCAAGGAGGCCGTACAGGACCCCGGTCTGCTGCACACCTGGCAGGGCACCACACCGGGCCACTGGACCAATCCGCTGGGCGACTGGATCGGCCTGGCGATGGGCGAGGGCTTCGTCCTCGCGTTCGGCTACTGGACCACCAACTTCGCCGAGGTGCAGCGGTCCCTGGCCGCCAAGGACCTCAACGCGGCCCGCCGCACCCCGTTGATCGCCGCCTTCCCCAAGATGGCGTTGCCGCTGTTCACCGTGGTCCCCGGCATGATCGCGCTGATCATCGTCCCCCGGCTGGGAAAGCCCGGCGGGCCCACGTACAACGACGTGATCCCCGAGATGATGCAGCGCTTCCTGCCGAGCGGTGTGCTCGGCATCGCGCTCACCGGGCTGCTGGCGGCCTTCATGGCGGGCATGGCGGCCAACATCTCCGGCTTCAACACCGTGTTCACGTACGACATCTGGAAGCCGTACGTGGTCAAGGGGCGCGAGGACGGCTACTACCTCAAGGCCGGGCGCTACGCCACGGTCGCGGGCATCGCGGTGAGCGTGGCCGCCGCGTTCGTCGCCTCCGAGTACGACAACATCCAGAACTACATCCAGCTGCTGTTCTCGTTCTTCAACTCGCCGCTGTTCGCGACCTTCCTGCTGGCGATGTTCTGGAAGCGGGTCACCCCGTGGGCGGGCTTCTGGGGCATGCTCTCCGGCACGGCCGCGGCGGCAGCGGCCCATCTCTCCGCGTACCACATCGGCTGGTTCTACCCCGGCGGCCAGGTCGGCCCGCACGACACCATCAACGCCCAGATGGCCAACTTCTACGGCGCGCTCTTCGCCTTCGCCGTGGACGCGGTCGTCACGGTCGCGGTCACCCTCGTCACCAGGCCCAAGCCGGTCGCCGAACTGGCCGGTCTGGTGTGGGGCCTGCCCGACCCCGACTCGCCGGACGCCCATGAGGCGCTGGTGCGGCAGCCGTGGTGGAAGTCCCCGGTGGTGCTGGGGAGCGTCATCCTGACCCTGACAGCGGCCCTGAGCGTCTGGCTGGTGATCGCCGTATGAGCGACATGAAGAGGGGCGAGGACCCCATGACCCCGGGCAAGACCTTCGATGTGCGCTGGCTCATCGCCGGGCTGCTCGGCCTCTACGGCGCGGTGCTGACCGTGCTGGGCGTGACGGACGGCGCCGCCGAGGTGGCCAAGGCCGACGGCATCCGCATCAACCTGTGGATCGGCCTCGGACTGCTGGCCGTGGCGGCGGCGTTCGCGGTCTGGGCCAGACTGGCCCCCGCGGGGCGCGGGGACCGGTGACATGAAGGCCGACCGGTGACGCGAAGGCCGGTGACGCGAAAGCCGGGGGCTCCGCGCCCCCGGCCCCGTCGTCATTCCGGTCACTCCCCGCGGTTCAGCCGCTGCGCGACCTCCGTCGCCCAGTACGTGAGGATCATTCCCGCGCCCGCCCGCCGTACCGAGGTCAGCGTCTCCATGATGGCGCGGTCGCGGTCGATCCAGCCGTTGGCCGCGGCCGCCTCGACCATCGCGTATTCACCGGAGATCTGGTACGCGGCCACCGGCACGTCCACGGCGTCGGCGATCTGCCGCAGGATGTCCAGGTACGGCAGGGCGGGCTTCACCATGACCATGTCCGCGCCCTCGGCCAGGTCCAGCTCCAGCTCGCGCAGCGACTCACGGGCGTTGGCCGGGTCCTGCTGGTAGGTCTTGCGGTCGCCCCTCAGCGAGGAGCCCACCGCCTCGCGGAACGGGCCGAAGAAGGCGGAGGCGTACTTCACGGTGTAGGCGAGGATCGACACGTCCTGGTGCCCGGCGCCATCCAGCGCCTCACGGACCACTCCGACCTGCCCGTCCATCATCCCGCTCGGGCCCACCGTGTGGACGCCCGCGTCGGCCTGGACGCGGGCCATCTCCGCGTACCGCTCCAGCGTGGCGTCGTTGTCCACCCGGCCCTCGGCGTCCAGGACCCCGCAGTGGCCGTGGTCGGTGTGCTCGTCCAGACAGAGGTCGGACATGATCACGAGGTCGTCGCCGACCTCGGCGCGCACATCGCGGATCGCCACCTGGAGGATGCCGTCCGGGTCCGTGCCGGGGGTGCCGACCGCGTCCTTCTTGGACTCCTCGGGCACCCCGAAGAGCATGATCCCGCCGACCCCCGCGGCGACCGCCTCGGCCGCCGCCTTCCGCAGCGTGTCCCGGGTGTGCTGGACCACGCCCGGCATCGACCGCAGCGACACCGGCTCGGTCACGCCCTCGCGGACGAACGCGGGCAGGATCAGCCCGGACGGGTGCAGCCGGGTCTCCGCGACCATGCGCCGCATCGCGGGCGTGGTGCGCAGCCGCCGCGGCCGCGTACCGGGGAAGCCGCCGTACGAGGTGGTCAAGAGCGTGCCCTCCTTCGTGAACCGGGCCGTCGCTCGCTCGGGCGGGTGACCGGCTCCCCGGCCTCGACCGCGGCCTGCCGCCGCGCCGTCCCGAAGTCAGCGAGCGCCTCGGCCAGCTTGAGCACCGAGGGCTCGGGCGACAGCACATCCACCCGCAGTCCGTGCTCCTCCGCGGTCTTCGCGGTGGCCGGGCCGATACAGGCGATGACAGTGACATTGTGCGGCTTGCCCGCGATGCCGACGAGGTTCCGCACGGTGGACGACGAGGTGAAGAGCACCGCGTCGAACCCGCCGCCCTTGATGGCCTCACGGGTCTCGGCCGGCGGCGGCGAGGCGCGCACGGTGCGGTACGCGGTCACGTCGTCGACCTCCCAGCCCAGCTCGATCAGCCCGGCGACCAGGGTCTCGGTGGCGATGTCGGCCCGCGGCAGGAACACCCGGTCGATCGGGTCGAAGACCGGGTCGTACGGCGGCCAGTCCTCCAGCAGCCCGGCCGCGGACTGCTCACCGCTGGGCACCAGATCCGGCTTCACCCCGAAGTCGATCAGCGACCTGGCGGTCTGCTCGCCCACCGCCGCGACCTTGATCCCGGCGAACGCGCGGGCGTCGAGCCCGTACTCCTCGAACTTCTCGCGCACCGCCTTGACCGCGTTCACCGAGGTGAAGGCGATCCACTCATAGCGCCCGGTGACCAGGCCCTTCACGGCGCGCTCCATCTGCTGCGGGGTGCGCGGCGGCTCCACGGCGATGGTCGGCACCTCACTGGGCACCGCGCCGTAGCCGCGCAGCTGATCGGAGAGCGAGGCGGCCTGCTCCTTGGTGCGCGGCACCAGGACCTTCCAGCCGAACAGCGGCTTGGATTCGAACCATGACAGCTGATCGCGCCGGCCGGCCGCGCTCTGCTCGCCGACCACGGCTATCACCGGCTGGGCGCCCTGCGGCGACGGCAGCACCTTGGCCGCCTTCAGCACCTGGGCGATGGTCCCCAGCGTCGCGGTCCAGGTCCGCTGGCGGGTGGTGGTACCGGCGACGGTCACGGTGAGCGGAGTGTCCGGCTTGCGGCCCGCGGCCACCAGCTCGCCCGCGGCGGCGGCCACCGTCTCCAGGGTCGCGGAGACCACGGCGGTCGCGTCGGACGAACCGATCTCGCTCCAGCAGCGCTCATCGGCGCTCAGGGCGTCCACGAAGCGCACATCCGCGCTGTGGGCGTCCCGCAGCGGCACTCCCGCGTAGGCGGGCACCCCCACCGCGGCGGCCACACCGGGCACCACCTCGAAGACGATGCCCTCGGCCGCGCAGGCGAGCATCTCGTCGGCGGCGTATCCATCGAGGCCGGGGTCGCCCGCGACCGCGCGCACGACCCGCTTGCCGCCGCGCGCGGCCGTCATGACAAGATTGGCGCTGTCCCTGAGTACCGGGACGGCGGCGGTGGCTGACGACCCATCAGCGTCCGCCTGCCGCGGTGTGCCCTGAGCGTCCGCGGCCACGCCCGGCCTGACGTGCTCGCGCACCACGTCGAGCACTTGAGGGTCGGCGATCAACACGTCCGCGGTGGCAAGTGCCTCCACGGCGCGCAAGGTCAGCAGGCCCGGATCTCCGGGGCCCGCACCGAGGAAGGTGACGTGTCCGCAGCCGGGGTGATTCGGGGCGGTGGGGTTCAAAGTGCTCGCTCCCCCATAAGACCGGCCGCACCCTTGGCGAGCATCTCGGCGGCGAGTACGCGACCGAGGTCCGCGGCCCCACTGGGCGATGCGGGTACGGGACCGGTGGTGGACAGCTGCACCAGCGTCGTGCCGTCGAGCGTGCCGACGACGCCGCGCAGGCGCATTTCGGTGACAGCCTGACCGTCGCCCAGCAGGTCGGCCAGCGCCCCCACGGGTGCGCTGCAGCCGGCCTCCAGGGCGGCGAGCAGGGATCGCTCGGCGGTCACGGCGACCCGTGTGGACGGGTCGTCGAGCTCGGCGAGCCGGGCAGCGAGCGCCGCGTTGGACGCGGCACACTCCACTGCCAGGGCCCCCTGGCCGGGGGCGGGCAAAACATGGTCGGCGTCAAGCAGCTCGGTCGCCTCGCCGATCCGTCCCAGACGGATCAGACCGGCGGCGGCGAGCACCACGGCGTCCAGCCGTCCCGAGCGGACGTAGCCGATGCGGGTGCCGACGTTGCCGCGTATCGGCACGGTCTCGATGTCGAGGCCGCGGGAGCGGGCCCACGCGTTCAGCTGGGCCGCGCGGCGCGGGGAGCCGGTGCCTATCCTGGCCCCGGGCGGGAGCTGGGCGAAGGTGAGCCCGTCCCGGGCGATCAGCGCGTCACGCGGGTCCTCGCGGCGCGGGACCGCGGCCAGCGCCAGCCCCTCGGGCTCCGCGGTGGGAAGGTCCTTCAGCGAGTGCACGGCCAGATCGATCCCGCCCCCGAGCAGCGCCTCGCGCAGCGCCGAGACGAAGACCCCGGCGCCGCCGATCTGGGCCAGGTGCTCCCGCGAGGTGTCGCCGTACGTGGTGATCTCGACGAGCTCGACAGGGCGCCCGGTGGCCTCCCGGACCAGGTCCGCGACCAGGCCGGACTGGGCCATGGCGAGCGCGCTGCGGCGGGTGCCCAGGCGCAGCGGCGGAGCGCCGCCGGAGGCGGCGGGTGAGGGGGTGGGGTTCATGCCCGGCCTCCCTTCGGGTCGTTCGGTTCCGCGGTGCGGGCCGAGCCCTCGGCGCGGCTGACGGCGGCGACCGCCTGCGGATCGAGGTCGAAGAGCTCCCGCAGCGCGTCGGCGTAACCGGCGCCGCCCGGAGTGCTCGCGAGCTGCTTGACCCGCACGGTGGGCGCGTGCAGCAGCTTGTCGACGACCCGGCGCACGGTCTGCGTGATCTCGGCCCGCTGCTTGTCGTCCAGATCGGGAAGTCGCCCGTCGAGGCGGGCGATCTCACTGGCGACGACGTCCGCCGCCATGGTACGCAGCGCGACGACCGTCGGGGTGATGTGCGCGGCACGCTGGGCCGCCCCGAAGGCGGCCACCTCCTCGGAGACGATCGCCCGCACCGTGTCCACATCGGCGGCCATCGCCCCGGCGGACGAGCCCGGCGCGCCGGACGGCTCGGCGGCCGCCTCGGCCAGGGACTCGATGTCCGCCAGGTGGAGCCCGTCGATCCGGTGCGCCGCCGCGTCTATGTCGCGCGGCATCGCCAGGTCGAGCAGCGAGACGTCCGTCCCGGCGGGGTGCGCCCCGGGCGGGCAGGCGGCGCGCTGGGCGAGTGCGGTGCGCAGCTCGGCGGCGGTCAGGACCAGGCCGGTCGCGCCCGTACAGGACACCACGATGTCGGCGTGCGGCAGCTCGGCGTAGACCCGGTCCCGGGGGACGGCGCGGGCCACCAGACCCGCGCGCAACGTTTCCGCACCGGCGGGGTCGGCGGGCGCGATCGCGGCCCGGGTGGCGGCGTGCTGCTGGGCCAGGGACTCGGCCAGGCGCAGCGCCCGCTCCAACGTCCTGTTGGCGATCACCAGTTCTGATACACCGGCGCGCGCGAGCGTCGCCGCGGCCAGCGAGGACATCGAACCGGCGCCGATCACCAGGGCACGCTTGCCCCGGGCCCACTCGGCCACCGGCGCGCCCTGGGCCAGCTGCTCCAGGCCGAAGGTGACCAGCGACTGGCCCGCCCGGTCGATCCCGGTCTCGCTGTGGGCCCGCTTGCCGACCCGCAGCGCCTGCTGGAAGAGATCGTTCAGCAGCCGCCCGGCGGTGTGCAGCTCCTGCCCCAGCGCCAGCGCGTCCTTGATCTGGCCGAGGATCTGGCCCTCGCCGACGACCATGGAGTCCAGCCCGCAGGCCACCGAGAACAGGTGGTGGACGGCCCGGTCCTCGTAGTGGACGTAGAGGTACGGGGTGAGCTCGTCGAGGCCGACGCCGGTGTGCTGGGCGAGCAGCGTGGACAGCTCGGCGACCCCGGCGTGGAACTTGTCCACGTCGGCGTAGAGCTCGATGCGGTTGCAGGTGGCCAGCACCGCGGCCTCGGTGGCGGGCTCGGCCACGAGGGCGTCCTGCACCAGCTTCGACTGCTCGTCCCCCACCAGGGCGGCGCGCTCCAGCACGCTCACGGGCGCGCTGCGGTGACTCAGTCCGACGACGAGGAGACTCATGCGGGCATCACGGCGGGCACGTCCCCGTCAGGTCCTTGCCGGCCACTGTCGGCGCCGGGGGCGCCGGGGGCGCCGGGGGCGCCGGGGCGCGCGCGATGGGGCGCGACGGGCGGCGGTGGAACCGCCCCCGCGGCCTCCTCGGGGGCACTGGCCTCCTCGCCCGCCTTGCGCTGCTCGTGGAAGGCGAGGATCTGGAGCTCGATGGAGAGATCGACCTTGCGCACGTCCACCCCGTCCGGAACGGACAGCACGGTGGGCGCGAAGTTGAGGATCGAGGTGATCCCGGCGGCCACGAGCCGGTCGCAGACCTGCTGGGCCGCGCCCGCCGGGGTGGCGATGACGCCGATCGAGACCCCGTTGTCCGTGATGATCTTCTCGAGCTCATCCGTGTGCTGCACCGGGATGCCCGCGACCGGCTTCCCGGCCATCGCGGGGTCGGCGTCGATCAGCGCGGCGACCCGGAAGCCACGGGAGGCGAAGCCGCCGTAGTTGGCGAGCGCGGCGCCGAGGTTACCGATGCCGACGATCACAACCGGCCAGTCCTGGGTGAGCCCGAGCTCCCGCGAGATCTGGTAGACGAGGTACTCGACGTCGTAGCCGACACCGCGGGTGCCGTACGAACCGAGATAGGAGAAGTCCTTGCGCAGCTTGGCCGAATTGACGCCGGCCGCGGTGGCCAGCTCCTCCGAGGAGACCGTGGGCACCGAGCGCTCGGAGAGAGCGGTCAGCGCCCGCAGATACAGCGGTAGCCGGGCGACGGTGGCCTCGGGGATCCCTCGGCTACGGGTCGCCGGTCGGTGAGTTCGGCCAGTTGCCACGGTGCTCCTGCGGGTAGAGCGAGGCTGCGGGCGGCCGGGTGTTTCATGACCGCCCCATCGACAGCAGGCTATGTCTTTGTGAACGCGTGCACAAAGATGGTGTCCGCTTTGTCCGAGCAAAGTGACCGGTGTCACGCGCCTTATCGAGCCAACCGCGGAACCCCTACCTGCGCCGCACCGTTCCCGGCGGGCGCGCGCGCCCCACTGGACCGCCGACGGGAGCACAGGCCCTCACTCCTCACCTTTTTACCCCCGGACAGCAACAAAACGCCCACGATCGTAATCGACCGACAGCCCACTTCCGAATCCGTCGGGGGCGGCCCGGGCGGGCGAGAGGGCATGCTTATGGACATGACTCCGCTGCTGCGCCGCACTCCGCGCAAGAAGCCCACCGAGCGCACGGTCACGCTGATCGGCAAGCCCGACTGCCATCTGTGCGAGAACGCCGAGGCCGTGGTCGAGGAGGTCTGCGGCGAGCTGGGCACCCCCTGGGAGAAGAAGGACATCACCCAGGACGAGGAGCTGTACCGCGCCTACTGGGAACAGATCCCGGTGGTGCTGATCGACGGCGAGCAGCACGACTTCTGGCGGGTGAATCCCCAGCGGCTGCGCGCCGCGCTCGGCGGCTGATTCGGGCCCCCGCACCGGGCCCCCGCACCCGGCCCGTTCCCCCCTGCGCGCCTCTGCGCGCCTCCCTTTCGCGTAACCTGAATCGGCCCGACACCCGGGCGTAACGGGATGCGCCGGAGCGCTGGCTATGCTCCCTCCATGGCCGCACTGGGATGGTTGACCCGACGCCGACGACCCGCCACCGAGCGGAGTGTCCTCGCCGGAGAGGCGTCGGCCGAGGCCGCGCGCAAGTCGTCGGCCGAGACCCCCGCGGCGCAGCTGCCCGCCGAGCCGGAGTTCCCCGTCGTCGGGGACGAGCTGGCCGCCGCCTTCTTCGACCTGGACAACACGGTCATGCAGGGCGCCGCGCTCTTCCACTTCGGCCGCGGCCTCTACAAGCGGCACTTCTTCCGCAAGCGGGAACTCGCCCGCTTCGCCTGGCAGCAGGCCTGGTTCCGGATGGCCGGGGTCGAGGACCCGGCGCACATGGAGGACGTGCGCAGCAGCGCCCTGTCCATCGTCAAGGGCCACCGGGTCGCCGAGCTGATGTCGATCGGCGAGGAGATCTACGACGAGTACATGGCCGACCGCATCTGGCCCGGCACCCGCGCCCTCGCCCAGGCCCATCTGGACGCCGGGCAGCGGGTCTGGCTGGTGACCGCCGCACCGGTGGAGACCGCGACGATCATCGCCCGGCGGCTGGGGCTGACCGGGGCGCTGGGCACGGTGGCCGAGTCGGTGGGCGGCATCTACACCGGCCGGCTGGTCGGCGAACCGCTGCACGGCCCGGCCAAGGCCGAGGCCGTACGGGCGCTGGCGGGGGCCGAGGGGCTGGACCTGGCCCGCTGCGCGGCCTACAGCGACTCCGCCAACGACATCCCGATGCTGTCGATCGTGGGCCATCCGTACGCGGTGAATCCGGACACCCGGCTGCGCAGGCACGCCCGCGAGCACGGCTGGCGGCTGCGCGACTACCGCACCGGACGCAAAGCGGCCAAGATCGGCATTCCGGCGGCGGCCGGGGTGGGCGCGGTGGCGGGCGGCACGGCGGCCGCGGTGGCCCTGCACCGCAGGCGCCGCTGACCACCCCGGCCGCCGCCGACCACCGGCCGCCGAGGCCCGTCCCGGCCCCCCGGCGTCACCCCTACCCCTCGCTGACCTCCCGTGGAGCCCCTTCCGGAGTGCCCCGTTCGGGCGGTGCTGACCGCCTGCGCACGACCGTGACCGAGGACGGTCAAGGCTGACCGCCGATCGCGCTCCGTGACGACGTGCCCATCGATACACCGCGTCACCAACCGAACGCGCCCGTCCTGTTTCGGTCATTCCGCGCTTCCTACCCCACAGCGCCCCCGCCAGTCCCCTTACCGCCGCTTTGTCACAACACGCCACACAATCGCACAACCCACGAACGGTTCCGGTCAATTGGTGGCATGCGTTCGATACTTGATGCGTCATCAATCCATAACAGAGCGAACGGAAACGATGATTTGAGCAACTGGGTGTAGTGCCGCCTGTACGAAGCGTTATTCTCCTTAGACGCAAACCGGTACCCACGCGTCCCTACGGCGGGTGACGGTCCCGTACTGCACGTGATGGAAGCTCTGCCTCTGGGAGTCCCGTGTACCCACACGTCGGGGTTGACGCCTCGGGCCTGGCTACGCTGCGCGCAACGGTCCTCGACTGTCTGCGCGGCTTCGTCCCCACCGCGTATGCCGTCCCCGCCCTCGCCACCCCACAGCCCGTCAGCCCAGCCGTCGGCACGGTCGACCGCCCCGGCCAGGCCGGTCCGTGCTACGCCCTGGCGGACGGCGGCGCCGCGGTGGGCAGACGCCCCCGCGGCTCCACCCCCACCGCCCGGCGCCCAAGCGCCGACAGCGACAGCCGCCGCATGATGGACCTCGTCGAGCGCGCCCAGTCCGGAGAGGCCGAGGCGTTCGGCAGGCTCTACGACCAGTACGCCGACACGGTCTACCGCTACATCTACTACCGCGTGGGCGGCCGGGCCACGGCCGAGGACCTCACCAGCGAGACGTTCCTGCGGGCCCTGCGCCGCATCGGCACCTTCACCTGGCAGGGCCGCGACTTCGGCGCCTGGCTGGTGACCATCGCCCGCAACCTCGTCGCCGACCACTTCAAGTCCAGCCGCTTCCGGCTCGAGGTCACCACCGGCGAGATGCTGGACGCCAACGAGGTCGAGCGCAGCCCCGAGGACTCCGTCCTCGAATCGCTGTCCAACGCGGCCCTGCTGCAGGCGGTGCGCAAGCTCAACCCGCAGCAGCAGGAGTGCGTGACGCTCCGCTTCCTCCAGGGCCTCTCGGTCGCCGAGACCGCCCGGGTCATGGGGAAGAACGAGGGCGCGATCAAAACGCTGCAGTACCGGGCCGTGCGCACCCTGGCCCGGCTCCTGCCGGACGACGCCCGCTGACCGTCCGTATCCTCCCGGCCACGGTCCGTCCGCCCGTCGGGAGGGCCGCCGGGGAGGGCGTAACCCGGGTGCTGCGCCGCTCGTTGTGGGGGATGCAGGCGCCTCGTGGTCGTGCCCTGCCCGTGATCCACTCACTCGATCGGGTGGACGCGCGCATGGCACGGAACCCTCGGGTGTCCTGGGGAGTCGACCGTCACGACGAGAGGAGGTGCCGCCTGTGATCGCGAACGTATCGGCACACCGGCGGGCGAACGCCTTCGCCAAGGCCCTGGAGGCCCTGGAGGACCTGGAGAGCAACCACCAGGCCGCCCAGGACGAGACGCCGCAGCAACAGCCAGGTTCCCCATCGGCGGAGAGCGCCGAGCGGAGACGGCTGCTGGCCCTGGCGAGCGGGCTGGGCGAGCTGCCCGCACCGGCATTGGACCCGGAGGTCCGCGCCACCCAGCGGGCGCAGCTGCTCGCCGCCATGGAGGCGGCCTTCGCCGAGGGGGCGCCGCGCGTGCCCGAGCAGCGCCGCCGCCCCAGTGGTGCCCACCGGGCCAAACCCCCGGTGGCAAGATTCCGCCCCCGTTCCCGCTGGTCCAAGGGGCTCGCGGCCGGGGGGCTCACGGTCGGCGTGGCGGCGGGCGCGTTCGGCGGCGTCGCCGCGGCCAGCTCGAACGCGCTGCCCGGAGACACCCTCTACGGGTTCAAGCGCGGTATGGAAGACCTGAAGCTCGAGATGGCGGACGGCGACGCCGACCGGGGCCGGATCTATCTGGACCAGGCGTCCACGCGGATGAGCGAGGCGCGCCGCCTGATGGAGCGGACCCGCACCGGCGATCTGGACCATGACTCGCTGGGCGAGATCCGCCGGGTCCTGGCCGGGATGCGCCATGACGCCTCCGAGGGCCACCGGCTGCTCCACGAGGTCTATCAGCGCGATGGCTCGCTCGGCCCCATCCAGCAGCTGTCCAGCTTCTCCCAGGCCCACCGCGACGGCTGGAGCCGACTGCGCGAGCGGCTGCCGGTCCAGCTCATGGACGTCGGCGACGAGGTGAGCTCGGTCTTCGACGCCATAGACCAAGAGGTCGGTCCGCTGCGGGCGTTGCTGCCCACGAAGAAGGGCCAGCAGGCCCAGTCCGGCCCGCAGACCGGCCATACGCCACAGCGCGCGGGCGGGCTGGACCCGGACGACCGCCCGGCGTCCGCCTCGGCCGCCCCGAGCGGGGGCCGCACCGACGGGAAGACGGCCCCCGGGCCGCACCCGTCGTCCTCGGCCAGCACCAGCAGCCAGAGCGGCGGGCTGGTGGGCGGGGCAGGTGACCTGCTGGACCCACCGCTCGGGGGCGGGTCCAGCCCCAGCCCCTCCACGGGCAAGGGCGACCCGGGCAGCAAGCCGTCCCAGCCGGACATCACCATCCCCCCGCTCCTTCCGGACCTGCTGCCGGGCCTGAGCATCGACGGCGACGACACGAGGTGAAAGTGCCGGGGGTGGGCACACCGCCCGCCCCCGGACCGCCTTTCGGTCAGGAACCCGAACTCAGAAGAACACCGACCGGCGCTGGACGAGCAGCTTGTAGAGCGTGTGCTGGATCGTCTCTCGTACCTGGTCGGTCAGGTTGAACATCAGCATCGGGTCGTCCGCCGCCTCCGGCGGATGCCCGTCGGTGGGGATGGGCTCGCCGAACTGGATGGTCCACTTCGTCGGCAGCGGCACCGCGCCCAGCGGCCCGAGCAGCGGGAAGGTCGGCGTGATCGGGAAGTACGGAATGCCGAGCAGCCGGGCCAGGGTCCTCGCGTTCCCCACCATCGGGTAGATTTCCTCCGCACCCACGATCGAGCACGGCACGATCGGCGCCCCCGCGCGCAGCGCCGTCGAGACAAAGCCGCCCCGCCCGAAGCGCTGCAGCTTGTACCGCTCGGCGAACGGCTTGCCGATCCCCTTGAAGCCCTCCGGCATCACCCCGACCACCTCGCCGCGCTCCAGCAGCAGCTGGGCGTCCTCGGCACAGGCGAGGGTGTGCCCGGCCTTGCGGGCCAGCTCGTTGATGACCGGCAGCACGAAGACCAGATCGGCGGCGAGCAGCCGCAGATGGCGCTTGGCCGGGTGGTTGTCGTGCACCGCGACCTGGAGCATCAGCCCGTCCAGCGGGAGCACTCCGGAGTGGTTGGCGACGACGAGGGCGCCGCCGCTGTCGGGGATGTTCTCGATCCCCTTCACCTCGACCCGGAAGTACTTGTCGGACAGCGGACGGAGCAGGGACATCAGCACCTGCTCGGTCAGATCGTGGTCGTAGCCGAAGTCGTCGACCTCGTAGTCCCCGGTGATCCTGCGGCGCAGAAAACTCAGCCCGTGGGCCAGCTTGCGCTCCCAGTCGCCGCTGCCCGGGGCGGGTTTGGGCGGGTCGGGAGGCAGGGGCGGCACGGCCGCGGCCGCCGTCTGGGGGCACTGCTCAAGCGCCTCGTCGCGCTGCTGCGGTACGGGCTTGAGCGAGCCCTGGGAGCGGCCGCCGCGGCCCAGCCGGGGGACCTTCCTCCGGGACGACCGGGGCTCCTCACCGAACGGAATGACCTTGGCGTCCGCCATGGTGGTTGCGCTCCTTAAGGCTGGGCGCCGGCGGGCAGCAGCGCGGCGAGCCGGTCGACGGTACGGGCAAGGGTCTCGGGCGGGAGCAGCCCGGGGCCGCGGCTGTGCGCATAGTCCGCGAGGGCACCGGCGGTGGTGTGCTCGGGTTCGAATCCCAGGGTCTCGCGCATCTGGGTGGTGGCCACGACCCGGCCGTGGGTGAGCAGCCGGATCTGCTCGGGCGAGAAGTCGGTGATGCCGAGGGACCGCAGTGCGGTGCGGGCCCAGCGCAGGGTGGGCAGCAGCAGCGGCAGGGTCGGGCGGCCGAGCCGCCGGGCGGCCTGGGAGAGCAGCAGCACCCCGTCTCCGGCGATGTTGAACGTGCCGCTGTTGAGCGTGGACCGGCGCGGTTCGGAGGCCGCGATCCGCAGCACCTCGATGGCGTCCTTCTCGTGGACGAACTGCAGCCGCGGGTCGTAGCCGATGACGGTGGGCAGCACCGGCAGCGCGAAGTACTCGGCGAGCGGGGAGTCCGCGCACGGCCCCAGGATGTTGGCGAAGCGCAGCACGCACACCGCGACATCGGGGCGGCGCCGGGCGAAACCGCGGACGTATCCCTCGACCTCGACGGTGTCCTTGGCGAAGCCGCCGCTGGGCAGGGATTTGGGCGGGGTGGTCTCGCTGAAGACGGCGGGGTCACGGGGCGCGGAGCCGTAGACACTGGTGCTGGACTTCACCACCAGCCGCTGCACCGACGGGGCCTTCTGGCAGGCGCCGAGCAGCTGCATGGTGCCGATGACATTGGTCTCCTTGACCGAGGCGCGATTGCCGCGCGCGCCCAGCGGAGTGCCGTTGATATCCATGTGGACGACGGTGTGGACGCCGTATTCGGCGAGCAGTTTCCCGATCGTGGGATGACGGATATCGGCCCGGACGAAGTCGGCGCCGCCGAGGCGGTGTTCGGGCGGTACGGCGTCCACGCCGATCACCCGCTCCACATCGGGTTCGCGCTGTATGCGCCGGACGAAACGGCCTCCCAGCCGGCGAGCGACCCCGGTGACGAGCACGACCTTTCCCAAGATCAGCGCCTTCCTTCCCACCCTCGTCCGAGCTGGGTTGTGCCGAACACCGTAACCGGTCGATGTTGCACTGTGATGACCACTCGCCGCGCGGTGCGACGTTTTAGGCCGGGGCCACAGGGGCGGACGCGGCGGAGACCCGCGCCGCCCATGCACCGCGGCCCTCCCACCGGTGGTGGGAGGGCCGCGGGACGAACACAGCGTCGCTTGCTTACTTCTTGTTGCGACGCTGGACGCGCGTGCGCTTGAGCAGCTTGCGGTGCTTCTTCTTGGCCATCCGCTTGCGCCGCTTCTTGATAACAGAGCCCACGACTACCCTCGCTCACTTCGATTCACTCGGTGCGGGGCGTCCGAGCCCACACGACCTACATCGGGCCAGCCTACCCGGCGCCAAGCGAACCACGTAATCCGAGGGTCCTCCCCGGGCCCGGAAACGGCCTGGGCGGACTAGGCGGACTCCACCCCCACATACGATTCGCGGAGGTATTCATGAACCGCTTGCTCTGGGACCCGGAAAGACCTGCCCACCCGGATCGCCGGCAGATGACCGCTGTGCACCAAGCGGTACACGGTCATCTTGGACACTCGCATCACCGAGGCGACTTCCGCCACGGTCAGAAACTGAACCTCGTTCAGAGGCCGTTCGCCAGCAGCCATGACAACACCTGAACCTTCCGCACATGTCGGGCACCGGCTTCCCCTCCGGTGACTCCTGGTCGCATGCGCGCTCCACCCCAGGTTAGGGGCGGGTGATGCAAGTGGGGAAGAGGAGTAGCGATCGGACGCCTACTGTGACAGACACGCTCGATTGAGTACATAGCGAGTAATCGGCCGGTAGTAACCAGACCGCACACCGTCATCAAGCGGAACGGCGACGGACACCCGCCCCTCGGCCTCCCCGACGAACAGCGCGGGGTCGTCCGTGTCACCGGGACCGATGGCCTCAAAGCCCAGCTGACCTGCTCCGCAGACCCATCCGTGGTCTCCGATGACAAGCCCGGGCAGGGGCCCGCCGGACTCCGCGGCACAGCCGAGGGCGACCCGAACCGGGAGCGGCGAATGGCTGTGGGCGCCCGGCTCACTCGCGGTCGGGCGAGCGCCGGGCGCCCGCACCATCGCGACACCTCGTACGTAGGAGAGCCGGTGGGTACGTACGCCGAACCGCGTCGTTATGTCGATACATCTACCCTGCGCGGGAGTGAGGACACGGCAGCCCGCCGCCGAGAGCGCCGACGCCAACGCGGCGTAGAAGCCGAGGAGACGGTGGGGATGACCGGTGCCGAGGAGCACCGGGAGCCGGTCCCGGGCGGCCCCGCGCAGCCGGTCCGCGAAGGCGTCCAGCGCGGCGATCGTCAGCCCCGGATCGATCACATCCGGACCCGAAACATTGGCCGGGTCGATCGAAACTCCGCATTTCTCGCCCATCAGGCCGAGCAATTCCATAAAGGACCAGTCGTATTCGGGCTCCAGCCCGAGCAGCACCCGGGGGTCACGGGCCGCGAAGAGCCGATAGCGGCGCAGGCTCCCCTCCCGGCTCGTGGCCACGGGCCCGGCGAGCCGCGCCGCCAGCAGATGCGCACGCAGCGCCGCGGTACTCAACACGCCACCGATGCTGGCGGACCCGCCCCCTCGGCCGCCCGGATACGCGGGCAGACCCCACGGTTGGCGTAACGGCCGCTACGGGTTGTCCCGCGGACCACGCGGGGCCCCGGGGGCTGGCCGCCCTACGGCAGCAGCCCGTGGTGCGGGAAGACCGCCCGGCGTGTCGCCAGAACCGCCTGGTCCAGCCGGTCGGCCGGGTCGTACCCGGCCTCGTGGAAGTCCTGCCAGTCCGGCTCCCGCCCGTCCGTCATCCGCCGCGGCGCGTCCATCCGGGTCCGCCGGTACACCTCCTGCCGCCACTCCTCCGGCACCGGTGTGGTGGGCTCCACCGGCCGCCCCGCCGCGATCGCGACCAGATGCGTCCAGGACCGCGGCACCACGTCCACCACCGCGTAGCCGCCGCCCCCGAGCGCCACCCAGCGTCCGTCCGCGTGCTCGTGCGCCAGCCGGTGACAGCTCTCGGCGACCGCCCGCTGCGCGTCGACGGTCACCGCCAAGTGGGCCAGCGGGTCCTCGACATGGGTGTCCGCGCCGTGCTGGGTCACCAGCACCTGCGGGCGGAACGCCGCCAGCAGTTCCGGCACCACCGCGTGAAAGGCCCGCAGCCAGCCCGAGTCCGAGGTCCCGGCCGGGAGGGCCAGATTGACCGCCGAGCCCTCGGCGCCCTCCCCGCCCGCCTCCTCCGGCCAGCCGGTCTGCGGGAACAGCGTCCGGGGGTGCTCGTGCAGCGAGATCGTCAGCACTCGCGGATCGTCCCAGAAGGCCGCCTGCACCCCGTCCCCGTGGTGGACGTCCACATCCACATACGCGACCCGCTCCGCACCCAGCTCCAGCAGCCGCGCGACCGCCAGCGCCGCGTCGTTGTAGATGCAGAACCCGGACGCGCCCCGGGGCATGGCGTGGTGCAGCCCGCCCGCGAAGTTCACCGCGTGCAGCGCCTCCCCGCGCCAGACGTCCTCGGCCGCGCCCACCGACTGCCCGGCGATCAGTGCGGACGCCTCGTGCATCCCCGCGAAGGCTGGATCGTCGATCGTCCCGAGCCCGTACGAGCCGTCCGCCGCCTCCGGGGCGCCCGAGGCCCGTCGTACCGCCTCGATGTACTCCTGCCCGTGGACCAGGCGCAGCGTCGACTCCCCCGCCGGTTTGGCGGCCACCACCCGGACCGCCCGGTCCAGTCCGTACGCCTGCACCAACCGCATGGTCAGCGCCAACCGCACCGGGTCCATCGGATGCCCGGCGCCGAAGTCGTATCCGGTTACTTCCTCATCCCACATCAACTGTGCGCGGCCGCTCATGCCCGTCACCGTATCCGGCTGGTACGGGGCTGAACGACCTCGCGTACCGGATCGTCATCAGCACGAGCGCCATCGGCACCAGCATCGCCGCACGGTAGTTCCACGCCCCGCCCAGCGCGCCGACGAGCGGGGAGCCGATGAGGAAGCCCACGTAGTTGAAGATGTTCAGGCGGGCGACGGCGGCATCGGACGCCCCGGGGAAGAGCCGCCCCGCGGCCGCGAAGGTCTGCGGCACCAGTACGCACAGCCCCAGCCCCAGCAGCGTGAACCCGGCCATCCCCACCCACGCCCCGGGCGCCGCCGCGACCACCGCGAAGCCGCCGCCCGCGAGCAGCGCCCCGGCCCTGACCACGGTGACCGCGCCGAAGCGCCGCACCCCGAGGTCGCCGAAGGAGCGGCCGAGGAGCGTGGTGACCATATAGACGTTGTACGGGACCGTGGCCAGCTGCTCGGAGCTGTGCAGCACGTCCTCCAGATACTTGGCGCTCCAGTTGGAGACGGTGGAATCGCCGATGTAGGCGAAGGCCATGACGAGGCAGAGCGGCAGCAGCGCGCGCATGCCCACGGAGGCGCCGTCGCGGCGTGCGGGCTCGGCCTGCTGGGGCTGAAGCTCGGCTTGTCCGGTCTGATGGGCGCCTTGGGCCTGTTCGGGCTGATGGGCGCCTCGGTCGACGTACCAGCGGCTGGCGATCAGCGCGACGGGCACCAGGACGGCCACCAGCGGCGCGTAGAGCGTGGGCAGCGGCAGGTCCCAGTGTGCCCCGGCCCAGGCGAGCGAGGCCCCGGCGATCCCTCCAAGGCTGTACGCGCCGTGGAAGCCGAGCATGATGCTGCGCCCGTAGGCGCGCTGGAGGCTGACCCCGAGCATGTTCATCGACGCGTCGAGCGCCCCGACCGTCAGCCCGAACACCGCGAGCGCCAGCGCGAGCTGCCACACCGCCGTGCCCGATCCGGCGGCCAGCAGGGCGAGGGAGACGATGGGCTGCACCACGCGGAGGACCAGCCCCGGACGCATCCGCCTGACCAGATGCTCGGTGCCGACGCTGCCCGCCCCGGCGAGGATCGGCACGGCGGCCAGGAAGACGGGCAGCAGCCCATCGGATATCCCGTACCGGTCCTGGAGCGCGGGTATGCGCGTCACCAGCAAAGCGAAGATCGCACCCTGGACGAAGAAGCTGATGGCCAATGAGGCCCGGCCCTGCCGGAGCCTGCGGCTTCCACGCGCATCCGTCATGGGCGTGGAGCGTACGGCCCCGGGCTACTTGTGGGTAGAGGTGAGCAGTCTTCGCAGTTCGGTCATCTCCGTGAAGAGACCCCGGGCGGCGGAGAGTTTGGCGGCGGGCGTCATGGCCGTATAGCCGTACACATCCATCCCGGCGGCCAGGGCGGCCTGGACTCCGAGCGGGCTGTCCTCGACCACGGCACAGCGCTCGGGCGCGACGCCCATGGACTCGGCCGCGTGCAGGAACAGGTCCGGGGCGGGCTTGCCCCGGCCCACGTCCTCGGAGCTGAAGATGTGGTCCTCGCCGAAGAGGTCGTACAGCCCGGTCGTACGGAGGGCGACGCGGATGCGCTGATGGCTCCCGGAGGAGGCGACACAGTACGGAACGCCGTCGGCCCGCAGCTTCTCCAGCACGTCGGCCACACCGGCCACGGGCCGCAGCTCGCGGCGGAAGGCGTCAAAGACCCGGTCGTGGAAGGTGGAGTCGAAGTCGGACGGAAGCCGTCGGCCAGAGCGCTCGAGTACCAGGTCGTGGACGCGGTGCAGGGCGGAGCCCATGTAGTCGCGTATGGAGTCCTCGTAGCTGGTGGGGTGCCCCAACTCCGTGAGGTGGGCGGCGAGCAGCCGGTTGGAGATGGGCTCGCTGTCGACGAGCACTCCGTCGTTGTCGAAGATGACCAGGTCATAGCGCATGAGGTCAGCCTACAAACCGAAATGCGAAAAGCCCGGTTAGGAGCCGAAGCTCCCAACCGGGCTTTTCATAAAGATTGTTCGGCGGCGTCCTACTCTCCCACAGGGTCCCCCCTGCAGTACCATCGGCGCTGAAAGGCTTAGCTTCCGGGTTCGGAATGTAGCCGGGCGTTTCCCTAACGCAATGACCACCGAAAC
>NZ_LAKD02000050.1 GCF_000968685.2 Streptomyces antioxidans
GGGTGGGAGGGGTGGGGCGGGTCGTAGGGCTGGGACATGCGGATCACTGTGCCACGCCCGCCCGTTGTTCCGACATCCCTCCGGTGATCGAGGGCAGGATGGGCCCATGCGTATCGCGGTCACCGGTTCCTCCGGACTCATCGGCACGGCACTCGTCCGCTCGCTGCGCGGGGACGGCCACCAGGTGGTGCGTCTGGTGCGGCGACCGGCGCGTGCGGAGGACGAGGTGGAGTGGAACCCGCGGCGGCAGTGGGTGGACACCTCAGGGCTGACGGGCTGTGCCGCCGTGGTCCATCTCGCGGGCGCGGGCG
The DNA here is from genome assembly GCF_000968685.2 of Streptomyces antioxidans. GTDB lineage: Bacteria > Actinomycetota > Actinomycetes > Streptomycetales > Streptomycetaceae > Streptomyces > Streptomyces antioxidans. The sequence continues at coordinate 312 of NZ_LAKD02000050.1, forward strand.
TCGGCGACCGGCGCTGGACCGACGCGTACAAGAAGGAGATCCGGGACAGCCGGGTGCTGGGCACCGCGGCCATCGCCGAGGCGGTCGCCTCGCTGGACACCCCGCCGCGGGTGCTGGTGAGCGGGAGCGCGGTGGGGTTCTACGGTGACACCGGGGAGCGCGCGGTCGATGAGAGTGCGCCCCCCGGCCACGGTTTCCTCCCGGATGTCTGCCAGGACTGGGAGGAGGCGGCGACCGCGGCCCAGGAGGCGGGCGTCCGTACGGTCTTCGCCCGGACCGGTCTGGTGGTCTCCGCCGAGGGCGGGGCATGGGGGAAGCTCTTCCCCCTGTTCAAGCTGGGGCTCGGCGGGCGGATGGGCAGCGGCCGGCAGTACTGGAGCTTTATCGCGCTGCGGGACCACATCGCCGCGCTGCGCCATGTCCTCGACACCCCCGAGCTCAGCGGGCCGGTCAACCTCACCGCCCCGGCGCCGGTGACCAACCGCGAGATCACGGCCGCCATGGGCCGGGTGCTGGGCCGCCCCACGCTCTTCCCGGTGCCCGCGCCCGCGCTCCGGGTCGCCCTGGGCGAGATGTCCGGGGACGTCCTCGGCAGCGTCCGGGCCGTGCCCCGCCGCCTCCTGGACTCCGGCTTCACCTTCGCCTGCCCGCATGTGGACGAGGCGATCAAGGCGGCGCTCGGGTAGGCGAGTTGGGCGCTCCGCGCCCCCTCCCGCCCTCACCCCTCCCGGTCGCGAAGCGTTGTGTGGACCGGTCGCGGATCCATCGCGAGGCGTTGTGTGGACCGGTCGCGGACCGGTCAATGACCGCGTGCGACTGGCGTGCGACCGGTGTGCGCCCGTGCCCGGTCGATGCGCGTCTGGCATCGACCGTTTTTGTCCGTACTGTCATGACCGTCTCGCCGAGCCGACTCGCGGGACCCACGCATCCGGGCCGCCGGTCGGGGCAACAGCCCCCGTGACGGACGCACCGACCTCGGGGAGGACACGTGCTCAAGCGCGCGCACCGCACGGACGTCGTCATCGTCGGCGCCGGGCTCGCGGGACTGGCCGCGGCCCAACGGCTGACCGGCGCGGGAGTCGCCGTCACGGTGCTCGAGGCCGCGCCCCATGTGGGCGGACGGATGACCACCGAGACCGTGGACGGCTTCCGGCTGGACCGCACCGGCCATCTGATGAACACCTCGTTCCCGGAGCTGCGGCGCACTCCGGGGCTCGGCACCCTCGCCCTGCGCCCCTTCGCCCAGGGGGTGCTGGTCCACAGCGAGGGCCGTACCCACCGGGTGGACACCCCCCGGAGCATGAGGGGCGCGTTCACCACGGCACGCGCTCTCGCGAACGCCGCCCGCGCGCCGCTCGGCAGTGGGCTCGATCAGGCCCGACTCGGTGCCGCGCTCGGCAGGCTCGCCGCCCTGCCGGCGGACCGCCTGCTCGCCCGCCCCGACCGGCCGGTCTCCGAGACCCTGGGGGGGCGGGGCCTACCTGCTCGTACGGTTGAGGGGGTGCTGCGTCCACTGCTCGTCTCGCTGCTGAGCGACCCGGACCTCACCACGTCCAGCCGCTGCGCCGACCTCGCGCTGCGCGGCTACGCACGCGGCCGCCTGTGCCTCCCGGCGGGCGGCGCGTCCACCGTCCCCGAACTGCTGGCGGCCGCGCTGCCGCCGGGGACGGTCCGTACGGGCGTCCGGGCCGTTTCGGCCTCCACCACCACCGTGGCCACCGCCGAACACGGCGAGTTCGGCTGCCGTGCGGTGCTGGTGGCCACCGGGGCGCACGACGCGGCCGGGCTGCTGCCCGGCCTGCGGGTGCCCGCCTTCCACCCGGTCACCGTGATGCACCACAGCGCCGCCCGGCCGCCGCTGCGCGAGCCCGCGCTGATACTCGCCGCGGGCGGCGATGGCCCGGTGGCCCACACGATGGTGGCCAGCGAGGTGGACCCCTCGCGCACCCCGCCCGGCCGGGTGCTGATCACCTCCACGGTGCTGGGCACCTCCGCCGCGCTGCCGACCGCCGAGCTCGACCGGGCCGTCCGGGACCAACTGGCGGCGGTGTACGGGACGTCGACGGCGAACTGGGACCTGCTGGCCGCCCACCACGACCCGTACGCCGTCCCGGCCATGCCCGCACCCCACGACCCGCGCCGCCCGGTGCGGCTGCTGTCCGGGCTGTACGTCTGCGGCGACCACCGCGACTCCAGTACGGTCCAGGGCGCCCTGGCCTCCGGCCGCCGAGCCGCCCGAGCGGTCCTCAGCGACTTCGGCGCCCCGCCCGGCTCGGACTCCGACGCCCATCCGCGCCCCTTGCCCGCCGCAGCGGCCTGACCCGGGCGTCCGGGGGCCTCAGGCGTGAGGCCAGGCCCCCGCCACGCCCCCAGCCGAGGAGAACCGACATCCGCATCGCCGCGGGCTGCCCCGCAGCGCGCCCGCGGGGCAGGGTCCCGTACGGCTCGCGTCTCACGGACCGGCCCGGCCCCGGTCCGTGCCCGCCGTGGCGGCCTACGCTCGCCCGCGAGGGCGCAGCAGGACCGCCGCGCCCGCCGCGCTGCGGCTGCCTCGCGACTGTGCGGCTGTGCGGCTGTACGGCTGCGCAGCCGCGCGTCACGACGCATCCGTGGCAGAGGCGTTGGGCATGGTGCGGGCGGCGGGAGCCGATAGCGCTGCCAGGAGCGCGGCCCGCCGCCGAGGGTGCACGCGGTCGCCTCCCACGCCTCGTGGCACGGCACGTATGGCGAAGCTCCGCCCTGGAGGGCACATCCCCAGGCGCGCAGGGAACGGGGCAGGGGCCCGGCACCGCACTCGGCACTCGGCACTCGGCACTCGGCACTCGGCACTCGACCGGAGACTCCTGGAGCCAGCGCCAATCCCAACGCGCGCGGCGCGAGGCCCGGCGCGGCCCGTGTCGCCGGAGCATGGGCGGGGGCGCCCCGCCCATGCTCCGGCCGTCGCCGATACTTCGGTCCTCGCCGAAGCGTGGCCGCCCTACGCTGGAGCCATGGTCACCACCACGGATGCCCGTGACGCCGACATCGCCCGCGCGGCGGCGGCCATCGCCGATCCGTCCCGCGCCCGCGTCCTGCTGGCGCTGCTGGAGGGGCGGGCGCTGCCCGCCAGTGTGCTGGCCGGTGAGGCCGGGGTGAGTGCTTCCACGGTGAGCGGGCATCTGGCCAAGTTGTTGGCGGCCGGGGTGGTGCGGGTCGAGCGGCATGGGCGGCATCGGTACTACCGGCTGGCCGGTCCCGCCGTCGGTGAGGCGCTCGAGGCGCTGGCCAGGATCGCCCCGCCGCTGCCCGTCACCTCACTGCGGCAGAGCACCCACGCACACGCCCTGCGCCGGGCGCGCAGCTGCTACGACCACGTCGCGGGCGCCCTCGGCGTGGCGCTGATGGCGGCGCTGCTGGAGCGCGGGGTCCTGGAGGGCGGTGACGGGCGCTTCCACCCCGAGACGGCGGCGGGCGACCGGCTCTCCGCCCCGGGCAAGGACACCGCGTATCGGCTGACGGCCCCGGGGCGCGCGGAGCTGGCGGCGTTCGGCGTGGACGCGGACGAGCTCGCCGGGCGCCGCCAGCTGATCCGCTACTGCGTGGACTGGACCGAGCAGCGCCACCACCTCGCCGGGGCGCTGGGCGCCGCCCTGACGGACCGGCTCTTCGCGCTGGGCTGGATCCGCCGTGGCAGCCGCCGCCGCGTGCTCGACCTGACCGGCGCGGGGCGTGACGGCCTGGAGCGCACCTTCGGCATCGTGCTCGACGCCTGAACACACCCCCGCCCCGCCCCGACTACCCCAGCGCCGCCACCCGCTCCCGGTAGCCCCGTACCGGTGCCGCGTCCCGGTAGGGCTCCAGGCGGCGCTCGAAGTCCCGTACGTACTCCGCCGCCCGCACCGACCGCATCTCCGACGCCTGCTGCGCCGCCTCCGCGCCCAGCTGGCACGCCTGCTCCAGCTCGCCGAGGCCCAGCCGCGCCGTCGCCAGGACCACCCGGCAGAACAGCCGGCTGCGCGCGAACCCGGCGCCGTGGAGCTGGAGGGAGCGCTCCGCGTGCTGGGCGGCGGCGCGGTACTGCTGCAGATCGCGGTGGCAGTGGCCGAATTCGTCGGCCAGCTGCGCCTCGTCGAACAGCCGCGCCCAGGACGGCACCTCGTCCCCCGGCCGGGCCGCCTCCAGCGACCGCTCGGCGCGGGCGAGCGAGGCGGTGCACGCGCGCACCTCGCCCAGGACGCCATGGCCGCGCGCCTCGATCGCGTGCAGCAGCGACTGCAGCACCGGCGGGGCGCCACCGCCCACCCCCTGCTGGGCCACCCGGGCCAGCTGTACGGCCTCCCGCCCATGGCCGAGGTAGACGGCCTGGCGGCTCATCGTGACCAGCACATAGCTGCCGTAGGTGCGGTCCCCGGCCGCCTGCGCCAGCCGCAGTGCCTGCACGAAGTAGCGCTGCGCCAGGCCATGGGCGGCGATGTCGAACGAGGTCCATCCGGCCAGCCGGGTCAGATCGGCGATCGCGCCGAACAGCCGCCGCCCGGTCGCCTCGTTGTACGAGCCGCGCAGCATCGGCTCGCCCTCGTGCTCGAGATAGCGCACCAGGGCCTGCCGGGCGTGGCCGCCGCCGTACGTCTGGTCCAGCGCCGCGAACAGCTCGCCGACCGAGCGCAGGGCCGCGATATCGCTCGGGGTCACCCGGTAGCCCGGGGCGCGCCGGTCGCGGTCGTGGCGCCGCTGGCGGGGCAGCGGCGCCCGGCCGTGAGCGCCATGGGCACCGTGGGGGCCATGGGCGCCATGAGAACCCTGGGCGCCGTGAGTGCCATGGACGCCATGGGCGCCATGAGATCCCTGGGCGCCATGGGCGCCCTGGCCGACCGCGCGCCCCGCTGCCGCCCCCACCGGGCCACCCACCGGGCCGCCCACCGGGCCACCGACCGGACCTCCCGCCCGGCCGCCCTGCGCGGGCAGCCGCCCGGCCCCGGCGGCTCCGGCCCCCGGCCCGGCCCCCGCTCCCACCGCCGTCCCCGGGCCCGGAGCGGCCCCCGCCGGTGGCTCGCCGCGCGCCACCCGGTCGTCGGGCCGTCCGATCAGCCAGTCGCGGCTGGGGACGACCAGACCCGCCGGGGTGAACGCGATCTTCCGCAGCTCCGCATGGCTCCCGGAGTCCTTGCGCCACAGCCCGCTGACGATGTCCACCGCCTCCTGCGGGGTGGCGGCGAACTCCAGCCCCGCGTAGACCGGAGCGCAGGCGTCCAGGCCCAGGTCCTGGGCGGTCAGTCGGCGTCCCAGCCGCCGGGTGAACACCTCGGCGATCAGCGCCGGGGTGGTGCCGCGCGGCTGCTGTCCGCGCAGCCACCGCGTCACCGATGTCTTGTCGTACCGCAGGTCCAGACCGTGCTCCAGTCCGAGCTGATCCACCCGCCGGGCCAGCCCGGCGTTGGAGAAGCCCGCCTCGGCGATGAGCGCGGCGAGCTGACGATTGGGAATGCGCTGCGGGGGTCGTTCCGTCATCAGCCTGCCGGTCTCCCTGATCGCTCGGTGGAACGGCGCGAATGTAACCGCCGCTCGAGGGCTGATCGCGGCCGTCCGGCTCCATTCATCCGATCGTGTGAGAACGAGCCGGGTGCGGACGTAAGGGGACACGGCCGTACAGTGGCGGGGGCGCCGCCGCGAGGCTCCGCCGCCCATCCGACGCGGGTCGAGAAGGAGCTTGCCGTGACCGCCGTGACCACGTCATCCCCGGGGGCAGCCCCCGGTTCATCGGCCCTTGCCTACGTCCACCTGGGCTTCGGCGCGGACGCCGTGGACTACGAGGAGGCGTGGCAGGAGCAGCGCCGGGTGCACGCCGCCCGGTTCGCGGACGAGATCCCCGACACCTGTCTGCTGCTGGAGCACCCCCCGGTCTACACGGCGGGGCGGCGCACGGCCGACAGCGAACGCCCCCTGGACGGCACCCCGGTGGTGGACGTGGACCGCGGCGGCAAGATCACCTGGCATGGCCCGGGCCAGCTGGTCGGCTATCCGATCCTCAAGCTGCCGCGCCCGGTGGACGTCATCGCGCACGTCCGCCGCCTCGAGGACGCGCTGCTGCGCACCTGTGCGGAGTTCGGTCTGGAGACCACCCGGGTCGAGGGCCGCAGCGGGGTGTGGGTGCTGGGCGACCCGGTGGACCAGCGCCCCGCGCTCGGCGGGCTGAAGCTGGATTTCGACCCGCGGCTGGAGGACGAGGAGTTCGACGCCCGGCTGAACGGGCCGGAGTACGCCCCGTCCAACGCCGGTCAGCGCCGCGAGGACCGCAAGCTGGCCGCCATCGGGGTGCGGATCGCCAAGGGCGTGACGATGCACGGCTTCTCGCTCAACTGCAATCCGGACAACACCTGGTTCGACCGGATCGTGCCGTGCGGCATCCGGGACGCGGGGGTGACCTCGCTCTCGGAGGAGCTGGGCCGGGATGTGCCGATCGCCGAGGTGCTGCCGGTGGTCGAGCGGCATCTGCGGGAGGTCCTGGAGTCCTCCGTCCCGCTGCCGCGGGCGGTCTGACCCTCCGGGGCCGTCCGGAGCCGTCCGGAGCCCTTCCGGTACGGACCTCGCGGGAATGCGTCCTCGCGACGTTCGGTTGCCCTGGACGTAAAACCGTACGAACCACGGGCGTACCCTGGTGACCGCCGACGATTCACAAGCCCGCCGGCAAACTCGCCACGCCGAGCCGCCCAGCAGAGTCAAGCAAAGAGGAGTGCCGGACGTGTCCGCAGTCGCACCCGACGGACGCAAGATGCTGCGCCTGGAGGTCCGGAACAGCCAGACCCCCATCGAGCGCAAGCCCGAGTGGATCAAGACCCGGGCGAAGATGGGCCCCGAGTACACCGAGCTGCACGGCCTGGTGAAGCGGGAGGGCCTGCACACCGTGTGCCAGGAGGCGGGCTGTCCGAACATCTATGAGTGCTGGGAGGACCGCGAGGCCACCTTCCTCATCGGCGGCGACCAGTGCACCCGGCGCTGCGACTTCTGCCAGATCGACACCGGCAAGCCGCAGGAGCTGGACCGCGACGAACCGCGCCGGGTGGCCGAATCCGTACGCACCATGGAGCTGAAGTACGCGACCGTCACCGGTGTGGCCCGTGACGACCTGGAGGACGGCGGCGCCTGGCTCTACGCGGAGACCGTGCGCCAGATCCACTCCCTGATGCCGGACACCGGTGTGGAGCTGCTGATCCCGGACTTCAACGCGGTCCCCGAGCAGCTCGCCGAGGTCTTCTCGGCCCGCTCCGAGGTGCTCGCGCACAACGTCGAGACGGTGCCGCGGATCTTCAAGCGCATCCGCCCGGGCTTCCGTTACGAGCGCTCGCTCGAGGTGATCACCAAGGCGCGCGAGGCGGGTCTGGTCACCAAGTCCAACCTGATCCTGGGCATGGGCGAGGAGCGCGAGGAGATCAGCCAGGCGCTCCGGGACCTCCATGACGCGGGCTGCGAGCTGATCACCATCACCCAGTACCTGCGGCCGTCCCCGCGCCACCACCCCGTGGAGCGCTGGGTCAAGCCCCAGGAGTTCGTGGAGCTCAAGGAGGAGGCCGAGGAGATCGGTTACGCGGGCGTCATGTCCGGCCCGCTGGTCCGCTCCTCGTACCGCGCCGGCCGTCTGTACCAGCAGGCCATCGAGCGGCGCAATGTCGCGGTGACTTCTCAGGCCGTCTGACTCTCCGTCGTCGCACCGCCGTCACATTGCGTCGGCGGTCGGCCATGTGAGCAACACGCTGTGTGATTGCGAGCACACACCGATCCGAGGGCTTTGAGAACGCCGCAGGTCAGGGGCGGAATACCGGCCGCAGCGGGGTTTCATCGGTGTTTGACCGGCCAGTCACGCACTGGTAACACCATTGGGTAACGATTAAGCCACGCACTGCTTATACGTTGTGCGTAATGATCATCCGCCGCTTCCGAGGGGTATCCATGCCGGCTGCGCCCGTACGCCCGTCCGTACGCCCGTCCGTCACCGACGCGCTCCTCGTCCTGGAAGGTCTGCTGCTGCGTGGCGGGCAGCGCACCGCCCGCCGCAACGCCTGGACCGCCGTGCTCGAGGACCGGCGCCGGGCCAAGGACCGGGACGAGGCCGAACACGTGCTGGAGGCCGTGTCCACCGGGGCTTCCCAGGCCACGTAAACTTCGCTGTATGGCGAGGAAGGAAACATCCGAGAACCCCGGGCGGCTGAAGCAGATCGCCCTGACCTACAAGATGACCAAACGGGTCGACCCGAAGGTCACACTTGTCGTCGCCGGCGTGGGGATCGTCACCTTCGGTGTCCTTCTCGCGATCGGCTTCTGGATCGGCCACCCGATCTTCCTGGGCATCCTGGGCTTCGTCCTGGCCTTCCTCGCGATGGCGATCATTTTCGGCCGCCGTGCCGAGCGGGCCGCCTTCGGACAGATGGATGGCCAGCCGGGCGCGGCGGCCGCGGTGCTGGAGAACGTGGGCCGCGGCTGGTCGGTGACGCCCGCGGTGGCGATGAACCGGAACCAGGACGTCATCCACCGCGCGGTGGGCAAGGCGGGCATCGTGCTGGTCGCCGAGGGCAATCCGAACCGGCTCAAGGGCATGCTGGCCGCCGAGAAGAAGAAGATGGCGCGCATCGTCTCGGACGTCCCGGTCCACGATGTGATGGTCGGCTCCGGCGAGGGCCAGGTCGAGATCAAGAAGCTTCGCACCACGCTGCTGAAGCTGCCCCGGGTGCTGCCGGGCGCGCAGGTCACGGTGGTGAACGACCGACTGCGCGCGCTGGGCGACCTGATGAGCAATATGCCGATTCCCAAGGGCCCGATGCCCAAGGGAATGCGGATGCCCAAGGGGCGCTGAGCGCCCACCCCTCACCCCAGCGGAAACGAAACGGCGGCCCGGACGGAGAGTCCGGGCCGCCGTTTCGTCCGGGGCCGCCGCTTCGCGAGTGAACGCCGTCGCCCGCGCGTAACGCCGTTGTACGCAATCCGCGGGCTCGGCCCGGATCCGTACGAGAATCCGCAGAGGGGTCCGTACGGGCTCAGACCCTGATCTGCACCGCGCGGGAGAGCCGGTCGTGCAGCCCCCGGGTGTCGCGGTCCCAGACCACCGCCGGGATGACCAGCACCAGCAGCACGCTGCGCAGCACGGCCCGCGGCAGGCTCAGCCGCGTCCCGCCCTCGCCGATGACCCGCAGCCTCAGCAGCAGCTTGCCGGGGGTGGCGCCGACGGTGCCGACGGTGACCAGGCTCAGCGCCAGGAAGACCAGCAGCGCCCAGTTCCCGGCGGCCTGGGCGTCACGGCCGGACAGCAGGGCGTAGGAGACGAGCAGGCACAGGCCCCAGTCGATGAAGAGCGCCCCGAAACGGCGTCCCAGGGGCGCGATGGAGCCCGGTCCGTCCTCGGGAAGACCGAGGCCCTGACCCCGGTAGCCGAAGTCGACGCCCATCTCCTCGGCGGCCGCACGGGGCCCGGAAAGCCACGATCCGATTGCTTGCCTCTTGTCCACCCGACTACGTTACTGCGACCGCATACGTTCCCCGGGCCGGGCCCCTCCGCAGCGGTTCCCGCGACCCATACGGCGCCTTTTCCGGTGCCGCCAAGGCCCCGAGGGCACCCCCGAGCCGGTTAACCTGGGTGAAACAAATGGGTCATGCCCGGGAAATCCCGTCTGCCTATGGTCGGCGGAAGCGCGCCACCGCACATGGAATACGCGCCACCGGACATATCCCCGTCCCACCGCGGCCGGGCTAGGAGGAGTTGGATGTTCCAGAACGCCGACGACGCTCGGAAGTTCATCTCGGACGAGGACGTGAAGTTCGTCGACGTCCGCTTCTGTGACCTTCCCGGCGTCATGCAGCACTTCACCGTACCGGCGGAGGCGTTCGACCCGAACGAGGAGCTGGCCTTCGACGGCTCGTCGATCCGCGGCTTCCAGGCGATCCACGAGTCGGACATGGCCCTGCGCGCCGACCTCTCCACGGCGCGCGTCGACCCGTTCCGCCGGGACAAGACCCTCAACATCAACTTCTTCATCCACGACCCGATCACGGGCGAGCAGTACAGCCGTGACCCGCGGAACATCGCCCGTAAGGCCGAGGCCTACCTCGCCTCCACCGGCATCGCGGACACCGCGTACTTCGGCCCGGAGGCGGAGTTCTACGTCTTCGACAGCGTCCGCTTCGAGACCAAGGCGAACGAGGCCTTCTACCACGTCGACTCCGAGGCGGGCGCCTGGAACACCGGTGCGCTGCAGGACAACCGCGGCTACAAGGTCCGCTACAAGGGCGGCTACTTCCCCACCCCGCCGGTCGACCACTTCGCCGATCTGCGCGCCGAGATCACCCTCGAGCTGAACAAGGCCGGTCTCCAGGTCGAGCGCCAGCACCACGAGGTGGGCACCGCGGGCCAGGCCGAGATCAACTACAAGTTCAACACGCTGCTGGCCGCGGCCGACGACCTCCAGCTGTTCAAGTACATCGTCAAGAACGTGGCGTGGCAGAACGGCAAGACGGCGACCTTCATGCCGAAGCCGATCTTCGGTGACAACGGCTCGGGCATGCACGTCCACCAGTCGCTGTGGCAGGGCGGCTCCCCGCTCTTCTACGACGAGCAGGGGTACGCGGGCCTGTCCGACACCGCCCGCTACTACATCGGCGGCATCCTCAAGCACGCCCCGTCGCTGCTGGCCTTCACCAACCCGACGGTGAACTCCTACCACCGTCTGGTCCCGGGCTTCGAGGCCCCGGTCAACCTGGTGTACTCGCAGCGCAACCGCTCCGCCGCGATGCGCATCCCGATCACCGGCTCCAACCCGAAGGCCAAGCGCGTCGAGTTCCGCGCCCCGGACTCCTCCGGCAACCCGTACCTGGCCTTCTCCGCCCTGCTCCTCGCGGGCCTGGACGGCATCAAGAACAAGATCGAGCCGGCCGAGCCGATCGACAAGGACCTCTACGAGCTCGCCCCCGAGGAGCACGCGGGCGTCCCGCAGGTCCCGACCTTTCTCCCGGCCGTCCTCGACTCCCTCGAGGCCGACCACGAGTTCCTCCTCCAGGGCGGCGTCTTCACCTCCGACCTGATCGAGACCTGGATCGACTACAAGCGCACCAACGAGATCGCCCCGCTCCAGCTGCGCCCGCACCCCCACGAGTTCGAGCTCTACTTCGACGTGTGAGCCGCGCCCGCTCCGTGAGCCCCCGCGGCTCCGGCCGAGCCCCCGCCACCGCCCCGATGGGCGGGAACGGGGGCTCCGTGGCGTGGTGCGGGGGCGGGGGTCAGCCGTCGCCGAAGCCGCCACCGAACCCTCCGCCGAAGCCGTCGAAGCCACCGCCGTCGCCGAAGCCTCCCCCGAACCCGTCGTCGAAGCCACTCCCGGAGTCGCCGCCGTCCCCGCCGTCGCCGAAGCCACCGTCGAACCCACCGGGCCCGTAGCCGGGGCCGAGGGATCCGCCCAGCAGCGTGCCGACCAGCAGCCCGGGCAGCAGCATCGAGCCGTAGCCGCCGAAGTAGCCGCTCGCCCAGGGCCCATAGGCCGGACCGGCGTCCCAGTACGGTCGGCGCCGGTCGCCGCCGACCGGGACGGTGCGGGCGTCCGGGTAGTGGCCGTCGTCGATGCGGGTGGCGTCCGCGGCGCAGGCGGGGACGGAGCGCTGGGCGCCGCCTGGGGGTGCCCATGGGACGTCGCGGACCGAAGGGCCATGGCGCGGGTCGAAGAAGCACGGCGGGCGCCGCTGGGGCAGCGGGCCGCCCTCGCGGCGGGCGTCGAGCACCGCCAGCGCGAAGCGGCCCTCCTCCAGCGCCTCGGTCACCGGCCGTACGTCCTCGGGCCGCCGGGCGGCGGCCGACCTGGCCTTCGCCTCCTCGTAGGCGTCCAGGGCGCGGCCGTAGTCGTCCGCCATCTCGGGGGTGGACGCCGGGTCGGCGGGGTCGAAGCGGGTCCCGCTGAGCCTCTCGCCGTACGCGGTGATGTCCTCCTCGACCGCGCCGCGCACCTGCTCAAGCTCGGCCCGTTCGCGCTCGCGGCGCTGCTTGCGGGTGCGCCGGGCCAGGAACAGCCCGCTTCCTCCGACGGCGGCCAGGACGATCAGCACCGCCACCGCGTCCCCCAACGACAGGGTGGAGCCCCGAGCGCCCTGGTGGCCGCCGGACCCCTGGTCGCCGCCGGACCCCTGGTCGCCGCCGGACCCCTGGCCGGTCCGGTCGTGGATCGCGGTGGCCGTGTCGGTCACGAAGCCGTTCAGGGTCGCCGCGAGGTCGTGCGGGTGCTGCCGGAGGTTCCGCTCCGCCAGCGCCTGCGAGGTCCGCCCCGGCAGCACCGAGCTGTCGGAGGCCGCCCCGAAGGAGGAGCCGAGCGCCACCGCGTAGACGCCGGGACGGTCGACGGCGGCGCGCAGCCGCTCGAAGACGCGCTCTCCCCCGTACGCGGGGTTGTCGGGCAGAACGGCCACGTAGACCGGCACATCGGCGGTGCGGATGTGTGCCACCAGGGCACGGGCCTGTCCGGCGCTCAGGGCGTCGGAGGCGCCGGGATCGACGTATACGGGGCTGCTGCGCAGCGCCTTGCCGATCTTGTTCACATCCGTTTCGGCATGCGCGCCCCCGGCGGTGAGCAGCACCGCCGTCAGGGCGACGAGGACGGCCAGCAGGAGCGTTCCCCATCGCGGGATCTTGCCGGACACACTTCACATTTACCCGCACAGGGGGCGGATATGCGAACGCGTATGCGTCGGCGCCGCATGGCTGGGCCCCGCCACCGCCCCTTTCGGGCAGTGGCGAGGCTCAGTGCTGTGCGATCAGGCCGTGATCATGGCCGTCGTGACCGTGCCGTGATCATGGTCGCAGCCGTGATCGTGTCCGTGATCGTGGCCTAAGCTCCGGTGACCACCTGTGTGTAGTCGGAGACGCCCGAGGCTCCGAAATTGGCGTCGCCCGAGTAGACCGCGCTGACGTCCCAGTCGCCTTCCGTCAGCATCTGGTCGGAGAGGAAGGCGAACCCATTGGCGTCCACGGGCTGCACGGAGGGGATGGTGGTCACCCCATCGGTGAGGGTGAAGGTGACCGTGCCCGTCGGGGTGCCGTCGCCGGGCGGGAGGGCTTCGACGAAGGCGACGAAGTCGATGGGCGCGCCAGCCGCTGCCGGGTTGGGGTTGGAGCTGAGCGAGGTCCTCGACTCGGCCGCGTTCACCACCTGCGTCAGCGTCGCCGACGACGACGGGGCGAAGTTGGCGTCACCGCTGTAGGTGGCCGTCACGGTGTGCGAACCCGTGCCCAGGTCGCCGGTGGTGAACGTCGCCGTGCCGCCCGACAGCGGCTCGGTGAACGAACCGCCCCCGCTGCCGCTGATCACGAAGGTGACCGTGCCGGTCGGGGTCCCGGTGGCGGGCGGGTTCGGCGTGACCGTGGCGGTGAACGTCACCGGCTGCCCGAACACGGACGGGTTCGCCGAGGAGGTCAGCACCGTGGTCGTGGGCGCGGGCCCGGGGCTCACGGTGTGGGTGTCGGTGCCGGTGGACGGCAGGAAGGTGGCGTCGCCGCCGTAGATGGCGACCACGGTGTGGGATCCGGCACCGAGGGTGCTGAGGGTGAGCGTGGCCGTGCCGCCGGACAGCGGCTGGGTGAACGAACCGCCCCCACTGCCGCTGATCACGAAGGTGACCGTTCCGGTCGGGGTGCCCGTACCGGGCGCGACCGGGGCGACGGTGGCGGTGAACGTCACCGGCTCCCCCAGCGTCGAGGGGTCCGGCGCCGATATCACCGATGTCGTCGTCGACGCCTGGAGCACGACGACGGCCGTGGTGCCGGTGGACGGGGTGAAGTCGGCGTCGCCGCTGTAGGTGGCGGTGACGATGTGGGTGCCGACGCCCAGGCCGCTCGCGGTGACCGAGGCGGTCCCGCCGGACAGCGTGCCGGTCAGGGTGGGGCCGCCGCTGACCACGAAGGTGACGGTACCCGTGGGCGTTCCGGCGCCGAGCGGGATCACGGTGGCGGTGAGCGTGACCGACTGCCCGGACACGGCGGGGTTCGGCGCCGCCGTGACCAGGGTGACCGTGGGTGAAGCCATGATGGCCCTCCAAGTGGGGTGGGATGGTGGGCCGTTGCTCGCCATGCGGGGCCGTGACCGCGGCGCGTGGCAGCGCATCAGGATGGGGTGCGCGCTCATGGTGTTCGACGCGGAATGCGCGCTTACGGCGTTCGACGCGGGAGGCGCGTCGCGCCGTCCCCGCCCGATGTGAAACCCACCGGTCTGTAGCACCAGTAGGCACGCGACACGCCGCCAACACCATAGATACACCCCCGAATTACCCCATACGGCGCAGCGCTCGCCCCTCCCCCAGCGCACCTCCCACACCCCGTACGGCGCATATGCCTCGCCGTCAACTGCCCGCGCACGCAGGGCGCATGGCGCGGCGGAGGCGGGGCCAGGGTGTTACCGGAACCAGGACGGGCCGCGGTTCTGGGAGATGGCGAATCCGATGAGGCCGTCGTCGCCTTCGGATTCGTCCACGGCGACCCAGCAGCCGCCGGGGTCCTCGGTGCGGAAGTGGCGCATCCGGTCGATCCACTGCCGGGAGGCGGCGGCCGGGCGGGGCCGGGGCTCGGGTTCGCCGACCCTCCCGCTGCGGCGGTCGGCCTCGAGGAGGGTGGTGGCCGAGGCGCGTTCGGCGGCGGGGAGGTCGTCGGCGCACAGCGGCCTGGCCCGCACGGAGTCCAGGCGGTCGATACGGTCCACGCAGTCCGTACGGTCCGTACGGGGCTAGTCCGCGCGGCCCGTGGCGGCGACGGTGACGCCGAGGCCGATCATGGAGAGTCCGCCGACGCCGCCGACCATCGCGAGGCGCCGCGGGGAGCGGGCGAACCAGGTGCGGGCGGTGGCCGCGGCCAGGCCCCAGACGCTGTCGGAGATCACTGCGATGGCGTTGAAGACCAGCCCGAGCAGCAGCATCTGCGGTACGACGCGCCCCTGCTCGCGGTCGACGAACTGGGGCAGTACGGCGGCGAAGAACACGATCGTCTTGGGGTTGGCCACGCCGACCGCGAACCCCTCCCACAGCGTGCGCAGACCCCCGTGGGCGGGCCCCGCGCCGGTGAACGCGGCCCGCAGCGAGTGGCGCTGCCGCACCGCCTTGACCCCCAGGTACACCAGATACGCGGCGCCCACGAGCTTCAGCGCGGTGAAGACGAGGACCGAGCGCTCCACCACGGATCCGATGCCCAGCGCCACGGCCACGACCAGCACATACGCCCCGAGGGTATTGCCGACGACCGTGGTCAGCGCGGCTCGGCGGCCCTGGGCCAGTGCCCGGCCGACCACGAAGAGCACGCTGGGACCGGGGATCACGATCAGCAGGAAGGACATGGCCGCGAAGGCGAGCAGTCGGTCGCTGGGCACCATGAAGCGCATCGAAGCACGCGAACGGCGCGCGGCTCCAGCGGTTTTCCCGGGCGCATCGCCCGGGCCTTGGCCCGCGGACGGCCCCAACTCGTACGCCGTTCCCCGGCGTTGGCGCGGAAGGTGGACCGTGGTGCCGGAGGACGGCGGTGGGGTGCCCGCGCCGCGTGGGGGCGGCTCCCTGAGCGGTGGCGGGCGCCGGTCCCGCTCAGGGGCTCTGGAACCGGCCGTTTTCGGCCGCGCGGGCGCGGGAGGCGGCTATCTCGGCGTAGGCCCGTTCGCGGCCCTCCCAGTGGGAACCCTCGACGGACTTGCCGGGCTCGAGGTCCTTATAGACCTCGAAGAAGTGGGTGATCTCCTTACGGTCGAATTCGGGGACGTCATCGATGTCCTGCACGCCGACATAGCGCGGGTCATGGGCCGGGACACAGAGGATCTTCTCGTCCGGGCCCTGCTCGTCGCGCATGCAGTACATGCCTATGGCCCGGCAGAGGATCACACAGCCGGGAAAGGTCGGCTCGGCGACGGTGATGAGGGCGTCCAGCGGATCGCCGTCCCGGCCGAGGGTGTGGTCGACATAGCCGTAGTCGGCCGGGTACTTCGTCGAGGTGAACAGCATCCGGTCCAGCCGGATCCGGCCGGTCTCATGGTCCATCTCGTACTTGTTGCGTGACCCCTCGGGGATCTCCACGACCACATCGAACTCGCCGTGCTCCATCGCCGCCTCCGCTCCCCGTCGCGCTCCGGTGTCCTTCCAGTGTGCGCCGGGCCCGCCGGGCGGGCAGCTCCGGCCGGGGGCAGCTCAGCCGCCCCGCACCAGGGCGTCGATCTCGGCCTCGAAGAGGACCGAGGGATCGAAGCCCATGCCCGTGAACTGGCCTTGCACATCAAGGCTGATCACGCCGTGGAGCCTGGTCCAGGTGCGCAGCGCGCGGCCCTTCAGCTCACCGCCGGGCTCCTCCCCCGGCACCCAGGAGCCCGCGTCCTCGAGGTGGCGCACCAGCTCGGCCTCGAGGTCGGTCAGGGGCTGCTGCCCCGGGCCGGTGGCAGCGCGGTGCGCGGTGGCGCCATCGGCATCGCCGACGGTGGAGCAGGCGTCCACGATGGTCCGCATCAGCCCCGCCGCGATCTCGGTGGTCTCCGGCGGCGCGTGGTAACCGGGCACCGGGGTGCCGTAGATGAGCAGATAGCGGTCGGGCTGGCGCTTCGCCCAGTCGCGCAGGGCACGGGCCATGGCGCGGAAGCGGTCGGCGGGGGCCGCGTCGGCGGCGTCGGCGGGTGCCGCATCGGCAGGGGCCGCGTCGGCGGCGTCGGCGGGGGCGGCGTCGGCGACGGCCCGGGCGAGGGTTTCGGCCAGATCGCGGTAGGTGTCGGTGATCAGCTCGGTCAGCAGCTCGTCCCGGCTCGCGAAATAGCGGTAGAGCGCGGGGCCGGTCATCCCCATCGCCTTCGCGATCGCGTTCACCGAAATGCCCGCCGTGCCCGACTCGGCCAGCTGGGCCAGGGCCACGGCCTTGGCCTCCTCCCGGGTCTGTTTGCGGTAGCGCTCACGCCGTGCTGTCGCCATGGACGCGCCTCTCGTGCGGCTCTTCGAATTCGGGCTTGACACGTCGAGAGTAACAGGTTCATTGTTTGGTTAGAAGATCTCACAACAACGAGAACTCCTCACTTGGAAACGAGGTCAGCCGTGATCACCGAAGTCGTTCTGCCGGGCCAGGTGGAGCCCGAAGGGCTCGAGCTCCGCACCCGCCCGCTGCCCGAGCCCGGTCCCGGGCAGGCGCTGGTGGCCGTCGAGGCGTCGGGGGTGTCCTTCGCGGAGCAGCAGATGCGCCGCGGGAAGTACTACGACCAGCCGCCGTTCCCCTTCGTGCCCGGCTATGACCTGGTGGGCACGGTGGTCTCGACGGGCCCCGGGGTGGATCCGGCCCTGCGCGGGCGGCGGTTCGCGGCGCTCACGAAGATCGGCGGCTGGGCCAGCCACACCCTCGTTGACGCGGGCGATCTGGTGAAGGTCCCCGAGGGGGTGGACGCGGCGGAGGCCGAGACGGTGGTGGTCAACGGGATCACGGCCTGGCAGATGCTCCACCGCGTGGCCAAGGTGCGCCCCGGGATGACCGTGCTGGTCCATGGGGCAAACGGCGGGGTGGGCACCACCCTGGTCCAGCTAGCCCGCCACTCGGGCATCAAGGTCATCGGCACCGCCTCGCCCCGCCACCACGACGCGGTGCACGCCCTCGGCGCCACCCCGCTCGACTACCGCGATCCGGATCTGCCCGCCCGGGTGCGGGCATTGGCGCCCGGCGGGGTTGACGCGGTCTTCGACCACATCGGCGGCGAGGGCATCGTGGACTCCTTCCGGCTGCTCGCCCGCGGCGGCACGCTGGTCTCCTACGGCACGGCGGCCACCCGGGACGTCCCCGGCTCATCCCGGACCCCGGTGCTCAAGCTGCTCGCCCGGCTGACCCTGTGGAACCTGCTGCCGAACGGACGGCGGGCCCACTTCTTCAACCTCTGGGCCGGGCGGCGGCGCCCGGCCGCCTTCCAGGAGCGGATCCGCGACGATCTGGGGCAGGTGCTGGCACTGTTGGCGAAGGGCGAGTTCACCGCGCTGGTGGCGGCGAGGATCCCGCTTTCCGACGCCGCGGAGGCGATGCGCCTGGCCGAGTCCGGCACCGTCGCCGGAAAGGTGGTCCTGGTCGCGGACGAGGACGCCCGTCGGCGCCGGAGCGGCGAGGAGGGCGCGCGGTGAGCGCCAGGTTCATCGGCACCTCCGCGACTCCTCCGGAGCAGGAGCCCAGGGCTCCCGGATGCCCGACTTCTGGATGCCGGACTTCTGGATGCCCGACTTCTGGCTGCCCGGCTTCCCCGTCGCTGCTGGCCGTCCGTGATAATTTTCGTATACGAGTTGTATGCGAAGCAGCATGGGGGCCCAGTGCCAGCGCAGTCCGGACGAGAAAAGGCGTACGCGTTCCTCAAGGAGACCGTGCTGACCGATCCCGACATGCAGGGCAGGTTCCTCACCGAGCAGGAGATCGCCGACCGGATCGGCATCTCCCGGACCCCGATCCGTGAGGCTCTGCTCCTGCTGGCGGCCGAGGATCTGGTCCAGCTGGTCCCCAAGCGGGGTGCGCATATCGCCCCGCTCTCCGGCCGGGAGATCACCGAGCTGATGGAGCTGCGCGGGATCGTCGAGCGCCACGCCGCCGAGCGGACCATCGAGGCGGGCACGGTGCCGGTCGGGAAGCTGACGGAGCTGCTGGAGCGGCAGCGCGGGCTGATGGGTCCTGAGCAGGCCAAGGAGTTCATCGCCGTGGACCACCTCTTCCACGCGACCATGGTCGCCGCGGTGGGCAATGAACTCCTCAACCGGCACTACGACGGGCTGCGCAGCCGCCAGATCCGGGCCGGGGTGGTGGCCCTCTACACCCAGACCGGCCGCCAGGAGGAGGTGCTCGGCGAGCACCAGGCGATCCTGGACGCGGTGGCCTCGGGCGACCCGGAAGCGGCCCGCACGGCGATCAGCGCCCACCTGGAGTCAACCCTGAAGGTCCTGCTCACCGGATAAGCCACCCGGGCAAGCCACCGCCCGGGAGTGAGCCACGGCCCCGGGATGGGCCATCGCCCGGGGGAGTTACGGTCCGGCTGTCGATTCCGGGTAGGTGATCACGAGCATGGTGACGCCCTCTTCGGAGAGCCAGGGGCCATGTGGCATTCCGGGCCGTCGGCAGGCGTAGAAGCCGCGCGCGAAGGTCTCTCCCAGGGTCAGGTCGCGCATGCTGCCCTCGAGGAGGTAGACCTCCTCCCAGCCGTCGTGGCGGACCACCCCGGACGGGGAGGTGTCCGTTCCGGGCTCCCAGCGCACCAGGGCGGTGGTGTGGGTGCCGCTCTCGTCCGTGGCGAGGATCTGTTCGCTGACCCCCGCGGCCGCGCCCGGCGGTCGCCGCCAGGGTCCGGCGGGCAGATGGAACTCGTGCTCCGGTTTGGCCCCGGCGGTGCCGCTCATGGCTGTCCGCCCAGCCTGCGGTTGGCCAGGACGGACACCGTGCGGCGCACCGCGGTGACCTCCTCGGTGTCCACCTCTCCCACCAGCAGCCCGGGACCCGCGTCCAGCCGCTCCCGTACGGTGCCGTCGGGGCCGATCAGCGCGCTGTGGCCGATACCGGTGGGGGCGGAGCTCGCGGCGGTCACACCGGACGCCGCCGGGTCGGCCTGACCCACCGCCGCCAGCCATACGGTGGCGTCGAGCGCCCGCGCCCGGGTCAGCAGCTCCCACTGCTCGCGCTTACCGGGCCCCGCGCCCCAGGACGCGGGCAGCAGCGAGAGCACCGCGCCCGCGTCGGCGTGGGCCCGGAAGAGCTCGGGGAACCGCACGTCGTAGCAGGTGGCCAGGCCGATCCGGACACCGTCCAGATCGAAGGTCACCACCTCGGAGCCCGGCGCCACGGTCTTGGACTCGGCGAAGCCGAAGGCGTCATAGAGATGGATCTTGTCGTAGGAGGTCTCCACCCCCGGGCCGGTGGCCAGCAGGGTGTTGGCCACCCGGCCGTCGGGCGCCGGGGTGAACATCCCGGCCACCACCACCAGCCCGGCGTCCTTGGCGATCTGCCGGACCTCGGTGGCCCAGGGGCCGTCCAGCGGTTCGGCGATGGGGCCGAGCCGGGTGCCGAAGCAGGCCATGGCCGCCTCAGGGAAGGCGGCCAGACGCGCCCCGGCCGCCGCCGCCCGCTGGGTCTCCTCGCGCAGCAGGGCGAGGTTCGACGCCGGGTCCGGACCCGTGGTGAGCTGGCTCAGTGCGATGCGGAGGGGCATGGCGGGTGCTGCCTCATTCCCTGGTCGAGGGCGATTTCCTGGTCGTGAGCGCCGGAGTGCGGATCGGAGAACGGGTCGGAGCGCGGTCGGGGTTCGTGGTCCCGACCGGGTACGCGGCCTCGTCCCGCCCCTTCCCCGGTACGGCTCGCTTTACAGCTCCGCGAGCGGGACAGGATCCGCGAGCGGGACAGGATCCGCGAGCGGGGACAGGACGGGACGGGACAGCGGTCACGATACGGTCGCGGCGGAGGC
The DNA here is from genome assembly GCF_000968685.2 of Streptomyces antioxidans. Taxonomy (GTDB): domain Bacteria; phylum Actinomycetota; class Actinomycetes; order Streptomycetales; family Streptomycetaceae; genus Streptomyces; species Streptomyces antioxidans. Next base: position 20,726 of record NZ_LAKD02000050.1, read on the forward strand.
GACGGTCAGCGGCTCCGGCTCCTCCTTCTCGGCGGACGACGGATCCCGGCCCAGCCAGAGGCCCGCCACCGTGACCGCGGCGGTGACCGCGATGTAGACGGCCAGCGGCACCCAGGCGTGATACTCACCGAGCAGCGTGGCGAAGAGCAGCGGCGCGATCGCGCCGCCGATGATCCCGGCGAGGGTGTAGGCGAGCGAGGAGCCGGTGTAGCGCAGCCGCGGGGAGAACTGCTCGGCGATGAAGGCCGCCTGCGGCCCGTACATCAGCGAGTGGATCACCAGCGCGCCGACGACCCCGAGGGTGAGCAGCGCCCAACTGCCGTCCGCGACCAGCGGGAAGAACAGGAACGGCCAGACCCCGGCGGCCACGGCAGACCCCCCGTACAGCAGCCGCCGGTTGACCCGGTCCGAGAGCGCCCCGGCCAGCGGGATGAGCACGATCTGCAGCGAGGAGCCGATCAGCACGGCGGTGAGCGCCGAGCCGCGTGACATGCCGAGTTCATCGGTGGCGTAGGTGAGCACGAAGACGGTGAACATCGCGTACAGCACGTCGGGGGCGACCCGGCTGAGGATCGCGGCGGTCAGCGCCCTCGGCTGGGTGGTGAACACCTCGCGCAGCGGCGCCTCCGGGCGGTCCTGCGCGGCCTCCATCGCCTTGAAGACCGGGGTTTCCTCCAGCTTGGCGCGGATCCACAGACCGAACACCACCAGAAGCCCGGAGAGCAGGAACGCCACCCGCCAGCCCCAGTTGGTGAACTGGTCCTCCGTCAGCGCCGCGCCCAGCGCGGCCAGGACGCCGTTGGCCAGCAGATTGCCCGCCGGGGGCCCGACCTGCGCGGCCGAGGCGTAGAAGCCGCGCCGCCGTGGATCGCCGAACTCGCTGGACAGCAGCACCGCGCCGCCCCACTCCCCGCCGACGCCGACGCCCTGCGCGAAGCGCAGCAGCACCAGCGCGACCGGGGCCGCGACGCCGACCGTGGCGTAGGTGGGCAGCAGCCCGATCAGCAGGGTGGCGCCGCCGATCAGCACGAGCGTCGCGATCAGCACCTTCTTCCGGCCGATGACATCGCCGAGCCGACCGAAGACAAAGCCGCCCAGCGGCCGGGAGACATAGCCGACGGCGTAGGTGGAGAACGCCAGCAGGGTGCCGGTGGTGGGGTCCTTGGAGGGGAAGAAGAGATCGCCGAAGACCAGGGCCGCGGCGGCGGAGTAGACGGCGAAGTCGTACCACTCCAGGGCGGTGCCGGTGAGGCTGGCGACGAAGGCGCGGCGGACCCCGGACCGGTCGGCCCGGGGTGGCGGTGCGCTCGATGCGGTGGGCTGCATATTCCGTCCTCGAGATGGTGCATGAGGCTTACGGGATGGTACGTGGCGTTTTCGGGGTGGTGCGAGGGGTGGGGGTTGCGCGGATCGGCCTTCCGGCATACTTCTTGTATACCAAGCGTATGCGCAACCCCTCCGGAGGAAGTTAACCGCTTCGAAACCGCGAAGTGCGCGGTCACCCGCGGCAGCGGGTGACCGCCCGGCCAGCACAGAAACCGCAGACCCCCAGCCCCGTCGCCCCCTGGAGAGCACAGCACCCATGACAACGAAGCCGTCGCAGCCCGCAGCACAGCCCGCCCCGTCCTCGCTCACCTTCGAACTCCCCGACGGCTCCCTCCACCAGGTGGAGGTCGTCCAGGTGCTCAACGCGGGCTACGCGGGACGCAGCCAGGAGGATGTGGCCGCCCATGTGGCCGAGCTCGCCGAGCTGGGCGTGCCCGCACCCTCCGTGACGCCCGCCCTCTACCCGGTCGCCCCCTACCTGGCCCAGCAGACCGGCCGGGTCCGCGTCCAGCACGCCCGCACCTCGGGCGAGGCCGAGTGGGCGCTGGTCGTGGCCGCCGACGGGGAGCTGCTGCTGACGGCGGCCTGCGACCACACCGACCGGGAGCTGGAGGTCCACGGCGTGGCCTGGAGCAAGAACGCGGCCCCCGATGTGCTGGCCACCCGCGCCTGGCGGCTCTCCGATGTGGCGTCCCGCCTCGACGACCTGACGCTCCGCGCCTGGGTCACCCACGACGGCGCGGAGACCGAGGTGCAGAGCGGCAGCCTGGCCGAGCTGCTGCCGCCCGCGTACTGGGTGGAGGTGCTGCGCGAACGCGGCGCCCTGGTGCCCGGCACCGTGCTGATCTCCGGCACCATCCCGATGGCCGAGGGCGTGGACCAGTTCGCCGAGCGCTGGCGGGTGGAGCTGGGCGACCCGGCCACCGGCCGGACCATCGAATGCTCCTACGACGTGGTCCCGCTGCCCGAGCCGATCGGCTGACACCCACAGCCACACCCATGCCCCACACCCACACCCACACCCACACCCACCGGACCATGGGCAGCACACGCGAAGGCCGTCCGCCGCACGGCCCCGAGGGGCAGCCGGTGGACGGCCTTCGCCGCTGTCCAGACGGTTCGGTGATTCAGCGTCCGGTCAGGTTTCCCTGCCCTTCCGCATCACCATGCCGGCTGCGACCAGGCCGAACAGGCAGGTGATGGCACCCACCACGACATTGTTCGCGATCATCCCGGCATCGGCGCCCCGGGCGACCACCCAGGGAGAAATGATCATCCATACACCAATCGCGGACATGGCCCAGCACAGGCTGTACATCCTCCTCGGCGCCGTGGTGAGGCCGAGCCCCAGCAGGGCGATGGTGATGCCGAGGATGAGGTTGTTGACCATGAGGTTGGGGCTGGTGCTCGAGAAGTGCACCACCCAGGGAGAGATGGCGAAATACAGACCGGCCAGCAGAACCGGCCCGTCGAGGAAGACAACGTCCCGCGCGTCCATCATCCGCGCGTAACGCTCCCGCATTTCGGACACGTCGGGGTGGCCCGCTATATCGCCTCTCGCACGTGAGACGTCGGCCATTCGACTCGCCTCCTTCGATCCATGCAAGTCTGACCGCACAGTGCGGTAAAAACACCGCACCCCCATTGTGCGCCTCGCCTGGGTATATAGGTAGATGCCGGATTTGCGAACTGGGGTGTATCGTGCGCCCCCGCACGGCCGGGAAGCCATCGCGGTCCTTCCCTCCAACGGCCGAGCGCCCCGGGCCCGGTATCTGCTTCAATAGGGCCATGGCCAGCCTCCACGACATCGCGACGGGTCGTTACGACCTGGAGCCGTTCTGGCCGTCCCGGCAGGCGCACCACTTCGACCGCGAGTGTTGCCGCGCATCCGATGCGCGGGCCCGCTCGCTCGGTCGCTGACCCCTCCGCCCGGCCGCCCGGCCCGCGCGCACGACGTCCACTGACGCCCTCTCGCGCGAAAGAGCTGACCTCATGACGAACCTCCGTGGCCTGTCGTCCGCCACCGCCTCCGCTTCCGCGGCCCCGTCCAGCCCGTCCGCCCCGCCCGGCCGCCAGCGGCTGCGAGCCGTCGCACCGGACGAGGTGCCGCCGGTCGCCGATCTGCTGCACCCCGGCGCCACCTGGCTGCCCGCTCCCCCGCACACCGTGCCCGCGCTCCCCGGCCATCCGCCGATGGTCGGCTATCTGGTGCTGGTCCCGGCCGACCGGCAGGTACCCGAGGCGGCGAGGCCGTCCACGGAGGGGGTTACGGCGGTGACGGGTGACGAGCTGATCCGGATCGACCCCGACCAGCGGACCGCCGAGATCGCCGGTCGCCCGCTGGACCTGACGTACCTCGAGTTCGAGCTGCTGAGCCATCTCGTCGCCCATCCGCACCGGGTGCACACCCGCGATCAGCTGGTGACCACGGTGTGGGGGTACGGCCATGTCGGCGACGGCCGGACCGTCGATGTCCATGTGGCCCGGCTGCGCCGCAAGATGGGCCCCGAGCACCGGGGGACGATCGTGACGGTGCGGCGGGTGGGGTACAAGTACGTGCCCACCGCCTGACCCCCTCGTCACCCCGCGAACGTCCGCCGTGCCGGACAGGCCAGCAGCCTGTCCGGCACGGCGGACGCGTCCGGTACGGGTCCGGACCTCAGCGGACCCAGGGCCTCAGCGGGCCCTGGGCCTCAGCAAACCCTGGGCCTCAGCGCCCCGCCGCCACCAGCGGCGGTCGCTGCGGCTCCACCGGCTCCTCGCCGTGGCTCACGCTCGGCAGCCACCGCAGGGCGCGCGGCAGATACCAGTTGCGCTCCCCGAGCAGCGCCATCACCGAGGGCAGCAGCACCATCCGCACCAGCGTGGCGTCCACCAGCACCGCGACCGCGAGCCCGACGCCCATCTGCTGCATGTCCTGCATCCGCAGCAGGGCGAAGACCGCGAACACGGCGACCATGATGGCGGCCGCCCCGGTGACCGAGCCCGCCGTCGTCCGGATGCCCTCGCGGATCGCGTCCCGGGTGGCGAGGCCCCGCCCATGGGCCTCCCGGATCCGCGAGACCACGAACACGTGGTAGTCCATCGACAGCCCGAAGAGGATGACGAGGACGAAGAGCGGCATCCACCCCTCGATCGCCCCGGCCGGTTCCATCCCCAGCCACTCCGCGCCCCAGCCGTGCTGGAAGACGGCCGTCATCGTGCCGTACGCGGCGCCCACCGACAGCAGGTTGAGCAGGATCGAGACGATGGCGATCGGCAGCGACCGGAAGCAGAGCAGCATCAGTACGAAGGTCACGGCGGCGATGAAGAGGAGGACCGGTGCGATGTCGGTCTTCAGCTGGTCGGTGAAGTCACGGCTGGAGGCGAGCTCACCGCTGACGTACGCCTGGTCGGAGACCGGTCCGAGGATCCTCGGCACCAGATCCTCCTTGAGCGTGTCCAGGGCGCGCCGGGAGGTGGCGTCCTGACCGTCCCCGGCCAGCGGCACCTCGATCCGGGCCACCCCCTCCGCACGGTGCGCCTCGACGTCGACCGTCTTCCCGAACCGCCCGGACGCGGTGAGCTCCTTCCTGAAGTCCGCCACGGCCGCGTCGAAGCGGGCGGAGCCGACCCCGTCGGAGCGCAGCACCACCTCGGCCGGGGCGGGGCCGCCGGGGAAGGCGCCGGTGATCTCCTGGTACGCCACGGTGATCGGGGCGTCGGAGCCGAACTGCTTCTCCAGGCCGAGCTGTTCGGTCTTCATCCCGAGGGCGGGCGCGCACAGCACCAGCAGCAGCGCCCCCGATACGGCGGCGAACAGCTTCGGCTTGGCCAGCACGGGCCGCATCAGCCTGCCGGAGAGGCCACCGCTGGCGTGCACGCCCTTCTTGCGGCGGCGGTTCAGCAGCGGCACCCGCCCGGCGTCGATCCGGTCGCCCAGCCAGGACAGCATCGCGGGCAGCACGGTCACCGAGCCGAGCATCGCCATCAGCACGACCAGGATGGTGGCGACCGCGAAGCCGTGGAACAGCATCAGCCCGGACAGGAACATCCCGGCCATCGCCAGCATGACGGTGACCCCGGAGATCAGCACCGCCCGGCCGCTGGTGGCCGCCGCGATCCGCAGCGCGGTCCCGGCGTCCCGGCCCGCGGCCCGCTCGTCGCGTTCCCGCCGCAGATAGAACAGCGAGTAGTCGACGCCGACGGCCAGGCCCACCAGGAACATCACCGAGTTGGTGGAGTCGAACAGCGGCAGTCGATGGCTGACCAGGGCGAGCAGTCCGAAGGTGCCGACGCAGGCGGTCACCGCGAGCAGCACCGGCAGCAGCGCGGCCACCAGCGCCCCGAAGACCACCAGCAGAATGCCCAGCGCCAGCGGTACGGCGGTCAGCTCGGCCTTCTTGAAGTCGTCGGTCAGCATGTCGTCGAGCCGGTGCTGGGCGGTGGCGTCGCCGAACTCGTAGGCCACCACGCCCCGATGGTCCGACTCGGTCTTCTCCACCGCCTCCACCACGGGCTCCACCCGCTCCCCTGCCGTGTCCGGGTCGCCCCTCATCTCAAAGCTGATCAGTGCCTCCCGGCCGTTCTCCGAGCGCACCGGGGGCTGGACCCGCACCGTCTCGCCGGTCCGCTCCAGCCGCGCGGAGAGGTCGCGGGCCGCGTCCCGCCAGCCGTCCGGGCGGTCGCTGCGCAGCATCACCATCTCTCCGGCCGGGGTCTGGAGGCCCGCGTCCTCCAGGATCTTCTCGGCGCGTGCGGAATCGCCCGTACCGTTCTCGGAGTTGGTCATCTGCCGGGATCCCGACATCCCGCCGACCACGGCGACGACCACGACGAACAGCAGCCATCCGATGATCGCGGTCTTGCGGTGGCGGATGGACCACCCGCCCAGCCGCACGGCCAGGCCCTTCCTCGTTGCGCTCATGGCGTCTCTCCCCCTGAGGTGCGGACTGAACAGGTCATGCCACGACGGTAGAAATCCGCAGGTCCGCGCCCCAGCCGGACAGCCACCCTGTTGCCGAGCCCTAGGGCGACGCGGGGAGGTGGTGCCAGGTACACCCCGGGACGGTGTCCGGCCCCCGTGTCCGGGCGGCGGGCCGCTGACAGACTGAGGTGGCCCGCCGGTGCGGGCAGGACGTTCCGACCAGCGAGGGGGAATCCGGATGAGGGCACGTAAAGGGCTGACGGCCTGTGTACGGGGGTTCGCCGTCTCCTGGCTCGCACTGGTGTCGATCACCCTGTCGGTGCTGACGATCGTGTCGATCAGCCTCATCCCACTGGGCATCGGGGTGTTCAGCACCCCGCCCCTGATCCGCGCGGTGCGGGCGCACGCCAATCGGCGCCGGCTGCTGGCCGCCGCCTGGTCCGATGTGCGGATCCAGCTGCCGTACCGCCCGCTGCCGGCCGACCGGCGCTCCGGGATCACCGGGCAGGTGGAGCTGTGCACCCTCCTGCTGAAGGACCCGGCGACCTGGCGCGATCTGCTGTGGCTGCAGGTCGACATGACGGCCGGGTACACCATCGCGCTGCTGGCCTTCGCCCTCATGCCGTACGGGCTCGAGGGGTTCGTCCTGGCCGCCGGGGTGTGGCGGCCGATCGTGGACGCGAGCGGCACCTACTGGTACGCGTTCCTGCCCATCGACTCGCTGACCACCGCCCTGCTGGCCGTCCCGGTCGGCGTCGGCTTCATCGCGCTCGGCTCGGTCCTCTCCCCCGTCCTGCTGCGCGGCCACTTCCTGCTGGCGCGCTCCTTCCTGGACCCGACCCCGCACATGGCGCTGGAGCAGCGGGTGCGGCAGCTGACCGAGACCCGGCACGACGCCGTGGACACCTCCGCCGCCGAACTGCGCCGCATCGAACGCGATCTCCACGACGGCGCCCAGGCCAGGCTCGTGGCGATGGGCATGAGCCTGGGCACCGTGGAGGCGCTGATCGAGAAGGACCCGGCCAAGGCCAGGGAACTGCTCGCCGCCGCCCGTACGAACTCCGCCGAGGCCCTGACCGAGCTGCGCGACCTGGTCCGCGGCATCCATCCGCCCGTACTGGCCGAGCGCGGCCTGGGGGACGCGGTGCGCGCGCTGGCGCTGCGGATGGCGGTGCCCGTGGAGGTGGACGTGGACCTCACGGGACGTCCCGATGAACCGGTCGAGTCGGCGGCGTACTTCGCGGTGAGCGAGGTGCTGACCAACGCGGCCAAGCACGCGGGCGCCTCGCGGATGTGGCTGGACGTCCACCACCAGGACGGCATGCTGCGCATCACCGTGACCGACGACGGCCGCGGCGGTGCGGAGATCACCCCGGAGGGCGGGCTGAGCGGTGTCGAGCGGCGCCTGGGCACCTTCGACGGGGTGCTCGCGGTCAGCAGCCCGGCCGGCGGGCCCACCATGGTGACGATGGAGATCCCCTGCGGCCTGTCGGCGCCCAACGCCGCCCGATGACCCGCCGCCGGGAAGACCAACGATCCGCCGCTGGGCAAACCGGCCGACCCGTCGCCGGGGAAAATCCGGCGGCGGGGCGCGCCGCCCCGGTGTTAGCGTTCCGGTGCCGGCCGCGGGACTCCGGTGCGACTTCCGGAACCCGCCTGCTAAGCGACGATTCGCAGTTCGTGCCCCCATTCCCCGGCCGGCTTCCGCACCCCGCCGCCGGAGGGCCCCATGGAGACGCTGGCCGATCTGGTCGCGGCCGAGGACGTCCTGCTGTTCGTGAACGCGGCCATCACCTCGACTGGCCAGCGGGAATTCCACTCCGACGCGGGCGAGCAGCGCATGTCGCTCGACTTCCTCCACTCCTACATGCTCGGGAACTACCGGGAGCTGTACGCGGCGACCCTCGCGCTGAACGTCAATGACCACAACGCGGCGCTGATCGTCCGGCGGCTGCTGGAAACCGCCAAGGAGGCCACACCGGAACAGCGCACGGCAGAGGGCCGCCTGATCGCCCGCCGTCTCGCCGCGCTTCCGCCGCCCCGGGTCTACCGGCTGTTCCGCGGGCTGCGCCGGGCCGGGGTCAACAACCGCCGCACCCGCGCCATCGTGCGGGACTGGCTGGCGGCCCGCCCCGATCCGGCGTTCGACGCGGTGAAGTACCGGGGCGCGGTCAAGTCGGCCGCCCGCCACGCCCATCTGCGGCTCGACGGCGAGCTCGGCCCGTTCCTCTTCGAGCCGGTGGGCCGCCGGAGCGAGGGGTTCTCCGCCCCGCTGCTGGAGGCGTGGCGCCGCGCCCACTACGAGCGGTCCGCGGTGTACGACCTCCCGTACACCGTCGCCGAGGGCTTCGCGGCCAAGCACGGCATCGACCGCGCGGTCTTCCTGGAGCGGATCGCCCCGCGGCTCACCCGGCTGGAGCGGCTGCGGCTGCAGGGGGCGGCCCGCGCGGCCGGGGCCGACTCGGTACGGGCGGATCTGGCCACCATGCCGCTGACCCGGCTGGCGACCTATGTGCTCTCGCTCCCGCTGGGCGAACGGGTCGCGCGCCGGGCCGAGTTGACCGCCGCGCTGCGCGCCGCCGCACGGCGCGCGGCGGGCGCCAGGGCCGGTAGCTGGGGCCGGGTCGCGGCGGTCCTCGACGACAGCTTCTCCTCCTTCGGCTCCACCCGGAAGCGGCGCCGTCCGCTGGCCGTCGCGCTCGGCTGTCACTTCCTGCTGGAAGCGCTGGCGGAGGAGTTCACCCCGCTGTGGCTGTCGGGCGGCCGGGATCCGCTGCTGCGGTATCCGTACGGCGCCACTCCGCTCGGCGAGCGGATCCTGGACGCGCTGGAGCACCGGCCGGACCGGCTGCTGATCGTCTCCGACGGCTGGGACAACGCGCCGCCAGGGCTCGCCGGAGAGGTGCTGCGGGTCTGGCGCACCCGCCTCGACCCCGGCCACCGCACGGGTGCGGTGCACCTCAACCCGGTCTATGACGCGGAGGGCTTCGACGTGCGGCGGCTGGCGCCGGGCGTGCCCACGGCCGGGGTGCGGGACGCGGAGGACCTGCCGACGCTGGTGGAGTTCGCGCGGTTCGCCGAGGGGCGCACCGGCCTGGCCGAGCTGCGGGCCCATCTCGACGCCCGGGTGCGGCACTTCCTGGACCGGCCGGGGCCGGACGAGCCACCGCCGGAGGGACCATGACCACATCGCTCGAGCTCACCGGGCTGACCGCCCTGCCCGCCCAGACCTGGGGCGCGATCCGGCTGGTGCCCCTGGTACGGGACGAGCCGATCGCCGATCTGCGGCTGGACGCCCGGCTCTACGGCGACGGCCCGGCCGCCGTCGCGCTGGACCGGCGCACCGCGTACTACGCCTACGTTCCACACGGTTTCGTCGCCACCTGGACGGCCGACGGGACCCCGGCCGCGGCGTACGGCACCCGGCTGCGGCACGGGGACGAGCGGCGGGGGGACGAGCGGCGGGACGGCCCGCCGCCGTGCGTCCCCCTGCGCTTCCACCGCCGGATGGCGCGCCGCGAAGACCGCGGACGGCTGCGCTTCCTCCCCCTGCACCTCGCGCTCGAGGGCTATCTCGCCCTGCACTTCGGCGGCCCGGCGGTGGTGTGGGAGGAGTGGTCACACCGGGCGGTCAGCCAGGGTCTGTCGCCGCGGGTCGAGCAGGCGTACACCGGCGCCGAGGTGGCGGGGCTCGGCGACGCCCTCCGGGTCTTCGAGATCCACCCGGGCCAGTGCGGGGTACTGCTCTACGCGGCCGACGCCCTCGCCGCCGCCTTCGTCGTACCCCATCCGGACGACTACCGCGCGCTGCATCCGTCGCTGCTGCACGACCTGTACGGCGAGCTGGTGTACCACTACGCGACGCTGCACGGACCGGTGCCCGACTTCCGGGCGCGGATAGCGGACGGCGCGGTGTCCACCCTGGCCGGGCTGCGCGCCGAGGCGGCCCGACAGCGTGCGGAGTGGGCGGACTTCCACACCACCGCGCTCGCGGGCGGGCTGCTGGAGGGGGATTACGAGGTCCAGCGGGTGTACCGGATGGGCCCGTTCGCGCTGTCCCGCTTCCTGCCGCCGTTCCACCGCCGCACCGAGCAGCACATCGGCGAGACCATCAACCACGACGACGGCCGCCTCGCCTATCTCAAGACCTTCCGCCTCTCCGAACACCAGGTGCGCCGCGGCCATCTGCTCACCCGGCTCGCGGCGGCCGACTGGAACCTGGAGGCGGCGGCCGCTCTCCTCGGCGTCACCCCCGCCCAACTGGCGCTGCGCGTCGAAGCCGCGGGATTCGGGGCGCTGCTGCGGCAGGACGTGCTGGACCACTACCGGGCGGAGGCGCGCCGGGGCCGGTAACGGCCGCCCCCGCGCGGTAGATTCGACAGCGATTCGGCCGTGTCCCCGCCGCCCGGGGCCCGAGGACGTCATGGAGCAGCCGTGCGTGTTGTGGTCGCCGAGGATCTGTTCCTGCTGCGGGACGGGCTGGTGCGGATGCTGGAGGCGTATGACTTCGAGGTCGTGGCCGCCGTGGAGAGCGGGCCCGAGCTGAGCAAGGCGCTGGCCGAGCTGGAGCCGGAGGTGGCGGTGGTGGACGTGCGGCTGCCGCCGTCGTTCAGCGACGAGGGGCTGCAGTGCGCGCTGGCGGCGCGGCGGGCGCGACCGGGGCTGCCGGTGCTGGTGCTGTCGCAGCATGTGGAGCAGCTGTACGCGCGGGAGCTGCTCGCGGACGGCAGCGGCGGCATCGGCTATCTGCTCAAGGACCGGGTCTTCGACGCGGATCAGTTCATCGACGCGGTGCGGCGGGTCGCCGCCGGGGGCACCGCGATGGATCCGCAGGTGATCTCGCAGCTGCTGGACCGGCGCGCCCAGGACCGGCCGCTGGCGCGGCTGACGCCGCGGGAGCTGGAGGTGATGGAGCTGATGGCCGAGGGGCGGTCCAACGCGGCGATCGCGTCCCAGCTGTTCGTCACCGAGCGGGCGGTGGCCAAGCACACCTCCAACATCTTCGGCAAGCTGGGCCTGCCGCCGTCGGACGACAACAACCGGCGGGTGCTTGCGGTGCTCGCCTACCTCGACCGGGGCTGAGCGACGGGGCCGCCTGGCCTCCCGTCCGCCCCATTGCTCCCACCCCGCAACGCTGGTTAAGTGCCTTGCCTATATGAGCCATTGGCCTTGTCCGTTGGGGGGCGCATGAGCGATCTGAGCAGACGCACGCTGATCGGAACCGCCGGAGCACTGGGGGCCGGGGCCACGCTGGGGAGCCGGTTCCCGGCCGCGGCCGACGCACCGCACGACGCACGGGACACCGCAGTGACCGCATTCGACACCGCTCCCGCGCGCGCCGCCCTGCGGCGGCTGCTGCCGGCGCACGCCGACCAGTTCCGGCTGGTGGCGCTGGAGAAGCACGGCGCCGAGGAGCGGTTCGAGGTGGGCGGGCAGACGGGGCGGCTCACGGTCTACGGGACCAGCCCGGCGGTGCTGCTCACCGGGGTGCACTGGTACCTCAAGTACACCTGCCACGCCCAGATCTCCTGGTCCGGCATTCAGCTGAACCTGCCGCGGCAGCTGCCCGCGCCCGCCCGGCGGGTCACCCGCTCGACCGCGCTCCCGCACCGCTTCGCGTTCAACGACACCCATGACGGCTACACCGCGCCGTTCGCCGACTGGGACCGCTGGGAGCACCTGATCGACGTCGCGGCCCTGCACGGCTGCAACGAACTGCTGGTCACCCCCGGTCAGGAGGGTGTCTACCACCGGCTGCTCCAGGACTTCGGCTATCCGGACGACGAGGCGCGCGCCTGGCTCCCCGCCCCCTCCCACCAGCCGTGGTGGCTGCTGCAGAACATGAGCGGTTACGGCGGCCCGGTGTCCCCCGCACTGCTGGCCAAGCGCACCGCACTGGGGCGGCGGATCGCCGACCGGCTGCGGGAGCTGGGCATGCGGCCGGTGTTCCCCGGCTACTTCGGCACCGTCCCGGACGGCTTCGCCGACCGCAACCCGGGGGCCCGCACGGTTCCGCAGGGCGACTGGAACGGGCTCAGGCGGCCCGACTGGCTCGATCCGCGCACCGAGGTGTTCCGCGAGGTGGCCGCCGCCTTCTACCGCCACCAGGGCGAACTGCTGGGGGAGGCCGGCCTGTTCAAGATGGACCTCCTGCACGAGGGCGGCGACCCCGGTGACGTTCCGGTGCCGGAGGCCGCCCGCGCCGTGGAGACCTCGCTCCAGACCGCGCGCCCCGGCGCCACCTGGGTGATCCTCGGCTGGCAGGAGAACCCGCGCCGCGATCTGCTGGACGCCGTCGACCACGACCGGATGCTCATCGTGGACGGTCTGTCGGACCTGGACACCGTCACCGACCGGGAGGAGGACTGGGGTGGGGTGCCGTACGCGTTCGGCACCATCCCCAACTTCGGCGGCCGCACCACGATCGGCGCCAAGACCCACATGTGGACCGAGCGGTTCACCGTATGGCGCGACAAACCGGGCAGCAAGCTGGTCGGCACGGCCTATATGCCGGAGGCGGTCGAGCGGGACCCGGCCGCGCTCGAGCTGTTCAGCGAGCTGGCGTGGCGGGACGAGGCGGTCGACCGGGCCGAGTGGTTCCGCTCCTACGCCGATGTGCGCTACGGCGGGCGGGACACCGGGGCCCGGGAGGCGTTCGCCGCGCTGCGCGACACCGCGTACGAGATCAGCAGCAAGGACGGCCGCCCGCATGACTCGGTGTTCGCCGCCCGGCCCTCCCTGACCGCGCGTTCGGGCACCAACTACGCGACCCACACCCCCGCCTTCGACCCGGCCGGGTTCGACGTGGCCTTCGCGGCGCTGCTGGGAGTGCGCGCCAGGCTGCGCGACAGCGACGCCTACCGCCACGACCTGACCGACATCGCCCGGCAGGCGCTCGCCAACCGCTCCTGGCAGCTGATCCCGCAGCTCCAGGACGCCTATGACCGCAAGGACCGCGCCGCCTTCCGCACCCTGTCCCGGCTGTGGCTCAAGCTGATGCGGCTCAGCGACGACATGACCGGCGCCCACCGGCGGTTCCTGCTCGGCCCCTGGCTCGAGGACGCCAAGCGGATGGCGTCGGGCGAGGAGGAGTCGGCCCGGCTGGAGCGTGCCGCGCGCACCCTCATCACCACCTGGGCGGACCGCGCCACGGCCGACGGCGGCAAACTGGCCAACTACGCCAACCGCGACTGGAGCGGCCTCATCGCCGACTTCCACCTCCCCCAGTGGCAGTCCTATCTGGACGAGCTGGAGGACGCGCTGGCGGAGGACCGGGCGCCGCGCTCCTTCGACTGGTTCGCCGTCGAGGAGCCGTGGACCCGCGAGCGCAAGAGCTATCCGGTGCGGCCGACGGCGGACGCCCACCGCACCGCCCGGCGGGTGTACGAGGCGCTGGCCAAGGCCCCGTACCAGGGCACCCTGACCGTCACCGCCGAGCCCGCCACCCTGCCGCCCGGCGGCTCCGCGTCCCTCACCGCCGCCCTGCGCAACGTCAACGGGCTGCGCGCCACCGGCCGCATCGGCTTCGACCTCACCGTGACCGGTCTCGACCCGTCCCCGGACGGGCCGACCCGGCTGCGGCGCGTCCCTGCGGGCGGCACGGGGAAGGTCCGCTGGCGCGCCACCGCGCCCGACGAGCCGCTTGAGCACCCGCTCAAGCCGCTGCCGTACGAGCTGGGCGTGACGTACGGGCCGCGCGGCGAGAAGCGGGTGCGGGCCGTGCGCACCGGGACGCTGTGGATCGCCGGACCGCTGGCGGAGGGGGTGCGGACGGTCACCAACAACGGTGCCGCGTTCGGCCAGCTGGGCGAACGGTTCGCGATCGACGGCGCGGGCCAGGACCTGTGGAAGGGCACCGCGGAATTCGGCTCCGTCTACCGCGACGGCGTCCTTACGGTGGGCACGGCCATGACCGTGAAGGTGGACGCCCAGGCGGCCACCGGGCCCTGGGCGCGGGCCGGGATCATCGTTCGCGACGACCTCGCGACGGCGGGCTCCCCCGGCTTTGTGAACCTCTCCGTCACCCCGGCCAACGGCGTCGTGCTGTCGTACGACTCGGGCGGCGACGGCACGCTGGACGCCTACCAGCGGATCACCGGCGTCAAGGCACCCGTACTGCTGCGGCTGACCCGCACCGCCGCCACCTCCTACACCGGCGAGCTGTCCACCGACGACGGCGCGAACTGGCAAACGGTGGCCACCGTAACGGCCCCGGGCGCGACGGCCGCCCAGGACGCCGGGATCTTCATGACCGCGACGAACGGCGGTACGGGTGCGCGGGGGACGGTGGAGTTCAGCGCCTGGCAGACGGATACGCCGTAGCGGGTTGGCGTCTGGGGGGCGGGGCGGGCGCCTGCGGCGGGCTGTTCCCCTCCCCGCCCCTTCCCTCAACTGGGGCTCCGCCCCAGCCCCCGCGCGGGCGTCCGCCGCGAAGGTCGCCGTGCTGATCCCGGTCGCGGAAGACCCCAGCCCCCGCGCGGGCGCGGGCGTCCGCCGCACCAGCGCGCAGCCATGAACAGCCCTCCGCTGCGGGTGCTCACGGCGCCAACAGCCGCCTCGCCGCCCCGGGGCCCCACCGCCCGACAGGGGGCAGGGGGCTTCGCCCCCAGGCCCCGGGGTCTGGGGGGGGCGAAGCCCCAATTTCGCGAAGGGCAGCGGAACAACCGCCACAGGCGCCACGTCCCGCGCGAGACAAGGCTCCACCGCACGGCAGAGGCCCAGCAGGGGCGCTTCGCGCCTGGGCGCCCGGGGGCTGGGGCGGAGCCCCAGTTTCGGGAAGGGGCGGGGGGAACAGCCCGCCGCAGGCGCCACGTCCCGCGCAAGGCGAGGCTCCGCCAGGAGACGGGGCTCCACCCCGAGACCCCAGGCGCTAGGCCAGCGCCCCACCGCGCGGCGAAGCCGCACATCGATGCCGTGAGAAGGGGCGGGAAGGCGAACAGCCCGCCACAGGCGTCAAAGGCCCGCCGGGTAGCCGTAGGTGACCAACTCGCCCCGCCGCTCGTTCACGAACCGTGGACCAGCACCAGGCGACACTCGCCACCGACGACGAACCCACCGGCCTGATCGACGTCGAGCAGGCCGAGGCCGCCCTCGTCGAGCACTACCCGCGGCTGGTGCGGCTCGCGTATCTCATCCTGCCGCCGGGCCTCGGGCGCACCCGCCGCGTGCTCGCGGCACACGCCCTCGCCCAGCGCGCCCTGCCCCGCAACCGGGGCTACGGCACGGGCCAGGACCCGCACCCCGACGTCGAACTGCCCTGGCAGCGCGGGACGAAGAACCCGGGAGCCGACAGCACGGGCTACGCCTATGTGCGGCTGCGGGTGCTGCGCCTGGCGCTCCGCGCCGCCCGGCAGCGGCCCTGGTGGCGGCGGCCCCCGGCGCTCCCGCAGGTGTTCGGGCTGCGGCTGTTCCCGCGCTCCGGCGGCGCCGATGAACTCGCCCTGGAGAAGGCGCTGTCGGAGCTGTCGGGACCCGGCCGCGCCGCATACGTCCTGCTGGAGCTGGAGCAGCTGGACGAGCACGAGACCCGCGCCCTGCTGCGCGCCGCGGGGGTCGCCGACGCGCGGGACGCGGTGGACGAGGCGGAGTCGGTGCCGGATCCGGCGGGCAGCCGGGACGCATCGCTGCTGGAGTCCGCCGAGTTCGACCCCTGTTCGCTCCAGGCCCGGCCCACCGATCTGATGCGCCGCCGTCAGCATCTGCGGGCGGCGGTGGTGGCCGCGGTGGCGCTGGTGGTGTGCGGAACGCTGCTGGGGATGCCGGGGCGGGGCTGGGAGCCGAAGGGCGCCGCCGCGCCCTCGTACGCCCGCAATCCGGCCTCCGAACGGGCCCTGGACCCACACAGGTTGACCCGCGCCGCGCCCGACGCCTGGCGCACCGCGTCCCGCGCCGACTTCTCCTCCTGGCCCGCGCGCGGCGACCGGGCCCGGGACACCGCGCTGCTGCGCCGCGCGCTGGCCGTCTGGGCGCGGCCGGGCGGTTCGGTGCGGGTGTCGGCCACCATGGGCACGCAGTCCGGGCCGCCGTCGGGACCGCCGCAGCTGCTGTTCGCGGGCGAGGTGGACCGGGCCACGGTGGTGCTGCTGTACGACGGGCTGCGGGTGGCGCGGTACGCGGAGGCGGACGAGGGCGGCGAGGAGGGCGGGGGCGGCGCGGTCGCGCTGGACTTCGCCCGGCTGGACGCCGCGGACGCGGGCACCTCGACCGCGCTGGTCCTCAGCCGCACCGACGGCAACGTCCGCTATCTGACCGCCCCTTGGGTACGCCACGCCTGGGTGCGGGATCTGCTGCACCCGGCCGGGGCGCCGCGTCTGCTGCGCCGCACCGGGGACGGGGTTACCGATCCGGTGCGCACCGTTCCGCGGCTGCGCCCCTGCCGTGGCTGGCCCGCGCTCCAGTTCGGCTCGCGGCTCGTGGCCGACCTCGGCGAACTGGCCCCGGCCCGGCTCACCTACGGTGCCCCCGGCGCCGGGGTGCGCGATGTGGCGGGGCGGGCGGCCCGGGCGAGCTGGGCCAGGACCGGCTGCCGTCTGGCGATGTTGCGGGCGCGCGGGGTGCGCTCGGTCAACGCCTGGCGGTTCGCCGCCCAGGCCCTGCCGGAGGCGGGCGGCCACGCGGCCTGGCTGTGCACCCGCGCCGACACCTGGCGGGGCACGGGCAGCAAGGTCCTGGCCCAGTTCCAGCCGTGGGACACCCGCCGGGGCAGGACGGGCGCGGTCGCGGCCGACGCCGACAACTCCCCCGCCTGCGGTCCGCGCGAGCCGCGGGTGCTGGCGGGGGTGCTGTGGAAGGCGCGGTCCGGCCACTGGTATCTGTTGGCCGCGGGAAGCCGTCAGGTGACCGGGATCGTCGCCACGGGTGGCGTCCGGGGCCGCACCTATGGCCGCGGGCTGACCCTCCCGGCCAAGCCGGGCGCCCGCGCCGACCTCAAGGCCCACCTGGCGAACGGCACCCGACTGGGCCCCCTGGGCTAGGGGGTTCGCGGGATCTTCCCCACCCCGCCCCTTCCCGATACCAGGGGCTCCGCCCCTGGACCCCGGGGTCCGCGGTGGGACCTGGCGGTTGGGGCCGCGAGGTCGGCGGGGCGCCCCCTTCCCGCGGTATCGACGTGCGGCTCCGCCGCGTAGCAAGGGGCTCCGCCCCTACGCCCCGGGGTCTGGGGCGGACCCCAGTTGAGGGGAAGGGGCGGGGAACAGCGCGCCGCGCCCTTCCGCACTCCCCGAAAGTGCCCCGACCTGCCGTCGATCACCCGCAGCGCCGTCGTGGCTGATCGCGCCTACGCGGCGGAGCCGCATATCGACACAGCCCCGCGCCCCTGCGGGGCGCAGCCCCCACCTCTTCGCCCTTGGGCCCGGGGTCTGGGGCGGAGCCCCAGGTGAGGGAAGGGGCGGGGAGGGGAACAGCGCGCCGCAGGCGTCACGCTCCGCCGTGCCCTTGGTCGCGCAGTTGCCCGCGCCCCTCAGCCCCCGCCGTGAAGACGGCGGCCGTGCGGGCGGGCACGCTGAAGGTGCCGGTCGCGCGCTCGTAGCGGGACGTCCGCACCGTGGCGTCGGCGCCGCCCGCCTGCACCGGATGGAGGGCGTACGGCGTCCCGGCCACCGCGGGGATGCTCTGCGTCTGCCGGGACGGCGTGGCGTTGAAGACCACGACGAGCGGGCCGAGCCGCATGGTGATCACGCCCGGCGTCTCCCCGGTCCCGGACAGCGGGAAGGACAGCGCCCGCTGCACCCCCTCCGCAGTCGCCTGGCTGAACGCCTTCTCCGTGGTACGGATCCGCAGCAGGTCCCGGTAGGCCGCCGAGGCCCCCGCGATCTCGGAGCAGCCGGGGCGTACCGCCGGATTGGTCAACAGGGGCTTGGCGTACGGCCACTTGGACTCGTTGTCCGCCGCCGGGGGCAGCCCCCGCCCGAAGCCGTTGCCGGACGCGCAGTCCCAATGGACGGCGTTGAACCAGTCCCCGCTGTCGAAGGAGTTGCGGTCCAGCGACTTCGAGCGCAGCAGATCGGTGCCCGCCTGGCTGAGCGCCGGGCCCTGGGAGAGGGTGGCGGTGGCCAGGGCCACCACCTGGGCCCGGGCGCGGTCGGCCGCCGAGGTCGTCGTGGGGAGCTTGTAGGCGAGCGCGTCGTACAGGGTCTCGTTGTCATGGGCGTCGGCGTAAGCGAGCGCGTCGCCGGGGGCCGCGGCGTAACCGGCCGGGGAGCCGTCGTAGTCGACCTCGGAGCCCTTGACCCGGTGTCCGCCGGTGTCGGTGAAGGTGTAGTCGGCAAGGTTGCCCGACAGCCCGACCTTGATCAGGTCCTGGGCGTGCAGCAGCCGGGCCCGCTGCTCGTCCCGGCCGCCGTTGGCCGGTGAGCCGTTGGGGTCGGTGAAGAGCCCGGAGGCGAAGCCCTGCACCCGGGGGTCCTCGTCGAACGGCCCGCCGCCGCGCACCGCGTCCCGCGCCCGGTCGCTGAAGGTGGCGATGCCGGTCCCGGCCATGTTGCGCTGGGTGGCCTGGACGAAGCGGGCGTCGTCGGCCACCTCGCCGAAGTTCCAGCCCTCCCCGTAGAGGATGATCGACTTGCCGTCCACCCCGTCCTTGGCGGGGGTCAGGGCGTCCAGGGCCTTGCGCACGGCCAGGATGTTGGCCTTGGGGTGGTGGCCCATGAGGTCGAAGCGGAAGCCGTCGACCTTGTACTGCCTGGCCCAGGTGACGATGGAGTCCACCACCAGCTTGCCCATCATCGCGTGTTCGGGCGCGGTGCCGGGGCAGCAGGTGGAGGTGGCCACGCTGCCGTCGTCCAGCAGCCGCTGGTAGTAGCCGGGCACGATCCGGTCGAGCACCGACTTGTCGTCCTGCCCGGCGGCCACGGTGTGGTTGTAGACCACGTCCATGACGGTGCGCAGCCCGGCGCGGGCCAGCCCCCGCACCATCTGCCGGAACTCACGGGTGCGGGCCGGGCCGTCCGGATCGCTCGCGTAGGACCCCTCCGGCACGGTGTAGTGCAGCGGGTCGTAGCCCCAGTTGTAGCCGTCCCGGTCGGCGGCCCGGGCCACGCACTTCTGCTGCTGGTCGGAGTCTGCGGGCAGGTCGGCCAGATCGCAGTCGGGCCGGGCCTGGTCCGACCGCCGCTCCGGAACGGTGCCGAAGTCGAACGCGGGCAGGAGGTGGACGTACGAGGTGCCGGACCGGGCCAGCCGCGCGAGGTGCCGCATGCCGTCCGAGCCGCGGTCGGTGAAGGCGAGGTACTGGCCGGGGTGGGCGCTGGTGCGGTCCGCGCTGGAGAAGTCGCGGATCTGCAGCTCCTGGACGCGGGCGTCGCGCAGCGGAACGGCCCCGGGCTTCTTCAGCGACGCCCAGCCGGCGGGGGCGAGCCGGGGGTCGGCCAGATCGGTGACCAGGCTGCGGGCGGAGTCGGCGGTCAGGGCGGTGGAGTAGGGGTCGGTGACCTCGTTGGTGACGGTCTTCCCGACGCTCGGCGCCCAGACCCGGACCCGGTAGCGGTACGGCTTGTCCCGCCAGCCGGGGCTCCCGGTCACGCTCCACACCCCGCTGCCGGGGTCACGGCGCATGGCGACGGTGCGCCCGTCGAGGTCGAGCGACACCTTGTGGGCGGTCGGCGCCCAGACGGAGAGGGTGGGGCGGCCCCCGTGGAAGACCGGGCCGAGGCGGGCCCGGCGCGCCCGGTCCGCGTAGAGGTCGTCCAGTACGCCGGGAATCTGCACCCCGGTGCGGTGCAGTACGCGGTCGGGGTCGTCGGCCGCGCGCTGGACGGCGGCGAGCGGGCCGCGCAGCGCCGTGGCGGCCTTGTCGCGGTCGCGCGGGTCGAGCCGGAAGGCGGGGCGGTCGGCCAGCTGGGGGTAGGCGGCCTTCTGGGCGTCGGTCAGGGCGGCCGGGGCCAGCCGCAGGGTGCCGCCGTGCGCGTAACGCAGCTCCTCGGCGGTCGCGGCGGTGTGCTCGACCTTCCAGACGACGGTGGCCCGGTCGATCCACTGCGCCTCGGCGGTGGCGGCCCGAGTCTGGGTGCCCGCGGCCCGGGCGGCCGCCCGGGCGGTCTGCGAAACGGCGGGCACGGCCGCCGCGCCCAGTGCGAGGGCGGCGAGCGCGGCGGCGGTGCGGAAGAGGGTGGCTCTCGGGGGTTTCACGGGGCTGGTGGCTCCTTGAGGTGTGGTGTGGAGGTGGGCTCCGCGCCCACGCCCCGGGCCGGGGCGGAGCCCCTGGGCCTGATCGGTGCGAGCCCCTGGCCTGATCGGTGCGGGCGGCGCGGCCTAACCGCAGTTACGGGCCCCGGTGTGCAGGGCCACCGCCGTATTCGCGCCGAGCGTGGCCGTGAACTGCCCCGAGGAGTCGACCGTGACGGGCTTGCCGCTCTGGACGTCGCAGTAGCCGCCCGCCGGGAGCGAGGTCTGGAAGGTCCGGGTCAGGGGGCCGCTCTCGTGGTTGATGGCCACGTACGCCTTGTCGCCGCGCCCGAACGCGACGGCGTCGTTGCCGTTGTCCCACCAGTTGGTCACCGAGGCGCCCCGGGCCGTGTTGCGGAGGGCGACCATGCCGCTGATCTCGGGCCACTTGTGCTGGCACTTCCAGCCGTCCTGGTAGCAGGCGTTCACCGCGCCCCCGTTGGGCGGGCCCGCGTCGCCGTCGCTGAACTCGTAGCCGGAGTGGACGTCCGGGGAGCCGTAGGGCCAGGCCAGCATGAAGACATTGGCCAGGGTGTAGTCGGCGCCGTCCTTGTAGGTGAGGGTGGAGCCGTTGCGCTCGGTGTCCCAGTTGTCGACGAAGACACCGGACTGACCGCTCGCCATGTAGCCCCAGCCCTCGCCGAAGTTCTTCAGGGACGCCAGGCTCTCGCTCTGGAACACCCGCTTGAGGTCACGGCCGTAGCGGAACTCCTGCACATCGCCGTTGCGCAGATACTCCGTCGGGGAGACCGCCTCGCCCTCGCCGTAGATGACCTCCTGCTTCCAGTAGACGCCGGGGTCGCTCAACTGGCTCTTGATGGCGGCCAGATCGTCCGCCGGGATGTGCTTGGCGCCGTCCACGCGGAAGCCGTCCACGCCGAGCGAGAGCAGGTCGTTGAGGTACTGCGCGAGCCGGGTGCGGACGTAACTCTCGCCGGTGTCCAGGTCGGCGAGGCCCACCAGCTCGCAGTGCTGGACGTTCCAGCGGTCCTGGTAGTCGCTGATCTGCGCGGTGCAGTCGTCCATGTCCTGGGGCTGGTAGATCCCGGGGTAGTCGTACTTGGTGTACGAGGAACCGCCGGTGCCGGTGCCGGACCCGGCGGACATGTGGTTGATGACGGCGTCGGCCACCACCTTGACCCCCGCGGCGTGACAGGTGTCGACCATGTTCTCGAAGGCGGTACGGTCGCCGAGCCGCCCGGCGATCTTGTAGCTGACGGGCTGGTAGGAGGTCCACCACTGGCCGCCCTGGATGTGCTCGGTGGCCGGGGACACCTCGACATAGCCGTATCCGGCGGGGCCGAGGGTGCCGGTGCACTCCTTGGCGACGGAGTCGTACTTCCACTCGAAGAGTTCGGCGGTGACGTCCTTGGTGCCGGGCGGTGTCGCCCGCGCGGTCTGGGGCAGGGCGACGAGCGTCACCGCGCTCGCCGCGAGGGCGAGGGCGAGCGCGGTGGCGAGGGGGATGCGGCTGCTGGCCATCGTTCCTCCGTGGGGGGGGGAGTTCGGGGGTGCCGATCGAGCCTCGTACGGCAACGCGCCATGCCCGTAAGGCCAGTTGAAGGTTCTTGCTGCAAGACGTCAGTGGTGGGGTGGTGACGGGACCGTACTCGCGCGTTTTTGTTGTTGCAAGACCTTTCGCAAGCAATTGCGGCGGTGTTACGTTCAACCGCGTTCTCCGGTCCGGCCGGCCGGGGGTCCGCATCAAGGGCCCCACGCGCCCGGCCGGTCGGATCGGTTTGGTGTGGTGTGGTGTGGTTCGCTTCGGTTTGGTGTGGGGGACGAGGTGTCCGTCAGTCCCGGTCCGGGACGGCCATTTCCCCGAGGAGGGACCAGTCCTCCTGCGGCACGTTCGCATTGACGATCCGCGGGGTCGCCGCGAGATGCGGCGGCAGTGTCCGCTGGGCGGCCTGGAAGTGCGGCGAGTTGACGTGTGCCGCACCGGCCTCCTCATCGCGGAACGCCTCGACGAGGACGTATTCGGCCGGGTCCTCGACGCTGCGGGACCAGTCGAACCACAGGCACCCGGGCTCGGCGCGGGTGGCCCGCGTGAAGTCGCCCACGATCTCGGGCCAGCGGTCCGCCTGCTCGGGCAGCACCCGGAACTTCGCGGTGATGAAGATCATCGATAAGCCTTTCGTCGGTGGTGGCCAACCGGGCCCCCGGTGGGTGACCGGTCGGACTCCATGATCGGCGATGACGCCTCGGCCGGGGCACGCTAGGCGGTACGCCCCGCGCGGACGAACGGGGTCGGCTGGCGCCGAGACATCGGCGGGCTCCCGGGAAGCCACGCGGCGGAGCGGCATGGCGGTGCTTCCCCCTCCCCGCCCCTTCCCGATACCAGGGACTCCGCCCCTGGACCCCAGAAGCTGGAAGGCAGAGCCTTACCACACAGCCGAGCCATCCCCACCCGACAACCAGGGACTCCGCCCCCACCACACAAGGCGCCCCCGGACCGCCGGGCCTGGGGCGGAGCCCCAGTTGTGGGAAGGGGCGGGGAGGCGAACAGCCCGCCACAGGCGCCACCATCCGCCACGCCGATGTTGACCTGACCTACGCGGAATGCGGGGTGAGTCGGCGGCTGGAACTCCTCTCCTTGCCCGACTTCTTGCAGTCGTGGGTGCGTCCGGTGGCGTGGGAGAACCGGGCGATTCGACGCCATGCTGAGCGTCTTCAGGTCACGGTCCGCTACCGACCGGTACCAGATACCACGCCTACCGCCCGATGGGGAATCGGCGGGAACTTCTCGCATCGGATGCCCGCACCCGTCCCAGGCTGTCTCGCGGTGGCTCCGGGCCATGTTCGATCCGTCTCGGATCACGGCGCCACGGCTCGGCAGTAGATGTCGCCGTTGCCGTTGCAGGTCCCGCACGTCTTTCCCGTCTTGGGGTCGGCGCCGATCCCTCCGCAATCGGGGCAACCACCCTCGGAACACGGCGAGCGAGGGTCCGGCCGGACTACGCTGGTGCCTGCCCGTCCAGTCGAAGGGACTCCGCGATGTTCGTGATCCGCCGAGCGACAGCGACCGACCGGGAAGCGGTCAAGAAGCTGACGCAAGCACGCGCCCGGTGGATGGCTGAGCGCGGTGTGAGAGGCGCCCAGGGCTGGGAACGGTTCGCAGAGGAATCCGGCCGCCAGACAGCCGCCCCGGACACGCCCGTGTGGGTCGTCGTGACGGAAGCGGGCCGCGTGATCGGCCGGACGACGCTCGGCGAACAGACACCGTTGTGGGGATGGACCGAAGAAGAGCGGGCGCAGCCCGCGTACTTCCTCAACACGACCGTGACACACCCGGAGTTCGCCGGTCAGCAAGTGGGGTCCCTGCTCGCCTGGTGGGCAGTGGACCGGGCCGCCGCGACCGGACGGGAGTGGGTCCGCCGTGCGGTTGGTCCCGACCCCGGATTGCTGCGGTACTACTGCGATGTACAGGGCTGGCGGATCATCCACCAGACGGAGCGCTACGGGGAAGACGCGTACATGCTGGGACGTGAGGCTGAGCCGCTTCCGGATCTCACGCATCGTCTACTCCCCCACGCCTGACATCCCGCGCAATCCAATCTCGGTGGACGCAATGTGAAACAACGTCCGATCCATCTCTCCGTGCGGGCCTTTCAGGAATTCAGAGTCCACTGTCTTCGCGAGTCCGCTTCCGTCCACGAATCCGGCGTCAATCAACACGCTTCCTTCCCGGACCATGGATTCCAGGAACGGGACGACGTAGCGGCGCATCGCGGCGTTCATCGCGTGGACGAAGTTTTCGGGAGTCGGCGCGTGAACAGCTTCCGGAGACAGGCCGAGGCGGACCAGACGGAGCCTGTTCAATGCCTTGTGCTCTCGCCACGGGCGCGGCAGCCATTCCGCGAATCGGATCAGCTCAGGGTCCGCGAGCGGCGATACGGGCCACAGTCCGTTGCGCATGAACTGGGGGGTGCGGCAAGCGAATGCGAGAAGCGTGCTGTCGTACAGCACCGCGGACGGTGCGATGCCGTCGTTGATGTGGTCCACGACGGCCAACGTCCGCTGCCCGGTCCAGGGTCCGGGCGTCGGGACTTCTCCGGCAGGTGGACGTTCGTCATCGCGCAGAGAGGTGAGTTCGTCACCACCCGTGCCGCCGAACGACCACCACATGCCTGCCCTGGTCAGGGCACGCATCATGACTTCTTCGGCCTCGGTCCAGGGGTCGTCATACGGACTCACCGCCTGGCCGTTAGCCCGCCGTCCGGCAGGGTTGAGCGGCAGATGCGCCATCACGTCCGTACACACGTCCCGCGCGATCCCGAAGGCGCTGATCATCTCCTTGCGGCGGCGGATCTGCTGCTCGCGGGCTTCGCCATCGAGGAGCATGGCGGCGGCTGTGATGTCGGGGCGGTCGGGTTCGGTGAGGCCGGCTGCGACGTTCGCCGAGTCCATCCCGCCGGACAGCTCCACGGCCGAGTGGTCCGCGATGAAATGCCGTCGCGTGATCGCCTGTGCGAGTAACTGTTCGTAGGCGTCGAGGACATCCGCGCCCGGCCGCAGGGCACGCGGCTCGGTGTGCGGGGCACCCGGCGGGTAGGCAAGCGCGAGGCCATCGGCGGTCCACGACGCGGTAGAGCGCTCCGTGAGCCGGTGGACCCCCTCCCAAAGGGTGTCGTGGGTGTACCGATGCTGGAGCCGCAGCACACGGGCAACCTCGCGGTCCACCAGGGCACCGGCCCGACAGTGTCCGCGAAGGTCAGCCAGATCCCATGAGCCGTCCAACTTGCCGTTGTCGCTGGCGAGATAGAGCGGCGCCACGGCCCACGCGCCCGCTCGGACCGTCGCAGTCCGGGGCGTCAGCTCGACGGCCGTCCAGTCCAACGCCCCGTGACAGGCGGCCCGTAGACGTGCGCGGTATGCGTCCGGGGCCAAACGGACCGGCGGCGGCCTGCCGGGAATCGCGTCGGTTCCACGCCCGCGTTCCGTTGAGATCACCGCTACGGCCGTGCCGTCGGTGATCATTTCGTGGCAGATGCCCGGATGCTCGTACGGCTCGATGCGGGATGCGCCGTGCCGCCACTCGTGGCCGGTCCATGTCCACTCGACCGAGCCGCTGTCCAAGCTGGCCCGCGTGATGCTGAACTTGAGCAAGGGAGGTCCCCCTCGGAATGGCACGGCCCACCGCCTGCGAGGACGGTGGGCCGTGGGAGTCGGACTACTCGTGTTCGTCGCGCTCGGTGTTCGTGTCGCTGTTGCCGGAGAACTTCTTGGTCTCCAGGCGCTCGCGGAGCGTCGGCACTGTGAAGACCGGCGTCCCCGAGAACACTTCTTCCAGGTTCACGCGTTGTCCCTCCCTTCTGCTGTCGTGTGCCGTCAGGAACAGCCACCGGCCCGTGCCTGCCGGATAGGTCGTCGCGTGCGCGGGACGAGGGCAACTATGCGATGGCATCTTCGCGACGGGTCAGCAGGTCTCCGGGCGGCGCTCCGCCGCGTCGCTGTCGCCGCCTGCCGGGCTTTCGCCCTCAGTCACGCCCAGACGACCGCCACGGCTTTCCGCGATCCGCAGCGCATCGGCGAGCGCTTCGGTCAACCGGACAGCCAGAAAGCGGAGTTCACGCGCAGATGTCTCGTGATCGGAGAGCAGTCCATCGGCGTGTGCCAGGAGCTCAGCCCCCATACCGAGCTGTACGGCTTCCACCTGATCGGCGAATCGGGACAGGAAGCCGCCGTCGCTAGCCAGGTAGCAGCGCTTCCCGTCCATACCTTCCCAGGGGAGCAGACGTACCGGCCGCGTCTGGTACATCACGCGACCACTACTCCGCGGATGAGGCGCGGACCGATGTCGATGCCGTGGACAGCCAGCCAGAGCGTCGCCGCTGTCGTCGCAGCCGGACTTCCCGCCGTCCCTCGTGGGCCAGCACGTACGGGCGCACGAGGGCGATGTCTTCACCCCGTGCGGGCTCGGCGGGCACGCGCTGCATGCTCACCGTGGGTGCGTCTTCCCACGGGCCGGTGAACGGTGAGCCGGCCGCTCTGTGACGGCCCGCCGCTGGCAGGAACAGCCTCAGCAGCAGCTCGAGGATGCGGTGGATAAGGTGCGGCACGTCAGCGCTCCCATCAGCGTTGGCCATGCCCCCGGGCTGTTCGTAGCGGTCGCGGGGGTCTGTTCGCGCCAACTGTCCTGCCAGGCAAGGAATCTGACTTCCCGCCGATGGGTACCCCATGATGGGTAGGCTGAGCGTCAGGCCAGTGCGACACACTGTCACCAGCAAGCGCGACGGGGCAGCTTATGACCGCATACGAACCGCCGACAGCGCTGCCGCGTGCTCTCCTCAACCGGGCGGACATGCGAGCAGCCATCACGGCCCACGACTTCGGCACGGTGTTTCTACTCGCTCGGGCAGAAGCCAAAATCAGTTACTCAAAGATCGCGGCTGAGTGCGGCATCAAGCCGGAGCGAGTGGGCGCCCTGGCACGGGGCGACGGCAGCGTGACGACCTTCGAGAAGATCGCCACCATCGCCGACGCCTTACGCATCCCCGGGCACATGCTCGGCCTCGCACCCCGCACGTGGGAGGCGACGGAGCAGCCACCCGGATATCCCGCCGCGCCCGCAGGTACTACCGGTACGACCCGAGATGGAGATAGCGCAGTGCGGCGACGGGGTTTCTTCAAGGCGTCGGCCCTCGCCGGATTGGCGGTCGGCCTGCCGGAACTCACTCCACTCACGACCGGCCACCGGATCGGCCGCGACATCCCGGACCGACTACGCCAGCGGACCGCCCGCCTGCGCCGTCTGGACGACGTTCTCGGCGGAGGCGACACCTACCGTGTCTATCTCGGCGAGTACCAAGCCACCAAAGCCATGATGCGAGAGGCCGGCTACACCCAGCAGACCGGCCGCGCCCTGCTTTCCGTGCTGGCCGAACAGGCGCAGCAGGCGGGATGGGCCGCGTTCGACGCGGGCAAGCACGCTGACGCTCGTGGCCTGTACGAAGCCAGCCATCAGGCCGCCACGGAAGCCGGAGACGCAGCCCTCGCCGGAAACGCTCTCGCGTTCCTCGCCTACCAGCGGATCAATGGCGACCGGGCCGCCGGAGTCGAGACCGCCGAACAGTCCTGCCGCACCGCAGGCCCGGGAGCGCCGCCCGGCGTCCGGGCACTGCTTCACGAACGGCTTGCATGGGCCTACGCGGTCGCCGGGCGCGACAGCGAGACAGAGCGGGCACTGAGCGCGGCTGAGGCAGCCCTCAGCGATGGTGACGGGACTCCGCAGCCCGATTGGGTCGCATGGGTGGACCGGGACGAACTCCGGATCATGACCGGCCGGTGCTGGACCGAACTTCGCCACCCACTCCGCGCGGTCCCCGTGCTGGAAGACGTGCTGACCCGATACGACGACACCCACGCCCGGGACAAGAGCCTGTACCTGTCCTGGCTGGCCGAGTCCTACCTAACCGCCCGCGAAGTGGAGCAGGCCGCGACGGTCGCCGGCCGCGCACTGGACCTGTCCGCCGGAGTCGCCTCCGTACGCCCCCGCCAACGCCTCGAGCCCACATTGCGGCAGTTCAGCGTCTACCGGGATCTACCTGCGGTGGCCGAAGTCCTCGAACGGGCCAGGGCGTGACGGATTCAGTCCAGGCCGGGCTGGGTGCTCTTGTCGATCCAGCGCAGGTAATCCACTGCCCCGGCGAGCGGCACCGCCGAGACCTCCGGGTTCTTCCACGGGTGGTGCTCCAAGAGGTGCACTTCCAGCGCCGCATACCGGTCAGCGCGGGTCTTGAGCAGAAGCTGCCACTCTTCGCCGGTACCGAACTCGCCTTGATGCCAGAACACCGAGGCCACCGGACCGACGATCTGCGCACCGGCCGCCAACCTGGCGGCTACAACCGATTGCGCCAACTTCACGGCGTCGTCACGGGTTTCCGTGGCCGTGGCCACCTGTAGGTACTCAGCCATGCCGCCGAGCCTAGACCCGGACCAGGCTCGGGCACATAAGGCATCGAGCCGTCGTGCTGTCCCGGGGGCCACCCCGGCGGGCGATACCCACACCCAGCAACACCCACCTCCCTGGAGCGGCGTTACGGTTGGGGTCACTTTCCCTTCCTTATCTCCTATCCCGTCTGGGGCGCAGCCCCAGTTGTGGGAAGGGGCGGGGAGGGGAACAGCCCGCCGCAGGCGGCACCAACCGGCGGGCACTGTTAGCGGAGCCTCGCCGTGGAGCCGCGCACCACCAGATCCGGCTGGAAGACGAACTCCGTGTGGTGGACCGGGTCCCCGGCCATCTCCTCGAGCAGCGCCCCCACCGCCGCCGTCGCCATCGACTGCACCGGCTGCCGCACCGTGGTCAGCGGCGGGTCGGTGAAGGCGATCAGCGGGGAGTCGTCGAAGCCGACCACCGACACATCGTGCGGCACCCGCAGCCCGCGCCGGGCCGCCTCCCGGATCGCCCCGAGCGCCATCAGATCGCTGCCGCACACGATGCCCGTACAGCCCTGGTCCAGCAGCGTGGCCGCCGCCACCTGCCCGCCCTCGACGCTGAACAGCGTATGCCGCACCAACTCCCGTGCCTCGTCCGCCGACCGGTCCAGCAGCTCCGCGCTCGCCGCGAGGAACCCCTTGACCTTGCGCAGCGCGGGAACGTAGCGGGCGGGCCCCACCGCGAGGCCGATCCGGTGGTGGCCGAGCGCGGACAGGTGGCGGACGGCCATCCGCGCCGCCGCCCGGTCGTCCGGCGAGACGAACGTGGCCTGGATGTGCTCGTTGTAGCCGTTGATCAGGACGAACGGCACCTTGCGCCCGGCCAGCCGGGCATAGCGGGCGGGGTCGGCCGTGGTGTCGGCGTGCAGTCCGGACATGAAGACGATGCCTGCCACATCGCGCTCCTCCAACTGCTCGACCAGTTCGTCCTCGGTGGCGCCGCCGGGCATCTGGGTGCACAGGATCGGGGTGTAGCCATGACCGGCCAGCACCTGCTCGATGATCTGGGCGAAGGCGGGGAAGACGGGGTTGGTCAGCTCCGGGATCACCAGGCCGACAAGACCGGCGCTGCGCCGCCGCAGCCGCACCGGCCGGTCGTAGCCGAGGACGTCGAGGGCGGCGAGCACCCGCTGCCGGGTGGTGGCCGCGACGCCCGCCTTGCCGTTGAGCACCCGGCTGACGGTGGCCTCGCTGACCTCGGCCTGGGCGGCGATATCGGCGAGCCGCGGCGACGCGACCGGCGAACGCGCCGCGGACGGGCCAATCCCGGAGGGGCCCTCCTCCGCCGCACTCGCCGCCGCGTCCCGCCCCGCCGCCAGCGGACCCGTCACGACTTGGTCGCCCCGGCCGTGAGCCCCGCCACCAGATGGCGCTGCGCCCAGGAGAACACCAGCGCCGCCGGGATGGCGATCATGACGGCGGCGGCCGTCATCGAACCCCAGTCGGAGGTGTACTGGTTGACGAAGGTCTGGAGCCCCGCGGCGAGCGTGAGGTTCTCCTCCCCCGTCATAAAGGCGGAGGCGTAGGCCACCTCGGCCCAGGCCGTGATGAAGGTGTAGAACGCGGTCACCGCGAGCCCCGGCTTGGCCAGCGGGACGACCAACCGCCAGAAGGTCCCGAAGGGGTTGAGCCCGTCGACCCGGCCGGATTCGTCGATCTCCACCGGGATGGTGTCGAAGAAGCCCTTCATCATCCAGGCGCAGAACGGCACGGCCACGGTGAGGTACGTGACGATGAGCGAGATCGGCTGGTTGAGCCAGCCCAGCGTCGACATGATGTTGTACAGCGGCACGATGAGGATGGCCACCGGGAACATCTGGGTGATCAGCAGCAGCCACATCAGCGGGCGCATCCCCGGGAACCGGAAGCGGCTGACGGCGTAGCCGGTGGTGGCCGCGACGAAGACGCCCAGGAGCGTGGTGATGACCACGATGAACAGCGAGTTGCCGAACCAGGTCAGGAACTCGGTGTCGCCCAGGACGTGTTGGTAGTTCCGCAGCGTCGGGTCCTTCACCACATCGGTGCTGAACGCCTCGCTCTTGGGCTTGAACGAGGTGATCAGCAGCCACAGCGGCGGGAAGACCGCGACCGCGGAGGCGACGATGAGGGTGGTGTGCAGCCCGACGGAGGCCAGCGGTCCGCGTCGTTGGTCGCGCATGGCTACCACACCTCTCCCTGCCTGCGGAGCGAACGGCGGTAGATCACCGCGAAGAGCATGAGGATGAGCAGGATCAGCACGCCCCAGGCCGAGGCGCCGGCGAAGTCGCGCGGGCTGTTGACGAAGGAGAGCCGGTAGGCGTAGGTCACCAGGATCTCGGTGGAGTCGCCGGGTCCGCCGCGGGTCAGCAGGAAGATCACCGGGAACATGTTGAACGTCCAGATGGTCGACAGCAGGACCACGGTGGAGCTGACCGAGCGCAGCCCGGGCAGGGTGATGTGGCGGAACCGCTGCCAGGGGCCCGCCCCGTCCATCTCGGCGGCCTCGTACAGCTCACCGGGGATGGACTGCAGCCCGCCGAGCAGCGCGACCAGCATGAACGGCACCCCGAGCCAGATGTTCACGGCGATCACCGAGACCTTGGCCATGGTGGGGTCGTTCAGCCAGGGCACCGCGTCGATCCCGCCGCCGTGCAGCACCTTGTTGAGGATGCCGTTCTTCTCGTTGTAGAGCAGCCGCCAGGCGAAGACGGAGACGAAGGCGGGGACGGCCCAGGGCAGGATCAGCAGCGAGCGGTAGAGGGCGCGCCCGGCGAACCGCCGGTTGAGCAGGACGGCCAGGCCCAGGCCGATCGCGAAGGTGAGCGCCACACAGCTGACGGTCCAGGTGACGGTCCAGCTCAGCCGGTCCCAGAAGACCTGGTCCTTCAGGATCGCCCGGAAGTTGTCGAGGCCGACCGTCCGGTAGGTGGCGGGGATGTGGTTGATCCCGATGGTGCGCTCGACATTGGCCTCGTTGGCGTCGGTCAGCGACAGATAGACGCCGCGGACCAGCGGATAGCCGATGATCAGCCCGATGACGGCCACGACGGGCGCCACCATGGCCCAGGCGTACCAGTGGCGGGCGAGCGCGTCGCGGATCCGGCGCGGCGGTGGGGTGCCGGGCTTGCGGGCGCGGCCGCCCCGGCCGCGGGCGCCCTTCGCGCCCGCGGCCGGGTCCAGCGGCCGGCTGGTGTCGACAGCCATCGTCGCCGGCCCTACTTCCAGTCGCCCTTGAGGAGCTTGCGGTAGGCGTCACCGACCGACTTGGCGGCCTTCTCGGGTGAGGTCTTGCCGGTGAGGACGCCCGGGAACTGCACCAGGATCGCCTGGAAGAGGCTGTTGCCCTCGGGGATCCAGGGGCGCTCGACGGCCTTGTCGACGGCGGCCTTGAAGAACTTCACATTGGGGTTCGCGGCGACCGTCTTGTTGGAGTAGACGGAGGTGCGGGTGGGCAGCAGGGAGAGCTTCTCGGTGGTCTTGGCCTGCACCTCGGCCGAGCTCATGTACCGCGCGAAGGCGTAGGAGGCGTCCAGGTTCTTCGATCCGGCGTAGACGGTGAGGTTCTGGCCGCCCTGCGGGGCGCCCTGGCCCTTGCTGCCCGCCGGGACCGGGACCACCCCGAGGTTGGACTTGTCCTTGAACGCCTTGCCCGCCAGGGTGTCCTCGATCGCCCACGGCCCGTTGATCGTCATCGCGACGTCGCCGTTCTTGATGGCGTTCTGCATGTTGTCCCAGCCGTCGGTGGCGTCGGTCTCCGCCGCCTTCGAGGTGACCAGGTCGCGGGCGGCGGCGAACGCCTTGATGCCGGGCTCGTCGTCGATGGTGACCTTCTTGGCGCCGGTGTCGAGGAGGTCACCGCCCTCGCCGTAGATGAAGGGCAGGTACCAGTAGGCGTCGTCGCCGCGCAGATAGAGGCCGGTCTTGCCGGTCTTCTCCTTGATCTTCTTGGCGGCGGCCTTGAGCTCGGTCCAGTCCTTGGGCGGCTCGACCCCGGCGTCCTTCAGCATCTTCTTGTTGTAGAAGAGGCCGAGGGTGTCGATGACCTGCGGTACGGCGTAGGTCTTGCCCTTGAACTTGGCCCCGGCGAGCGCCTTGGGCAGATAGTCGGACTGATCGGCGAGGGCGGGGGTGCCGTCCAGCGGGGCGAGATAGCCGATGTTGGCCAGGTCCTGGGTCCAGGCCACCTCGGTGCGCAGCACATCGGGCGCGCCGGAGCCGCCGGAGCCCGCGGCGTTCTTGAACTTGGCCAGGGCGTCGCCGAAGGGCACATTGACGTAGTTGACCTTGACGTCGGGGTACTTCTTCGCGAAGCCCAGGGCGAGCTCCTTGTACGTGCCCTTCTCCGCGTCGTTCGACGTGTCCCAGTAGGTCACGGTGCCGGAGAGATGACCGCCGGACTTCTTGTCGCCGCTGCCGCCGTCGTCACCGCCGCATGCCGTCGCCGCGAGCGCCATGGCCGCGACGAGTGCGGTGGCCGCTATGCCACGTCGCATCTGAACTCCTCCAAAGCCGGCCGCTCCCTCGCGGCCCCGGGTTGCGGAGGAACGTAACAGGGCCGCAAGCCCGTCGAAAGACCTTGCGGCAAATTTCTGCAAGGGGACGGGGCATCGTTACGTCCGCGTGTCCCCGCGGTGGCCGCTCCGCTCCCGTCCCGCCGCTTGACAGCCCCCGTTCCGGCGCTGAACAGCCCCGTTCCGGCGCTTGGCATGCGTCCACGGGCACGACCGGAGCACTCCCCGAGGGCATCAGCGCGCCCTGCAAGCTCTTCCGCAAGCCATTGCAGAGCTGTTACGTTTCGCGCCATGACCCAGGAGCTCACGACCTCCCTGACCTCCCTCGCCACCGATCCGGCGGAGCCGTCCGAAGGCCACGGATGGTGGCGCGACGCCGTCATCTACCAGGTGTACGTACGCTCCTTCGCCGACAGCGACGGCGACGGGATCGGCGATCTGCGCGGGGCGCGGGAGCGGCTGCCGCACCTCGCCGGGCTGGGTGTGGACGCCGTCTGGCTGACCCCCTTCTACGCCTCCCCGCAGGCCGACGGCGGCTATGACGTGGCGGACTACCGCGCCGTGGACCCGCTCTTCGGCTCCCTCGGCGATGCGGACGACCTGGTGCGCACCGCCCATGAGCTGGGGCTGAAGGTGATCGTGGACGTCGTCCCCAACCACAGCTCGGACCAGCACCCGTGGTTCCGCGAGGCACTGGGCGACCGGCCGGGCGGCGCGGCCCGCGCCCGCTACCACTTCCGCCCCGGCCGCGGCGCCCACGGCGAACTGCCGCCGAACGACTGGGAGTCGGTCTTCGGCGGCCCCGCCTGGACCCGTACCACCGGCCCGGACGGCACCCCCGGCGAGTGGTATCTCCATCTGTTCGCCCCCCAGCAGCCCGACCTCAACTGGGACTCCCCCGAGGTCCGCGCGGAGTTCGACTCGGTGCTGCGCTTCTGGCTGGATCTGGGCGTGGACGGCTTCCGTATCGATGTCGCCCACGGCATGGTCAAGGCCGCCGGGCTGCCCGACATCGGCCGCACCGAACAGGCCAAGCTGATCGGCTCCCAGGTGCTGCCGTTCTTCGACCAGGACGGGGTGCACGAGATCCACCGCTCCTGGCGGCGGCTGCTGGACTCCTACCCCGGTGACCGGATCGGCGTCGCCGAGGCATGGGCGCCCACCGCCGAGCGGCTGGCCCTCTACGTACGCCCCGACGAGCTGCACCAGGCGTTCAACTTCCAGTTCCTGAAGTGCCCGTGGGACGCGGCCGCGATGCGTCAGGTGATCGACGAGTCGCTGGCCGCCACCGCCTCCGTCGGCGCCCCCACCACCTGGGTGCTCTCCAACCACGATGTGGTCCGGCACACCACCCGCTACGCCGAAGGGGCCGGCGGCGGCCCGGCACGAGGGCTCGCCCGCGCCCGGGCCGCGGCCCTGCTCATCCTGGCGCTGCCCGGCTCGGCCTATCTCTACCAGGGCGAGGAACTGGGCCTGCCCGAGGTGACCGAGCTGCCGGACGAGCTGCGCCAGGACCCGGCCTTCTTCCGCACCTCCCCCGACGGGCAGGAGGGCCAGAGCGGGCAGGACGGCTTCCGCGACGGCTGCCGGGTGCCCCTGCCCTGGACCCGCTCCGGCGACTCCCACGGCTTCGGCCCCGGCTCCAGCTGGCTGCCCCAGCCGGAGGGCTGGGCCGAGCTGTCCGTCGAGGCGCAGACCGGCGACCCCGGCTCCACGCTGGAGCTGTACCGGGACGCGCTCGCGCTGCGCCGTGAGCTGCCGGGGTTGGGGGACGGCTCGATGAGCTGGCTGGAGGCTCCCGCGGGGGTGCTCGCGCTGTCCCGGCCGGGCTTCGTGTGCACGCTCAACACGCTCGGGGAGGAGGTCGAACTGCCGGTGCCCGGGCGTGCGCTGCTGTCGTCCGCACCGCTGGCGTACGGGGCCGGAACGCTGACGTACGAGGCCGGAACCGTGCGCATTCCGCCTGATTCGTGTGCGTGGTGGGCAATCTGACACGCGACCGGTACAGTCCCACTCCATGACCGCACGGCTCGCTGACATCGCAGCCCAGGCGGGGGTCAGCGAAGCCACCGTCAGCCGCGTCCTCAATGGCAGGCCGGGGGTGGCCGCGGCCACCCGCGAGTCCGTCCTCGCCGCTCTGGACGTCCTCGGCTATGAGCGGCCGGTGCGGCTGCGGCAGCGCAGCGCCGGGCTGGTGGGACTGATCACGCCCGAGCTGGAGAACCCGATCTTCCCCGCGCTCGCCCAGGTCATCGGGCAGGCGCTCACCCGGCAGGGCTACACCCCGGTGCTGGCCACCCAGACCCCCGGCGGTTCGACGGAGGACGAGCTGACCGAGATGCTGGTGGACCGGGGGGTGGCCGGGATCATCTTCGTCTCCGGGCTGCACGCGGACACCTCGGCCGATATGCAGCGCTATGACCAGCTGCGCGGCCAGGGCGTGCCGTTCGTGCTGGTGGACGGCTTCTCGCCGAGGGTGCGGGCGCCGTTCATCTCCCCGGACGACCGGGCGGCGATGGGGCTGGCGGTCACCCATCTGGTCTCGCTCGGACACACCCGGGTCGGTCTCGCGCTCGGGCCGAAGCGATTCGTGCCCGTACTGCGCAAGATCGAAGGCTTTCAGCAGGCGGTGCGGGACCGGCTGGGGCTCTCCCCGGCCGAGTCCGAGGAGCTGATCCAGCATTCGCTGTACACCCTGGAGGGCGGCCAGGCGGCGGCGACCGCGCTGATCGAGCGGGGCTGTACGGCGGTGGTGTGCGCGAGCGACATGATGGCCCTGGGTGCCATCCGGGCGGCCCGGCGGCAGGGGCTCGCGGTCCCCCAGGACATCTCGGTGGTCGGCTTCGACGACTCCCCGCTGATCGCCTTCACCGATCCGCCGCTGACGACGATCCGCAAACCGGTGCAGTCGATGGGGCAGGCGGCGGTGCGGGCGCTGCTGGAGGAGATCGGCGGCACCCCGGCTCCGCCCAGCGAGTTCGTCTTCCTGCCCGAGTTGGTGGTACGCGGGTCCACGGCATCGGCCCACGGTGTGGAGGCGCGGGGCCGGGTGGCCGGGGGCGCGGGCTAGTGACGCCTGCGGCGGGCTGTCCCCCTCCCCACCCCTTCCCTCAACTGGGGCTCCGCCCCAGACCCCGCTCCTCAAACACCGGAGGGGCTGGGAGGTGGGGCTCGGTCCCGGTGCCCGGTGGACGTATACGGGCATACGCACCGTGGAGGACCCCCCGGACCAGGACATAAGCATCGAAGACCCGATGCCGTGGATGATCTGCGGGTGGGTGTCGTCTGGCAGACTGTTGCCCCATGGGTGGAGCGACGATCAGGACCACGGCAGGCCGAACAGCCACCCCGGCACCCAGCGCGGACACCGACGCGGAGGGGGCGCCGGGCCTCACCCTGATGGACCGTTTGCGTACCCCCAGAAGGCCCCGGCTCTGGTTCGAGATCGTCCTCATCGCCGTCAGTTACTGGACCTATTCGCTGATCCGCAACGCCGTCCCGGAGCAGCGGCCGGAGGCACTGCGCAACGCGGGCTGGATCTGGGAGTGGGAGCACCGGCTCGGAATGGCCTTCGAACGGGGCGTCAACCATGCGATCGACTCGGTCAGCTGGCTGATCGTGGGCATGAACTACTACTACGCCACGCTCCACTTCCTCGTGACGCTCAGCGTGCTGGTGTGGCTCTACCACTGGCATCCGGGCCGTTACGCCGCCACCCGGCTGGCGCTCTTCGCGACCACGGGCGTGGCCCTGCTCGGCTACTACTTCTTTCCGTTGGCCCCGCCCCGGCTGATGAGCGGCGGCCACTTCATCGACACCGTGGTGGTGCACAACACCTGGGGCTCGATGGCCTCGGGAAACCTCGCCGATATGTCGAACCAGTACGCGGCGATGCCCTCGATGCACATCGGCTGGTCGCTGTGGTGCGGTCTGACCATCGCGACGCTGGCCCGTCCGGTGTGGGTGAAGACGCTGGGGCTGCTCTACCCCTCGGCCACGCTGCTGGTGATCGTGGCCACCGCCAACCACTTCTGGATGGACGCGGTCGGCGGGGTCGTCTGTCTCTCCTTCGGCTTCGCGCTGTCGTGCGCGTGGTACGGCTCGCCGCCGTACCGGCTGCCGAAGCAGGTGGCCGTGATCTGCACGGTTTGATCGTCTCCGGCGGAGCCGCCATTCTCTGTTCCGCAAGGTCGACATGGGCTGACGGGTCGACATGGGTTCAGGGGCTCCCTGTGTCGCGCTGATCGACGCGGAATGAGCACGATGAGCGTGACGAAAGGGACCACCGGCCACCGTGCACACCGCCGACGCCACTTCTTCCGTATCCACGTCGGGATCCGCGTCGGGATCCGCTTCCGGATCCCCGCCCGCTCCGCGCGCGCCGCTCCCCCGCCCCCGTACCGCCGGGCGGCCCCACTTCCCGCTGGTGGCCACCGACCTCGACGGCACCCTGCTGCGCGGGGATCTGACGGTCTCGCCGCGCAACCGCGCGGCGCTCGCCCTGGTCGGGGCCGCCGGGGCGCGGCATCTGGTGGTCACCGGGCGCCCGGCCGCGTCCTGCCGTGAGTTCCTGGTGGCGATCGGCTACCGGGGGCTCGCGGTGTGCGGACAGGGCGCGCAGTTGTACGACGCCTCCGCGGACCGGCTGCTGGTCTCGGCGTCGCTGGACCGGGAGCTGGCCCGGTCGGTGGTGGAGCGCACCGAGGAGGCGCTGGGCGCCGGGCCGCTGGAGCTCGCCGTGGTGACCGCGGCGCCCGAGAACCGCTTCGTCGTCACCGCCCGCTTCACCGACCGGATGCGCCCGGAGTGGGGGCTGGCCGAGCGGGAGGAGCTGTGGGCGGCGCCGATCGAGAAGGTGCTGATGCGTCACCGTACGGTGGCGGACGGGCTGGTCGCGGCGGCCGCGGAGCGGGTGGGCGGGGGCGAGGTGGCGGTGGCCCACTCCGAGAAGGGCATGATCGAGGTGCTTCCGGCCGGGACGGACAAGTCGGTGGGGCTCCAACTGGCCGCCGACCGCATGGGGTTCACCCCCGCCGGGACGGTCGCGTTCGGCGATATGCCCAATGACATCCCGCTGCTGGGCTGGGCCGGATACGGGGTCGCGATGGGCAACGCCCACCCGGATCTGAAGGCGATGGCCGACGAGGTGGCGCCCGCGAACGAGGACGACGGGGTCGCGGTGGTGCTTGAACGGCTGTTCGCCCACCCCTGAGCACACCCCTGAGGGGTTCTCGTACGGCACTCGCGGCGGCCTTGAGCCGCCCCCGCATGCCCTTGACTGACTATATACAACTAAACAAAATATCTAAGGTGCGAACCGAACCACGATCCGAAGCCCACTACCTCGACGAGCGCTCCGGCGCCACCTACCCGATCGATGACCCCCGCTGGTGCGGCGATGACGGGGCCCCGCTCACCGTCTCCGCGCTGCCCGGCATCACCCGCGAGCAGGTGGACACCGGGGCCCGGTCACTGTGGCGCTACCGAGCGGCCCTCCCGGTGCGCATCGACGCCCCGGTGTCACTGGGAGAAGGGTGCACCCCGCTGGTCGAGAAGGGCTGGGGGGAGGATCGGATTCACTTCAAGCTGGAGTGGTTCAGCCCCACCGGCAGCTTCAAGGACCGCGGCACCAGCGTGATGATCTCGCTCCTCGCCCAGCGGGGCGTACGCGAGGTCATCGAGGACAGCTCCGGCAACGGCGGGGCCTCCGTCTCCGCGTACTGCGCCGCCGCCGGTATCCGGGCCCGGATCCTCGCCCCCGCCGCCACCTCCCCCGCGAAGGTCCTCCAGAGCCGGGCCTACGGCGCCGAGGTCCAGCTGGTGCCGGGCGACCGGGACGCCACCGCCGCGGAGGCGCTGCGCCAGTCGGCCCATACGTACTACGCCAGCCACAACTGGCACCCCTTCTTCCTCCAGGGCACCAAGACCCTTGCGTACGAGCTGTGGGAGGACCTGGGCTTCACCGCACCGGACGCCGTGGTGACCGTGGCGGGCGCGGGCAGCACCGTACTCGGCTGTGACCTCGGCTTCTCCGAGCTGCTCGGCGCGGGCCAGATCGCCCGCCGCCCCCGGCTGCTGGTGGCCCAGCCCGCCCACTGCGCCCCGCTGCACGCCGCGTTCCGCGCGGGCGCCGAGGCCCCCGTACCGTCTCTCCACGCCCCGACCATCGCCGAGGGCACGGCCATCCGGGAGCCCGTCCGCCTCCCCGAAGTGCTGCGCGCCATCCGCCGCTCGGACGG
Source organism: Streptomyces antioxidans (assembly GCF_000968685.2). GTDB lineage: Bacteria > Actinomycetota > Actinomycetes > Streptomycetales > Streptomycetaceae > Streptomyces > Streptomyces antioxidans. Next base: position 59,785 of record NZ_LAKD02000050.1, read on the forward strand.
CGACATGGCGGCCATCCCGGAGGACGCGATCGCCACGGCGGTCCGCCGGCTGGCCGCGATGGGGCTCTACGCGGAGCCCACCAGCGCGACCGCCGCCGCGGCGATCGAGGTCTTCCGCGCCCGGGGCGCGATCCGCCCCGGCGAGACCACGGTGGTGCTGCTGACCGGGTCGGGCCTGAAGGCGACCCCGACGATGACGGAACTCTTCGGATGACCGGGGAGGGCGTCCGGAAGACGACGGGAACCACCGAGGACGAACTACTGCTCCGCGAGGCCGAGAAGATCGTGGTCGCCCTCGGCCGGATGTTCCCCGGGCTGTGCGAGGTGGTCCTCCACGATCTGCGCGACCCCGACCAGTCCATCCGCGCCATCGAGAGCAATCTCTCCGGCCGCGAGGTGGGCCAGCCCGCCACCGAGCTGGGCCTGGCCCGGATGCGGGACCCCGGCTTCCCCGACATCGTCCAGAACTACGCCAACACCTTCCCCGACGGCCGCCCGGCGAAGAGCACCTCGGTCGGCATCAAGAACAGCGCGGGCCAGTACGTCGCCGCCATCTGCCTCAACCTGGACGTCTCCCTCTTCGCGAGCGCCGCCCGAAGCCTCACCAACCTCGTCCGCACCGATGAGCAGGAGCAGCCGCTCACCGAAACCCTCCGCGCCCGCACCGCCGCCGAGCTGCGCACCGTCATCGAGGAATTCGCCGCCGCCCGCGGCCAGACCTCGCGCAGCCTGGGCACCCCCGCCAAGAAGGAACTCGTCCGCACCCTCAAGACCAGCGGCTACCTCCAGGTGAAGCACTCCGTCCAGGTGGTCACCGAACTGCTGGGCGTCTCCCGCGCCACCGTCTACAACTACCTGCGCTCGCCCTAGACGTCGCTTTTCGCCTCCTCACCCGATGAATCCGCCTCTAGGCTGAGAACTCATGAAGCGCAGCAGTCGGTTACCACGGTGGGGCGCGCTGGCCCTGATCCTGCTCCTCGCGCTCGCGACCGCGTGCTCCCACCATGAGGAGACAGCGCCCGACGACCGGATCGCACCGAAGGCACGCACGTATCTCACGGCGGCACTGGACCTCGTCCAGAAGCGGGCGCTGAACCGGGGCGAGGTCGACTGGCCCGAGGTGCGGCGCGCGGCGTTCGCCCAGGCGGCGGGCGCCCGGAAGCCGAGCGACACCTATCCCGCGATCGAGGGGGTCCTCCACGCCCTCGGCGACGGCCACAGCCGGCTCCTCACTCCGGCCGCCGCCGAGCGGGCGCTGGGGACATCCCTGGACAGGATCCCCGGCCTGACCGCCAAGCGGCTGCGGGACGGCCCGGGGTACGTGGCCCTGCCGGGCGTACAGGGCTCGGCGCACACGTATGACACCTATGTGCGTCAGGGCCGGGGCGCGGTGGCGGCGGCCGACCGGAAGGGCGCCTGCGGCTGGGTGGTGGATCTGCGCGGGAACAGGGGCGGGAGCATGTATCCCATGTTCGCCGTCATAGCGGGAATCTTGGGCGATGGGGAGGTGGGCGCCTTCGTGGGGGCTGACGGCAAGCGCACCGTGTGGACGGTGAAGGACGGAACACTCAAGGTCGGCGCCAAGCCGCTCCCGTGGTCGGCGGCCAAGCCACTGTCGCTTACCCGCCCGGCCGTGGCCGTCCTCACCGACGACGGCACCGCGAGCGCCGGAGAAGCGGTTGCCGTGGCCTTCCGGGGGCGCCCCGCGACCCGGAGCTTCGGAATGGAGACGTCTGGCGTCCCCACCGGCAACAGCCCCCACCGCCTTTCCGACGGTGCGGAGCTGCTGCTCACCGAGGTGAAGGAAGCGGACCGAACCGGCCGCACCCACGACGGACCGATCGCGCCGGACGAGGAGTTCCTCGTCGAGCCCAAGGACATCGGCACCGCCCGCGACCGCGCCCTGGACGCGGCCGTCCAGTGGCTTACGAAGCAATCCGGCTGCCCGTGACCGGAGGCCCCGCGCGGTGCCGCCTCAACAGCGCCGCGATGGGAAGCGCCTTCTTGGCCGCTCTGCCCGCGGCAGAGCGCCGAGCGGGCTCGCCCCGTGCTGCGCGACCATGACGGGATGGCCAACGACATCTCCGTGCGCCGCCTCGACCTCGGCTACTTCGTCCGCCCGGCCTCGGAAACGGGCGGACCGCACCCACGAGTCGAACCCGTACTCGCCTACCTTGTACGGCACGACCGTGGGCTGATCCTCTTCGACACCGGCATCGGCGCCGCCGACCCCGAGACCGAGGCCCATTACCGCCCGCGTCGGCGCGCCCTGCCGGAGGCGCTGTCGGCGGCCGGGCTCGCCCTCGCGGACGTCTCCCTCGTGGTGAACTGCCACCTCCACTTCGACCACTGCGGCGGCAACCCCTTGCTGGCCGGTACGCCGATCCTGGTCCAGGACGTGGAGCTGGCCACCGCGCGCGGCGGCGACTACACGTTTGACGAGCTACTGGACTTCCCCGGCGCCAGCTACGAAGAACTCACCGGCGAGACCGAGATCTGGCCGGGCGTCCACATCGTCCCCACCCCCGGACACGCCGACGGCCATCAGTCCCTGGTCGTCCGCCAGTCCGACGGCACGGTGATCCTCGCCGGACAGGCACATGACTTCGCTTCCGAGTTCGCCTCGGACCACCTGGCGCGCAGGGCCGCCCTCGATGGCGTGGCGCGCCCCCTCCCGTACCGGAGTTGGCTGGACCGTCTCATCGACTTCGACCCCCGCCGCGTCCTCTTCGCCCACGACTGTGCGGTCTGGGAGCCGTCGGGCGACTGACGGGGCCGTCTCGCGCCTTCGGCGCCTTTGAGCATGGGGCCGGGGGTGCCGGGCTCGCGCCTTCGCCGCCGGGCGGCGGGCCGGTGGTGGCAGGGGCCGGTGGCGGCTTCCGTGCTCAGGGGCTTGTGCCGATGCCGGACTGCCGGGGGGTGGGGTACCCCCCTGGAAAACGTTTGATGGATGAGTTGCTTTAGATCAAGCGTTTTCGGGAGGGGTACTTGGAGGGGCGAAGCCCGCACCGGCCCCGCCGCCTCAGCCCCGGTCACGCGTTCCCCGACAGATGGTCGAAGTCCCCCCGCTTTATCCCCCGCACAAACGCGCCCCACCGGGTCGGGTGGGTGGCGATGACGACCGCCGGGTCATCGCTCTCGCGTAGGTGTATGCGGCCGTTCGGTGTTGCGGCGACTTCGACGCAGTCTTGGCCTCCGACTCCGCTGCTATAACTCGACTTCCGCCATTCGGACCCGGACATGAGGTTCTCCTCAGAGCGTGTACAGCAGATGCTGCACGAGCCTAAGTGAGTCGCTACGCATATAGGACTCGCGTTCGGGAGTCGGGTCAATCGGTGGCAGCGCCGCCGTCGTGAGACGTTCGAAAGCGGTGTCGTACTGCGCGAGATGCGCTTGGTTTCCGAGGAACGCCGAGGACACGGGGTGCTCCACGTAGACCGTGTTCAGCTCGGGCACCTCGGCCTCGAAGAGGATGAACGCCGCCGCAGGAGTCGCCGGGGAGAGGGCCGCCTTGAATGGCAGGAGCCGAATGTGGACATGCGGCAGCCGGGCCATCTCCACAAGGTGCTCGAGCTGGCGGCGCATGACGCCGTTCTCCACGAACTGCATGTGGAACGCCGCCTCGTGGATGACCGCGTGAAAGGCGGGTGGGGACTCCCCGGCCAAGACCTCCTGACGCTTCAGCCGGAACTCGACGTAGGTGTCCAGCAAGCTGCGATCGGCCTCTGGCTCAGCTCCGGTCGTGAGAGCTCGCGCGTACTCGGGGGTCTGGAGCACCCCGGGCACGTACATCCACTGGAACGAGCGGTGAGCAACCGCCGTGGCCTCGAGCTCCGCGAGATCATGTGCGCTCTGAGAGAGCGGGGATTTGCGGTAGTCCGACCACCACCCCTTCCCCTTGGACTCGCTCATGGCGACGAGAGCGTCAACAAGTGATTCATCTTGGCAACCGTATCCGGCGAGCAACGCGCGGAGCTTCGCCTCGGGAATGGCCGTTCGACCCGCCTCGATATGCCCGAGATGCGGCGAGCCGAGCCCGGCGAAGACTCCGGCTTCCGCTGCGGACAAGCCGCGCTCGTTGCGAAGCCTTCGCAGTTCCGACCCCAGACGCCGTTGCCGCTGCGTCGGGTTGGCCCGTAGCCCCATGACGACCTCCTCGTGATCGTGAGCAGTCTGCCCGCTGGGGGATCCCGAGGCCACTCGTTGGAGGTAATCCAGCCACATGGGTTGCAGTATGGAAACCCAAATCTCTATCGTCGAAGACGAATCACCCAACCGGCGTCCGCCCAACGGCCGCTGGCCGAAGGAGGCAACATCACCGTGAGCGCCCAGCTCCCCCGCGCCGACTTCTCCCTCGTCTTCCCGCCCGACCCCGGCTGGGTCCGTACCGCCCGGGAAGCCGTCCGCACCGCTCTGCACACCGCGAAGCGCACCGACTTAACGGACACCGCTCTGCTGCTGACCTCCGAGGCCGTCACCAATGCCGTCAACGCCTGCCGGGCCAACGGCTGCTCGGCACCCGTCACCCTCTACGCCGAGTGGGGACCGTACGGCACGCTGCGCGTTCTCGTGAGCGACGACGCCCCCGGGCTTCCCGCGCAGCGCACCCTCGCCGGGGACGCGGCCGATGCCGAGAGCGGCCGGGGGCTGCTCATCATCGGCAGCTCAGCCACCGACTGGGGCGTCTGCCACCACGGGCCGGGCCCGGGAAAGTCGGTGTGGTTCCAGGTCAGCGGGGCCGGTCCGGGAGCCTGACGGGTACGGAACTGCCATGACCTCTTCACGTCGTACGCGGAGCCGCTGAGTAGGATCGGCGGCCACACGGGGGAAGGTCGAAGATGAAACAGTTGATGGGCGGCGCACGCCGCCGACGCGTTCTCATAGGTGGCGCCGTCGCGGTGCTGGTGGCCGGGGCCGGGACATGGGCCACGGACACCTGGCCGTTCGACGGGAAGGACACCTACTGCTGGGGTGCGTGGAAAGAGGACAGCGGACCGGACTTCCTGAGTAGCGACACGCTGGACGAGGACAACGCCAGCCGTACGTCCAAGGAGACCGCGCCGACGAAGGCGCGGCAGCGCGGGCGGTGCGCCGTGAAGCTCCACTCCGAGCGCACCAGCAGCGACGGCAGCAATGTCGCGGAGGAGACCGAGATCACGGTCACCTACGGCCCCGCGCCCAAGGGCGCCGCGGAGCGCATGGAGTGGATCGGCGGCTACCTCGGCGACACGTCGATGCCGCTGCCCGACGGGCTGCCGGGCGCCACCGACGGGCGGCAGGGGCTGCTGGTGCTGCCCAAGGGGTGCGACACCGAGGACGGACGGCCGACCACGGTGACGCTCGACTCGTTGGCGCGCTCGGACTACGGCGACTCCACCGTGTCGAGCGACGCCGGGCTCGGCGGCTCACAGTCCGTGGCCCGGTTGCTCGCCGCGGTGGCCAACCGTGCGATGGAGAAGGCGGGTTGCGCCCCGGACAAGCCGCTCGAGGCCAACTCGCCGATGCCCACGCTGCCCGAGGACGACGAGGACTTCTTCACCCGGGCCTGCCGGATCAGGGGCCTGGAGTTCAGCGAGAAGGCGTCCCGCGACATGGAGTACCAGGTCGGCGCGGTCACCCGGGATCTCCAGTCCTGTTCGGTGCGGACGGACCACGGTAACGGCCGGTTCTTCGACGCCCTGATGGTCGCCCAGCCGCGGCTCTCCGCGCTGTTCGACGGCGCCACGGGCAGCGAGGCACCGGCGCGCGGGTGGCGCGGTACGGGCGTCTTCGCCGACGACTACAAGGTCGTACGGGCCGAGTGCGCGGGGCGCCCGCTCAACGTGCTGATGCTCGCCTCGTCCGTACACGAGAAGACTCCGTACTTCGCCGCCTTCGCCAACGCCGTGGCGCGGCGCGTCGGTTGCGCGCCCGTCGCACCTGGGGGTTCCAGCCGATGAACGACTCCGAGAACGAGAACAACAACGACAACAGCAACGAGAACGGCAACGAGAGCGCGAGCAGCGCCCGCGTGCCGCTGCACGAGCGGCGCCGCCCCTGGTGGCACTGGCACCGCGTGGCCCGCTCCCGCCAACGGCTGGCCGTGATCATGGCCGTGGTCGGGGCCCTGCTGGGTGCGCTGCTCGGCGGCGCGGGTGTGGCCTGGCAGGCCGAGGCGGGTCCGTTCGCGGACGACCGGGCCTGCTGGGGAGCGCTCGGCAGGGACGATGTGGCGGCGCTGTTCGACGGCAAGAGGGACATCGAGACGTCCGAGGTGCCCATCACCTCCGATCGCATCGGCAGCGAGGGCCCGTCGGGCGAATGCCGACTGACCTCGCCGCGCGGGCGGCGGATCACGGTCCAGGCACACCAGTTGGACACCCGGTTCGGCGGTGCGGGCGGCCAGTGGGCGGATGAGTTCCTGTCCGCGCGGCTCACCCCGCTGGGTGATGGGCTGCTGGGCATGGCCTCGGACACCCGGGCCTGGCTCGCGGTGCCCGACGGCTGTATCGGGCGGCCGAGCGGAATCGACACCAGCGGCCCCACGGTGATCGACATGGAGACCGGCTGGACGGTCTACGACGACGACGTGAACACCGAGGACCGCGACGCGCTCGCCCGCGCCGTGGTCAAGCTGGTCAACCACTACATGGCCGACAAGGGGTGCACGAGCAAGATCGCCGACCCGGTCCCTCAGATGTCCGGGCCGCCGCGGTTCCCGGACGAGAAGAAGGACGCGATGTGCGGCATCAAGGGGCTACGGCTCCCGGCGGCGTTCGTGCACGACGGGAGGGGCGACACCGTGGTGACCCGGGGCGGCGGCCCGGTCCGCACCTGCGACCGCGATGTGCTCTTCAACCACCCCGAGCTGCGGCTGATGACGATCGAGGACCCCCGGCTCGCGATCCTCTACGAAAGGATGTCCCTGGACGGCGCCAAGGATGAGGTAAGCGCCGATGAGCAGGACGGATACGGTTTCGTCCGCGACGACATGGGGCTGTTCCAGGCCAAGTGCCAGACCGGCCAGGTCACCTTCCTGGTCCGGGCCGAGAACGGCCGCCACCCCAGCGACATCCGTACGATCCTCCCCCGCTATGTGGCCGCCGAGGCCGACCGGATCGGCTGCGGCCCGCTGCACATCACCGTCCACCCGCACGGCTGACATCAGCCCGTCGGCGACTGAGGACCGGGGTTCCGGGGCGGAGCCCCGGTTACGGCGCCGGTCCCCGGTCAGCTCTCGTAGTCGTAGAAGAGCCGTTCCACCACCGCCCGCGCCCGCCGGGTGGTGCGGCGGTAATCCTCGAGCATCTCGCCGACGTGGCCGGGGCCGTAGCCCAAGTGGCGGCCCACGGCGGCCAGTTCGCGGACGTCCGTGGGGAAGGTGTCGCCGGGGCGGCCGCGGACGAGCATCACGGCGTTGCGGACCCTGCTGGCGAGGATCCACGCCTCGTCGAGGGTCTGGGCGTCCTCGGTGGAGATCAGCCCGGCGGCGTGGGCGGCGGCCAGGGCCTCCCGGGTGCGGGTGGTGCGCAGCCCGGGCTCGGCCCAGCCGTGCCGCATCTGGAGCAGCTGGACGGTCCATTCGACGTCGCTGAGACCGCCGCGGCCCAGCTTGGCGTGGGTGGTGGGGTCGGCCCCGCGGGGCAGCCGCTCGGACTCCATCCGGGCCTTGAGCCGCCGGATCTCGCGGATCGCGTCCTCGCCAAGACCCTCGACCGGATACCGCAGCGGATCGATCAGCTCGATGAACCGTCGGCCGAGATCGGGGTCGCCCGCCACCGGCTCGGCGCGCAGCAGCGCCTGGCTCTCCCAGACCAGCGACCAGCGGCGGTAGTAGGCGGCGTACGAGGCGAGCGTGCGCACCAGCGGCCCGGACTTGCCCTCGGGGCGCAGATCGGCGTCGATGAGCAGGGGCGGGTCCACGGTGGGGAGCTGGAGCAGCCGCCGCATCTCATTGGCCACGGCGAAGGCGGCGCGGGCGGCCTCCTGGTCGTCGGCCCCCTCGCGCGGCTCGTGGACGAAGAGCACATCGGCGTCCGAGCCGTAGCTGAGCTCATGGCCGCCGAAGCGGCCGAGGCCGATGACGGCGAAGCGGGTGGGCAGCTCATCGCCCCAGGTGTCGCGGACGGCGGCGCGCAGGGCCCCGGCGAGGGTCGCGGCGTTCAGATCGGAGAGGGCGTCTCCGACCATGTCGATCAGCATCGCGTCGTCCACGGCCGGTTCGCCGGCGGGGGCGGGGGCGGCGGGCCGGGCCGGTACGTGGGGTTCGGATTCCCGCAGGGCGCTGGGGACCTCGGGCGCCTCGGCCGGGGCAGCGGCCTTGGCCGGTACGGGGGCGGCCGCCCCGGTGGCCCGGCCCGGCGTCTGGTCGCCCGACGGCGGCCAGCTCACGGTGGGGCGCACCTCGCCGTTGGCCAGCCGGGCGCTTTCGATGATGTCCGCGGCGGCCGTACGGAACATCTCGCGCCGCCGCACCCCGCGCGCCGCCGCGACCGCCTGCTCGGCGCCGTCGGCGCGGCCGACCGCGGCCAGCACCTCCTGCTCCAGATGGGCCCGGCCGCGCGGGCGCAGCCCCTCCGGGTCGCCGAGCAGGGCGACCGCCTCGGGGGCGCGCAGCAGCAGGTCGGGGGCGAGCCGCCCGGCGGAGAGCACCCGGGCCAGGTTCTCGGCCGCGGCTCCCTCGTCGCGCAGCAGCCGCAGGTACCAGGGCGTCTTGCCCAGCGCGTCCGAGACCTTGCGGAAGCCAAGCAGCCCGGCGTCCGGGTCGGCGGAGTCGGCGAACCAGCCCAGCAGCACGGGCAGCAGCGTCCGCTGGATCGCCGCCTTACGGGTCACCCCGGACGCCAGGGCCTCCAGATGGCGCAGCGCACCGGCCGGATCCGCGTACCCCAGGGCGGTGAGCCGCTGACCGGCCGCCTCGGAGCTGAGCCGGATCTCACCGGGCTGGAGCTGGGCGACGGCGTCCAGCAGCGGCCGGTAGAACAGCTTCTCGTGCAGCCGCCGCACCTCGCGGGCGTGCCGCCGCCAGGCGGCGCCCAGCTCGGCCACCGGCTCGGTGCGGAAGCCGAGCGAGCGGCCGAGGCGGCGCTGGTCGGCCTCGCCCTCGGGCATCAGATGGGTGCGGCGCAGCCGGTAGAGCTGGAGGCGGTGCTCCATGGTGCGCAGGAAGCGGTACGCGGCGTCCAGCGCGGCGGCGTCGGTGCGCCCCACATAGCCTCCGGCGGCCAGGGCCTCGAGCGCGTCCAGCGTCGTACGGCTGCGCAGCGACTCGTCGGACCGCCCGTGCACCAACTGCAGCAGCTGGACGGCGAACTCGACGTCGCGCAGGCCGCCGGGGCCCAGCTTGAGCTCGCGGTCGACCTCGGACACCGGGATGTTCTCGACCACCCGGCGGCGCATCTGCTGGACGTCCGGGATGAAGTCCTCGCGCTCGACGGCCCGCCAGACCATCGGCGAGAGGGCGTCCACGTACGCCTGGCCGAGCGTGGCGTCGCCCGCCATCGGGCGGGCCTTCAGCAGCGCCTGGAACTCCCAGGTCTTGGCCCAGCGCTGGTAGTACGCCAGATGGCTGGAGAGGGTGCGCACCAGCGGGCCGTTGCGCCCCTCGGGGCGGAGGTTGGCGTCGACGGGCCAGATGGTGCCCTCGACGGTGACGTCGGAGCAGACCCGCATCAGCCGCGAGGCGAGCCGGGCGGCGGCCCGTACCGCCTCGTCCTCCTCGACGCCCTCGACGGCCTCCGCCACGAAGATCACGTCCACATCGGAGACGTAATTGAGCTCGCGGCCACCGCATTTGCCCATGCCGATCACGGCCAGCCGGCAGGCGGCGGCGTCCTGCGGCTGCTCCTCGGCCGAGATCTCCAGCGCGGCCCGCACCGTGGCGGTCGCCAGGTCGGCCAGTTCGGCGGCCGTCTGGGTGATGTCGGTGGTGCCGCACACATCGCGGGCGGCGATGGCCAGCAGCGCCCGGCGGTAGGCGACGCGCAGTGCGTCGGGGCGGGGCGTCCCCGCCCCGGGCGCGCCCCAGACGCCCTCGGCCAGGGCCCGCTCGAACTCGGGGGTGGCGGGGTGCAGATCGGCCGATTCGTAGGTCACCAGGGCGTGCCAGTCGCCCGGGTGACGGGCGAGGTGGTCGCCCAGCGCCTCGGAGGCGCCGAGCACCCCGAGCAGCCGGTCGCGCAGCGGTTTGGCGGTGACGAGGGTGTCCAGCAGCGCCTGCCGGGAACCGGCCCGCTGCCCGCCGTCCTCCTTCCGCTCCGCGTCCTCCTCGGGCAGCGCCTCGACGAGCCGCAGGAGCCCGCGCAGCGCCAGATCGGGGTCGGCGGTCGCGCCGAGCGCCTCCAGCAGTACCGAATCGCTCCGCACCGCGGCCAGCTCGGGCGCGTCCAGCAGCCGCTGCGCGGCCGAGGCGTCGGTGAAACCGTGCCGCAGCAGCCGGGTGATATTGCTGCTCCTGCGTCCCTGCGGTACGGCCATCCCGCCGCCTCCCGTCCGTGTCGAGCGCCGAGCTCCGTCGGTCCTGCGTCCTGCGTCCTGCCGTGATCAAGGGGCGTTGACGAGCCTAAGCGACCCCGGCCAGGATGCGGCAGGTGTCCGCCCCGGGCCGCCGGTGCGCATCCGTCTCAGGGGGATGCCCAGTGGTGGCGGGCGAGAGCGGTCAGGGTCGTCAGGACAGCGGTCCATGACGTCGCGTTGGGCACAGCCGGGTTCCATGAGCAGAAAGGGGGGCGGCGATGCTCAGGGGGCCGCGCATGGCACGGGGATCGCTGCCGGCGCCCTGGACGGCCTCGCGGGCCCGTACCGCCTGGTGGACCATCTGCTGGACGCGGGGCGGGAGTTCGCGGCCGGCGTCGGTGAGCGTGACGCGGCGGCCCAGGCGTTCGAAGAGCGGGACGTCCAGGTCCGTTTCGAGGGCTTTGATGTGTGCGGTGACGCTGGACTACACGTAGTCCAGCTCCAGGGCGGCGCGGGTGAAGCTCATATGGCGGGCGACGGCGAGGAACGTCGTGAGGTGCTTCAGCCCCATGAACCCATCGTCATCACTGATGGGCTGGATCGGTTATGTTCATTGGACCCGATGGATATGGGTGCCTACAAAGAGATCATGGCCCTTTTCACCTCCCCGCGCCGCTCCCCGGACGGGCGGCCTCCTCCCACCGGACTGGCGGGGCGGGACTTCCTGCTGCTGATCGCCGCCATGCTGGGGACCTTCTCCAACTACACACCGTTGCTGTCCGTGGTGTCCCTGTGGTCGGCGAAGGGCGGTTCCGGACCCGGCGGCGTGGGAGCGGCCACCGGAGTGACCATGGCCAGCACGGTGGGCGTGCAGCTGGTCATGGGCGGGCTGCTGCGCCGGTACGGGCTGCGCCGGCTGCTGGCCGCCGGGGCCCTGCTGCTGGGCCTGCCCACCTTCGCCTACCCCCTGTCCTCCGGTCTGGGGTGGGTCCTGGGTGTCTCGGCGGTGCGGGGCATCGGTTTCGGGATGGTCGCGGTGGCCGGCAGCGCGCTGGTGGCCGAGCTGGTGCCGGCCCGGCAGCGGGGCCGGGCGGTGGGCCGGTACGGCATCGCGGTGGGGTTGCCCCAGGTCATCTGTCTGCCCCTGGGTGTGTGGTGTGCCGAGCGGTTCGGTTTCACGGTGGTCTTCGCCGTCACCGGCGCCCTGAGCGTCGCGGCCGCCCCGCTGGCCGGGCTCATGTCGGGTCAGCGGGTCGAGGAGGGACCGTCCGAACCCCACCGGCTCCGGGCGCACGGCGGCCCGGACCGTCCCGCGGGAGGCCTGCGCCCCCTGGCCGGGCCATGGGCGACGCTCATCGTCTCGGCGTGCGCCCTGGGAGGGGTGACCGCGTTCCTCCCGCTCGCCCTGGAGGGCGGTACGGCCGCGCCCAGCGCACTCTTCGCCCTGTCCGCGGCGATGATCGCGGGCCGCTGGGCGGCCGGAGCCTTCGCCGACCGCGCCGGGGCGGGGCGCCTGCTGGTCCCCGGAGTGCTGGCCTGCGCCCTCGGAACAGGGGGTCTCGCCCTGTCGGTCAGCGGCGTTCCTGGACCGGCCGTGCTGGCCACGGCGGCGGGGACCGTGTACGGCGTGGGCTTCGGCGCCCTGCAGAACGACACCCTGGTGGTGATGTTCCGTCGCGCCGGCCCCGAGGGGCACGGCACGGCCAGCACCGTGTGGAACATGGCCTACGACGCGGGTACCGGAGCCGGAGCCGTGGCGGTGGGCCTGGCCTCCCAGGCGCTGGGAGTGGGCGGCGCCCTCGCGGCGACGGCCGCCCTGATCCTGGCCGTCACACCCCTCGCCGTGGCCGACGGCACCGTCGACCGCGCCCACCGGCCCGCCCGGACGCGGGGCGGTACGTCCCCCTGACCCGCGGACCCCGGCCACGGACTGCCGCCCTGGCCCGCCCCTACAGCACCGGCTACAGCACCGGCAGGTTCTTCCGCAGTTCGAACGGCGTCACCTCGGAGCGGTACTCCTCCCACTCCTGCTTCTTGTTGCGCAGAAAGTCATGGCGCGGATCCGCCGCCTGGGGGCACCCTGTCGGAGCCGCTTCCGAGCGGGGTCGGCACGGTCGTCGTTGGTCGTTGTTGGTCGTCGTCGGGCCCCCTCGGACGGCCCACCGACGGCCCCAACGAGGCGCGTGACCGATCTTGCCACCTAGCGGACCACCCGACCGAGATGAAACTGACAGGCCAACAAGGGGCTTGCTAGCCATCTTCGATGGTTCTCCGCTGAGGCAGGAGCACACCACGCACTCCGCTGCCGCCATCCAACTCGCCCAACCACACAATTCATTCGAATAGCTTGTTCGAGTGCCAAGCAGTCAGGTTGCATGTACTATCGCCCGATTCTGGTCAATAGAACAGAAGGGTGAGCTCATGTCCGATATGGCACGCAACACCACAGACACCGTGCGCCGGACTACCCTCTACAGGCTGATTGACACAGAACTCAATGAGGCCGCGCTACAGAGTGCACTCGTCGACTACTACGCAAACAGTCCAGATTTCACGCTCGAGCTCACCCAGATAGAACAACTCCCCGCCATAACAGCATGGGGAATCATGGGGAAGAAGAACCAGGCAGACTGGTGCGCGACGTTCAAATCCCTTACTGGGAAGAACGCAAAGGTATCCAATGTTGCCGCAGCAGGCGCGATTCTGATTGCTATCCCGGGAGGCCCCTATGCCATCACGTACGGAATGGGACACCTCCTGATCGACCCTTCTAGAATCGACCCGGGTTTCGGCCTTTCGTTTTCCATACGATCAGTCGAGCCGGATTACATCCGACAGATTACCCGCAATATCATGGATAGCCGGGCAAGGGTGGACCGCAGTAGCGTTGCCGGAGGACAGTCAATCCGCGGATTCGGGATTGAGTATTACGGCGAGATAGTAAGTCGCCTAGCCGGAACCCTGGGTACGGTCTCCATGACCTTCAATAGGTCGAAGTCGCGCAAAGTAACTATTGCCGCCGCAGACTCTCTCAAAATTCCCCTCGGAACACGGCCAGCAGATCTAATTGGCGACCTCAAAGAAATAACAAGGGTCAGCGATACGGCTTCACCTGTCCCCGAGCTTGGCTTCATCGACCAGATAAGGGCATTGAAATCCAGCAACAAGAAAGTGAGTGAACTAGAAGACAGACTGTCTGCCGCACTCGCCTCGAACGACGGAAGCCCACTAGCCCTCACACTGCCCGCCGAATGCGAGGAGCACGAGCACGCAGCTCACTCGTACCGTATCAAAATCGCGTCCGACCGATTCGAAGTTATTGAAGATCTGGACATTTCTGCTGTATTGGATCGACTTTCAAGGCTCAGCCCGAACAAAAAGCTCGAAGCCTTACGAGCGGGCTACATACAGATCTGCTCAGACGCATCGGGCCAGGAGAAGGCAAGCAGGCAGGTAAAGGCCCATAAGTGGCTGGCCTTTGAAGCACCCCTCGATTCCGACCACTACTTTTATCATCAAGGGCGCTGGTTCGAGGTTGGCGACAACTACTTGAATTTTCTAAGGAATCGACTAGACGAGGTGTTTGCACGTAAACCCTCAATCGCACTGACAAAATGGAAGAGTGAATGGCAGGACGAAGAGACGTACAACTTTGAGGCTGCCAAATTGATCCCAGGGGCGGTTTGCCTGGACCGCAGAAGGATCCATACCAAGCTGCATCCGCACGGCATTGAGGGGTGCGACATAATCGGCCCACAGAACGAGCTGATTCACGTCAAGAGGGCCTCTAGCTCTGCTCCCCTCAGTCACCTATTCGCGCAAGGCTGGACGTCGATAGACGCACTCAGATCGGACCGAGAGGCCCGGAATAAGCTGCTCGAGAGGGTTCGCGAGCGAAGCCTAAAACATCCATACGACCCGGCCACCAAGCCCAAGAAACTCATCTACGGAATTGCCATTAAACGAGACGCCACGGTGTCGCGGGCAAATCTATTCACGTTTTCCCAGGTGGCTCTAATGCGAGCAATAAATGCTCTGGAAAATGCGGATGTTGACGTAGAAGTGGTCCCCATCCCTCAATAGGCGCCGTGACACAGGGGACCGGGACAGACTGTCCGGGTCCCCGCCTCCCGATCTGCTCATGCTGGATCCACATCGAACGACAGAGCAGAGCGCCTGTCCGTCCCCTTGGGCGGATCGGTACCGTGAGGGAAGCCTTAGACGCCAGGAGGCAGCACGCAATGCGTGGTCTTGGAGATCACCTCAGCATCGGGGAACGGATCGCCTTCTACCGCAACCGCCGCGGCTACACCCAGGAGGTCCTGGCCGGGCTGGTGGGCCACAGCACCGACTGGCTGGCCAAGGTGGAACGGGGTCGCCGGAAGCCGCCTCGCATCGACAAGCTTGCCGAGCTAGCGCGCGTCCTGCGGGTGCCGCTCGGAGACCTGATCGGACAGACTTCGCTGCTGGAGGACGAGAAGCAGCAGGACGACGTCCCCGCCGTGCGTGACGCGCTCATGAGCCCGCGTCGCCTTTCTCGGCTGCTCTTCGGACCGGAAGCCGAGGCACAACTACCGGTGCCGGGGCCGGTCGTCTCGATCGTGGAGCAGCGCTGGAACGACTACCAGACCGGCCACCTCGGCAAGGTGGTGGCCGCGCTCCCCGGTCTTCTTCAAACGGCCCAGGAGCTGGAGGACCGGGCCGCGCGCTCACCGGAAGAGCGGCGCGACTGCTGGGCGGTCTCCGCCCGCACTCACCATCTCGCCGCGACGACGCTCGCGAAGATCGGCGAATCCGATATCTCGTGGCTCGCAGCCGAGCGGGCCATGCGGGCAGCGGACGAGTCGGGTGATCCCCTTGTGCTGGCGTCGGCGGCCCGCTCGGGGACGCATGCGCTGTTGGCCAACGGCCGATACGACGACGCCATGGAGCTCGGCGAGACCACGGCGGTGTGGCTGTCGTCACGCATAGAGGAGGACGACCCGGCCGCGCTGAGTCTGCTGGGGATGATCCACCTGCGTGCAGCCATCGCGGCAGCGCGGCACCAGGACCGAGCGACCGCGACGAACCTGCTCGGCCGGGCCGAGACTCTGGCCAACCGGTTGGGCTCGGATGAGAACCACTGGCAGACCAGCTTCGGGCCGACGAACGTCGTACTGCACAGGCTGTCGGCGGAACTGGACCTTGAGAACGTCTCCTACGTCGTCGAGCGCGGAAACATCGATGTGGACCACATGCCGCCGGAACGTGGCGTGTCCCACCGCATCGACTTCGCCCGCGCGCTCACTCTGGCGGGCAAGGGGGACGACGCCTTCGCCGAGCTGCGGACCGCCGAAGGTACGTCGCCGCAGCTTGTGCGCAACAATCCTCGTGTGCGGGAGACGCTGCGAGACCTGATCAAACAGGCCCCGGTCACAGGGGGTACTCGCTCGTCCGAGCTGTTCGCGATGGCCCAGCGATGCAAGGCGGTGCAGTGAGTACGGAAGGACGCGGAGTCCTCGGAGTCGTCGGCACGGGTGCTGGCGGGGTGGAGGCGCTGCGTACGGGGCTGGTCGAGCCCGCGCTGGCGCGCGGCTGGCAGGTGGCCGTGACACTGACCCCGACCGCGGGTGAGTGGCTACGGGCCATCGGCGAAGTCGAGCGGCTGGAGAAGGTGACAGGCCTCCCCGTTCGAGACGCCCCCCGGCTGCCGGGCGAGGCGCGGCCGCATCCACAGGTGGACTGTTACGTCGTGGCCCCGGCGAGCGCGAACACCATCGCCAAGCTGGCGACCGGGGTCACCGACAACCAGGCGCTCACGCAGGTCTGCGAGGCGATCGGCACCATTGGCCTACCGGTCGTCGTCTTCCCCCGTGTCAACGCGGCGCACGCCCGGCATCCCGCCTGGCGGGGGCACCTCGCTGCCCTTCGCGAGGCAGACGTACGGCTTGTGTACGGACCGGACGTCTGGCCGTTGTACGAGCCGCGTGAGGCGCCGTCCGGCCGTGACCTGCCCTGGACGGCTGTGCTGGACGCGGTGAACGAGACCGCTACCTGAGGGCTCGTCAACCCGTCTGACCTGCAACGAAAGAGGACCCGGACAGTCTGTCCGGGTCCTCTTTCGTTGGCGCCCGCATGCTCATTGGCATGTCAGGGAGCAACGAACACCGCACCACTGAACTGGGCATATCGGCCGCCGAATTCGCCTTGCTCAAGGCGAGTCTGCGCACGGCGCGAGCGACAGCGGAGAACCTGCTGAGCCGCGCCAACACGCTCATTGAGCGGGCGGAGCTCCGTTGCCCTCGACAAGCCGCTCCAGGCGGTCGAGCCGATCACCAAGCTGTCGGAGGGTGTCGTGAATCGTGCTGAGTTCCGACGCCAACGCGGTGAACGCGGGGCTGCTGCCGGATTCGGTGCCGAGGGGCACAGCAGGATCGCGGACGAACGTTCCGCGCCCCTGCTGGGTGATGACCAGCCCCTCAGACCGGAGCTGTCCATAAGCACTCTGCACGGTCATGAGCTGGACGCCGAGCTGCTTCGCGAGCCCGCGGGCTGCTGGCAGCCGGTCCCCCGGCCCGTAGGTCTCGTTCGCGATGTCCGCTCGGAACCTCGCGGCGATCTCCTTGGCCGTCGGCTTGGGCGCATCAGGGCTTAGCTCCATGTCACGAGCGTAGCTGTCCTAGGTCAATCCAAGATCCGTGGACCGGCTTGACTTTCAGATTGACCTAGGTCAATCTGAAATCACTTCGCGACGGCCCAGCGAGACGGGCCGGAAGTGCCTGTTTGACCTGTTCAACAACTCAACAGCGTGATCCACCACAGCGTGACGGCCGTGACCACACCGGCCGAGGTGAGTGGAGACCAGTCGGTCGAGACCGGGCCCGGCGACAACCGGAGCCCCACACCCCGTGCAGGGGGACACGCCACCGACTCAAAAGAACGGATCTGCTTAAGGGAACAAACGCCGCGCCAAGAACCCGAGTTGCGAACTCCTCGGGCGAGCGGGATGAGGCACAGATCCAGAGCCGCGTACGACGGGCACATCGCCTCCCGGAAAAGGCGATCACACGCGATGGAAGAGATCACGTACCTCGTACCACGTCTTGAGCACCAGTGCTCACAGTCCCCGACAACAGCACGTCAGTGCCGGTTTGCCGGGTGGCTGTGGCCACTCGTGAGACGAGAGGTCAAAACAGATGCGGCCCCCGGGTGGCACCCCGAGGACCGCGTACAGGCACCTGAATGAGAGGCAACCTGTGATCACCAGCATGGCATGCGGCTTACTCGCCGCGAACCCCGGTGACAGCGATCCGGATATGGACGAGGCGCTGCGGCGTGTCCGGTCCGGGGGTGAGCGCTGATGGCAGCGTGCGGCTCCTGTGGTGGCGCTGGCGGTCGGACCGAGGACACCTCGGAAGGCGGGGTCACCCGCCAGACCTGGCGGACCTGCGGTTCCTGTGGCGGAAGCGGGGTCAAGTGATGGATATCCCGATCCGCTGCACCACGTGCAACGGCACCGGTGAAGGCCAGTGGGTCATCACCGGCAACGGTTCGCAGACCCGCCAGCCCTGCGGCTCCTGCGGCGGTAGCGGACAGCGATAGAACGCCGCTCGCGAAATTTTTCGCCCTGCTCGCCGGGGCGGCGGCCTCCGACCAAAGGGCAGCCCGCCGCCCCGGCCCCCTTGCTCCCTCCCTTCGTCTCTTTCCAAGGAGTTCCGGCATGACGGAACGCACGTTTCAGATGGCCCTGCCCGGTCCGGTGGTGCTGGGCCTGCACCTGCCGATGGGCAGCGTTGACGCCCAGGTCATCGACAGCCTCACCGCCGCCTCGGTCATCCTGAGCACCCAGGACAGCACCGGCCCGGCCGCCGACGCCATCCACCGGGCCCACGCCCGCCAGGACGGCCAGACGATGGCCGTCGAAGTCCCGGAGATCCCCGGCAACGTGATGACGCAGACCATCCGGGGCAACCGGACCGTGCAGCACATGAGCGTGGTCAGCGGGTCCATGACCGGTGTGACCATCGTCAACGGCCGCGTCTTCCACGGCGGCGGCATCCAGGGCCCGGTGGTGAGCGAGATCCGCGCCCGGGTGCTCCTGCCGTCGCATTCCTCGCTCGCGGTGGTTTCCCAGTCCGCCGACGCCGTAGTCAACGGCTACCTGGACCGGATGGAGTTCCGTTCCGTCTCCGGTGATCTGCGGCTCAACGGCGCCTGCGAGCTGCGGGCGCAGACCACCTCCGGTGACCTGGACATCGTCCGCGTCACCGATCGGCTCAGCGCCCGCACGGTCTCCGGGGACATTTCCGTGGACCTCTACAGCGGCGATGACGCGGACCTGAACACCACCTCCGGCGACGTCGTGGCCCGAGTCGCGGATTCCGCCTCCGGCTTCCTGCGGGCCGAGACCGTCTCCGGTGACATCCGCGTTGGCGGCAGCCGCAACCTGCGCGTCAGCGCGCACAGCGTCAGCGGCGACGTCTACACCCGCTGACCCCCCTTTGCCCCCATCGCCGGGGCGGCGGCCTCCGACCAACGACAGCCCGCCGCCCCGGTCTCCCCTGCCCATCCGATGACTTCGGAGCTTCCCCATGAAGAGCTTCATCGGCCACCACGAGGTGGCCACGGACGCCGACTACCTTGAACTCGCCCTCGGCACCCCACTTGAGCTGTGGCTCGGCGAGGAGGGAGAGAGCGCCGAGGAGCGCGCGGCCCGCCTCGACGCGGCCCGTGACATCCTCGCCGACGACCCCGAACTGGTCGACAGCGTCAGCCGGATCGCCGCCGAGGCCATCGAGGCCCACGCCCCCACGCTGTTCCCCAGCATCGGCCGCCTCCCCCGCCCGGCTCGCAACACCAGCCGGACCGCGACCGCGCCGAAGGCGGTGGCAGCGTGAGCGCGACCAACACCGCAGCCGCGCAATCGCCGCTGGAGATGATCGCCGCTGATGAGCGGGCCCTGCGGCGTACCGGCGAGGTGGCTCGGGAGCTGGTGACTCAGCATGCCGACCTGCCGTTGAAGGAGGCGCGTTTGCGGTACGGCGGTGAGATCCGCCTCAACGTCCCCACCGCTGAGGACGTGAGGGCGTGGGCGGCCCGTCTGGACGCCGACATCACTGAACACACCAATGACCCCGGACACGGCACCTACCAGCACACCGACGTCGACACGGTGATCGATGGCATCCGGGTGCATGTCTGGCACTGCCGGATTCTCTCCGAGGCCGAGGCCGCCGCCTGGCGGGAGAACAGGGGCCGGTCATGAGTCACACCCTCACCGCCCTGTCCGCCGCCGCCCCTTTGGCCGCCGGGTGGGCCGTTCACGGGCTGTGGCAGCACCGCCTGATCGACCGCGCCGAACGTGACGCCCTGACCGGCCTGCCGCGACGGGCCGCGTTCGAGAAGAGCGCCGCCCGGATACTCCGCAGGCCCCGGCGGGACGTGGTGGCGACCCTGGTGATTGATCTGGATGGCTTCAAGCAGGTCAACGACGTCCACGGGCACGCGGCTGGCGACACCGCGATCTGCGAGACCGGTCGGCGCCTGGCCGAGTGGGCCGAGCCCCTGGGCACCGTGGCACGGCTGGGCGGGGACGAGTTCGCCGCCGCGATCCGCTGTGCGGACGTCGAGACACTGCGCGGAGAGCTGACCCACCTGCATCAGTGGCTGTGCTCCACGGTCACCTACGAGGGGCTGCCGCTGCCCCTGGGTGCCTCCATCGGCGCCTACCTCCACGTCCCCGGCCCGGCTGTCGATCTGTCGGCGGCGCTGCGGGTGGCGGATGAGGTGATGTACGGGGTCAAGCAGACCGGTGGCGGCTGGTCCCTCACCCACACCCTCACCCCCGCCTACCGCACCACCAACGGCCGCCGCGACGGCCGCCGTGGCACCGACCTCGACGCCGAGGGAGGTGCGAGGTGACTCCGGAGACGATGACAGCCCCGAGTGCCGACACCGTGCTGGTCGCCGCGCATGCGGAGGTGAAGATGGAGATCGGCCGCACCGACAGCAAGGCGTCGTTGCTGCTGGCCTTCGATGGCGCCCTGCTGGCAGGGGTGTGGACGGTCGCTACCAGCCTCCACCTCCACCCGGCGGCCCTGGCCGTCGGCGCCGTGGGGGTCGGGCTGCTAGTGGCCTCGATCGCCATGCTGCTCGCCGCGGTCCGCCCCAACCTCGGTGGCGCCCACCTGAAGGGCTTCCCGCTGTGGGCGACGCTGCGCGCCGAGCAACTGCGCGCGGCCCTGCTCGCCGATGACCTGGCCGAGCATGTGGCCCGCCTGTCCCGGCTGGCGGTGGGCAAGTTCGACCGGCTCCAGCGCGCGGTGGACCTCACCCGAGCCGCCGGTGCCGCGTTCACTGCCGCCGCCCTGGTCGCGGCCATACTGGCCCTGGTGGGAGGCGTCCGATGACCTCCTGGCTGTTCGAGCTGTTCCCGGCCGCGCCGGGCTGGCTGTCCTGGGCCGCTCCGCTGGCCGCCGCCGTCCTGGTACTCGCGCTCGCGGCGTGGGCGGTGGGGCGGCTGCGAAAGTCGGTGTGGCTGTCCGGGATCGGCCCCCAGGCCGTCGTCGCCCTCGGCGGGGTCGCGGTCTCCGTTCACGGCCTGTGGGGGTTCGCCACCGGCACCGCGGGGCTGATGCCGGTGCTGGCAGTGGCGTTCATCGCGGTGTTCGACGCGGCCGAGATGACGCTGCTGGTCATGATGTACCGGGCGGCCGATCCGGAGGTGGGGTGGACGCCGGAGCTGCGGCTGATGCACCGCACCGCCTGGCTGCTGGTGTCCTTCTCCGCCGCGATGAATGCCGTCCATGCCCCGAACTGGTGGGCCCGCCCGGTCCTGGCCGCCATCCCCGGCCTGGCCGCCTGGCTGATCGAACTGCAACTGCGCAGCAAGCTCCACCACAAGCGCCCCGACGAGGACGAGACGGGTGGGCGGCCGGGCCCGGTCCGGCTGGTGGTGCTGCTGTGGCAGCACGCCTGGGCCTCACTGTTCGCGCTGCTGGGCCTGAACGCTCGCACCTCCTCCTCCAGTGTCGCCCGCGCCGCGCTGGCGCAGCGGGCCGCGCACCGCGTCTACCGGCTCCGCCTGGCCCTGGAAACCGGGCCAATCAGCGGGAGCTCGCGGCGGGCGCGGCACCGGTTGCGGCGGCTGCGGGGCCGGGCACAGAAGGCGCTGGATCGTGCCGATGTCGCCACCGACACCGGCCAGTCACTGGCCCTGGTCCGCCGCCTGGCCGCGCTCACCCGGGCGGATGAGGTGGCCCGCCTGAACTACGCGGACACGCCTGCGGTGCTGGCGCTGATCGAGGAACTGGCAATTACCCCGGCCGCGCAGCGGCTGGAGTCCTCGGCTCTGGCTGAGCGCGCGGATGCCGCGCGGCAGGAAGCCGAGGCGGCACAGCAGCGCGCGGATGCCGCGCGGAAAGAGGCCGAGGCCGCGCGGCAGCGCGCGGAAGACGCCCTGGACGCCGCGCGGCTCGAACTCGAATCGGCCCGCGATGAGCACACCGCGCTGCTCGAGCAGCGGCAGGGTGTGGATGGTGCGGTGGAGGCTGCGCGGCAGGCCGAGCAGGCCGCGCGGAAGCGCGCGGATGACCTGATCGCTGCCGCGCAGCAGGAAGCCGACCGCATCCGCGCCACCGTCGAAGGCGAGCAGCAGCGGCTGAAGCGGCTTACCACCGACACCGATGCCTCCCAGCGGGCCTACAGCGAGACACAGACCGCGTTGAGGCAAGTCAGGGACCAGATCGAGGAGGCCGCCGCGCTGCGGGACCGGCTGTTGGGGGACGTGGCCGAGCACGCCAGCGGCGATCCGGACCCGGTGTTCAAGTCCGAGGCCAAGCAAGCCGGATGGCAGCTCTACCTGTCCCAGGTCACCACCGGGAACGGGGCCGAGCCAAGCGCCGGGGAGCTGGCCGAGCGGTGCTCGGTGGACCCGGGGAACGCGCGGAACTGGCTGCGCGACTTCCGTGCCGCGCGCGCCGCGCAGCTCACCGCGCACCAGCCGCGCGCCCTGACCGGCGTCAACGGCACCGACCGCTCATGACCGCCCTGCCGGTCTACCGATGGCACCTGGCGCCGGACGGGCTGGCCACGCGCCGACAGCTGGGCGCGATGAACCTGCGCCCCGGCGGACAGGACGTCGTCGCGGAGCTCCAGCGGCCCCGCAGCAAGCGCGGGCCGCTGGTCGCGTACCTGTACCGCATCGACCGCGCCAAGCCCGTCCGGCCCATGACCCCGGCGAAGCGGGCAGCGCTGGCCAAGGCGAACACTGCCCGCCGCACCTGCCCTAGCTGCCGACGCGATGCCGGATACGTGATCCCCACCTCACTCGGAGCGTGCGTGACCTGCGCACATCCGCTCAGCCTCGCTGCCTGACCCGCAGCCACCCGATTCCCAGTTCTCCACCAGCCCTGATGACAGGAAGGACCCTACGGTGATTGCTCGGCTGTTCTCCGGCCGTACCTCCGTCCGCGAGCTGAAGCGTCTGCGGCCGGATGAGCTGGCCGCCCAGGCGTACGACCACATCCAGAACGCGCAGATCGCCCACCAGAGCCACGACCCCGCCACGCTGACCACCGAAACGCAACTGGCCACCGCGCTCCTGGCCCTGGCGGCCTACCTCAACGACTCCAAGTGACGTCGCCGGGCGGCCCCGGCCCGCTGTCCAGGCCCGGCCAGGGCCGCCCTTGTTGCTCCTGGAGAGGAGTGTGACCAGTGTCCGACACCATCCTGACCGCCGACGAGACCGCGACCGAGGACGAAGAGCTCCCCGACGCACCTCCCACACCCGACCACGCCCCGGCGGCCGAACGGGATGCTCCGGGTGGTGGGCTGGCGCACACACCGGGCGGCCTTCCCGCCGTTCCGCTGACGGTCATCGGTGCCAACAGCACCGTGGCCGCCGTATCCGCCTCCGTCCTCACCGCCGGAGCCCCGGTCACCGGGCTGGCAGCCGCTGGCATCGCGGCGACCGCGGCCGGCGTCGCAGCCCTGCGCCACCGGTCAGCAGCCAAACAGCGCACAAACCGGGCTGGCAGAGGCCCCCGAGGTGGGAAGACCGGCCCCCGCGCCGGTCGTATCGGCTTCGGGGCAAGCGGCGCCCGGGCCTGGCACGGCTCCAGCGCGAGCCATGGCGGTACCGGTCTCCGGGGCCGAGGCGGCCTCCGTACGTCTCCGGGCAGTCCGAGCCGAAGTGGAGCTCGGTCGCTGCGCGCGGCAGGTCAGGCGGCCAAGCTCCGGGCGGCTGAAGCTGGCCGCAACCCCAGGGGCGTCAAGGGCGCGTTCGGCGCGGTCAGGGCGGCCCGTGCGGAGCGGCAGGCGGCTGCCCCCACGCGTGCGGAGCGGCGCCGTCAGGACACCGCTGACCGGCGCAACCTGAGCGACGCCCGGCGCGCGGCCAAGGCCGCCCGAAGGGCCGATCAACGGGCTGCCAGGGGCAAAGCACCCTCCGGCGGCCGGGCGGGATCGGGCCACAAGCGGTTGGGCTTGTCCAAGTCCCCGAGGTCTGAGACGGCTGGCGGCCGCAACCCGCGTACCAGGAGTGGGGGCATCAGGGGTCTGGTGGGTTCGGCTCGGGAGCGGATGCGGCAGGCCATGCGCCGGATGCGCTCACACGTCCGCACGGCCAAGGATGAGCGCACCGCGCGGCGGCTGGCCGGGATGCGGGAGCTGCGGAAACGTGCGTGGGCCCGGTGGCGGTTGTGGCGGCGGCTGACCGCCTCCGCGCTGCGCTGCTACGGCCGCAAGATCGTGGCCGCCGCGATCAGCGTGCCGTTCTTCACCATCGGGATGATCACCCACCCGATCGGTGTCCGTCTCCGCTGGCGCTGGTTGATGTGGCCGGGCCAGCGCGTCTACGCCCGGCTGGCCGCCGCAGCGCGGTGGGCCCGGGAAGACCGCGACATCACCATCCGCGCCGAGCACAAGACCACGCTCGAAAACGCCGCCGCCGACGAGGACGAGGAGCCGATCGCGGCGAAGGTCCGCCGGGCTCCCCGCAGCCATCACGCCTACGCAGGCACCAGCACAGGAGGTTCCACCACCATGTCCACCACCGCCGGGCCCGGCTTCCTGTTCAACGAGACGGCATCCGAGATGGAAGCCGCGGCGAAGAACTACGACCCCGACGGGATGATGCACGTCCACGACACCATCAAGGGCTTCCCCGAAGCCCTGGCGAGCGTGGCGAACACCTTCGCGATCCTCGCCCAGAAGTCGGACGAGGAATTCCCGCTGGAGCCGGAAGTCGGCACCTCGCTCGACGCGATCTACGAGGCGCTGCAACTGGCCATAGATGAGGCCGAGGACGCGTTCACGACCTTCCGCACCGTCCATGAGCAGGACATCCGGCGCCACGAGGAGCCCCGTAACAACGCCGAAGAGGGCTGGGACACCACCAACAACCAGTAGCCCCTCACCGCCATCCCGCACGGGCCCGTACACCGCTGGTGTGCGGGCCCGGCCCCTTTTTCCGTCTGGAGTCCCCAGGTGACAGAGAAGACGATGCGCCGAGAACGCCGCAGCCACAAGGAACTCAACCTCGCCAGCACCAAGAAGACCAAGACCCCCGGCGCCAACAGCACGCTGCCGCCGCTAGACTGGGCCCGCAGCCACGGCCCCATCACCGGCGCCCTGTCCGCGACCACGGGCGTGGCGGCGGCCGCGCTGCTGGGCACCGCGACCGGCATGCCCGAGGGCTGGCCGCTGCTGATCGGCGCCGCCGGAGCCGTGGGCCACGGCATCGGCCACAGCGTCCGCCGCAAACTCACCCTCCGCACCGCCGTCGCCCGCGCCGCCTCCTGGCTGGTAGCCGGAGGCTGGACCACCTGGGCCATGGCCCACGGGCCACTGTCGTGGGCGGCGGCCGGATCGCTGACCGCCCTCGGCGTGGGCATCGGGGCAGCCGCCTCCCACACCGCCGCCTGGGAAGAAGCCGCCGAGGAAGAGCGATTCACCGCCGAAGCGCGAGCCGCCGCCGCTGAGATGGACGGCCGCCGCCGCACGATCGCCGCCGAGTGGCAGGACCGCGTCCGCCGGGTTTGCATGGCGGACGTGAAGGTCGTCGCGGTGGAGTTCTGGGAGACCGGCGCCGGATACTCCGTCGAGGCCGAGCTGCCCGGCGGCGGGGTGACCTGGGACCGCATCAGCTCCCGCTCCCGAGCCCTGGCCGCCGACGCCCGCCTGCCGCTCGGCTGCACCGTCCACGTCGAGGAAGGCGCCGCACAAGGACTGGTCGTCTTCGACGTGATGACCAAGAACATCATGCGGGAGGAAAGGCCCTACCCCGACGACTACAGCCCCCTGTCGATCCTCACCGGGATTCCCTGGTGCCTGCGCCCCAACGGGGAGGACATCCGAGTCTTCCTCCGGGAGGCGTGCGCGCTGCTGCTCGGCCCGCCCGGGTCGGGCAAGTCGACGTTCATGGACGTCATCCTCGCCGGATTCGCCCGCTGCACCGACGTCCTGACCTGGGTCATCGACCTCAAGCAGGGCGCGATCGGCATCCCCTGGGTCACTCCCTGGCTGGAGGCACAAGGGCTCATCGAGCCCGACGACCCCGACAACCCGGCCCCGGCTGGCACCAGGTCGGGGGTGGACTGGCTCGCGGCCACGCCCAAGGAAGCGATCCGGATGCTCAAGGCCGCACTGCGCATCAACAAGGCGCGCCAGCTGCGGTACCAGAAGCTGATGCGGCAGCAGGACACCACCCTCCTGCCCATCTCCCCGGAGCTGCCGCAGATCGAGATCGTCATCGATGAAGGTGCCGAGGCTCTGGCACACGCCAACAACCGGCGCGAGCCGGAGAAGCGGCAGCTGGCCGAGCTCATCAAGGAAGTCATGCGCACCACCCGCGCGATGGGCATCCGGAAGGTGCTCACCGCCGTGGACGGCAACCTCAACACGATCGGCGACACCGTGGTCAAGCGGTTCTCCCCGCTGTCCCTCGCGCTGACCTCCGGCGAGAACTCCGGCCACAACGTCGGCAAGCTCTTCCCCAAAGTCCGCATCGACAGCACCCAGCTCAACGAGAAGGGCGCTGGCATTATCGGCGACAGCGGCGCCAACGGCTTCGCCCCTACCGAGTTCAAGGGCTGGAAGTCTCTGCCGTCCATGGTGCGCCGCGTGGTCCTCGCGACCAACGACCGCCGCCCCACCCTGGACTCCGTGTCGGTGGAGGCGGCCGGGGCCGACTACCGCGAGCGGTGGAGCCCGGCGCGGGCAGGCTGGCTGGCCACAGCCGCCGAGGCCGTCAGGAACGGCGAGCCCGGCGACGACCAGGCGCCCGGCGCGGCCGGTACGGCGACCGCCGTCCTGGACAAGCCCGAACAGCTTGCGTCCGGCGACGACAGCGAGCGTCGGCACAGGTCGCTGAACCTGTCCTACCAGCGCCGGGCCGAGGATGACCCGGATGAGCTCGCGGCCCGGTTCCTCGCCGAGATCGATCAGACCTACGGCACCACCGAGGAACCCGACCACACCCGTCGCGAACGGCCCCGCGGCCTCAACCTCTCCTACAGCCGCACCGAACCCCAGGAGACCAGCGACACCCCCGAGGACGAGCCCAACCGCGTGCCGCCCCTGCTCGAGCAGGCATACGACGCGGTGACGGCCGCGGGCGGGCGCATGCACACCGCCGACCTCGCCGAACAACTCGGCCTCGGCGCCACCGAGCTGGGCACCGAACTCGGCCGCATCCTGCGCGCGGTCGGCGTCGAACGGCCTGGCAAAGGCACCGTCCGCGTCGGCAAGAGCGAACCGCGCACCGGCTACCTCGCCGAAACCCTCGCCGAAGCCATCCACCGTTACCGCGACGCACGGTAACCGGCCCCCTCCCACGCCCAGACCCCCACACCCCCCACAACGACCCCCACAGGCCCTGTGGGGGTCCCACACCCTGTGGGGGCCTGTGACCTGCATGTGGGGTCTGTGGGAGTCCCACACAGCCGCCCACGAATCCACCCCTTAGGCGGTTGCCGCGGCTTCAACTCCCTTCCACAAGAACCGTGGGACCCCCACACCCAGACAGCCTCACTCATCACGTTCAGTAAGGATCCGCCGTGATCGTCTCCCTGTCCTCCGTACTCCTCCTCGGAGCCCTCCTGGCCCTCATGCTCCGCAACCGCCACCTCGGCCCCGGCGGCGCCACCATCGCCGCCCTCTTCGGCTTCTGCCTCGCCTCCACCGGCGCCGCCCCCACGATCAACGACGCCCTCCAGTCCCTCGCGGACTCCCTCAGCCGCATCGGCTGACACACCCCGACCACCTGCACCAAACGGCCCCGGAGGCGGCTATGCAGCAACCCGACCCGCACCACACCATCCCCGGGAACCTCGCCCCACACATACCCGCCGACGTCTACCAGCGCGCACAGGCCACCGGCCAGCCGGTCGTCATCGTCATCAACGACACCACCCCGACCGGCTTCCCCTGGCAGCGCGTCCTGATCCCGTTCGCCATCGCCGGGGCGGTCGTCGCCGGAGGCTGGGGACTGGCCGCCGCCCTGTGCTGGCTGCTGGACGTCGCCACCCACACCGCAACCGTGATCGCCGGGGCCACCGCCGGACCCCTCGGCGTCGGCGGCATCACCCTCAAGCTCATCCGCTCAAAGAAGTGAGGAACACCCACCGCATGGAAGTTCCATACGCCCCGGGAAGTCTCATCGTCTTGATCGGCTCACCCGGCGCAAAATGCGTTCCCCACAAGGGACAGACAGACCTGCTTGCCGACTGGCGCGACAACGGCCTGATCACCGCCAGCCAGTACGACACCTTCACACGCCAGGACAACCACCCCGCCCGACGTTGACGCCCGGGGCGGCGGCCTCCGACCAAGGACAGCCCGCCGCCCCGGCTTCCCCTGCCCATCCACAACGGAACAGGAGAACCCCAAGCATGGCCCAACCCGCCCCCATCCGGCGAGACCACCCCGCCCACGACCACCTACGAACCGCACTCGAACTGGCCAAGACCGGTGTGCCGGTGCTGCCGCTCCGCCAGGGCAAGGTGCCGTTCGGGAACTGCCGCACCTGCGCGGGGAACGCGTGCGGCGGCAGGCCCAACATGAAGGCCCCCGGCCCCTGCCAGTGCCCCTCCGTCTGCCATGCCTGGGCAGCCGCCGCCACCGACCCTGCCGTGATCACTTCCCCGGCCTGGGCCCGCGCCTGGCGCCTGGCGGTGGCCGTCGCCTACCACCCCGGCGGCGCCGGACTGACCGTCGTGGACCTCGACAACCCGGAAGCCATCGCCTGGGCCCACCAGACCCTCCCACCCACCCGGACCGTGCCCACCACCCGCGGGGAGCACTGGATCTACCAGGGCGCCATGCGCTCGGTGAACGGCGTCCGCGAGGGAGTCGACCTCAAGTCCACGATGGCCTACGCCCGCTGGCTCGGCCCCGGCACCGGCCCCACGACGGCATTGCCAGCGGCCGTACGCGCGCTGGCCACGAAGAGCCCCACCCTGGCCCAGGCGGCACCGCGCGCCGTCACTACGCCCGCACCGGCAGGAGGCGGAGAGTGCCGCCACCGCACACCCTCCTATCTGGAGCGCGGCATCACCATGGCGGAGCAGCGCATCACCGATGCCCGCAGCGCGGTCCATACCACCGTGTACCAGACGTTCCTCGCCGTGCTGGCCGCCCATGGCCGGTGCGGCTGCCTGACCGACACCCACATCGTTCGGCTGTTCACCGCCGCTCAAGCCAAGGGCGAATCGCCCCGGCACTGCACCGACGCCTGGACCAACGCCCGCGCGAAGTTGGGACTGTGACCATGTCCGACGACGACAAGACCCCGGCCCGCGAGGTCATCGCCGACTACGCGCAGCAGCACTTCCGGTACTTCCGCACCGCCGACGGAACCGTGTTCGCCCAGAAGAACGGCCACCCCGTGGCCCGCCCGATCCGCTCCCAGGGCACCTCGGGCAGCCACCGCCAGGAGCTCATGGTCGGCCTCTTCCACGACGGCCACGGCGTCTTCAACGGGACCGCGCTCAAGGAGGCGTTGGACTTAATCGAAGCACTCGCGATGGACGAGGACGTACAAACCGTCCACATCCGCGTGGCGCCCGGATTCGACGGGGCGACGTGGCTTGACCTGGGCCGCAGCGACGGAAAGTCCGTCCGCATCCACCCCACTGGCTGGGACATCGCCATCCCCGACACGCGCGAGGTGTGCTGGCGCCGCACCCAGCTCACCGGCGAACTCCCCCCGCCCGCCAAGGACACCGACGGCAAAGGCATCGACCTCCTGCTCAGGCTGTGCAACTTCGCCAGCGCGGAGACCGAGTGCCTGGCCATCGCCTGGCTGATCGGCTGCCTCGGGCCGTCCGTGCCCGTCCCCGCTCCCTTCCTCACCGGCCCCCAGGGCGCGGGCAAGTCCACCGGCGGGCGGATGCTGGTGAGGATCATCGAGGGCATGAGCTGCGACCTGCGCCGCGCTCCGAAAGACGAGGAAAACCTGATCGCGGCCGTGGCGGCCGGTTGGGTCACCGCGCTGGACAACCTCTCGCACCTGGCGCCGGACCTGTCCGACCTGATGTGCTGCATCGTCACCGGCGCCGAGACCATCAAGCGCGCCCTCTACACCGATGGCGATGTGGTCCGTGCCCGCTACCGCCGCCCCATGCTGCTGACCGGCATCGACGTGGGCGTCATCCGCCCCGACCTCGCCGAACGCCTCCTCCCCCTCCGGCTGGAACGCCCCCGCCTCCGGCGGACCGAGGCCGAGTTGTGGGCGGAGTTCGAAGAGGTCCTGCCCGTCGTCCTCGGGTCCCTCCTGGATCTGACCGTCAAGGTCCGGGCGGCCGAGGCCGAGACCCCCACCGACCTGCGGATGGCCGACTTCGCCCACCTGTGCGCCCAGCTCGACGCGGCGACCGGCCTCGGAGCGCTCAACGCCTACCGGACCTGCCTGGACGACCTCAACGACGACGTCATCGAGGGAGACCTCCTGGCCCAGACGGTGCTGAAGCACGCCGCCAGCATCGATCCGGGCGTGGAAATCCGGATGACCTCCTCCGAGTGGCTGCACTGCCTCACCGGCCTGTACACCGGGGACGACTTCCGCCCCCTGCCCAAGGGCTGGCCCACCACCGGCAAGGTCCTCTCCGACCGCCTCAAGCGACTCCAACCGACCCTCGCCGCCCGTGGCGTCCTGATCGACTGGGGCCGCACCAAGGAGGGCCGCTACATCGAGATGACCCGACGACCGACCCCGCCGCCGCATCAGCAAGAGCCGATCCTCTGACCGGCACCCCACGACCGCGCGAACAAGCAAGAAGAGCACCACGCGGCGGGTGCTCTTCTTGCTGTTCGGCGCAACGCGCCGCCCAATGGTCGCGCGCGAAGCGGCTCCTTCTTCACGCCTTGAGCCATCACCACAACAGACATCCCCCCTTCTCTTGTCCGAAGAGGAGAGACGCTGCGTCACCTGCGTCACCCGAGGGTGGAAAACGACCCGTGACCAGCCACTACAACGGTGACGCAGGAGGGCCGGAGCTGCGTCACCCCGCGTCACCCGCGTCATCGGATGACGCACGCCTGCGTCACCCGATGACGCACCCCAAAACCTCTGCGTCACCCAAAACACCAGGTCAGGAACACGAATGACGCAGATGACGCGGTGACGCAGAATCCCGCGCTTCGGACAGACACGAACAACGGCATCCCCTCGAACTCAGGGCAGCGGCCCCCGACCAAGGACAGCCCGCCGCCCTGCTCGCCCATCCCGACAGCCCCATCAGGAGGGCCAGGTGAGTCCAACCACCACCGCCCAGGCCGACCCCCGCACCACCCTTCGGGCCGGACTCCCGGATCGCTACCTCACCCCCGACGACATCGCGGAGCTCTTCGAGGTCCCCCTGGAGACCGTCTACCAGTGGCGTAAGAAGCGCGTCGGCCCGCCCGGCTTCCGCATCGGCAAGCACCTGCGCTACGACCCCGCCGACGTCCAGCACTACGTCAGGGAGCGCAAGGACGCCCCCGAGGCCGCCTGACAGCAGACATCACCCAGCACGCCCACCAGCGGGGCGGGACCACACGGTCCCGCCCCGCTCTCGTGCATGCGAGAAGGGACCACCGCCTCAATGGCAGGTCACATCCAAGACCGCTGGTACAAGACCGAGATCGACGCTGACGGCAAACCCCGGCGTGTCAAGACCGACCGGTACGGCACCGGCATGCGTTACCGCGCCCGGTACATCGGCCCGGACGGCACCGAGAAGAGCAAGTCGTTCCCAGACAAACAGAAGCGGCTCGCCGATCAGTGGCTGGCCCACATCGAGGCCGATATGTCGCGCGGGCAGTACATCGACCCACGCGCCGGACGCATCACGTTCCGCGAGTACGGCGAGAAGTGGCTCGCCGCACAGACCACCGACCCGAACACGCGGGTTCCGGTGGGCGTACAGCTCAGGCTTCACGCCTTTCCGTACATGGGCTCGCGCCCGCTCGACTCCTTTCAGCCCGGACACATTCGAGAGTGGATGGCCGAGCTCGAGCGGGCAGTGCCAGCATCGTCGTACCGCCGGGTGATCTTCGCGAACGTCTCGTCTGTCCTGAACGCTGCGGTGGACGACAGCCTGCTGCTCAAGAACCCGTGCAAGGCGCGATCGGTCCGTGCGCCCGAGCGCGGGGCCCCTCGCGTACGCCCATGGCCCACAGAGCGCGTCTTCGCGGTGCGCGCCACGCTCCCCGAGCGCTATCAGGCGATGGTCGACATCGGGGGCGGCTGTGGCCTCCGGCAGGGGGAGATCTTCGGTCTCCCCGACGATGAGGTGAACTACGAGGCCGGATGGCTCCACGTCGCCTGTCAGGTGAAGGTGGTCAACGGGCACCTGATCTTCGCGCCGCCGAAGCGCAACAAGGAGCGGGACGTGCCGCTGCCGGAGCGCGTCGGTCACGTACTCAACGAGCACCGGAAGCACTTCCCGCCCGTGGAGGTGACGCTGCCCTGGCTGCGGCCGGACGGCCCGCTCATAGCCAAGAGCCTGCTGTTCTCCCTCGCAGGGGGCGGCGCGGTCCGCCGGACCGACTTCAACACCCGGGTGTGGAAGCCCGCACTCGTCGCGGCCGGGGTGATCCGTGAGCCCGAGAAGGGTCAGCGGCACGAGGCGGCCCGCGAACACGGCATGCACGCGCTCCGGCACTTCTACGCGTCGGTGCTGCTGGACGCCGGGGAGAGCATCAGGGCCCTGAGCAGCTACCTCGGCCATACTGATCCCGGCTTCACTCTCCGGACGTATACGCACCTGATGCCCAGCAGCGAGGGGCGTACCCGGAAAGCCGTGGACCGGCTGTACGAGGCGGCCGAATCCACGCCGGACGGCCCACAGACGGCCCAGGAGGGATGAGACGACTCCGGGCCAGCGTCGCCACGACGCTGGCCCGGATCATCGTAACGACGGGAAATGCACGCTGACCTGCGCCTACAGCACCGGCAGGTTCTTCCGGAGCTCGAACGGGGTCACCTCGGAGCGGTACTCCTCCCACTCCTGCTTCTTGTTGCGCAGGAAGAAGTCGAAGACATGCTCCCCGAGGGTTTCGGCGACCAGTTCGCTGCGCTCCATCAGGTCGATGGCCTCGCCCAGGTTCTGCGGCAGGGGCTCGATGCCGAGGGAGCGGCGTTCGGCGTCGGAGAGGGCCCAGACGTCGTCGTCGGCTCCGGCCGGGAGTTCATAGCCGCCCTCGATGCCCTTGAGCCCGGCGGCGAGGAGGGCCGCATAGGCCAGATAGGGGTTGGCGCCGGCGTCGAGGGAGCGGACCTCGACGCGGGTGGAGCCGGTCTTGCCGGGCTTGTAGAGGGGGACGCGGACGAGGGCGGAGCGGTTGTTGTGGCCCCAGCAGATGTAGGAGGGGGCCTCGCCGCCCGCCCCGGCGGTCCGCTTGGAGCCGCCCCAGATGCGCTTGTAGGAGTTGACCCACTGGTTGGTGACGGCGGAGATCTCCCCGGCGTGGCGGAGCAGACCCGCGATGAAGGAGCGGCCCACCTTGGAGAGCTGGAACTCCGCGCCCGACTCGTAGAAGGCGTTGCGGTCGCCCTCGAAGAGGGAGAGGTGGGTGTGCATGCCCGAGCCGGGGAACTCCGAGAACGGCTTGGGCATGAAGGTGGCCTGGACGCCCTGCTCCAGCGCGACCTGCTTCATGACCAGGCGGAAGGTCATGATGTTGTCGGCGGTGGAGAGCGCGTCGGCGTAGCGCAGATCGATCTCCTGCTGGCCGGGGGCGCCCTCATGGTGGGAGAACTCGACCGAGATGCCCATCGATTCGAGCATGGTGATCGCCTGGCGGCGGAAGTCCATGCCGATGTTCTGCGGGGTGTGGTCGAAGTAGCCGGAGGAGTCGGCGGGCACCGGGCGGGTGCCGTCCACCGGCTTCTTGTTGAGCAGGAAGAACTCGATCTCGGGGTGGGTGTAGAAGGTGAACCCCAGGTCGGAGGTCTTGGCGAGGATGCGCTTGAGGACGAAGCGGGGGTCGGCGAAGGAGGGTGAGCCGTCCGGCATCAGGATGTCGCAGAACATCCGGGCGGTCCCGGGGGCCTCGGCGCGCCAGGGCAGGATCTGGAACGTGCCGGGGTCCGGCTTGGCGATCATGTCGGACTCGTAGACCCGGGCGAAGCCCTCGATCGCGGAGCCATCGAATCCGATGCCCTCGTCGAAGGCGCCCTCGAGTTCGGCGGGCGCGACGGCCACGGACTTCAGGAAGCCGAGCACATCGGTGAACCAGAGCCGCACGAACCGGATGTCGCGCTCTTCGAGCGTACGGAGCACGAACTCCTGCTGCTTATCCATGGTCCCCAATCCTTGCAGGTCAAACGGCTCTTTGCGCGGGCGCGGGGCACCTTCCGCAACCCCAGTATCACGCGGTGGGATTTCACGGAGGTTTCACCCCGGTCGCCCCGGTCCCCCTCACCTCACCACGATGAGTGCATCGTACGTTCACCCGGCCGGTCCCGGACCCGGCCGTTCCGTCCCCTCCGTGGCGCCTGCCGGGGCTCCATACCCCTTGGGGGTAGGCTGCCGAATATCACGATGATCAAACGGTCAGATGATGATCTGAGCGGTCAGATGGAGGCGGCGATGCACCGAAGCCTCTCACCCCTGAGCCGATCGCTGATGCGGCGCATATGCGGCGCGTCGGCCGCCCGCCCTCCCGGCGGGGCGGTGGACGCGCCGACCCTCACGCAATCGGCACACATCAGCATTGGGGTACTGACTCATGTACGAAAAGACTCGCCGTGCCGTGCTCGGCACGGGCATCGCCGCCGCGGGCAGCGGTCTGCTCGCCGCCTGCGGCTCCTCCGGCCCCCGCCACCGCACCGGCGGCCCGGACGGCAACGCGATGGGCGCCCCCGGGCCCGGCGCGCCCGCGGGTGACACCCCGGCGCAGTACGTCTCCCCCCACGGCCCGGAGGTCGCCGCGACCGAGCGGGAGCGGGGCCCGGGGCCGGTGCGCACCTTCCGGCTCACCGCCACCGCGACCACCCTGGACATCGGCGCCCGCAAGGTGACGTCCTGGGCGTACGAGGACCAGATGCCGGGCCGGGAGATCCGGGTGACCGCGGGCGACACGATCGCGCTCTCCCTCGCCAACAACCTGCCGCAGCCCACCACGCTGCACTGGCACGGCGTCCGGCTGCGCAACGACATGGACGGCGTCCCCGGGGTGACCCAGCGGCCGATCAAGACCGGCGCCGCCTTCGACTACCGCTTCACCGCGTTCTACCCGGGCACGTACTGGATCCATCCGCACTCGGGCGTCCAGCTGGACCGGGGGCTGTACGCACCGCTGATCGTGGAGGATCCGAAGGAGCCGCTGGCGTACGACAAGGAGTGGGTCGTCGTCCTGGACGACTGGCTCGACGGGGTGGGCGGCCGCACCCCGGAGAAGGAGTTCGCACGGCTCACCGCGGGCAGGGGCGGCGCGATGGGCCATGCGATGGACGACGGCTCGGCGGACGACGACGGCAAACGCGGCGCGACGGCGACGGCGACCGCCAAAACCACCGCCAAAGCCACGGCCAAAGCCTCCCCCAAAGCCACCGCGACAGCCAAAGGCACCGTGACGGCCAAAGGCACCGCGACGGCCAAAGGCACCGCCGCTGGCGGCACCAAACACGACCGGTCCCCGTCCGCGGCGCGGAAGAAGGCCGCGCCCCTGGGGAGCCGGCTGCTGGGCGGCCGCGCGGGCAATGTCGCCTACCCCTACTACCTGGTCAACGGCCGCAGCTCCCAGTCCCCGCAGGTCTTCCGCGCCAAGCGCGGCGACCGGGTCCGCATCCGCATCATCAACGCGGGCGGCGACACCGCCTTCCGCGTCGCCCTCGGCGGCCACCGGATGACCGTCACCCACACCGACGGCTACCCCGTCGTACCGGCCAAGACGGACGCGCTGCTGCTGGGCATGGGCGAGCGCTACGACGTGCTGGTCACCGTCAAGGACGGGGTCTTCCCGCTCGCCGTGATCGCCGAGGGCAAGGGGCGGTCCGCGATGGCGGTGCTGCGCACCCGTGGCAAGAGCCCGGTGAAGTTCCCGCGCCCCAAGGAGCTGGACGGCGAACTGCTCACCGCGGACCGGCTGAAGGCGGCGGAGGACGTCCGGCTGACGCCCAAGGAGCCCGACCGCATCATCCGGATGCGGCTCACCGGCTCGATGCGGCGCTGGGACTGGGCGATCAACGGACGGCCGTACGACCCCTCGCAGCGCTACCCGGTACGGGAGGGTGAGCGGGTGCGGATCTCGTTCATCAACGGCACGGACATGTGGCATCCGATCCATCTGCACGGCCACACCTTCGCGCTGACGGACGGCGGCGCCCGTAAGGACACCACGGTCCTGCTGCCGCACCACAAGGTGAACGTGGACCTCGACGCCGACAACCCGGGGCTGTGGATGGTCCACTGCCACAACGTCTACCACTCGGAGTCCGGGATGATGACCATCCTCGGTTACCAGAAGTAGCCGCCTCCTGCGAAGCGTGGCTGAGAAGGCGCGCGAGAAGGTGCCTGAGAAGGTGCGCGAGAAGGGAGACACCCCCGGCTATCGCGTCAGACAGACGATTACACTGGGCGGGTGCCTCAACTTCGCCTCGCTCTGAACCAGATCGACTCGACCGTCGGTGACCTCGACGGCAACACCGAATCGATACTCCACTGGACCCGGCACTCCGCCGAGCAGGGCGCCCATCTGGTGGCGTTCCCCGAGATGGTGCTGACCGGCTACCCCGTGGAGGACCTGGCGCTGCGCTCGTCCTTCGTCGAGGCGTCGCGCGCCGCGCTGCACGCGCTCGCCGAGCGGCTGAGCGCCGAGGGGCTGGGCGAGGTGCCGGTGGTCGTCGGCTACCTCGACCGCAGCGAGGGCGCCCGGCGCTACGGCCAGCCCGCCGGGTCGCCGCAGAACGCGGGCGCGGTGCTGCACCGGGGCGCGGTCGCCCTGACCTTCGCCAAGCACCACCTGCCGAACTACGGCGTCTTCGACGAGTTCCGCTACTTCGTACCCGGCGACACCCTGCCCATGGTGCGCGTCCACGGCATCGACGTGGCGCTGGCCATCTGCGAGGACCTGTGGCAGGACGGCGGCCGGGTACCGGCCAGCTGCTCGGCGGGGGCCGGGCTGCTGCTGTCGATCAACGCCTCGCCGTACGAGCGGGAGAAGGACGACACCCGGCTGGAGCTGGTGCGCAAGCGGGCCCAGGAGGCGGGCTGCACCACCGCGTATCTGGCCATGATCGGCGGCCAGGACGAGCTGGTCTTCGACGGCGACTCGATCGTGGTGGACCGGGACGGCGAAGTCATCGCACGGGCCCCGCAGTTCGCCGAGGGCTGTGTGCTTCTGGACCTGGAGCTGCCCGCCGCCGACCCCGGCCCGGCCCCGGAGGGAGTCGTGGACGACGGGCTCCGCATCGACCACGTCACCCTCTCCGCCGACCCGCTGCCCCACTATGAGCCGGAGCTCGCGGGCGGCGAGGCCGAACGGCTCGGGGACGACGAGGAGATCTACACGGCGCTGGTCGTGGGGTTGCGGGCCTATGTGGCGAAGAACGGCTTCCGCAGTGTGCTGATCGGGCTCTCCGGCGGAATCGACTCCTCCCTCGTCGCCGCCATCGCCTGTGACGCGGTCGGCGCGCAGAACGTGTACGGCGTCGCCATGCCCTCGCGGTACTCCTCCGAGCACTCGATCGACGACGCGGCCGAGCTGGCGCGGCGCACCGGGCTGAACTTCCGCACGGTCCCGATCGCCCCGATGTTCGACGCCTATATGGGCTCCCTGCACCTCACCGGCCTCGCCGAAGAGAACCTGCAGTCGCGGCTGCGCGGCACGATGCTGATGGCGATCTCCAACCAGGAGGGCCACATCGTCCTCGCCCCGGGCAACAAGTCCGAGCTGGCCTGCGGCTACTCCACGCTCTACGGGGACTCGGTGGGCGCGTACGGCCCGATCAAGGACGTCTACAAGACCTCCGTCTTCCGCCTGTCGAAATGGCGTAACCGTGCGGCGGAAGAGCGGGGCCAGACCCCGCCCATCCCCGAGAACTCGATCGCCAAGCCGCCGAGCGCCGAGCTGCGCCCCGGCCAGGTCGACACCGACTCGCTCCCCGACTACGACGTACTCGACCGGATCCTGGAGCTGTATGTCGACCGTGACCAGGGGCGTACCGAGATCGTGGCGGCGGGATACGAGGACGCGCTGGTGACGCGGATCCTGCGGATGGTGGACACGGCCGAGTACAAGCGGCGGCAGTACCCGCCGGGCACCAAGATCTCGGCGAAGGGCTTCGGCAAGGACCGCCGGCTGCCCATCACCAATCGCTGGCGGGAGCGCGTCTGAGCTCATCGGGTGCTCGTCGGGCGGCGTTGCGCGCGGGGCCCGTCGCGCGCGGGGCCCTATGACCGCGGCTGGGCGTCCAGGAACGTCCTGATCAGGTCCAGCCACGCGGCGGGCGCCTCCGCGAACGGCAGATGGCCGGACTCCAGCTCGGCGAAGCGCGCCCCGGGGATCGCGTCCGCCACCTGACGGTGGTGGTACGGCGTGGCCAGCGCGTCCAGCGCCGTGGAGATCACCAGGGTGGGCACCCGGATCCGGCCCAGGTCCGCGCGGACGTCGACCCGCCCGACCAGCTCGACCTGCTCGATCGCACCGGGCGGCACCGAGTCCCGGGCGCCCTCGATCACGGCGGCCAGCTCCTCGGGGGTCATCCGGTCCAGATAGGGCGCGCCCGGGCCGATGAGCGCCATCCAGCGGGCGGTCGCCTCCTGGTCGTCCGAGCGGAGGTGGCGCAGCCAGTCGTCCACGAGGAGCCGCATCCGGGCGCTGGGGTGGGCGAAGGTCGCGGTCAGCACCAGCGAGGTGACCCGCTCCGGATGGCGAGTGGCGGCACGCAGGGCGACCGGCCCGCCGAGGGAGTATCCGACGATGGCGAAGGTCTCCAGGTCCTCCTCGACGGCCGTGGCCACCAGCTGATCGGCGAGCGTGTCGAGGTCCAGCGGCCCGTTCGCGCGCGGGGTGCGGCCGGAGCCGGGATAGTCGGGCCCGACCACGCGGTGGCGCTCGGCGAGGCCGTCCAGGATCGGGCCGTAGTTCCCCTCGATGGAGCCGGTCCCGCCATGGGCGAGCAACAGTCCGGGACCGGTGCCCCGGACGATCCGGGCCAGGGGTGAGGTGCTGGTCATCAGGTGGTGTCCTTACGTCTGACGAACGTCTCACGAACGTTTCAGGGCTGATGACGGGACGCTAAAGCCTCACACTCATGTCAAAGTCAAGCGAAACGGATTCGGCACCGAAAAGGCCGTCTCGACGGTGGCCCCGGCGATGCCTGCGGCGCGCTACTCCCCTCCCCGCCCCTTCCCGAAACTGGGGCGCCGCCCCAGCCCCCGAACCATGGGCTCCGCCCCTGGAACCCCAGGACGTTCCGGAAGCCCCGGAGCCCCCTGAGAACCCAAGGCCCCCAAGAACCCCGGGAGTCCCGGGCCCGGGGGCCGGGGCCCGGGGGAC
>NZ_LAKD02000051.1 GCF_000968685.2 Streptomyces antioxidans
TGGCGACGACCCAACTCAAGACCAGCTCACTAGGGGGTGTCCGGCGGGTCCTGGCGCCCGCGGCGGGCAGAGGCGGGCAGGGGAAAGAACCGACGGAAACGGCGGAGCGCGGTGGGTGGGGGATTCCTTCCGCGCCCCGCCGTGTGGGGGGTTTCCGTGGGGGGTGGTGATGTGGGGCCCGTCAGGTGTCAGCCGTTGAAGGCGCCGAACGCCTTGGTGAACGCGAGCTCTTCCTGGTCGATCGAGCTGCAGGTCGGCGACGCGGTGTCCTGCGGGCTCGGGCACTGCTTGTCGCGGGTCGCGGACCACATCGACAGCCAGGCCAGCCCCTTGGACTTGGCGAACTCCACCAACTGGGAGGCGTCGTCGACCTTGAATATCTCGTTCTTGACGTCATTGACGCCGATCATCGGGGTGACCGCGACGGTCTTCCACGCCTCGTCGTCGCTCAGCCCGAGCGCGTCCTTGATCTGGCCCTGGGTCGCGGTGGCGGCGTCGATGGCGTACTGGCCCAT
The DNA here is from genome assembly GCF_000968685.2 of Streptomyces antioxidans. Lineage (GTDB taxonomy): Bacteria > Actinomycetota > Actinomycetes > Streptomycetales > Streptomycetaceae > Streptomyces > Streptomyces antioxidans. Next base: position 516 of record NZ_LAKD02000051.1, read on the forward strand.
GTCGTCGTCGAAGGACGCGCCGTAGTCCATCGCCATGATGTTGACGGCGGAGACCTTCACGCCGTTCTCCTTGGCGTTGGCGACGAGGTCGACACCGTCCTGGGTGAGGCCGGTCGGGAGCACCGGCAGGGTGAAGGAGACGTCCAGGTCGGAGTGTTCCTGCTGAAGCTTGGCTATCGCCTGGGCGCGGCGGGTGTTGGCCTCCTTGTTCGGGAGCGCGCTGCCCTCGATGTCGAAGTCGACCTTGGTGAGCTCGAGCGCGTCCACGACCTTGCCGTAGGCCGCGGCGAGCTCGTCCGCCGAGGTGCAGGCCAGGCCCAGCTCGGATCCGGAGGCGCCGCCGAAGGAGACCCGGACGTCACCGCCCTTGGCGCGCAACGCCTCGGTCTGCTTGGCCACCTCGTTGTCGCCGACCTCGGTGACGCCGCCCCACTTGGGGGTACAGCCGCCACCGGAGGTGATGAAGGCGAGGTTGAACTCCTTGACGCCGGTCTTGTCGGCGGTGCCCACCATGTCGTAGGCAGGGTAGAGCGAGGTGTCGATGTACGGGGCGAAGCCGCCCGCCGCCGCGGCGGGCTTCTCGGAGGCGGAGGGCTTCTCGGAGACGGTTCCCGCGTTCGCCGCCCCGCTGAGCGCGAACGCCGTGCCGCCGGCCACGAGGGCGGCGGCGGTCGCGCCGATCACCTTGGTGGTCCGGCTCGCCTTGCGACGGTGCGTACTGCTCATCAGGTGCCTGCCTTCGCTGTACGGATGTGGGGGGTGATGGTGCGGGCGACACGCTAGCGAGGGGAAGTCGGACAAACGGCAGGATCCGTGCACCGGCCACGGATCTTATGGCTGCCTTAAGGAACCCATCGGCGGGGATTAAGAGGGCGCGCGGATAGGTGGGGCGGAGGAGGGAGGCGACGCGGAGCGTCGTCGACCGACGACAACGCCGCCAGGCGCCGCCCATCGCCCCGCGACACCGCCCCACCTATCCGCGCGCCCTCTCATGCTCCGCGGGCTCCTTGGGCCGACCGCGGCCCCGGGTCCGCTTCTTACGGCCGCGCCGCCGTTGCCCCGGGTCGGGGGAGCCGGCGCCGTTCAGCGAGAGCCACATCCGTACCTCGGTGCCGCCCAGCACGGACCGCCCGATCCGCAGATCGCCGCCCGTGGACTCCGCGACCCGGCGCACGATGTCCAGGCCCAGACCGGTCGAGCCGGGGCCCCCGTCGCCGTGGCCACGGCGGAGCGCCGCGTCGGGGTCGGCGATGCCGGGGCCCGCGTCGGAGACCAGGATGATCACGCTGTCCTCGCCGTTGTGGACGTCCACCGCGAGCGCCGTGCCCTCGGGCGTGTGCCGGAAGACGTTGCCGAGCAGGGCGTCCAGCGCGGCGCCGAGTTCGGGGCGGGCGACCGGCACCCTTACGGTGCGGTCGACCCCGGCCAGTCGCACCGTACGGTCCTCGTCCTCGGCCAGCGCGGACCAGAACTCCATCCGGTCCCGGATCACCTCGGAGGCGTCACAGCCGGAGGGGGTGGGGGTCTTCTGCTGGCGCGCGGTACGGATGATCTGGTCGACCTCACCCTCCAGCTGGGCGACGGCGGCGCGGGTGTGGTCGGCCGCCGGTCCCTCGCCCAGCGAGGCGGCGTTGAGGCGCAGCACGGTGAGCGGGGTGCGGAGCCGGTGGGAGAGGTCGGCGGCCAGCTCGCGCTCACCGGCCAGGAGCTGGACCACCTGGTCGGCCATGGAGTTGAACGCGGCGGCGGCCGCCCGGAGTTCGGCCGGTCCGTCCTCCGGGACGCGCACCCCGAGCTCGCCCCGGCCCAGCTCGTGGGCGGCCTCGGCGAGCCGTCCCGCGGGGCGCACCAGCCGGGTGCCGAGCCGGTCCGCGATGGCCACCGCGCCCACGATCAGCGCCAGGCCGACGCCCGCGAGCACCAGCCAGGACGTGGTCACCCCGCTGGTGACCACGCCGCGCGGGACGTACACCTCCACGACCGCGACCTGACCGCCGCTCAGCGCGGTCGGCTGGAGCAGTGCGTAACCCCCGGGGGTGTCGGAGACCGAGGCGCGGCCGAGCCGCCGCGCGGTGGCCAGCTCACCCTTGGGCGCACGGCTCTTGCCCAGGTCGTAGCCGCTCCCCCGGTCCCCCGGCTCATCGGGGACGTGCACCGCCATCCGGCCGTCCCCGCCCGCCTGGGTGCTGGCGACCGCGCGCTGGAGCCGCGGCCGCTCGGTGGTGATGGCGAGCGCCGGGCCGATGGTGGCGGCCTGCCGCTCGGCGTCGGCGAACGCCCGGTCCCTGGCCAGCTCCTTGACGACGAGTCCGAGCGGTACGGCGAAGGCGACCACGACCATCGCCGTGACCGCCAGACAGACCTTGACCAGGGCCCATCTCACGCGCGCTCCACCGGGGGCTCCAGCTTGACGCCGACCCCGCGCAGCGTATGGAGATAGCGCGGCCGGGCTGCCGTCTCGCCCAGCTTGCGGCGCAGCCAGGACAGATGGACATCTATGGTCTGGTCGTCCCCGTACGCCTGCCGCCAGACCTCGGCGAGGAGTTCCCGGCGCGGCACCACGACGCCCGGCCGCCCGGCGAGATAGGCCAGCAGGTCGAACTCCCGCCGGGTCAGATCGAGCGTCATCCCGTCCAACTGGGCCTGGCGGCGCAGCGGATCGACGGCCAGCCCGCCGACCCGGAGCACCGCCGGGGGCGCCGCCGCGCCGCCCGGCTCCCCCGCCCCACCCCCGCGGACGCGGCGCAGTACGGCGGTCATCCGGGCGGAGAGATGGGCCACGGAGAACGGTTTGACCAGGTAGTCATCGGCGCCGTCGTTGAGCAGCCGGACGATCTCGGCCTCGTCGTCACGGGCGGTGGCCACGATGACCGGCACATCGGTGATGCCGCGCAGCATCTTGAGCACCTCCGCCCCGTCCAGATCGGGCAGTCCGAGGTCCAGGATGACGACGTCGAATCCGATCTGCGCCACCTCGCGCAACGCCTCCAGAGCGGTGCCGACACTGCGCACGGTGTGGGACGCCTCGGTCAACTGCCGTATGAGGGCTGAGCGCACGAACTGGTCGTCCTCGACCACGAGCACACTTGCCATGAGCGGCACCGTACGCCATTCGGGTGAGGCAAGATGAGGAAGATGCAAAGAGGTCTGGTCCAATGTCTGGCCTGGGTGCTGGCGACCGGCGCCGCGGTCACGCTGTCGTGGTACGGCGTGCGGACGGTGCTGACCGGGACGGCCTACGATCCGCCGCGCGCGCTGCCCATCACGGACGGCTCCGGGTCGGCGAACGGGGCCTGGTCCTCCTCCACGCATCGGCCCAAGCCGCCCTCGTCCTCGGCCACTTCACCGTCCCCACCGCCCTCGCCGTCTTCGCCATCGCCTCCTGGGGCGGACGCGGGGTCCGGCGGCGGCAAGGACAAGGGGTCCGATGCGGCCGGGCGCACCCGCAAGCCGACGCAGCCGCCGTCCCGGCGGGATTCGCCGAGGCCGGAGGAGAGCGGGGAGGTCCGCAGCTATCCGGCCAAGGGCGGCCGGGCGGTCTTCGACATCCGGGCGGCGTCGGCGGATCTGGTCTCGGCGACCCCGGACGGCGGCTGGCAGATGCAGGTGTGGAAGCAGAGCGAGTGGATCCGGGTGGACTTCGTCTCCGGCGCCGACACCACGACGATCTTCTGCACCTGGCACGACGGCCCACCCCAGGTCCGCATCGACGAACACTAGGGATTTCCCCGGGAGCCCCCCCACCCCCGCCGCACCACCTCGCCCTGCGGCCCCGCCGCACGGCGGCCCGCCGCGTGGTGGGATCCCGCCGCATGATCCGGCTCGCCCCAGCCCCCGGGCACCGACCCCGCCCGCATGATGGGACTTCACCGCCCGGTCCGACCCCGGCGCGTGGTCCGGCCCCGCCCCGCCCCGTCCGCGTCTGCCCCGACCGCGTCGTGAGGGTCTGCCGGTTGGTTCGGGCCCTCTCCGTGGCAGCTTCGCCCCGGGCTCGGGGTCCAGGGGCGGAGCCCCTGGTTACGGGAAGGGGCGGGGAGGGGAAAGTCACCGCCGGGGCGGTCACGTGAAGACGGCGGGCGGCGGGGCCGGAGAGGGGGCGGCCGTCGCATCGGTGACCGGGGCCGCGCCACCCGTGAAGTCCGCGAGCGCACGCCCGTGTTCGACCCGGGCCGGATGCGGATCGCCCGCGACACGGCGCGTGAGCTCGGCCAGCGGCAGCTCACGGTCGGCGGCCAGCAGCACGGCGTTGCCAAAGCGGCGACCGCGCAGCAGGGCGGGGTCCGCCGTGAGACACACCTCGGCGAACGCGGCCCGCGCGGTGGCGATCTGGGCCTTCAGATGGGCCAGCGGCGGACCGTCGGCGAGATTCGCGGCGTACCACCCGTCCGGGCGCAGGGCGCGCCGCACCTCGGCGAGGAACTCCGCGCTGGTGAGATGGGCGGGCGTGCGCGCCCCACCGAAGACATCCGCGATGATCAGATCCGCCCAGCCGTCGGGCACCTTGGCGAGCCCGGCCCGGGCATCCGCACCGCGCACCCGTATCCGGTCACCGGGGTCCAGCGGCAGCTCACGCCGGACGAACTGGACGAGCGGGGCGTCGATCTCGATGATCTGCTGGGTGGAGCGGGGGCGGGTGGCCGCTATATAGCGGGCGAGGGTGAAGGCGCCGCCGCCCAGATGGACCGCGTGCAGCGGGCGGCCGGGAGGGGCGGCGAGATCGGCGGCATGGCCGAACCTGCGCTGGTACTCGAAGTCGAGATGGGCCGGGTCGTCGAGGTCCACATGCGACTGTGGCTTGCCGTCGAGCAGCAGCGTCCAACCGCGCGGCCGGTCCCGGTCCGGCACGAGCTCGGCGAGCCCCCCGTCGACGGATGCGGTGACCGGCTCGGGGCTGCGTCCCCGCGCCGCTCCGCGCCCGCGCGCGGCTCGCTTGTTCGTGCCTTTCGCCATGTGTCCCAGTATGGGGCCGACCACTGACAGTCCCCGGGGCTCACTGGCAGCGGTCGACGGCCTCGATCGTGCGGGCCGCCTCACCGAGCGCGGCCCGGAGCTCGGCGGGGTCGGTGGCGACCGTGTACGCCGCGTCGGGCGGCACCAGCCAACCGGTGCCGACGCCCGGCGGGGCCTCGATCCCGGCCACACCGGATTCACCGTCTCCGGGGCCAGCGTTTCCGGAGTCACCGCCTCCAGAGGCGGTGACTCCGGACGGGGCGTCCGCAGAGGCGGAGGTGGCTCCGGATCCACTGGCACCCGACTCGCTGACTCCCGATCCGCTGGCTCCGAATGCGCTCGCTCCGAATGCGGAAGCGGAATCTCCGAATGCGGAGCCTCCACTTCGGGAGTCTCCCGCCTCGGCGGAGTCGCCGGTGTCAGTGCCGGTCTCGGCGCCAGTCCCGGAGCCGATGTTTATCCGGATCCCGCGCCCGGATGTCTGGGTACACGCCGACCCCGGCAGGTCCCAGCCGTCCGCCGTACCGGGCGGGACCAGGAAGCCGAGGGTGTCGCAGGCGTTGTCATGCAGGACGGGGCCGAGGCCGTCGCACGCACGACGCAGGATGTCCACCGCCTCCAGCCCCTGGCGGGCTGGCACGGTGACGAGATCGCAGTCCTGGCGCTGGGGGTGCTGGCCAGTCGTCCGTGAGCGGCTGGTATCCACTCCGGCCTCCCTCTTCATCGGGTAGCACCTGGTTCAACGCGCGGCGGTGTCAACGGCTACGGCCGAATGCCGCCGTAAAGGATGGCAGTTCATGGCAGATCATGGGCGAGATATCACCTTTGCCGGAAATCTCCGAGTGTCGTGGATTTCACAGCCGGTACGGTTCTCCCCCGCCCACCTGGCATCACCAAGGGAGAGGCTCAGATGATGCCGCTTCCAGAGCCGCCGCCACCCCGGCCGAACACCGCGTTCCGCCGACTGCGCGGACAGCTCTCGCCCGCCGAGTTCGCGGCGTCCGTGCGCCGCGCCGCCCGTGAGATCGGCGAGCAGGTCTCCTGCGACGCCCGCTATATCGGCCGCGTCGAGTCGGGAGCGATCCGCTGCCCCAACTACGCGTACGAGCGGGTCTTCCGCCATATGTTCCCCGACCGCGCCCTTACGGATCTCGGCTTCGCCTCCCGTGAATCGGTGCGCGGCCACCAGGCGCGCGGCCCCGCGGGCCCTCCCGTCCCCGTGCCCGTGCCCGGCCCGCGCCCCGGGCCCCGCGAGCCCCAGGACAGGGGCTCCGTCGACGTCTTCGAGGAGAGCGAACTGCTGCGCCGCTCATTCATGGCCGGTGGGGCGGCGGCCGCCGCCGTGGCCGCCGCGCCCCGGGCCGGGACGCCGCCCCGGCGGGCGGGTCGGCGGGTGGGCGAGGCCGAGGCCGCCGCCGTGGAAGAGGCCGTACGGCGGATCCGGGTGCTGGACGACCGGCACGGCGCCGACCCCCTCTACGCCCACACCGCCAAACCGCTGAGCGCCGCCTACGCGCTGCTCGACGCGGGCGGCTACAGCCGCTCGATCGCCGAGCGGCTGTTCGCGGGCGCGGGCGAACTGGCCATCTCCGTGGGCTGGCTGGCCCATGACTCCGGGCGGCTGTCCGACGCGCGGTCCCACTACGCCGAGGCCCTGGCCACCGCGCGGGTCTCCGGCGACGCCGCCCTGGAGGCGCACGCGTTCTGCAACACCGCGTTCCTCGCCCGCGACGCGGGCCACCCCCGCGAGGCCGTAAGGGCGGCACAGGCGGCCCAGCGGGTCGCCGAGCGGCTCGCCTCGCCACGGCTGCTCTCGCTGCTCGCGCTGCGCGAGGCCGGGGGGCTCGCCTGGCTGACCGACCGGGGCGGCTGTGAGCGGGCGCTGCTCCGCGCCGGGACGCTGTTCGGGCGCGGGCCCTGCGACGCCGACCCCGAGTGGATGAGCTTCTTCGGGGAGGCCGAACTGGAGGGGCTGGAGGCGCAGTGCTGGTCGGCGCTCGGCGACTGGAAGCGCGCCATTGAGCACGCGCGGCGCGCGGTGGCCCTCCAGAACCCCCACTTCACCCGCAATATCGCGCTGTTCACCACGGAGCTGGCGAGCGATCTGGTGGCGGGCGGCGCGCCGGACGCGGCCGCCGCCTCTGCCGGGCGGGCGCTCGGCCTGCTGGACCAGGTGAAGTCGTCGCGGATCCGCCGGATGCTCGATGACACGGCCCGGATATTGCGTCCTTACGGTCGCGATGAGGCGGTCGCGGACTTCCTCGCCCGCTATGAGGCGACCACCGCCCGCCCCGAGCCGACCGGCCGGTTCGAGGCGACCGGCCGCACCAGCCCGGTCTGACGCCGGTCGCCGGTTCGGCCCCTCGATCGGGAAATGACCGGTTCAGCCGGGATGGCCCGATCAGTCGAGATGACCGGTGTCGTTCCAGCGCTCGATTGCGGGCTCGCCGTACGCCCAGCCGAGCACCGACAGCGACGTGGGATCGAGCCGGATACGAGCGGCGAAGGAGGCGTCATGGCCGAGCCAACGGGCGCCCAGCGTCCGCAGGACGTGGCCGTGCGCGAAGACCAGCACATCGCGGTCGGCCGAGCGCGCCCACGCCACGACCTCGTCGGCCCGCGCCGCGATCGAGGCGATCGACTCGCCCTCGGGCACCCCGTCGCGCCAGATGAGCCAGTCCGGCCGGATGGCCTTGATCTCGGCGGGGGTCATCCCCTCGTAGGCGCCGTAGTCCCACTCCAGGAGCGCGTCCCACTCCCGGGCCCGGTCGCCGAAGCCCGCCAGCGCGCAGGTCTCCTTCGCCCGCGCCAGCGGGCTGGTGCGCACCTCGGCGTCCGGGAGGCCCGCCCAGGGGCTCTGGTGCAGCCGCTCGCCGAGCAGTTTGGCGCCGCGCCGCCCCTCGTCCAGCAGCGGGATGTCCGTACGGCCGGTGTGCTTTCCGGCCAGCGACCACCGCGTCTGTCCGTGCCGGGCCAGGAGGATGCGTGGGGCCATGGGCAGTGCCTTCTTTCACCGGTTTCGCGCCGCCGCGCCGCCGTGCGCCATTACACGTCGCCGCCTGCGGTTTCATGCACATCACGGGACCGGCACATGGCCGATCGCCATCCCTCCATCATCGCCCACGTGATCGGCGGGCAACCTGTGGGGCGCTCCTGGCGTCTTCCAGGCTGCGTGCGAGTCCACCAGGGGTCCGACCGGGACTCCGACAGTGGACGCACTCGCGGATGGGGGTGGTGCGTAGGTCGCCTCGCCTACACCGTACGGTTGACCGCGCGCCTTTTTCTGGCCGTCTGAACTTTGGAGAGCGTCCGAATGCCCCACACCGTGCCCCGTGCCGGAGCAGCACAGGGCGGTCGGCCCCGATGGTGGACCGAACTGCCGCTCATAGCGGTGGTGTACGCCGCGTACTCGGCCGGTCGGCTCCTGGCCCGCGGCGATGTGTCCACCGCCGTCGATCACGGTCTGGCGATCCTCCACTTCGAACAGCGTCTGAACATCGACTTCGAGTCACCGCTGAACGACCTCTTCACGGCCCACGCGCTCGTAGGGATACCGGCGGACTTCGCCTACGCCTCGCTGCACTACGTCTTCACCCCGGCCATCCTGATATGGCTGTGGAAGCGCCGTAAGGCGTCGGACTACCGCTTTCTGCGCACCTGGCTGCTGGTCTCCACGGTCATCGGGCTCATCGGCTTCACGCTGCTGCCGACGTGCCCGCCGCGGCTCCTGGACGCGGGCCACGGCTTCGTGGACACCATGGCGCAGTACGGCTCGTACGGCTGGTGGGGCAGCGACGCCAGCGCACCGCGCGGGCTCGGCGGGCTGACCAACCAGTACGCGGCGATGCCCAGCCTCCATGTGGGATGGGCGCTGTGGTGCGGCGTCGCCCTGTGGCGGCACGGACGCTCGGTGTGGGCCAAGGTCGGCGCGGTCGGCTATCCGCTGGCGATCACGCTCGTGGTGATGGGCACCGCCAACCACTACTTCCTGGACGCCGCCGCCGGCGTCGCCACCATGGGCCTCGGGGCGCTGCTGGCGCGTCCCGCGCTGCGGCTCTCGGGTGCCCTGCGCACCCGCCTGCGCCCGGCCCGGGAGGCCACCGTCGCCTCCCGAAACGCGGGTGTGCCCGCGAATGTCGGTGACAAGTGCGAGACTGCGGCGCGTGAACGGGAACGGATCCCCCGACAGCAGGGCAGGGGCGCGGACAGGCAACGCACCGACGGTGCCGAGGACGACGGCGGCCGGGGAGCCGGTGCCGGTACCGGCGGCCGGGGCGGCGACGCCACGGCCACGGGCGACGCGGCCCCCACGGCGGACGACGGGGCTCCGGCAGCGGCTCGCTGAGCTGCGCGGCCCGACCACCGCTCCCCGTCCGATGGACGCCCGGGCGCTGGCGGCGCTGGCCGCCAACCCGGGCTGCCGCCGCCGTGCGCTGCTGGACGGGGCCGGGGTCGACAAGGGCGCGCTGGCGCAGGCCCTGGGGGCTCCCGCGAACTTCGGGCAGTCGCAGTTCGCACATCAGCGCGGTAACTCCTTCGAGGCCCGGGTCAAGGCCGACGGCGGCGCGGACCTGGTGCGGCTGCTGCACGAGCGGCTGCGCGACGGCTCCGAGCCGTCCGGCCCCGGCGCCGTCGCGACCCCCGATCTGACCGCGTCCGGGCCACAGGGCCGCACGGCCCGTACGGCGCTCGCGCTGCGGGAGGCCACGGAGGCGGGGCGCTGGGCGCTGCTGGACCATCCGATGGTGAGCCTGGACGTCGCGGGCTCGTCCGCCTTCCTGGAGCCGGACGCGGTCGTGGTGCACCCCGACGGGTCGTGGACGGTCATCGAGATCAAGTCCTTCCCCATGGTGGACGGCTCCGCCGACCCGGCCAAGGTGGGCGCGGCCGCCCGGCAGTCGGCGGTCTACACGCTGGCGCTGGAGCGGGTGGCATCGATGATCGGCGAGCCGGACGAGGACGGCGGCGGCACCACGGATCCGGCGGGCGCGGCTGAGACGGCGGGCAAGGCGGCCCGCGGTCCCGTGCGGGCCCGGGTGCGGCATCAGGTGCTGCTCGTCTGCCCCAAGGACTTCTCCAACCTGCCGACCGCCGAACTGGTCGATGTGCGCAAGCAGCTGGCGGTCACCCGGCGGCAGCTGGACCGGCTGACCCGGATCGAGGAGATCGCCGCCGCCCTCCCCGAGGGCACCACCTTCGACCTCAGGCTCACCGACGACGGCCGGATCCCGACCCGGCCGGTCGGGGAGCTCACGGCCGCCGTGGACGCCGTGGACGCGGCGTACGCCCCGGAGTGCCTGTCCACCTGCGAACTGGCCGCCCACTGCCGGATCCGGTCCCGCGCGGCGGGGCGGGTCGAGGCGCTGGGCCGTGGCGTCCGGGGCGAGCTGGGCGGGCTCACCACCGTGGACGCCGTCCTTACGGCCGCCATGAACGGCCCCGCCGACGGGGCCCCCACCGGTGACCCCGCCGTGGACGCCCTGCGCCGCGCGGCGGCCCTGCGCGCCGAGGCGCTCGCGGCCCGCCCCGAGGCGGTGGCATGTCGCTGATCACCACCCTGGCCCGGATGGAGGCGGTCCGGGAGGGTCGGGCCCAGCCGCTGACCACCGTGCGCCACCGCCATCTGTCGCCGCGCCCGCTGGCGTTCGTCCCGCTCACCACCGCCGGTGAGGCGGGGGCGCCGCTCGGGGCGCTGGTGGGCACCGACCGGGACGCACCGCGGCTGCTGATCGTGGCCCAGCCGCGCGACCGCGATCTGCGGTTCGCGTTCCTGGCCGAGCTCGCCGAGGAGATCCAGCCGTATCTGGACTCGTACGCGGACGAGGTCGACCTGGAGGAGCGCAAGGAGACCGATCCCGAGACCGGTAAGAAGGTGCCGGTCCAGGTCGAGCTCTGTGCGGACGCGCCGCAGCTGCTGGTGCCCAGCACCGCGGGTGTGGCGTTCGTCCGGCTGCTTGGCCGGTCGATGCGGTTCCGGCGGACCGCCGAACAGGACCCGGAGACGCCCTTCCCGGCGCCCGCGCGGGTGCCGCTGCTGGGGCGGTGGCTGACCCACTACGGGGAGCGGTCGCGGGTGCCCGGCTCCTGTCTGCTGCTGTCGCTCACCGAGCTGCTGAGCCGTCACTGGGCGACCGGCCAGAGCAACCTGGAGGATCAGCACCTGGGCTCACTGCTGGCCTGGATCGACCCCCCGGAGGGCGCACCGGGCGCGGAGGCGGCGCTACGGGCGGAGTCGGAGCGGGACGGGGACGGCCTGCTGCGCTGCCCGCCCGCGGGCCCGTCCACCGACCCCGCCTTCGACAACAAGCTGCTGGCCCCGGCGATGTCCCGCTACGACGCCGCCCGTACGGAGGCGTCCCAGGGCGTGGCCGGGGGTGCGGCGCGGCTGCGGCTCGCCGAGACGGAGCTGCGCGGGCTGATCGCGTCGCAGCTGCGGCCCACCTGGGACGCGCTGTGGCACGGAGTGGATCTGCTGCGCTCCCTCCCGGAGGGCGCGCGGGTGGCCGACCGCTGGAAGCGGGACCGCTGGTCCTACACCGGCCACCGGGACCGGGTCCGGGCCGGGGAGCCGCCGCAGCCCAAGCTGGACGACGCGGTGACGGCGGCGCAGAAGCTCGCCGCGCGCGAGACCGCGCAGGCCCAGCTGGACGCCCATGAGGCGCTGGACGATCCGCTGGTCATGGCGGGGCGGCGGCTGGCCGGTGAGGCGTTCGCGGGCGAGGTGACCGATGTGGAGATGGCCTGGTCGGACGCGAAGGTGCCGCGCCCGCGCCCGCTGGTCACGATCCGCACCGAGGACCGTCCGCACCTGGCCGAGCGGGTCAAGCTGCACCGGGTGACGGCCGACGGCAGGGCGCAGAGCGGGGAGTTCGCCGGTCTCGCGGACCTGGACGGGGCTGACGGCGCCGACGAGGCTGACGGGGACCACGGGGCCGATGTCGTGGAGGGCCCGGGCGATACGGACGGTCTGGGCGATACGGACGCCCTGAGCCATGCCCACGGCCCGGGCCGTGCGCTGGTGGTGCGGCTCACTGGCGGGATGGGCCGGGGCAAGGAGCCCGAGCCGGGCACGGTGCCCGAGAAGGGCGACCTGGTGTGCTGGACGCTGTTCGAGCACGCCCCGCGCGGCGGTCCGGAGCTGCCCGACGTGGAGAGCACCCCATGGACCCATGGCGGCCCGCCGGACGCCGCCGCCCCGGCCCAGGGCCCCCAGCCCGACCCGATGACCGAGGAGGACCATCTGTGATCGGCGCGGACCCGGCCGCCGCCGCGGCCCACCCGGGCCGTGCCCGCGCGGACGAGCCGTTCGACCCGTCGGCCGCCGCGGCACGCGCCACCGCGGCGATCCTGCACGACACGCTGCACGGAGCGGACCGCGGCGTCGTCGTGGACTCCCCGCCCGGCGCGGGCAAGTCGACGCTGGTGGTGCGGGCGGCGCGGGAGCTGGCCGCCGCCGGACGGCCTCTTATGGTGGTCGCGCAGACCAACGCGCAGGTGGACGACCTGGTGGACCGGCTGGCCACGGCGGATCCCGACCTCCCGGTGGGGCGGCTGCACAGCAGCGATCCGCATCCGTACGACCCGGTACTCGACGGCCATGAGTCGGTCCGCACCTCCGCGAAGATCGCCGACCTCGCCGGGCTCGACATCGTGGTCTCCACGGCCGCGAAGTGGGCGCACATCAAACACGTCGAGCCGTGGCGGCACGCGATCGTGGACGAGGCGTACCAGATGCGCTCCGACGCGCTGCTGGCGGTCGCCGGGCTGTTCGAGCGGGCGCTGTTCGTGGGCGACCCGGGGCAGCTTGACCCGTTCAGCGTGGTGGGCGCCGACCAGTGGGCGGGGCTCTCGTACGACCCGTCGGCGAGCGCGGTCACCACCCTGCTCGCCCACAATCCGCGGCTCCCGCAGCACCGGCTGCCGGTCTCCTGGCGGCTCCCGGCCTCGGCCGCGCCGCTGGTCTCGCACGCGTTCTACCCGTACACGCCCTTCCGCAGCGGCACCGGCCACCGCGAGCGGCAGCTGAGCTTCGGGGTGGCCTCCGACGGCTCGGGCCCCGACCGGGTGCTGGACGAGGCCGCGGCGTCCGGCTGGGGGCTGCTGGAGCTGCCCGCCCGGCGGACCCCGCGCACCGACCCGGAGGCGGTAGCGGCCGTGGCCCAGGTGGTGCGGCGGCTGCTGGACCGGGGCGCGGTGGCGGTCAGCGAGCGGTCCGACGAGCCGCAGCCGGTCGCCGCGGACCGGATCGCGGTGGGCACGGCGCACCGGGACCAGGCGGCGGCGGTCCGGGCGGCGCTGGCGGGGCTCGGAGTCTCCGGCGTCACCGTCGACACCGCCAATCGCCTCCAAGGGCGTGAGTTCGATGTCACGGTCGTGCTGCACCCGCTGTCGGGGCGGCCGGACGCCACGGCCTTCCATCTGGAGACGGGGCGGCTGTGCGTGCTGGCGTCGCGGCACCGGCAGGCGTGTGTGGTGGTGTGCCGGGCGGGCGTGGCCGAGCTGCTGGACGAGCATCCGTCCACGGAGCCGGTGCAGCTCGGCGTCACGGTGAAGTTCCCGGACGGCTGGGAGGCCAACCACGCGGTGCTGGCGCACCTGTCCGAGCACCGGGTGTCATGGCAGCCGTAAGGGCGTGGGGCCGTAAACCGTGAGGGCGTGAGGGCGGTGCCCACAAAGGGCGTGCGGGCGGCTTCCGGTGCCGGTGAAGGGGCCTTCTGGCGGCCGTAAGGACGGCACGCTCCCGGTGGCCGTACGGTGGCGCGCCACCGGGGCGAGAGGTGCGGTCATGGTTCAGGGGGCGGTCGGGTGGGGAGAGACCCCAGGTCGGCGGCGTACGGCGGGGGCACCCTTGCCGTACGCGCGACAATGGAGACGACAAGACCCGCGAACCGTACGTGTCTCACGAGCCAGGAGGAGAGATCACATGCCCGAGCCGGATTCGGCTCACGGCCGGCACGGCTCCGCGCCCCGGCGGCTGAAGCCCGCGCCCCTGCTCTTCGAACCGGCCGCCGCCGCGTCGGACGAGGCACACTTCTTCGACCTGGAGTCGATCGAAGACCCGCGTGAGCTGCTGTCCCGCTCGACGGAGCTGGTGCTGGCGTTCCGCGCGGCGACGGACCGGGCCATGGAGTTTCAGGCGATGGCGGCGGCGCAGCTCGCCGACCCGAGACGGTTCGACCGGCTGACCCCCGCCGTGATCGCCGAGCGTGCCGAGTGGACCGAGGACTACGCCAAGAAGATGGTCGAGTTCGGGCGTGAGCTGATGCGGGGCGGCGAGGTGCTGGACTGACCGCGGGCGTGAGCCCGGGGCATATGCGGGCGGAAGGTACCCGATATCGCCGTCCGATGTCCCGGTTTCCTCTCATCTCTCTACACCGTCATCGCCGACGGTAAAGGTGGAAACATGAGCAGATCGCCGCAGGACTCACTGCACACCGCCGCCTTCGTCACCCCGGCGGGCGCGGACTGGCTCGCCTCGGCCAGCGCCTCCCCGCGTCGTGTGCAGGCCCTGTGGGCCGCTGCCCCGGCCGCCCCGGTGACGCTGCCGTGCGGCACGGCGTTCGACGTGATCAGCATGGACGCGCTCTTCGGCCGCCGGGTAGTGGGGCGGTTATGGACCGACGGCCCCGGCACCGGACCGGTCGCGGCCCAGGGCGGCCGGGTCATGCTCTTCGCCACCCCGGGGACCGCCCAGCGGCTGCCCGCGCTGCTCGGCTGGGAGGAGTGGGGCGCGGCGGCTCCCCCGCTGCTCTGCTACGGCCGGGGCGACGCGGTGACCGTGCCACCGCTGTTCCCTCCGGACCCCGGTCCGCAGGAGGCGGCGCCCCTGGAGCACGACGGCCCGGAATCCGGCGCCGGGGAGCCCGCCGACCGGGAGTCCGCCCCGATGCCGTCGCCGCCGCGCTGGCTGGTCGCGCCCGATGTGCGCGGCCCCTGGCTGCCCGGCCCCGAGGTGCTGCTGTGGGCCTGTGTGAGAGCGGCGCGCACCGTCGGTGGCGATCTTGTCGGCACGGCTGTGACCAGCGCATCCGCCGCCTTTCCGGGCTGAAACTTATCGATTTTCACTCCGTGGCGTCCGGGTGCTAAGGTCTCCTACGTCAGCAGGCGCCGCTAGCTCAGTTGGTTAGAGCAGCTGACTCTTAATCAGCGGGTCCGGGGTTCGAGTCCCTGGCGGCGCACAGACAGTGAAAGGCCCCCCACTCCGGTGGGGGGCCTTTCACGTGGCCCGACGATACGGGCGGCGCGGGACGGCGGACTCAGACCGCAGGGCCCGTGAGCCGGGTGACCGCCTGCACCGCCTTGTCCGGGCCGGGCATCGCAAGCGCCTCCCGGCGCAGGGCATGCGCCGCCGCGGCGTACGAGGGCTGCTCCAGCAGGGCGAACAGATCCAGGGCCAGCCGGGCGCCCGCCGCCCGCGCCCCGGGCCGTGTGGTGTCGAGGCCATCGGCGGGCAGATACATCCCGGCGCCCGCCCGGGCCAGCCGCGCCCCGTTCAGCTGGTGCTCCAGGCGGGGTGCGACGATCAGCTGCGGCACCCCGGCCATGGCGGCGGCCAGCACCGCCGCACCCCCGCCCTGGTGGAGCAGCGCCCGGCAGCCCGGCAGCACCCGGTGCAGCGGCCCGGCGGGCGGCCGCCCCTCGGCGGCGCTTCCGACCCGGACGACCTCCACGCCCCGCGCCTCGGCGGCGCCCAGTGCGGCCCGTACGGCGTCGGGCGGGCCACCGGCGTCGTCCCACGCCGCGCACACCCGCACCGGCCCTGAGCGCCCGGGGCCGCCACCCGGCCCGCGCCGCCCGCTGGACGCGGCCGTGGGGCGCCCGGGGCGGGCCCGGGCGCGGCGGGCCTCGTACGGCGACGGCGCCTCATCCGGCGACGTCCCGTCGTACGGCACGAGGCGCACCGGCAGCCGCCGCGCCCGCGAGGGCAGCGCGAGGCTCGGCGGGCAGGGGTCGAGCCACAGGTCGGGCTCGCGGGCCGGGTCGGCGCCGTAACGCCGCATCAGCCGCGCGTAACCGGGCAGCGGCGGGCCTTCCAGCCGCTGCCGGTCCAGCCGCAGGACGGCCGCGCTCCCCCACAGCTGGCCCACCGCGGGCACACCCAGCGCCCCCGCGGCCACCGTGCCCGCGTACGCGCCCGCGTCGTGCACCACCAACTCCGGCTGCCAGCAGCGGGCGAACGCCACCAGGCCCTGGGCCATCGCCTCGGCGATCCGCACCTGCCGGTCGCCGCACGCGCGCAGCGCGCCGTGCTGCTCCGGGGTGAGCGCGGCGGGCCGCACCGGCCAGTCCGTGGGCCAGCTGCCGCGCGGGCGGTGGACCGCGTCCGGCGCTCTGACCACCGCCAGGGGCAGGGCGCCGGTCTGCACCGGCACCAGGCCGGTGCGGGCGACTGCCGCGGCGCACTCGGACGGCACCGCGACCCGCACCTGGTGCCCGGCCTCGAGCAGGGCGCGGGCCAGCGGCACCATGGGGACGAGATGGGCCCCCGAGGCCCAGGTCGTGAACAGGACGCGCACGGTCACCTCCCGCAGAGGTCAAGGCGGCCGGACCGACCCGTCCGGCCGATGGACATGACACCGAGCCGCCTCCTCCCGCCCCCGGCGGGCTCAGCGGCGCCCCGCGAGCGTCAGCGTCTCGCCGGTGATCGCGCCGTTGGCCGCCGAGCACAGGAAGACGAGAGCGCGGGCGATGTCCTCGGGGGTGGTCATGGGGCCCTCGGCAGCGGTGGGCGGCCGATCGGCCGAGGTCGATGGTCGATCAGACGCGGCCGGTGGCCGATCGGGCGAGGTCGGTGGTCGATCAGCCATGGCTGGTGGCCGATCGGACGACATCGGGGGTCGATAAGGCGTGGTCGGCGACCGGTCAGGCGAAGTCGGGGGTCGATAAGGCGTGGTCGGCGACCGGTCAGGCGAAGTCGGCCCAGGGCACACGGCGTTGATCAGCACTCCATCCCCGCCCAGCTCGTCCACCAGACCGCGGACCAGACCCCGCAGCCCGGCCCGCGCCACCGCGTGGAACTCCCCACCCGGGTCGCCCTCCGGTGCGTACGGCGGGGCCATCAGCGCGATCCGGCCCCAGCCGCGCTTGCGCATCCCGGCGACGGCCCACTGGGCGGTGCGGATCGCGGGCGCGAAGGAGTCGGCGACGAGCGGCCGCCAGTGCTCCTCCGGGACGTCCTCGAACCGGGCGTGCGGCTCGCGCCGCGCTCCCCTTCGCCGGGCGGCCGCCACCAGCACGTCCAGCCCGCCCCAGTGCTGCTCGACGGCGGCCACGACCCAGCGCGGCGACGCGGCGTCGTCCAGGGCGTACGGCACGGCGAAGGCCCTGCCCCGCTCCGGTCCGGACAGCTCGGCGGCCAGCGCCTCCGCGGCCTCGCGGCGGTGCCGGAAGGCGAGCGCGACCCTGGCGCCCTGCTCCGCGAAGGCGCGTGCGGCGGCGCTGCCGAGGGCTCCGGTGGCCCCGGTGACCAGGACCGTGCGCCCCTCAAGGCCGAGGTCCAACATGGGCGCTCCTCGCGGTCGTTCCCACTGAGAAGGCCATGGTCGCCGCCGTGACTCGAGCCCGCCTCGACCCGCGCCCGAGCCCATCCGGTGGATCGCCCAGCGGCTATCCCGCGTTTCGCCGGAAGGCGGAGCGATAGCCGTACGGGCTGGTGCCGACGACGCGCTTGAAGCGGTCCCGGAAGGAGGTGGGCGAGCCGAATCCGACCTGGGCGGCGATGCGCTCGACGGGGTGGGTGGTGGCCTCCAGCAGATACTGCGCCTGGCGGATCCGCGCGCGGTGCAGCCACTGCAGCGGGGTGGTGCCGGTGTGCTCACGGAAGCGGCGGTTGAGGGTGCGGGTGCTCATGCCGACGTGAGCGGCGATCTCATTGAGGGTGAGGTCCCGTCCGGCGTTGTCCTCCATCCACCGCAGCAGGGGTTCGAACAGCGATCCGCGCGGCACGGGAGGCTGGTCGTGGACGATGAACTGGGCCTGTCCGCCCTCCCGTTCCAGGGGCATCACGGACAGCCGGGCGGCGTCGGCGGCCACGGCGGAGCCATGGTCGCGCCGGATGATGTGCAGACACAGATCGAGCCCGGCCGCGGCGCCCGCCGAGGTGAGGAACTGGCCATTGTCCACATAGAGCACATCCGGGTCGACCTGGATCTTCGGATGGAGCTCGGCCAGCAGCGCGCCGCCGAGCCAGTGCGTGGTGGCGCGGAGTCCGTCGAGCAGCCCGGTGGCGGCGAGGACGAAGGCGCCGGAGCAGATCGAGGCGATACGGGTGCCCCGCCCGGCCGCGTCCCGCAGCGCCCCGATCACCTCGTCGGGGACCGGGAGCAGGGGGTCGCCGCGGCCCGGTACGACGATGGTGTCGGCCTCGGCTAGCGCCTCGAGCCCGTACGGCGCCTGGAGGACGAACGCCCCGGCGTCGACGGCGGGGGCGGGGGCACAGACCCGGACGCGGTAGGGCTCCCGGCCGTCCGGCAGCCGGGTGCGGGTGAACACCTCGATCGGGGTGGCCAGATCGAAGGCGATGACCTGGTCCAGCGCCAGGATCACGACAGTGTGCATGGCCTCAACCTAGGCCGTACGGGGCATGGCGCCCATGTTGGGGTGGCGAGAAGCCGGTGAGGAAAGAGGTTCCAGCCATCGCGCTCGGGGGCGTCATACGCGGCCGCACACCCCGGCGTCGGCGATGCGGATCGAGGGGTTGCCATAGGCCATGCGCTGGAGGGTCTTGCGATAGAGCGGCGTATGACGCAGCGCCCGCGCGAGGCGGGGGCGCACCCGGGTGGTGAACGCGCCCTGCGAGAGGATCGCCCGGCTCTGCAGGGTCTGCATCCGCGTCACGGCCGCGATATCGGGCCCGCGCCGACGCTCGAACTCCGCCAGCCGCTCGGCGCTGGTGTCGCCCTCGGCCAGGGCACGGGCCAGCAGGGGGTGCAGCACCACCGCGTCCTGCACCGCGAGGTTGATGCCCTGGGCGCCGATGGGGCTGTGGGTGTGGGCGGCGTCGCCGATCAGCACCAGCCCGTCGGCCACCCAGCGCTCGGCGCGCGCGGAGAAGACATCGAGCACACCGAGGTCGGCAGGGGTGCGGATCTGATCGCGGATCAGCGTGGCGTACCGCGGCACGGCACGCACCAGCCGCTGCTTGACATGGTCGAGGCCGAGGGCGGCGATATGGCCGTAGCGCCGGTGCGGCAGGGTCCAGCCGATCTGGATCCGGTTCGGCCAGGACCCGTAGACCAGCACCGGGCCGCCACCGGTGCGGTACACCCGCACATCGCGGACCGGCGGCTCTTCGGGGGGTGCGATGAGGGTGCACCACAGCACGTCCTGGGCGAACGCGTCGGCCCGGCCCGCCCCGATGCCCGCGAGCCGCCGGATCCGCGAGAACCGGCCGTCGGCACCGACCACGACCCGGGCCCTTACGGCACAGTGGCCCGGCGGGCCTTCGGCGATGACCCCGGCGATCCGCCCCTCCCGCCGCAGCAGCGCCCCGGCCCGCCGCCCGGACAGATAGCGGAAGCCGGACGAGCGGCGGCAGTGGGCGAGGAGCTCATCCAGCAGATGGGGGCGCACCACGCTCAACAGGTGGTCGTACGGGGCCGGAAGGAGCCGGTAGTCGGCCTCCAACAGCATCCGCTCGCCCTCGATCACCAGGAAGCGGTGGTGCTCATGGGCGCCGCGGGCGCGGGCGCCGTCGAGCACATCGAGAGCGTCCAACAGCTCCATCGCGCCGGGCTGGAGTATTTCGCCGCGGACCACGCGCTGATCCGCGCGGGCGCACTCCACGACGGTCACCCGAGCCCCCGACCGCAGCATCAGCAGCGCCAGCACCAGACCGGCCGGGCCGCCCCCGACCACGCACACATCGGTGTCGATCTCGCGCGTCATCGCGCCTCCTGCTGGTCGGGCTCGGGCTCGGGGTCCGGGTCTTGGGGCCATGAACGTCAGTCATGGGCAGCGGGTCATGGACGTTGAGCCATAGGCGTTGGGAGAGGGGCATGGGGCATCGGGCGCCTGTGAGGGCCTCTGGACGCGCTACGGCTCCGCTTGCCCGCGCGGGGGGATCGGGCAGCGGAGCCGTAGCAGGCCCGGCTGAAGGGCGGCGCCGGGCGTCTTGGGGGGGATGGTTCGCCGGACGGAGACGGCGTGGGGGCTATGCGGCGAATAGATCGAGCACCGGGCGGCGCCAGTGGCCCTCCAGGTCCAGATCGAGCGCCGGGTCGGAGGCCAGCACCGCCTGCTGGAGCTTCTGCAACCGCGGCGACGGCTCCAGCCCAAGGTCCTCGACCAGTCTGGCGCGCAGCCCCTGATAGACCTCCAGCGCCTGCCAGGGGCGGCCCGCGCGGTAGAGCGCGGCCATGCACTGCGCATGCAGCCCCTCGTGCAGCGGATGACGAGCGGTCAGCTCGGTGAGCTCCGTAAGCAGCTCGGCATGGCGGCCCAGCCGCAGATCGGCCTCGATACGGCGCTCCAGGACGCCGAGCCGGCTCTCCTCCAGACGGGCCAGCTCGATCTCCAGGACCGGCCCGACCTTCACATCCACCAGTGCGGGACCGCGCCAGACGGCCAGCGCCTCGCGCAGCACCAGGGACGCCTGGACATCGTCCCCGGCGTCCAGCGCTTCCCGCCCCGCGGCCACCAGCCGGTCGTACTCATGGATGTCCACCGCGCCCGGCTGGGCCTCCAGCACATATCCGCCGTACCGCGTGGCCAGCACGTCCTTGGAAGCCTGTGGGGCCTGCGGGCCATAGGCCGCGGCCAGCCTGCGGCGCAGCTGCAGGATGTAGGTCTGCAAAGTGGTGAGCGCGCTGCGCGGCATCTGCGTGCCCCAGATTTCCTCCATAAGAGTGGGCACCGGGAGCATCTGGTTGGCGTAGACGGAAAGCAATGCAAGGATCTGGCGCGGCTTGCCCGCGCTGGGCACGATCGACTGACCGCACGCCTCGACGCTCAGCGGCCCCAACACCTTGATGTCCATGGTCGTGTACCTCCGTCAACGGTCCGTCAAGTGCCTCCTGGCCGCGCGGCCTGCCACCGAGGCATCTAAGAGCCTCGCTTGTGGGCGGCCTGTGCGGCCAGTGCCGGAGTAACGAGCTCGATATGAGTTCCAGAGCCCCGCACCATGACAAATTCACACCCCTGGCGATGAGAGAGTCCGCGATGACCGATACGCCCGTCCCATATGAGTTCCCGAGCCCCGCCGCCCCGGCTCATCCCGCCGAGAACACCGAGGTCACCGGGGTTGCCGGGCTTGCCCGGGCCACCGGGGCCCTCCGGACCGCCGAGCGCGCCAAGACCGCCGGCGCCGCCAAGACCGTCGGGGCCATCGAGGCCGCTCGTCCGCCCGTCGAGGACGACGACCTGGTCATCGAGGACCTCTCCGACACCGCCTGGTCCCTCCCCGCGCCCGGCATCTGCATCTGCACCGTCGCCGCCGAATGACCGGGCGATGACCGGAGAATTGGGATGACCGGCGAACTGGGCTTCACACCACATCTGCGGGTCGAGCCGGTGCCGGGCGAGGCCGTCTATCTCGTCTCCGAGCACGGGGTCACCGCGCTGCACGGGCGGGCGATCGCCGCGCTGGCACCGCTGCTCGACGGCTCGCGGGACCTGGCCCACATCCTCACCGAGGCCGCCGCGCCCGGCCGCGCCGCGGGGCCGCCCGGCGCGGTCCAGCCTGGCGCCGTCCCGGCCGGGCAGGCCGAGCGCGTCATCGCCCGTCTCCGCGCGGCCGGGCTGGTCTCCGAGCGTGGGCACACCTGGACCCCCGAGGAGGCGTACTGGGAGCTGGCCGGGCTGGGCACGGGCGGCTCCGCCCCGGCCCCCGCGTCCGTATCCGCGTCCGCCCGCCCCTCCGTGGCCGCGCTGGTCCTCGGCTCGACCGACCCGGACGAGGTGGTCCGGGCGCTGCGCGTCGCGGGGCTGAGGACCGTGGACGGCGCGACGGCGCACCCGAGGTCCCTGAAGGCGCAGACGGCCGACCCAAGACCCCTGAACGCCGAAGCGGTGGACCCCAGGTCCCTGAACGCGCAGAGGGCGGACCCCGGGTCCCTGAACGCCGAGGCGGCGTACGGCGATCCGGCGGTCGACGCGGCCAATAGCCCTCGGCGAGAGATATGTCAAATCGCCCTCCGTCAACATGACTCCGCAGAACTCACCCTTGTGGTGTGCGATGACTACCTCGATCCCCGGCTCGCCGCCGTGGACGCCGCACACCGCGCCGCAGGCCGTCGCTGGCTGCCCGTCAAACCGGTGGACACCCAGGCGTGGCTGGGCCCGTTCCTCGGTGGCCCCGACGATCCGTGCTGGGTCTGTCTGGCCGACCGGCTGTGGCGCGGGCGGCAGGCCGAGGCGTATCTCCAGCACCGGCTCGGGCGCCTGGGACCGGTGCCCCGGCCGCCCGCCTCCCTGCCCGCGAGCCGCGCCGCCGCGCTCCAGCTCGCCGCCCTGGAGGCCGCCAAGTGGCTGGCCGGGCACCGGCATCCGGGCCAGCGGGAACTGCGCACCCTGGACAGCCTCACCGCCACCGTGGACCGCCATCCGCTCTCCCGCCGCCCGCAGTGCCCCGGTTGCGGCGATCCGGCACTGGTCGCGGCCCGGATACGGGCGCCCCTGTCGCTGCCGTCGCCACGGGCGCCGCTGACCGGGACCGATACCGCTGGCGACACCTCCCCGCGCGGGATCATGGAGCGCTACGGACATCTGGTGGACCCCGTCACCGGGCTGGTCACCGAGATCCGGCGCGATCCGCGCGGCCCCGCCGTCCTCAACTGCTTCCACGCCCGCCACCCTTCGTACGCCGGAGCGGGCCCCCACAGCGGGCTGGACGCCGTAAGGGCGGGGCTGCGGGCCGCCGCCCACGGTAAGGGCCGCACCGCCGAACAGGCGCGGGCGAGCGCGCTGTGCGAGGCTCTGGAGCACTACAGCGGCCACTTCCAGGGCGACGAGCCGCGTCAGCGCGCCCGCTACCGCGATCTGTGCCCGGACGACGTGGTGCACCCGGACACCGTCCAGCTCTTCGACCCGCGCCAGTTCCGGGACCCCGCACTCCCCGTGCGCCACCGCGTCCAGAAACCGTTCGACGAGGGCGCGGAGCTGGACTGGACCCCGGTGTGGTCGCTCACCGCCGAGCGCCACCGGCTGCTGCCCACCGCGCTGTTGTACTACGGCGCCCCGCAGCCCCCGGACCGCCACTGCTGCCGGGCGGACTCCAACGGCGCCGCGGCGGGCGGCACCCTGGCCGACGCCGTCGTACGGGGCTTCCTGGAACTCGTGGAGCGGGACGCGGTCGCCCTGTGGTGGTACAACCGCACCCGGCAGCCCGCCGTGGCCCTGGACGCCTTCGACGACCCGTGGCTGGCCGAAGTGCGCGCCGCCCATAGGGGCGTACGGCGCGAGGTGTGGGCCCTGGACCTCACCGCGGACTTCGGCATCCCGGTGGTCGCCGCGCTCTCCCGGCGCCTCGACAAGCCCGCCGAGGACATCACCCTCGGCTTCGGCGCCCACTTCGACCGGCACACCGCGCTCTGCCACGCCTTCGCCGAGCTCAACCAGATGCTTCCGGCGGTGGTCGAGGCCCGTGCCGACGGCGGGGGTTACGGCGCCGCCGAGCCCGAGGCGCTGCGCTGGTTCCGTACCGCGACCCTCGCCGGCCACCCGTATCTGGCCCCCTATCCGGCCGCCCCGCCGCCCCCGGGGATATCCGGCCCCCCGGAGCCCACGGAGGCCGGTGCGCTGGCCGCCGTACGGGAGTTGGCGCGCGGGCGCGGGATGGAACTGCTGGTGCTGGACCAGACCCGGCCGGATGTGGGGCTGCCGGTGGCCAAGGTGCTGGTGCCCGGAATGCGCCCGCACTGGGCCCGGTTCGCGCCCGGCCGGCTCTTCGACGTCCCCGTGGCGCTCGGCCGGCTGCCGGGGCCCACTCCCTACGCGGATCTCAACCCGATTCCGTTTTTCCTGTGATCCCGCGTGATATCCGGTAACTCTACGTACACCATCAGCCTTCCACAGGCCCCTCCACCTCCGCCGAAGATCGGATACTCTCGGGCAAGCCACCCAATCCGGCCCGACCATCCGGAGGACGAGTGCAGGGGAGCCTCTTGCCCGACGATGCCGGGAACCATCCACCGCGCCACCAGGACGGTCTGGCGCCGCGTCTGGCCGTGGTCATCACGGTCCTGGTGCTGGTGGGGTACTTCGCCGTGGCCGTCACCTATGTGGTCGACGGCAATCGTTCGGGCAGGTCGGTCGACGCGGCGATGCTCGCTCTCGCGCTGCTGCCGATGACCGTGCTGCTCTGCCTCCAGCTGATGCACTCCTTCCCCGGGCTCGCGCCCCGGCTCAGCGGTGCTCGGCGCTGGACGCTGGCGCTCCAGGCGGTGCTGACCTTCGCCCCGTTCGCCGTCTTCAAGCACGCCTGGCTGGGCATGCCGGGCTTCCTGGCCGGGTCCTCGCTGCTGGTGCTGGTCCCGGCGCTGGCCTGGCCCGCGTTCGCGGCCATCCTGCTCTGCACGGACGTGCTGCTGTTCCAAGTGGGGTTCGGCTGGGGCCAGGTCGCGTACACCACCGTCTCCACCGCGCTGACCGGCCTTGTGGTCTTCGGACTCTCGCGGCTGTCCGGGCTGGTCGCCGAGGTGTCCCGATCGCGGGCGGAGCTGGCCCGGCTGGCGGTCGCCCAGGAGCGGCTGCGGTTCTCCCGGGACGTGCACGACCTGCTGGGCTACAGCCTGTCCACGATCACCCTCAAATGCGAGCTGGTGCACCGGCTGGTGCCCCGGCAGAACTCCCGCGCCCAGCAGGAGCTTTCGGAGATCCTGCAGACCTCACGTCAGGCCCTCGCCGACGTACGGGCCGTGGCCAGCGGCTATCGCAAGATGTCGCTGTCTGCGGAGGCCGCGACGGCCCGTTCGATGCTGGCCGCGGCGGGCATCAGCGCCACGGCCGAGATCGGCTGCGGGCCGCTGCCGGATCTGGTGGACACGGTGCTGGCGAGCGTGTTGCGCGAGGGGCTGACCAATGTGCTGCGCCACAGCAAGGCCGACCACTGCGCGGTCGAGGCGTGGCGCAGCGGGCACCGGGTGTCGCTGACCCTCGTCAACGACGGGGTGGGCCGGCCGTCCACGATCCTGCGCGCCGACAGTTCGGACGGTGGCAGCGGCATCGGCAACCTCCGGGTGCGGGTGGAGAACCTCGGTGGGCGGCTGCGCGCGGGCATACGGCCGGACGGCTGGTTCGAGTTGCGGGCGGAGCTGGATGTGTCCGTGGACGCGCCGCCGCGGAGCGGCCGGGAGTACGGCCCGGGGCCGACGGTGACCGCGTAACGGGGCCTGATGGCGTGCTGGGCACCTGACGGCGTCACGCGCCGAACCCCCTGACGGCGTCACGGACCGGGCCCCTGACGGGCCGACCGGCGTATGGGTACGCCAACACCATGCGGACGCGCCGCACGCCGCCTCACAGCCAGCCCGCCTCGCGGGCGATCCGGATGGCGTCCACCCGGTTGCGGGCGTCCAACTTGGTCACGGCGGACGTCAGATAGTTGCGCACCGTGCCCACCGACAGAAACAGCTTGGCCGCGATCTGCCCGGAGTCCTCGCCCTTCGCGGCGAACCGCAGGACCTCAAGCTCCCGTGGGGTCAGCGGCTGTGGACCGTCGTCCAGGGCCGCCAGCGCGAGCTGGGGATCGATCACCCGCTCGCCCTTGGCGATGGCGCGGATGGCGTCGCTCAGCTTGTCCGGGCTGCTGTCCTTCAGCAGAAAGCCGGAGACATGGGCGGCCAGCGCCCGGCGCAGATTTCCGGGGCGGCCGAGGCTGGTGAGCATCATGGTGCGGCATTCGGGGACCGCGGTGCTCAACTCGGCCGCGGCGGTGAGCCCGTCCACGCCCGGCAGATCGATGTCGAGCACGGCGACGTCCGGGCGGAGTTCACGGGCGCGGGGCAGGATCTCGGCGCCGTCGGAGAATTCGGCCACCACATCGATATCCGGTTCGAATTCCAGCAGGGCGACCAGCGCCTTACGCAACATATGCATGTCTTCCGCGATCAGCACCCTGACCATCCCGCCCCCTGCTTCCCCGCCCGTCCTCATCCCGCACGTCGATTATTCCCCCGCACTCTCGGCCATTCCATCGATTCGCGGGGAAATACGCCCGTCGAACGCCTATTTCGTAGTGCGAACGCGAACGTGCGCCCCCTTTTCACCCCGCACCACCCCAACAGGGCTCACCGGCCCCGCCCGGCGTCACATAGGTGCCCACCGTCTCGAAGCCGTCATCAGTGCGCCCGGCGGTTGACCCGGACGGTCCAGCCCCCGTCCCTGGTGCGGCCCGCCACCGTGATCCGTACGGAGTCCTCCTTGACCGACATGCTGTCCCCGACGCCGAGCGGGGCGTCGGCGAGTTCGGGGTAGACCGACTCGTTCCAGCAGGCGGAGGTGGCGGGGTGGCCGTCCAGCACCTGGACGGGGCCGTCGCCCGACGCCTTGTCGTTGTGGACGCGGTAGACCAGCACGCCCTCGGTGCAGGTGCCCGCGTCGTTGCCCTGGCCGCCGCGCGCCTCGATGGCCAGCGCGGTGGTGGGCCCGGTGCGGATCACGACCAGCCGGGTGCGGGTGTCGGTGCCGGACCGGCCGCGCGCCATGGGGGCGGCGAGCGGCTGGAGGGTGTACCGGCGCGGTCCGGTGGCGCGGTCGCAGACCACCTGGCGCGCGCCGAGCCAGCCGAGCTTCCACTTGTGCCAGCCGAACGGTTCGGGTGCCATGCCGAACTGGCTTCCCATCAGGTCCCAGTCGCCGACATAGGTGTCCCACTCGGCATTGCCGTCGGTGTCCTTCGGCCGGTGGTAGAGGTCGGGCAGGTCGAAGACATGCCCGGTCTCATGGGCCAGCACATTGCGATCCGGCGGATGGTGCTCGAAAACGGTAACCAGGCGACGTAGATCGACACCGTCCGCGCGCAGTGGCTTTTCGAAGTTGACCACTTTCGTCGCGTCGGCGTCGACACCGGGGGCGTCCGGGTCGGCGACCAGATAGACGAGGTCATAGCGGGCGAAGTCGAGGTGCGGATCGGCGGCCGCGATGGCGTCGCGCAGATAGGCGGAGCGGCGCTGGGCGTTCCAGTCGCGCTGTATGGCGTACGCGGTGGAGCGCTGGGGCATGGTGATCCAGCGCCGCAGTGGATGGACACGTAAGCCGAACTTCCCGTAAGAGGCCCGTCTGAAGAAATTGGGGGTCGTGGGGATGTGGTCGGCGGCCAGCTGACCGGGGGTCACCCGGGGCCGGGCGTCCGGGAAGGACAGGAAGACCATCGCCGCGTCCAGGCGGTGCACCGGGCGCGGATAGCCGGAGTTCCAGGTGTCCACGCCCTCCGAGTGGTGGGCGCCGGTGCGTTCCAGGTCGCAGGGTCCACCAGGGCCGGCCGCGATGGCGGGGCCCGCCACCACGGTGGTCGCGATGAGCGCGCTCAGCGAGGTGAGCAGGGCTCCGGTCCGACGCAGCCGAGGCTGCCGGTGCCCCCCGTCGGGTACCTGATGCACCCCCTCGGGTACCTGAGGACGCACCATGTCGACCTCCCGGGCGTAGTCGGAACACCCACTCCACCCTGAGGTGAATTGACGGGGTACGCCCTGTTGGGCTGGGCTGGTCGAGTGAAGAGGCCGCGATCCGGGTACGTAACAGACGGTCACATTCGGTCAGAGCGGCTGTTGGCCCGCGCAGAGTCGAACAGATACGACCAAACACATTGTCAAGGCGGCGGTGAGCGCGATGACATCGATGGAACGCCCGGAGTACGAGCCCCTATGATCGGCACATTTCCAGCGGGGAATCCCCCGTCAGACAGGCACTTACGGTCGGCCGGGCAGCCGGTATGAGACATGCACAAGATGTGTACGAACAATCTGGTTACAACAAACGCCACGCGGGAGCGAGCGGTGAGCGGAACCCCCGACGGGCAGGGACGCGCCCCGGGCGCGACACTGCCGACGATCACAGAGCGTGAGGCCATGCCGAGCGTCCTTCCGGTCGCGGAGGACCCCGGCGCACCCCGTCCGGCCCCCGGCGCGCCGTCGGTCCTGGACGCGCCCCCGGCCCCCGGTACGCCCCCGGGGGCGGGGCAGCCAACGGGGCAGAGCGCCGGGCCCACGACCGGGCAGACCGCCGGGCCCCCGACCGGGCAGACCACCGGCCCCGCGCCCGGCGACTACCGCGCCGCCTTCAACGTGGCGCGCCTCGCCATGGCCGTCGTCGACCGCGAGGGCAGGGTGCTGGACGCCAACACCTCGCTCGGCGCCCTGCTCGGCACCGATCCGGCCCTGCTGGTCACCCGCAGCGCGGCGGACCTGGCCGATCTGCGCGAGGATCCGCGCACCTGGCGGGAGTTCCGGGACGTCCTCAGCGGCCGTGCCGCGCGGCTGCGCCACACCCGGCGGCTGCGGCGCGCCGACGGCCATGCCCTGTGGGCCGAGATCACCATCGAGCCCGCGCCGGACAGCTGCAGTCTGCTGCTGTCCATGGCCGACATCAGCGACCAGCGGGACCTCCAGGGGCGGCTGCGCCATCTGCAGATGCACGACCCGGTGACCCGGCTGCCCAACCGCAGCCTCTTCTTCGAGCGGATGACCCGGGCGCTGGAGGCGGCCACCTACGACCACGGGGGCACCGGCCGGATCGGGCTCTGCTATCTCGACCTGGACGGCTTCAAGGCGGTCAATGACACCCTCGGCCACCGGGTCGGCGACCGGCTGCTCGGCGCGGTGGCCCAGCGGCTCACCGACTGCGCGGCGCCGGGCGGCCATCTGGTGGCGCGGCTCGGGGGGGACGAGTTCGCCCTGTTGGTCCGCAACTCCACCGGCACCGAGCAGCTGTGCGACCTCGCCAGGACGGTGCTGGCCGCCCTGCAGGAGCCGTTCGACGTGGGCGGACAGCGGCTGTCGGTGTCGGCGAGCATCGGCGTGGTGGAGCGGCCAGCGGCCGGCACCCACACCACCTGGCTGATGCAGGCCGCGGACACCACGCTGTACTGGGCGAAGGAGGACGGCAAGGCACGCTGGACCCTCTTCGACCCGGAGCGCAACGCCCATCGGATGACCCGCCAGGCGCTGTCCAGCACCCTGCGCCCGGCGGTCGAGCGGGATGAGTTCGTGCTCGACTACCAGCCGCTGGTGGGGCTGGGCGACGGGGTGGTCCGGGGGGTGGAGGCGCTGGTGCGCTGGGACCATCCGCAGTTCGGGCGGCTGTCGCCGAACCGGTTCATCCCGCTGGCCGAGGAGAACGGCGCGATCGTGCCGCTGGGCCGGTGGGTGCTGCGCACCGCCTGCCGCCAGGCCCGTGCCTGGCAGCTGGCCGAACCGCCGCATCCGCTGGTGGTCAGCGTGAACGTGGCGGTCCGCCAGGTGTGGGACTCCGATCTGGTGGCCGATGTCGGCGCGATCCTGGCGGAGACCGGGCTGCCGCCCCAACTGCTCCAGCTGGAGCTGACCGAGTCGGCGGTGATGGGGTCCACGGGGCGGCCGCTCCAGGCGCTGCAGGCGCTCAGCGACATGGGGGTGGCCATCGCGATCGACGACTTCGGGACGGGCTACTCCAATCTCGCCTATCTCAGCCGGCTGCCGGTCTCCACGCTCAAGCTGGACGGCTCGTTCGTCCAGGGGTTCCGGGCGGAAGAGCATCCGAATCCGGCCGACGAGACCATCGTCGAGGCGCTGGTGCAGCTCGCGCACCGGCTGGGCATCACGGTGACGGCCGAATGCGTGGAGAGCGCCGAGCAGGCGGAGCGGCTGCGGCGGATCGGCTGCGATACCGGACAGGGGTGGTTCTACTCCCGTCCGGTGCCGCCGGACCGCATCCAGGCGATGGTCACCCGCCCGGCGCCGGGCTAGCGCGTAGGGTCCTGCTGGCAGATCTCCGTCAGCAGGGCCCTACGCCTCCGTCCGCGCCGTCGGCAGACCGTAGGCGTCGGCGATCAGCTCGTACGAGCGCAGACGGGCGTCACCGCCGTGGACATTGGCCGTGATCTTGACTTCGTCCGCCCCGGTGCGCTTGATCAGCCCGTCGAGCCCCTCGCGGACCTGGTCCGGGCTGCCGTACTCGACATTGGCCAGCCAGCTGTTGATGAAGTCGCGCTCGATCTCGTTGAACTCGTGCCGCTCGGCCTCCTCGGGCGTCGGCACCAGGCCGGGGCGTCCGGTGCGCAGCCGGATCATGGCCAGGGCGCCGGGGAGCACCTGGCGGTGGGCCTCCTTCTCGTCCTCGGCGGCGAAGGCCGAGACGCCGATCGAGGCGTACGGCTCGTCCAGCACGGCGGACGGCCGGAAGGTCTCGCGGTAGAGGTCGAGCGCGGGGACGGTGTTGGCCGCGGAGAAGTGGTGGGCGAAGGAGAACGGCAGGCCGAGCATCCCGGCGAGCCGGGCGCTGAACCCGCTCGAGCCCAGCAGCCAGATCGACGGCCGGTCGGCGGACTGGACCCCGCCGGGCACGGTGCCCTGCACCGGCCCCGGCACCGCGTGGATACGGGCGTAGCGGTGGCCGTCGGGGAAGTCGTCGTCGAGGAAGCGGGTCAGCTCGGCGAGCTGCTGGGGAAAGTCGTCGGCGCCCTCGCGCAGCCGCTCGGTGCGGCGCAGCGCGGCGGCCGTGGCCCCGTCGGTGCCGGGCGCGCGGCCGAGGCCGAGGTCGACCCGGCCGGGGGCGAGCGCCTGCAGGGTGCCGAACTGCTCGGCGATGACCAACGGGGCGTGGTTGGGGAGCATCACCCCGCCGGAGCCCAGCCGGATCCGCTCGGTGTGCGCGGCGAGATGGGCGAGGATCACCGCCGGGGAGGAGCTGGCGACCCCGGGCATGGAGTGGTGCTCGGCGACCCAGAGGCGCTGGAAGCCCCGGCGCTCGGCGAGCCGGGCGAGCTCGGTGGTGGTCCGCAGCGCATCGGCGGCCGTCACCCCGCTGCCGACGGTCGCGAGGTCCAGCACCGACAGGGGCACCGGTGCGCTGCCGAGGGGCCGGGCCCGGATGGGGTCGCGCTGGTCGTCTCGCCGGTCCTGCTCATCGGCCACGGTGGCCCGCCTCCCTGGTCGCGCTGCGGTGCGCGGATGTCGTGTGCGTATGCGGCGCTGCGCCGCCCACGCCCCTACGTCTACCGGCGATTTTCAACCGGAGAAAGGCTCCGCTTTATTCCCGTCCCCCGGCCCTTGTTTTCCGGCCCCGGCCCTGGTTTCCGAAGAACGGCCGGATCCGCCGCCACCTGGGGAGGAGGTGTGGCGGCGGACCCGACGGCGGTGTGCCGCGCGCTCGCGCGGAACGGGCCTAGCCCGCGGTCCGCGCGGTGCGGCGGCGGTGGAGGACCAGTGCCGCACCGGCGCCGCCGAGCACCAGCACACCCGCCGTGAGGCCGATGGGCAGGGCGGCGGAGATGCCCTCGTCGTCGGCGAGACGCCGGGTGGCCGGGGCGCCGGGGGCCCCGGCGTTCACGATCGGGGCGTGGGTGGCCAGGGCGGAGGTCGTGTAGTGACCGGCCTTGTGGACCGCGGCGACCGAGCCGTCGGACTTCAGCAGCACCTGGGTGTTGTTGGGGTGACGGAAGTCGAAGAGCCCGGAGAGGGTGTTCGCCCGGCGGTCGAAGGAGGCGTCACCGATCCGGCCGGTGTGCCAGTTGTCCTCGATGAAGCGGGTGACCGAGGTCTGCTCGGTCTGGGTGTGGTCGACCTCGTTGGACTTGCTGAAGGGCGAGATCACCAGCAGCGGCTGGCGGGGGCCGGGGCCACAGCGGTCCTGGTAGCCGCCCGCGGGGCGCGGAGCGGACTGGCAGGCGGGGCTGTCGGTGGCCTTGCCGTCCGAGCCCGGGGTCTTGTCGGACGACCCGTTCTGCGGCTTGGTGTACGCGTGGTCGTACCAGCCGTCGCTGTCGTCGTACGCGACGACGATCGCGGTGTCCTTCCACTGCGGCGACTTCTGGATCGCGTTGATCTGCTTGACCAGGAAGTGCTGCTCGTCGACCGGGTCGGAGTAGCCGGCGTGGCCGTCCTGGTACTGGGCGGCCTTCAGAAAGCTCACGGACGGCAGATGGCCCGTCTTGAGCGCCGCGTCGAAGTCGGTGAGGTCGTAGTTGTGGTTGGCCCGGCCGCTGTGGCCGATCTCCTGGACGTTCTTCGGCGGCAGGTGGTGCGGGTTGGCCGTGGACTTGTAGTACTGGAACGGCGCATGGTGCGGGCTGTAGTCCACCGAGGCGGCGCCGCCGACGTTCTTGTGGGTGGTGCCGGAGCACTTGGCGTAGTGGTCCTGCTCACCGTCCCAGGCGGTGCTGGGGCGGAAGCCGCCCTGGAACCAGCCCCAGCTCACCCGCTTGGCGCTGAGCAGATCGCCGACGTTCCGGCCCTTCATCCGGGCCAGGGCGTTGCCGCTGGTGTGGTCCTTGTTGGAGCAGTCGTCGAAGGCCGGGTCCGGGTCGTTGATCATCGTGCCGACGCCCTTGGCGTCCGGTGAGGCCACCGTGTACGCGTCCGGCTTGTCGGTCTGGACCGGGTCCTCGGTGGAGGACTTGGGGTCGGTGGAGATCACGCCGTGGGTCTGGCCCGAGACCAGCTCCAGCGCTCCGGGGGTGGAGGGACCGTAGGCCGAGCTGAAGGAGCGGTCGCTCATCGCGTAGTGCTGGGCGTAGTTCCACAGGCCGGTGACGGTGTTTCCGTCGTAGTAGTCCATCACCAGACCGGGCTCGCCGAACAGCCCGGTGCACTTGCTGACCTCGGTGTTCTCCACGAACTTATCGGCCTTGCCGCCATGGGCGGCGTACTGCTCGGGGCCGTAGGAGTGGTTCTGGTCGCAGGTCATGGCCTGGTCGCTGCGCAGCCGCTTGGGCTTGTAGAGATTGGGGTTCTTCTCCAGCAGCCCGGCGTGCGCCAGGGTGTCGATGTCCTTGGGGGTGTCCTTGGCCGGCGTGAACCTGGT
Source organism: Streptomyces antioxidans (assembly GCF_000968685.2). Lineage (GTDB taxonomy): Bacteria > Actinomycetota > Actinomycetes > Streptomycetales > Streptomycetaceae > Streptomyces > Streptomyces antioxidans. The sequence continues at coordinate 33,399 of NZ_LAKD02000051.1, forward strand.
GCCGTCCGTGTTCGCCGCCTTGGGGTAGGTGCCGAAGTAGTGGTCGAACGAGTTGTTCTCGTCGAAGATCACCACCACATGCTTCACCGGGGTCGCGGTGTGGCCGCCCTTCGCGGGCGCGGCCGATGCGGGGGCCATCCCGCCCACGGTCGCCAGGGCCGCGGCCCCGGCCAGGGCGCCCCAGCGCGCGACCCGGCCACGTCGGCCGCCTTCGGATCCTGCCGTGCCGCCCATGCCATGCCTCCACACGATTCGCGTTTCACGCCTGCGCCTGATGCTGTGCCGCGGGCAGGACTCTCCGATGGAATCCATGGAGGCGGCCGAGTGAACAGAGGGTCAGAAGAATCCAAGGAACTCTTGAGGTGTTCTTGACCGGATGGTGGGGCGACGATCAGGACAGAAGGGCGCGTCCCAGCCAGTCGGAGCGGTCCCGAACCCCGGGGAGCGCGAAGAAGTAGCCGCCGCCGAAGGGGGTGATGTAGTCCACCAGCGGCTCCCCCGCCAGCCGCTTCTGTACGGTCTCGAACTGGCGCTCGAGGTCCTGCTGGTAGCAGCAGAACAGCAGCCCCATGTCCAAGTTGCCATTGCCGTCCAGACCCCGGTCGTAGTTGTAGGTGCGGCGGAGTATGCGCTGGTCCTCGGTGCTGGCGGTGCGCGGATTGGCCATCCGTATATGGCTGTCCAGCGGGATGACATCGCCCTTGGGGTCCTGTGCGAAGCGCGGGGCGTCGAACTCGTGCTGACCGTCCAGCGGGGCGCCGGAGTCCCGGCTGCGGCCGAACATGCGCTCCTGCTCGCTGATCGACACCCGGTCCCAGAACTCCACCAGCATCCGGATCAGCCGGATCACCTGATAGCTTCCGCCGGTCGCCCAGGCGGGCTCCCCGGAGTGGGCGCCCGCCCACACCAGACGGTCCATCGCCCGGGCGTCCCCGGTGTCCGGGTTGACGGTGCCGTCCTTGAACCCCATGTGGTTGCGCGGGGTGCCGGAGGGGCGCGGCGGGCTGACGAAACCGTCGACGCGCCAGCGGATCTGCAGCGCCCCCCGGGTGTGCCGGGCGATGTCGCGCAGCGCGTGCAGCACCGTGTCCGTGCTGTCGGCGCACAGTTGGAGACTCAGATCGCCATGGCACCAGCCGGGGTCGAGGTCGTCGTCGGGGAAGGAGCGCATCGGGCGCAGCCGCCGGGGCTTGCGGTCCCGCAGCCCGTAGCGCTCGTCGAAGAGCGAGGCGCCCACGCCGACGGTGGCGGTCAGCCGGTCGGCCGTCACCTGGGGGCCGAGGGTGCCGGAGTCGGCGGGCGGCGCGGTGATGCCCACCGGGTCGGGGGTGCCTCCGGTGGTGAGGAAGCGGCACCGCTCGGTGAGCGTACGGAAGGCGTCGGCCAGCTCCTCGCGGCCGTCGGCCGTGGTGTCGAAGGCGATGAACGCTCCGGCCCGCTGGGGCGGGGTGAGGACGCCCGCCTGATGGGTGCCGTGGAACGGGACGCGGGTGGGCTTCTTCTCCGGCCCGTCCTCCTTGGCGGCGGCCGTGCCCTGGGCCGCGCCCGCCACCGCGCCGACCGTGCCCGCGGCGGCGCCCAGCAGAAAGCCCCTGCGCAGCACCTCGCTCACCGGGTCCTCCGCACATCCATCAGCGCCGCCACCCGGGCCAGCCGCTCCACCAGCGCGCCCGTGTCCGCGTTGAGCCGCTGGCGCCCGGTGCGGCCCAGCCGGTCCAGCGGGGTCCAGCGGTCGCCGTGGTGCGAGCGCTCCAGGGTCCGCTGAGTGCGGTCCAGGTCGCTCTCCAGCTCCGGCAGCCAGGAGGCACGGGGCTTCAGCAGCGGCCGCAGTCGGCTCAGCACGGCACGGGTGCCGTCCAGGTTGGCCCGCGCGGTGGCCAGATTGGTGCCGCTGCCGTAGTCGGTGCGGCCGGTCAACTCGAACTGCACGGTGTTCTCCATGATCTCGTGCGCCCGCAGGCCCAGGTCGGCCGGGTCCATCCGCTCCTGCGGCCAATCGTCCCGCAGCTCTCGGACGGCCCCGACGAGCCGGTCGGCGACCGGGCGCAGTGAGCTCGCGGACTCGCCGTGCCACAGGCCGTACTCGAGGCGGTGGAATCCGGTGAAGTCCGGGTCATGGACCCCGTCGGACAGCCCCGCCGTGGTGCCGTTGATCGCTCCGTCGGCGTCGCCGAAGGTGCCATAGGCGGCGCCCATCCGCTCGTACACCAGATGGGCGGGCAGCCAGACCGTACGGGCCGTGGCCAGGTCACCGCAGTGGATGGCCGAGCGCAGCGCGTCCGTACGGCGCACCAGCTCGTCCATCCGGCCCGCCACCCACTTCTGGTAGGCGATGGTCGGCGGGATCAGATCCTGCTGGCTGACCGGGACAGCGGCCGGGCCACCGCCCCGCGCCGGTCCGGGCACGCGGACGGTGGGCCCGGTGACCGCGGCCGTGTCCTCGGGCAGGCAGACGAAGGCGTAGGAGCCCCCGCCGAGCGTGACGCCCAGCGGTCTGCTGGTGCCGGGGCCCAGGTCCTCCACCTCTCCGTAGACGGCGCCGTTCGCCGGATCGGTGAGCTGGACCTCGGCCGGTCTGCTGGAGGTGTTCCGCAGATCGAAGACCTGCTTGCCACGGGTGGCGTGGGTCCAGCCACGGCCGCAGCCGCCCTCGGACACCTCGACGGAGGTGTGCCGGAGCCCGTCCGACGCCTTCGTGAGCGCGCCTCCGCTCGCGGAGGGGTGCGCACGAGGACCGTCCGAGGAGCCTCCGACGACCGCCAGCGCGGCGATTCCGACGGCCGTGGCCACCGTCACCGCACCGGCGACCAGCAGATGACGTGCCGGCGGGACCGGGGAGAGATGTTGGCGACGCACGGCTGCATGCTAGGGGCAGTCAGATAAGCGGCATGCCCCGATGGCGAAAGCGCCGGGGAATTCTGCCGGGATTCAGCCCCCCGTCACCGGCGCCTCGGGCCCTTCGGCGTGCCCGACCGTGGCCACGGCACCCGTCGCGGCCACGCCGCCCATCGCGACCCACCGCGGTCCGCGGCCACACGCCCCCGCCGCCCACCGCCGCCACCGCGGGCCGCCGCTATCCGCCGCTCCGGGCGAAGAGCGTGCCCAGCCGGTCATGGACCGGATCGCGGCCCAGCAGCCGCAGCCCCTCCCAGACCGTGACCTGGTTGGCCGTGAGCACCGGCTTGCCCAGCTCCGCCTCCAGGTCCGGAATCCAGGCGGCGGTGTGCAGGGCGGTGTCCGGCAGAAGCACCGCCTGGGCCTCGGGGTGGTCCCCGGCGCGGCCCAGCTCCAGCACCTCCTCCCGGCCCCAGGTGCCCACCTCCGCCGCCGTGATGATCCCGCTGCCGCGCATCGCGACCACCTCGGCACCGGCCGCCTTCAAGAACGCCCGGAAGAGGTCGGCGACATCCTCCGGATAGGTGGCGGCGATGGCCACCCGGTCGGCGCCGAGCGCCTGCACCGCGTGGGCGAAGGCGAAGGAGGTACTGGATGCGGGCATCCCGGCCGTCTCGCCCAGCTCGCGCACCTGCTCCTTGGCACCCTCCCAGCCGAAGACGAAGCTGGCGCTGGTGCAGGCCCAGACAACGGCCCGGGCGCCGCGCTCGGCGAGCTCGGCGACCCCGGCCGCGAGGCGGGCCGCCGACCCCATCTCCAGCAGGGCGTCCACCCGATGGGCGTCCTCACCGATGTCGGTGTGGACCAGCGGAAGCCGGATGTCGCCGCTGTCGCCGCCGAGCATGCCTTGCAGGCGCGGGTATTCGTCCTCGGCGGAATATCCGGGGTAGAGAAAGCCGACCGTGTCCGGGGCCGGGTGCGTCGAGTCCACCATGACTGCCTCCTTAGACTGGCGGCCCCCGCGAGCGCCGCCCCTGCACTGCTGCTACTTCTCCTACACCGCGGAAGCCCGGCGGGTTCCCACCCGCCACCACGGAAGCCCGGCGGGTTCCCACCCGCCACCACGGAAGCCCGGCGGGTTCCCACCCGCCACCGCGGAAGCCCGGCGGCTTCCCGCCCGCCGGACGGCCCCCTCGCGTAAGCGACGGACCCGCCCGTCCCGTCCGGGCGGGCTTCCCGTCCACGCCGCGGCGCCCGTCCCCGAACGCCAAGGCACCCGCCCCAAACGCCGGGGCACCAAGCCCGGGCCCCGATGCGTCCACTCCGAGCGCCGGGGCGGGCCCGGCCACGCCAGGGCGCCCGCACCCTCACACCGGTGCGGGCCGCCCTGCACGCCGTCATGTCACATCGCGCCGGGCCGCCGTCTCATCCCATGGCCGGGCCCCCGGAATCGTCCAGGTAAGGGCCCTCGCCGAAACCGGCGCCGAAACCCGGGTCGAGTCCGTCGCCCGGGTCACCGTCCGAACTCGGCGAGGCCGCCCCGGCCAGCGCCGCCTCCGGCTCGTCCACGACGGACTCGACCGCCTCCACGGCCTCGAGCACCGACTCGACGACCGGGTCCGTCACCGTCAGCCGACTCGGCGACACCGACATCCCCGCCGGACCGGACCTGGCCGCCGGGTCCAGCAGCGCCTGGTACGGCCCGACGGCCTGGGCGCCGATCGCCCGCAGCGCCGCCCACATGGTGACCTGGTTCGCGGACAGCACGGGCATCCGCAGCTCCGCCTCCAGCTGCGGGATCACGTCGTAGGTTGGCAGATTGGTGCAGCTGATGAAGAGCGCGTCGGTGGCACCGACCACCGCTTGCCGTGCCATGTCGACCACATCGCGGTACGGCACCTTCCAGATGTGCCGGGTCAGCCCGAGGTAGGCCCGTCCGGTGACGTTCATCCCGCCCTCGGCCAGGTACTCCTCCAGCGAGTCGGTGACCGACCGGGTGTACGGCGTCACGACCGCGATCCGCCGCGCGCCGATCTCCCGCAGCGCCTCCAGCAGAGCGCCCGAGGTGGTCAGCGAGGGGATCTCACCCGCCTGGGACATGGCCGCGCACATCGCGCGCTCTCCGGCCACACCGCCGACGAAACTGCCCGATGTGCATGCGTACGCCACCACTTCCGGTGCGACGGCCGCCAGCGCCTGCACCGCGTCGTGCAGGGTCTCGTGCTCACTCACTAGCCGTGCCAGGTCGAGGCTCACCTCGACGGGCACGAAGGGGGTACGGGTGAGATGGAGGGATACCTCGTCCGGCACCCAGCGCCACAGCTCACGGTCGAGTGCGAAGTCGAACGGTGCCACCACACCCACGCCGCGCTGCGGCAGTGGGCCACCCAGAAAAGAGACGTCCAAAGCGAGCCCCAATACGGAACGGAGGGACTGGACCATTGGCCAGAGATTGGGATGGAGAGAGCCGGCCTGTGGCCGGGGACGCCGGGACAGATGCCGTTGTTGACGACGGTAGTTTCCGCTGCCTAGCGTGGTCAATCCTCAAACAGAGGCGCCTGCCCGCTCCTTTTCCAGGCAAACCCATCCACGTTTCGAAACGGTTTCCCGCCTATGTCCGAAAGCACAGTTGTGGTCTTCGGCGATCAGCCGCCGGTCCACCTGGACCGGGTCGCCGACCGGGCCAAGGTACTCGTATGTGACGAGAATTCGCTGCCCCAGGCGCTTCCCGCCGCGGATGTGCTCCTGGTCTGGGACTTCACCTCCGACGCGGTCCGCGACGCCTGGCCAGGCGAGGGCCCCCGGCCGGCCTGGGTCCATACCGCGAGCGCGGGCGTCGACCGGCTGCTCTGTCCCGAACTCATCGCGTCCGACACGGTATTGACCAATGCCCGAGGAGTCTTCGAGCAGCCGATCGCGGAGTACGTGGCCGGTCTGGTGGTCGCCATGGCCAAGGACTTCCACGGAAGCTGGGAGCTGCAGCGGCAGCGGCGCTGGCAGCACCGCGAGACGATGCGGCTGGCCGGAACGCGCGCCGTGGTCGTGGGCGCGGGCCCCATCGGCCGGGCGGTCGGCTCCACCCTGGCCGCCCTCGGCGTGGTGGTCGACCTGGTGGGCCGCACCGCCAGGCCGGGCGTGCGCGGCGGCGACGAACTGCCCGGGCTGCTTCCTTCCGCCGACTGGGTGGTGAGCGCGGCGCCGCTCACCGACGCCAACCGCGGCATGTTCGACCGCACCGTCTTCGACCGGATGAAGTCCTCCGCCCGCTTCATCAACGTCGGCCGCGGCCCCCTGGTCGTCGAGAAGGACCTTACGGCGGCCCTGGTCGCCCGGCGGATCGCCGGAGCGGCCCTTGACGTCTTCGAACACGAGCCGCTGGCCGCGGACGATCCCCTGTGGGACGTGCCCGGGCTGTTTGTCTCGCCCCATATGAGCGGCGACACGGTCGGGTGGCGCGACCACCTGGCCGACCAGTTCCAGGACAACTACGAGCGCTGGTGCTCGGGCGAGCCACTGCTCAACATCGTCGACAAACGCCTCGGGTACGTACCGGTGGACTGACCGCAGGACCTGAACGGAGAGCCGGATGACCGACATTCACGACCTGACCGCGGTTCAACTCGTCGAGCGCTATGCCTCCGGCGAGCTCTCCCCCGTCGAGGCGACCCGTGCCGTCCTCCATCGGATCGATCAGATTCAGCCGGAGGTGAACGCCTTCACCCGGGTGGACGCCGAGGGCGCGCTGCGGCAGGCGGAGGAGTCCGCCGAGCGGTGGCGGCGCGGGGCCCCGGTGGGCCTGGTGGACGGCGTCCCGGTGTCGGTGAAGGACATCCTGTTGCAGCGCGGCGCCCCCACCCTGCGCGGTTCGCGGACCGTACGGCCCGAGGGCACGGCGTGGGACGAGGACGCGCCCTCGGTGGCGCGGCTGCGTGAGCACGGAGCGGTGTTCGTGGGGAAGACCACGACCCCGGAGTTCGGCTGGAAGGGCGTCACCGACAGCCCGCTCCACGGGGTCACCGGCAATCCGTACGACCCACGGCGGACCGCGGGCGGCTCCAGTGGCGGCAGCGCTGCCGCAGTCGCGCTGGGCGCGGGTCCGCTGAGCCTGGGGACGGACGGCGGGGGCTCGGTCCGCATCCCGGCGGCCTTCTGCGGCATCTTCGCGATGAAACCCACCTATGGGAGGGTTCCGCTCTATCCGGCGAGCGCGTTCGGCACCCTGGCCCATGTGGGGCCGATGACCCGGGACGCGGCGGACGCGGCGCTGCTGATGGATGTGATCTCCGGTCCGGACTGGCGCGACTGGTCCCAGCTGGGCCCCGCCGGGAGCAGCTTCCGCGAGGTGCTCACCCCCGGCGGCGGGGGCGGGGTGGACGGTCTGCGGATCGCCTACAGCCCCGCGCTCGGCGGCCCGGCCGAGGTCGACCCGGAGGTGGCCGCGGCGGTGCGGCGGTCGGTGGACCTGCTGGCGGAGCTGGGCGCGGTGGTCGAGGAGATCGACCCGGGGTTCGAGGACCCGGTGGAGGCGTTCCACACGCTGTGGTTCAGCGGCGCGGCCCGGGTGGTGCAGCCGCTGGGGCAGGAGGACTGGGAGCTGCTTGACCCGGGGCTGCGCGAGATCTGCGCCCAGGGGGCGTCGTACAGCGCGCTGGACTATCTGGCGGCCGTGGATGTGCGGATGGCCCTCGGCCACGCCATGGGACGGTTCCACTCCGCGTACGACCTGCTGGTCACCCCGACGCTGCCGATCACCGCGTTCGAGGCGGGGGTCGAGGTGCCCAAGGGGTCGGAGCACACCCGGTGGACCGGCTGGACGCCGTTCACCTACCCGTTCAACCTGACCCAGCAGCCCGCGGCCTCGGTGCCGTGCGGACTCAGCGGCGCCGGTCTGCCGATCGGGGTGCAGCTGGTGGGCGCGCGCCACGCGGACGCGCTTGTGCTGCGCGCGGCGCACGCGCTGTTCGAGGCGGGGCTGGCGGACGGGGTGCGCCCCCCGGCGACGTAGCCCCCGGCGGCCTAGCCCCAGACGACGCAGCTCCCGGCGGCGTAGCCCCGACGGGCGTAGCCCCCGGCGACGTAAGGCACGCCGCCCGGGGCCCGGAACTGAGGCCACCGCCCGGGGCCGGTGACGGCTCCGGGCAACGGGCCCCGGCCCGGCCCATGCGCTGCGCCCGGCCCGGCCCATGCGCTGCGGCGCGCGCACAAGCCGGGGCCCCGCGCCCGGCGCGGCCGACGCCTACACCCGGCGGAAGTTCAGGGTCTCCCCGAGCGCCCCCGCGCGCCACAGGTCCTGGCAGGCGTCGGCCATGCGGTCGAGGCCGTCCACGACCGTGCCCCAGACGATCCCGGGCACCCAGCCCGCGTCACCGTTGATCAGCAGGTTGTTCCGCTCGTAGAAGAGCGCCAGGTCGATCACCTGCCGCCGCCCCTGGTGCTTGGCCTCGGTCTCGTAGCCGTACGACTTGGTTCCGAGCTGGGTGTCGGTGAAGGTGAAGTAACACAGGTCCCCGGGGATCGGGGTGATCGTCGGGTTCTCCAGGGGCGGCTCCTCGGGCGCGAAGGGGGGCAGCAGGGCGTAGATCTCATTGCGTGCGTACTTCGCGTGATACACATCACCCCCGAGGGGCAGTGCGTTCCACACCGCGTCGCAGGTGATCGGCGCGAGATCGTCAAGGAGCTTGGCCGTGCAGCTCACCCCGCGCTTGTCGAGCGAGACCTCGATGAACCGGTCGGCTCGGTCAACCATCTACTTTCCTCCAGGTCACTTCGGAACCAGTCCTGTCCCAGGGGACTACCCAGACATCGGCTGTATCAAGGGCCGGAAACGACCTGCATACATTTGGCGGAGTCGGGTAGCCGCGCGCCCATGGCTCCACCACGTGGGAAAGACTCCGAAAGCAGAGAAATGGCAAAAATAGGACCAAGTCGCCGCACTCTCCTCGCTGGCGGTGCGGCCCTGGGTCTGCTGGGCGCCGCCGGCTGCAGCCGGGTGTCCGGCTCCGGCGCCAAGGACGGGGGCAATCTGCTGGAGCGGCTGCGGTCGCAAGGTACGGTCCGGCTGGGAATCGCGGGGGAGATCCCATTCGGCTATATCGACAAGAACGGCGATTTCACCGGCGAGGCGCCGGAGATCGCGAAAGTCATCTTCAAGCGGCTGGGGGTGCCCAAGGTCCAGCCGGTGCCGACCGAGTTCGGCTCGCTCATCCCGGGCCTTCGCTCGCAGCAGTTCGACGTGGTCTCGGCGGGGATGTACATCAACGCCGAGCGCTGCGCCCAGGTGATCTTCTCCGACCCCGACTACCGCATGCGTGACGCGTTCATCGTGCGCAAGGGCAACCCCAAAAACCTGCATAATTACGAAGATATCTTTAAGCAGAAGGCCAAAATGGCCACCGGCACCGCCTACGCCGAGATCGGCTACGCCGAGGACGCCGGGATCAAGCAGAGCGACATGCTGATCCTCCCCGACCAGCTGGCCGGGCTGCTGGCCGTGGAACAGGGCCGGGCCGATGTCTTCGCGGGCACGACCGTGACCGTCCACAACGTGGTGAAGCAGCGGAACAGCCAGCGGGCCGAGGCCACCGAGCCGTTCCAGGCGTATGTCGACGGCAAACCGGACATCGGCGCCGGCGGCTTCGCCTTCCGGCCGGAGGAGACCAAGCTCCGGGACGCCTTCAATGTGGAGCTGCACAAGATGAAGAAGAGCGGCGAGCTGCTGCGCATCGTGCGCCCCTTCGGCTTCACCAAGGAAGAGATGACCGATCTGACCGCCGAGGAGCTGTGCAAATGACAGCCGGGCTGTGGGAAAACTGGCTTCTTCCGGGCGTCTGGATCACCATCCAGCTGACCCTGTACAGCGCGGCCTTCGCCGCCCTCGTCGCGTTCGGCATCGGGACAGCGCGCACCTCGCCGCGGTGGATCGTCCGCTTCCTGACGGGCGTCTACGTCGAGATCTTCCGCGGGACCTCGGCGCTGGTGCTGATGTTCTGGCTGGCCTTCGTGATGCCGCTGGCCTTCGGGTGGCAGCTGTTCCCGATGTGGGCGGCGGTGCTGGCCCTCGGACTCACCTACGGTGCGTACGGCTCCGAGATCGTGCGCGGCGCGATCGCGTCCGTGGCCCCGGCGCAGCGTGAGGCGGCCATCGCGCTCAGCTTCACCCCGGCGCAGCGAATGCGCCGGGTGATCCTGCCGCAGGCGATCCCCGAGATGATCCCGCCGTTCAACAACCTGCTGATCGAGCTGCTGAAGGCCACCGCGCTGGTCTCCGCGGTGAACGTCGCCGACATCACCTTCGCCGCCCAGCTCTCGCGGCTGGCGACCGGTGAGAGCGCGCAGATCTACTCGATCATCCTCGTCCTCTACTTCATCCTGGCCTTCATCCTCACCCGGCTGATGCGGCTGCTGGAGCGGCGCGCCAAGGCGGGCATCGGCCAGGCTCCGGACAAGCGCGGCAAGGGCCCGCTGATCACACGGAAGCTGTCCGCCCGCGAGGAGAGCGAGCAGTCGTCCAACATCATCACGGCGGGAGGTGCCCAGTGAACTGGAACTGGGACGTAGCAAAGGACTTCCTGCCGGATCTGCTCGACGGGCTGGTCATCACGCTGGAGGCGACCGCCCTGGGCTCGGTCCTGGCGTTCGCGCTCGGACTGGTGTGGGCGATGGCCTTCCGCTCGCCGACCCGCTTCGTGCGCTGGCCGGTGGCGGCGGTCGTGGAGTTCATCCGCAACACCCCGCTGCTGGTGCAGCTGTTCTTCTTCTTCTACGTGCTGCCGACCTGGGACATCAAGTTCTCCGCGCTCACCACCGGTGTGATCGCGCTCGGACTGCACTACTCCACGTACACCGCCGAGGTCTACCGGGCCGGTATCGACGGTGTGCCCAAGGGCCAGTGGGAGGCCGCCACCGCGCTCAGCCTCCCGCGCGGCCGTACCTGGATAGCGGTGATCCTGCCGCAGGCGATCCGCCGGGTGGTACCGGCACTGGGAAACTACGTCATCGCGATGCTGAAGGACTCCCCGATGCTCGCGCTGATCGGCGTCGTCGACATGTTGCAGAACGCGCGCTCGGTGGGCTCGACCACCTTCAACTACATCGAGCCCTTCACGATGGTCGGCATCGCCTTCATCCTCATCGCCTATCCGGCATCTCTTCTCATGCGAGCCCTGGAGCGTCGTCTTGGCCACTGAAACCGACCACACGAATCCTGCCGTGGACGGCAGTGAACTGATCCGCTTCGACCAGGTGACCAAGCGCTTCGGCAGCAATACGGTCCTGGACAACCTCGACTTCTCGGTCTCCTCCGGCAAGCATGTCACCCTGATCGGCCCCTCGGGCTCGGGCAAGACCACGATCCTGCGGCTGCTGATGACGCTGATCAAGCCGGACGAGGGCACGATCAAGGTCGACGGCGACTACCTGACCCATGAGGACCGGGGCGGCAAGCTGGTCCCGGCGGGCGAGAAGCACACCAGAGAGGTGCGCAAGAAGATCGGAATGGTCTTCCAGCAGTTCAACCTCTTCCCCAATATGCGGGTGCTGCGGAACATCACCGAGGCCCCGGTGAACGTGCTGGGCCTCGACAAGGACGAGGCCGAGACCCGCGCCAGGGAGCTGCTCGACCTGGTCGGGCTCGGCGACAAGTGCGACGCGTATCCGACGCAGCTGTCCGGCGGGCAGCAGCAGCGGGTGGCGATCGCACGGGCCCTGGCGATGCGGCCGCAGGTGATGCTGCTGGACGAGGTGACATCCGCGCTGGACCCGGAGCTGGTGGCCGGGGTGCTGGATGTGCTGCGTGACATCGCTCACACCACGGACATCACCATGCTCTGTGTCACCCATGAGATGAACTTCGCGCGGGACATCTCCGACGATGTGCTGATGTTCGACTCGGGCCGGGTGATCGAGTCCGGCCCGCCGGAGAAGATCTTCACCGAGCCGGAGCACGAGCGGACGAGGGAGTTCCTGAGCGCGGTTCTCTGACCCTCCGGCCGGGCCGCCCGACCACTGGCGGGCCCGGTCCGGCGCTGCCCCCGCGACCCTCCCGCGGGGGCACGCCATTGTCATATGCCCAGGACATACGCCCCAGCTGACCGGGGCCGATGTGCCCCGGCAATATCCTCAACAGCCGATCCGGATAAGCCCCTTGGCGGTTATCGTGATACAAAGCCACGCCAACCTGCGAGGGGGGAAATCGTGGCGCTCAGGCCCGAGCCGACCGCGCCGTTCCACTCGGTGCAGCACGCCCTCCGCATCCTGGAGGTCGTCGCCAAACACTCGTCCGGCGTCAGCGACATCATGCTCGCCAGGGAGACCCGGCTACCGGCCCACCAGCTCACCGAACTGCTGCGGATGCTGCGCCGCGAGGGCTATGTGGAGCAGATCGCCGACGGCGCCTACGTCGGTGGCAGCGCCCTGACCCTGCTGGGCTCCGCCGCCCCCGAGCGCGACCGCGCCGTCCGGGACAAGCTCCAGCGGTCGCTCATCGCCCTGCGTGACTCGGTGGGCGCGGCGGTCTATCTCAGCCGCTATGTGGACGGCGAAATCAAGATCACGCAGTATGCGGACGGGCCGCGCACCCCCAAGGTCAACGAGTGGGTGGACTTCCGCTCCGCCGCCCACGCCATGGCGCTCGGCAAATGCCTGCTCACCCAGCTCGACCACGACAGCCGCCGCGATCATGTGGCCCGTCACAAGACGGTGCGGCTCACCTCCCGGACCACCACCAACGAGAAGGTGCTGTTCCGCAAGCTGGACAGCCAGCCCGCCACCGTCCCCGTCCTCGACCTGCAGGAGTACGCGGTCGGCACGGTCTGCGCGGCGGTGCCGATCAGTGCCGGGCGCTCGGTGGGCTGTCTGGCCCTCTCCCTCCCCCTGGCCCATGCCCACCGCCTTCGCCAGGCCGCCGACACGCTCAACCGCGAGGCGGCACCGATGCTGCTCTCCCTCTCCATCTGAGCCCTCTGGGCGTGGTCAGAACCACCCCTTGGGACCAGGTAGTATTTACGTTGTCAGCAGGCGCCGCTAGCTCAGTTGGTTAGAGCAGCTGACTCTTAATCAGCGGGTCCGGGGTTCGAGTCCCTGGCGGCGCACAACTGATCAGGCGAATGGCCCGGGTGCTCTTGACAGCCCCGGGCCATTTAGCGTGCTGCCCCTGCCCCCGCCCCTTTTCCTGCCCCGCCGCGCACCTCGAGGGAGCCCAGCAGCTCCTCCGTGGCGGCGGCGATGGCCTCGACGGCCTTGTCGAACGCCTCCGCGTTGTGGGGGGCCGGTTGGCGGAAGCCGGAGATCTTGCGGACGTACTGGAGGGCCGCGGCGCGCATATCGGTCTCGGTGACGGAGTCGGCGTACGGGGGGCGGAGCGTCTTGATGGATCTGCACATACTGACGACGGTACGCCGGGGGTACGACAGGCTGTCGGGGACGCCTGCGGCGGGCTGCTCCCCTCCCCTCCCCGACCCCTCCCCGAAACAAGGGGTGGGGACGACACGGCGGAGGTCGGCGGCCTGTACCAGGGGTGATCACCCCAGAGGCAGACCGGCCAGCGTCACCACCGGACGCGTCACGCCACCGGACGCGGCGTCGCCCCGTGCAGCCACTTCCCCTACGGCTTCCCTTACGGCGACCGCCGCGTAGTAGCCGGGCGGGGCGTCGAGGTCGGCGAAGGCCCAGCCGCGCGGGCCGGGCGGGGCACCGGCCGGGGCCAGGCCCTCGGCGAGCCCGACGTGATGGGCGCCGATCCCGCCCGGCAGCCCGGTGCCGATGCCCTTGAGGTACGCCTCCTTACGGACCCAGCAGCCCAGGAACGCCTCCTCCCGCAGCTCCTCCGGAAGCGCGTCGATCGCCGCCCGCTCCCCGGGGTGCAGCTGCCCCACCAGCCCCGTCAGCCGGTCCCCGACGCGCCGGGGGTCCCGCTCCTCGACGTCGGCGCCGACGGGCGCCCCGGCGACGGCGCACAGGGCCGCGTCCCCGGAGTGGGAGAGGGAGAAGTGCGGCACGTCCCCACCCGCCAGGGCCGGGCGGCCGTGCGGCTTGTCGCAGTCCGGCATGCCGCAGGTCTCCCGGGTGAACTCGACCTCGGCCGGACCGACGCCGAGATAGCCGCCGAGCAGCGTCCGCAGCCCCACATGGGAGGTCACATAGCGCTCGCGCGCCACGTCCGACCGCAGCCGCGCCGCCCGCTCGCGCTCCCGCTCGTCCAGCATGCCGTCCGCGACGGCGGCGGCAGCGGCGGCGTACGGCGGGATCCGCAGCAGCCATACGGCCACCTCGCCGTGCCCTGGCCGGTCCCCGGGGCCGGGCAGGGCACGGACCGGGGCCCACCGCCGGGGCTCGGGTGCGGGCTGGACCGGGCTGGTGAAGGACACTGTTCGGCTTCCCCCGTGCTGACGGCGATATCGGCTGATGATGCGCTCACTGTGGACGTACTGACGGTACAGCGGCGCGCGCGGCGCGCCGTGGCCGCCCCGCCGTCGGAACGCGCCGCCACGACCGCTGCGCACACGCCCAATGCCCGTGCCACAAGGCGGCGTTGCCGATCGCGGACACCCGGTGACTTAGGCCACGTTCAGGTACCCGCCGACGCGGTCACCTGCCCGTCCGCACTACGATCGCGCACGTCCGGGCACGATCGGTGATGGGGGTTTGACGACCATGGCGACGGGATTCCTGGCCAAGGCGGCCTCAGCGGTGACCCTCCCGGTGGCACCGCTGTACGGCGCCTTCCTCTCGTACATGATCTTCCACCCGCCCCGCAGGCCGCATCACAAGACCCCCGCCGACCTGGGGCTGACCAGCACCGACGTCACCGTTCCGCTGGACGGGCAGCGGGGCCGCGGGCTGCATGTCTGGCTCATCCCCGGCGACGCCGAGCGGGTCGTGGTGCTCGGACACGGCCTGGGGCTCAGCAAGTCCGCGAGCCTGGCGCACGCGCGGCTGCTCAGCGAGGCGGGCTATACGGTCGCCATGTTCGACCACCGCAACCACGGTAAGAGCGTCGCGGACCGGGCCGGCTGGGGCATGAGCGAACGGCACACCGACGATGTGGTCGCCGTGGTGCGGCACATGCGGTCGATGGACGAGTACGCCACGGCGCGCATCGCGATCTACGGCTTCTCGATCTCGACCTTCCCCTCCTTCTACATGCTCAAGAGGGAGGACTGCCCGGTCGACGCGGTGGTCTTCGACAGCGGCCCGGCGCTCGAGCTGGCCCCGCTGTTCCGGAACTTCGTCGCGGCCGGAGGGGTGCCGATCCCCGGCCCGCTGGGCGCCGGACCCTCCCGCCCGGTCGTGGAGTCGGTCGCCTCGTCGGCGGCCGTGGCGATGCTGCGGGTGCAGTGGCCGCCGCCGCTCGGGGGCGCGTACGAGCGCACCCCGATGCTCTTCCTGGCCGGTGAGCGCGACACCATGATCCCCGCCTCGGGGGTACGGGCGCTGGCCGAGCGCTATCCGCTGGCCGAGGTGCACACCCTGCCGGACACCGAGCATCTGCAGGGCATCAAGACCCAGCCGGAGACCTACGCGGAGACCGTCCTGGGCTTCCTGGAGCGCACGCTCAAGGACTGACCCCTACGGTGGGCCGGGCCAAGACCAGCCAGGCCCGGCCAAGCCCACCCAGGCCCCGGCAAGCCATGCCCACCGTAAGGACGCCATGGCGCCCGGTCAGTCCTTGATTTCGCAGATGACCGCGCCCGCGCTGACCGAGGCTCCGACGTTCGCGTTCAGGTTCTTGACGGTGCCCGCGCGGTGGGCGTTGATGGGCTGTTCCATCTTCATGGCCTCCAGGACCACGACGAGGTCGCCCTCGGCCACCGTGTCGCCCTCGTCCACGGCGACCTTGACGATCGTGCCCTGCATCGGGGAGGCCAGGGTGTCGCCGGAGGCGCCGGAGCCGGACTTCTTGACCGCCTTGCGCTTCGGCTTCTTCGAGCCGCCCCCAGCGCCCGCGGCCTCCCCGGGCGACACCGCCAGGCCGAGCACCGCCGGGAGGGAGATCTCGAGTCGTTTGCCGCCGACCTCGACGACGACGGTCTCGCGGGCGGTGGACTCTTCGGTGTCGTCGGCTCCGGCGGGGGTGAAGGGGGGGATGGTGTTGTGGAATTCGGTTTCGATCCAGCGGGTGTGGATGGTGAACGGTTCGCTGGTGAAGGCCGGGTCCTTCACCACCGCCTGGTGGAACGGGATCGCGGTGGCCATGCCCTCGACCTGGAACTCGGCCAGCACACGCGCCGCCCGCTGGAGGGCCTGGGTGCGGGTGGCGCCGGTGACGATCAGTTTGGCCAGCAGTGAGTCCCATGCGGGGCCGATGACGCTGCCGGACTCCACGCCCGCGTCCAGCCGCACCCCGGGCCCGGCGGGTGGCACGAAGGAGGTCA
>NZ_LAKD02000052.1 GCF_000968685.2 Streptomyces antioxidans
GGCGACGACCCAACTCAAGACCAGCTCACTAGCCCGATTTCGCCGGGCAGCCGTCGACATGGTCGTCCACCACCCCCACCGCCTGGAGATAGGCGTAGACGATCGTGGTGCCGACGAAGGTGAACCCACGGCGTTTGAGGTCCTTGGCGATGCGGTCGGACAGCTCGGTACGGCCCGGCAGCGCATCGCCCGGCGCCGGGTGATTCACCACGGGCGCGCCGTTCACCCAGTCCCACAGGTAGCTGTCGAACGAGCCGAAGGCCTCCCGCACCTGGAGGAAGGCGCGGGCGTTCGTCACCGTCGACGCGACCTTCAGCCGGTTGCGGATGATGCCCTCGTCCGCGAGCAGTTCGTCCAGCTTCGGCTGGCCGTAGGAGGCGATGACCGTGGGGTCGAACCCGTCGAGCGCACGGCGGTAGTTCTCCCGCTTGTTCAGCACCGTCGACCAGGACAGCCCCGCCTGCGCCCCCTCCAGGAGCAGCATTTCGAACAAGTGCTGATCGTCGTGCGAGGGGCGGCCCCACTCCGTGTCGTGGTACGTCCCCAGCGCCGCTGAGCTCAGCGCCCATGGGCAGCGAGGGTCGGTCATCCGCCGGTCCCGGACGCCCCGGGAGACGCCCCCGAAGACGTTCCGAACGTGCCGGGCGACACCTCCGCCGGGTCCGGCAGATGCCACGCATACGGCGCGAGCAGTTCGCTGATGGCCGGTTCGGGCCCCCAGGAGCCACGGGCGTAGGGCTGGACCGGCGGTGGGTCCTCCAGGAGGCGGGCCGACGCGGCCCAGATGTGTTCGATGCCGCTGGCCCGGGTGAACAGCGACTGGTCGCCCAGCATGGCGTCCAGGATGAGCCGTTCGTAGCCCTCGAGCCCGTTCTCCTCGCAGAACGACCCGGCGTAGCCGAAGGCCATCGTGGCCGGTTCGAGCCGCATCGCCGGGCCCGGCTCCTTGGTGAGGAAGCGGGCGGCGATCCACCCGGGATCCCCGAAGTCGATCACGATCTTGTTGGCCCGGTTCTTCCCCTGGTCCGGGAGGTCGGTCGGGAACATCCTCAGCGGCGGCTCGCGCAGTCCGAGGGTGATCACCTGGCGGCCCTGTGCGAGGTTCTTGCCGGAGCGCAGATGGAACGGGACCCCGGCCCACCGCCAGTTGTCCACCTCCACCCGCAGCGCGGCGAACGTCTCGGTCGTCGAATCGGGCGCCACGCCCGGCTCGTCGCGGTAGCCCTCGTACTGGCCGCGCACGACGTCCCCGGGCTCGATCGGCCGCAGCGCCTCGAAGACCTTGTCCTTCTCGTCGCGCAACGGCTCGGCGGCGAGCGAGACCGGTGGTTCCATCGCCACGATGCCGAGCACCTGGATCAGATGGGTGACGATCATGTCCCGGAAGGCCCCGGTGCCCTCGTAGAAGTGGGCACGGCCCTCGAGGCCCAGCGTTTCGGGCACATCGATCTGCACATAACTGATGTGGTCCCGGTTCCAGCTGGGCTCGAACATGCCGTTGGCGAACCGGAGGGCGAGGATGTTGTCCACCGATTCCTTGCCGAGGAAGTGATCGATGCGGAAGACCCGGGATTCGTCGAAGACGGCGTTGATCGTCTCGTTGAGCGCCCGCGCCGACGCCAGATCGGTGCCGAAGGGCTTCTCCACGATCACCTTCGCGTTCTCGGCGAGGCCCGTATCGCCGAGCAGGCCGATGATGGACCCGAACGCCGAGGGCGGAATGGCCAGGTGGAACAGCCGGCGGGACGGCCCGCCGAGGGATTCCTCCGCCGCCCGTACGGCCGCGAGCAGCGGGCCGGGGTCCTCGGGGTCGGCCGCGCCGAAGGACAGCGACTCCTCGAAGGTCTTCCACACCGGCCCGGTCGGCTTGGACCGTCCGAAGGCGGCGACCGCGTCATGCGCGAGGGTGCGGAACCCGTCATGGCTCATCGCGGAGCGGGCCGGGGTCGAGCCCACGATGCGGTAGCCGTCGGGGAGCAGACCCGCGGCGGCGAGGTGGAACAGCCCGGGGAGCAGCTTGCGCTTGGCGAGGTCGCCGGTGGCGCCGAAGAGCACGATCACATGGTCGTCCGGTGCCGTCATCGCCCGCTCCCCCTCTCGGCCCCGGCCTCCTTCTCGGCGTGGCCGCCGAACTCGCTGCGCATGGCGGACAGCACCCGGTCGGCGAACTCGCCGAGGCCCCGGGACTGGAAGCGGTCGGTCAGCGCGGTGCTGATCACGGCGGCGGGTACGCCCTCGTCGATCGCGGCCCGTACCGTCCAGCGCCCCTCGCCGGAGTCGGAGACCCGCCCGGTGAACTCGTCCAGCTGCGGCGACCGGGCGAGTGCGTCGGCGGTGAGGTCGATGAGCCAGGAGCCCACGACCGAGCCGCGGCGCCACACCTCGGCCACCTCGCCGACGTCGATCTCGTACTGGTACGCCTCCGGCTCGCGCAGCGGGGTGGTCTCCGCGTCGGCGGCGCGCTTGCGCAGCCCGGCGTCCGCGTGGTCGATGATGCTGAGCCCTTCGGCGATCGCGGCCATCATGCCGTACTCGACACCGTTGTGGACCATCTTCACGAAGTGGCCGGCTCCGCTGGGGCCGCAGTGGAGATAGCCCTCGGGCGCGGTTCCGTCGGTGTGTCTGCTCGGTGTGGGCTCGGCGGATCCGGTACCGGGCGCGATGGTGCGGAAGAGGGGGCCGAGCCGGGTGACGGGCCCGTCCTCACCGCCGATCATCAGGCAGTAGCCGCGCTCAAGTCCCCAGACCCCGCCGGAGGTTCCGCAGTCCAGGTAGTGGATGCGGTGCGGGGCGAGCTGTGCCGCGCGGGTGATGTCATCGCGGTAGTAGGAGTTGCCACCGTCGATGATGGCGTCGTCCGGGTCGAGGAGCTCGGTGAGCTGGTCGAGGGTGGGCTGTACGACGGCGGCGGGCAGCATGAGCCAGACGGCCCGTGGCCGCTCCAGCTTCGCCACCAGGTCGCCGAGCGAGCGGGCGGCGACGGCGCCCTCGCCCGTCATGTCCCGTACGGCGCTTTCGTTGACGTCGTAGACCACACAGCGGTGGCCGTCGCGCATCAGCCGGCGCACGAGGTTCGCGCCCATCCGGCCGAGCCCGATCATGCCGAGTTGCATGGGGGTGTCGGTAGCCATGTGCTCTCCTGTCGCAGCCATGTGCGTTCCTGTCGCGTCACTGCCCGCTCAGCCCGAGGCCACCAGCTCGCGCGCCACCTGGGCCACGCGCTCCGGGGTGAATCCGAACTTGGTGAGCAGCTGTTTGAGGGGTGCGGAGGCACCGAAGGTGTGCATGCCGACGATGGCCCCGTCCGGGCCGACGTACCGGTCCCAGCCGAGGGTGGAGCCCTCCTCCACCGCCACCCTGCGGGTGACCGCGGGTGGCAGCACCCGGTCGCGGTACTCGCGCGGCTGACGGTCGAAAAGCTCCCAGCACACCATGCTCACCACGCGGGACGCGATGCCCTCGGCGGTCAGCTCCTCGTGTGCGGCCAGGGCCAGCGCCACCTCGGAACCGGTGGCGAGCAGGATCACCTCGGGCTCGCGCCGGTCCGCGTCCGCCAGGACGTAGGCACCCCACGCGACGCCGCTGGCCGCGCCGAGCCGGGTGCGGTCGAGGGTGGGCAGGGGCTGGCGGGAGAGCACCAGCGCGGCCGGTGACCGGCGGAGACCGGCGACCACCCGCCACGTCTCGGCGACCTCGTTCGCGTCGGCGGGGCGGAACACCAGCAGCCCGGGCGTGGCGCGCAGCCCCGCGAGCTGTTCGACGGGCTGGTGGGTGGGTCCGTCCTCGCCGACCCCGATGGAGTCGTGGGTGAAGATGTGCACGGTGGGGATCTCCATCAGCGCGGAGAGGCGAATGGCCGCCTTGGCGTAGTCGGAGAAGATCAGGAACCCGGACCAGTACGGACGGAGCTTCGTCAGCGCCATTCCATTGGCCACCGCGGCGGCCGCGTGCTCCCGGACACCGAAGTGCAGATTGCGCCCGGCGCGGTCGTACGGCTGGAAGTCGCCCGCACCGCCGAAGGTGAGCAGGGTCTTGGTCGACGGCGCCAGGTCGGCGGATCCGCCGAGCACCCAGGGCACCGCCTTGGCCACCGCGTTCAGCACCTGGCCGGAGGAGTCGCGGCTGGCCAGGCCCTTCGGATCGGCGGGGAAGGAGGGCAGCGCGGTCTCCCAGCCGTCCGGCAGCTCACGGCGCTGGATCCGCTCCAGCTCGTCGGCGAGCTCGGGGTACGCGCCGCGGTAGGCGTCGAACGTCTTCTCCCAGTGGCTGCGCAACTGGGCGCCGCGCGCGCCGATGCCCCGTGCGAACCAGTCGGGCACCCCGTCGGGGATGTGGAAGTCGGCGTCGGGCGGCAGGCCGAGGGCGCGCTTGGTGGCCCTGACCCCCTCCGGTCCGAACGGCGCCCCGTGTGCTTTCGGTGAGTCCTCGACCGGCGAGCCGTATCCGATGTGGCTGTGGACGAGGATCAGGGTCGGACGCTCGGCCTCGGCCCGGAAGGAGTGGAAGGCGCGGCCGATCCGGCCCAGGTCGTTGGCGTCGGCCACGGTGGTCACGTTCCAGCCGTAGGCCAGGAAGCGGGCGGCCAGGTCCTCGGTGAAGGTGATGTCGGTGTGGCCCTCGATGGTGACCCGGTTGGAGTCGTAGATCCAGCACAGGTTGGACAGCCGGAGGTGTCCGGCGAGCGAGGCCGCCTCGGAGGAGACACCCTCCATCATGCAGCCGTCCCCGGCGAGCGCGTACACATCGAAGTCGAAGAGCGTGAAGTCGTCGCGGTTGTACCGCGCCGCCAGCCACTGACCGGCGATCGCCATGCCGACGGAGGTGGCGACGCCCTGGCCGAGCGGTCCCGTGGTCGTCTCCACGCCGCTCGTCCAGCGGTACTCGGGGTGGCCGGGGCAGCGCGAGCCGAGCTGCCGGAAGGACCTCAGGTCGTCGAGGGTCACCGCAGGACGCCCCAGCACCTCGTACTCGGGGTCGACCGTGCGCACACCGGTCAGCTGCAGCAGCGACCAGAGCAGGGCGGAGGCATGGCCCTCGGAGAGCACGAAGCGGTCGCGGTTCGGCCAGATCGGATCGGCGGGATCGAAGCGCAGAAACCGCTGCCACAGCGCGTACGCGACGGGCGCCATCCCCATCGGCGTTCCGGGGTGTCCCGAATTCGCCTTCTGGATCGCGTCCATGCACAGTCCGCGGATCGTGTTCACCGACAGGGTGTCCAGGTCGGTCATGGCGACGCCGCCCTCCGTGCGCTCGATGGATGTCTGCGAAGCCTGGCTGGGTGTCATCGGACCGGGGGCGCTCCGGGGGCGCTGCCTCCGTCATTTCCACGGCACCACCAACACCGCGGCCCCGCAACTGGCCGCCTCCGGTGCCACCGCGCACCCTGGAGTCAGGCGGCCCGCGCCCATGGACCACCCGCACCCTCGTGCAGCCGCGGAACCGGAGGAGAACGTGTGATGGCCGGACCGATAGCGGTGCTCTTCGACATCGACGAAACCCTGGTCCACACCGGGGGCTCGGGGGCCAGGAGCTGGGCCTGGGCCTTCGACCGGCTGCACGGCGTGGCCGCCGACATCGGACAGCACACCTCGGCCGGGGAGACGGATCCACAGGTCGGCCGGGAGACGTTCCGGGCCGTGCTCGGCCGTGAGCCCAGTCACGATGAGTTGGCCCGCCTGTACGCCGCGTATCTGTGGCACCTCTCGGAGGACGTCCGGACCTCGGAGGGGTACCGGGTGATGGACGGTGTCGAGGACACCCTGCGGCGGATCACGGACGCGGGGGTCATCCTCGGGCTCATCTCCGGCGCGATGGAGGGCGCGGCCCGGATCAAGATGGAACCGGGCGGTCTCGGCCGCTATTTCGTGTTCGGCGCCTACGGCTCGGACTCCCCGGACCGGGCGGAGATCACCCACCTGGCGATGGCCAAGGCCGCCCGGCTCCACGGGCACGATCTGGGCCGCTCCGATGTGTATGTGGTCGGGGACACCCCTCGCGACGTCGAGGCCGCGCGCGCCGCGAACGCGACGGCGGTGGGGGTCGCGAGCGGCCACTACTCCGTGGAACGGCTGCGTGCCGCGGAGGCCGACCATGTGCTTCCGTCGCTGACCGAGCCGTTCCCGCACATGTGAGGGGGGTTCTCGGCTCCTGGCAGACTGTCCCGGGAAACGCCGTCCCGGGAGGCGCCATGAAGCTGTCCACCCGCGTCGCGCTCGCGGTCGGTGTGAGCGTGCCGCTGCTGGTGCTGGCCTCCGGCTGGCTGCTGGTGCGTCTGGTCGGCGACGACCTGCGCACCCACCAGAGCTCCCAGTTGCGCGCTCGCGCCACGGTCGTGGCCAAGAACGCCAAGGCGTACCTCGATGTCGCCGGGACCGATCACCCGGTCATGGAGAACGCCCGGCAGCGGCGGCTGGTCAACTCCGCGCGGGACGTGGGCATCCGGCTGACCGCGCCCGGGGAAACGATCTCGGCCGGTCCGCAGCCCGATCCGTTCCCCTCGCTGCCCCGCGACGCCCCGAGGCCGGTCACCGTGACCTCCGGTGACACGGAGTGGCTGGTGCTGTCGCTGCGGGTCGGTGCCGCGAAGGCGGGCGACACCCCGAATCTGTGGCTGTTCTCGCCGGACAGCGCCGAGGAGGAGCTGGCGCTGGTGCGCCAACGGGTCGTGTTCGGGGCGCTGTTGGCCGCTCCCCTGGCCGGGGCCACCAGCTGGGTCATCGCCGCCCGGGCGGTCCTGCCACTGCGGCGGTTGCAGCGGCGCACCAGCGGCCTGGACCCCCGGACCAGCGCCGTACGCCTGGAGCACACGCCGACCCGTATCGGCGAGGTCGACGACCTGGCGTACACCCTGCAGACGGTGCTCGCCCGCTACGACGAGCAGGTCGAACGCACCGGGGAGGCGCTGGCCACCGCCCGCGCCTTCGCCGCGACCGCGTCCCACGAGCTGCGCACCCCGCTGATGAGCATGCGCACCAATATCGACATCCTCGCCGACCACCCCGGACTGGACCCCGTCGACCGGGCGGAGGTGATCGAGGACCTGGGGCGCGAACACACCCGGCTGCTGGGGCTGCTGGTGATGCTCAGGGCGCTCGCGCAGGGCGATCTGGTCGAGGCGGACGCGTTCGCGTCGCTGGACCTCACCGAGGTGCTGGACGCGTCCGTCGCCGACCTGCGGCGCACCCATCCGGACGCCGAGGTGTCCGTGCGCACCACTCCGGGGCTGCTGGTGCACGGCTGGGGGGAGGGGCTGCGCTCGGCGGTGGACAACCTGCTGGCCAATGCCCGGACCCACGGCCGCGCCACCGACGGCACGGCCCATATCGAGGTGACCCTGTGCCACTCCGGCGACCCGCGGGAACCGCTGGCCGTGCTCACCGTGGACGACCACGGCCCGGGCATCCCACCGGAGCGCCGCGAGGAGGTCTTCCAGCGGTTCCGGCGCGGCCCGGACAGCCCCGGCTCCGGCCTCGGACTGACCCTGGTCGCCCAGCAGATCGCCCTGCACCGGGGCCGGATCACCGTACGGGACCGGCCCGACCGACGCCCCGGCACCCGCTTCGAGGTGCGGCTGCCGGTCACCGGCGTCCGGGACGTGGAGAGCACCCTGCCACTGCTGCGGCGGGACTGGCTGACCGGCAGCCATCCGCTGACGACGACGTCCGACACGCGGGGGTGAGGAGGTCCCGGCGTACGACGCGCGGGGTGAGGACGGCGTCGCCGGTTCCCCGGGGCCGCTCAGCCGCTCAGTTCCGCCAGCAGTTCCCCCGTACGGGCCCGCTCCTCGGGCGGGCCGAGCGGCGAGGCGATCAGCTCGGTCACCCCCGCGTCGGCCAGCGCGCGCAGCCCGCGCCCGACGGTGGCCTCGTCACCGGACCAATAGTCCGTTCTCCTCCGCAAGCTATGGGGCTCCTGGTCCGATGACAACAGCCCACAGGTGAAGTGCCGTGGCCGAGGCCCGAACCGAGCGTGCCGGGCGCGCCGAGCGCGCCGACGCCGTGCGCAATCGGCGGGCGATCCTGCGTGCGACCGAGGAGCTGCTGACCAGCGGCGGCGCGGAACATGTCTCGCTGGACAAGGTCGCGGCCGCAGCCGGGGTCGGCAAGGGCACCGTCTTCCGCCGGTTCGGCAGCCGTACGGGGCTGTTCCAGGCGCTGCTGGCGGAGCGCGCGGCCCAACTCCTGTACGCCATCCACCAGGAGGCCGCCCCGCTCGGCACCGACGCCCCGCCCTGCGAGCGGCTGCTCGCCTTCCTCGGAGCGCTGGCCGATCTCTCCCGGCGGCATTTCGCGCTGATCGCCGCGCGTGAACGCGCCTGCGCGGACGACGAGTTCGCCGACCCCACCTACCAGGGCTGGCACACCCATGTCCGCGGGCTGATCCAGCACGTCAGGCCGGAGCTGGACGCCGACTTCCTGGCCCATATGCTGCTCGCCGCGTTCGACGGAGAGCTGGTGCGGCGGCTGACGGCGGAGGGGGACCGGCCGCGCTACCGCCAGTCGGTCCGGGACATGGCGGACCTGATGCTGGGCCCGCTCGACAGGCTATGAGGCGCGGACGGTCGCCATCGCGGTGCTCCAGATGACGACCTGTTCGAGCAGGCTGTTCACGGTCTCGGTGTGGTGCTCGGCGGGGGTGAACCTGCTGAACTCCTCGAAGTCGGTGAACAGGGACAGCGAGACCTGTGCGCGCACATCGGCCACCTTCAGCTCGGCCATCACCAGCCGCAGGTGTTCGACCGCGCGGGTGCCACCGGCGCTGCCGTAGCCGACGAATCCGGCGGCCTTGTTGTTCCACTCGGCGTACAGGAAGTCGATGGCGTTCTTCAGGGCGCCGGAGGTGGAGTGGTTGTACTCGGGGGTGACGAACACAAAGCCGTCGAAGGAGGCGATCTTCTCCGCCCACCTCTTGGTGTGCGGGTGGGAGTACTGGCCCAGCGACGGCGGGACCGCCTCGTCCAGGAGGGGGAGCTGGTAGTCGGCGACGTCGACGAGCTCGTACTCCGCGTCGGTGCGCCGCCGGGCGATGTCGAAGACCCACTGGGCGACGGCTTCGCCGTTGCGGCCGGGGCGGGTGCTGCCGAGGATGATGGCGATCTTGGGCATATGCGTACTCCTTTCCGTTCCGTGGCGCGTTCCCGGAGTCGGGCGCGTAATTCGTCCGGATGGACCGCTGTCCGCCATCGTGCGCCCCCGCACACCCGCCGGGGTGACGCGGCGGCGGGGTCGCCGGAAGTGGGTTCGTCAGGGATCCGTGGGCGTGATGTCCAGCGCCGTGAGGAAGGCCGTCGCCGCCGGGGTGCGGGTGAGGCGGCTCCAGATGACGTACTCGACGCGGGCCGGTGCGTCGGCGACCTCGATGGTCACGACACCCGCGAGATGAGGCGCGTAGGCGGTGGGCAGCATCGCCACGCCGAGGCCCGGGCCGACCAGCCGGGCGATGAAGTCCGCGCTGGTCACTTCGAAAGCCACGTCACGGGTGAGGCCCGCGGCCTCGAAGGCCAGGTCGGACTGGGCGCGCCCGGCGGTCCCCGCCGGGAGGTCCACGAACACCTCGGTGGAGAGCCTGCGCAGGTCGACCTGGGTTTCCCCGGCGAGGGGATGGTCCGGCGCGACCACGGCGACGAGCCGGTCACGCGCGAGTTCATGGGCGGCGACGCCCCGGGGGCGGGCGGTGGTCGGCAGGCCGAGGAACGCCACGTCCAGGGCGCCTTCCCGCACCTGCTCGACGAGGTCGTCGCTGGCGCCCACCCGCAGGCTGATCCGCACCCGCGGGTAGCGCTCGCGGAAGTCGCGCAGCGCGCCCGGGATGTCCACCGCGGTGACGGTGGGGATCAGGCCCACGGCGAGCCGTCCGCGCACCTCCCCGACGGCCGCGGCGACCTCGGCCGCGGCCCGCTCCGCGGCGTCCAGGCACTGGCGGGCGGCCGGGAGGAAGGCCGCACCGGCGGGTGTCAGCCGCACCCGGCGGCTGGTGCGCTCGAAGAGTCTCGCGCCGAGTTCCCTTTCCAGGCGGGCGACTTGGTGGCTGAGGGCGGACTGGACGACCAGACACCGTTCCGCGGCGCGCGTGAAGCTGTTCGTCTCGGCGACGGCGACGACGTACCGCATCTGCTGAAGCTCCATGGATCCATCGTGGATCGAAATCCATCGTGGATCGAGATCGATGAGGTGACAAACATGTGTTGGACTCATCAATGACTCCAAGGTGAGACTTCGGGGCATGACACGGCACACCACATATGTGGCTTCCGGCGGGCCCGGCGGCGTCCGCCACGGAAACCTGCCACGCACCGCCCTGACGGCGCTCGCGCCCTCGGTGTGGGGCACGACGTATGTCGTCACCACCGAGCTGCTGCCCGAGGGGCACCCGCTCTTCGCGGGGTTACTGCGCGCACTGCCCGCCGGGCTGATCGGGCTGGCCCTCACCCGGACGCCGCCGCGCGGCGTCTGGTGGGGAAAGGCCGCGGCGCTCGGCGTGCTGAACATCGGGCTGTTCCTGCCGCTGCTCTTCGTCGCGGCCGAACGCCTGCCGGGTGGCGTGGCCGCCACCCTGATGGCGGCCCAGCCGCTGGTCGTGGCCGTCCTGGCCGTGACGGTGCTCCATGAGCGCCTTTCGTCCTGGCGCCTGCTCTGGGGGATGACGGGCGTCGTCGGGGTCGGTCTCGTGGTGATCGGGCCGAACGCGGCCCTCGACACCGCGGGGGTCGTGGCGGGCCTCGCGGGCGCGGTCACGATGGCGCTCGGAGTGACGTTCACCAAGCGCTGGGGGCGCCCCGCCGGGGTCGGTGCCACCACCTTCGCCGGGTGGCAACTCACGGCGGGAGGGCTCTTCCTGCTGCCCCTCACGTTCCTCGTCGAGGGGGCGCCGCCCGCGATCGACCTGCCCGCCGCGCTCGGCTATCTCTGGCTGGGGCTGGTCGGCGGTCTGATCACCTACGCCCTGTGGTTCCAGGGCATCACCAGCCTGCCCGTCTCCTCGGTCGCGGTTCTCGCGCTGCTCTCGCCGCTGGTGGCCGCCGTGCTCGGCGCCGTCGTACTCGGCCAGACGCTCGGCCCGGTCCAGCTCGTGGGGTTCGTGCTGTCGCTCGCCGCGATCGTCGCGGGGCAGCTTCCGCCACGTGCCCGGACACGCTCGCGTGCCCGTGCCCGTGCCCGGGAGTTTGAACAGGACTCCGTCTCCACCCCCACCCCGGAAGGGACACCTCGATGAAGATCGCCGTCGTTGGAGCCGCGGGCATGGTCGGCTCGCGTGTCGTCAACGAAGCCGTACGCCGGGGCCATGACCTGGTCGCGGTGTTCCGCAAGGAGCCGACGGCCGCCCCGCCACCCGGGGTGATCGCCGTGCGGGGCGACGCGGACGACCCCGGCCACATGAGCGGGCTGTTCACCGGCAGCGACGCGATCGTGGCCGCGACCCGCCCCGCCCCCGGGCACGAGGGCGCCGCCGTCAGGACCACGACGGCGCTGCTCAGCGCGGCCGAGGCGGTCCGTACGCGCATCCTCGTGGTCGGTGGCGCCGCGCCCCTGCGGCACCCGGGCCACTCCGACCGGCTCGTCCTCGACAGCCCGGAGTACGTTCCGGAGCCCTTCCGCGCGATCGCCGCCGCCAGCGCGGCGCAACTGGACGTCTGCCGGGCCCACTCGGCGGACTGGGTCTACCTCAGCCCGCCCGCCCTCCTCGAGCCCGGCCACCGCACCGGAACGTACCGGCGCGGCACCACGACCCTGATCACCACGGCCGACGGCGCGTCCCGGATCTCGGCCGAGGACCTTGCCGTGGCGGTCCTCGACGAACTGGAGAGCCCGGGCGGAGACGCGCACTTCACCGTCGGCTACTAGGGGTGCCCACCTGGCCGCGCCGCCTGCGGCGAGCCCCCAAAACCGGGGCTCCGCTGCTGGTCCCGGGGCCGGGATGGTCGTGGAGGAACAGTGGCGGGGTCTTCGTGAGGATCGTCTCCCGGCTCGTCGGCCCGCCACCGGATATTCCCGGCGGCCCGGGGGCGGCCGGGGCCATGGGGTGCGCGGCGGAGCCGCCTCTTGCCCGATGGGGTGAATGTGTCTGTCCGGGCCGGGGAACCCAAGGGTGATTCGGTCCGAGTCCGACCACCGCACGTCACAGGGAGGTCCCGTGGGAGGGCCGGGTGGCCGGGAGAGGGAGCCATCAGGCTCATTCCGCGGCGCGGGCGAGCTGGCAGGCTCGGTGAGGAAGCCGGGCTCGGTGAGGAAGCCGGGCTCGGTGAGGAAGCCGGGCTCGGTGAGGAAGCCGGGCTCGGCAGCCCAGACACCGGCCGACCCACCGCGAGTGTGCGAGAGGAGCCCGGAACATGCACCACAGAACGGTCGGAGACCTCATGACGCGCCCGGTGGTCCAGGCGCCACGTGACATGCCGTTCAAGGAACTCGTGGCGCTGCTCGCGGAGCGCGATGTCACCGCCGTACCGGTCGTGGACGGTTCGGGACGCCCGCTCGGTGTGGTGTCCGAGGGCGATCTGCTGCGCAAGTCGTCCGGCCGGGCAGACCCCTCCGGCCTCCTGCCGGTCCCGCACCTGGAGGCGTGGGAGCGCGCGAAGGCGGAGGGGGCGCGGGCGGAGGAGCTGATGTCGGCGCCCGCCGTGTGCGCGCGTCCGGAGTGGACGGTCGTCGAGGCGGCCCGGGTGATGTCGGACCGGGGCATCAAGCGGCTCCCCGTGGTGGACGAGACCGACAAGCTGCTCGGCATCGTCAGCCGTGGCGATCTGCTCCGGGTGTTCCTGCGCCACGACGACGCGATCCGCGATGAGATCGAAAGGGATCTGCTGCGGCGGACCCTGCGGCTGGCGCCCTCGGCCGTGACGGTCGAGGTACGGGAGGGCGAGGTCACGCTGGACGGATCGGTCGAGGCCAGGAGCCTGGTCCCGGTCATCGTGCGGCTGTGCCGGGGCGTGGACGGGGTGGTCTCGGTCACCGAGCACATCGCTTACGGCACCGATGACACCGGCGGCTCGGCCCTGGCCGCGTAAGACCCGGGAGGTCCGGGAAGCCCGGGAATCCGGGAGACCGGGAATCCGGGAGACCGGGAATCCGGGAAACTCGGCGGGAGGTACCACCGTGGAACAAGCCGTCATGGAACAAGTGGTCACCGTCGGCCTCGACGGCTCGCCCGAGAGCCTGGCCGCCGCGCACTGGGCGGCCGACGAGGCGGAACGGCGCGAGCTTGCGCTGCGTCTGACGCACGCCTGGATCCTGCTGGCGCCGCCCACGCCCGACAGCCCGGCGGCGGACGACCAGAACTACTGGTCGAAGCGAATCGTGCACGACGCGCACACCGAGCTGGCCCGTGACCATCCGAAGCTCACCATCATCGAGGACCTGGTGGCGGACGAGGCCGAGAAGGCCCTGCTCGACGCGGCGGCGCACTCCCGCCTGCTGGTGCTCGGATCGCGGGGGCTGGACCGGGTGGCGAGCTTCTTCCTCGGTGACATCGGGTTGCACACCATCGCCCGGGCGGAGCGGCCGGTGGTGCTGATGCGCACGGGGCCGGGAGCGCGGGAACACCCGGGGCGTGTGGTCGTGGGCCTGAGCCTGCACGGTCCGCAGGACAACCTCCTGGAGTTCGCCTACGTGACCGCGTTCACCCGTGACGTTCCCCTGTACGCCGTCCACGGACGGAAGCCCGATCGGGCCCACGCCGCCGCCGGGGGCGATGGCATGGCCCGGGACACCGCGGAGCGGGACACCAAGGAGCGGGCGCGGCGGGAGCTGGACGAGGTGTTGCGGCCGTGGCGGGAGAAGTTCCCCCGGGTGCGGGTCGTCGACGAGGTCCGGCTGGAGAGCCCGGCCCGGGCCGTCGTCCAGGCCGCGGCCGACAGCGATCTGCTGATGGTCGGACGGCGGAAGCACCCGTCCGCGCTGGGCCCCCGGCTGGGGCCCGTGGTGCAGGCCGCGGTGCACCACGCGGGGTGTCCGGTGGCCGTCGTCCCGCATGAGTGAGCGCGCCGCGCGCGACATGGGCACTGGTGCGGGCGCCGGTGCTGGTCAGGGCCGGACGGCCACCAGCAGGTCCACCAGATAGGTCTCCTCCACCCTCTCGTCCGGGAAGAGCTCACGCAGACGGTCGCGCTCGGCGGTGAGAAACGCTTGGGTGCCGCTCTCGCCGAGGACGAGGAACACCGAGTGGCTGGTGATGTTGGCCAGGTGGGTGTCGAGGGAGACGACGCGGCTCCAGGGCACCTGGCGGCGGGTGCCCCGGAGACCGGAGAGGCCCGCCAGCCGGGTGGCGCGGCCGTCGTCGAGACGCGCCGCGGGGGCCGGCCCCACACCGCAGTGGGCCGCGACGCGCTCGGCCTGGGCGGCGATCCACGGCACCTCGAAGGCGGTGGTGTTCCACCAGACCGCCAGCGCGCCACCCGGGCGCAGCACGCGCAGCGCCTCCGGAACGGACCGGTCGGTGTCGGTCCAGTGCCAGGACTGCGCATACGTGACCAGGTCGCGGGAGGCGTCGGCGAGGGGCAGGGCGTTGCCGTCGCCCCGTACGACCGGCACCTCCGGAAGCGCCCGGCGGAACTGGGCCACCATGCCCGCGCCGGGCTCGACGGCGATCACATCGGCGCCGCGCTCGCGCAGGAGGGCGGTGGCGATTCCGGTGCCCGCGCCGACGTCGGCGACGCGGGCACCCGCGAGGGGGCGTCCGGCCAGCTCCTCGACGGCGTCGAAGAGGGCGGGCGGGTAGGAGGGGCGGTTCGCGGCGTACTGGGCGGCGGCCGCGTTGAACGAATGGGCACGCGAGGCGACGGTCATCCGCCCATCCTCACCCCTCCGGCCCCGCTTGCCGAGGCCCCTACCGGCGGGCTGCGTCCGGGCGAGGCCCTGGCGGTCTGGTGGAACACCACCGCCTTCGAGGTGCCGTGCCGCCGCCCAGGCCGAGCGCGTCGCGGCCCGCTGCGGTGTGGAGTCGGCCCCCTCGATCAGCCGGTACCCGAGACGCGGGCGCTGAAGCCCGGACATGGGCGCGCGCATCACGGTCCGCCGGGGGTACTCGTCGCCGATGGTGTTCAGGACGCCTCCAGGTGTGTACGCCCCGCAGGACGACACATGGCTGCTCGCCGAGGCCCTGCTGCGGGAGCACATCACGGCCGACACCGCGGTGCTGGACGTGGGGACCGGCAGCGGGGCGCTGGCCCTGGTCGCGGCCGGGCGCGGCGCGGCCCAGGTGATCGCGGTCGATGTCTCACCGCTCGCCGTGGGCGCCACATGGCTGCGCGCCCGCCTCAAAGGGCTGCCGGTGCGTGTCCTCCAGGGCGATCTGCTGGCGCCGGTGGCCGGCCGCGGGTTCGATCTCATCGTGGCCAATCCGCCGTATGTGCCGGTGGCGGGGCGGCGGATCCGCCGGGGCCGCGGCGTGGCCTGGCGGGCCGGTGCCGATGGGCGGGCGGTGGTCGACCGGATCTGCCGCGACGCGCCACCGCTGCTGCGCCCCGGCGGCGTGCTGCTCCTGGTGCACTCGGGGCTGTGCGGCCCGGACCGTACGGTGGAACGGTTGGAGTTGGCCGGGGCGGGGCTGCGGGCGGCCGTGGCCGACCGCCGCACGGTTCCCTTCGGGCCGGTACTGCGCGAGCAGGCCCCCTGGCTGGCGGCCCATGGGCTGATCGCCCCGGGCGAGACCAAGGAAGAGCTGGTGGTGATCCGTGCCGAACGACAGATGTGATCGCGCGGTGGGGGTGCGGCTGGGAACCGAAGGACCGATGCTGATCGAGGGACCGGTCGAGATCACCCTGCCCGATGGCAGCGTGGTGCGCTCCGACCGCTTCATGGCGGCCGTGTGTCTGTGCGGCCGCAGCGCGCGCTATCCGTGGTGCGACACCAGCCACCGCCGCAGACCGCCGAGGTCACGGCGCGGAGCGGACCCGGAGCGGTAGCCGCGCGACGGCGGCTGTCCGGAGCCGGTGCCCGCCACGGCACGGGGCCGATATCGCCGGTAGAATCGCCAGTACGGCGAAGTTGGGCATCCCGGACACAGCGCGCGATGTGGCATCGGACCTCTATGAGCTGCTGGAGGGTCGCCAGTGATCAGCCACCATGCCTATGCCGTCGAACCGTGGTGTCTGCGCGAGACCGAGCTCAACCTGGACGTGCTGGCCCAGAGCGAATCCGTCTTCTCCGTGTCCAACGGGCACGTCGGCTGGCGCGGCAACCTCGACGAGGGTGAGCCGCACGCCCTGCCCGGAAGCTATCTCAACGGTGTGCACGAGCGGCATCCGCTGCCGTACGCGGAGGGCGGTTACGGCTTCCCCGAGTCCGGCCAGACGGTCATCAACGTGACCAACGGCAAGGTCATCCGGCTGCTGGTCGACGACGAACCGTTCGATCTGCGCTACGGGCGGTTGCGGTCCCACGAGCGGGTGCTCGATCTGCGCACCGGGTTGCTGCACCGCGTCTGCGAGTGGACCTCGCCGGTCGGCAAGACGGTCCGGGTCCGCTCCACCAGGATGATCTCCTTCAGCCAGCGCGCCATCGCCGCGGTCGCCTACGAAGTGGAGCCGCTGGACGACCGGACCAACGTGGTCGTTCAGTCGGAGCTCGTCGCTAATGAGCAACTGCCCACGCTCAGCGGCGACCCCCGGGTCGGCGCCGCTCTGGAGTCGTGTCTGCTGCCCGAGGAGCACTTCACCCTCGATCTGCGGCTGCGCCTGGTGCACCGCACGGCGGCGAGTGAGCAGCGGATCGCCGCCGCGGCCGACCATGTGGTGTACGGCCCCGGATCCGTCCGCACCTCCAGCGAGGCCGCGGACGACGTGGGCCGGATGACCGTCACCGCCGTGCTCGACCCCGGCGAGCGGCTGCGCGTCGAGAAGTTCGTGGCGTACGGCTGGTCCGGATTCCGTTCGCTGCCCGCCGTACGGGACCAGGTCGAGGCCGCGCTCACCGGTGCGCGCAACACCGGCTGGCAGGGTCTGGTCGATCAGCAGCGGGAGTTCCTCGACGGCTTCTGGCACCACTCCGACATCGAGGTCGACGGCGACGCGGAGATCCAGCAGGCCGTGCGGTTCGCCCTCTTCCACGTGCTGCAGGCGGGCACCCGGGCCGAGCAGCGGGCGATCTCGGCCAAGGGCCTGACCGGCTCCGGCTACGACGGACACGCCTTCTGGGACACCGAGGCGTTTGTGCTGCCCCTGCTCACCTACGCCTCGCCGAACTGCGTCGCCGAGGCCCTGCACTGGCGGCAGAACACCCTGCCCGCGGCCCGGGAGCGCGCCCGCCAGCTCGGACTGCGGGGTGCGGCCTTCCCGTGGCGCACGATCGACGGCGCCGAGTGCTCCGGGTACTGGCCGGCCGGAACCGCGGCGTTCCACATCAACGCGGACATCGCCGCGGCCGTCGTGCGCTACGTCCGGGCCTCGGGCGACACCGACTTCGAGCGGCGGACCGGGGTGGAGCTGCTGGTGGAGACGGCCCGGCTGTGGCGCTCCCTCGGCCATCACGACTCCGGGGGCCGCTTCCACATCGACGGTGTCACGGGGCCCGACGAGTACAGCGCGCTCGCGAACGACAACGCCTACACCAACCTCATGGCCGCGGCCAATCTGCGGGCCGCCGCCGATGTGGCCGAGCGCCACGCGGCGGAGGCCGCGGCGCTCGGTGTCGACGAGGCCGAGACCGCCGCGTGGCGTGCTGCCGCCGGGGCGATGTCCGTGCCGTACGTGGACGCGCTGGGCCTCCATGAGCAGTCGGCGGGCTACACCGGGCTCGACGTATGGGACTTCGAGGGCACGCCACCCGAGCACTATCCGCTGATGCTGCACTTCCCGTACTTCGACCTGTACCGGAAACAGGTGGTCAAACAGGCGGACCTGGTGCTGGCGATGATCCTGTGCGGCGATGCCTTCACACCCGCCCAGAAGGCGCGGAACTTCGCCTACTACGAGCCGCTGACCGTCCGGGACTCCTCGCTCTCGGCCTGTGTGCAGTGTGTGATGGCCGCCGAAGTGGGCCATCTGCGGCTGGCCTACGACTACTTGGGCGAGGCCGCGCTGATGGACCTGGCGGACCTGGAGAAGAACACCCGCGACGGCCTGCACATCGCCTCCCTCGCGGGCACCTGGATCGGACTGGTCGCGGGCTTCGGCGGACTGCGCGACTACGGGGACGTC
The DNA here is from genome assembly GCF_000968685.2 of Streptomyces antioxidans. GTDB lineage: Bacteria > Actinomycetota > Actinomycetes > Streptomycetales > Streptomycetaceae > Streptomyces > Streptomyces antioxidans. Next base: position 18,128 of record NZ_LAKD02000052.1, read on the forward strand.
CCCTCCTTCGCGCCCCGGCTCCCCGAAAACCTCCACCGGCTGGCCTTCTCGCTGCGGATCCGGCAGAGCTGTCTGCATGTCGACATCACGGGCTCGCGGGTCACCTATGCGGTGCGGCAGGGCGACCCCATCCGGATCAGCCACCGCGGCGAGGTCATCACCCTCGCCAAGGACGCCCCGCAGACCCGCCCGCTCGACCCGCCCACCGCCCTCCCCGAGCCCGCCCAGCCACCGGGCCGGCGGCCCGCGCCACGCCGCTGACGCCCGAGCGGAAGAGGCCGCGCCCGAGCGGAAGAGGCCACGCGCGGGCCGCGGAGGCCGGTGGGCGGCGGCGGTGGGCGGCTCCACTCAGCCGGTGGGCTCCTTCGCCCCGGCGGTGACCGAGTAGGAGTGGGCCCCCGCCCCGGCCAGGCCGCCCCCGTCGACGATCAGGTACTCCTCGCGGAGCGGGCGGCCGGTGAGCCAGGACTCCAGGATCTCGCGGGTACCCGCCGCGTAGCGGGCCTGTGCGGAGAGGGAGGAGCCGGAGATGTGCGGGGTCATGCCGTGGTGGGGCATGGTCCGCCAGGGGTGGTCGGCGGGGGCGGGCTGCGGGTACCACACGTCGCCCGCGTACCCGGCCAGCCGCCCGCTGCGCAGGGCGCGGTCGATGGCGTCGCGGTCGGCGATCCGTGCCCGCGCGGTGTTGATGAGGTAGGCGCCGCGCTTCATCGTGGCGAGCAGTTCATCGCCGAAAAGGCCCTCGGTGTCCGGGTGGAGCGGTGCGTTGATCGTGACCACGTCGCAGTGCGGAACCATGTCGGCGGTCGTCGGATGGAAGGTGAGCCCCAGCTCCTCCTCCACGTCCCGCGGCAGCCGGTGCCGGTCGGTGTAGTGGAGCTTCACATCGAAGGGCGCGAGGCGGCGCAGTACCGCCAGGCCGATGCGCCCGGCGGCCACCGTGCCGACGTGCATCCCCTCGAGGTCGTACGAACGGGTCACACAGTCGGCGATGTTCCAGCCGCCGTCGAGGACCACCTGGTGGGAGGGGAGGTAGTTGCGCACGAGGGACAGCGTCATCATCACCACGTGTTCGGCGACGCTGATGCTGTTGGAGTACGTGACCTCTGCGACGGTCACCCCGTGGGCGATCGCCGCGTCGAGGTCGACGTGGTCCGAGCCGATGCCCGCGGTGATCGCCAGCTTGAGGTTCTTGGCGGCGGCGATGCGGTCGGCGGTCAGATAGGCGGGCCAGAACGGCTGGGAGATCACCACATCGGCGTCCGGCAGCTCCCGGTCGAAGACCGAGCCGTCGCCGTCCTTGTCGGAGGTGACGACGAGGGTGTGCCCGGCCTGCTCAAGGAAGCGGCGCAGACCGAGTTCGCCGGAGACGCTGCCGAGGAGGTGGCCCGGGGTGAAGTCGGTCGCCTCGGGGGTGGGCGTGGTCTGGCCGCCCGGGTAGTGGCCGATCGGCGGGAGGTCGTCACGGGCGTAGGAGGTCGGATATCCGTCGGTGGGGTCGTCGTACAGGACGCAGAGCACCTTGGCCATGGTCGCGGCTCCTCAACTCCGTTACTGACTGGTGCGCTTCACGATCCTCGGAGTCGTTCGCCCCGGTCAAAGCGATCCTCGCTATGGCGGCATAGCCCGCGTCTATCAGCCGGCGCCCGCGTCCATCAGCCGCGTCCGCCGAGGTAGGAGCCGAGGTAGGAGTGGAGCAAGTCGTCCAGCGCGTCCCGCACCCCCGCCTCCCGGGCCACCCTCAGCAGCGCCTCGGCGAGCACGGACGGGGGGTCGTCCTTGCCGGTGACCAGGCCGACCCGTGGTCCGCGTACGGGCCCGTCCAGCGGTACGACCCGCATTCCGGCGGGCACGCCGAACATCCGCAGCCAGGCGTGTGAGATCACACTGGACCAGCGCCCGCCACGCAGGTGTGCGTACAGCCCCGCCACGCTGTCCGACTCGATCGCGGGCGTGGCGGTGGCGCCGTCGGCCGCGAAGTACTCGTTCATGATGCGGCGGTTGCGCATCCGTGGGATCAGCAGGCACAGGGGCAGGGACGCGGCCTGCGACCAGCGGGCCTTCCGCGCGTCGGCCAGCGGACCGTCCAGCGGGGTGAGCAGGACATAGCGCTCCTCGTACAACGTCTGGCCGCGGAGGTTGCGCGGGGTGTCACCGTCGAGGTACGTCATCGCGGCGTCGAGTTCGAACTCGGTCAGCCCGTGGGTGATGTCGGCCGACGACAGCGATTCGACACTGACCCGGGCCCGTGGATGGCGTTCGCAGAACGGAGTGGTCAGCAGGGACGCGGCGGGCAGCGCGGTCGGGATGACGCCCAGGCGCAGGGTGCCGGTCAGACCGCCGCGCAGCGCCGAGAGCTCCTGGAGCAGCGCGTCCCGCTCGGCCAGGATGCGGTGTGCCCACGCCAGCACCAGCTCGCCCTCGGGGGTCAGCCCCTCGAAGCGCCTCCCCCGCCGCACGATCGGCACGTCCAGTTCGTGTTCCAGGCGGCGTATCGCGGCGGACAGCGAGGGCTGCGAGACGTAGCAGGAGGCCGCCGCGCGGGCGAAGTGCCGCTCCCTGGCGAGCGCGACGAGGTACTCCAGCTGGCGCAGCAGCATGCACGGCCTCCGTGGGGAGAGCAGACGGCCGGGGTCGGGGGCGGGCGTACGCACGGGTGGCGAACCCGGTGCGGTTCCCGGGACCGGTCACAAGGTGAGCAGTTCCTCGTGGAAGCCGCCGAACCCCCGCTCCCGGTCGATGAGGTGGATCTCCAGGATCCAGTGGCAGCGGCGCCCGGTCTTGTCGGTGCGCCGCAGCGGTGTGCCGTTGGCGGGCGTGATGTACGACTCCAGGTCCGCGCCGTCGATCGTCTCGTGCGGGAACTCCCCGACCAGGTGTCCCGCGTGCCAGCCGCCGAGCTCCCAGCCGGACTCACTGGCCAGGCGGCCGACCTCGGCGTGCAGCCGCTCGCCGGTGATCTCCGGATCGCCCTCGAAGAAGGCCTTCCCTGCGGCGAACACCCTGGGCAGATCGTCCCGCAGCCGGTGCTTGACCGGGTCGTCGCCGAGGACGAACGTCCTTCCGAAGTCGGCCTCGTACTCCTCGAAGATCGGCCCGAAGTCGGCGAACACGATGTCATCCGTGCCGATCGCCCGGTCCGGCGGGTTCTCCCGGTAGGGCAGGAGGGTGTTCGGCCCCGAGCGCACGATCCGCCTGTGCCAGTGGCGGGTGGTGCCGAACAGCTCGTTCGCCAGGTCCCGGATCCGGTCGCTGACCGCCCGCTCCCCCTCCCCGGGCGCCACCAGCCCGCGCTTCTCGATCTCCGCGAACAGCCGCACGGCCTTCGCCTGGGCATCCTTCAACCGTGTCGCACGTGTGCGTTCCTCATCCGCCATGCGGCCGAACGTAGCCATCCGGATCTCTTCCGGCAACGTGATGGTGTGCACCGCAGCGGCGTCGCACACTGCCGGAGTGCTATGCCCGGACCTCGGCGGCGATACAGGTCGAGCACACGATACGGCGTGCCGAGCGGGGCATGGTGGCCACTCCCATCCCGTTGAAGCGGTGCAGCACATGGGGTGTGGTCCGTGCGTGGTCGCCGCACAGAGCGGCGCCGCAGCGGTGGCAGATCGCGACGGCGGTGGCGGTCTGGCCGAGCGCGTGGCAGTCGAAGCAGTTCATCCCCGGACTCCGTTCCCGTAGGGCGCGTGAGCGCGTACGTGTCCGGCACCAGGAGAAGCTTCGGTGTGATCCCTGACAGGGAACCGGGCTGGCCCCATGGGGCACCTCCCGAAGGCGAGCGCTCCTGACACCGCGGTAAGGAGCCATCAGCCTGAGCGGGCGGTTCGGGCCGGAACGGCCCGGGCGGGTTCCATCACCCTGATAGGAGTGAACAGCGGTTCCGTACGCCGGTCAAGGCCGGTCACCTGGGTGCGGGCTCGCCACCGCCCTCGCTGGGCTCAGTCCTCAGCCGCTGGTTGGCGCTCATGGGGTGGGGCCGCGAGGTGCGGCTGGGCGGGCAGCCCGGCGTAGACGTGCCCGTCCAGCAGGGACGGCGCGCGTCGGCCCACCGCCATCTCGGCGCCCTTGGCCTCGTGCCGGGTGTGCCAGTCCTGTCGGCGCGACCACTCGTCCACTTCCCACCGGAGCAGTGCCAGCCGGGCATCCAGCACGGTGCGCACGAGCGAGGGCAGCGCACCGGAGTGGTCCAGGGCGTGACGCAGACAGATTCCGTGCGCGTGCTCGAAGGCGCGGGCACGGACCGGGTCGCGCACGGCGGCGGCGAGCAGGGCCGCCTGGCGGCGTACGGCGGTGTGCTCTTCGGCGCAGGCGCGGCAGTCCGGTGGCCTGAGCAACTGGGCGGCGGCCGTACGGCGGGCGGCCCGGCCGCGTGGGGCCGACTCGCGGAAGCGGGTGAGCTGGTCGCTCCACCGGGCGCGGTTGTCGGCGACGACTGCGGAGACGCTGGGGCCGCCGAGTGCCGTCAGGTCGTGCAGATGGCGCGGGCACAGCCCGGTCTCTTCCCGTGCCGGGCGCCTTGAGTCCGTACTGGTGGCCGCCCAGCGCAGCAGGCGGCGGGCGGCGCGGTGCTCGGCCAGGCACAGCGGGCAGCAGACCAGGGCGATGTCCGCGTCCCAGCGGTCAAGGACCGCGCGTTGTTGCTGGTGCTGCTCGGCGCGCAGCAGCGGGTCGAGGAGCGGATGCAGCAGGGCACGGGCCGTGGCGTCGGGGTCCATGCCCGCCAGCCAGCTCATCCCGGTCCGCTGCCGTTCCAGGTGTGCCAGGGCGGCCCCCGCGAGCCACCCGCCGTCGTCCGCGCCGGTGCGCGTCGCCAGCAGGGCCATATGGGGCAGGCACATGGCCTCGTCGGCCACGGCCTCGCGCACCGGCGGCCGGTCGACGGCCCGGATGACGGTCTGCAGGGCCCGGTCCTCGGCGTCCGCACCGTTGACGCACGCCGGGCACGGCCCGGGGCCGGTGGAGGTGTCCGCTAGCAGGCGCTGGCCGCCGGTGAGCGCTGCGTCGTGTACCGGGGGCAGCAGCCAGGAGGCAGAGGTGTCGGCGAGCAGGTGCCGGGTGTGCGCGGGACAGAAACCGGCCGCCGCGCCCAGCCGGGCCATCACGCCTTGGTCGGTGTGGCTCTCGTGGGCGAAGTACGTCAGCCAGCGGCGCGTGGCGTCGTCCCGCTCGCGGCACACGCCGCAGGGGCCCTCCCGCAGCAGATGCAGGGCGTCGCGCTCGGCGCGTTCCCGCTCCTGACCGGTGGCGCGGGAGTGCCGTGCGGACGGCCACGGCACTGAGCCGAGCAGGCGGCTCATGGCCGCCTCCCCGCCCGACTCATGCTTCGGGCCGGATCCGGCGCCCGGCCCGCCGGGACGGGCGCCAGGCCCGGCCCCTCACGGGCGGCGACGGCCCGGTCGGCTGCGGCCCGAGCCGCTACGGCGTCGTCCAGGACCGCCCGTGGGGCGGACGGCCGGACCTGCCGGGCGGGACGGGGCCGCCGCGGGAGGTTACGGTGCGGTCGGGCGCGGGGTGCCGTGGCTGCCATGGCGGTCTCCTCCTACCTCCTGGCAGGGACCGTTGGCGGCGCGTGGCCACGGTTGGCGGTGAGCCCCTCCACCGACTGTCCCCTCAACCGTACTGGGCGCTCGCGGGCCCTGCCACGCTCACATCGGCGGGTTCTGCCTCGTGCGTCCCCCACCGTCGCCTGCTCCGGGGCTGACCGTCCACCGGAGGGAGACGGTGGCGCCGGGTGGCCAGACCAGCGTCCTGCCCGCCATCCGCTGGGGATCGCCCCGCTCAGTCAACGGCCCGTGCGGAGCCCCCCGTTGACGTGGCATCCGCTCCGCGCCGGGGCGGCGGGGTGGCGGCGCCGCGGACGGCGGTCACGGCGGCTGCGCAGAGCGCGATCGCACCGGCGACGACGAACGCGGTCGTGTAGCCCGATTCCGTCGGCGGGCCGAGTGCGGTCGCGGACGACGCCACGATGGCGGCGGCGAGCGCGGCGCCGAGGGCGCCGCCCACGGTGCGCAGGATGGTGTTGACGCCGGTGGCCGCGCCGGTCTGCTCCTGCCCCACGCTGCCGACGACGAGACCGCCGAGCGAGGCGAAGGCGAGGCCGTAGGCCAGGCCCAGCACGGCACACCAGACCAGCACCGCCGCGATGTGCCCGTGGAGCAGACCAAGACCGGCCAGTGCGATCGCCGCGAGGACCGCACCCGTCCGAAAGGCGGCCCTCGCCCCCAGGGCGTTCGAGACCCGCGCCGCGAGTGGTGTCGCCAGCAGCATGCAGATGGCCATCGGGGCCATGACGAACCCGGTACGGGCGGGCGAGTAGCCGAAGCCGTACCCGAGGGCGGTCGGTGTCTGGACGAACAGCGGCAACAGCGTGACCGCGGCGAACATGCCCACGCTCACCACCAGGGTGGCGATGTTCGTGGTGAGCAGGCGTGGCCCGATGAGGAGGCGCAGATCGACCAGCGGTGCCGCGACGCGCCGCTCGACGGCCCCGAACGCGGCGGAGAGCGCGAGCGTGGCCGCGAACAACGCGATGATCCATGGCGAGGACCAGCCCCATGCGCGGCCCTGGCTGATGGCGAGCAGGACGGTGACCAGCACGCCCGCGAGCAGGGCCGCTCCGGCCAGGTCGACCCGGCCGCCGGTGGGAGGACGGGGCGCGGAGGGCGACGTCGCGCGGGCCATCCCGGCCAGGGCCAGGAGGGCCAGCGCGGCGATGAGCCAGAAGAGCGCGGCGGGACCGGTGACGTCCACGAGCGGTCCGGCGACGACCATGCCCAGCGCCCCGCCGACCCCGAACGTGACGCTGAGCGCCGCGACGACGCCCCCCAGCCGCTCGGGGGGCACACTCTGCCGGGCAAGGCCGAAGGCACACGGGAAGACGCCACCCGCGAGCCCCTGAAGCACCCGGCCCGCCACGGCTCCGGGATAGGAGTCCAGCTGTGTGCTCGACGCGGCCACCACCGAGCCGGTCAGCAGCAGCGCGAGCCCGGTCACGATCACCCGCCGGTGGCCGAACAGGTCACCGAGGCGCCCCGCCACCGGCGTGGCCACCGCGGAGGCGAGCATGAAGGCGGTCAGGAGCCATGTCGCGCCGGTCGCGGTGGTGTCGAGCTCGCGGGCGAACACCGCGAGCGCGGCGACCACGATCGTCTGCGCGATCGCCACGCCGAAGGCCGCGAGCAGCAGTACTGCCGCGCCCCCGCCGACGGCGGTGCGTCCGGAATCACCGCTCACACCGCCCCCGCGGAGCCTGCGTACGACGGACATCTGCCCCACGGCCGCTCACCCTCCTCAGTAAAAGTAAGGGAACCCTAACCCATTAGAGACCCGTGGTCACTAATGGGCTCCGGACGGATTCGTAGACTGGCGTCCGTGAAGGCGAGGACACCCAGGCCCGGCCGCCCGGCGCGGCTGAGCCGTGAGCGGATCGTCGAGGCGGCGCTCCGCGCCGACCTGCGGACCGTGACCATGCGCGACATCGCGGAGCGGCTCGACGTCTCCCATTCGGCGCTCTACCGCTGGGTCGGCAACCGCGATGAACTCCTCGACCTCGTCAGCGAGGTGGTCGTCGAGCGCATCCTCCCGACCACCGAGCCGACCCCCGACACCTGGCGGCAGTGGCTGGCGGACCTCGCGTGGCGGATGCACGACCAGTTCCTCGCCGTGCCCGGATACGCGGCGCACGTGGCCATGCCGCACCGGCATAACGCGCGGGCGTTCGAGCGGCTGCGCGGCCGTGTCATCACGGCGTTCAAGGCCGCCGGGGCCTCCGACGCGCTGGCCGTGCAGAGTTGGCACGTCTTCGGCCTGGGTGTGGTGCAGTGGCTGGGCGCCCAGCAGATGGGGCACGAACTGGGCCCGGACGCGCCCCGCTTCGAGCTCTTCCTCGACGTACTGCTACGTGGGCTGCCGGCGCGGGAGCCCGGTTCGCCGTGACACGCCGTGGCGAACGGTTCCGCGCCGACGCCACCGCGGTACGGCCGTCCCCGTGAGGCCGTCCATCAGGGCGGCAGCCCAGCAGCAGAAGTCGTGGCCGCCGGAGTAGACGTCCAGTGCGGCGTCGAAACCCCTGGACACCAGGAGCGTATGCAGCTTGCGCAGGTCATCGACCATGGAGCCCTCGTTGCGGCCGACGTCGACGCGGATGGCCACGTCCCCGACCGGTGCCGCGGCGGCCTGTTCGTACAGCCAGCTGTCGGCGCCCGGCGCCGTGGCGCCGGGCCGTGCGGTCATCCCCGGGCGCCACCAGGTGGAGGCCGAGTGGGCGAGCACCGTGCCGAACGCGTCCGGCCGCCACAGCGCCGCCGCCAGCGCCGTGAGCCCGCCCAGGCTCTGTCCGCACAGGACGGTGTGCCGGGGCCCGGTCCGGCCGGGGAGCCGCGCGGCCACGGCGGGCAGGATCTCGTCGGCGAGGGTGTCCACGAACCGCGGGTCGGCGCCGAGTTGGCGCATCCGCTCGGCCGGGTCGGCGCTCGCCTCGACGCCGAGGACGGCCATGGGCGGGATGCGGCCCGCGGCCGTCGCGGCGGTGATGGCGCGGGTGACGCCGTACCGGTCGAACCACTTCTCGCCGTCGAACAGCACGAGCAGCCCCAGTTCCGCATCCGGGTCGTCGGTGGCGGGCACGAAGCACCGCAGTCGGTGGACGGTGCCGTCCGCGGCGGGGAAGTCGAAGGCGTCGGTGCGGCCGGCCGGGGCCGGAGGGTTGAGCCAATCGGCCAGCGAGGGGGCGCCGTCCAGCTCGATCATCGAGCCGAAGGGCCCGGTGGCCTGGTGGTTGAACGGGTCCATCCGGTCGTCGGGCAGCCCGCGGGCGGAGCCGGAGCGGGGGCCGTCCTCGCCCAGCCGCGGATCGTCCGGGCCGAACGGATGGATCCGGTAGGAGCAGCGCAGCCCCTGGGGCAGCCGCAGGCTGACGTGCCAGAGGCCGGTGCCGCCCAGGCGGCGCATCATGCCCCGGCGGGCGAGGTGCTTGTCGGTGACGCGGTTGGCCAGCACATAGACGCCGGCGACCGGCCGGTCCTCGCGCCACACGACCGTGACCAGACGTTCGCCGGGGGCGTCGGGGACCGGCTCGACCAGGGGGGCGCCGGCATCGGCCAGCTCCCGCCAGAAGTGGTCAAGCGCCGCACCGCCGTCCACTCCCGCCTCGTTCCTCACCTCGTTCAGAAGTCGCCTCAGCCGAGGGCTCTCGATCTCGCTCTCGGCCTCGTCGCCCGCCGTCGCGTCGCTCAAGACGTCCTCGCACTCGCCACAAGAGTTGTGATAGCCACATAGGTAAGCCTAACCTAAGTAGCTGGGAGACGTTCATGCGCGTGCTCTTCATCGGACCGCCGTTGTACGGACTGCTGTACCCCGTCCTGTCGTTGGCGCAGGCGTTCCGTGCCGAGGGGCACGATGTCGTGGTGGCCAGCGCCGGAGACTTCACCCGCCGCGTCGCCGAGGCCGGTCTCGTCGGCTTCGACGCCGCACCGGACCTGGACTCCGAGGCCGAGTACCGCGCCGGTGAGAGCCGCCGCAAGAAGCTCAACCTGGGCACCAAGATGGGCAACTTCTCCTTCTTCGGGGACGAGATGGCCGACGCGCTGGTCGACTTCGCCGGCGGCTGGCGACCGGACCTCGTCGTCTATCCGCCGCTCGGCGTCGCGGGACCGCTGGTGGCCGCCAAGTACGACCTGCCCGTCGTCATGCAGACCGTCGGTTTCGGCCACCAGCGCTGGCACATCGAGGGCGTCACCCGGTCCATGGCCGACGCCTACGCCCGCCACGGTGTCGCGGGCCCCCAGAAGGACCTGTTCTGGCTGGACATCGCCCCGCCCAGCATGCGGGTGCTGGACGAGCCCGATCTGTGGCCGATGCGGTACGTGCCGTTCAACGGCGGCACCGTGCTCGAGGACTGGTGGAGCGCCGACACCGGCAGGCCCCGCGTCGTGGTCAGCCTCGGCACCCTCAAGCCGATGGTCGACGGCATCGACCTGGTCAAGTGGGTGGTGGAGTCCGCCCATGAGTCCGACGCGGAGTTCGTCCTGTCGCTCGGCGAGCACGGGCGGCGGGAGATCGACTCACTCCCCGACAACGTTCGCCTGGTGTCCTGGATCCCGATGGGGCCACTGCTCGGCCGCGCCAGCGGGTTCATCCACCACGGCGGGGCCGGGAACACGCTGACCGCGCTGTCCGCGGGCGTCCCGCAGATCGTCTTCGGCCAGGGCGCCGACCGGCCCGTCAACGCGAAGGCCGTCCAGGACCGCGGCTGCGGATTCGTCCCCGGCGAGCAGGGACTCGTCAAGGCGGACATCGACCGTCTGCTGACCGACGGCTCGCTCAGGGCCGCCGCGGCCGAGGTGCGCCAGGAGATGCGCGCCCAGGACCCGCCCACCGTCGTGGCCCGGCGGCTGGCGGAACTCCTCACCCCGGGTGCCCGCCCCGCCCCGGCGGCCACCGCACCCACCGATCGCTGAGGAATCCATGCCGACTTCACCCTTCCCCACGGCCGGTCCCGGCTGGCTGCGCCGGCTGATGGGCATCTGTCTGCGCCGTCGCCGGCTCATGTCCGCGATCGTGCTCTCGTCCATCCTGAGCATCGTCCTCGTGACGCTGGGCCCGCTGCTGACCAGGGACGGCGTAAACCGCGCCGTCGCCGGGGACAGCGACGGGATCGGCTGGGTGGCCGCCGGGCTCGTCCTGATCGCCGCGATCGACTTCGCGGGCAACTACGTACGCCGCTTCACCGGCGGCAAGCTCGCCCTCGATGTCGTCCACGGCCTGCGCGAGGAGGTGTTCAACAGCATCCAGCGGCTCGACGGCCCCGGCCAGGACAAGCTGCGCACCGGACAGGTCATCTCCCGCACCAACAGCGACCTCCAGCAGCTCCAGCAGATGCTCACCATGCTGCCGGTGCCCCTGACCGTCATCACCTACTACCTCTTCGGCGTCATCGCGATGCTCTGGCTGTCGCCCCGGCTGACCGCGGTGACCGTGGCGGTGGTCCTCGCGCTCGGCCTCGTCGCCCTGTGGACCAGACGCCGGGTCTTCGAGACCTCGGCGAGGGCGGCGAACGACGCGGCCGAGGTCACCGAGCACGTCAAGGAGACCATCGACGGCGTCCGCGTCGTCAAGGGCTTCGGCCAGGAGGAGCGGGAGGTCCGCTGGCTCGACCGCGCCTCCCGCGCCCTGTTCGACCGGCGGATGCGGCTCATGCGGGTGCACGCCGCCCCCGGGGCGACCATGCTCGCCCTGCCGGTGCTCGGGCAGGTCGCCGTCCTGGTGTACGGCGGCGGCATGGTGATGGACGGCGCGATCGACATCGGCACGTTCATCGCCTTCGCCGCGTATCTGACCATGCTGACCGGCCCGACCCGGGTGTTCGCCACCTATCTGGTGATCGCCCAGCGCACCCGTGCCTCCGCGGAGCGGATCTTCGAGCTGACCGACTCCCGTCCCGAGATCCACGACGGCACCCGGGAACTGCCGGACCAGCCGACGGAACTGGTCTTCGAGGACGTCGGCTTCGGCTACACCCACGACGAACCGGTGCTCCGTGACGTCTCCTTCCGGGTCGCGGCCGGTGAGACCGTGGCCGTCGTCGGCCCCTCAGGCTCCGGCAAGTCGACGCTGTCGCTGCTGATCCCGCGCTTCTACGACGCCACCTCGGGCACCGTCGCCCTCGGCACCGGCGAGGGGCGCGTCGACATCCGCGAACTGCGCCTGGAGTCCCTGCGGTCCCATGTGGGCGTCGTCTTCGAGGAACCGTTCCTGTTCGCCCGCACCATCCGCGAGAACATCGCCTACGGCCATGAGAACGCCACCGACGAGGAGATCGTCGCCGCGGCCGAGGCGGCCGGTGCCCACGCCTTCGTCAGCGCGCTGCCGGACGGCTACGACACCCGGCTGACCGAGCGCGGCCAGAATCTCTCCGGCGGCCAGCGCCAGCGCCTGGCGCTGGCCCGCGCGCTGCTCAACCGGCCCCCGGTGCTGATCGTCGACGACGCGACCTCCGCCGTGGACGCCACCACCGAGGCCGCCATCCACCGGGCCCTGGAGGACCACATCGGCGGTGACCGCGTCACCGTGCTCATCGCCCGCCGCCGCTCCACCCTCCGGCTGGCCGACCGGATCGTGGTGCTCGACGGCGGCCGGGTCGCCGACAGCGGCAGCTACGCCGAACTGGCCGGACGCAGCGTGCTCTTCCAGGAACTGATCGCTGGCGACACCGATGACATCGACGCCCGCACCGCCCGCACCCCCGGCGAGCTGTGGCCCGGGCCGGAGGCCGCCGACCGGCCGGAGGAAACCCCGCCGCGCCGCGACCGGTTCGCCGAGATACCGCCGAAGGCCCTGCGGGCCGCCGGGGAGCGGACCCCGCCCACCGTGGGGGCGATCCTGCGCCCGGTGCGCGGTCTGCTGGCCGTCGCCGTCGGCCTGATCGCCTTCGACGCGCTGGCCCGCGTGGTCGTCCCCGTACTGCTGCAGCGCGGCATCGACGACGGCATCACGGCCGGCTCGATGAGCACCGTCTGGTGGATCGCCGCCAGCTGCCTCGGGCTGTGCGCGGCCAACTGGTTCGGGTACACGTACCAGACCCTGGTCAGCTCCCGGGCGTCCGAGGCGGTGCAGTACGCCCTGCGGCTGCGCAGCTACCGGCACCTCCAGCGGCTCGGCCTCGACCACTACGAGAAGAAGAGCGCCGGCGGTCTGCTCACCCGGATGACCGTCGACATCGACTCCCTGTCGAAGTTCCTCCAGCAGGGCATGGTGCAGGGGCTGGTCAGCGTGGCGACGATGGGCGGCATCGCCGTCGCGATGCTGGTCCTGGACTGGCGCCTGGCCCTGGCCGCGCTGGCGCCCTTCCCGCTGATCGCCCTGGTGACCCCGGTGTTCAGAAGGCTGAGTTCGAGTGCCTACCAGGAGGCGCGCGACCAGCTGGGCAAGGTGAACAGCTCGCTGCGGGAGAACGTCGCGGGCCTGCGGGTGGCGCAGTCCCACGGCAAACAGCACAGCACGGCCCGCCACTTCAGCGCGCTGTCCAATCTGAACCGGCTCATCCAGGTGAGGGGACAGCGCTACATCTCGCTGTACTTCCCCTTCCTGGCGTTCAGCTCGGAGCTGTCCATGGCGCTGGTCGTCCTGGCCGGCGGGTACCTCGTGGCCGACGGCACGGTGACCGCCGGTGTGCTCGCCGCGTTCCTGCTGCTGCTCGGCCAGTTCTACGGTCCGATCCAGCAGCTGTCCTCCATCTACGACTCCTACCTCCAGACCCGTACCAGCGTCCGCAAGGTCACCGAACTGCTGGCCACCGAGCCGTCCCAGCGCCCCGCGGACCACCCGGTGCGGGTCTCGGGCCGGTTCGGCGGGCACCTCGAACTACGGGACGTCACCTACCGGTACGAGGGGGCTGCCGAGGACACCCTCACCATTCCGGAGCTGACCGTGGAGGCGGGGCGGAGCGTGGCCGTCGTCGGCGCCACCGGCGCGGGCAAGTCGACCCTGGTGAAGATCCTCGCCCGGTTCTACGACCCGGCGGCCGGCACGGTGCGGCTCGACGGGATCGACATCCTCCGCTACGACCTGGCCGGATACCGGCAGCGCGTGGGCATCGTCCCGCAGGAGGCGCACCTGTTCGAGGGCGACATCGCGGAGAACATCCGCTACGGCCGCCCCGACGCGAGCGACGCGGAGGTGACCGCCGCCGCGGAGGCGGTGGGCGCGACCGCGGCCATCGCCCGGCTGCCCGGCGGGTTCCGGCATCCGGTGCGCCAGGCGGGCGGCAATCTGTCGGCCGGGGAGCGGCAGCTCATCGCCCTGGCCCGGGTGGCGCTCATCGACCCGGACGTGCTGCTGCTCGACGAGGCCACCGCGATGCTCGACTCGGGCACCGAGACGGCGGTTCTGGACGGCATGTTCAGCGCCGCACGGAACAAGACGGCCCTCCTGGTCGCCCACCGCCTCACCACGGCCGCCCGCTGCGACCGGGTCCTGGTCCTGGACGGCGGACGTCCCGTCGAGTACGGCACCCATGACGAACTGCTCGCGGAGGACGGGGCGTACGCCCGGCTGTGGCACAGCGCGCGGCTCCCGTCGCGGCCCCAGCGCCGGGAGGAGGCCGAAACGGTGGCCTGATACCGGCCGGGCCGAAACGGTGGCCTCACACCGGCCGCCGGACCGGTGGCCCGATACCGGCCAGCGCCCGGGGGCGGCGGAAGGCACCGGGCCCCGGCGGACCAACCGCCGGGGCCCGGGCGCACGGATGTCACAGATGGTGGGCGCGGCGTTCCCGCAGCAGCAGCCAGGCCAGATAGAGGCCGCCGCCCATGCCCATCACCACGCCCACCGGCATCAGCGCCGATCCGGTGACGCGCTGGGTCACCAGGTCCGCCGTGGCCACCAGCAGGGCCCCCATCCAGGCGGCGGGCAGTACGTTCGGGCCCGCCGCCCGGGTGACGCGGCGGGCCAGCTGGGGCGCGGCCATCGCCAGGAACGGGATCGGGCCCGCCGCCGCGACGGCCAGGGCCGTCAGACACGTGCCCGCGCTCAGCAGCACCAGGCGGCTGCGCTCGGGGGGCACCCCGAGCGCGCCCGCCGTGTCGTCGCCCATCTCCAGCATGGTCAGCCGGCGTGCGTGGGCGAGGATGACCGGGACGCAGACGATCAGACCGAGCCCGGCGATCCCGGCCTCGCCCCAGCCACGGGCGTTGAGCGAACCGATCATCCAGGCCGCGGCCTGTGCCGCCTTGCCGATGTCGGCGCGTACGTACAGGAAGCTGGTCATCGCCCCGAGCACCGCGGAGGCGCCGATGCCGACCAGGACGAGCCGGTAGCCGTGCACCCCGCGCCGCCACGCCAGCAGATACACCGCGACGGCCGTGGCGAAGCCGCCGAGCAGCGCCCCGGACGCGGTCTGCGCGGTGCCCGCGTCCAGGAAGATGATCGCGACGAGCGCACCCGCGGAGGCGCCGTTGCTGAACCCGATGATGTCCGGGCTGCCCAGCGGGTTACGGGTCAGGGACTGGAAGACCGCACCGGCCATGCCCGAGCCGAAGCCGACGAGTACGGCCACCACGGCCCGGGGCAGCCGCAGGTCGAGCACGATGAAGTCGGCGCCGGGCGGGCCGTTTCCGGTGAAGGTCCGCAGCACCTCAAGGGGCGAGAGCTCGTAGGTGCCGGTGCCGACGGAGAGCACCACCACCGCCGCCGTGAGCACGATCAGTACGGCGCAGACCAGGACGGCGCGCGGATCGAAGCGGAGCGAGTAACGGCCCGCGCGCACGCGGCCATGGCGCGGCTGTGCCCGCCACGCGCCGTTCCGCCGGGACGTGTCCTGGACCAGGCTCACAGCTTGGCCACCTTCCGCTGGCGTACGAGATGGATGAAGAGCAGGCCGCCCAGGAACGAGGTGACGATGTCCACCTGGATCTCGGAGGGCGGCACCACGACGCGGCCGATCACATCGGACACGAGCATCAGCGCGGGGGCGTACAGCGCGCAGTAGGGCAGCATCCAGCGGGGTTCGGGACCGGTGAACGCGCGGACGGCGTGCGGGATCATCAGCCCGACGAAGGAGATCGGTCCGCACACCGCGGTGGCGCTGCCGCACAGCAGGGTGATGGCCACGACCGACAGGACGCGGGTGCGCCGGACCGAGGCGCCCAGCGCGCGGGCCTGGTCCTCGCCCAGCGCGATGGCGCCCAGGGGGCGGGCCAGCGCGAACGCGAGCAGGGCGCCCGCGACCAGCAGCGGCAGCGTGTCGAGCAGGAGTCCGGGGTCGCGCTTCTCCAGCGTGCCCACGGTCCAGTACCGCATGGAGTCGAGGGTGCTGAGGTCCCACAGCTGAAGGCCGTTCACATAGCCGAAGAGGGCCGCGTTGACGGCGGTTCCGGCCAGCGCGAGCCGTACCGGGGTGGCCGAGCGGGTGCCGCCCAGCGCGTTCACCAGGACGGCGGCGACGGCGGCGCCCACCAGGGCGAACCAGAGATAGCCGGTGAAGGAGGTGATGCCGAACACCGCGATCGCGGTGACGACGGCGGCGGACGCGCCCGCGTTCACCCCGAGCAGTCCGGGGTCGGCGAGCGGATTGCGGGTCAGGACCTGCATCACACCGCCCGCGAGGCCCAGCGCGGCGCCCGCCGCGATCCCGATGAGGGTCCGCGGCAGCCGCAGTTCCCGGACGATGTTGTCATGTCGTGAGCCCGAGGGGGAGAACAGCGCCGACCAGACGTCACCGAGCGGAATGCGCTCGGCGCCCACCGCCAGTGACAGCGCGGTCGCCGCGATCAGCAGCGCCGTTCCCAGCAAGAGGCCGGTCGTGCGCCGGGGTCGGCTCCGGCCGGTGTCCGGGAGCGTCGGTCGGGGTCCCGGGAGGACTCGCGTTTCAGAAGGAGACACATTTCTTAGGTTAGGCTAACCTAAGCTCGTTTGCGATCTCTGGATGACACTCTTTGAGGAGCATGACCGACATGTCCCCCACCCGATTTCTCCGCCGGGCCGCTCTGCGCTCCTGCGCCGCCGCCGTGGCGGGAGTCCTTCTCCTGAGCGCCTGTGGCGACGGAGGCGACGACGACGCCAAGGCGAAGGCCGCGTCGGACACGACACGTCAGATCACCGACGCCCAGGGCCGCGAGGTGAAGGTCCCCAGCGCCCCCAAGAAGGTCGTCGCGCTCAGCGAGCCGACGCTCGACGCCTCGCTCGCGCTCGGCGTGGAACCGGTCGGGGCGACCGCGGGCCGGGGCCAGCGGGACATGTCCACGTACCTCAAGGACAAGGCGGGCACGGCACAGGTCGTCGCCACCGTCGCCGAGGCCGACATGGAGAAGCTGGCCGCGCTGCGGCCCGACCTGATCCTGCTGGACGAGACGACCGGTGCCAAGCGGACGGTCGACAAGCTGCAGGAAATAGCGCCCACCGTCGTCACCGCGAAGCTCAACGAGGACTGGAAGAAGGCGTTCACCGACACCGCCGACGCCCTGAACAAGAAGTCCGCCGCCCAGAAGTGGCTCAAGGACTTCGACGCCCGTATCACCGACACCAAGAAGAAGCTCGGTGACAACGCGGGCAAGTCGGTGTCCGTGATCCGCTGGCAGGACGGCGCGCCCTCGGTCGTCGGCAAGGGCGACGGCGTGGTCGCCTCCACCCTGAAGGCGCTCGGCATGACCCGGCCCGCGGACCAGCGGGGCGCGAGCGCCGGTCACAGCGAGCCGGTCTCCCTGGAAAAGCTCGACACCATCGACGGCGACTGGCTGTTCTTCGGGACGCTCGGCGACAAGGCGGACGGCGAGAAGGCGTACGCCGGGGCCCGCAAGGCCACCAACTTCGGCAGGCTGAAGGCCGAGCGGGACCAGCACGTCGTGGTGATCGAAGGCTCGGCGTGGAACAGCGCGGGCGGCCCGCTCTCCGCCGATGTCGTGCTGAACGGCCTCAGGGCCGCGCTGGCCACCTGATGTCCGGCCAGCGTCCCGCAGCCGAACTGGCCGGCCGGCGCGCCCTCGTCACGGGGGCGGGACGGGGCATCGGCGAGGCCGTGGTCGCCGCGCTCGCCGGGCGCGGCGCCCGCGTCCTGGCCACCGACCTGGACGGCGACGCCGTCGCGGAGGTCGCCGGACGGCATCCGGAAGGGCAGGTCCTGTCCCGCCCGCTCGACGTCACCGATACGGCGGCCGTCGAGGCGCTTGTCGCGGACGCCGAGGAGACCGCGGGTCCGCTCGACATCGCCGTCAACGTGGCCGGTGTCCTGCGCACATCACCCGCCGTCGACCTCAGCGACGAGGACTGGTCGGCCACCTTCGCCGTCAACACCGACGGTGTCTTCCACGTCTCCCGGTCCGTCGCCCGGCGCATGGTCCGGCGCGGCGGCGGCAGCATCGTCACCGTCGCCTCCAACGCGGCCGGTATCCCCCGGATGGGCATGGCCGCGTACGCCGCGTCGAAGGCCGCGACCGCCATGTTCACCAAGTGCCTCGGCCTGGAGGTCGCCGCCCACGGCGTGCGCTGCAACACCGTCTGTCCCGGCTCGACCCTCACCGCCATGCAGCGGGGCATGTGGGAGGCCGCCGGGGCCGGCGACACCGGGGCCGCCGCCCGGTCCGTCGTCGAGGGCGACCTGGCGGCCCACCGCACCGGCATCCCGCTCGGCCGGATCGCGGACCCGGCCGACATCGCCGAGGCGGTGGCCTTCCTCGCCTCCGACCGCGCCCGCCACATCACCCTGCACGACCTGTACGTCGACGGCGGCGCCACCCTGCGGGCGTGACGGGCCGCCCCGGACCCGCCACCCGAACCGCCCGGCCGCCGGACCACCGGCCCCGGCCGCCGAGTCCGGCCCCGCCCCTCGCCCATCTCCCCTCCCCCACCAACGCCATCCCTCACAGGAGGCACCGCATGACGACGCCCATATCCGGATCCGGACCCAGTACCTCCGCCCCCGAGCTCGCGCCCCCGGAACTGACCGCCCCCGGGGCCGCGACCGCGCTCCTCGACGCCTACGTACCGTCCACCGACCGCTTCCTCGCCACTCCGCACCGCACCCTGCTCGGACGGGGATCGGCGGCCGAACTGCCGCCGGGCGCGGGGCCGTTGCCGACGCGCGTACGCGAACTCCTCGACGCCCGCCAGCGCACCGGCCGGCCCGCTCCGGTCGTCATGGGCACCCTGCCGTTCTCCCCCGACGCCCGGCCCGCCCTGGCCGTCCCCGAAAGCGTGCGCTGGGCGCCGCCCCTGCGCCAGGACCCGCTCATCGCGCTGCCCGTGCCGCACGGCCGGGGCGTCGACTGGCAGGTGCGCGAGGTGCCCGCGCCGCGGGCGTACGGCGCCGCGGTGGCCGCAGCCGTCGCGCGGATGAAGGCCGGTGAGTTCGACAAGGTCGTCCTCGCCCGCACCCTCGAACTGACCGCCCCCGAGGCCCCCGGCCTCCCGGCGATGCTGCGCCGGCTGGCCCACCGCGACCCGGCCGGCTACACCTTCGCGATGCCCAGCGGGCCCGGCCGCACCCTGATCGGCGCGAGTCCCGAACTCCTGGTCTCCAGACGCGGACCCGTCCTCACCGCCAACCCGCTGGCGGGCTCCGCGCCGCGCAGCGCCGACCTCGCCGAGGACGTGCGCCGCGCCGTCGCCCTTCTCGAATCGCCCAAGGACCTCCACGAGCACGCCGTGGTCGTGGCCGCCGTACGCCAGGCCCTCGCCCCGTTCTGCACCCGCCTGTATGTGCCCGAGCGCCCCACCCTCGTCCGTACCGCCGCGATGTGGCACCTGTCCACCACCGTCACCGGCGACCTCGCGCGGCCGGAGCACACCACCGCGCTCGACCTCGCCCACGCCCTGCACCCCACGCCCGCCGTCTGCGGTACGCCCACCGACGTGGCCCGGCGGGTCATCGCCGAGTCCGAGCCGTTCGACCGCGGCGCCTACACCGGCATGGTCGGCTGGCAGAACGCCGACGGCGACGGGGAGTGGGTGGTCACCATCCGCTGCGCCGAGGCCGAGGGCGGGCTGTTGCGCCTGTTCGCGGGCGCCGGGCTGGTGGCCGGCTCCTCGCCCGAGGCCGAGACCGCCGAGACCGCCGCCAAGTTCCGCACCTTCCTGCACGCGGTGGGGGCGAGCCTGTGACCGGCGACGCCACCACGCCGGGCGTGGACGCGCCCACCTGGCCCGCCGAGTTCGCCGCGCGCTACCGGGCGGCCGGGTACTGGCGCGGCGAGACCTTCGGCGGCATGCTCCGCGAACGCGCCGAGCGGCACCCCGACCGGATCGCCCTGGTCGACCCGGCGCCCGAGCGCCGCACCTGGACCTACCGCCAGCTCGACGAGCGCGCCGACCGGCTGGCGGCGGGCTTCGCCGCCCGCGGCATCGGCAAGGGCGACCGGGTCGTCGTCCAGCTGCCCAACACCGGGGAGTTCGCCGAGGTCGTCTTCGCCCTGCTGCGCATCGGCGCGCTCCCGGTGTACGCCCTGCCCGCGCACCGCGACACCGAGATCGCGTACTTCTGCGCCTTCACCGAGGCCGTCGCCTACGTCATCCCGGACCGGCACGCCGGATTCGACCACCGCACCCTCGCCACCCGGGTCAAGGAGACCACCCCGAGCCTGCGCCACGTCTTCGTGGTGGGCGACGACCCGGGCGGACACACACCGCTGTCCGACGTCCCCCGCGACCCGGTCGACCTCGCCGGGCCCGAACCGCACGAGGTGGCCTTCCTCCAGCTGTCCGGCGGCACCACGGGCGTCCCCAAGCTGATCCCGCGGACCCACGACGACTACCTCTACTCGCTGTGGGGCTCGAACGAGATCTGCGGAGTCGACGCCGACACCCGCTTCCTCGTCGTCCTGCCCGTCGCCCACAACTTCCCGATGAGTTCGCCGGGCTGGCTCGGTGTGCTCTACGCGGGCGGCACCGTGGTGATGTCGCCGGGCACCGATCCGGAGACGGCGTTCCCGCTGATCGCGCGGGAACGCGTCACGATGACCGGCCTCGTCCCGCCGCTCGCCCTGGTCTGGACGCAGGCCGGGCCCGACAGCCGGTATGACCTCAGCTCCCTGGAACTGATCCTGGTCGGCGGCGCCAAGTACAGCGAGCAGGCCGCACGCCGTCTCCAGCCGGCCCTCGGCTGCCGCCTCATGCAGGTCTTCGGCATGGCCGAGGGCCTGGTCAACTACACCCGTCTGGATGACGGCCCGGAGACGGTCGTCACCACCCAGGGCCGGCCGATCTCCCCGGACGACGAGATCCGCATCGTCGACGACGCCGACCGGGACGTCGACGAGGGCGAGTACGGCCATCTGCTCACCCGCGGCCCGTACACCATCCGCGGCTACTGGCGCGCCCCCGAACACAACGCCCGCTGCTTCACCGAGGACGGCTTCTACCGCACCGGTGACATCGTGCGCCGCACCCCGAGCGGCCACCTCGTGGTCGGGGGCCGGGCCAAGGACCAGATCAACCGGGGCGGGGAGAAGATCGCGCCGGAGGAGGTCGAGAACATCATCCTCGCCCACCCCTGCGTGCACGACGTGTCCGTCGTCGCCGTGCCCGACCAGTACCTCGGCGAACGCGCGCTGGCGTATGTGATCCTGCGCGACGGCGCACCGCCGCTGAAGCCCGCCGCCGTAAGGAAGTTCGTACGGGAGCGGGGCGTGGCCGCGTACAAGGTGCCCGACCTCGTGGAGTTCGTCGACGTGTTCCCGCGGACCGGCATCGGCAAGGTCAGCAAGAAGCGTCTGCGGTCCGCCGCCGATCAGCACGGAAAGGCCCCGATCCCCATGGCACTTCCCGCCATCGCCGGCTACCTTCTGCCCACGCCGGACGACCTTCCCGCCCGCCGTGTCGAATGGACCGTGGACCCCGCGCGCGCCGTGCTGCTCGTCCACGACCTCCAGCACCACTTCCTCGCCGCGTACCCCGAGGGCGAGGAACCGCTGACCGGCATGCTCGCCAACGCCGAGCGGCTGCTCAAGGAGAGCCGGGCCTCGGGCATCCCCGTGTACTACTCGGCGCAGCGCGGCGGCCAGACCCCCGAGGAGCGCGGCCTCCAGCTGGACTTCTGGGGGCCCGGCGTCGCCGACGACCCCACGGCCCTCGCCGTACCGGAGTCCGTCGCCCCCAGGGGCGGCGACACCGTCCTGACCAAATGGAAGTACAGCGCCTTCGTCCGTACCGAACTCGAGGAGCTGATGCGGCGCTCGGGCCGCGACCAGCTGGTGATCGTCGGCGTGTACGCCCACATCGGCGTGCTCATCAGCGCCTGCGACGCGTGGATGCGCGACATCCAGGCGTTCGTCGTCGCCGACGCCGTCGCCGACTTCTCCCGCGAGGACCACGACATGGCCCTGCGCTGGGCGGCGGGCCGCTGCGCCGTCGTCACCACCACCGAGGCGCTGATCGAGGAGGTACGCACCGCATGACACTCACCCTGGAACGGATCCGCGGCGATGTCGCCGACTGCCTCGGCGAGGACCCCGCCGACATCCCCGTCGACGAGAACCTGGTGGACTACGGACTGGACTCGGTCCGCATCATGACCCTCCTGGAACGCTGGCGCCGCGACCACGGCGCGACGGTCTCCTTCGTCGACCTCGCCGAGGAGCCCGCCGTCGAGTCCTGGGCCCGGATCCTGGGGGTGGCCACCCCATGACCGTACTGATCGAGCCGGAGAACGGTGAGACCGGGGCGCTCGACTGCGTACTGCCGCTGACCGCCGCCCAGTCCGGCATGTGGTTCGCCCAGGCCCTCGACCCGCTCAGCCCCGCGCAGAACACCGCCGAGTACCTGGAGATCGACGGCGAGCTGGACGCCGAGGTGTTCGCGCGGGCGCTGCGCCGGGTCACCGCCGAGGCCGACGCGCTGCGCGTCCGGATCGAGGACACGCCCGACGGGCCCCGCCAGCGCGTGTGCGCCACGGTCGAGCCGCCGCTCACCGTGCACCACGGACTGACCAGGGAACAGGCCCTGGAGTGGATGCGCAAGGACCTCACCACGCCGTGCGACCTGGCCGCGGGGCCGCTGTTCCGCCACGCCCTGTTCCGGGTGGGCGAGCGGCGCTGGCTGTGGTACCAGCGCATCCACCACCTCGTGATCGACGGCTTCGGCTACTCCCTGCTGGTGCGCCGCACGGCCGAGGTCTACACGGCCCTGATCCGGGGCGAGGACCCCGGCCCCCGTGCCTTCGAGACGCTGGCCGACCTGCTGGCCGTCGACGCCGAATACCGCGCCTCGGACGCCTTCGCGGCCGACCGCGAGCACTGGACCAGGGCGTTCGAGGACCGCCCGGAGGCGCCCCGGCTCGCGGGCCGCGCCGCGCTGCCCTCCCGGACGTTCCGCCGCCACACCACCCATCTCGCCGCCGCCACCACGGAGCGGCTGCGCGAGCTCGCCACCCTGACCCGGGCCACCTGGCCCGATGTGCTCATCGCCGCCCAGGCCCTCTACACCTCCCGCGCCACGGGCCGCGCCGATGTGGTCCTGGGCCTGCCGATGATGGGCCGCATCGGCTCGGTCGCGCTGCGGGTGCCCGGCATGGTGATGAACGTGCTGCCGCTGCGACTGACCGTCGCCCCGGACGCGACCTTCGCGCAGTTGGTGCGCCAGGTCGTGCTCGGCATCCGCCGGTCGCGGCGCCACCAGCGCTACCGCTACGAGGAGATCCACCGCGACCTCGGACTGCTCGGCGAGGGCCGCGGCCTCGTCGGCCCGCTCGTCAACATCATGCCGTTCGACTACGGCGCCGACTTCGCCGGAGCCCCGGCCCGCGCCCACAACCTGTCGGCGGGCCCGGTCGACGACCTGACCGTCAACGTCTACGACCGGGCCGACGGCCGTGGCCTGCGCATCGACCACGACGGCAACCCGGCACTGTACGAGGACGCCGACCTCGCCGCCCACCAGGTCCGGTTCGTGGATCTGCTCGCCCGGCTCGCCGACGCCGACCCGAACACCCGGCTCGCCGCCCACTCCATCGCGACAGCGGCCGAACTCTGCCTGGTCCGGGACGAGTTCAACCGCACCGGGCGCGCCCTGCCGCCGACGACGCTGATCGGCCCCATCGAGGCGCGGGCGAACCGCACACCGGAGGCGGTGGCGCTGGTCCACGACGGCACGTCCCTGACATACGCCGAGCTGAACGCGCGGGCCAACCGGCTGGCCCGCCATCTGCAGGGCCTGGGCGCCCGCCCGGGCGCACTGGTCGCGGTCTCCGTGCCCCGGTCCGTCGAGCTGATCGTCGCGCTCCTCGCGGTGCTGAAGGCGGGCGCCGCGTATCTGCCGCTGGACCCGGACTACCCCGGGCAGCGGCTGACGTACATGCTCCGGGACGCCGCGCCCGTCTGCGCGGTCACCGACCGCGAGGGGCGGCTGCCCGGCGACGCGGGGACGCCGCTGGTGGTCCTCGACGGACTGGACCTCGCCGGGGACCCGGGGGTCAACCCGGGCCGCGCGCTCACGCCCGCCCACCCCGCGTACGTCATCTACACCTCCGGCTCCACGGGCCGCCCCAAGGGCGTCGTCGTCCCGCACTCGGCGATCGACAACCGGCTGCGGTGGATGCAGCACACGTACCCCATCGGGGACGGCGACCGGGTGCTGCAGAAGACGCCGTCGTCGTTCGACGTGTCCGTCTGGGAGTTCTTCTGGCCGCTGCGGGAGGGCGCGACGCTCGTCGTGGCCGAGCCCGGCGGGCACAGGGATCCGGTGTACCTGGCCCGGCTGATCCGCGAACGGGCCGTCACCACCTGCCACTTCGTGCCGTCGATGCTTCAGGTGTTCCTGGCCGGGCCCGGCGCTTCCGGGTGTGCGGGGGTGCTGCGCCGGGTGTTCTGCAGCGGCGAGGCCCTGCCCCGCGAGACGGCGGGCGCCTTCGCCCGTACGCTGCCCGGTACCGAGCTGCACAATCTGTACGGCCCCACCGAGGCCGCGGTCGACGTCAGCCACCACGCGTGCGCGCCCGACGACACCGGGCCGGTGCCGATCGGCCGGCCGGTCTGGAACACCCGCCTGTACGTCCTGGACCCGGCCGGACAGCTCTGCCCGCCCGGTGTGACCGGCGAACTGTACCTGGCGGGCGCGCAGTTGGCCGACGGCTATCTGCAGCGCGGGGAGCTGACCGCACAGCGCTTCGTCGCCGATCCCTTCGGCCCGCCCGGCAGCCGCATGTACCGCACCGGGGACCTCGCCCGCTGGACCGAGCACGGCGAGGCCGAGTACCTGGGCCGCACCGACCACCAGGTGAAGCTGCGCGGGCAGCGGATCGAACCGGGCGAGGTCGAGGCGGCGCTGGCGGCACTGCCGGGCGTCGACGGTGCCTGCGCCCTCGTCCGCGAGGACCGCCTGGTCGGCTATGTCACCGGCGACGGCCCCAGCCCCGAGGCGATCCGCGCGGCCCTCGCGCGTGAGCTGCCCGACCACATGGTCCCCTCGGCCGTGGTGCCGCTTCCCGCGTTCCCGCTGAGCCCCAACGGCAAGCTGGACCGCCGCGAGCTCCCGGAGCCCGTCTTCGCCGGCGGCGCGCACCGGCGCCCCGCGGGACCGCGCGAGGAGGCCCTGACCCGCCTGTTCGCCGATGTGCTCGGCGCCGAACGGGCCGGCCCTGACGACGCGTTCTTCGACCTGGGCGGCACCTCGCTGCTCGCGGTGCGCCTGGTGAACCGGATCCGCGAGGAGCTGGGCGCGGAGCTGACCATCGGCTCCCTCTTCGAGGCACCGTCCCCGGCCGCGCTGGCGGCCCGCATCGATGACGCCTCCCCGGTGGCGTCCGACGCCCTGGGCGTCCTGCTCCCGCTGCGCGCCCAGGGCACCCGCCCGCCGCTCTTCGCCATCCACCCGGCGGGCGGCCTCTCCTGGGCCTACGCGGGTCTCGCGGCACGGCTCGGCCCGGACCAGCCGGTCCACGGCATCCAGGCCCGCGGCCTGGCCGGCTCCGCCCCGCTGCCGCGCACCCTGTGGGAGCAGGCGCGGGACTACGCCGACCGGATCCGCGAGGTACGGCCGCACGGCCCGTACCGGCTGCTGGGCTGGTCCGTCGGCGGCATCCTGGCGCACACGGTCGCGGTGCTGCTCCAGGAGGCGGGCGAATGGGTCGACCTCCTCGCCCTCCTGGACGCCTTCCCGGCGGAGCAGTGGCGCGAGCGCCCCGCGCCGGAGGAGGGTGACGCGCTCACGGCGGTGCTGCGCATGGCCGGTGTCGAGCGCGGCGCGGAGCGCACCCGCGAGGACGTACTCGCCACGCTCCGCGAGGCGGGCAGCCCGCTGGCGGGGCTGGGCGGGGGCACGCTGTCCCGGATCGTCGACATCGTCCCGAACCACGCCCGCATGATGCGCGAGCACACCCACCGCCGCTTCCACGGCGACGTCGTGTTCTTCACGGCGGCGGCGCCGCGCCCCGAGCATTGGCTCACCGCGGAGGCCTGGCGTCCCCACATCACGGGCGACCTCGAGAACCACCGCCTTCCCTGCACCCATCCGGAGCTCCTGCGCGAGGAGCACGTGGACCGGATCGCCGAGGTGCTATCACCGCGGCTCGCGCGACGAGAGGCGTAGCCGGGGGTACCGGGGCGCGGCGGCGGGGCCCGGAGCGGACGGAGGGCGGGCACACGTCATGGTGGACGCGCGGCGGGGCCGCTCCTAGCCTCTGTGGGTGAAGCCGCGGGGCGTGCGCACGGTCCGCCGCCGACAGCGCACGCAGAGGAGCCAGCATGGCCAGGCCGGTGTCGAATCCGCTGTTCGCCCGCATCTATCCGCGGATCAACGCCGTGGCCGAGGCCCACGGGTCGCTTGACCACCGCCGGGAGCTCCTTGCGGGCACACGCGGCAGGGTGGTGGAGATCGGTGCGGGCACGGGCGCGAACTTCCGGCACTATCCCCCGGAGGTCGACCAGGTCATCGCGGTGGAACCGGAGCCTAGACTGCGCGCCATGGCCGAGCGGGCCGCCGCCGATGGCGTTGCGCCGGTGGAGGTCCGCGGCGGCCGGGCGGAGCACCTGCCGGTCGAGGACGCCAGCGCGGACGTGGCGGTGATGTCGCTCGTCCTGTGCACGATCGCCGACGTGCCCAGCGCACTCGCCGAGGCCGCACGCGTTCTCAAGCCCTCCGGTGAACTGCGCTTCTACGAACACGTCCGCTCACCGCATCGCCGTCTCCTCCGAACCCAGCGGATGCTCGCCCCCTTCTGGCGCCTGTTCGGCGGTGGATGCCATCTGACCCGGGACACGGAGCGTGCCATCACCGACGCGGGTTTCACCGTCCAGGACGTGCGCCGCTTCGACTTCCTCATCAACGGGCGGGCCCATCCGTCCGCACCGTCGATCATCGGAACCGCCCGACCGCCGACCGCCTAACCTCACCGCCATCGAGCATATGGTTGGATTCCACCAGGTGAACTCGGAGGACTTGGGGACAAGATGGCGGGTCGTGCGGTGCTCTTCGCCCTCGATGACAAGGACGCGGCCCGTCTGCTGGCCGC
Organism: Streptomyces antioxidans; assembly: GCF_000968685.2. Taxonomy (GTDB): domain Bacteria; phylum Actinomycetota; class Actinomycetes; order Streptomycetales; family Streptomycetaceae; genus Streptomyces; species Streptomyces antioxidans. Next base: position 45,060 of record NZ_LAKD02000052.1, read on the forward strand.
CCAGGACGACAACGGCGTGTTGGAACTCATCGAAGAGCTCGAGGAAGGCTGGGACCGCACCCGGCTCTGCGAGCTCGACAAGTCCTGGGACGCGCTGCACCGCTGTCTGACGGACGGCGATCTGGCCTACGACAACGGCGACTTCCCGCTCTCCCACGCCATCCTCGGCGGGCGGCTCCTGCACGAGGACGACTACATCGTCTCCTACGTCAGCCCGGACCAGGTCCACGAGATCGCGGCCGCCCTGGCCCCCCTCGACGAGCATTGGCTACGGGACCGCTTCGCCACGCTCACCTTCGAGGACTACCAGGGCTCCGGCGACACGGAGGACATCGCCTACACCCTGGCCTTCCTGCCCGAACTCACGGACTTCTACCGCGCGGCGGCACAGGACGACCGGGCAGTGATCTTCACCGTTGACCAGTAGGCCGGGGCCGATGGGCCGGGGGTGCGGCGGGTCATGGTCACCGGGTGGCCATCCCTCGCGTCGCGCCCGCCCAGGCGGCGAGGGCGGTGACCCGCTCGGCGCGCCGTGCGTCCGGCTCGGTGCCGCGGGTGGCCCAGGCGATGTGTCCGTCGGGGCGGACGAGCACTTCGGTGACCCCGTCCAGTTCCGGATGACCGTCGTGCCGGGCGGTGGTGACGGCGGTGACCCGCGAGTCCCACCCGGCGTCGACCGTCTGCCCCAAGCCGGCGTCTCCGGCGAGGCCGAGGAGGACGAAGTGGCCCCGGGTGAACAACTCGTAGGCCCGTGTCGCCGCCGACGAGGGGTCGGTGAGTCCGATGTCGGGCAGCCGCCGGCCCACCAGCGGGTCGGCGGCGTGGGCGTCGCTGGCCGAGTAACTGGTGGCGAGTGCGGAAACCTGGCCGGCGATCCGGCGATTGACCTCCGGAATGCCCAGCAGTTCGTCCAGCAGTCCGCGCAGGGCGGCGGTGGGGCGGTGATACCGCGGGACGAGCGTCAGCTCCGCGAGCAGGGTCTGCACCTCGGTGTTCTCGGTGACGGCTCGCCCGACCGGCCGGCGCTCGGCGTCGTAGCCGTCCAGCAGACCGGGCGGCGCCCAGCCGTTGATCTCGGCGGCCAGCTTCCACCCCAGGTTCATGGCGTCCTGGAGACCCGTGTTCAGCCCTTGGCCGGCCGCGGGGAAATGGATGTGGGCGGCATCGCCCGCTAGGAGAACGCGGCCGCGCCGGTAGCCGTCCGCGAGCCGGGTGGCGTTGCCGAAGCGGGACAGCCACCGCGGCTCGGCGACCCCGAGGTCGGAGCCGCAGATCCGGGTCAGCGACGTACGGAACTCCGCCAGGGACACGGGCACAGCGCTCGGGGTGCGCATCCGCTCCGGATCCAGGTACACCAGCCGGGTCAGTCCACCGTCCAAGGGCGCCACCAGCACGCCGCCCGCCCGTGCCCGGTCGAGCGCGGCCGGATCGGCGTCGACCACCGCGAAGTCCCCGAGCACGCCGGTCAACGTCTCATCCGCGCCGGGGAAGGCGATACCGGCGGCCTCGCGCACCCCGCTGCGACCGCCGTCGCACCCGACGACATACCGCGCGCGCAGGGTCTCGGCACGGCCGTCCGGTCCGCGGACCTGCACCTCGACGCCGTCCGTGCCCTGGCGGAGACCGGTGCCCTCATAGCCGCGGGTGATCTCCACCCCCAGCTCCAACGCCCGCTCCTGGAGCAGGAATTCGGTACGCGCCTGGGGGAGGAACAGGGTGTAGCCGTGCCGACTGTCGAGCGCGGCGAAGTCGAGCCGGGTGTCCAGGCCCGCGAAGTGCCAGCCCGACACCGTACGGCCGAGCGCGAGGAACCGGGGCGCCAGGCCGCGCAGGTCCATCAGCTCCACACTGCGCGGATGCAGGGTCAGCGCACGGGAGTCCCGCTGCGGCTCGGTGCGCCGCTCGATGATCCGCGTACGGACGCCTGCCAGCGCCAGTTCGCAGGCGAGCATCAGACCGGTCGGTCCGGCACCGACGACGATCACATCGGCATGCATGGCCAGGGCCCTCCCTTTAGTGAACAACGTTCACGAGAACGCTGTTCACTATAGTGGGGCCCATGAGTTCCACGTCAAGTCCCGGCCGGGGCAGACCCGCCCGGCTCGACCGGTCGGGCACCGTCGACACCGCCCTGCAGCTGCTGGACGCCCTCGGCCTCGACGACCTGACCATGCGCCGCCTGGCCGACTCCCTGGGCGTGCGGGCCGGGGCGCTCTACCGCCACTTCGCCACCAAGCACGACCTGCTGACCGCGATGGCCGAACGGATGCTGGCCGACATCCCGGCACCCCGTGAGAACGGCGACTGGGACGAGCGCCTGGCCGACCTCGCCCGAGCGTTGCGCACGGCGCTGCTCACCCACCGCGACGGCGCTCGCGTCTTCGCCGGTACGCACTCGACGGGGGCGCACACCCTGCACTTCTCCGACACCGTGACCGGCGTACTGCGCGAGGCGGGCTTCACCGATGAGGACGCGGCTCGCACCCTGATGGCGGTGGCCAACTTCACGGTCGGTCACACCCTGGAGGAACAGGCCGCCCTCCGGCCCGCCGACGAAGCGGACGCGGACCCCGAACGGCTGCGCCAGGCCGTGGAGTCGGGGCCGTTCCCGCACCTCGTCGCCGCCCTGCCCACCCTCACCGGCACCGACTTCACGGCCCACTTCGAATTCGGCCTGCGCCTGCTCATCCAGGGCCTGCGGGCGCTCGGCGGATCCGGCGCCCGGCGGGGCCCAGGCGCGAACTAGTCGGACCGGGCCAGGACGAGGACGGGCGCCGCCGCCCGTACCGGCAAAACGGCCCCCGGGACCAGCGGGTCGAACCGCCGGTCAGGCCGGGTTCCGCGCGGCGAGAACCAGCTCCAGATGCCCGTCGATCACCGTCTCGGTGTCCCTCTCGCAATGCGTGACCGCCAGGGCGTGCGCACGCGCGGCATCGCCCGCGGCGATGGCATCGACGATCTCCGCGTGCTCCCGCGCCGCCGCCACGGCCCGCGGGTCATCCGCGGGCGGCATCCACAGCAGCGGCGTCAACTCACCCTGGATCTGCACGGTGGAGGCCACCAGGCGCCGCGACTGGGCGGCGACCCCCAAGCCGATGTGGAAGCGGCTGTCATTGCGGCGCAGCGCGTCGACGCTGTCGGCCAGCCGGAACTCCTCGCTCAGACCGCGCAGCCGCTGCACGTCCTCGTCGTCCGCCCGCAGTGCCGCTAGCCGGGCCGACGCGGTGGTCACGGCCGAACAGAAGTCGCCCAGATCGCGCAGCTCTTCGGTGCTCCTCTCGCGCAGCCGCCGCCTCGCCTCCTCGACGGGCACGGCCGCGGTGCCGCACACGATGCTGCCCCCGCCACGACCGCGACGGGTCGCGATCAGACCGCGAGAACGCAGAGAGGCCAGCGCCTGACGCAGGGTGATGGTCGACACACCGAGCTGGGTCGCCAGCTCCGCCTCCGAGGGCAGCCGTTCACCGTCGTTGAGGAGGCCGATCGTGATGGCCGTCTCCAGCTGATGCGTCACCTGCTCCGCCAGCGCCCTGCCGTCCGGCTCGCTCGGCGCGAGAAGGCCGATGTATCCGGCGGTGACCGTGCCCGCGTCTTCGGTCCCTTGTGTCACTCCTCAAGATTAGGTCCTGTCCGAGCGGTCTTTGGGCGGGACAGAGCCTTGACGGCCACGCCGCCCCCAGCCAAACTCTTTAAACGCAACTAATAAATGTTTTTTCTTGAGCGACTGCTCGGAGGAACGACATGACCCAGTCAGCAGCAGCCCCCCTCCACGGAGCCATCCGCCGCAGCGACGACCCGGCCGTGATCGATCCCGGCGATCTCCCCCCGTTCGGCCACTTCATCGACGGAACGTTCCGCCCCGGCAGCTCCGGCCATGCCAGGGACATCATCAACCCCAGCGACGGAGAGCCCTTCGCGCGGGCGGTGGAAGGAACGGCTGAGGATGTCAACCTGGCCGTCACCGCCGCCCTGGCCGCGAAGCGCTCCTGGAGCGCCAAGACGCCCAAGGAACGGTCGGAGGTCCTGCACCGGATCGCGGACCGGGTCGAGGAGCACGCCGAGCGGATCGCACGGCTGGAGTCGGCCAATACCGGCAAGCCCCTGCTGGTCTCCCGCGACGATGTCGAACAGGTCGTCGACGCCTTCCGCTTCATGGCGGGCGCCACTCGGGCGCTGACCCAGGCTCCGGCGGGCGAATACGTCGACCAGCACCTGTCGGTGATGGTGCGGGAGCCGCTCGGCGTCATCGGAGTGATCACGCCGTGGAACTATCCCCTGCTCATGGCCGTGTGGAAGATCGCCCCGATCCTCGCGGCCGGAAACACCTGTGTGCTCAAGCCGTCCGAGCAGACGCCGCTGACCACGCTGAAGCTCGTCGAATGCTGCGCCGACCTGCTGCCGGACGGGGTGCTGAACATCGTCACGGGCGACGGCCCGGTGGTCGGCCAGCGGTTGGCCGACCATCCGCGGATCGACATGGTGGCTCTGACCGGCAGCGTCGCCGCGGGCCGCGCGATCGCCCGCACCGCAGCCACCACACTCAAACGGGTGCACCTGGAACTCGGAGGCAAGGCTCCGGTCCTCGTCTTCCCGGACGCCGACCTCGCCGGTGCGGCGGCCGCCCTGCGCACGGCCGGGTTCTGGAACTCCGGACAGGAGTGTGGTGCCGCCTGCCGGGTGCTGGTCCATGAATCCGTGGCCGCCGATTTCACCGCGCACCTGGTCCGCGAGGCGGCCACCCTGGTCGTGGGCGACCCCGGCGCCGGGGAGGACGTCGAGATCGGCCCCCTGGTCTCCCGGGCCCACTTCGAACGCGTCAGCCGCCACCTCGAGAACGCGCGTGCCGAGGGCGTCTCCACCGCCCTGGGCGGGACACCCGACGACGGGCGCGGCTACTTCGTGCCCCCCACCGTCCTCGCCGACGTCCCCCAGGGCGCCGAATGCACCCGCGAGGAGATCTTCGGGCCGGTCGTCACGGTCGAGACCTTCGCCGACGAGGAGGAAGCCGTCTCCCGCGCCAACGACACCCCCTACGGTCTGTCGGCCTCCGTGTGGACGGACGACGCCCGCCGCGGCCTCACCCTTCCCGGCCGGCTCGACTTCGGCACCGTCTGGGTCAACAACCATCTCGTCCTGGCCAGTGAACTGCCCTGGTCCGGTTTCAAGTCCTCCGGCTACGGCCGTGACCTCTCCGTCTACGCGCTGGACGACTTCTCCCGCACCAAGCACGTCATGCACCACCGCGGCGGCTGACCGCGCCCCACCCGCCCGTCCCCGGAATTCGTGGAGGTCACCGTGCCCACCTCGCGTTACGCCATCCCGCCCATCCCGTTCGACACCGAGAAGCCGTGGACCAACTGGGGCGGCAACCAGTCCTGTTCACCGGCCTTCACCGTCCGGCCGCGCGACGAACGAGAAGTCCTCGACGTCGTACGGTTCGCCATACGTGAGGGCCTGCCCGTCCGGGCCGCGGGCGCGGGCCACTCCTTCACCCCGATCGTGCAGACGGGCGGTGTCCTCATCGACACCGCGTCGCTCACCGGGGTCACCGGCGTGGACACCGCCACCCACCGGGTCCGCATGCTCGGCGGCACCCGGCTCAGCGACCTGGGCGACGTCCTGTGGGACAAGGGCCTCTCCCTCGCCAATCAGGGCGACATCGACAAGCAGGCGATGGCGGGCGCCGTCTCCACCGCCACCCATGGCTCGGGCATCGGCCTGGGGAGCTTCTCCTCGACCGTGCGCTGGGTCAAGCTCGTCACCGGACACGGCGAGATCGTTGAGATCGGCGAGGACAACCTCCGCGAACTGCACGCCGCCCAGGTGGCCCTCGGCACCCTCGGCGTCGTCGTCGAACTCGAACTGCAGGCCGTGCCGCGCTACCACCTCGCCGAACAGATCACGTACCCCGGCTGGCAGGAGACGGTCTCCGGCTGGCAGGAGAACATCGCCAACCACCGCCACTACTCATTCATCTGGTGTCCGCGCGATGAGTCCGCGTCGCTCTACGAACTGCCCACACCCGCGGGCGAGTCCATGGTGGACCGCTGCTACACCAAGCGCTACCAGGCGACCGAGCTATCGGAACCCGACGGCATCGTCACCACCGAAGGTGCCCGCCGGGACCGCGCCTACCGCATCTACGCCGGGGGATTCATGATCCCCTTCCATGAGATGGAGTACTACGTCCCCGCGGAGAAGGGCCAGGAGGCGGTCACGGCCGTACGCGACCTGCTGCTCACCACCCACACCGACCAGCGGTACCCGCTGGAGGTCCGCTGGGTGAAGGGCGACCAGGGCCTCATCTCCCCCTTCCACGGCCGTGACACCACGGTCCTGTCGGTATCCGGAGCACCCGGCACCGATTACTGGCCCTATCTGCGGGACGTGGACGCCCTCCTCGAGGACTTCGAGGCGCGGCCACACTGGGGAAAGATCCACTTCCTCACACGGGACCGGGTCCGGGCCATCTACCCCGAGTACGACACCTTCGTCAGCGTGCGCCGGACGTACGACCCCAGCGGTGTGTTCCTCAACGACAGCCTCCGCCAGCTCTTCGGCTGACCTCTCTAGATCAGGAGAACACCATGAGCTCCCACAGCGGACAGGACAACGACGGCGTCGCTGAATTCGGGTACGCCCCCAGCCTTGACCGCAGCATCGGCAAGTTCGCCAGCTTCGCGGCCGGAGTCAGCTACATCTCCATCCTCACCGGCGTCTTCCAGCTCTTCTACTTCGGCTACGGCTCCGGAGGGCCCGCCTATGTGTGGTCCTGGCCCCTGGTCTTCGTCGGCCAGGTCATGGTCGCCCTGTGCTTCGCGGAGCTGGCCAGCCGCTATCCGGTCGCCGGGTCGGTCTACAACTGGGCCAAGAAGCTCTCCACCCCCACCACCTCCTGGCTCGCGGGATGGCTGCTGCTCATCTCCTCCATCTGCACCGTCGGCGCGGTCGCCCTCGCCTATCAGATCACCCTGCCCCAGATCTGGCACGGCTTCCAGATCGTCGGTGACGGCACCGGAACCTACGACTTCTCCGTCAACGGCGTCATCCTCGCCGGACTGCTCGTCGTCTCCACCACCCTCATCAACGCCTTCGGCGTCCGGCTCACCGCCATCGTCAACAGCGTCGGCGTCTTCGTCGAACTCATCGCCGCCGTCCTGCTCGTCGTCGCGCTCGCCCTGCACATCACCCGCGGGCCCGGGGTGCTGCTGGACACCCACGGCCTCGGAAGGGGGCAGCACTTCGGCTACGCCGGGGCCTTCCTGGTCGCCACGCTCGCCTCCGCGTTCGTGATGTTCGGCTTCGACACCGCCAGCTCCCTGGGAGAGGAGACGGTCGACCCCAAGCGCACCGCTCCCCGCGCCATCATCCGGGCCGTCACCGCATCCTTCGCCCTGGGCGGCCTGCTGCTGGTGTTCGGCCTCCTCGCGGCACCGGACCTCGGCGACCCCAAACTGGGCTCGGCCGACGGCGGCCTGCAGTACGTGGTCCTGTCCATCCTCGGCGGTCCACTCGGCAAGGCGTTCCTGATCTGTGTCGTCGTGGCGATCACCGTATGCACCCTCGCCATCCAGGCCGCCGCCATCCGGACCCTCTTCGCCATGGCCCGCGACGGCAACCTCCCTTTCAGCTCCTGGCTCGGGCGGGTCCACCCCGTCCGGAAGACACCCACCAACGCGGCCATCACCATCGGTGTCCTCGCCATCGCCACCCTCGTGGTGAACGTCAAGGAACCCGCGATCTTCACGATCCTCACCAGCATCGGCATCGTCCTGATCTACGCCTCCTACCTGCTGGTCACCGCGCCCATGCTGCGCCACCGGCTGCGCGGGGGCGAGCCGGTCAGCGATCCGGCCAGGGGCGAGTTCTCCCTCGGGCGCTGGGGCCTGATCGTCAACATCGTCGCGGTGCTCAGGGGCGCCGTCATGATCGTCAACCTGATCTGGCCCCGCGCCGAGGTCTACAACTCCACCGCCCCCTACCACTGGTACCTGCGCTGGGGAGGAGTCCTGTTCGTCGGCGGCATCACGCTGATCGGACTGCTGATGTACCGGCTCAGGATCCGCCACCGCACCGGGGTCCTGGCCGAACACTCCCTGGCCGGGGCGGCGGGTCCGGCGGTCAGCCCGGTCCGGCCCGGCGATCGCCGGGACCCCGCGGCCGAGCCGGTCGGCGCCGAGAAACCCGTTCCGTAGCGGACCGGCTCCCCACCGTGGCCGGGTGCTCCCCGCCGTGGCCGGGGGCGGCCATCCATCCGCCCCGGCTGTAGGTTGGCCCGCACTGGTTCCTGCCCCCGGGGAGCGTCCATGAGCCTTGAAGAACGAGACTCCCTCCTGTCGCGCACGGCCGAGATGCTCGCGGGCCGCATCGACGCCGCCTTCGCCGATGTCGACACCGTGCGCCGTCGTGTCGTCGAGATCGCCACCCAAGCGGCGGAGCGGCGGACCGCCCTGGACCGCGCGGCCCTGACGGACATCCGCCCCCTGCTCCTGGACCTGCTGGCGCACGACGGCACCCTCTTCGAAAGCCTCGGCGTGGCCGTCTCCGGCACCAGCCTCAGTGACACCCCGCGCTGGCTGGAGTGGTGGCGCCGGGACGGACGCAACAAGGCGCAGTTCATCTCGCACGCCCTCAACCCGGACTCCGTCGGCTTCTACGACTACCAGTCGCGCGAGTGGTTCCGCCTCCCGGTCACCACCCGCCGGCCCCACGCCGTCGGCCCGTACGTCGACGCGGGCGGCATCGAGGTGTGCACCGTCACGCTCGCCATCCCCATCGCCCTCCCCTCGGGCTCGGTCAGCGTGGCCGGGGGTGATCTGTCCATCGCGGCCCTGGAAGCCCTCCTCCTCGACACCCTGGGCACCCGCGCCCACAAGGTGGTCCTCCTCGCCGCCAACGGCCGGGTCGTCACCTCGAACACCGCTCGCTACGTCACCGGCTCCCGGCTCCGCGCCGACGGCCCGCAGGCCACCCCCGACCAGATCGTCCCCATCCCCTCAGCCGACCCCCACCGGCTGCCCTGGCAACTGCTCGCCATGCCCGACTGAGCGGGCCGCGGCTCATGGACCGCCTCGAGGAAGGGCTCCGCGGCGTCTGCTCCGGGGCCGTCAGCTGACCACCGCCCCCGCCGCCGTCAGCAGCTCCGGCAGGGTGCCCTCGAACTCGGGCAGCAGGCGGAGGACGAGGGCCCATGCCTCGGGGTCGCTGCCCAGGTGTTCACGGGCCAGGCCACGCAGGGTCTCATCGAGTCGCCGGGTCTCCTCGAAGCGCTCCTGCCGGACCGGACGGCCGGGCCCCGTCTGGTTGCCGAGGAAGGCGACCACGGTAGGGGCGGGGTGGGCGGTGTGCAGGATCTCGTCCAGGCTGACCCGCCCCGACTCGTACGCCTCGCGCAGCCACGGGCTTTCGCCGTGGTGCCAGGCGCTGGGCAGGGGCAGGGTGCGCACCATCTCGGCCACGGAGGGCGGGGTCTTGCCCCGGCGCACGGTGTAGCCGGAGTGCGACAGCCGGAGGTTGGCCTCCTTTCCCGCCGCTTGCAACTCGGGTGGGCAGCCGTCGAGTCCGGCCAGGTGGGGCAGCAGCCGGTCGTGCAGTGGCCGGGTGCCGTGCAGATCGCGGAGCTCCGCCCACGGCATGGGGGTCGAGGTGCCGCTCTCCTCGTCCCAGCGGTCGAACGCCCAGGCGAGGGAGGTGTCGGAGGATGCGGCGGTGGCCTCTTCCAGGTACTCGGCCTTGCCCGCGGGGCTCTGGGCGCGCTCGGCCAGTTCGCGCAGTGCGGCGAGCGGGTCGGCGGCGTCGAGGGCGGCCCCGGCGGCCTCCAGGGTCTTCGCGGGCAGGGGATGACGGCCACCGGGCTTGCGGCCGGGAAAGCTGGTCTCGTCCAGCAGGGCGCGCACCTCCTCGGGACCGTGCCGCTCACCCAGCGTCGTCAGCATGTGCAGCTGTTGCGCCGGAGTGTGCACCTTCACCCGGCGGCTGCCCAGCAGCACCCGGCAGAGCACCGGATCGCCGGAGTCCACCACGGGCAGCAGCCAGTTGGGGCGGGCGCTCTCGCGCAGTGCAAGGACCAGTTCCTCGGTGACGGGGAGACGGTCGCCGGGACCGGCCTCCGGGTTCGGGCGGGTCCGGCGGCCGGAGAGCACCCGGCGGCGCTCGGCGTCGGTGAGGTCGGTCCACTTGAACAGGGCGGTGTTGACCTCGGGATCGTCGTAGGCCACCAGCTCCTCGATGACCTCCCGCGGGGTGTGCCAGTGGGCCGCGAGGCCCGCCAGCGCCCGTGGCCCGTGCACCTCGACCAGGCGGTCGCGCACCGCCGGGTCAGGGCACTCCTGGAGCATGGCCTGGACGGTGCGGCCGTCGAGGTGTTCCACCAGGGCGCACCGTGCCGCCACGTCGGCGTGCGCGAAGAGGGTGAGGAACGCGGCCCGGCCACCCACCGGACTGCGGTACGGGAACTCGGGGCCCAGCGGCTTGGGCCACGGTTTGCCCCGGTGCCGGGGTGCCTCGGCCAGTGCGGTGTCGACGAGTTCGACGACCGTCCCGGCGAACCGCGACACCAACGTGTACAACGCCCGCCAGTGCGCGAAGTCGTCCCCGAGGCGTGCCGCCTGAGCCGCCAGCGCCACCCGTACGGACTCCTCCTCGGTCGGCAGCCCGTTCAGCACCTGCCGGGCGGGCCCGATCTCCCGCACGACCCGCTCCGCGGAGAACACCCCCGATGCGACGCCGGGGCGCAGCAGGATCCCCATGGGCGTGGAGCCCCCGGCGGAGAAGTCCACCGCGGTCAGCAGTGACCAGTACAGCCGGTAGTCGCCGTCGCGGCTCCATCGGCCCCGGACCTCGCGGAAGGCGGTGACGGCCATCTCCTCGGTGCAGTCGGGGTGCCGCCACAGCGTGCTCAGCGCGGTGTGCGAGAAGGGCTCCTGCCGATGGGCCAGGAGTAGGGCGTCCCACTTCAGCAGGCCGGACCCGGGCGCGGGCAGCTCGGGCACGACATGGGGCCGCTCCCGTATCGCCCCGATGACCTCCAGGGTGACGTCGACGGCGGAGCGGGCCGGGGCGGGTGCCGTGCCGGTCTCGGCAGCCGCGGCCACGGGAGCGGGAGCAGGAGCCGGGGGCAGCGGGATCGCCGAAGTGGTGGTGCCCTTGGCACCACTTTCCGCGGCACCCTCGGCGGCACTCCCTGCGGCGTGCTCGGCATCGCTCTCCGGGGCACTCCCCGAGGCGCCCTCGGGGGCACTGCCCGCGGCCCTCTCGGCAGCGCCCCCCGCGGCATGCTCGACGGCATCCTCCGCGGCGCGGGGCGGCGCCCCGCCGTCGGCGAGATCCGGCTCTTCGGGCCGGCCGCCGGAGGACCCGCCCTGCCGGGCCTGCCCGGTGGGTACGGCCCTGGGCTGCCCACCGCCCCGTATCACCTCGAGGAGCGCCGACTCGGGATCGTCCGAGGCGCACGCCCAGCGTGCCGCCTCGGCGGCGGTGTGGCACAACACCCCGGGCTGCTCGGCCAGTTCGCCGAGTGCTTCCGGGCCACCGTGTGCCAGCACCTGACGGCAGGCCGCGAGGTGCTTGCGCGGCTTGAGCTTGTCACCGCCGACGCGCAGCACATGCGTGATCAGCTCGGGGAACGGGCTGCGCAGCGCGGGCAGCAGCAGGTGCATGTCCTCGATGCCGAGCAGCCAGCGCACCAGACCCTCCGGCGCCCACCAGCCCGGGTCGTCCTTGGTGGCCGCGGCCCCCTCGCACACCGTGAGCCGCAGCCGCTCCGGCCGGGGCCCGCTCGCATCGCCGAAGAGGGCACGCGCCAGGGCGGGGTCGCCGAGCCGGGCGAGCCGCAGGAGCGCGTCCGCCCGCCCCGGGGTGTCCCCGGTCCGCGACGAGGCCAGCGCCCGCAGCAGCTCGGGGTCCTTCGCGGCGATGACCTCGTCGACCAGGGTGTCGGACAAGGGCACGGAGGAGGAGAGGAGTTCGCGGGTCTCCTCCTGGGCGCGGTTCAGCAGGGCACGGGTCAGGTCGCGGTCGGCCAGTGCGTAGACGGCGGCGACCGCATGGGGCTCGGCCAGGGGCACGGATGTCCTCCGAAGTGCGGGATGACGGGGGGTGTACGGGAGCGTGGGCACGGGCGGTGTCGCGGCCCGGGTGGCTGGTCCCGGCGGCGGTCAGGACGCGGGCAGCTGTTTCATCCGGACCAGCGCTTCGGTGAAGAACCGCTGGCGGGCGGCGGTCTGGCCGACGAGGTGGGTGGCCCGCAGCTTCGGCGGCATGTGCCGGAGCAGCCGGGCGACCACCTCGGGGCGGCGTTTGAGGCGGCTGAGTTCGCAGTTGGCCAGCACCTGGTGGACCAGGTCGGTGTCGTTGGTGCCCTCGCTGGAGGTCTCCGAGGCCGCCGCGAGCCGCTTCTCCCACAGGTCGATGTCGCGCACCAGCACCGCGAAGCTCACCTGCTCGGCACGCGCACGGTCAGTGAGGCGTGCTTCGAGGGGGGCGAGCGGTACCGGGGCGAACTCGCCCCGGCCGAGGTAGATCAGACCGCTCTGCAGGGGAAGCCCCGCCTGGTGCAGACGGATCAGCCGCTCCAGGGTCCGCTTGGTGATCCAGTCGCGGCCCTCGTCGTCGAGGTCGTTGTGCCACCACTCCAGAACGGTCTCCGCCACCTCCCCGTAGGCCGAGACCAGCCACTCGTTGGCCGGGATGTCCTGCGGGCGCACCTCGTAGCTGACGGTGAAACGGCTGGCCTGCGCCACGTTGTTGCTCGCCACCCGCAGCTTGCGGCCCACGTGGTACGGCGGGTTCTGGAGGGCGATCTGGGCCCGTAGCCCCTCGATGGGACGGCCCGCCAGCGACCACTCCTGGGTGATCTCCATCAGCTTGGCGAAGGCGGCCTTGTCCTTGGGGCGGTTGTACTCGTCCCAGATGATCACCTTGGGCTCGGAGCCGGTCAGCCGGTGGCTGAGCAGGGTGTCCAGCTCACCGTCAGGGGTCGGCACGGGGACGCACAGGTCCTCGATGCTGGTCACCGGCAGCGAGAAGTAGACGGGCTCGGCGTCCAGCTCCTCCCGGACGACGCTCTTGGCGATCTCCGTCTTGCCGCAGCCGGGCGGCCCCTGCAGCAGCACCGCCCACCGTTCGCGCAGTGCGGTGCGCAGGATGCGGCGCACCGGGTCGGCCACCCGGCTCGGGTTGGCGCAGCCCACCGCCCGGGCGATCGCGTCCAGGATCGCGCCGGTGCGGTCCGGTCCGTGCGCACCCTCCGGCCGGGTCTCCCGCAGCCGCAGCCGGACGCCGCCCACCAGCGGGAGTCCCCAGGCCAGCGGCAGCCCCGCGCGGGCGCAGTCCAGGACGTGCTGGAGGGTGCGCGGGGAGAGGAGCACCCGCAGGTCCGGGGAGAGGGCGGCCCATTCGCGGTAGACGTCGCTCAGGTCCCAGTCCGGGTAGCGCTCGGCCAGGCGAAGCCGCCAGGCGGTGTCGTTGGCGGTCAGCCGCAGGGTCACCATGCGGTCCAGCACGGCCAGGTCGCTGCGGGCGGACGCGGTTTCGCCGGGCGACTCGTTGTCGGCGAGGAAGACGCCGACGCAGCCGAGGGCGCGCAGATCGTGTTGGCCGAGGGTCCAGTTGCAGGCGATCTGCATCAGCTGCGACTGGATGGTCTCGCCCGCCTGCAGCGAGTCGTCGATCAGGAGCACGAAGGGGGCCCCGGGGCGGAGTTGACGCATGATCAGCTGGGCCAGCGCCAGCTCCCCGCTCTCCGGGTCCCGGACGGGCGCGTTGATCAGCAGGTCGTCCGGGGTGAGGTTGGCCGCGGGCACGAGCACCACCTGGGTACCGGGAAACGCCTCCGGTACGTGGGTCAGAAAGGTGGAGGTCTTCCCGATGCCGTGGTCGCCGAAGATCTGCCCGGTCTGCCCGAGGGAGATCATCGCGTCGATGAACTCCTCCAGCCGGCCACCCTGGTGGCCGCCCCCGGGGCGCTCGGGGTACGTGGCGGTGGCGCGCCAGGCCGCCTTCCGGGGCCGTCGGCCGGGCGGCGCCGGGCGGGCCGGTCCGGGGGCGCCCGGTGTGGTGCCCGGGGTGGCCGATGGGGTGCCGGAGGTGGCCGATGGGGTGCCGGGGGCCGCGACATCAGCGGGCCGGGCCGTGCTCGTACTGCTCACGCGGTGTCCTTGACGGGAGGTTCGGTTTCCTGGGCGGGTGGCGGGAGTTGACCGGCGCGGGCGGCCGGGCGGTAGCCGTGGTCAGCCGTCACGGCTACGCACCCGGTGGCACGCCATGGGCGGGAGATGGCGATCGGGCCAGTCGTCTCCGTTGTCGGTGATCAGCCATATCCAGCGGTCGGGGCGGGCCGGGGTGACACGCGGGGCCTCGCCGTCGGTGACCACGATCACCGCGTCCGGCTCGACCTCGCAGCGTTTGCCGCCGGCGGCCCTGCGCCCCTCGACGTAGTCGACGACGTGCTGGAAGCTGGTCCCCCCGCCGCCCCTGACCCGCTCCCCGGGCACGAACGGCATGACGTCGGCGTCAAAGCTCAGCCAGTGGGACTCCACTCCGTCCGTGTGGCCGACCAGCTCAGTGATCCATGTGATCACCCGGTCGGACATCGAAGCGGAGGTGTCCAGCGCGATCACGACCACCTTGGTGCGCTCGGCCCCGCGGTGCACCAGCATCGGCTCGTGGCCGAGGGCGAGCAGCACGGCGCCGTGCTTCTTCGGGTAGACCAGGCGCTCGCCCTCGCGGAGCTTGGAGGCGAGGGTGTCGGCGAGCCACCGCTGCCACCAGTCCACCCGGCGGGTGCGCTCGGTACGCCCGCGCAGCGCCCCCAGCCCCAGGCCGCCCCAGACCCTCGCGGCGTGCTCGCCGCCGCCCTCGCTCCGGTCGGCCATGCCCAGGATCTCGTCCCGTGCCACGCCCTCCCCGCGCAGAGCGGCCCGCGCCACCTCCTCAAGGACCTCCTGGGCGACCCTGGCCGCGGTCTCACCGTCCAGCAGCAGGTCGCTGTCGCGGCCGTCACCGCCGCCGTCCGCACCGGTCCCGAGATGCACGCAGACCAGCGGATCCGGCGCGAACCGCGTGCGCATGCGCCGCAGTTCGCGGTACACGCCCAGGTCGGTCTCCACGAACTCCTCGTAGGCGAGCGGGCCGAGACCCTGCGCCTCCAGGTCCCGTACGTACTCCGCGTGCACCTGCCGGGGGTCGACACCGGCCGGCTCCCGCACCACGGTGCCGTCCGGGGCCGTCACCGCCCGGACGGGCAGGCCGAAACGCCGCAGCCTGGTCATCACCACATGGTTGATGGACACCTCGGCGGCCAGGGTGAACAACGGGTCGGAGCGCAGGCCCTCGTCCACGTACAGATGCCGGTGGATGAGATGCCGGGCCTCATGGAACAGCACGAAGGCAACGCCGTCGGCACCGATTTCCGTAAAGAACTCCGGATTGAACAGCAGCAGACAACTGCCGTCTCCGCTCGCCACCACGGCCGCGGTGGGGACCGCGGCCGTCGGTATCTGGTGGTGGCACTTGGCGTACAGCCAGGAGCAGACGGCACTGTCGCGCACGCCGAAGTCGAGCAGCGCCGCTTCCTTCAGCCGGGTGGCCTCGGCGACCAGCGCCGGATCACCGGGCCGCTCGGCCAGCAGCCGCCGCAGATCGTGCAGGTCCACCGCCGAGGCGGGGCCGTGCCCGCCCGCGCTGTCTGGTGTGGCGGGCGGAGCCGGTCGCGGGCATGCGGTCACCTGGTCACTCTCCTAGGGCATGCGGGCAACCGGTGATGTGCGTTCCCCCGCGATCACGTCGTACGGAAGACATTAGTGCGGGGGTACGACAACGGGCGCGCCGCGGGGCCCGTCACACACCGGGGCGGTCGCCGGCCGGAAGCTCGCCAGCGCGGAGGACAGGTCGGGTGCCGCCGCCCGCGCGGTCGGGCGCCGGTCAGGCGTCGATGGCGGCCCGCACGGCGGCGCGCACCGTGTCCAGATCGCGCCGGACCGCGTCGTACGTGGTCTGATGAGCGCGGATGTCGGCGCGCTGACGCTCGGCGAGGACGGTCGACCACATGGCCACAGTGTGATGCTCGCGCTTGCACTCGACGTCGGCGACCGCGGTGCCCAACTCCCGCCGGGTGCGGGTGGTGTTGCCGTCCTGGCCACGCCGCCACGCCGGATCGCGGAAGGCGTCGTCCGGTGCGGCGTACCGCTTGAACCCCTTCTCCACGACGCACTGCGCCCAGGTGCGCAGCGCCCGCCGCACCCGGGGGTCCCTGCGCGCCGCCTTGTCCAGGCGCTCCTCGCGCCTTGCGGGGTAGGTCCACAGGCGCGTGGCGTCCTTGACGCCCTTGAGCAGCCGGCGCTGGGCCTGCCCCGAACAGCCGCCCTTGGGGGGCGTCTTGTGGCCGGACGGGGTGGCGCCCCGGGGCTCGCCGTGGAGCGCGCCGGACTCCGCGTCCGTCATCGCGCGCCCGTCCGGCTCCTGCTTCGCGCGCTCCTTCGGATCGAAGCCGTATCCCCAGCGGCGGGCGCTGTCGAGGTCGACCTCGCCGTACTGGGTCGACATCGCCGTCAGCGTCAGTGACGCGCCGGAGTGGGATTCCTTGGGATGGCGGGGGAAGCCGGTGTAGCCCAGGTCCACCATGCATCGCTGGGCCAGCAGGTCCGTGGCTTCCTGGTACCGCTCAGTGTCCCGCCCGCTCAACTGGTAGCGCTCCAGGGGCAGCGCCACCTCGGCGGTCGCCGAGCTCTCGGGCTCCGGCTTCCCCTTCCCATCGGACCCCGCATCACAGCCGGCCACCGCCGTCACGGCCAGCAGCGCGCCGACACTGCCCCGCACCCACCGCGCCGCCATCGGTGCCTTCCCCGTGCCGTCCTGGGTTCCCCGTATCGCTCCGTGCATACCGCGGCACACTACCGCCCGCCACTGGCCGCCCACGCCCGCCCCTCCCTCCCCAGGGCGTCGGCAAAATCCCCCGCCCGGCGCCGCTCGGCACGGCCGGAGGACATCCCGGTCGGCGTCAAGCACCGCTACGTCAGGGGCGCCGCTGCATTCCCAGGTGCCGTGCGGCGCTCGGTAGACGGCGAAACCCGGCTCGGTGCGCAGGTATTCGGCGCCGGCGGGGGCGTGGGCGGCACCCTTGTTGGCCGCCGGGACGTGCGCCTCGGCCGTCGCGCCCACCGGGACGCGCACCGTGAGGCGGACCGTCTTGTCGATCTGCGACCAGGACACCGCCGCCGGGCCTCGGACGGTGTGGAGTTCGGTACGCGCCCAGTCCACTCCGGCTCGGGCGTCCGGGCGGACGGTGAAGGTGCGGTAGCCGGCGTCGCCGGGGCGCGGTCCTGCCACGTTCTCGTACAGCCACTGCACGATCGTGCCCAGGAAGTAGTGGTCGTGGGAGCGGGAATCCAGCGGCCAGTACTCCCACATGGTGTCGGCGCCCCGCTCGAACCAGTGGCCCCAGCCGGGGTAGGTCCGCTGGGTGGCGACGGCGTGGGCCACCTCGGGGTGGCCGCTCGCGCTGAGGGCGCGCAGCAGGACGCTGGTGCCGAGGCGGCCGGTGTTGAGGTGGTTGCCGCGCTTTTCGATGTCGGCGAGGAGCGAGGCGGTGACGCTCGCCTTCGCGCCGGCCGGGACCATGCCGAAGGCGAGCGGGATGCAATTGCTCGCCTGGCGGTATTCGGGGTCCTTGGCGGTGCGGTAGTGGCCGTCGGAGCCGAGGAACTCCTTGTTGAAGGCGTCCTTGAGCTTCTTCGCCGCGGCCCGGAAGCGGTCGCGGTGCGCGGTGTCGCCGGTGAGCTCCGCCATGTCGGCGGTGCCCCTCCGGGCTGAACAGGCTGGCGCGTTCGCGGAAGACGTCGACGGCGAACTGGCCGCGGCTGCCGATGGCTTCGACGGCGAGGTGGTGCTTGTTGTCGTCGGCGCCGAGGAAGCCGGAGGAGCCGGAGAGGCTGCAGATGCCGCCGTCCTGCAGGGACAGGGTGATGGCGTCGTGGAGCTCCACGGGGCCGCCTTGGGGTGCCCAGGTCAGGGCGAAGGCGCCGGTCGCCCGGGCTTCGGACAGTCCGAAGGCCAGGGCGAGTGCGTGGGAGAGCTGGGCTTGGCCGTAGCCGCCGCCCGAGAGCGCCGCCTCGCGGCCCGCATCCCGCCGTACCAGAACAGGGGTCACCATCGTGGACAAGCTTCGCCTCGGCGTCATCGGGGCCGGATCGTGGGCCGTGGCAGCGCACCTGCCGGCGCTGGCCTCGCGCCGGGCCTGGTCGGCGTCTGCTGATGAGGTCTTCTCGGCTCCATCGGGGGCCTGTTCGTTGTCGGGCACGTTGGCCATGGGGCTTTCTCCTGATGTGGTGGGCTGCCTCATCCGCCGGCGGCGTCCATCAGGGACTCGGTGGTGATCTGGCCGCCGGCGAGTTCCCGGGTGACCCGGCCGCGGATCATGACCACGGCACGGCCGGCGAGTTGGACGACCTCTTCGTAGTCGCTGGTGGCGACGACGATGGCGGCTCCGTCAGCAGCCATCCGGCGCAGCGCGGTGTAGATGTCGGCGCGGGCGCCGACGTCGACGCCGCGCATGGGTTCGACGAGGGCGAGCAGGGACGAGCCGCATTCGAGCCAGCGGGCGAGCAGCACCTTTTGCTGTTGGCCGCCGGAGAGGCTGGCCAGCAGCTGGCCGGCGCCACCGGTGGCGCGGATATTGAGCGTTGCGCTACGCCACCGACGCCGGTCCCGTGCTGCCACACGGCGACGGCCCCGGACGTTGCGACGTCGACGGGGCCCGCGACGTCTGGGTCTACCAAGATCGCGGCACCCTCTACATGAACTACGCCGGCGCGGGCGATGAGGGCTGGCTCGCCTGCCTCGCCGCCAGCACCGACGGCACCCGGTGGGAAAGGCACGGCCCGGTCCTGCAGCTGGGGCCGCCCGGCTCCGACGACGGCGGCTCCGCCAGCTACGGCGTCACTTACCAGGCGGCACGGGGCGACTGGCACATGTTCTACCTCGGCACTCCGAACACCTCGCCGCCGCCGGACCGCGTCCCCGCCTTTCCGTATCTGACCCTCAAGGCTCATGGTCCAGGGCCCGCCGGGCCCTGGACCAAGCGGCGGGACGCCGTCCCCTTCCGCCCGCGGCCCGGAACGTACTACGCGACGACGGCCAGCCCCGGCCACATCGCGCGGCACCGCGGCGAGTACCCGCAGTTCTTCAGCGCCTCGACCCAGACCACAGCAGGCACGAAGCGAACCATCGGCATCGAGCGCGGCAAGGACCTCGACGGCGCCTGGCGAATCGGTCCCGAACCGATCGTGCCCCTGGACGAGCAGATCGAAAACTCCTCATTGCACTACGCGGCCGCGAACGACACCTGGTTCCTGTTCACACCCATCACATCGCCCTCGACGCGTTCGGCGAGTACACCGACGCGGTCTGGGTCTACTGGACGCGCGACCTCAACCACTGGGATCCGCAGGACAAGGCCGTCGTGCTCGACCGCACGAACTGCGCCTGGTCGCCATATGTCATCGGGCTGCCGTCGGTGCTCCCGGTCACCGACCGCCTGGCAGTGTTCCACGACGGCCGTCCGGCCGCCGACGTCTCCCACATGCGCCGCGATATCGGGCTGGCATGGCTTGACCTGCCGCTTCGCCCCCACGACGCGACTTGAGCGCCTGCGGGTGCTCGCGGAACGAGCCCGGAAAACAGCGTGTGCGGGCCGAGACAACGCTCGACCCGCACGCTGGGGACGTGGTGTGTGTCCGAGGGGGGACTTGACCCAAAACCCCAACCGATCATGTTGCGGGCTGACCTGGACCTTCACGGTGGATACCCACTGATCGCAGAGCCCCAAGTTCGCTGTGAAGATGCGAATCCCGGC